>DCCG01000001.1 GCA_002314145.1 Thalassolituus sp. UBA1087 | reverse complement strand
AGTTGAGCCGGTCCGGCGAGAGGGACAAGGCCCCTCTATGAGGACGAGGGGCTTTGAAGTTCCCACAAAAGTTTAAATAAAAATTTGTGGGACAGCAGGCCGGTGAATCACCGGCCTTTTTTATTTTCAATCCAGAGTTATTAACTCGGGAATGTATAGGTAACCCCTTCACGCACACCACTGGCAGGCCAGCGCTGGGTGATGGTTTTACGCTTGGTGTAGAAGCGGATGGAATCCGGACCATAAGCGTGCAGATCACCAAACAGTGAACGCTTCCAGCCGCCAAAGCTGTGGTAAGAAACCGGCACAGGCAGCGGTACGTTAACACCCACCATGCCCACCAGTACGTTATCGGTGAAATACCGCGCAGCTTCACCATCACGGGTAAACAGACAGGTGCCGTTACCGTATTCGTGCGCATTAATCAGGTCGATACCTTCCTGCATGGTTTTCACCCGCACAATCACCAGCACAGGGCCAAAGATTTCTTCCTGATAAATGGTCATTTCAGGAGTCACTTTATCGAACAGCGTGCCGCCCACAAAGAAACCATTTTCATGACCAGGCACCACCAGATCACGGCCATCAACTACCAGCTCAGCGCCCTGCTCGACACCGCCGTTGATGTAGCTGACCACTTTATCGCGTGCCGCAGCTGTGATCAGTGGACCCATCTCATTGCTGTTATCCAGACCGGAACCCACTTTCAGTGTTTTCAGCTGTTCCTGCAGTCGCTTGGACAGTTCATCCGCTACTTCATCACCGACGGCAACCGCCACAGAAATCGCCATGCAACGCTCACCGCAGGAGCCGTAAGCCGCACCCATCAGCGCGTTAACGGCATTATCCAGATCCGCATCCGGCATCACGATGGCGTGGTTTTTAGCACCACCTAATGCCTGACAACGCTTACCGTGGGCATTGGCTGTGGTGTAAATGTATTCAGCAATCGGTGTCGAGCCAACAAAACTGACGGCCTGAACATCCGGTGAAGTCAGCAGTGTGTCCACCGCTTCTTTGTCACCGTTCACCACGTTCAGAATGCCCGCCGGCAGACCTGCTTCCATAGCCAGCTTGGCAATGTAGAGCACGCTGGATGGATCACGCTCGGATGGTTTCAGTACGAATGCGTTACCGCACATAACCGCTGAGGGCCACATCCACAGGGGAACCATGGCCGGGAAGTTGAACGGTGTAATACCGGCCACCACACCCAGCGGCTGGAATTCGCTCCAGCTGTCGATCGCCGGACCAGCGTTTTTGCTGTGCTCGCCTTTCAGCAGTTCAGGAATACCGCAGGCATATTCAACGTTTTCAATACCACGCTGCAGTTCACCGCGGGCATCGTGCAGAACTTTACCGTGTTCACGGCTGATCAGCTGACAGATTTCATCGGCTTTTTCTTCCAGCAGCATTTTAAAACGGAACATAATCTGTGCACGTTTTGCCGGTGGCGTGTCACGCCAGGCCGGATAAGCCGCTTTGCCGTTCGCAATGGCCTGCTCAACGGTCGCCACCGGAGCGAGTTCAACGTCGCCGCACTGTTCACCGGTTGATGGGTTAAAAATAGCCTGAGTACGGCTACCGGCGATGACATCTTCACCACCGATAAAATGTCCGACTGTGCTCACAGGAAATCCTCCAAAAAATCGTTTCTGTGCAAAAAATTATTAATAACTGACGCTGCGAATTAATCCAGTGCAGTAATGGCTTCACCCAATACATTCACCAGCGTATCAATCTGTTCTTTTTCGAAAATAAACGGAATACCTAATTGAATGGTATCGCCGCCGTAGCGTACGTACACGCCTTTTTCCAGACATTTCATGGCAATCTGGTAAGGGCGCAGGCTCGGGTCTCCGGCGCTTTCGATGCTGAAGCCGGCAGCAAAACCGCAGTTGCGGATATCGCTGATGTACTTCAGACCTTTCAGGCTGTGCACGGCTTCTTCAAAGTAAGGTGCCATTTCCGCTACCCGCGGAATCAGCTTGTCTTTTTCCAGCAGATCCAGGGTTGCCATAGCCGCGGCACAGGCCACCGGGTGACCGGAATAGGTGTAGCCGTGTGGCAGTTCAACCGCGTGCTCTGCGCCACCGGCATTCATATAGGTATCGTAAATTTCATCTTTGGCAATCACACCCCCCATCGGAATCGCACCGTTGGTGATCTGCTTGGCGAAGTTGATCATATCCGGTACCACATCAAAGGCTTCAGCGCCAAAGGTGGCTCCGGCACGGCCAAAGCCGGTGATGACTTCATCAAAAATCAGCAGAATATTGTGCTTGTTGCAGATCTCGCGCAGACGCTTCAGGTAACCCTGTGGCGGTACGATCACACCGGCAGACCCGGAGAAAGGCTCAACAATCACCGCCGCAATATTGGATGCATCATGCAGTGCCACCAGGTCTTCCAGTTCATCGGCCAGGTAGGCGCCATGCTCCGGCAGACCTTTCACAAATTTGTTTTCCGGCAGCAGTGTGTGGCTCAGGTGATCGGATTCCATCGCCTGCCCCCAGATTTTACGGTTGCCACCAATGCCGCCAAAGCTGATACCGCCCCAGCTGGCACCGTGATACCCCTTGGCGCGGCCGATAATACGGGTTTTGGTTGCCATACCCTTCTGACGCCAGTAGCCACGGGCAATCTTGGTTGCCGTGTCCGCGGCTTCAGAGCCTGAATTCGCAAAGAAAACCTTATTCAGATCCGCCGGTGCCATATTGGCAATACGCTCAGCCAGTTCAAATACCAGCGGGTGGCCGTACTGGAAGGCCGGGGCATAATCCAGAGTTTTCAGCTGCTTAGCCACGGCTTCGGCAATTTCCGGACGGTTGTGGCCAGCGCCACAGGTCCACAGACCGGACAGACCGTCGAGAATCTTACGGCCCTTATCGTCGATCAGATAAGCACCGTCTGCGCCTGTGATCATGCGCGGGTTCTGTTTGAACTCACGGTTAGAGGTGTATGGCATCCAGTGAGCATCTAATTGGCTCTGGGTGACGCCGGCAGACAATGAATCGTTCATGATGCACTCGTTTACTTTGGTTTGGATGAATGCACTCTAGGGGGGATTTTATGTTTGATAAATCGCAACATATCGAATTAAACTTTCATAATCATGAAACTTTATAGAATGAGCCTGATATGAAAGCCCTGCTCGGAAACCTGTCCGATGCCGATATCCGCCTGCTGCGCATCTTTATGGCAGTGGCGCGCTGTGGCGGCCTGAGCGCCGCCGAACTGGAGCTGAACATCGGCCGCTCCACCATCAGCCGCCACCTGAAAGACCTGGAAATCCGTCTGGGCCTTACCCTCTGCCACCGTGGCCGTGGCGGCTTTGCCCTGACTCAGGAAGGCAGCAAAATCTATGAAGCGGCCCAGCGACTGCTGAGCTCCATTGAAGATTTCCGTAACCAGGTCAACGATGTGCACCAGTCACTGCAGGGCAGCATTTCCATTGCCATCTTCGATAAAACGGTCACCAACCAGGCCTGCAACATTTATCAGGCGCTGTCCGATTACCTGACGGTCGCGCCGGATGTCTTCATTAACGTTCATATTGTGCCGGTCAACAAGATTGAAAAAGGCGTACTGGATGGCCGTTACCAGGTGGGGATTATCCCCACGCACCGCTCCTCCACCTCGCTGGAATATATTCCCCTGTTTGGCGAACAGATGTACCTCTACTGTGGCCGCAGCCACCCGCTGTTCTCGCAGACCGAAAGCATCACTCAGGAGACCATCTCACGCCAGCGTTACGCCGGGCTCGACTTTCACAGCCCTAATATGGACGTCACACATCAACTGGGGCTCAACAAAGTTGCCAACGCCAACGATCAGGAAGGCATTGCGACCCTGATCAAAAGCGGTGGCTTTATCGGCTTTTTGCCCGAGCATTACGCCCGCAGTTTTGTGCACAGCGGCGATATGAAACGCATTCCCAGTCCGGAGTATGAATACTTCTGTCAGTTTGCCGCGCTGTACCGGAAATCCCCCCGCCCGACCCGGCTGGTGGAACATTTCCTTGAGGCGCTGAGCGCCCGCCACCCACAGAATGACTGAGCGCGGATAGTGGCACAATCGCCTCTGTGGTAAATTAGTATTGTAAAAAAACAACGGACACGACAGTGATCTACAAACAACCAGAAAAAAATCAGCGCAAACCCAATGCTCAGCGGGCACAACTGGAAGCCCGTATCATCGCCGCCGCAGAACACGCATTCGCCCGTACCGGTTTTAACGGTACGCCGATGGAGGCCATTGCGGAGGCCGTCGGTATTTCCAAGCAAAACCTCATCTACTACTACCCCAATAAAGAAAACCTTTACCGCCGGGTATTACAGAAGACGCTGGATATGTGGCTGGAAAAAATGGCGTTCAGCGATGACGAAGACGCCTCCGCCACTGACATCATCCGCCACTACATCCGTGGAAAGCTGGAGCTGTCCTACGAAAATCCGGACGGCTCCAAAGTGTTTGCCCATGAGATTATGAACGGCGCGCCCATACTGAAAGACTATTTGCTCAGTCATTTACAGCCACAATTCCGTAAAGACGTGGCGCTGATGAAAAAATGGGCCAAAGCCGGTGAGATCAAAGCCATTGAACCTGAGCACTTCTTCTTTACCATCTGGGCAGCCACCCAGACCTATGCCGATTTTGCCTCCCAGATCAGCCTGATGCTGGGCAAAAAGAAACTGACCCGTAAAGATTTCGATAAAGCCGCGGATTTTCTGACCGATATGGTATCGCATGGCATTGTTGCCAATCCTGAAAAATAATCCTGCCCAGTAAAAGTGCAGAAATCAGCCGATATTCTGCACTTTTCCATTTTATAACCCGCTTCATCCCTCTTATTCTGCCCGCACACAAGAGTGCACCAACAACACTTCTTTCACACCAACGCCCGCAACCATGCCGCTTAAGGCCGTGTTTTTTATCCTGAACAGGCCGTCATCCTGTGCTTTTTATGCACATTTCTGCACCCCGCGTGCACCAAAAAATCCGCGCCGCCTGCTGTTTACCATCCGGTAAAAACAATGATATTTGTAGTTTTACCAAATGGTAAAAGAAACTCAGTAACCGGTTCAGTCCGGTTTGTTTAAGACAAACCAAAGGAAACCACGGATGATCACAAAACAAGAAGCACTTGCCCTGCAAGCGGCCACCGGCCCTGACCTGCATGCACTCTGCAACCAGGCAGCTTATATCCGTGACTATCAGTTCGGTCATACACTGACGTATTCACCGAAGGTCTTTATCCCGCTCACCAATATGTGCCGGGATGTCTGTGGTTACTGCACCTTTTACAAAACCCCGGATTCCGGACAGGCTAACCTGATGACTCCTGACCAGGTGTTAGCCACCGTACGCCAGGGTGAAGCCCTTAACTGCCGTGAGGCTCTGTTCAGCCTGGGTGAAAAACCAGAACAGAAATATACCTACGCGCAGGAAAAACTGGCTCAGCTGGGTTATCGCAGCACCCTGCACTATCTGCACGATATGGCTGAACAGGTGTTAGAAAACTCCTCTCTTCTGCCACATGTAAACCCGGGCACCCTGACCAAAGCCGAATTAAGCTGGCTCAAACCCGTCGCTGCCAGTATGGGCATGATGCTGGAATCCACCAGTTACCGTCTGCTGAAAAAAGGCGGCGCGCACCACGCCTGCCCTGACAAGGTGCCCAAAGTCCGTCTGAAAACACTGGAAGCAGCCGGTGAACTGGATATTCCTTTTACCACCGGCATTCTGATCGGTATTGGCGAAAGCTGGGAAGAACGCATCGACAGTCTGTTCGCCATTAACGACCTGCACATGCAATACGGCCATATTCAGGAAGTGATCGTACAGAATTTCCGCGCCAAAGCCGGCACGCCCATGGCGGGCTGTCAGGAGCCGGATCTGGATGACATGCGCCGTACACTGGCCATCGCCCGTCTTATTCTGCACCCGTCAATCAGCCTGCAGGCTCCGCCCAATCTTGAAGAACATTACGGCAGTTATATTTCCGCCGGCATTAACGACTGGGGCGGTATATCGCCGGTAACCAAAGACTTTATTAACCCGGAACGGGCCTGGCCACAGATCAGCAGTCTGCAGGCTGCCTGTCAGGGGCTGGGTTATGAATTAAACGAACGCCTTACTGTGTATCCACAGTACCTGAAAAAACCCGAACGCTATCTGGCCGGTAATCTCAGCCAGCTTATTGGTTCCCGCGCCGCGCTCAGCGGTCACCAGCCACTGCAATCCATCTGACGAACGGAGAAGTTAAATGAATGCATTTACCAGAATGAATGGTCACTATTCTGAACAGACAGACCTGAAGGCTGTTCTTGCCAAAGCCTCTCCGGATGTTCGTACGATATTGGAAAAAGCACTGGCTGGCGAAGAATTAACTCAGCCAGAAGCCATTGTGCTGTTTGAAACAGAAGGTGCAGATTACAGCGCTGTATTAAAAACCGCCGATGCGGTACGTCAGCAACGTTGCGGCGATGAAGCCTCATTTATTGTTACCCGCAATATCAACTTCACCAATGTCTGTTATATGGGCTGCAGTTTCTGCAACTTCTCAGTGGCCAAAGACGATGCCAGCGCTGAATTTATTTCCTTTGATGAAATTGCCGACCGCGCCCAGGAAGCCTGGGAACGTGGCGCGACCGAAGTCTGCGTTCAGGGTGGCCTGCACCCGGATATTGATAAAGACTTTTACCGCAATGTGTTAATTGCGATTAAAACCCGCGTGCCTGACATGCACATTCACGCTTTTTCACCGTTTGAAATCTGGTATGGCTCACGCAAAGCCCGCATGTCTCCGGAAGACTTTCTGCGTGATCTGAAAGCCCATGGTCTTGGCTCCATGCCGGGGACAGCCGCAGAAATTCTGGCGCCGGAAGTACGTAAAATTCTCACCAAAGATAAGCTGAAAACCGACGAATGGGTACGCATTATTAAAGCCGCTCACAGTGTTGGTGTTCCGACCACTGCCACCATCATGTATGGCCACGTAGATGGTCCGGCCGACTGGGCTTATCATCTCGACCTGCTGCGCAGTATTCAGAAAGACACCGGTGGCTTTACCGAGTTTGTACCGCTGGGCTTTATTCATTACGAAACACCTCTGTACAAAGAAAACCCGGATGGCGTACGTACCGGTCCGACCCGTGCAGAACATTTTAAAATGCACGCCATTGCCCGTCTTATGCTGCAGGGTCACATCGATAATATCCAGGCATCCTGGGTAAAAATGGGGCCCGAAACCGCCGCTCAGATGTTGCGTGCCGGTGCCAATGATCTCGGCGGCACGCTGATGAACGAAAGTATTTCAACCGCCGCCGGTGGCCAGCACGGTCAGGAAGTCATGCCGCAGGATATGGTGAATAACATTCACCGCGCCGGGCTGCATGCACTGCAGCGCAGCACTCTGTACAAAACCGTAAAGGATTTCGGTCCCGCTGCTACTGCGCAGCCGGAACTGGCTGACCCTGCCTTACTGATTGCTGCCGGAGGCTGATATGACGCGGACACCAAGAATTACATTATTAGCCGGTGGCGTGGGCGGCGCTAAAGCCGCGCTGGGGCTTTACCTCAGTGAACACAAAGCCAACCTGTCGGTGATTGGTAATGTCGCCGATGACGAAGAATTCCATGGACTGTGGGTATCACCGGATATCGACACCCTCACTTACACCCTTGCCGGCCGCATTAATCAGCAACAGGGCTGGGGACTGGAAAATGAAACCCATCAGGTTCTGGACGGTTTACAACAGCTGGGCAGTGACACCTGGATGTTTCTTGGTGATCAGGATTTTGCCACTCATATTTACCGTACCGAACAGCGCCGTAAAGGCATACGTCCGTCTGCGATTGCACAGGATATCGCCTGGAAAAACGGCGTCGATATTCCACTGCTGCTGCCCACTGACGATGTGATGCAGACACGGGTGCTGACCGCCGCAGGCAGCCTGAGTTTTCAGGAATATTTTGTCCGTGAACAATGCAATGCCGAAATCACAGCCATTGCCATCGAAGGTTCTGAACAGGCGGCAGCCACCCCGGAAGCACTGGAAGCCATTCACAACAGTGACCTGATTATTATTGCGCCAAGCAATCCGGTGGTCAGCATCGGCGCTATTCTGGCGGTGACTGATATACGCCACGCACTGGAAGAAACCCGTGCAACACGGATTGCGATTTCGCCTTTTATTGCCGGAAAAACAGTGAAAGGTCCGGCCGATGACATGATGCAGGTCATCGGCCTTAACAGTTCACCGGCCAGCGTTGCCGAACTCTATCAGGACTGTCTGGATGCCATGATCGTCGACACCCGGGATGCCAGCTGGGAACCGGTTCTTCAGGACCGCGGACTGGATGTTCTGGTGACAGACACCCTGATGAAAACAGACAGTGAAAAAACCGCCCTGATGCAGCAATGCGTGCATTTTGGCCAGCAGGTCAGCACCTGCAAACAACAGCAGGCGGCCCGTCAAACCAATGAAAAAGAGGCCTGCCTATGAACAGCCAAACCGCGCACCTGCTGGCTGACACCTGTGTTGCTGATACCTGCGTTGCTGACACCTGCGTTGTAGTACCGATGAAAAATCCGCTGCAGTCAAAACAACGGCTGCGTCCCCTGCTGAGCAATCACCAGCGCAGTGATCTGGCCATCCACCTGTATCGCAACACGCTGGCATTTTTTAAACGGGAATTTCCGGCGCTGACGCTGCTGGTTGTCACCCCCTCTGCGCAGATTGCACAGATGGCGAATGAACACGGCCACCAGGTGTTACTGGAACAGAAATCCCGGGGCCTGAACCGTGCGCTGGAACGCGCAGCCCAATGGACTGTATTACAGGGCTTCCGCCGTCAGCTGGTCATACCTGCCGATATTGCCGAACTCGACGCTGATGAAATCAGAAACATGCTGGGCCGTGTCAGCCACGGGCATGGTGTTGCCATTGCGCGCGCCAAAGATGGCGGAACCAATGCCCTGTTATGTGCCCCGGCCAACGCGATTCCTTTTTGTTTTGGTCACAACTCGGCACACCGCCATACGCAGCTGAGTCAGTTAAGCAACATCCACTGTGAAGTAGTGGATCTGAAAAAATTAGCGGCCGATATTGATGTTCCGGACGACCTGAATACCAGCCTGTTCGCGGACATGGCTTTTGCCAACAAAGAGCCGGAAGGAGCCCTGCAATATGCCTGATGCAATGCAGATGCTGGCCCCAAAAGGCCTGCCTGACTTCAGACCCGGCGATGACCTGGCTCAGCATATCGCCACCACGCTGGCGGAACAAAAACTCACACTGCAGGACGGTGACATTCTGGTGCTGGCTCACAAAGCCGTTTCCAAATGCGAAGGTGATGTTTACCGGGCAGAAGATATTACCCCGTCAGATGAAGCCCGGGCACTGGCTGAAGAAGTGAATAAAGACCCGCGTAAAGTGGAATTAATTTTAAGCCAGTCATCCCGTGTTATCCGTGCCATTAAACGCCCGGGACAGGACGAAGGCATTTTAATTGCGCAACACAAGCTGGGCTTTATCTGTGCCAATGCTGCCGTCGATGAATCCAATGCCGACAATGGTGAAATGATCACCCTGCCCAAAGATCCGGATGCCAGTGCACGACGCCTGTGTACCGCCCTTGAACAGCACTTCGGATGCTCCCTTGGCATCGTCATCAGCGATACCTTCGGGCGCCCGTGGCGACTGGGCCAGGTTAACGTCGCCGTTGGCCTCGCCAATGTGCCCGCGGTGGTTACCCAATACGGCGATAAGGATGCCTGGGGACGTGAATTAAAAGTCACCGCCCCGGCCTTTGCCGACGAGCTCGCCGCCGCCTCCGGCCTGTTAATGGCGAAAGACGGTAAATGCCCGTTAATTATTTTCCGCGGTCTGGAGTGGACACCAGACAGCACAACACAAGCCTCACACATACTCAGACCAGAAAAAGAGGATTTATTTAAATGACGATTGCCATTATTGGAGGCACAGGACCTCAGGGGAAAGGCCTCGCCCTCAGATTTGCCAAAGCCGGTATGCCGGTCGTGATCGGCTCCCGCGACGGTGCCAAAGCAGCGCAAAGTGCTGAAGAACTGAATCAGCTGCTGCCAGCAGACTCGGCCGCCATCAGCGGCTGCGGTAATACAGAAGCCACAGAAAAAGCCACCCGCCTGGTAATTCTGGCGGTGCCTTTCAGTGCCCACAACCTGACACTGGAAAGCCTGAAGCCGGTTCTGGGCGATAAAATTCTGGTTGATATTGTGGTGCCACTGGCTGAGGGCAATCCTAAGGCCGTGGCCATGCCGCCGGAAGGTTCCGCGACAGAAGCGGCTCAGGCACTACTGGGGGATGATATTGCTGTAGTAGGCGCGCTGCACAATGTCTCCGCCGTAACGCTGAATAAACTCGATCAGAAAATTAATTGCGACATTCTGGTGTGCGGCAACAGCCTGGAGGCTAAAAATGAAGTTATCGAAGCGCTGAAACTGCTGGATGTAACCTCTTACAACGCCGGCCTGGCAGACAGTGCCCGCTGCATTGAAGCCATTACACCGATTCTGATCCGTCTGAATATTTCCAAGGCTGTGCCCTTTTCACATGCCGGTATCTGTATTCAGCCACCGGAACACTGATCAGAGTTTACGCAGATAACAACGAACCAACGCAAGCCAATTAATCCCGATTTAAAACAGACATAAACACAACATTGCTTTAAACAACAGGAGAGACTTATGGAATTTGGTATTACTTTTAAAGGCTTTGTCAGCCCGAACCGCGCCCGTAACCTGGTGCGTCAGGCAGAAGAAGCCGGTTTTACCCAATGCTGGTTCTACGATTCCCATATCCTGTGGCGTGAATCCATGGTCGCCATGGCTATGTGTATGGAACACACCACCAAAATGAAATTTGCGCCCTGTGTTACCAGCCCGGATGTACGTGACTGGTCTCACGCCGCCAGTACGTTTGGTAGCCTGGCACTGCAGAGTGAAGGCCGTTTTGAAATTGGCCTGGGCCGTGGTGACTCGGCTAACCGGGTGATGGGCAAAAAACCGGCCACACTGGCACGCCTGACTGAATTCTCCCAGAAAGTAAAAGCCATGATCCGTGGTGAAGAAGTCATGTACGATGGCTGTGCCGTGCCGGTTAAATTCCCCTGGGCAACCGGTTACGAATTACCCGTTCACATTGCCGCTTATGGCCCTAAAGCACTGGCCACTGCCGGTAAACACGGTGACGGCCTGATTCTTCAGATCGGTGATCCGGATCTGGTCAAATGGTTTACTGATCAGGCGCTGGCAGCCGGTAAAGAAGCAGGCCGCGATATGTCGGACTTTAAAGTGGTTGCAGCCGCCCCGGCCTACTTTGGCAGCAAGGAATACATGATCGAAAAAACCAAATGGTTCCCGGCCATGGTGGGTAACCATGTTGCCGATATCGTGGAAAAATATGGTTCGGATTCCGGTCTGGTACCTAAAAGCTTAACCGACTATATCGAAAAACGCCGTGGCTATGATTACTCTAAACACGGCCAGAGTGATAACCCGTATCTGGACTTTATTACCGATGATATCGTTGAAAGTTTCTGCGTACTGGGCGATGACGATGCCCATATTGCAAAAGTGAAAAAACTGAAGGAAGCCGGTGCCACCCAGTTTAATATTTATCTGGACAGTGGCGACGAAGAAGAAATCATCGCTCACTACGGCAACAAGGTGATTCCTGCTTTCCGTTAATCTCTGTACAACTAATCTCTGTACAACGCACTTAGGCGAGACGTCAGTGTGTTAACAGAATAAAAAAGCCGGCTTCCATACCGGCTTTTTTACGTCCATCTTATTATTTGTGCCGTTTAACTGGTCACCATATGGCCCTGGACATCATCCCCGCCTTCCGTCTTCAGGCTGACTGTTTTCAATGCCTGGCGCAGTAATTCACGGTTTGATGCGGCATCGTCAGGGAAACGGGCACAGCCCACCTGCCAACGGATATCGGCATCGGCCAGGCGGGTTATATCAGCCGTCTGAAAAATGTCGTTCACCAGTGCCTGTACATCGCCCTCCGGCACCTGATCGGTGATTACACAAAAACGGTTATTGGAATAACGCGCAAGATAACTGTTAGTCGACAACTGCGCCGACAGCGCCCGGGCCAGCGCACCGATCTGCTGGTTAATATCACGCTGATGAATACTCTGGTCCAGCTCCCGCAGGTTAGCCATTTCCAGCATTAATACCGCAAACGGCGCACTGTCGGACGCCTGATCAGCCAGGCGTTTTGCCAGATGCTGCTCCAGACCGGCACGGTTTGGCAAACCGGTCACCTCATCAGAAAATGCTTTATTGTCTGCCCAGGAAGCGGCCCGCTGTTCTTCACGCACAGAGCGCTCCTGCTCGCCTAAACGTACTTTAATATCGGTATACACAGTCACCAGGGCGATCAACACAAATACCACCGCAGCAACCACCACAGGGACACCCAGGGTTGCGCCGGTCAGCTGGTTAGCCGGGTCCGGCATCGAGCCTGGCGGAAAGACCACCGCTTCCATACCGGAATAATGCATACCGCAGATAGCCGCGCCCATCACCAGCGCAGCAATTCCCTGGTACACCGCAGCCTGGGTACCCACCAGATTTTGTGTATAACGGCAAATCGCCATGGCCGCCGCCGATGCGCCCACCGCAATCACAATGGAGATCGAAAACCACACGGGTTCGTAGCTTACGGCCGGCGTCATTTTCATCGCCGCCATGCCCAGATAATGCATCAGAGCAATGCCCGCTCCCATCACCAGACTGCCGGTTGCCAGCATTCTTCCGCTCATATTGGTGCGGCTGATCAGATATAAAGCCAGCCCGGACGACAGAACCGCCGCCACGCTGGACACCAGTGTCATGCCCAGATCATAGGTCATCGGCATGGCCATTTTGTAGGCGCCCATACCGATAAAGTGCATACTCCAGATGCCCAGCCCCATCGACATGGCACCGATTGACAGCCAGAGATAACGGCGCTTACCGGAGACTACAGACAGCTGTGTGGCGAAATACAGAGCACAGTACGAGGCCAGGATGGCCACCAGATACGAGAGAGCGACCTGTGAGAGGTCGTAGCTACCTTCCATTTATTTATACCTGACTATTTTAATCAGGTATAAATATACGCTTTTTGAGTCAAATTAGGACACCTCGTTACAAATCATTACACCTGTGGCTCTGTGCCCTCTTGCAACTCAGGTATTTTTATTGACATAAAAATCATTAACAGAACCGAACCGGCAGTGGTTACCCATGCGATCAACGCCTGAGGTAAAATCCCCTCTCCCCGTTAAGGACCCCACCTATGAGAGTGAATGACCACGCCAGCCTCGCCCGCTTAATCGCCGGGTACACACGTCATCCGGCGCAACACAGACAGACCTCCGAGCAGGCAGTATGGGAAGCGTTCGGCACCACAGGCGCGGTATTGATTACCGATATGAGCGGCTTTTCTGCCATTACCCGACAGCATGGCATCGTGTATTACCTGTCACTGATTATGCACATGCAACAGATCGTCGAAGACTGTATTGCCCGTTACCGCGGCACATTAATTAAGTACGTTGCCGACGATGCCTTTGTCCTGTTTCCGGATACCGCCAGTGCCCTGCAGGCCACCCGCGATATTTTTAAAGACCTGGAAACACTGAATAAAGAGCTGACCGATTGCCACGATATCAGAATCGCAACCGGCATAGCCTATGGACAACTGCTTAATTTTAATGACAAAGAAATTTTTGGTGACCCGGTAAACGAAGCCAGCAAACTCGGCGAAGACACCGCCAGACCGTGGGAAATCCTGCTTACCGAACAGGCCTTTTTAAACCTGCCGGGCGATCTTCAGCAGGCCAAAGACCGGCGGGATATTACCATTGGCCAGGTGACTTACCCGACGTATTTTCTTTGAGTAAGAAGGGGTTATTGGAAGGGCCGGATGCATAACGCCTCACTCACCGGAATTTTAGGAGCGCAGCGAGTAAAATTTCCGAGTGCAGTGACTTGTTAGCATTACATTTAAAACTTAATCAGCATCTAGAATTTCTGTCAAGTAAGCTGCGCCATGCTTTTTACACCAAAAGCTTTTTAAAACCATTGCCTTGTCAAAAGAGAATTTATCATCATTGGTAATATCCACTTCTTCCCATAAATACACAGGATCGCCACATTCGCATGAGTACAATGCTTTCTTTGATTTTAATTTTGAGTGATATTTATCGGAAACATGGATTTCATTGCTATCGGACAAGCTGGCCAGCTTAGAAGCCATATTAACCGTTTTACCCGCCCACACTTCATTATGCATATCCCCTCTCGAAGCACTCTTACGAAGACCTATTTTACTAACCAATAATGTAGCTTGATGGATACCAACATGAACACCTGTATCAACTTTAGTTTTTTTAGCTACTTTTCCCATAAATTCTTCTTTTATAAAAGTCTTGAAAGTAACGGCTGACGCAAATGCTGCGTGTACTTTATTCGAGTTAAATAAAGCAAAAACACCATCACCTTTAATATCTATATAAGAAGCCCCGAACTCTTTAAATAACCTAACAGCTGTACCCGTGAAAAGAGTATATGCTCTACCAGTAGTTCCGGCATGATGCGAAGCGCTCAGTTTTGTTGAGTTCTTCATATCTACAAAAACACATATAACATCCTTTATTTTTAACCACTTTGCAGAGCCCTCGCCGGGAATATCCGCCACATTAGGTATTTCATTAACTTCTTCAGTGAAGACGCGTATATTAAACTTATCTACTTGTTTTCTTATTATTTCTCTTATGTTATCAGGCAATTGATCTTTGCTTATCATTCTTTACTCCATGAAGTTTATTATTCCAAAAGATAACAAAAACAAGACAACCGCCGATAGCGTAAAGATAGCTGATAACTTAAACCGCTTATATTTATCAAATGCTATTCCTGAGTTTGTAACTATCTGTTTACTTAAATCAACCTCAAACTCGGTAAAAGTAGTTTTTTCTTCTTCGCAACCCAGTTTCTTTGCGAGTAATTTAAGATAACCCCTGGCATCATATTTTGCTGAGTGAGCAAAATATAGGCAGTTGTCAGACGGACTGGTTTTTTCAGGTTTAAACCAACGCTGTTGCAAAATTGGTAGAAATGAAATAATACAAATTAGGGTAGAGAGAGCAACAAGAGAATAACCTGTCATATTAAGCCAATACGATATCTTTGGAACGGGGTCTACGGCGCTCAATACTCGTGTAACTCCCCAAATCATACCACCATTCAGTAAAAGCAATGCTGCGTTTTTTTGTTCAGCAAATTTCAGCCATTCATTAACGTTTTTAAAAACTCCATCCAACTTTAAATGATAGTCTTCATTCATCTGTTCTACCTCAGTGCTTTTAGACTTCATGCTGACTCCGCAGTAATGCTAACGCTCCGCACATGGGCGAGCGAAGCGAGTACTAGTGGCGAAGCCACGATTATGGTGCGGCTTGTTAAATATTACCACACTATTTTTTAATATTTCCATCAGATAACCCGACCCTGTAAACAATGCCGGCTTCATTGACTATTACGAGAACACCATCCTCAGGGGATATTTTTAAGTCAACAATAAAAACATCCTGCATATCCTTCTCCGGATTTCTATCGTACTTCGTTTTATAAATTTGCTTTGCCCAAATAACTTTACCAGTGCTTACCTCTACAGCCCGCACGAAGCCTCCATTCTGCTTAGTTCCGTTTTCAAATGACCAAGGTACTACTTCATACTTAATCCCGTCATATATCACTGGGGTAACTGAATCAGGCACTTGGCGTTTGGCAAAAGACACCCCAGAGAGAAGCAAAAGAAGTACAAAAAAATATCTCATAATATTTAACGCCCGCAACAGCCGAGAGCGTAGCGAGTCGGATGCTTGCGTTTGTTATGCCTAGTAGCTGACATAAGCCTCATACTCTTTGCCCCTATTATCTTTTAAATAGGCCTTAACCCATATTTGATGTGAAGGAGTACGAAATATATCAGTACGCATTTCAGTGATGATGCTTTCATCCACTCCATGACTCGCCAAGTGTTTAGGCAGCCAGTCTTGGTTAATGGCGATAGACTTACGAACCCTATTGGAAAATTTTGATGATTCGTAACTCTTTCTTGGAATCCATTGAACTGAGATAAGTTCACCTTCAGATTCGCGCGCCATAATAATCAAATCGTCGACAACGTAACCATCATCAACGTAATTCATTAAACTCACAAAGGAATGGCTGAAGTTGTGTGACATAGACCTTAGGTTTTTGTATTTCATAGTCAAAAGGCATAACGCCTTGGTCACGGGACCAACGTAGTGGAACGAACATGTGGTAAAGTGAGCGTAGCGAACCACATGTTTGTGGAGCGTAGTTGGTTCCCGTGCACCAATTTGTTATGCCCTTATCGCACATAATCTCTAAATTCATCAATTAGATCTTGATTGTTATCTCTGACCGCCAATTGATATGGGGTGAAGTCAAGATCGTTTTTACTATGGGGTGACGCGCCCAATTTAAGTAGTAGCGCTACAGCCTCTCTGTGGCTAAACATAACAGCGTTGTAGAGTGGCGAACAATCACAATCACCGGGTGCATCTATTTCAGCACCTAACGACGCCAACAATTCAATTGCTCTGGTATCTCCCCAAGATGCGGCCAAGTGAATAGCTGATTCATTACTACAATTTGTTGAGTTAATTTCTAGGGGGACATCATCAATCAGCAATACATCAGCAGAAATTGATAATAATTCTTCTAAGCTTCTCCATTTTTGCCGCGCTTTGAAAACATCCATGATATTTTCACGATAATACTCTTCTTTATCTTCAGCTTTGTTGAGTTTGGAGTATCTCTCTTTGGGAACATTAAAAAACAACCATACCACATCGATCGTCCACTCGATCTCTAGAGTTTCAGTCGCCTCATCATAACTTATACTCGATATGTAGTATTTCGTGCTCATTCTTCACACTTCAGCATAACGCCTCAATCAGACGACGCGCCAGCGGTCGGCTGAATTGATTTGTTAGTGTTTTTAAGTTCAAAACCGCGAACAATTACGTATGCTATTAATGCAAATATAAAAATAACCAAGTACATCCATGCAATACTTTGAAGAGTTTCTATGATTGTTCTATAGACCTCTATAGTCCACCGCTCGATAGTAAGTTCAAGTATATCTGTATCCTTGTGTCTTGCAGAAATATACCTTTCCAGCTGATAGATTCTAACTCCGCCGGAAATACCAACAACGTAGGTAGCAAATGTAATATATTTTTGCCACGCCACACTAATTGGGTCTTTTATAATACGATGAAATATTTCATCTATAGGTTTCTTAAACAGTTGGACGACACCGAATGATACTGTAACTGACAACCCAAATGTTACAAGTAATAAAGTAAAAAACATGTTCTCTCCTTTTAAAAACTAACGCCCCGCTAGACGGCGAGCGAAGCGAGTCCTAGTGAAAGCCACGCTTTTTGTGGCTGTAACGGGTTTCAGCGGTTTGTTACGTGTCGGTTGAAACGTCATCCCACTCTTGATCCATATAACCGATAAGCCAGTTTAAGGCGTAGTGTCTTTCTAGCACAACGCTCGAATCTAAATTCGATGGACTCTGCTTGCCATTAATACGAGCATCTACGACGGCCCAATGGTAGCGGTATATTAAATCAGCTTCGTCGAGGATTTCGGAAATGGGCCTTAACTGAGAATCATTGAGGAATTGTTGCTCAGTTCTCGTCTGTAGAAACGAAACCGCAGCAGGCACATCACAAATTGAGCTAGGATAAGATAGTTCTTCGACATAACCCAATGCCCACAGAAGTACCCATGCAGACTCGTAACGCCAGATAAGTTGGGTTTTCTCATACTCTGAAGGTGAATCTTGCTTTATAAACTCTGATTCATTTGGCGATAAGGCATTTCTTAGACCGTAAACATCAAGCAATCTTTCTACGATTTCCTGTTCTAAGCCCTCTGCTTTTACCGCAACAACAAGAAGAGCCATAGCCCTCTTCGCAACCTCTTCCCTACTACGGACTAAAACTTCCTCTTCATCCTCAATTCGGGGTAAATTCTTGTTAACAGGTACGTTGTGTTGACCCAAGATGCTTTCTGATCTCGTCTTTCTCTCGTCAGACGCAATTGAAACCATGCCTTCCATATTCTCAATATATTCCTTTCTTTCATTGATATCAGATGCACTTACATTCAGTGCGTAAACAGCCATAAATAATAGAAATGAATTCTTCATCAGATACCAGGAACTCCATCCACGTAACGCCGCAATAAAAGGCGAGCGCAAGCGAGTCCAGCCCACGCCTTTTGTGGGCGATTTTTGATTGCCTTGTATGCGCACTTTCAAGTAATAACTGCA
>DCCG01000027.1 GCA_002314145.1 Thalassolituus sp. UBA1087 | reverse complement strand
CCCTGGGAGGCATCAGTCACTACGGATTTAAAAGTTGTTTATAGAAAGCGGAGTACTATCAAACTGTGGGACAGCAGTGGATCACTGCCGGGCTTCTTTCCGGGCAGATCATGCCTGAAACAGCTGCGCTGCCAGGGTAGGGGAAATCCTACCCGGTATGCGGCTTTTCTGACGGTTAAATCATAATTTTCTGATAAGCGTAAATCATGGCTTTTGCCATGCTTTACCCATATGACAGCGGGTTCCATTTAAGGAACAGACTCAGAAACAGGCTGAACAGCTGAAAGAATCAGTTCAGCCACTGAACAGAAAGCGCTGAATGATGCAGGGTAAAGACGAGCATGATGGATTTTTCCACAGAAAAAAATACGTTAAATAAAATTGTACTCACACTGGTGCCAATGTGTGCAGTCTTGCTGATCGCTGTTGACAGCCGCATAACCGACATTGTTGTCGCGGCTGTTCTGCTGGCGGTGTTTGCCGGTCTCTGGATGTCATCCCGCCCTGACAGCAGAGAGTCTCTGGCAGAAGAAGAACGGGACAATCCACAGCCAGTGGCTGAACCCGGGCAGGAGCATAAAGTGATGGGTGTTTGCCTGAGAGCTTTGCCGGTCTGGTCTGAGCATATCGAAATGGCACGTCATCAGACCGAAGATGCTATCCGTCAACTGGCTGATCGTTTTTCTTATCTGGTGGATTACATCCACAACAGTCTCTCACGTACCACCAATAACAACCCGGAGGCCGGCAGCCAGACGGACATATTACAGTTATTGAATGAAAGCAGTGTGGGGCTGCAGTCGATTATTGATTCATTCCGCCAGTCTCTGGATATGAAAGAAAACCTTCTCAGTGAAATAAAAACACTGGGTGATTTTACCGAAGAGCTTAAATCCATGGCCGATGAGGTTGGCAGTATCGCTGAGCAGACCAACCTGCTGGCGCTTAATGCCGCCATCGAGGCTGCACGGGCCGGCGAAAGCGGGCGGGGGTTTGCCGTGGTGGCCGATGAAGTCCGTACCTTGTCGACCCGTTCAGGGGAAACCGGCAAAGAAATGCGTGAAAAAGTAGACGCTGTGAATGCCGCCGTGCATAAGACGCTGACCGCTTCGTCGCGCTATTCCGAGGAAGATACTGACATGGTCAGGCATTCGGAAACCCTGATCCAGGAGTTTCTGCAGAAGTTTGAACATGCCGCGGCAGATATGAATGACGCATATAACACACTGCAGGAAGACAGCCGTGTGATCAGTGGCGAGATCTCCGAAGTGCTGGTGTCACTGCAGTTTCAGGACCGTACCAGTCAGATTCTCGCCCATGTACGGGACAGCCAGACAAACCTTGGGGATATCATTGCCGCAATCGAGGCGGGCGCTGACCAGCGTGAATTTCCCGATCCGGATATCTGGATCAAAGAGATGGAGTCAGGCTACACCATGGAAGAACAGAAACTGAATAATCCGGCCGGTAATAAACCGGATGATGAAATCACATTTTTTTAGGAGGTTGCTCAATGGCAAAAAATATCATGGTTGTTGATGACTCGGCATCGCTGCGCCAGGTGGTGGCGATAGCGCTGAAAGGTGCCGGTTACGATGTCACGGAAGCATGTGATGGCAAAGATGCCCTGAGTAAACTCAACGGTCAGAAAGTTCATCTGGTTATCAGCGACGTTAATATGCCGAATATGGATGGTATTACATTCGTAAAAGAGCTGAAGAAGAACCCATCTTATAAGTTCACGCCGGTCATTATGCTGACCACTGAAAGCCAGGAAGGGAAAAAGAAAGAAGGGCAGGCCGCCGGAGCAAGGGCCTGGGTCGTAAAGCCTTTCAAACCTGAGCAGATGTTGTCGGCTGTCGCAAAATTAATTATGCCATAAGGTAACGGTTATGGAAGTAAAGGTCACTGAAACAGACGATGGTTGTGAAATAGCCTTACGTGGCGATATGACGATTTACACTGCTATGCAGTGTAAAGAAGAAATGCTCGCGCCCCTGCAGCAATATAAGCACATCAGTGTCGATATGGACGGCGTGTACGAAATTGATACCTCGGGCCTGCAGATCATCGCTTTATTTCTGAAAGAAAGTCTGGAAAAAAATATCGGCGTGCGCTTTTCATCGGTCAGTGAGGTAGTTCAGGAGTTTCTCGATTTCTGTGGCTTATCCGGAATTCTGATACCTGAAACACAACCAGCCGCTGCCTGCTGATATATCCGCGGAGGTGAATGATGGATATGGATGATGCATTACAGACATTTATGGCTGAAGGCCATGAACTTCTGGAAGACATGGAAAATGCACTGCTGAGTATCGAAAGCGATCCAGATAATGAAGATACTATTAATGCAATATTCCGTGCAGCACACACTATAAAAGGTTCTGCCGGACTGTTCGGGCTTAACTATCTGGTAACCTTTACCCATGTGGTGGAAAGTGTACTGGACCGTGTACGTGCCCGGGAAGTGGCGATATCCACCGATCTGGTTGCACTGCTGCTGAGCAGCTGCGATCACCTGACGGACCTGATGGACTGGGTGGCGCGTGGCGAAGACGATGTCAGTGACAGCCTGGCAAGGAAAAGTCTGGGCATAGAAGAGAATCTGAAAGTATTCTTAGACACCCCTGTGGCAGGGGCCGGAGAGCAGGTCTCTGCAGATTCATCCGCAGCCGAAGATGGCCATTCCGCGGATGTGGATGCTGATGAACCACCAGTAGCTGAGCCAGCGCTGACAGAAAAAGATCTCTGGCATATATCCCTGCGTTTTGGCCCGGATGTCTTACGTCATGGCATGGACCCGGTTTCCTTTATCCGTTATCTCGCCACTCTGGGAACCATTCATCATATTGAGACCCTGCTGGATGCCATTCCTGATGCCGGTAATATGGACCCGGAAACCTGCTATACCGGCTTTGAAATCAGCCTGCACAGCACACAAAGTAAAGAAGCCATTGAGGGCGTCTTTGAGTTTGTCAGCGAGGAAAGCCAGATCCACATACTGGCGCCGGATTGTCTGCAGGAAGAATACATACGCCTTATAAAAGCCTTGCCTGAAGAAGACATGAAGCTCGGTGAGATTCTTGTACGCTGTGGCACCCTGACGCACAGAGAACTGGAAAGTGCGCTGCAACAACAGCAATCCAGCGGCAATTCACTGCAGCCGATTGGCGAAATGCTGGTGGAAAAAAACGTCGTGAATTCAGAAGTTGTGAATGCTGCGGTCAGAAAACAGAAGACGGTCAAGGAAGCGCGTCCACCGGAAGCCAGTCTGATCCGGGTGGATGCTGACAAGCTGGATAATCTGATTAACCTGGTAGGCGAACTTATTATCGCGGGTGCCGGTACCAATATACTGGCACTGCGTTCCGGCCAGTCTGACTTAATAGAATCAACGGAAACCCTGTCGCGCCTGGTAGAGGAAGTACGGGACTCTGCCCTGAATCTGCGC
Organism: Thalassolituus sp. UBA1087; assembly: GCA_002314145.1. Lineage (GTDB taxonomy): Bacteria > Pseudomonadota > Gammaproteobacteria > Pseudomonadales > Oceanobacteraceae > Venatoribacter. The sequence continues at coordinate 109,501 of DCCG01000027.1, read as the reverse complement.
ATGGTTCAGATTGGCTCAACCTTCAACCGCTTTCAGCGTGTGGTACGTGATGTCAGTCAGGAACTGGGTAAAGATATCCGCCTTACCATCAATGGCGGTGATACCGAACTGGATAAAACCGTTGTTGAAAAAATAGCCGATCCTCTCACTCACCTGGTCCGTAATTCAATGGATCACGGTATCGAAGCGGAAGAGGTTCGCCTTGCCGCCGGTAAACCCGCACACGGAAGCCTGATGCTGAATGCGTACCACGATGCCGGCAGTATTGTTATCGAAGTATCGGATGATGGCGGCGGCATTCATAAGGACAGAATTCTCTCCAAAGCGATTGAAAAAGGTCTGATCAGTGAAAATTCTGCCGCCGCAATGACGGACAAGGATATTTTTAATCTGGTGTTTGAACCCGGATTTTCCACCGCTGATCAGGTCAGCAATTTATCCGGCCGCGGAGTCGGTATGGATGTTGTCCGGCGCAATATTGAATCGCTGCGTGGCACCGTTGAAATGGACAGTCAGGACGGTCAGGGCACCATGGCAAGAATCCGCCTGCCACTGACGTTAGCCATTATTGATGGTTTTCTGGTGGGGGTTAACCAATCAGCTTACGTTATTCCACTGGATATGGTCGTTGAATGCGTGGAATACGGCGCATGGAAAGAATCGGACAACAGTCACTGCCTGAATCTGCGCGGTGAAGTACTGCCTTACATCCGCTTATCAGAATATTTTGAAACTCAGAATCCGGGCCATAGCAGTGAGCGCGAAAGCGTCGTGGTTGTCCGTTTCGGAGATAGCAAGGTCGGGCTGGTTGTTGACCGCCTGATGGGTGAATTTCAGACGGTGATTAAGCCGCTGGGTAAGCTGTTTAATGGTGTCGGCGGCATCAGCGGATTTACCATCCTTGGCAGTGGTGATGTGGTTCTTATTCTCGATATTCCCAGTCTGATTAATGATGCAGGCACACTGCTTTATCAGACTGACCGGCAGGCAATGACTGCCTGACAGGTACTTAATATTAAATTGAATTCCATGGCTATGGCCAGCAGGAGATCGGAAATGTTCAAAAATCTTAAAATCGGTATGCGCCTTGGCGTCGGCTTCGGACTGATGGTCCTTTGCCTGATCTTTATTTCAGTCGCGTCTTATATCAAGCTGACTGATCTTAACAACCGCATTGATAACCTTGCCTTTAACCGCGCGCCGGTCAGTCTCTGGTCCAGTGAAATGAGCAGTCTGGTTTATCAGGCGGTTCTTATTATCCGTGATGGACTGGCCGCAGAAACCGATGCTGAAGCGGAAAAGGTGTTTGAGGAAATCAACCCGGTCAGCGCCCGAATCACAGAACTGGTGGATCTTCTCAGTTCGACAATATCCAGTGATGGCGGGAAAAAGAGACTGGCTGAGATAGTGCAGGCGCGGGAAGCTTTTCTGTCGGATTTTCGCCAGGTGCGTAAAATGATCGGCCAGGCTGATGAACACCAGGTTCGGGTATTTATCGATTCGGAATTAAATGTCAGTCAGGAAAAATACGTGAGAATCCTGAAAGATATGGTGAGTTATCAGGAAAGCAGTATGTCTGTTTCCGGTAAAGAAGCGGCGACCGCAGCAGCTCAGGGACTGACCATGATTATTATTATCGCTGTCATCTCTTTGATTATTGCTGCTGGCATGTCGGTATGGATTACCCGCAGCATCACCGGACCTCTGAATCAGGCAGTGGAAACCTCCAATCAGCTGGCCGCCGGTAATCTGAGTGTCGATATTCAGGTAAACAGTTCGGATGAAACCGGCCAGCTGCTGACTGCCATGAAAAATATGGTGGGTAAACTGTCGCAGATTATCGGCGATGTGCGCGGTGCTGCCAATAACCTTTCCAGTGCCTCAGAACAGGTCAGTGCCACAGCCCAGAGTATGAGTCAGGCCAGTAGTGAGCAGGCAGCCAGTGTTGAAGAAACCAGCGCTACCGTCGAACAGGCCGCGGCATCGATAAAACAAAATGCTGAAAATGCCAAAGTGACGGATGGTATGGCGACCAAAGCCGCTAAAGAAGCGGGTGAAGGTGGCGATGCGGTTAAAGAAACCGTCGCTGCCATGAAGAGCATTGCCGACAAGATCAGTATTATCGACGACATTGCCTATCAGACTAACCTGCTTGCCCTGAACGCGGCCATTGAAGCAGCCCGCGCCGGTGAGCATGGTAAAGGGTTTGCCGTGGTCGCGGCTGAAGTCCGCAAACTGGCCGAACGCAGTCAGGTGGCCGCTCAGGAAATCGGAGAGCTGGCAACCGGCAGCGTGGATATGGCAGAAGTAGCCGGTCGCCTGCTGGATGAAATCGTCCCATCCATTGGTAAAACATCCGACCTGGTACAGGAAATTGCCGCTGCTTCTGAAGAGCAGTCGGCCGGCGTTACTCAGATTAATACCGCGATGGAGCAGCTCAGCCAGATTACACAGCAGAACGCTTCCAGCAGTGAAGAGCTGGCCGCTACGGCGGAAGAAATGAGCGGCCAGGCGACACAGCTGCAGGATATTATGGGCTTCTTTTCTGTTACCGAAGGCGGCCAGGGTTTCTCTGCTGTGGCAAAGATATCCAAAGCAAACGTCAGCGAAATAAAACCCGATGCGGAACCAAAACCTTCCCGTGCGCTGGCTGCCAGTAACGCAGCCGAAGCAGAATTCGTACGCTTTTAAGCCTATAGGGGAGAAACAATATGGCCCAGGCTGAATTGAAAGAAGCAGTAACAGAAAATGATGTCACACTGAGTCATCAGCAGTACCTGACGTTTATGTTGGGCGGTGAAACCTTTGCCATTGGTATTCTGGCGATTAAAGAAATCATTGAATACGGTCAGTTGACAGAAGTACCGAGAATGCCGGACTTCATCCGCGGCGTTATTAATCTGCGTGGCGCTGTGGTTCCCGTCATTGATCTCAAAGCCCGTTTCAGTAACCGCCTGACCGAAGTCGCCCGGCGTACCTGTATCGTCATTATTGAGGTTCAGTCAGGAGACGATGAGACCCAGGACATTGGCATCCTCGTGGATGCTGTTAATGAGGTGCTTGAAATTCCCCAGCCGGATATCGAACCACCGCCCTCGTTCGGGGCCGCGATTGAATCGCGCTTTATCAATGGCATGGGCAAGGTCAATGATAAGTTCGTGATCATTCTCGATATCGCTCATATTCTGATGATTGATGAAATATCGCAACTGGCCGCCGACCACACGGAATCAGTGAGCCCCCTGGCTAATAACGAAGGCAGTGACGAAAGCAGTGACTGATCCGGCGAAGACAAGCGGGGTATTTGCATGAAAACACCAGAGGCTGTACGCGGCGGTCATTATGCTTCCCGCAAAGCGGCGGAAGGCGCCGGCAGGACGGGCAGTGCTACAGGTACTGCATTTGATACTACAGAAGACACTGCGGCAGCCACTGCAGATGGCGTTATGCCGGTTCTGAGTCAGACAGAATTCCGCTATTTTCAGGACATGATTTATAACATCGCCGGCATTGCCATGAGCGATGCAAAACAGCCCCTGGTGAGTTCACGGCTGATGAAGCGTGTACGGCATTACCGGTTAGCATCGTTCGGCGATTATTTTCAATTGATTACATCCCCCGATAATAAAGGCGAACTTCAGACTGCCGTCGATCTTCTGACCACGAATGAAACCTACTTCTTTCGTGAACCCAAACATTTTGAATTTCTGCGCGATAAGATCTTACCTGAGGTAAAGAGTGGTCAGACACTCCGTATATGGAGCGCAGCCTGCTCCAGCGGCGAAGAGTCCTACAGTCTTGCCATGCTGGCGCAGGAGCATCTTGGTGACGGACGCTGGCAGATTCATTCATCTGATCTGAGTTCCCGCGTTCTGGACAGCGCCCGCACCGGTATCTACCCGATGAGCCGGGCAAGTAAACTGCCAACCCATTATCTGCACAAGTATTGCCTGAAAGGCATTGGTCGTCAGCAGGGAAAAATACAGGTTGATCCGGTACTGAAAAAAGGCATGACTTTTTTTCAGCACAACCTGCAGGAAACCCGCGCCACTGACGATCAGTACGACATCATTTTTCTGCGTAATGTGATGATTTATTTTGATGCGCCAACCAAACGGAAAGTGGTCAGTCATCTGCTGCCGAAATTACGCCCGGGCGGGTATTTTATCATCAGCCACTCGGAGTCGATGAACGGAATCAGCGATGCGCTCCGGCTGGTACAGCCTGCTGTGTATCAGAAACGATAGCCATGGCCAGTACAGGGATGGACAAGAGTGTATTTCTGAATCCCGGAGAATGCTGCTGGGGAGACCATCATACATCCATCAGGACGATTCTCGGCTCCTGTGTGGCTGTGACTTTATGGCATCCCGGGCGGCGTAGCGGTGGAATGTGTCATTTTTTGCTGCCATCGACGGCTTCTCTGCAGGGAAGCAATTCACCACGCTACGCCAGCGGTGCCTTCAGTTGGCTGATGGCTCAGATCAGAGACGCCGGGGATGATATTCATGAATATCAGGGCAAAGTGTTTGGCGGCGGTAATATGTTCTGCGCCGAAAGCGATCGTGTCACACAGGTTGGTGAACAGAATATTATCGCGGCGCTGGATCTGATGAAACATTATGGCATTCCGCTGACATCACGCCACACCGGCGGCAATCAGTTCCGCGCCATTCGTTTCGAAATCGCCACCGGCGCCGTCTGGGTCAGCAGCCAGACCGTTAATAACATGCCCGGCAACCGTCAAAACAGGGAGGAATTTCGTGGCTGATCCTATTAATGTGCTTATCGTAGACGACTCGGCCGTCGTCCGGCAGGTACTGACCGCAGCCTTAAATAAAGACCCGGATATTCATGTGATGGGCGCGGCCTCTGATCCTATTTTTGCCATTGATAAAATGAATAAACAATGGCCGGACGTGATTGTCCTGGATGTGGAAATGCCACGTATGGATGGTGTGACTTTTCTCAGAAAAATCATGAAAGAGCATCCGACCCCGGTGGTTATCTGTTCCAGCCTGACGGACAAGGGGGCTGAAACCACCATGCAGGCTATGTCTGCCGGTGCCGTCAGCATTATTACCAAACCCAAAGTGGGGCTGAAGCAATTTTTACAGGATGACTCGGAAAGCATCATTGCAGCGGTAAAAGCCGCGGGCAAAGCCAAACTGCGGAAAATACTGGCGCCACAACCGGTAACGAAAAAACTGACCGCGGATGTGGTGTTGCCGGCCGCGGGCAATGCCATGGCAGAAACCACGGACCGTGTCGTTGCCCTGGGTACTTCTACCGGTGGGACGCAGGCGCTGGAAACTGTGTTATCGGCGTTACCCGGAGTCTGCCCGGCCATTATTGTTGTACAGCATATGCCGGAAAAATTTACCGCCGCCTTTGCTGAGCGCCTGAACAGCATCTGCAGTGTGGAGGTCAGGGAAGCAGCGCACGGCGACCGTCTGATTCCGGGCCGGGTACTGATTGCACCGGGAGGCAGACATATGCTGCTCAAACGCAGTGGCGCACAGTACTTTGTTGACGTCATCGACGGGCCTCCGGTCAGTCGTCACCGGCCGTCGGTTGATGTGCTGTTCCGCTCCGTCGCCCGGGCGGCAGGTAAAAATGCACTGGGTATTATTATGACTGGCATGGGGGATGACGGCGCACTCGGCATGAAAGAAATGCATGATGCCGGTGCCAGAACTCTGGCTCAGGACGAAGCCACCTGTGTGGTGTATGGCATGCCGAAAGAAGCCGTTAAGCTGGGAGGGGTCGACAAAAATATTCCTCTGCAGGCTATTCCTGCGGCCATTATCAACGCCTGAGCTTTATCCGCCCGCCAGTGACCAGGCACCCGCGCGGGGCTCCGTCCCGGCCTGGACGCTGGCGTGGCAGGCGCCGGTTGGCTAGAATGCGCGTGGATAATGACCACCTCCCGGGATTCCGGGCCTCTGGCAGACGACATGACAGACAACGAACAGCAAGCCGACAACATTTACCAGACCCCGCTCGACGACGTACCCGGCTTCACCTTTGACGGTGCGGTCGCCCGCGTCTTTCCGGATATGATCAAGCGCTCGGTGCCGGGTTACGCCGAGACGGTGGCGATGTCCGGCATTATTGCCGGCCGTTATGTGCAGCCGCATTCCAATCTGTACGACCTTGGCTGTTCACTGGGGGCGGTGACACTGGCCATGCGTCATGGTGTACAGGCGGCGGGAGAATCCGGAATGCACAGTCATATTGTTGGTGTTGATAACTCGGCATCCATGATCGAACGCGCACAGCACTATATCGCCCTTGATGAAGCCAGTGTGCCGGTGGCGCTGGCCTGTGCCGATATTCTCGAATATCCGTTAAACAATGCATCGGTGACAGCACTGAATTTCGTACTGCAGTTTATTGAACCCGGGCAGCGCCTGGCACTGCTGAGCAGAATTGCCTCGGCCACTCTGCCCGGTGGTGCGCTGATTCTGTCGGAGAAAATCTGTTTCGATCCCTGGGAGCAGAGGATGCAGGACGAGCTGCACCTGGATTTTAAACGTGCGAACGGTTACTCCGAGCTGGAAATCGCCCAGAAACGCAGTGCCATCGAAAATGTACTGATTCCGGAAACCCATGAAGAACATGTGGAGCGCTTACGCAGCGCCGGTTTCAGCCGCGTTATCCGCTGGTATCAGTGTTTTAATTTTGTTTCTTATCTGGCGGTTAAATAATGTCTCAACACAGCACTATCCTGCCCTGGTTTGATGATGTTCTGGCGTTTATGCAGCAGGGAGCACTGGCTCCCTGGGCTGACATTCTGCCGCATCAGCTGCAGGAAATTCTGCACGAAAAAGAACACGGCGATCAGTCACGCTGGCTGGAGGCTTATCACAGTCTGCCGGATGTTCAGCAGGTCAGCGTAGATTTAAACCGCCATGATATTGCCCTGCAAAGCAGTGCCATCAGTGCTGAACAGAATGCACAGGTGGAGACTGCGCTGCGCGGTTTAATGCCGTGGCGCAAAGGCCCGTTCCGTTTTTTTGATACCTTCATTGATACTGAATGGCGCTCCGACTGGAAGTGGGATCGTGTCGCGCCGCATATTGCCCCGTTAAATGGCCGCACCGTGCTGGATGTTGGCTGTGGTTCCGGTTATCACATGTGGCGCATGCTCGGAGCGGGGGCGGCCCGAGTGATCGGTATCGACCCGTCGCGTTTATTTTTATTGCAGTTTCAGGCGTATAAAAAATATCTGCAAAGTGCTCATGGCCAGGTAAACGCGGATTTACTGCCGCTCAAAATGGAAGACGTGCCGCCGCGTCTGAAAGCCTTTGATACGGTGTTTTCCATGGGTGTGCTGTATCACCGCAAATCCCCCATTGAACATCTGCAGGAGCTGAAAGATGCCTTGCGCCCCGGCGGCGAGCTGGTGCTGGAAACCCTGGTTATTGATGGCCCGCTGGGTGAAGTTCTGATGCCGGAAGATCGCTACGCCATGATGCGCAATGTGTGGTTTATTCCAACGCCGGAAACCCTGTTGCTGTGGTGTCGTCGAGTGGGACTGAAAAATGCTCGTGTGGTTGATTTAAACCAGACGTCGCTGGAGGAACAGCGCGCCACCGAATGGATGCGTTTTAATTCACTGAAGGATTTTCTTGACCCTGATGACGTGAATAAAACGGCCGAAGGCTATCCGGCACCGTTGCGCGCGGTGATTGTTGCAGAAGCCTGAGACGACACATTCTGCTCTGCATGCTGGCGGCGGAAATTCAGCGGCGATAACCCGGCATTGCGCCGTCGAAAAGCACGACCGAAGTTTGCCGGGTCGTTGTAGCCCAATAAGTGACTTATCTGCTGCACACTCAGACGGGTCGTTGTCAGATACTGACAAGCCATATCCTGACGCCATTGATCAAGTAATTCTTTATAGCTGGTGCCCTCACCGGCGAGACGTCGGCGCAGGGTGCGTGGCGACAACACCAGTTCATCTGCCACCTGTTCAAATGATGGAAAACGTCCTTTTGCCCGTGCCAGCATCATCTGAATCTGGCCACTTAAACGCTGCTGAGATTTCCACTTCAGCAATTGCTCTTCACACTGCTGTGTCGCCTGACGCTGAACCTGAGTGTCAGCCAGTTGCGAAGGCAGGCTCAGGTCTTCCTGTGGAATAACCAGCTGGTTTGCCACTTGATTAAAACGCACTTCGCAGGGGAAAAATGCCTGATAAAGTTCTCCGTATTCCGGCTCATCAAAAGCAAAGTCCACGCGAATTAATCGTGCTCGTTCAGCAGAAACAAAGCGTAAGACCGCGATTAATGTAACGATCAGTGCTTCCAGAAAGGTGGCGCGAATGTCTCCCAGCGTATACAGCTCGTCCATCTTTAAGCAGGCGTAGCGACCTTGCTGTTCCATTCGTAATGACACCAGCGGCGTGCGGGTAGCGACGTACTGGCAGGCAATGTCGGCAGCTTCCCCCAGTGTGGAGCTGCTCATCGCTGCCAGCCCTAACAAACCATGTGTGGTAATTGTTAGTTGGCTACCCAGATAAAGCCCTAGTGCGGGTTCATCAATTTCATTGCGGGATTCTCGTATCAGAGCACTGAATTGTTGCCAGTTGAGTTTGCCATCCAGAGCTTCAGTACAGCGTTCATCGACCCCGGCACGGACGCAGATCATCGACGCAGAACCGCCCCGGCCGGAAATTAGATTCAGCAGATTCGGTACATAGTTTGTGGGCAGCAGAAAGCTGTCATGCAGGGTGTCGATGGTCATGCCTCTTATCTTATCGCCTGCCGTCTCGCTGAAAAGACCATGGCCTCTAATGACCATTTTTTGTCTGCTGGTGCTGTAATCCCTTTTTGCGCAAACACTTAAAGTGAGTGCATAACAACAAGGATAAAGGCTCAGGCTTATGCTCTCATTGTTTCGCAAGAAAACCCGGTCCATCACGCTTGATAACACTCAACAGACACTGGTGGCTGAACCGGGAGAAACCATTTTGCAGGCAGCACTGCGAGAAGGTATTCGCTTTCCGCACAGTTGTCGTGTTGGTGGCTGTGCCGTATGCAAATGCAGACTGCGGCAAGGGCAGGTAAAAGAACTGACTGAGAGCGCTTACGTACTGAATACCGAAGATTTGGACAACGGCTACATTCTCGCCTGCCAGAGTGTACCAAAATCGGACATTAGTATTTCTGTTCCCGACTGGGACGAACGCAGCCCGGACCATGTAATACAGAGCGTCACAGGTACGATCACCGGACAACGTTTTCTGACCCATGATATTACCGCCATTACCATCGAGCTGGAGCAGCCACTGATATTTACTGCCGGACAGTATGCACAGCTGTCATTTGTCGATGGTCGTGCGCCTGCCCGTTCGTATTCGTTTGCTTCTGTCTGTGCGCAGAGCGGCACAAAAACGATTGAATTTTTTATTCGCAGTATCGAAGGCGGTGCTTTATCGCCGCGCTTTCGTGATCCGGCCATCCGCGGTGCGCAGGTAAATATCGAAGGGCCGTACGGAGATTTCTGGTTACGCCCGGATGACACACCAATTTTTGCTATTGCCGGTGGTAGTGGCCTGGCGCCGCTGCTCAGCATTTTGCGTCAGGCTTTAGCTGACCACTCAACCCGCCCGGTGACCTTATTGTTTGGTGCTCGTACTCAGGCAGACCTGTATGCGCTTGACGAAATTGCAGACCTGAAAAAGCAGTGGCGGGGGGCATTTGAATTTACTCCTGTGTTGTCGTCAGAGCCTGAAGACTCTGATTGGCAGGGTTTGCGAGGGTGGGTAACGCAGGCAATTGAAGGGCGTATCAGTGGCACCAGTCAGGTGTATCTGTGCGGACCCGCAGGAATGATCGATGCGGCAATCGACGAATGTCAGAAATTCAGCGTTCGATCGACGCAGATATTCTTCGACAAATTTACTGACAGCCGTGACTTGGCGGTTAACGGAAAAATGGCGTCCGCCTGAATTAAGCAAATTACTCGTTAAAAAAATAATAAGGAGATAGGAAATGTTTAAATACACCAAGTACACACTTTTTCATATGCTCACCATTCCATTTGGGATTGGTGTGACATTGGGGGGCGACTGGATGTATGCCGGTCTGGTGTTTGCTGTTGGCTTTGTGGTTGTTGGCGATCTGTTGATGGGTGACGACACCAGCGAGCCAGAATACGAAGCGCCCTGGCTTCTTAACCTGCAGCTGTATTCTTCATTGCTGCTGATTGTGGTGATGAATTTCCTGATGGTCTGGAGCGTGGCTGATGCCGATGTACTGGGCTATGGCGCTCTGGTGCAACAGTTCACCGGCTTTGACGCACTGGCTGCGCGCGAAGCCAATAGCTGGCCGCAATACGCTGCCGCCATTCTCGGCTGTGGCCTGCTAACCTCGGTGGTGGGTACTATCGTTGGTCATGAGCTGACACACCGCACATGGGATCCGATGGCTATGTTTATTGGTCGCTGGTTGCTGGCGTTCAGCTGGGATACCGGCTTCTCGATCGAGCACGTCTATGGTCATCACATTTATGTGGGTTCAACCGATGACCCGGCAACCGCACCACGTGGACGTAATGTGTATTACCACATTCTGGCGTCTACCTGGAAAGGCAACATCAGCGCCTGGAATCTGGAAAAGAAGCGTCTTAAGAAAAAACGTCTGCCGGTCTTCAGTCACCACAACCTGTATATCCGTGGTCTGCTGATGTCACTGGCACTGGAAGTTGCAGCCTTTGTCATGGCTGGCTGGGTTGGTGTGGCAGTCTTTACTGCAACCGCGCTGATTGCCAAAGCGTTTCTGGAAATTGTCAATTTTATGGAACACTACGGCATGGTACGCAACGTCAAAACACCGGTACAGCCATACCACAGCTGGAATACCAATAAGCGCATCAGCTCCTGGGCAACCTTTAACCTGACGCGTCATTCTCACCATCATGCACAAGGCGATGTTCCTTTCCAGAAACTGCGCCCTTATCAGGATGCACCCATGATGGTTAACGGTTATCTGACCACCATTTTCCTGACCCTGATTCCACCACTGTGGAACGCTATTATGGTACCGAAAGTACTGGACTGGGATCGTCGTTTTGCCAGTGCAGAAGAACTGAAGCTGGCCATGCAGGCGAATAAACGCAGCGGTATTAAAGCTTTTATGGAGCAGGACTACAGCGACCTGATTCGCCAGAAGCAGGCCCTGAACACAACCAGCAGCAACCGCACGGTTCAGGCGGCATAAATGAACCACTTGTAACGTGGGAGCGTTAAGACGGGCAGAGGTAATGTGAGCGAGTTACCGCTACTGCCGGATTCTTTCCGGGGCTTTTGCCCCGTTTTTTTATTGGCCGTAAACAGCTACTGATGCCGATATTCAGCAGACCCTCTGAAACATTCTGATACATAAGTCTACGCATTCCGGGGTTGCAATCGTTTTGCAGCCGGGCGTAGTATGGAAAACATGATTACGAAAACACGCACACAAACCATGATGTCGAACGAAGCCACTGCCACCGCAGCGGCTTCTTCCTGCGTGTTTAACTGGTGGTTCTATGGCTATTACTTTAGCCAGGAGTCAGGCCGCCTGTAAGCAAACGCTTAGTTCCCCAGGGCAGTCTGAATCAGATGACTGCCAACGGTATCAAACCCCGACTGGCAGTCAGCCACTCGGGGTTTTTTATTGGCTTTAAAAAACTGCAACGTCAGGACATTACTATGAATACTCAGTCTGCAGCCGCATCACAACGTCTGAAAACGCACGCACGGGTTAATCGATTTAGCCGTGGCGAAGCCTCGTATTGGTATTGATTCACGCTTCGCCAGCCGTACAGAAATACAGACACGTTTGCAGATGAATAAGAGGATTAAATAATGAAAACTAACGCAGAAAAAAATACGACAACAACAACCAGTAACGACCCGGCGGTACGCCCACTGAGCACGCCACGCCAGCTGAAAGCCGATATGCCGTTAAGCGAAGAGCTGGCGGTACAGGTTGAACAGCAGCGCCAGCAAATTCGTGACTTGCTGGAAGGCAACGACCAGCGTCTGCTGATCGTTACCGGCCCGTGCTCGATTCACGATGAAGAAGCGGTACTGGATTACGGTCGCCGTCTGGCCGGACTGAACGAACAACTGAAAGATAAACTGCTGATTGTGATGCGTGCCTACGTGGAAAAACCGCGTACCAGCGTTGGCTGGAAAGGTCTGGCCTACGACCCGGCGCGTAACGGCAAAGGCGATATGGCTGAAGGTATCCGTCGTTCACGTGCGGTGATGCTGAAGCTGGCCAATATGGGCCTTCCTCTGGCTACGGAAGCGCTGAATCCACTGGTGATGCGTTACCTGGATGATCTGATCAGCTGGACTGCCATTGGCGCGCGCACGTCGGAGTCCCAGACTCACCGTGAAATGGTCAGTCATCTGCCGATGCCGGTGGGGATTAAAAACAGCACGGACGGTTCCGCGTCGAATGCCATTAACGCCATGATTTCCGCACGTCACAGCCACCATACCCTGGGCGTGGATGTCGATGGTCAGATGGCGATGCTCGACACACCGGGAAATGCCGATACGCATCTGGTGCTGCGCGGTGGCCATGGGCTGACCAACTATGATGCAGAGTCCATCGCTGCGTCACTGGCAGAACTGCAGAAGGGAGGCTGCCACGAAAAAGTGATGGTGGATTGCAGCCACGCCAACGCCTGTAAACAGCATGACCGTCAGATTCCGATAGCGCACGAGGTTGTGGATCAGCGTATCGCCGGTAATGACGGTATTCTTGGTTTAATGCTGGAAAGCTTCATTGCGGCAGGCCGCCAGAACGACAGCGGTGAACTGCTGTATGGCCAGTCGATTACCGACGCCTGTATTGGCTGGGAAGAAACAGAAAGTTTATTGCGCGGGATTTATGCGAAGCTGTGACTATTCCGGCATTGATGGTCGCCAGGTTAGACCTGGCGACCGGGCATACCTTGCTTATTGATCAAGCTTTCTCATAAACCACAAAACGCTTTTTCGTCGGCTCCACCACTTTCCATGTGCCTTTAAAGCCGGCTGGCATCACAAACTCATCACCGGGTTTTACGGTAAAGGCTTCGCCTTCGGTGTTGGTAATAATGCTGACGCCTTCGATAATACGGCAGTATTCTTCCTCGCTGAAACTGACCCGCCATTCACCCACTTCACTGGCCCAGACACCACTGCTGTATCGGCCGCTGTCGTCAGTGTATTCCAGCCACAGAGTCTGTTTAGGGTTACCGCTGATCAGTTTGTCGGCATCAATGTAGTAGTCTTCTGCTTCCACGTCAGGGGTGGCCGGGAACAGGGCCGGTTTCATTACACTCATCGGAATCTCCGCGTTGATTGAAGTCTGAGGCTAATGTAGCTGCTACTGGCCTGAAACGACATCTGCCCTGGTAGGTATATGAAGGTCCACTACTCAGGCATAACAGTCAGGCACAATACTCAGGCACAACGCCGGGTACGCTCTGGCCTGGCGCCAGTATAGGCAGGGTATTGATGATATTTTTGTCAAAGAAACAGTCTGTGCCAGCGGATCGCCTGTACGGAACTGGCGGCTGATTGGAAAGTCCGTACACTGAATCCGTAACCCTGAATCTCAATCACGAAACCGGAGTCTTTTATGAGTGAAGCACCTTATACCCCACCCAAAGTCTGGCAATGGGAGCAGGGCAGCGGCGGTAAATTTGCCAACATAAACCGCCCGGTTGCCGGCGCTACCCACGAAAAAGAACGCCCTGTGGGTAAACATCCGTTGCAGCTGTATTCGCTCGCGACCCCCAATGGTGTGAAGGTCACGATTTTGCTGGAAGAACTGCTGGAAGCCGGCATCAAAGAGGCAGAGTACGATGCCTGGCTGATCAATATCATGGAAGGTGATCAGTTTGGTTCAGGCTTTGTTGAGGTGAACCCTAATTCCAAGATTCCGGCCATGATGGATCACACTGTGAATCCGCCACAGCGTCTGTTTGAATCCGGCTCCATTCTGAAATACCTGGCAGAAAAATTTAATGCCTTTATCCCGGACACTGACAGCGGCAAGGCCGAGTGCTTTAACTGGCTGTTCTGGCAAATGGGCAGCGCACCGATCCTTGGGGGTGGCTTTGGTCATTTCTACGCTTACGCACCGGAAAAATTCGAATATCCGATTAACCGCTTTACCATGGAAATAAAGCGTCAGCTGGACGTACTGGATCGCCACCTGGCAGACAACCGCTATATGTGTGGTGATGATTATTCCATCGCTGATATGGCCATTTATCCATGGTACGGCGTACTGGTGCAGGGGGGGCTCTACGATGCCGCTGAGTTTATTGAAGCGCACACCTACACTAACGTCCGCCGCTGGGCTGATGAGCTGGCCGCACGACCGGCGGTACAGCGTGGCAAGCTGGTAAACTGTACCTGGGGCGATGTACAGTTGCCGGAACGTCACTCTGCGGATGATTTCAATCTGTAAGCCAGACTGAGCCAGACTGTCATCCATGACAGGCCCGAAACACCTGATAGTTATGGCGGTCTGGTAACTCCCGGAGCGGTAGGATAGAGTCAATACAGAAAAGCTGTGGCTGGCCTGAAGGCAGCCACAGATCTGTATAGAATAATATTACCGGGAAGCGTGATAATGTCAGGCGTCACAGCACCGGACTCAGGCAGAGGGAACGAGCGATGGCAGATGAATACTATGACTCGGTGGTTAAATCGATCCACGAAGAAGCAACGAAAAGACGCTCGAAAGAGTCGCTGATGTGGGATGTCGTGGAAGGAACGGCTGCTGTCATCGACGCATCTGCCGGCACAGACTTTTCAAAAGACGTGAAAACCGGCAAAAAAATTCTTAATAAGGCGCGCGGGAAATCCGATCCCGGTCTGGTGCCAAACCCCTGGTTTGTCGTCAATGGCCATGAAGATGGCAGTACGTCGTACAGCAAAAAGTATATGAAGCACAGTAAGGCGATGAAAAAGCGCAGCAGCCGGTTCAGCGCGGCCAGCGGTGCTTTAAGCACAGTGACCCAGGTGAACATCGGTGGTATTGCCAAGCACGGTAATGCGACGGGCTCGACCATTGCGCACATTCATCAGTTACGTTCTATCGCCAGCAGTTATCGTCAGAGCAGAACGCTGATCGGCTGGTTTGACCTGCTGATCAGAATGAAAGCGATCAAACTGGTTTCCCGGGGCGGGCAGTTAGTCGGCGCTGCCGTTCCTTTAGGTGGCGTCAGTCTGGGGGTGGATATTGCCAAAGCCGGCATTGATATGGGCGTTAAACTGACGCATACCAAAACCTGTCTGGCCACGGCAGCCGATATTCACTGGCGTGCTTATCAGGAACAGGCCATCAGCGGAGGATTAAAACTCGGTAGCGGGGCGGTAGGTCCTGCCTCCCGTATGATGTACGAAATCTTTAAGCAGCGTGGCTTCACCAAAATCTTTGGTCAGCACGATGTGGATAAGATCATCAAAGATCCGGCCGGCTGGCTGGTACTGAACGATAAGCTGATGCAGATATAATCCACCGGTCCGGTGTTTTATCGTCATCCGCGGAGATCCCGGTCGCCGGCATCCCCGCAGACCTGCTGACGGTTCTGCAGTCTACTGCTGACCTGCAGGCTGAACAGCGGCCTGATATGCCTGGGTTCCCCATAAAGGCACCGTCGATAAGCTGTGCTTGTAACTGCCGGATGTTTCTTTGGTGGAATAAGAGACATACATCAGGGTCTGATTCGCGGCATCATATATCCGCCGCACTTTCATATTTTTAAAGAAAATACTCTTCGACTTTTTAAAGACCACGTCACCGGATTTACTTTTATCAATCTGTGCAATCATCGCGGCGGTGATTTCTCCGGTCTGACGACAGGAAATAGAACTGTCACTGGGATCTGAAAAATCCAGGTCCGCCTCAATAGAAGCCACATGGCAGGTAACACCAGTGACCACAGGGTCGGTCAGAAAGTCCAGTTTAATATCTTTGGTGGTAAACACGCCTAAGGATACATCCCCGACTTCATTCTTATCACAGCCAGAGATGAATAATGCCGCGCTTGTCAGAAGAAAAGCAGAAATAAAGGTATGTGGTTTCATCATGATTGGTTTATCCACGGTCGACAGGGCCAGGAATTGTAGCAGTTCAGTACTTCCGGGTATTGCCCTGTGACAGCAGAGCGCCACCCTGACACGGATATTACAGCGAGACCGCTGGTCGATTTCACTACTTTTATCATGGAATTGCCCAAATCATCGCCATTCTGGTGCATAATAGCCGCCGTTTTATGCCCGCAGCGGCGTTCCTTATGATTTAAGACTGAGAGAAGACCATGCCTGATTGCCCGAAGTGCAACTCCGAATACCCCTATGAAGACGGCCCCAGCTATATCTGCCCGGAATGTGCTTATGAGTGGCCCATTAACGGTGAGGCGGATGAGGATGCGCTGGTGGTAAAAGATTCTAACGGTGCCATTCTGGAAGACGGTGACAGCGTTACTGTAATTAAAGACCTGAAGGTGAAAGGTTCATCTTCTGTGGTGAAAGTGGGCACCAAAATTAAAAACATCCGCCTGGTGGAAAGCTCAGACGATCATAATATAGACTGTAAAATTCCGGGCATCGGGGCGATTAAAATCACCCCCAAATTTGTTAAAAAAGCCTGAATCCGCCTGACATACAGACGACCGGCATGGGCGCTATCTGCGCCCATGTCAGAACCCTTTGTGCTGATAGGCGGTAAACGCATCGGCTGCCGGTGGTTCTTTGCTCACCTCGTCGATGGCCTGCTGCAGTTCAGCAAAAAAAAGCGTTACATCGCGCTGACGTTTGACCTTCTCAAATACCGCCCTGATTTCAACCGATTGCATGGAAAAGTAGTGCAGCCACTGTTTTAAACGGTCGGTCTGGGCTTTATCCGGTAAGTGTGACAGTTGCGGCAACAGACCGGCCATCAGGTGCAGATGGTCAGACCAGCTTTGCGGCTCGTGCCGGAGCTGGTGGTGATCCGCCTTGATCCTGAGTGCCAGATCCGGCGTGGCCACCAGGCCGCGGCCGATCATTAAGGTTTCACAGCCGCTTTCGGCGATACATTGCCGTGCCTGTTGTGCTGTCCAGATTTCGCCGTTGGCCAGTACCGGTATGCTCAGTACGTCTTTTATGCGGGCAATCCAGTCCCAGTAAGCCGGGGGCTTATAGCCTTCGGTTTTGGTGCGCGCGTGTACAGTCAGCCACTGAATACCACCGTCAGCCAGCGCCCGGGCGTTGGTCAGTGCCAGTCCTTTATCTTTAAACCCCAGCCGCATTTTGGCGCTGACCGGAATATGGGCCGGTACGGCTTCCCGTACAGCGCTGGCAATGCGGTGCAGTAACTCCGGGAACTGCAGCAGTACAGCGCCTCCCTGACTGTTGTTTACGGTTTTGGCCGGACAACCGAAGTTCAGGTCAATGGCCGGGGCGCCCAGTTCTGCCGCTTTCGCTGCATTCGCCGCCATCAGCGCCGGATCACAGCCCAGCAGTTGCAGATGCACAGGGGTACCGGCCAGGGTTTTGCCGCGTAAACCGCCTTCATGATTCAGTTCCGGACAGAAGCGGCGGAAGACTTTCGCCGGATAGACCTGGTGGGTCACGCGGATAAACTCAGTGACACAGTGATCGATGCCACCGACGCGGGTAAGAATCGCGCGCAGATTGTGGTCCATCAGTCCCTCCATCGGCGCCAGGGCGATATAGGGTTTGTGCTGGCCGGAATGAAAGGGGAGTGTGCCTGTGAACATAAGGATTAAGATGCGAATGATTTGCGGCGGAGTATATGCTGGATTTATCCGGCATTCGAGTTATATCACTCATATGAATGATGAATAACACCGGTCATTATAGTTGCGCTATCGCTGAGGGCCAGGCTTGTTTTATCTGACAACTGGTTGATTTATGTCCAGTTGGCCCGTGCTTTGTGTTGCGCGCTTATACCCTTTTAAGTAATCTGTGCCGGCTTTGCCAGCCCGGTCAGGGAGGGGTTTTCGTGCCCTGAAGACACTGGCCGGGGAGTGATTTTAATAATACTGAGGAGCCCCTGCATGTCTGAGCCAAGTCTCGTCGCACAGGGTTTGGAACTCATGATTTTCGGTATGGGCGTCGTGTTCGTCTTTCTGACGATGCTGGTGTTTGTAACCGGATTCATGTCCAAGCTGGTAAATAAACTTGCCCCTGTTCAGGAAGCAGCGCCGGTACCCGTGCGTGCTGCAGCCCCCCAGGGTGTGGATCCGCAATTGCTGAAAGTACTTTCAGCCGCGGTAAAAGAACATCGCGCGCGCCAAAAGTAGCCCGCGGTTTACGTTAACCCAAACGTATAACAACGTTTATGGAAGAAAAGGCCATCACCCATGACCGATTCTAAAAAATTAGGAATTACCGACGTCGTCCTGCGCGACGCACACCAATCCATCCTCGCCACCCGTATGCGTATCGACGATATGCTGCCGATTGCCGACAAGCTCGATCAGGTCGGTTACTGGTCGCTGGAAAGCTGGGGTGGAGCGACATTTGACTCCTGCATCCGTTTCCTCGGTGAAGATCCATGGGATCGTATCCGTGAATTTAAAAAAGCCATGCCGAATACAAAACACCAGATGCTGCTGCGTGGGCAGAACCTGCTGGGCTACCGTCACTATGCTGACGATGTGGTCGAGAAGTTCGTAGAGCGCGCTGCCAGCAATGGTGTGGATGTATTCCGTGTGTTTGACGCGATGAACGATCCGCGCAACCTGCAGACCGCTCTGCAGGCCGTTAAAAAACAAGGTAAGCATGCCCAGGGCACGCTGTCTTATACCACCAGCCCTGTTCACACACTGGACGCCTGGCTGGATCTGGCCAAACGTATTGAAGATATGGGCGCGGACTCCATCGCCATTAAAGATATGTCCGGCATTATTACACCGTCCGATTCGTTTGAGCTGGTTTCCCGTCTGAAAAAAGAAACTGATCTGGAAGTTCAGCTGCATTGTCATGCTACGGCTGGTCTGTCGGACATGGCCATCCTGAAAGCCATTGAAGCCGGTGTTGACCGTGTTGATACGGCGATTTCCTCCATGTCCATGACTTATGGCCACACAGCAACAGAAACCGTTGTTGCCGCTACCCGTGGAACTGAGCGTGATACCGGTCTGGATCTGTCTCTGCTGGAAGAAATTTCTGCTTACTTCCGTAAAGTGCGTAAGAAATACGCTAAGTTCGAAGGCGCACTGCGTGGTACTGACAGCCGTATTCTGGTGGCTCAGGTACCGGGTGGTATGTTGACCAACATGGAAAACCAGCTGCGTGAGCAGGGTGCTTCCGACAAGTTCGACGAAGTACTGGCTGAAATTCCGCGTGTGCGTGAAGACCTCGGCCATATCCCGCTGGTGACTCCAACCTCTCAGATCGTGGGTACTCAGGCGGTACTGAATGTTCTGACCGGTGAACGTTACAAGTCCATCTCAAAAGAAACTCAGGGCATCCTGAAAGGCGAATACGGTGCGGCACCGGCTGCTATGAATGCTGAGCTGCAGGCCCGCGTCCTGGAAGGTGCAGAGCCGATCACCTGTCGTCCGGCTGACCTGATTGAAAATGAAATGGATAAAGTCATTGCTGACGTTGAAAAACTGGCGACCGACAAAGGCATTAAGCTGTCTGCGGATGTCATCGACGATGCCCTGACCTATGCCATGTTCCCGCAGATTGCGCCTAAGTTCCTGGAGAACCGTGGCAATCCGGATGCTTTCGAACCGGCTCCGAAAGGCGATGCTGAAGACACCTTTACCGTGACCGTTGATGGTAACGAATACGTGGTGAAAGTGGATGATGGCGGTGATGTTAAAGAACTGGCGCCGGTCAACGGTGCGCCTATGTCCTTCGGTGGTGATTCCGGTAATGCCGGTGCAGCACCTGCGGCGGCAGCAGGCGGTGGCGAACCTATCGGTGCTCCGCTGGCCGGTAACGTCTGGAAAGTGCTGGCACAGCCGGGAGACGTGGTTGCCGAAGGTGATGTGGTACTGATTCTGGAAGCGATGAAGATGGAAACCGAAGTACGGGCGCCGCGCGCCGGTACCGTCGGCAGTGTTGCAGCCAAAGAAGGTGTAGCCGTCAAAGTGGGCGACACTCTGTACACCCTGGCGTAAGGAGTTGTCATGCATAGTCTGATTAACCTCTGGCACGACACTGGTCTGTATCAGATGGCGCCCGGGCAGCTGGCGATGATTATCATCGGTTGTCTGCTGCTGTTCCTGGCGATTCATCCCAAGTTCCAGTTTGAACCTCTGCTGCTGCTGCCGATTGCGGTAGGCACCATTTTCGTGAACATCCCCGGCGCCGGCTTTTACGCAGGCCCGGTGATCGATGCCCACGGTCATGTGGAGTCTCCCGCCGGTCTGCTGTATTACATTTATCACGCCGGGATTGAAACCGGTCTGTTCCCGCTGCTGATTTTTATGGGCGTTGGAGCCATGACGGACTTTGGTCCGCTGCTGGCCAACCCGAAAACTCTGCTGTTGGGGGCCGCTGCCCAGTTCGGTATTTTCGGCACCCTGTTCGGGGCTGCGTTCTTTACCGATATGGGCGTGATGGACTTCACCATGCAGCAGGCGGCTGCCATCGGCATCATCGGCGGTGCTGACGGTCCGACCTCGATCTTTATTGCATCCAAACTGGCGCCTGAGCTGCTGGGAGCTATTGCTGTGGCTGCGTATTCCTATATGGCACTGGTACCTATGATCCAGCCGCCGATTATGAAAGCGCTGACCAGTGATAAAGAACGTAAAATTCAGATGAGCCAGCTGCGCGAAGTGTCGAAAGCGGAGAAAATTATATTCCCGATTTCGCTGCTGATCCTGGTGGCACTCCTGCTGCCGTCTGCGGCGCCTCTGCTGGGTATGTTCTGTTTTGGTAACCTGATGAAAGAGTCCGGTGTTGTCGATCGTCTGAGTGATACTGCTCAGAATGCACTGATCAACATCGTGACGATTTTCCTGGGACTGGGTGTGGGCTCAAAAATGAGCGCGGATAAGTTTCTTAACTTTGATACGCTGAGCATTCTCATTCTGGGTCTGGTTGCTTTCTCTGTAGGTACGGTAGCGGGTGTTCTGATGGCTAAGCTGATGAATAAGCTGTCAAAAGATCCGATTAACCCACTGATTGGTTCAGCGGGTGTATCGGCTGTACCAATGGCTGCCCGGGTATCCAACAAAGTGGGTCTGGAAGCCAATGGTCAGAATTTCCTGCTGATGCATGCTATGGGGCCGAACGTGGCCGGTGTGATTGGTTCCGCCGTCGCTGCCGGGGTAATGATTTCCTTCTTCGGATAATGATTACCGCCCGATAAAAAAAGCGCCTGCGGGCGCTTTTTTTATGTTTGTTATATTTGTATTCAATAATAAATAACGTCGCCTGCAACTATTGATAATTATAAGCATTAAAAGTACCTTGGTCCCACTTTTTATAACAGGGAAATGGATATGTCGTTTGCAAAAAATGCAGTCACTGCACTGGTCTTTTCAGCTATGGTACCGGCTGTGTGCGCAAAATCGCTGATTGTGGGGGGAGATTTCTCGACCAGTTTTTCCGGAGAAGCGGAAGCGGAATTTGATGGAGCAAGCTTTTCAGCCAAAGAAGATATTGATACGTCGTCTTTGCGGGTATTTGCAGGCTATCAGACCGAAAGCAATAACCGTTTTAAAGTCAGCTTTGAATCCCGTAGCTTTGATCTTTCTGACTCGAATGAAGAAGAAGACGCCACCGGGTTACGTCTGGATGCTGATTTTGTTTATGGCGAAGATAAAATTAAACCATTCTGGACAATAGGGCTGGGCTTTTACAATCTTTCTGACCCTGTTGTTCTGGAAGGGTCGAACCTGGAAGGTGAGGATATGTCCGGGGTGTCATTTCAGATTGGTGGTGGCATTAAAGCAGAACTTTCACCGCAGGCAGAGATGAGTCTGTCTCTCGATAGTCAGGCCATCAGCTGGGAAGACGTCGATCTGGAAGGCACATCCATTACGATGGAAACCACGTACTCTTTTATCAGCCTCAATGCCGGTATTCAGTTTCTGTTTTAACTGCTGAAACAGCAGTCCATCGCTATGCATGACGCTGGACTGCTGTATAAACCACATTTATTGCGCCGCTAAAAACTGCCCGAGGCCTTTTTCTTTTCCAAGCTCCGGCACAACCTCTTCATTATCCACAGCGATGCGACCGTTAATAATCACGTAGGGTACAACGCCCGGATTGCGGTTGACCATACGCTTGAGGCCATCAAATCCCTGCATTTCATCCCAGTGCTCCAGCTCCAGATTCTGCTGCAGTTGTGTGGGGTTAATAATGCAGATATCGGCACGTTTTCCCTGCCGGATGTAACCGGCATCGATGCCAAACCAGTCAGCCTGTTCACCGCAAAGGCGCCACACGGCTTTTTCCAGGGCCATTACCGGCTGCTTCTGGTCGTGGCTTTCCTTCACCAGTTTTAAAAACCGCAGCGGCAGATTATAAAATGCCATATTACGGATATGAGCGCCGGCATCAGAAAAGGTAATTAACGTGTGAGGCTGCTTTACCATGCGTTTTAATTGCGCCTGGCGATGATTGCCAATCACTGTATACCAGCGCAGGTCACGGCCGTATTCGACCATCAGGTCGAGAAACAGATCGACCACATGAACGCTGCGCTGCTCAGCGATTTCGGCAAAATTGTAGCCGACCAGGCTGTTATCCGGGCAGCCGAGAATAACGGCATCGCCAAAATCCCGCTGCCATACTCTGGGCGACAGCTTTTGTTTATAAAATTTACGGAAACTGCGGCGGTAGGCTTCGTCCTTAAAGAGACGGTTGCGTTCAACCTGAGATTTTAAATCCAGCGCCATTTCACCGGCGCCGAATTCTTCGAATAAGACGACATCAATACCATCAGCGTAGACTTTGAACGGCGTTGGCAGCACCTGCCAGCGGAAATCACCGCCCAGCAGGCGGGTAAATCTGCCGACCAGGTTGGCCATGGGTCTGACGGTCGGATTGCCTTTTAAATCCAGCATAGAAATCAGCGTGGTTTTGAGTGGTTTCCCCAGTGGCATGATGGCCTGACTTATATAATCAAAAATCTGCAAAGGGTTGGCCGCATTGGGGGCGCCCTGATGGACACGACCGTATTGACGCAATAATTTATTCAGTCGTTTTACTTCTTTCCAGCGCGCATAAGTGCTGGGCAGGCTTTTGGACCATTCACGGTCACCATCGACTTTGTCCCACTTCAGACACATGGTGGAAAGGCCGATAAAGCCGAGTTTTAAAGCCTCGTCGAGAATAGCTTCCATGCGCTGCATTTCTTCTTCTGTCGGCTGGTCGGAGTGACTGGTGGCACGATGCAGGCCCATAACGGCAGTACGCAGATCACTGTGTCCGAGCATGGAAATCAGGTTCGGACCCAGCGGCTGGCGGTTGACGAAATCAAGCCAGCTCTGCGGACTGTGCCAGGTTTTGTGCTGTTGCAGAATGGGCAACACTTTTTCACGCGGTACCGTTTCCACCCGGGTGAAAATATCCGAGGCGTCTTCCGTATCACTGCACACCATGCTCAGACTGCAACTGCCGACCAGAGCCGTGGTAACGCCGTGGCGCACGGATTCGGACAGCGCAGGCGCTACCACCAGCTCGGCATCGTAGTGCGTATGGCTGTCGATAAAACCGGGGGTAACCCAGCAGCCGCTGGCGTTGATTTCCCGTTCGGCACTGCCTGGAGGAAAGGGGGTATCCCGGATGTCTGCTATATGGCCATCGCGGATGGCGAGGTGGCGAACGCGGGCCGGGGTGTCCGGGCTGCCGTCAAAGTACAGCCCATTATTAATGACGAGAGAGTAATGATTCATAGCTCTGCCTGAGTTGTTGTTATTGTCAGCCTCATCAGGTTAGAGTCTGAGCAGAATAAAAACTTATCATTTTATGACACAGTCTGTATGACGGAGAAATCATGAAGAAGGAACCATGAGGAAGGAACCGGCACAGGGGTATCAGGTAAGGCGGGGGGCGCTGACGGATCTGGCGACGCTGGTGGAGAAGGCCGGCGGTTCGGTGGACTCACTGCTGCAGCATTGTGGTCTGGCGGCCGGTCAGCTGGAGCATCCGGAAGAACGCATGCCGGTGGCGGATCTGATCTGCGTGCTGAATGCCGCCGCAAGGCTGCCCGGCCTGCAGCAGTCAGGCCTGCAGCTGGCACAGATACAGGGGCTGGAGGTATTGGGTGTGCTGGGGCAATTGCTGCAGCGCAGCGCAACACTGCAGCAGGCATTTGCACAGGTACGCCGTTATATGGCATTGCATAATCAGGGCGAGCAGTGGCGTCTGGCCGAAGCCGGAGAATACCTTGCCATCCGGCGCTTTGAGCAGGCCTGTTTTGGTCAGGACGGGCGTCAGTATCGGGAACTGGCTCTGGGCAACTGCCTGCGTCTGATGCAGATATTAGCGGGCAGTCCGGTGCGTCCGCAGCGGGTGGAATTTTCCCACCGGCCATTGGCTGACATCGCTGGTTACCGGCGCTTTTTTGGCTGTGAGGTGCGCTTTGACTGTGAGCAGGATCAGCTGGTGTTCAGTCCGGGGATTATGTCGCTGCCGGTGGCGATGCAGGAAGATACCGGCCAGATATCCTCTGTTTATGTGCAGCAACTCTGTCAGCGCTACCAGAATGACCTGCGTTCGCAGATGGTCACTCTGATTATGCAGACTCTGGGAGCACAGCAGCACTCACTGCAACATATTGCCGGTCTGATGGGGCTTCATCCGCGCACCTTGCAGCGGCGGCTGGAGTCTGAAGGCATTGTGTTCCGTAAACTGGTGGCCGAAGTGCGCAATAATCTGGCCTGCTGGCATCTTGCGTCTTCGGATATGGATATCACTCTGCTGGCCGCCGCCCTGGGATATACGGATGTCAGTGGTTTCAGCCGCGCGTTCCGTCACTGGCACGGCTGCTCACCGCGCCAGTGGCGACAGAGCTGTTCAGTCTGAATACATACTGGTGATTTTATCAATGGATGGACGCAGAGTGTCACGCCAGCATTCTTCCAGCTCTTTACTGAAATCCGGATCATGCTTGTACAGTGTCTCGATAAGGGCGTCCATCCACATACCGTAATACATGGGGTTTATATTCATCTTCTTTTTGCTATGGCTTTCACCCAGCATGCGGATTTTGGTATCCGGCATTCCCCGGGCATGCATAATCAGCCATAACACACCGCCACGCACCAGTGCGCGCTGGGATTCCATATTGGTATTTGTAAACATAGCCCGGACTTCCGGCGATTTGTTCAGCAGGTTGCTGTAAAAATCTTCGAAGAACACGGGCTTGTCACAGCTTCTTCCATAACTCTGGAAGACTGCATCGGCATTGATCATCTTTGATTACCTTGCTTTGATCAGCGACTCTGCGGCCACTTTCCTGCGATATGATATAAATATCCGGGTATCAAAAGTAATTGATAGACCCATTTTTAAGACGCGGGAGATTACTCCTAAGTTATGCAAAAAGCAAAGCGAAACCGGCTCATTCAGCGGACAAAGTGTTGTAAAAATTTTTGATCGCCTGGTCCAGTTTTTTCCAGTCCAGATGATTACTGGTTTCGTTGGCTAACCGGTTTATTTGTTTGTCGCGAAAGTCATAAAAGTCTATCTTTGATGGATCAGACAAACCTGCCCATTGCAGTATTTCAGATAAGGCATCCGGGGTATCCAGCAGCCCATGCCAATAGGTCGCAAAAATCTGTTCGTCTTCTGACAACCAGCCGCATCCGGTGTGAATGAGATCCTCTGCATGGCTCAGACCGGTGTGAATCTCATAACCCTGAATATCAACCTTATTACCTGAAGGGAATTTCAGACAGCCATGTTGTTGTGTCAGAGTTTTTTTCAGTGTCAGTTCAGTATCGATGGGCAACAGATTCAGCCCGTCGCTGCTGCCGGCTTCTCCTTCGCTGCCATGCGGATCATGAATGCGCCTGCCCAGCATTTGCAGGCCACCGCAAATCCCCATCAGCCTGCCACCGTAGCGCAGATGTTTATGGATATAGTCTTGCCAGTCGGCGCTTTGTGTCAGCAGCCACTGCAGGTCAGCGCGTGTATTTTTTGAACCGGGTAAAATAATCAGGTCCGCGGGTGGTGGTGTCTGTCCGGGACCGACCAGTATCAGGTTAACCTGAGGATGAATCCGCAAAGCATCCAGATCTGTGTGATTACTGATGCGCGGATATGCGGGTACGACCACATTCAGTTGTTGAGCGCCTGTGCCTTTTGTCTGGTGCAGGCTGAGAGAATCCTCGGCATCCAGATACAGACCCTGCAGGTAAGGAAGGACACCCAGCACAGGTTTTCCGGTTTCCTGCTCAAGCCAGTCCAGCCCGGATTGCAGCAGGCTGAGATCGCCCCGGAAGCGGTTAATAACAAAACCAATGACGCGTTGCCGTTCACTGGCACTGAGGCAGGCGAGGGTGCCAATAATGTGGGCAAACACACCGCCGCGGTCGATATCGGCGATCAGAATCACCGGGCAGTCAGCTTCTTCGGCAAAGCCCATATTGGCAATGTCACCGGCGCGCAGATTGATTTCGGCAGGACTGCCGGCCCCTTCGGTTATGATGGCCGCATAGCGCTGTTGCAGACGCCGGTAGGATGTCATCACCGCATCGCGTGCGACTTTTTTGTAGTCCTGATAAACCAGCGCATGCTGATTACCGATCACCTGGCCCTGAATAATGACCTGGCTGCCGGTCTCACTGTTGGGTTTCAGTAATACCGGATTCATATCCGTGTGCGGGGCAATGCGGCAGGCCAGAGCCTGCAAAGCCTGGGCGCGGCCTATCTCACCACCATCGTCGGTGACGGCGCTGTTTAACGCCATATTCTGTGGCTTGAACGGCGCGACGGCGACACCTTTGTCAGCAAAGATACGCCCCAGCGCACACACCAGTGTACTTTTTCCGGCGTCGGATGTGGTGCCCTGTACCATCAGTTGCAAATGCGGATGGGCCGCTAAAAAAGTGCTTAATGACAAGTCGTCGCCGGACATCTGATAAACTCGCAGTTTTGAACAGACGCTATTGTAAATCATGATACTGATAGGAAGTGGATTTATTCCTGTGTCCCTGTCCGGCAGCGCATTATTGTTAGTGGTACCTCTGATGGTGCTGGCCGCTCTGATGCTGGACCGGCTGTTGGCAGAGCCAGCGCGCTGTCATCCTCTGGTGGCGTTTGGCCGCTGGGCTGCCTGGCTGGAGGTCCGGCTGAATTCTCCCCATCCCGCACGCTCGCGTCTGGCCGGCTGGCTGGCCATGCTACTGGCTCTGACGCCCTGGTGTGTGGTGGTGTTGCTGATGTATCTGGCAGCGGCACAGCTTTGGCTGTGGCTGATACTAAATGTACTGGTGCTTTATTCCTGTATCGGCTGGCAAAGTCTGCAGCGCCATGTTGTGGCAGTTGCCAGCGCCTCTGACAGCGAACAGGCGAGAGCCCGCCTGGGCCTGATCGTGAGCCGTGACACTCAATCTCTCAGCGATGATGAAATCGCTCAGTCAGCCTGCGAAAGCCTGCTGGAAAACAGCACCGATGCCCTGTTTGCATCGCTTTTCTGGTTCGCACTGGGCGGTGCGCCGGCGGCCTTACTGCACCGCTGGGTCAATACCCTGGATGCTATGTGGGGATACCGAAATCCACGCTTTCGTTTTTTCGGTACACCGGTCGCCCGTCTGGATGATCTGATGGCATTCTGGCCGGCGCGGATCAGCGCCGGCCTTTTTATTCTGGTCACGCCACGACGATGGCTTCAGGCTGTCCGCTGTTGGCGCCGGCAGGCGCGGCAGTGTGCCAGCCCCAATGGCGGTGTGGTGATGACCACCGGAGCCGGGGCATTGAATATCCGTTTAAGCGAACGGGCCTGTTATCACGGACAATGGAAATCCAAACCGCCGATGGGGTGTGGCCCGGGAGCGGGCATGAAGGATATTCCCAGAGCCGTGAGTCTGGTAAGCCGGAGCCTGTGGCTGTTTATGGGAATCTGGCTGTTGGCAGCCGCAGTGGCATACAGTGTTAGCTGACGGTTGTTCTGCGGCTTTCATCAGAAATTATAATCTGCCGTGGTAGCAGGCGGCTGTCTTCAGGAGTGGTAATCAATGATACGTCGTGGTCTGGGGTTGTGGCTGGCTCTGGTGTTTTTCCCGGCTGTTGCAGACATCCGGGTGGTGGACGATGCCGGTGTGGCGCATGTGCTGTCAAAACCAGCACAACGCATTGTGACCCTGATGCCCCATGCATCAGAACTGTTATTCGCCGTAGGAGCCGGGGCACAGATTGTCGGCGCGGTTGATTATTCGGATTACCCGGCCGGCGCCCGGGATATTCCCAGAGTCGGCGGCTACAGTGGGCTGAATATTGAAGCCATTATGGCTTTGAATCCGGATCTGATTATTGCCTGGCCGGAAGGAAACAACAGCCGTGATCTCGCACGTCTGGAACAACTCGGATTTGAGCTGTACGCATCCGGGCCACAAACTTTCGACGATATCGTCACTAATTTAGCAAGCCTTGGACGCATCAGCGGGCATGCGCAACAGGGAAAGCAGGCGGCGGATGATTTCCGCCAGACAACCGCAGCGCTGAAAGCACGCTATCAGCATAAAACCCGGCTGAGCGTGTTTTATCAGGTGTGGCATGAGCCATTACTGACACAGAACGGTTCAACTTTTATTTCCCGTGCCATTGAATTGTGTGGCGGCCGTAATATTTTTGCCGATCTGGCTATCGCTGCTCCGCAGGTCAGTATTGAAGCTGTACTGGCAAAGAACCCCCAGGTGATCGTCGCCAGTGGTATGGGGGAGAGCCGGCCAGAATGGCTGGATGGCTGGCGTCGCTATAAGGAGATCAGTGCTGTCCGTACTGACAGTCTTTATCACATTCATCCGGATATCTTTCACCGCCCAACACCCAGATTTCTGCAGGGCACCCGTATTCTGTGTGAGGATATGGAAAAAACCCGTCAGCGGTTAAACACTCTTCATTGATATAAGGCGCCTGTTGTTGGCCTCAGATCGGATACAATGAGTGCAGTTACTGTTTAACCGCGTAGCTGGCGGAGCAAATAAGGAGACGCACTGTGTTGCAGATATTCACCTGGTTAGCGGATTGGCTGGTTTACGATCTGGCGGGGCTCAGTGCGACATCAAAAGCAGGCGATGCGCTGCACTTCTTTGTCGAAGATGTCAGCAAAATTTTTGCTCTTCTGGTCGTAATGATTTACGTCATTTCATTAATCCGTGCTTCGCTGAATGTGGAGAAAGTACGTGATTTCCTGGCTGCCCATCATCCCGGTGCCGGGTTGATGATGGGGTCGGCATTTGGTGCTGTGACACCATTCTGCTCCTGTTCCAGTATTCCGGTATTTCTGGGGTTTACCTCAGCCGGCATTCCGGTTGGCGTCACCATGGCGTTCCTGCTTACTTCACCGCTTATTAATGAGGTCGCGATACTTTTATTACTGAGCCTGTTAGGTTGGCAGTTTACGCTGCTTTATATTCTTGTCGGCATGGGCGTCGGTATCATCGGGGGCTTTATTCTGCATTTGCTGAAAGCGGAGCGCTGGCTACAGCCGTTTGCCGCAAAAGCCTATGAGCGTGCCCGGAATCAGTCGCTTTCATCCGCGCCGGCACCGGATCAGGCGCTGACATTTTCTGAACGACATGCCTTTGCGAAGGATGAAACCCGGGATATTTTTGGCCGTGTCTGGAAATGGGTCATTATCGGGGTGGGGCTGGGCGCTGCACTGCATGGCTATGTGCCGGAACACTGGGTAACGGATTATCTCGGAGAGGGCCAGTGGTGGTCTGTGCCGGCTGCCGTGTTGGCAGGCATTCCATTGTATTCCAATGCCACCGGGGTTATTCCGGTTATTGAAAGTCTGATTACCAAAGGTTTACCGGTGGGAACGACGCTGGCTTTCTGTATGAGTACCGTCGCGGCCAGCTTTCCGGAGTTTATTCTGCTTAAGCAGGTGATGAGGTTAAAGTTACTGGCGATTATTTTTGTCATGCTGTTGATGGCATTTACACTGGTCGGCTGGATTTTTAATTTTCTGAGCCCTTATATTCTGTAGGAGTGTAGTGATGAAAAAAGTGAAAGTGTTGGGCAGCGGTTGTGCCAAATGTGAAAAAACAGCCGCATCGATTGCGGAAATAGCCGCAGAAAAAAGCGTAGAGATAACCCTGGAGAAAGTCACAGACGCAGAACAAATTATGTCTTACGGCGTCATGAGAACGCCCGCGGTGGTGATTGACGATACCCTTGTGCACTCAGGGTCTATTCCGCACCGCGACGATATTGAATCCTGGCTGAACTGACTTCAGTCGGTCGAATAAACGATGGTGAGACCGGAGGGAATAACGACATCCGCCGGCAGATAGGTGACCGTTCCTTCGTGGCTTTCGATAAAACTCAGCAATTCGTCTTTATTATTAAACTCTCTGGGCGGATTCATCCGCCCGGTAAATTTCATCTGTGACCAGTAAGACTGGATTCTGGCCTCTGTCAGGCCAATCACCTGGGTGTTGAACAGCGAGCGGGTGCGGTTACGTGGCGGCAGAGCCAGTGGCCGGAAGTCATAGCCCAGCGAAGCCCCCATAAAAAGATTACGGACCTGTTCCCGGGTGAGTGTCAGTTCCTGACCTCCTGTGTTGGCGACCACGACTAAGTTTTCTTCTGCCAGCGCCAACACCGGCATGGTGGGAAACAAAGCCAATGAAATATAAATAATTAAGCGTTTCATCAGAATATCCACTCCCATCCCAGTTGATAGAGAGTGGCGCTATAACGGTCTGAAACATTTTCTTCGGTATAAAAGCCGGTGGATGGCGTGGCAAAAAAACCACTGCGGGGCGCGGTTTCTTCGAGATAAGAAACATCCAGTTTCAGCGCCATATTCAGATCAAAGTCCCAGCGCGCACCGAGTGTATAGGTATCCAGACTGCCATCCGGCAATGACTGAAACAGCTGATAATATCCGTCAGCTAACTCACTGAGCTGAGCGTATTGCGGTGAGCCGGGAGGTATTATGCCGCTGTCAAGAAACGCCTGTACTTCATCCTCAGCATGCGTTTCTGAATAAGCACTGGCGGCGTAAGTCGCACGCAGTGTCCAGTCACCGATAATATAACCGGCGGTAAAATAATACCCGGTGAGTTCAGGAGCAGCCTGAAACTCGGTGGTGGTATGCACCCATTCCGCTTTATAAAAGGATGACAGCGTGTCGTAGGTCAGGGCCGCTTCGAAGAAATTCACATCCCCTTTAGAGTCAACCGAGCGTGCGCTGTCCGAGAAACCAGCCTGCTCAAGCGCCTGCTGGAGGGAAAGCAGTGAGTAGATGATGGATTCGTTGTAGGCGTAGTGATACGACAGTCTCAGGCCGAAATTATGACTACTGAGATTCAAAACAACACCGGTAAGATCGGTCAGCTTACCATCAACATCGACGCGCTTACCTGCAATCAGAATATCGCCATCGTAATAACCATAGTAGGCTTCGAGGTTAAGTGAATAATTCAGGCCAGTGTAATTGTAACTGCCACTGGCTCCCTTGAAGGTCGAAAACAGATAATTACGGTAAACCTGATTGGGGGCGCTGATCCAGGGATAGGAGTAGCCTACGTCAAGGCTGTCACTGTACGAGAAGAAGGGCATGCGCAATTTACCGGCACGGAAATGCCAGGCGCTGTCCGGACGATAAGACAGGTACATCCACTCCGCACCGGAATCACGGTTCTCACTGCTGTGCGCCAGTAACTGGCCGGTAATGGACAGTGAATCGGTCAGGGAATAGGTGGGCTGAATTGCCAGCAGAGATTCCTGGCCCAGGCTGATACTGTTTTCATAGCCGCCAAAGTCCTGACTTTCCGCACCATCCATGTAGCCACCGATAACTCTGGCAAAGCCCGAGACATCGAGGTTATCAGTCAAGGATATTGCTTTTACTGATAAAGCATTAAATAACAGCAGGAAGCTGACAAAGTACCGCATGCCGCTTTTTAATCTGAAAGCAGTCAATAGCAAACGACAGACACGCTTTAACAGGTGTAACGGCGGCATGGATGATTATCCTTCCTTCAGGTGCCGGGGCTTATCCCTGCAGTATAGAGGAATTTTTGTGCCCTGAAGTTAATGCTCTTATGTTATTGCTACAGAATCAAATCAAAACTTTGTTACATATAAACTGAATAAAAGTCATAACAGCTCGACAGCTCTCTGATATTCTGGACTAATATAAGGCAGAGTCAGGCCCACAACGCCTCTGGCATAGGAGTGGCTGCAATGGTAATCAAGAGCATCAGAACAGCCATTATGCTTCTGAGCCTTGTATTTATTGTCCTTATCGCACTGATGGTTTTATTTCACGCCGTGCAGGAGCACCGTAGCCTGTACGCTCGCTATGTGCAGGGTGACCTCAACGCTCTGACGGACAATATGGCCAGTGATCTTGTCGAAGTGCTGGCATCACAGAATCAATTCTTCGAACTCAAGGCCCACCTGCTGAGTCTTGACCCTTATGACCATGTGATTAATGCAGCTGTTTACGACCCTTCATGGCAGCTGCTGGATAGCTATGTTGGCCGCGCCGGTATGCAGAATACGGCCCCGGTTATTGACCTCAGGCACTGGAACGAACGCAGAGAAGGCGTGTTTCAGAAAGCCGGTTATCTGGTAGCGGTGAAACGTATTGGCGACCCTGATCTGGTGATGGGTTATCTGGTCGTCATTAATGACTATCAGGGGCCGCTGGATGTCAGTACCCTGAATCTGGCTCTGCAGGCATTACCTTCAACACTGATCTCTATTCTTATATTGATGGCTTTATTTTACCTGTTGGGCAGTCGCTGGTTGTCGCCGCTTACCCGTTTATCCGATTTTGCCCGGGAAGTGCAGCGCACCAAAGACTACTCGCTGAAGATTCCTGTAACCGGTCAGTACGAAATTTCAGCGCTTGCTAAAAATATCAATAATATGATGGATGCCATCCGCCAGGAATCAGAAATAAATCAGGAATATACGACCTTATTGGAAGAACGCCGTGAGGAAATGGAATTTCTGGCCAATTACGACAGCCTTACCGGACTGGTGAATCGCCAGTATTTTCTTCAGCTTCTGGATGAAGCACTGCATATCAGCCAGCAAAACGGCCATCATGTGGCTCTTATGTTTATTGACCTTGATGGTTTTAAAGTGGTGAATGACTCGCTTGGTCACGAAGTAGGAGACCGGCTGCTGGAGCAGGTCGCTGCCCGGTTAAAAGAGTTTTCTTCCTCCGGTGATATTATTTCCCGTCATGGTGGTGATGAATTTCTGATCATGATTCCGGAATGTGATGATATGGAAGCGTTAGAAAACCGGGCCGGGCAGGTGGTCACTGCATTAATGCAGAAATATCAGATTCATTCCTGGGAACTGCGTGTCACTGCCAGTATCGGTATATCAACGTCACTGACGTCGCCCTCAGACGTACGCGAACTGATACGTAATGCGGATGTGGCAATGTACGATGCCAAGAGTGCCGGTAAATCGCGTTACAGCTTTTTTAATGGCACCATGCTTGATGGCTATCAGCGGCGACTGGATATCGCCAACTCAATTGATCAGGCGCTGGAAGATAACGAGTTTGAAATTTTTTACCAGGCCAAAGTCAGCCCGTATAGCGAGCCTCTGGGTGCTGAGGCACTTATCCGCTGGAACAGTCAGGCGCTGGGGTTTGTGTCGCCGGCGGAGTTCATTCCCATTGCCGAACAGTCCGGTAAGATCACGGATATCACTCAATGGGTGATTAATCGTGTATGTTCTGATTATGCTGTTATTAAACCGCTTGTCAGTCATTCATTTTCGATATCCATTAATCTGTCGGCACATGACCTGAAAAAGTACTACCTGGTCGGTTTTATTCGCGGCGCATTTATTAAATTTAATATTCCACCCGGTGCCATCGAGTTTGAAGTGACGGAGTACGCCTACTTGGATAACCTTAATGTGGCCTCAGAATTCTTCCGGGAAATTGCATCCATGGGCTGCAACGTCGCACTGGATGATTTCGGTACCGGTTATTCTTCTCTGAGTTACCTGACGAAGATTCCGATTGATATTATTAAGGTGGATAAACAGTTTGTCGATAGTATCGGCAACAGTGAGCGTGATGACGCTCTGGTGGTAACCATTATGGAAATGGCGCGCCGGCTGGGAATGAAACTCTGCGCTGAAGGGGTTGAGGATCAGCAGCAGGTAAACTTTCTGACCGCGCACGGTTGTGATATCTTTCAGGGCTATTATTTCTGTAAGCCTAAACCTTTGGAAGAATTCTGCCAGTGGATTACCGACATGCACCCGGATGCTGAAAGCAATGGCTGGTAGCCGTTTATGATGGTTGTTAAACCTTAACAATAAAAAAGAGCCGGCAGTGCCGGCTCTCTTTTTTTATTCGTCCAGTAAGGAACGTAACATCCAGGCAGTCTGTTCGTGCACGATCAGACGCTGTGTCAGAAGGTCTGCGGTCGGTTCGTCGCCGGCTTCGTTAACCAGCTTGTATAAGCTGCGGGCCGTGCGGGCGGTTGATTCATGACCGTCGGCCAGAATTCTCACCATTTCCATCGCCTTAGGTGGCACTTTGGGTGCATCCGGCAGCGTGGTCAGTTCTGAATACTGTGCGTAGGAACCGGGTGCAATCTGCCCAAGAGAGCGGATGCGTTCAGCAATCGGATCCACGGCATTCCAGAGTTCAGTATATTGCTCTTCAAACATGGAATGCAGACTGTTGAACATGGAGCCGGTTACGTTCCAATGGAAATTGTGCGTGGTCAGATACAGAGTGTAGGTGTCTGCCAGCAAGCGGCTCAGGCCTTCGGCAATTCCTTCACGATGTTCTTCGCTGATTCCGATATTAACATGCATAACCTTCTCCTTTCATTTTACCAGAGTCGGATACCGTCGCAGCGTCAGGGGCGCTGGCGGTATCATAAAAAGTTCGCAGCAAACACAAACATTGAAGCCCGCTGCGTTCTTGTATAAGTCGACCGGCTGTGTTGCTGTGAGTTCCTGTTTTTTATAACGGCTTGTTCGGAAGAAACAGGTAACCTCCGGTCAATGATCCTTGTGATTTTATCCGGCCCAGGCATGGCGGGGCCTGTAAAGCGATTAAATAAATTTATATTTCTGTTTAACCGGATTAATCGATGGTTTTCGACATAAATTCCTGCCAGACTGTGCGTTGATTCCGGCTGGTACGTACGTTTTTTACCGGCAGTTGATTGGCTGGCTGTAAGGTCTGCGGCGGTGTTTCAGACAGGCTTTAAAGTATCCGTCAATGATTTCCACTGAATGTTCACGACGTCGCCACGGATTCGTGTTGGTCTGTGTGCAGGGTTGTTATGCGCCAATAATAACGGGAATAACGGGTAGTTAGTGAACAGGCTGAACAAAGTCCCATACTGTGCGGATAATAACCGCTTAAAGCTGATCAAGCTGTGCCAGGCAGAATTCCGCCCGTTGCAGTACCGCCTGTTGTTTTTCTGATGTCATACGCTCAAAACTGCGATACATCATCGTCATTCTGGGGTTACGGCTGAATACCGCCCGGTGGCGGTCAAGAAAGTGCCAGTAAAGACTGTTAAAGGGGCAGCTGTTTTCCTGTTCAGCGCTTTTTACATCATAGTGGCAATGGCGGCAGTAATCTGACTGGCGGTCAATGTAGCGACCCGAGGCGCAATAGGGTTTGCTGCCCAGCAAACCATTGTCTGCATGCATGACCATGCCCAGCGTGTTGGGTAATTCCACCCAGTCGTAGGCATCGGCGTACACTGCCAGATACCAGTCACAGATCTGGCGCGGTTCCACGCCGGTTAACAGAGCAAAATTGCCGGTGACCATCAGGCGCTGAATATGGTGAGCATAGGCGTGAGAAAAGGTATTGCGCAGAGCTTCCTGCATACAGTGCATGCGGGTGTTGCCGTGCCAGTACATGGCAGGCAGATCCCGCGTATTGTTCAGGGCGTTCTGACCGGCATAATCAGGCATATAGTGCCAGTAAATGCCGCGCACGAATTCGCGCCAGCCGATGATCTGACGGATAAAACCTTCGGCTGCTGCAATCGGAACCCCGCCTTCCTGATAGGCCTGAGCGGCCGCCTGACAGACTTCCATCGGGGTCAGTAGTCCGCAGTTCAGATAGGGCGACAACAGGCTGTGGAACAGAGTGTCGGACCCGGCTCCCAGACTCTGACTGCTGACCATAGCATCCTGATAGCGGCCGAAATGCGGCAGCCGGTGACGGATAAAATGCTTCAGGGCCTGCCGTGCCTGAGCACGCGTTGTCCCCCAGCAGAAGGTTGCCGTATCACCGGGATGATCAGGGAATTCCTGATCAACCAGATGTAACACCTGTTGATCGATATCGTCGTGCTCAAACGTCAGAGGAGGCGGCAAGGGAACTTCACCTTTGTAAGCGCTGCGATTTTCCTGATCGAAATTCCATTGTCCGCCGAGCGGTTGGCCGGCTTCCATCAGAAGTCCGGTTTTCCGTCGCATGTCACGATAAAAATATTCCATCCGCAGTTGTTTGCGATTCTGTGCCCAGTGGGCAAACTCCGCAGGGCTGGCAATAAAACGGTCATCTTCATACACAGTTACCGGCAGGTTCAGCTGCTGTGGCCACTGCTGATCGATCATCTGTTGCAGGCGGTATTCTCCGCAGCGGGTCAGCACTAAATCAGTGGCCGGCTGTTGTTGCAGAGACCGGGCAATGGCCTGTTGCAGGGATGCGGGGCCGGAGGGGGAATAATAGACATATTCCACCTCCCAGCCTGCCTGTTGCAGAGAGTGGGCAAAGTGGCGCATGGCGGAAAACAGCAGGGCGATCTTTTGTTTGTGGTGTTGCACATAGGTGGCTTCCTGTCTGACCTCTGCCATCAGAATGCGATCGTGCTTCGGGTCAAGCCCACGCAAAGTGGGCAGAGACAGGGATAACTGATCTCCGAGAATAATCCCCAGTTTCATACTGATATTCCGCTTTGTATAGTATTTGTATAACTTTACGGAACTCTAGCCTGATCGTTTCAGGCTGTACAGTCACAGCCTGAAACGGTCGCGCTTGTCAGCCCAGACTGGTGTCCAGCACCATCATCAGGGCGAAGCCAGTCATCAGCCCCAGTGTGGCAATGGTCTGATGGCCATTCCGGTGGGTCTCAGGAATAACTTCATGGGAGACCACAAACAGCATGGCCCCGGCTGCCAGCCCCAGACCAATGGGATAAGCCAGCATCAGGCCGCCGGCGAGTCCTACCCCCAGCAGAGCGCCAAGTGGTTCCAGCAGGCCACTGGCGGCGGCGATCAGTACGGCAAATGAAGGAGCAAAACCGGCGGCACGCAGTGTCAGAGCGACCGCCAGTCCTTCCGGGATATCCTGCAAAGCGATGGCGGTGGCCAGAGGCAGACCAACGCTGATGTCTCCCTGAGCAAAGCTGACGCCTACCGCCATACCTTCCGGCAGGTTATGCAGGGCAATGGCAAATACAAACAGCCAGGCGCGGTCGCAGCGTTCGTGGCCCGGGCCGCAGGGACCGGTTTTTTCATGTTCATGGGGCGTGAATTCATCCAGCCCCAGCATCAGTGCCGCGCCGAGAAACAGTCCCAGTACCACCAAAAGGCCGCCCTGTGTTGCGCTGCCCATTAATGCTGTGCCTGCTTCGATACCCGGCAGGATGAGTGAGAAAGCGGCGGCTGCCAGCATCATCCCGGCAGCAAATCCCAGCATGGCGTCTTCGGCAGATTGACGGATACCGCGCAACAACAGTGCTGGAAGCGCCCCCAATGCCGTGGCGATAAAACCGGCAGTGCCACCGAGCAGGGCATAACGGACGAACAGAGGCGCTTCCCCGCGGCTGACCTGAATAATGCTCTGTAACAGCAACAGCAGAACAACGCCTGCTGACAAAGCCAGTCCTGCGGCGATACGCGGATGCTGACGGGCGTGGTTCAGCAGCAGATGGGGCCACGAATGACGATGGGGCTGCAGGGTATTCATGGAGCGACCTCTTCAGAATTTAGTATGAAGCGTAAAGCCCCGGGATAGGGCCTCAGGGCTTTATTAAGTACAGTGATCAGCATAAGTCCCTTTATTAATAGTATCTATATAATAAAAACCATAGTGTTAAGAGAAAAGCGCTATCAAAGATACAGAGGGAACTGTTATTGCAGAAACTGTCTGTAACGAAAATGCTCAGTTTCAGGGCAGGCAGACCTTACAGACCGGTGTGCGGCTGCCTTACGGGTCACGACAGGGTGGCCCCAAGGCGCCTGACGGCTGTGGCCCGGCGTGGTGCCGGGTGACACAAAGGGCCTTACGGGGCTCAGGCGCACACATGTCGCTGGTCGCATTGTTTGGCACCGTTTTTGTAAGCAAAAGTGACAGACTGAGCAAACGAGCAGGGCGTAATGTACACAATGCTCAACTTTGGTTCTTGCAGGTCTTTTTTGGTGCAAAAAGCTGAAGATAATGTCGCCGCCTGTACCTAACTCTGTTTCTCCCCGCTCCCTCAGGAGTGGGACCCGTCATGCCGCAAAGGCCAGAGGAGCTGTATGTCTATAGAATGGAAAGAGTACGCCCCGGAAGGGGAATTTTTTGATGAAGTATTCAGCAGCCCGGGCAATCCCAGGCAGCCGGCCAAACGCTTAATCAGTTATTTAAGCAGCCTGTCAGAAGACGACATTCAGTCCCGCAAAATCGCAATGGAAGCCACCATCAAGGAGATGGGGGTTTCCTTTACCGTTTACACCGAGGGCGGCAACATCGACCGTGCCTGGCCCTTCGATATGATTCCGCGGGTGATTTCGCGCACACAGTGGGACAAAACAGCCGCCGGACTCAGGCAACGGCTGAAAGCACTGAACATGTTTATTGATGATCTGTACCACGATCAGAAAATCATCAAAGACGGAATCATTCCGGAATTTGTGCTCAAGCAGTCGAAAAACTACCGCAAAGAATGCGAAGGCATGAGCCCGCGATTTGGTGTCTGGGCGCACATCTGTGGTACCGACCTGGTACGCGATAAAGACGGCCAGTTTTATGTACTGGAAGACAACCTGCGGGTGCCATCCGGCGTGTCTTACATGCTGGAAAACCGTTCGATTATGAAACGTGTCATTCCGGAAGTGTTCGAGAACGTGAACATTGCCCCGGTGGGGGATTACCCGGAACACCTGTTTGATACGCTGGTTTCTCTGTCACCACGGCGTGTGGCCAAGCCCGTGGTCGTTGTACTGACCCCGGGAATTTATAACTCTGCGTACTTTGAACATGCCTTCCTGGCCCAGCGCATGGGTGCTGAATTAATTGAAGGCAGTGACCTGGTGGTAAAAGACGACGACTGTGTGTATATGAAAACCATCGGTGGTCTGGAACGGGTCGATGTTATTTATCGCCGTATTGATGATCTGTATCTGGACCCGGAAGTCTTCTTACCGGAATCAGCCCTCGGCGTGCCCGGGCTGATGCGTGCGTGGAAAGCCGGTAATGTTGCGCTGGCCAATGCGCCGGGGGCGGGGGTGGCTGACGACAAAGTCGTGTACGCCTATGTTCCCGACATGATCCGTTACTATCTGAGTGAAGAGCCACTGATTCCGAATGTGGAAACCTACCTCTGTTATGAAGAAAAACAGCGGGAGTATGTATTGGCCAATCTGGATAAGCTGGTGGTGAAACCTGCCAATGAATCCGGTGGTTACGGCATGCTGATCGGGCCCCACTCAACCAAAAAAGAGCGCGAAGAATTCGCCCGTCTGATTAAAGAAAATCCACGTAATTATATCGCCCAGCCCACGCTGGCGTTATCCACCGCGCCGACACTGATCGGTAAAAATAAGATTGAACCACGCCATCTCGACCTGCGTCCCTTTGTGTTGCAGGCCAGAGACAGTTATGTCACCACCGGCGGGCTGACCCGGGTGGCCATGAAGAAAGGATCACTGGTGGTCAATTCATCCCAGGGGGGCGGCAGTAAGGATACCTGGATTGTTGATACCGGTGCTGCCAAAGGCAGTGGTAAAAAGAGTGCGAAAAAATCCGCTGCCAAGGCAGGCCAGAAAGCAGGGGGAAGTAAATAATGCTGTCAAAAGTTGCTGAACGTGTTTATTGGGCAGCCCGCTATCTGGAACGGGTGGAAAGTACGGCGCGCCTGGTCAGTATTTACGACAAACTGCTGTTTGACCTGCCCCGCCGCGTTAACCTGGGCTGGTATAACCTGATTGTCATCAACAGTCTGGAAGATGATTTTAACGAACGCTTTTCCGTACGGGATGAGCGCAATGTGGTGAAGTTTCTGCTCGGTGATGAAAGTAACTCGTCATCCATGGTGAATTCGCTGAAAGCGGTGCGCGAAAATATCCGCACTACCCGGGATGTGATTCCGCCGGAAACCTGGGAGCTGGTGAACGAACTGACCCTGTACGTACAGGAAAACCTGTCCGGCGGGGTTAACCGCAGTAACCGTCATGAATTTCTCGACAGTGTCATTAAAGCCTGTCAGCAGATTGTCGGGCTGTGGTTTGTGAATATGCCGAGGGATGCCGCCTGGGAAATGATGCGCCTGGGGCAGAACCTGGAACGTGCCGATATGACCACCCGTAATCTGGATGCCGGGGTTGCCGCTATCCTGCAGGTGGAAGACGACGACTTTGCGGTGAATGCCCGGCAGATTATCTGGGGTAACGTACTGCGTTCGCTGAATGCTGAACAGCCATACCGG
Organism: Thalassolituus sp. UBA1087; assembly: GCA_002314145.1. GTDB lineage: Bacteria > Pseudomonadota > Gammaproteobacteria > Pseudomonadales > Oceanobacteraceae > Venatoribacter. The sequence continues at coordinate 68,680 of DCCG01000027.1, read as the reverse complement.
CGTGCGGCGCGGTCATCCATTAAAGGACCGATCGTGGTGAATTATCTGATCAGCGATGAGTTTTTCCCCCGTACGCTGAACTATTGCGTGGGAGAAATGCTGACGGTGGCCTCGAACCTGCCGCAGAATAAACCCGTGGTCGCAGTGCTGAAAAAACTGCAGAAGGACGTTCCGGCAGCCGCAGAGGCTGACAGCCTCGGAGAAGAATTCCGCGATACGCTCAACTCATTACAGATGAGTCTGGGTGATTTACACAGTGTTATTGGAACAACCTGGTTTATGTCGGAGCCCGTATGACCATTCGCGTCGCGATACAGCACAATACTTATTATAAGTTTGATCGTCCGGTTAACTTATCGCCCCATGTTGTACGTCTGCGTCCGGCGCCTCACAGCCGCACGCCGATTCACAGCTACAGCCTGAAAGTGGAACCGGCGGATCATTTTATTAACTGGCAGCAGGATGCCTTTGGTAACTATCTTGCGCGTCTTGTTTTTCCCGAGAAAACCAAAAAATTCTCGGTTGAAGTGGAAGTGATCGCCGATATGACGGTGATCAATCCGTTTGATTTCTTTCTTGAGGATTACGCGGAAGAGTTTCCTTTCAGTTATAAAAAGCAGTTAAAAAAAGAACTGGCACAGTACCTGGAATGCAGCAGTGAAGGCAGTAAATTCCAGGCGCTGTTCGATGCTGTACCCAAAGAAAAAATGCGCACCATTGATTTTCTGGTTGCGCTTAACCAGATGGTGCAGCAGGAAGTGGAATACCTGGTGCGCCTGGAACCCGGGATTCAGGAACCGGAAGAAACGCTGGCACTGGGTAAAGGTTCCTGCCGTGACAGCGCCTGGTTGCTGGTGCAGTTACTGCGCCACTGTGGCCTGGCGGCGCGCTTTGCGTCCGGCTATCTGGTGCAGCTGACCGCGGATGAAAAATCCCTCGATGGCCCTTCCGGGCCGGAAGAAGATTTCACCGATTTACACGCCTGGTGCGAAGTCTATATTCCCGGAGCGGGCTGGGTCGGGCTGGACCCGACGTCAGGTCTGTTCGCCAGCGAGGGGCATATTCCGCTGGCCTGTACCCCGGACCCGGTATCCGCGGCGCCCATTGAAGGCTACAGCGACGAGTGCGAAGTGACCTTTGATTTCAGTAACACCGTCAGCCGTATTCACGAAGATCCGCGCGTGACCAAACCCTTCAGTGAAGCCGACTGGGCCGATATTCTGTTGTTGGGTGACAAAGTTCAGCAACAACTGGATGCGGATGATATCCGTCTGACCATGGGTGGCGAGCCGACCTTCGTTTCCATTGACGATATGGAATCGGCGCAGTGGAACACCGAAGCATTAGGCAAAGAAAAACTGGCCCTGGCCAAAACATTACTGCTGCGTCTGCGCAATCACTTTGCCCCCAAAGGTCTGCTGCATTACGGCCAAGGGAAATGGTATCCCGGCGAAGAAGTCCCGCGCTGGGCGCTGGGGTTATTCTGGCGCACTGACGGCGAGCCTCTGTGGGGGAAACCGGAACTGCTGGCCCGGGTCGACCGGGATTACGGTCACGGTGTTGAAGATGCTGAGCGCTTCAGTCAGTTGCTGGCTAATAAATTAGGGCTGGATACCGGCTATGTGCAGGCCGCGTATGAAGACGGCCTGCATTATCTGCTGCAGGAACAGAACCTGCCGGTGAACCTTGATGAACGTATCGCCTCCGCCAAAGACAGCCTTGCCCGTCGCCGTCTGGCGCGCGTGCTGGAGCAGGGGCTGGATACGCCCAGCGGCTATGTTCTGCCGTTAACCTGGGACTATTACCAGCAACGCTGGGATTCCAGTTTATGGGAGACCCGGCGCGGCCGGCTGGTGCTGATACCCGGTGATTCGCCGGTGGGATTGCGTCTGCCACTGGACAGTCTGCCGTTTTCTGAAGAAATTCCGCTGCCTCAGGAAGTGGACCCGTTTTCCGATCATGGGCCGCTGGCCTCCCACGATAAACTCATGACCGCCGAGCCGGTTCCGGTCCCGGCGGTGGAAGAAATACAGACGCCGGGCGAAGAAGTGAAAGCCGAGCAGCCGGCCGCAGAATCCGTATGGCGTGACGTCACCCGCACGGCGATGTGTGTTGAAGCCCGGGGCGGTAAGCTGCATGTCTTTATGCCACCGCTGCCGTATCTGGAAAGCTACGTTGAGTTGCTGGCCAAACTGGAAGCTTGTGCGCTGGAGCTGGATCTGCCGCTGGTGATTGAAGGTTATGAACCACCCCGTGACAGCCGTCTGAAGAAACTGCTGGTGACCCCGGACCCGGGCGTGATCGAAGTGAATATCCATCCCGCCAATAACTGGCGTGAGCTGGTCAGCAATATGGAAGAACTGTATCAGGCGGCGCGCGAATCCCGCTTAGGGGCAGAAAAATTCATGCTTGATGGCCGTCACACCGGCACCGGCGGTGGCAACCATATTACCCTGGGTGGGGCGACACCGGCCGACAGTCCGTTGCTGCGCCGCCCGGATGTGCTGCAGAGTTTTGTTACTTTCTGGCAGCACCATCCAGCTTTGTCTTACCTGTTTTCCGGCGCCTTTATTGGTCCCACCAGTCAGGCGCCGCGGGTCGACGAAGCGCGTGATGAATCCCTGTATGAACTGGAAATTGCGTTTCAGCAGATGCCGGCGGGGGAGGTTCCTCAACCGTGGATGGTCGACCGCATCATGCGTAACCTGCTGATCGACGTGACAGGTAACACGCACCGTGCAGAATTCTGTATCGATAAACTTTTTGCCCCGGGGTCCAGCTCCGGGCGCCTGGGATTGCTGGAATTCCGTGGTTTTGAAATGCCGCCCCATGCCCGCATGGCGCTGGTGCAGGCGCTGCTGATCCGGGCGCTGGTGGCGCGCTTCTGGCGTGAGCCCTACCGCAAACCACTGGTACGCTGGGGCACTGGGCTGCACGATAAATTTATGCTGCCGCATTTTGTCTGGCGTGATATCTGCGATGTGGCTGAGGACCTGCAGAGCCACGGTCTGGATTTTAAACCGGAGTGGCTGCTGCCGTTCGAGGAGTTCCGTTTTCCACATTACGGCCGTGTGCAGCTGGATGATGTCTGTATTGAATTACGCTGGGCGATTGAACCCTGGAATGTTCTGGGGGAGGAAGTTTCCAGTTTCGGCACCGCCCGCTATGTGGACTCGTCCGTCGAGCGTTTGCAGGTGAAAGTCACCGGCCTCACCGGCGAGCGTTACGTACTGGCCTGTAACGGCCGCCGTGTCCCGCTGGTGCATACCGGACGCAAGGGCGAATACGTGGCTGGCGTGCGCTATAAAGCCTGGGCTCCGCCTTCTGCGTTACACCCTACCGTGGATGTTCATGCACCGCTGGTATTTGATCTGATTGATACCTGGAACGGCCGCTCGGTCGGTGGTTGCACCTATGCGGTCAGCCATCCGGGCGGGCGCAGTTATGACACCTTCCCGGTGAATGCCTTTGAAGCGGAATCCCGTCGCGGCAACCGTTTCAGTGACATGGGGCATACCCAGGGGCCTTATACGCCGAATCCGGATGTGGATGCATTGCGTGAGTTCTTCCCACACACCGATCCGAAACCCATGGCGCCGCCGCCGGAAGAGTCACCGGATGATTATCCGTACACGCTCGACCTGCGCCGCCAGTCATAAAGTTGGCCGCATCCCTTATAATTAAGGAATGCGGCTCTATAATACGCTGTGATTCTTCAGGGAGCGGCAGCAGAACAGGCGGCCGCTCCGGGATACTTAAAACAATGAATGTCGGAACAGAATGAATACCAGCGCAATGCGGCCAGACTGGCTTTATCCGCCGTCCAGCGGCCGTCATGATGATATGCTCACGGCAGACGGTGACCTACGGGCACACTGGCTGGAAATTCTCGACAGCCTGAATGGCCTGGAGGATATTCCTGACCGTCAGCAGAAAGCTCTGCGTATTCTGCGCGATGATGGCGCCACCTATAACATTTATGGCGATCTCAACCAGCAGTCCACCACCTGGAATCTGGATCTGGTCCCGAATGTTATCGGCAGCGAAGAATGGGCCGAAGTCGAAAGTGGCCTGCTGGAACGGGCAGAATTATTCAACCTGGTGTTGCGTGATATCTATGGTGAGCGCTCGCTGGTGCGCAACGGCGTTATTCCCCCGGAAGCATTATTCTGTCACCGTGGCTTTCTGCGCGCCTGCCACGGTATTCAGCTGCCCGGTGAACATGACCTGATTCTGCATGCGGTGGATCTCATCCGTGAACCATCCGGTGGTTTTCTGGTATTGGGGGATCGCACACAGTCGCCGTCCGGTGCCGGCTATGCACTGGAAAACCGCACCGTGATGTCACGGGTCTTTCCCAGCCTTTTCCGCGACAGTCATGTGCACCGCCTGTCAGCTTTTTTTCAGCGTCTGCGCGCCAAACTGCTCAGTCTGTCACCGGACCCGGCACAGGCCCGGGTGGCGCTGCTGACCCCGGGTCCGCACAACGAAACCTATTTTGAACACGCCTATATGGCCAACTATATGGGCTTTCCGCTGGTGCAGAGCGACGACCTGATGGTGCGCAACGGCCGCCTGTGGATGAAATCCCTGGATGGCTTAAAGCGGGTGGACGTGTTGCTGCGCCGTGTGGATGACTGGTTCTGTGATCCGGTGGAACTGCGCTCTGACTCCCGCCTTGGGGTTCCGGGTCTGCTCGAGGTGGTGCGCGCCGGGAATCTGGTGGTGGCCAACCCGCTGGGCTCCGGCATTATTGAGAACCCGGTATTTCTGAAATATCTGCCGCAGATCGCCAGAGCCCTGCTGGGCAGAGAGCTGCGTTTGCCATCTGTGAACACCTGGTGGTGTGGGGATGCAGAGGATAAACAGTATGTACTCGCTAACCTGAAAGATATGGTTATCAAGCCGGTTTATCGCAAACCCGGCAATATGAGCGTGCGCGCCTGTGAACTCGATCAGAACGGTTTGCAGCAGCTGGCGCAGCGTATCGAGCAGGACCCGCTGCAATACGTGGCGCAGCCCTATCTGAAAGCCGGGCATCTGCCGGCACTGGATGGCAGTCAGCTGGCGCCGCGGCCGTCCGTACTGCGTTCATTCGCCGTGGCGTCGGCGGAATCCTATACCCTGATGCCGGGTGGGCTGACGCGTTCCGGCGCCGAAGAAAACAGCTTTGTGATTGCCAATCAGGCCGGTGCCTGCAGTAAAGATACCTGGGTGGTGGATTCTGAGCCGGAGCGTCTGCTGAGCAGCGAACACGCCGAAGAGCCGGTGGCGACCCGGGAAGCCGAATCCATCAGTCTGCCCAGCCGGGTGGTGGAAAACCTGTTCTGGATGGGGCGCTACGCCGAACGTGCGGAATCAACACTGCGTATTCTGCGCACCACCTTTATGCAGTTCAGCAGTGAATCGCCGGCCAGTCCGGTGGTGAAAACGCATCTGCTGCAGGCGCTGCAGAAGATGGCCATCCTGTTGCCGGATAATCTCCCGGCGGATCAGCAGCTGGAGCGCTGGGTACGGGATGGCACACTGAGCAACAGCATTGCCAGCAACCTGAACTCCATGCTGTTCTGCGCGGATCAGGCGAAAGAGCTGTTGTCATCCGATACCTTCCGCATCATCAATGATATCCGCGATGCACTGGTTAAATTGCCGAACGAACTCAATAACAGTCTGGGATCAGCGCCGGAAGAAGTGCTGGACCCTCTGGTAACGGCACTGATGGCCTTTGCTGGTCTGACACAGGAAAGTATGAACCGCAGCTTTGGCTGGCGCTTTATGGAACTGGGGCGCCGGCTTGAACGGGCACAACAGATTAATACCGCCATCCGCGGGCTGCTGGTACCGGTAGTGAATGAAAACGAGCAGAACCGGCTGGCAGAATCTCTGCTGCTGACCCTTGAGACTCTGATCAGCTACCGACGCCGCTATCGTGGGCGGATGAGCGTGCAGACCAGCCTTGATCTGATTCTGCTGGATAAAAGTAATCCGCGCTCGCTGCTTTATCAGCTGGAAACCATTGCGGAGCATCTGCGGGCACTGCCACATCCGGCTACCGTGTTGCATGAACTGAGCGATGAAGAACGCACGCTGATGCAGGCTGAGGTGCTGATCAAACTGACGCCGCTGAAAGAACTCAGCAGCGAGGAAGAAACATCGCCGTCCGGGCAGCAGAACGCACCTCAGGAACAGCCGCGGCAAACGCCTGCGAATGCTGCTCTGCAGCGGGATAAACTGCTCTCAGCAATGACCCGTTGTCACCAGCTTATGGGGGCATTAAATGATCAGATTACCGATAAATACTTTGATCACCGCGAAGCTTCCCAGCAATTGGTGCGTAATTCCATGGAGATTCTCTGATGCGCTACCGGGTTAAACATATCACGGAATATCAGTACGCCGGGCGTGTCTCTCACTGTTATAACATGGCGCATCTGATGCCCCGTAACTGTCAGCGCCAGCAATGCATCAGCAGTCAGCTCGATATTTTGCCGGGCTCTGCGTTTAACGTGCGGCGGGAAGATTATTACGGCAACTGGGCGCATCATTTTGAAATTCATCAGCCGCATAAAGTATTGAAAATTGTCGCCACATCCGACGTCGAAACCCGCACTCAGGCCAGTGTTATCGATCTTGAACTGGGCGTGACCTGCGGTCAGGCGCGGGAAATGATGGCAACATCCAGAGATAGCGATACCTTGCTGGCGCGGGAGTTTCTGCTCGATTCGCCCATGGTGTCGGTTAATGATGAATTAAAAAACTACGCTGCGCCTTTTTTTGCCGACGATAAGCCCCTGATGACCGCGGTGAAAGATCTTACGGCGGCGATTTACCGTGATTTTAAGTACTCACCGGCATCCACGACCGTGGCAACGCCGATCAACGAAGTGATGCAGACCCGGGCCGGCGTGTGTCAGGATTTTGCCCATGTGCAGATCGGTTGTCTGCGCGCCATGGGGTTTGCCGCAAAATATGTTTCCGGCTATCTGGAAACCCTGCCGCCACCCGGGCAACCCAAAATGGTGGGGACAGATGCCAGTCATGCCTGGTTATCCGTATATGCCCCCGGGGAAGGCTGGTTTGAATTTGACCCTACCAATAACTGCATTGCCGCAGAACAGCACATCATCACCGCCTGGGGACGCGATTATTTCGATGTGACCCCGCTTTGCGGTGTCATTTTTGGCGGCGGCAAACAGCCACTGCTGAGTGTGTCGGTGGATGTGATGCGACTGACCTAGACCCGGTCGTTGTGAAGCGTTACTGAAACCGGGATTCAATGTCTTTAACGTCTTCCATGGCGACAAAAGTACTGGTCTGGGTCACGTAGGGCAGGTTGGAGATTTTTTCCCCCAATACTGCACGATAAGTATCCAGGTCAGAGGTGCGCACTTTGAGCAGATAATCAAAGTTGGCAGCCGTCATATGACACTGTTCAACTTCCGGTATCTGCCGCACCGCATCATTGAACGCCGTCAGGGCACGGGTGCGGGTATCGGATAACGACACCTGCACAAAGGCGACATGGTGGCTGCCAATCTTCTTCTGATCGATCAGAGCGATATAACCAAGAATATACCCCTGTTCTTCCAGCCGGCGCATACGGATCTGGCAGGGCGTTTTTGACAGACCCACCCGGGAGGCGAGTTCTGTAACAGTCACACGGCCGTCTTTCTGTAGTTCATGAAGAATGGCCAGGTCGAGCTTATCCAGGTTATCCATATCATCCATATCCTCTTGTCTTGTGGCAGATTGTGGCGGAGGTGCGCGGCCACTGCGCATGGTGTCTCTGTTGCAGTGTTCAGGGCTGTCGCCCGGGTAATCACTATAAAAGTCATATTGCCTGTTTATCGGGATATTACAAGTCTGAATGTCTGTTTTATAGCGATGCTGGCAGGCTATTTGACCAATTCTTTTTATATTATCTGGCTATACGGCCAATTTTAATTCTCGCCGGACCTGTCCGGCCATGCCAGCGCTCTTTGGTCGGTTTGGTGGTATTTCCGGATGCACAAATATGGTGTTCAGAATTTAAAAGTTGTCGCGGGTGAATGTCGGTTTTGGCGACTATTTATGCGGAATTAATTTTGCTTGTTTTTTATTTGCACCATTTTTTACGTGCCTGCACCTTAATAATGCGATTGGCCTGTTTCGATACTTAAAAACAGCTTGTAGTCGATTGTCCTTAAAAAGAGAATTAACTTAATTCAAATCACTCCCAATATGAGACTTTTGGTCTTTAAGACTGAGTTCGCTGTTTTAACCTTTCAAAGGATTGAAAAATTAAACAATTAACCAAAACAACGCCCGCCATCGTGAAGAGGTTGATTTCAGACTGGCAGAACACCGTTCAGCAGCCGGTACTTTTGTCTGAATCATAAAGAATATTTTCACCGGTGGCGGACTCGTGCGACGGGATCGTCGTTTCAGGGGGACAACTTATGATGGTAACACTCACCTTTATTCTCTATCTGGCACTTATGCTGGTCATCGGTATTGTGGCCTACCGGCGCACCCAGGATCTTTCCGATTATGTCCTGGGTGGCCGTAATCTTGGCCCGATTCCCAGTGCACTGAGTGCCGGTGCGTCGGATATGAGTGGCTGGCTGCTGCTCGGCTTACCGGGTTTTGCCATGAGCGCAGGTTACGGTGCCATCTGGCTGGCCGGCGGCCTGCTGGTGGGCACCTGGCTTAACTGGTTAATTGTGGCTCAGCGCCTGCGGACATACTCGCACCGCGCCAATGATGCGTTAACGCTGCCGGCATTTTTCGAAAACCGGTTTGGTGATAAGTCCCATGCTCTGCGCGTTGTTTCTGCCTTTTTTATTCTGGTCTTCTTCCTGTTTTACACCAGCTCAGGTCTGGTGGCCGGCGGTAAACTGTTCAACACCGTATTCGGCATTGATTATCAGGTTGCCGTGGTGATTGGTTCGCTGGCGGTGATTTCCTACACACTGTTTGGTGGTTTCCTGGCGGTATCCTGGACGGACGTTGTGCAGGGGCTGTTAATGGCCGGCGCTCTGGTTCTGGTACCGATTGTGGTTCTGGGTGATCTGGGCGTCAGCGACACCTTCAACGCCATTGAAGCAAAAAATCCGGAACTGCTGGATATGTTCACCAACGCCGACGGCACCAGTATCACACTGATCGGAACGCTTTCACTGCTGGGCTGGGGGCTGGGTTACTTTGGTCAGCCACACATTCTGGCCCGTTTTAAAGGCATTAAAAGCAAAGACCATGTGCCAACGGCGCGCCGTATCGCAGTGGCCTGGAGTGGTCTGGCGATGGCGGGCTCAGTACTGATTGGTCTGTTCGCCATTGCTTATCTGAAAACCGGACTGGGCGATAACGAAACCGTCTTTATGGTCATGGTGGATGCGCTCTTCCATCCGGTCGTGGCCGGTATTCTGTTGGCAGCCATTCTGGCGGCAGTGATGAGTACGGCGGATTCACAACTGCTGGTGTCTTCATCTGCACTGGCGGAAGACTTCTATAAAGCCCTGTTCCATAAAGACGCAACGCCAGAGAAACTGGTGCTGGTCGGACGTGTGGCGGTGATTGTGATTGCCGTGATCGCGACCATTCTGGCTCTGGATGAAGATTCCGGCGTACTGTCTCTGGTGTCATACGCCTGGGCTGGTTTTGGTGCTGCCTTTGGTCCGGCGCTGGTGCTGAGCCTGTACTGGAAACGCATGAACCGTATGGGCGCGCTGGCCGGTATTGTGGTTGGTGGTGTAACGGTCGTGATCTGGAAGCAACTGGAAGGTGGCATCTTTGATCTGTATGAAATCATCCCGGGGATGATTGCTGCGACCGTTGCGATTGTTGTTGCAACGCTGGCGACTTCTGAGCCGGACGCCGCCATTCAGCAGCAATTTGATGAAGTGGTTGAGGAAATCCGCAGCTAAGGGCTGGCCACTTGAGAAAAACCGGGGCCCAGGCTCCGGTTTTTGTCTTTGAAAGACCGCCGTGAGAGGCGGAATATATTTTTATTATAAAAGCCATTAAGGCTATAAATGTTAATAAAATTAAATATTTCGTCTTTATCGATGGTGAAAAATAGTCGTAATTTTAGTTATTTGTATTAAATACAGGAAAATCGTCTTTTAAGGCTTTGTAGAATGGCAGTAAGTCTTTTAACCTCTGTTTAACCACAGGTTGGCAGATCCAGAAATCGAAAATCGGTAGCCGGAAGGCGTCACTGACTGTTTCAGGAGATAACCATGTCTGCAACATCCGCAATTACCCCCAATACCGGCGCTGACCATACGCAGGACAGCCTGCGTCATCAGATCCGCAGCCACTACCTGGCCGATGAAGTCGGTGTGTTAAACCGCCTGATCGCCGCCACCGGATTCGATTCTGCCAAGCGTGATAAAGCATCTCTGAAAGCCGCTGAGCTGGTGCGTCGTGTGCGTTCTGACAGTCGTCCGAGCATGATGGAAAACTTCCTGGCTGAGTATGGCCTGTCGACCCGCGAGGGGGTGGCCCTGATGTGTCTGGCGGAAGCCCTGCTGCGGGTGCCGGATTCCACCACCATTGATGCGCTGATTGAAGATAAAGTGGCTTTCGGTGAATGGCGGGAGCATATCGGTAAGTCGGCGTCCTCACTGGTGAATACCTCCACCTGGGCTCTGATGCTGACCGGTAAACTGATCGCACCCAGTGGCGATGAGGGCATGACCACCACGCTGCGTGGCATGATCAAACGTCTGGGCGAGCCCGTGGTACGTACTGCTGTGGGTCAGGCGATGAAAGAGCTGGGGCGTCAGTTCGTGCTCGGCCGTGATATACAGGAAGCCACTAAACGGGCAAAAAAACTGGAAGCCAGAGGCTATACCTACTCTTACGATATGCTGGGCGAAGCGGCCCGGACAGCGGCCGATGCCGAGGCTTATCTGGATGATTACAGCCGTGCGATCAGTGCGCTGACGCCACTGTGTGTACACGACCGGATTGCAGATAACCCCGGTATCTCGGTGAAGTTATCGGCGCTGCATCCGCGTTATGAGTTTGCCAAACGTGAGCGGGTAATGACGGAGCTGGTGGAGCGCACGCGCACGCTGGCGCGTCAGGCGGCGAAAGCCAATATGGGCTTTAACATCGATGCCGAGGAGGCCGACCGGCTGGATATCTCACTCGACGTGATCGAAGCGGTTCTGTCCGATCCGGAATTACAGGGCTGGGATGGCTTTGGCGTGGTGGTCCAGGCCTTCGGGCAGCGTACTTCGTTTGTTATTGACTGGCTGTATGCGCTGGCAACACGTTTAGATCGCCGCATCATGGTACGGCTGGTGAAAGGCGCTTATTGGGATGCCGAAATCAAACGGGCGCAGACGCTGGGTCTGGATGGTTTTCCTGTATACACACGTAAAATCCATTCGGATATTTCTTACTTATGCTGTGCTGAGAAACTACTGGCAAAAACCGATCGTATCTACCCGCAGTTTGCCACGCACAATGCGCATTCCATGGCCGCCGTCCTGACCATGGCGGAAGACGTCGACAGAGAAGCCTTTGAATTCCAGCGCCTGCACGGCATGGGCGAATCTTTGCACGACATGGTGCATACCAAAGAAAATACCCGCTGCCGTATTTATGCGCCGGTAGGGCAGCACAAAGACCTGCTGGCCTATCTGGTGCGCCGGCTGCTGGAAAACGGCGCTAACAGCTCGTTTGTGAATCAGATCGTGGATGAGCGCATTGCTCCGGAAACCATTGCCCGCGACCCCTTTACCGAGGTGGCGGAAAAAGGCGTACGCCCCAGTTCAGTGATTGCTCAGCCGGCAGATCTTTACGGCAACGGACGTAAAAATGCCAAAGGCTTTGATATTACAGACTCTGAAATTATCGCCGCGATTGATCAGCAAAGAGCCGCTTACAGCAACTGCCAGTGGCAGGCAGGACCTGTGATTGCCGGTACGGTGGAAGGGGATGAAACCACCGTGCTGGTGAATCCGGCGGATGTTTCTGACACCGTGGGCAGCGTGACCAGCGCCTCGGCCAGCGACATAGAACAGGCAATCACAGCCGCAGGCAGCGGCTTTGCACAATGGTCTGACACAGCGCCGGAGCAGCGGGCACAGATTCTGGAGCGGGTGGCAGACCTGTATGAAGAACATGCCATTGAACTGTTTGCCATTGCCACCCGTGAGGCCGGTAAAACCCTGGCCGATGCGGTGGGCGAAATCCGTGAAGCCGTGGACTTTGCCCGTTATTACGCGCAACAGTTGCGTGTTTTTCAGGATCAGCCCGAGGCTGCATACCTGAAACCGCGTGGTGTGATTACCTGCATTTCTCCGTGGAATTTCCCGCTGGCGATTTTCTCCGGACAGATTCTGGCGGCACTGGCGGCGGGTAACAGCGTACTGGCCAAACCGGCGGATCAGACGCCCATCATTGCTTACCGGGCGGTGGAATTAATGCACCAGGCCGGCGTGCCTGCCGATGTGATCCAGTTACTGCCAGGCAGTGGTGCGAAAGTCGGGGCGGCGCTGACCGCCGATGCGCGGATTGCCGGTGTGTGCTTTACCGGTTCCACCCAGACGGCGATGCGCATCAACCAGATGATGGTCAGCCATATGGAGCCGGAGGCCCCCCTGATTGCCGAAACCGGTGGTCTGAATGCCATGCTGGTGGATTCGACGGCATTGCCTGAGCAGGTGGTGCGTGATGTGCTGGCTTCGGCCTTTCAGAGTGCCGGCCAGCGTTGTTCAGCGCTGCGTATTCTGTACCTTCAGGAAGACATTGCCGACAACCTGCTGGAAATGCTGTACGGCGCGATGGATGAACTGCAGCCCGGTAACCCCTGGTATCTGAGTACCGATGTGGGGCCGGTGATTGATGATGCCGCCAAACAGAAAATTGAGCGTTATTGTCAGGAGTTTTCTATGCGCGGCCTGGTAAGTAAATCACTGGCTGTGCCAGATGAGGGGCGTTTTGTGGCGCCCACGGTAATCCGGGTGAAAGGCATTGAAGATATGCCGGAAGAAATTTTTGGTCCGGTGTTGCACGTGACCACGTTCCGCGCCACTGAAGTCAATAAAGTTATCCGTGATATCAACGCCCGTGGCTACGGTCTGACGTTTGGCCTGCATACCCGTATGGATAACCGCATCGAAGCCGTCACCCGGCAGATTCATGTGGGTAATGCTTATGTTAACCGCAATCAGATCGGTGCCATCGTGGGGTCACAGCCGTTCGGCGGTGAAGGGCTTTCCGGTACCGGCCCTAAGGCGGGTGGTCCGGCGTATATTCATCGCTTTATGCGCGATACACGCCTGGTGCCTGAAATTGTCGAGCAGCCGGCGGATGCCGTTAAGCAGGATGCATTACAGGCTGCCATTGATCAGGCTGCCGGCCTGAAAGCGGCGGACGCCGGTCATCTGCAGGGCATGCTGGAAGAGCTGAAACTGCCGCTGGCAGACACAGAATCAGTGACCAATATGCCCGGGCCAACCGGTGAAACAAACCGCCTGTCGCTGCATGCGCGGGGCGTTGTACTGTGTCTGGGGCCGGATGCCATGACCGCGATGAAACAGGCCGCCATGGCCATGGCGAACGGCAACCAGGCGGTTATGGTCGCCACCGGCGCCCGCAATGTGCTGGATGCGATGGCCGTCTCTGGCTTGCCTGTGGTTGCAGTGGAAGGTGTTGTGGAAGCTCAGGCGCTGACCGACTGTGATGGCTTTGCTGCTGTGGTCAGTGTCGCTGATGCTGAGTGGCTCAGCCGTTATCGTCAGGCACTGGCGCAACGTGATGGCGTCCTGATTCCGCTGATTGCTGAAATGCTGCAGCATGAGCGTTATCAGATCGAACGTCATCTGTGTATTGATACCACCGCTGCCGGCGGTAACGCCAGCCTGATTGCAGCTGCTGAGTAAAGTGGCGGCGCGTTAGCGTCAGCCATAAAAAAGCCCGCTTAATGCGGGCTTTTTTATGGCAGCCGATGGTGATGCCAGTCTGGATAACACCCGCTTGTCAGGGGGCAATTTTTTTCTTCAGCGCCCGGGTCATGGATAACGGCAGGCTGGGTAAAGAACGCAGCACCCAGGGCAGAACTTTGCGTTTTACGCCATTCATTGACTCCGGCACCATGGCCTCAATCAGATGCGGGCCCGGATGGCTTTGGGCGTATTCCAGCGCTTTGTTTAATTCTTCGGCGGTGGATACCCGCACACCATGCACGCCCATCCCCTGGGCTAACTGCGCAAAGTTGAGGACCGGCCCGTTCAGATCCAGCTGCGATCTGGCTTTCTCGCCGGCCGAATCGGCGCCTACGCGTTCCAGTTCGATATTCAGTACTGAGTAGGATGCATTATTAAAAATAATCGCCGTCACGTTGAGCTCTTCGCGGGCCATGGTCCACAGCGACTGAATGGTGTACATGGAGGTACCGTCACCGATGAGCGCCATCACAGGGCGATCCGGGCAGGCGATGGCGGCACCGATGGCATTGGGCAGGCCCTGGCCAATCGCGCCGCCGGTCAGGGTAATCATATCGTGACGCGGCGCGCCGTCCGTCATGGCGTTTAACATCAGGCCGGAGGTGATGGATTCATCCACGATAATGGCGTTGTCCGGCAGGTAATGGCCCACGGCTTTGCAGACTTTCGGGGCAGTCAGACGACCGCGCGGCGCATCCGGCCGGTTGGCCTGCTGAATGGCCGGCGTAGCTTCTGCAGCTCCCAGTTCTGTGACCAGTTTCTGCAGACTGGCGGCGGCTGACTGCTCCGGCGTGGACAGGGTGTGCACATTGCAGCGCTCAGGTACCAGGTAACTTTGCTTACCTGGATAGGCAAAGAAAGACACCGGCGCCTTGCAGTCCACCAGAATCAGGTGGTCGATGTCGGCCAGCTGTACTCCGGCCAGTTCTGCCAGATAAGCAATACGTTCGACCGGGGGTAGGCCGGCGCCACGCTCAATACGGGTAGGGAATGTTTCAGCAAACAGTTTAACGCCATGTGCGGCGGCAATTTTTGCCGCTGCCAGCAGGCTGGGTTCACGCAGACCATGTCCGCCTAATAATAGGGCGGTTTTCTTTCCTGAGCGGATGGCATCAGCGGCTTTTTTTACTGTGGCGTCATCCGCTTCCGGCTGGGATATCTGTGCCGGAACCGCGCAGGGCGTACCATTCTCTCCCCAGGAAACGTCAGCCGGTAATACCAGCGTAGCGACCTGCCCCGGCAGGCCGCGGGCCGCGGTGATGGCATCAGCCGCGTCCTGACACAGTGCTTCGGTGGTTTGTGAAGTACGCACAAAACCGGGCGATACATTACGGGCAACGGTTTCAATATCTGACTGCAGCTGAGCGTCGTATTTCACATGGTAAGTGGCGTGGTCACCCACAATATTTACCACCGGCACTTTGCCTTTGCGGGCATTGTGCAGATTCGCCAGTCCATTGCCTAAACCACAACCCAGATGCAGCAGGGTGGCCGCTGGTTTATCTGCCATGCGGGCATAACCATCCGCGGCACCGGTCGCGACGCCTTCAAACAACGCCAATACGGCACGCATGTTCGGTTCACTGTCGAGGGCGGCCACAAAGTGCATTTCGCTGGTGCCCGGGTTGGTGAAGCAGACGTCGATACCCGCATCCACCAGAGTTTTCATCAGAGCCTGTGCGCCGTTTGGCATTGTTATTCTCCTCGCTCAAAAAATCGTTCGGGTTATTCGCCGCTGATAATGGCTTTGGCTGCGGCGCGGGCTGTTAAAATACAGCCGGGTAAAAAAGTGCCTTCCAGAGAGCGTTTGCCATTGCAGCCGCCGCCACCAAAGCCTGCTGCTTCACCAACACAATAGAGCCCGGCGACCGGCTGGTTGTCTGTTCCCAGTACACGACTTTTTAAATCGGTACGCAAACCGCCGAGGCTTTTGCGGGTAATTAATTGCATGCGGATGGCTATGAAAGGTCCGGCGCCTTTTGTCTGCAGTGGCGCCGGTTTGCAGGTACGCAGCTTGTCCGGCCCCCATTGACGTGCATGCAGAATACGGCGGATCTGATCATCGTTAGAGAATTTGGCGCCGCCCTCAAAATTGGCATCGAAGTCGTCGGCTGTGGCCTGCAAAACGGCCGGATCAATATCATGAGAGCAGGTCAGGGCGTTCATTTTTTCTGCCAGTTCCTGCAGTGTATCCGCAACGATAAAATCGTCGCTTTCGCGCGCCATTTGTTTAATCAGGCGGTGATTGCCGGTCAGGGTTTCGAACACAAACCGCAGAAATTGTTTATCCCGGATACGCTGATTATGCTCGGCGCCGGAGATCGCAAATTCTTTAATGGCGATGCGCCAGTTCAGCAGGTGCCAGGTCCAGGGTTTTTCCTGTTCCGCAACGCGCTGACACAGCCAGTGGGTATCAAAGCCGGTTACCAGAGGCTCCGGGCCGATACGCTGACCTTTGTGATTCAGCCACAGCGCGGATTTACATGGAATGGTCGATAACCCATGACCATCAAAGTGTGGATATGGGTGGCGGAACCCCGCTGCGTAGTTCCACATTTCGCCGGCGTTAACAATATGCCCCCCCAGCGTGTCAGCCACGTGGTGATGCATGTTGCCATCCGCCAGTGGGTGAGCGCCGTTCAGCATCGTATCCGGCAATGGCCGTTGCGCTGGCCAGTTGGCACGGGTCTGCCGGTGGTTGCCGTTAATCCCCCCGGTGGCAACCACCACGGTATCCGCACTGAAGCGGATGTCTTCCCCGGTTTTATCATTGCTGCCGGCTGCGCCACACACCCTGTGCCCCTGTTGCTCCAGTTCATGGATGCTGTGGTGGTGAAGCAGAGTTAACCGGTTATCTTTATTGGCCGCATGCAGGGCAGAAATCATGGTACGGGTCAGTTCCCGTGAGGTGCCGTAAACAATGTGATAACGCGGCACACTGTTGCCTCCGCCGTACATGCCGCGTTCCACCCAGTTGACGGCCGGCATAAACTTAATGCCTTCGTTCTTTAGCCAGTCGTGCACTTCCGGCAGGGAGTTTTCAACATAATATTTAGCCCATGCCAGAGAATGCTCGTCGGTTGTATCCAACTCACCAAAGCTGATCCAGTCCTGCAGTGCCCGCGCCGGCGTATCCTTAATGCCCATCTTGCGCTGCAACGGCGTGCCCACTAATGCCATACCACCGAAGGCCCATAATGCGAGCCCACCCAGACGCTCTTCACTGTCGCGGTCAACAATGGTCACCGTTTTACCGGCGCGCAGCAGTTCCACCGCAGTAACGATGCCGGCAATACCGCCGCCGATGATCAGTGCATCGGAAGAAATATGTTTGCTCATGAATGGGTCCAGCCAGGTTAATTATTGTTTGACGGATAAGATAGCGGCTTGCAGAGGTGCTGGATTGACCATACAGGCCTGTGAGATTGACAGTGAAGGCCGTTATTGGTGAGTGTGGGTGAGCGGGAAGATAAGAAAGCAGAGGCACGATTGGGTAGCCACAGCTGCTTTAGCAGCGAGATAACAGGCGTTAAGCCCGGCAGAATGCGCTGAAACACTCTGCCTGCTGGTTCTGCGGATACTTTTTTTGTATCTTGTCTGTAGCAATCTGCTACAATCGTTAGATGGCATCTCAGAGAGGTAATTGTCATGGCTAAAGCATCATCCCCTGTGCGGTTGGAAAGCAACCTGATGACTGCTGCTGCAGTGGCTGGCTCGACCCTGCACCGCAGTGCCGCAGAACAGATTGAATACTGGGCAGATCTTGGCCGTAAGGTGGCAAAGGTCGTTAATCCTGATGTTCTGTTGTCGGTACAGGCGGGGCTGGCGACTCTCCGCGTAGAACATACGGTTCCCAGCCCGGTGGACCCGGATGACGTGTTTGCGGCCCTTGACCGGGAGCGCGATTCAGGTGCACTCAGTGAAGCGATTGCCGCCGGTAGTGTGCGCTATCAGGCGTCAGCCACACACCCCGGTCTTTTAGAAGCCTGCTACCCGGACGGACGGATCGAAGTTGGTCAGTTCATTAACGGGCAGTTTGTTCCTGAACAAAACGCATGAGCAGCAAACAGCTGTGGATGCTGGTGGGTGGAAACGGCTCGGGTAAGAGCACCTTCTACCAGCAGGTACTTCAGCCGTTAGGCATGCCATTTATCAATGCCGACCTGATCGCCAGGGAAGTATTTCCCGACGATCCGGAAGGCAACAGCTACGAAGCCGCCAGAATCGCCGAGGCCATGCGCTTCGAACAGCTGCAGGCTGCTCATAGTTTTTGTTTTGAAACTGTTTTTTCCCACCCCTCTAAAGTGGATTTTATGGCCCACGCGAAAGCGCTGGGTTACCAGATCATCATGGTGGTGATTCATGTCGAATCCACCGGGCTGAATCTCGCCCGTATCAGCCAGCGCGTGCTTGATGGTGGCCACAATGTCCCCACGGATAAAGTTGAAGCCCGTATCCCACGGATGCTGGACAATGTTCGCCTTGCGATCCCGCTGTGTGATCAGGTGCGGGTGCTGGATAACTCCCGCCTTGATAATCCCTTTCAGCCGGTGTTAACCATTAAGCAGGGGGTTCGTACGGAGCATTTGGCTCGGTTGCCGGAGTGGGCGGCGGGGTTGTGAGTTTAGGCCGGGTTGATAACAACTTGGAAAATACCAAGTTTGAAATAGCCCATTTTAGGGGAGGGATTACAGTTTATTTGAGATGACCAAGCCCCACTGGGCTAATAGTCTCTGCCACACGGTGCGATTCATTAGCATATTCCGGGAATGTCCCCATGAAATGATTGCCTATGGCAATAAATAAAGAGCTGCAATGATTACGAAGCTGGAAAATGGCTAGAGAATTTGTGGAAACTGTATGTACAATTGAGTAAATACTCGACAAGGATTGTATTCGGAGCATATGGATACATCTATGGCTTCCCCGGAGGAAGAGCTCACACATCAGCAGAGGCAGGCCTTTCACGCAATCGAGCTGGTTCTTCAGTGGGAAGGGCGTCTGAATACCAGTCATCTGATGAAGCTGCTGGCAATTACCCGCCAGAGCTCAAGTCGACTGATTAATGACTACAAAGCCCGTTATCCGGAACACCTCACCTATAACGCCAGCCTGAAGTGTTACGAGCCGACAGAGCAGTCTAGGCCAACCTTATTTTCTGCTGGTCTGGAAAACTACATAAATCTCATGGCCGACCGGTTTTGTGATTATGGTAGCGATGCTGTTGGAGAATCCACAGTGCTGCGTATGGTCAGTGGTCACCATTCTCCGTCATCACTCATTGTCAGGCCCATCATTCAGGCCATCAGGCATCAGTTGCGCCTGGATGTAGCCTATGCAAGCATAACGAGCCCTGATTTCGAAGAACGCATAATCTGCCCTCATACGCTGATCAACGACGGACATCGTTGGCATGTACGAGCCTGGTGCGAAAAGAATCAGGATTATCGTGATTTTGTATTAACCCGTATTCGCAATGTATTTGATGCAGAGGGAAAATCCCTGCATGGTCGCGAGCATGATCAAGGCTGGAACACATGGGTGACGTTTTCGATAGAACCAGACCCAAGGCTGGATGCGGCGCGACGAAGAATCGTGGCGATGGATTATGGAATGACAGTCGATGTGTCAGGAAATCTGACAAGGGAGTATAGCGTCAGGGCGGCACTGCTCATTTACTGGCTGCAGCAATTGAGGGTGGATCGTTACCGGGAACGGCCAGAGGCGCAACAAATCATTTTAACAAGCCAAAGCCGTACAGATCTTGAGCCGTGGCTGCGCTGACATTCTGACTGTCTGATAATTTTACATGTTTATATATACAGCATTGTTCGCAGATAAATCTCCGGGCTGAATGCCTGTGCAGGATGCAGACAGGATGTCAGTGCTAGGGATGCTGCGGTGAAAATGAACCGTCCTGACAGGCACAGCAAGGAAGCGCAAGGATGATTGTTTATGGCCATGGAAGGCCACTAAAAAATAAGTTGGTTTTAATTAACACCTTGAGAAACAGGGTGCTTGGGAGGAAAAATGGATACACAAGCGATTGACTGGATGTACCTGGTTCCAGGGCTCTCAATATTGGACGGTCACACTGGGCTTACTGCTTACATCAGTCTGGCGCTTTTCCTTGTCATGCTTGCTGTATTCTTCTGGTGCTGTGTGCGTTTATGGGTTCAGTATCGGGTATTTCTTAAAGTTCGTTCCGCTATTGCTGATCTGGTTGAAGGTGCGGATCGAAAAGAGTTGGCATCTGAACGCAGTCAGGTAGTAACAAAAGCTGCTGAAAGCCCGGTTGAAGGTGTTAAGGAACTGTGGAGAGAATTTGACGAAAGTTTGGTTTATTCCGCCGATCTGACGCAGCTATACAACACACTCGATGCCGATCACTTTTTCAACGCCAGAACGATGGCTGGTGGCTTAACCTCAAACCGCCTGTTAGCTGCGACCCCTTCCTTTCTTACTGCCATTGGTGTTCTTGGTACCTTCCTGGGACTTACGCTGGGGTTATCTGGCCTCAATTTTTCCAGCAATGAGCTTGCCGAGCTGAAGGCTGGTATTAATCAGATGATCTCCGGTGCAGGCGTCGCGTTTGTATCTTCAGTATGGGGTGTATTTTTAAGTCTTATTCTCAACTGGATCGAGAAGAAAACAGAACGCGCTGTTCTCAAGAAAATAACATTACTCCAATATAAAATTGATTTTCTATACCCTCGCCTGCCTGCAGAAAAAGTGTTGGTGGATATCAGTGATCACTCAAGGGAGAGCAGAAACTCACTTGCAGGTCTTGCAGAGCAAATTGGTTCTGAACTGCAAAAGAGTGTCGAAGGAATGAGTCGTTCTATGCAGGACGCTATAGCCACTAAGTTGTCAGAAATCCTTAACCCTGCATTACAGGCTATGAGTAATAATGCAAGCCAACAGTCAACTCAGGCTCTGGAATCATTGATTGAACAATTTTCTTCCGGCTTACGCGCAGAGGGAATACGCCAAAAAGAATCAATGGATGGAGCTGCTGATTCCGTTAATAAGGCGATGGAATCGATATCTGGCAAGATGGATTCACTGTTTACAGAAATTACTGAAAAACAAGCCAAACAAGCTGAAGTAGATGCAGCAAGAACCTCAAAACTGAACGCACAGCTTGACGAACAACGTAAAAATTCAGAATCGCAACAGCAGCAACTTACAACGCAGTTTGCACAGCAGGTCAATTCGTTATCCGAGCATCAGGCAAAAGTGGTCGAAGATCTTGCTGTGGCATCGGGCAAGCAGATGGCTGATTTTACTGAACTTGCTAAGGAGCAGGCTGGTGGAATGACCAAAGCCTTCAGTGAGGCCGTTAACAGCATGCAGGATCAAACCAGGCAGCAGCTTGGTCAATTGCAGCAGCAAGCAGAAGAAACTGATGGTCGCTTAAAACAAATGCTGGAGAGCATGGCAGGAGAACAGGCTAAGTTGCTGCAAACCATATCAGAAGGAGTTCATGCCAGCCTGCAACAATCACAACAGTTAGCTGAGCAACACAAGCAGCTGTTGGATAAATTAACTCAGGCGTCTATCTCTGTTGAACAGAGCAGCTCTCACCTGAATACCAGTGCATCTCAGTTGGGAATCCTATCCGGTAATCTGAGCACAGCCGCCGCTACGCTTGGTGAAAACAGTAAAGTCGTTACTGATAATATCGCGGCTGCGGCTCGTCAGAATGAGCTGGCCTTTAACGGTGTTAAGGAACAGGTCGGTGTATTGGATGAACTCGAAGATTCTATCATGGCTGCAGTAGAGCAGTTTGAAGATACCGCTAAGTTAGCGGGTGATAGTTTCAACACCATGCGTGTACATCAGGATGAATACCTCAAGGGCGTGAAAGACGAGTTTTCAGCTCTTGGCGACTCATTGCGCCAGCAGGTCCTGCAAATTGAAGAGCAGGCTTCAGAATGGTTGTCGAGGTACTCTGGTGAAGTTTCTTCTCAGGTTGAAGCGCGAATGAATGAGTGGAACCAGCAGACACTCAGTTTTACCAATCAGATGGTTAATACCGTGAATGCCATATCCGGCGTCCTGGATGATCTCACCGTAAGGACGTGATGATGAAAGTCTTTCGCCGTACTGCAGCCAGCGTAGATGAAGAAAATCCATATTGGATGTCATTTTCCGACATTATGGCAGGCTTACTGATTCTGTTCGTGCTCGCCTGTGCCGTTCTGGTTCTTAACCTTACACAAAAACAGCAGGATTTCGATAAAAGCATTCAGGAGCTCAAACAGGCAGATACCGTACGCCGGACAATCCTGCACGAGATCAAAGAAAAGCTAGAGAAGAAAGGCATCACTGTTATCGTTAACGAAAACGATTCTATCGTCAGTATTTCCAGCGATCTTCTTGGCTTTGCTTCACGGGATTATTCGATCCGTGAGCAATATCAGAATACAGCTCTCGATATCGGTCAGGTCCTGGGAGATGTGATCCGAAAAGAAGGCCGGTCAGAGTATCTGGATACAGTTTTTATTGAAGGGCATACGGATGTATTGCCCACCAGCTTTTTCGGAAATAAAGGAAACTGGGGGTTATCAGCCTATCGAGCAATTTCGCTGTGGCAGTTCTGGAACGAAAAGCTCAAAAGTAATCAGCGCCTTGATATTCTGAAAAACCACGCGGGTCATTTTCTGTTCAGTGTCAGCGGCTACGGAAAAACCCGCCCAGTCACTGAAACGCAGCAGACTGAAGATGAACGTAAAGAAAATCGCCGAATTGATATAAGGTTTACTATTCGCCATCCGGATTTGAAGGACTTTGAAAAGGTTAAAGAAAAATCCGGTTTTGGGGTGGAGGGCAGCTGATCATGGCATTGAAGCTTCCGAAGTTCAGACTCCCTTCAAATGAGTGGCCAGCACAGAAAATTAATGAATGGCAATCATTGGTTCAGCGTGCAGAGAATTTGCAGAAAGGTGCAGGCAAAGGAGGTAACTTCGAACAAGTCGTCCAGGATTTGCGTTACGCAATATCCGATAAAGTTGGTACCCGCATTAAACGTATTATCTCAACCCGTATCGGAGCACGGGCAATTACCTATCTTTGGCTCGAAGACTCCAGTTTGCGTAACTCTCTGAATCCCAGGTCTCTGGCGTTGCTTATTGAGTGTCAACAGCCAAGGCTGTCCCAGATACCGCTCATCAACCTGGTTGATCTTTACTTTCGCTATTTTGACCAGCTTGGTCTGGGAAATCAGTCGGCGATTAATCAACCAGATATGCAGCCATTTTTATCAGAAATAATCTCTGATCAGCTTCGCCTTCTGCCAGACCAGAAGGTTCCTAATGAGCACAGTGTATTGCATAACCTTAAGGGCAATATGGATGAGCTTATGGCGAAAGATGCATCAGCTCTGGTGGTTCGCCATGCTAAGCAAAACCAGCTGGAGTTGAATGAATATTTCAAAAGGGTAGGGTTAACAGGCTTTGATCAGGGTCGTTTCGGCGATATATGTCGGGCGTTTTACTACCTCGATACATTAACAGAAATCCCTTTTGGCGAGCCTCATACGGTTTTTGCAGAGCTGCAAAAACCGGAGGTAAATATGGCTGTTTTTGAAGGTAGCCTGTGTATCGGCCATCGGGCGATGGAGATTCTCATTGATCGATCGCCAGCAGATCCGGGAGAGACCTGGCGAAATTTTATTCTGAGTATCGCAGGTGATCCTCGCATAGCCAGCAGTGCATCAGATTTTCGTCAGTGGTGGCAGCCAATTGGTGAAGCCCGCATAGATAAAGTAAGAGGTTGGTTATCCCGTGAGGATCTGAAGTTATTCCTCAAAGCTGTGCAGCAGTATGGCAAAGAAAGTGGAGATGAAAGCTTACAGCGTATGTTCCCGGCGAGAAAGAAATTTCTTGAAGGGCTGTTCGATCAGGATCTTATAAAAGGTACGCGCCTGATGTTGGGGGCGAAAGCTAAGTACGGAGTGAAGCGCGTTTTACGTGGAGAGATGAAGTCCAGTTACATCGACCTTGGCGGCAATATGAGTGACAAAGCTGTTATCTACCTTAACTGCGGCAAGTTTCATGTTATCCAGGGCTCCCACAGTTTCAAAATATGGCTTTATCTTGACGTACCTGGTCGTCAGATTGCCGACTATGGTGTAACCCATCTTGATCATAACGATCTGACAAAACGAATACCGAATGAATACCGTAAACAGCACCCCGGATTGCCTTTGGCTGATATTACCCACCATCCAGGGACGTGGCGGAATAATGTTATCCAGTTCCTGGCGGACAATGGTATTGAGTTAGATATAGAAAAGTTAATGACTAAAACCGATTACAAAGCATACATACAAAGGTTTGGTATGCCGGTCTTTCACAGCACGAGATAGCAAAGATGAGCTTGATTAATACACTAAAAGATTTTTTAGGTATCTCCAGTGAGGCGGTTGCCAACAGCGATGGTTTTATCTCTTCTGCAGATTCCGATGGCATAAATTTTTATCTGCCCCAGGAAGACTTTAAAGCTCTTAACTCAGGTGTAGGCGAACCCCGCGCTTTACTCCAGTTGGCCTTATTTAAAATGCTGGAAGAGCAGGGCAGTGCTGATCCAATGGCGAATGGCTACAGTGTGCCTTCTCCGGTAATTGCTGCTTTAAAGGATGATGAAGCCAACGTTCTTATGCTTCCCGATTTCTTTAACGGTGCGTTTGAAGCGCGCATTCAAAGTAAAACTACGGATAGTGCTTTCACCGTCGATATATATCCGCGTCTTACCGAGCGTGTTCCTCTCAAAGTAAAAGGGCCACTTTTGTATATTGGTTCTGAACAGTATCGCCTTACCTTCGAGCAATTGCTGGCGATTCAGGCGCTGAATCATCATCAGGATCTGAGCGCTTCTGAACGTGGCGAAGCAGAAAACCTGAGGCTGGTGGCTCGTCTTCAACTGGCTAAACGAAGTGGTATGCAGCTTGAACTGGCTCAGTTCGATTCGCTTGCCGTTCGCATTCCGGAAAAAATCGGTATTACAGCTACACGCCTTGCTGATGGCAGTCTGGAGCTATGCCCCGCGGTGGGTGCAGGCATCAGCCCGGATGACCTTGGCAGTCGCTGGCATCAGCTTGAAAAGGCAAGTGATGAAGGAGTGCTGCGGGTTAAAGATCAGATCGTTCTGCTGGAGCCTGAAAAGCTGCAGGCTGTGAACGAAGTCCTTAGCAGGCAACGTATTCCAGCCTCTCAGGTTGCTGACTTCATCAAGACGCCATCCGCCTTTATTGATGCTGCTTTGGTTGATCTTGATCTTGGCTTCTCATTGCGTGTGGAAGGTATTGGCGAGCTTCAGCATATTGATTTTGGCAACCCGGATGCCAGCCGTCAGGATTGGTTCGCTCTGGGTGATAAGCCGATGCCAGCTGAAATCATCCGCCGCCTGGTGGATACCCCGGAAGAACTACAAAGCCTGCAGAAAAAGATAGAACAGGCACAACAGCTGGGAGCGACGCAGTTGCAGTTTGCCGGTGAAAACATCGATATTTCTAACAGCGGACAGGTAGCAGCGCTGGTCACAGAACTGAATGAAAAATTCAGTACACCACAGGAACCACAATCAACTCCTGAAGAAAGCCTTGAACAAGATGAAGAAACCGTTACCAGTACGGTGATTCTGAAAGAAGCCGACGAGCGTGTTGCCACTCTTAAACAAAAACTGGCCAATGCTAAAAACACCTCCGTAGATTGGCAGAACTGTGCACGCCAGCCATTCGACCACCAGCGTGAAGGTGTCGATTGGATGGCCCGTTTGATATCGGCTGCCAGTGCGGATAACCCGGAAGATTTTTATCGTGTTCAGGGTGGATTATTAGCTGACGATATGGGGCTGGGTAAAACCTACATGGCCCTGGTGGCTGCGCAGCACTATCTGCAAGGCAGAAAATCCGCAGGTAAAACAGAAAAACCAATACTGGTCGTCGCACCTCTGAGCCTGCTGGAAAACTGGGAAGATGAAGTTAGTAAAACATTTAACTCAATCCCATTCCGCGACATTGTTGTTCTGCAGTCCGGGCGCGACCTGAAGCAATACCGCATTCAGGGTGCCGAGCGTGAATCCCAACAATTACAAAGCCTGGCAGACAGTGACGCTGCCAGCGTAAAAGATGCCATCCGTTATGCGCTCAAAGTCGGCCCTTCAGCAGGCCCGGCGCGGCTGGATATGGACCGGCGTTTAGTGCTGACAACCTACCAGACGTTACGCGATTACCAGTTTTCATTGTGCGTGATTGATTGGGGTATGGTGATATTCGACGAAGCCCAGAACCTGAAGAACATTAATACGCTGCAAACCCGTGCGGCAAAAGGCCTTAAAGCCGATGTGAAAATTCTGGCAACAGGTACACCGGTAGAAAACAGCCTTGCAGATTACTGGTGTCTGGTGGATACAGCACAACCAGGGCTGCTTGGGGATTGGCCACAATTTCGCGACAGCTGGATTAAACCGATTCTGAACGCAGTGGAAGAAGAGCGAGATGAAGTCCGCGTACAAATAGGAACGGATTTACGCAATGCCGTGGGCGACTACATGTTACGCCGTACCAAAGAAGAACGCTTAACCGGCCTGCCGGTAAAAACCATTATCTCTGGCCTGCCTCAAAGTCAGCCGGGTATTCAACAAATGCCAGCTCTGGCACGCACAATGACGGGCGCGCAGCTACAGGCGTACGATGCTGCAATAGAGCATTACCGTACAGTACGAACCGAAACCGATACCCG
This sequence comes from Thalassolituus sp. UBA1087, assembly GCA_002314145.1. Lineage (GTDB taxonomy): Bacteria > Pseudomonadota > Gammaproteobacteria > Pseudomonadales > Oceanobacteraceae > Venatoribacter. Next base: position 41,991 of record DCCG01000027.1, on the reverse strand, counting down.
TGGGGTGGCATTGGCGGTTCTCAGTCAGCTACGTGGTATCTCTCTTCACCCCGAATTATCCAATATCGATCAACTATTGCTCTCCGTGCGCTCTGCCGATGACGCACGCCAGCAAATGATGCTGTCAGCAAAACTGCAGGTGTTGCTGGGTATTCTGGATGATATCCGTTCGAAGAATGAAAAAATCATCCTCTTTATGATCACCAAAAACCTGCAGCGCGCCGTCAAACTCTGGCTGGATAAAATTTACGGGCTGAATATCTCGGTTATTAATGGCGATACCAAAGCCGTGCAGACCAAATCCGAAGAGCTCAGCCGTAAACAATTGATCACGCAATTTGAAGCGCAGCCCGGCTTCAACATTCTGATTATGTCGCCGGTGGCAGCAGGCGTGGGGTTAACCGTGATTGGTGCCAACCATGTGGTGCATCTGGAGCGCCACTGGAACCCCGCCAAAGAAGCTCAGGCATCTGACCGCGTATACCGTATTGGCCAGAAAAAGCCCGTCAGTATTTATCTGCCTGCAGCCTTGCACCCGGAACATGACGCTTTTGATGTACACCTTGACCGGTTATTGCAGGGCAAGCTGATGCTGAAAGACGCGGTGGTAACCACAGAAGGTGTTGCAGAGAGCGCCATGGCCAAAGCCCTGGGGTTGTGATGAATTGGCGCTTCGAATACGCCAGCTTGGTTAAACAGGGGCGGCTCGGTTAAACAGGTTTGGAAACACGGGATGTGTCCGTAAACATGACATGTTTTTATATCCAGTGTTGAGATGAAAAATCGTTCGGGCCTAAATGGTCTGTGTTTGTAGTACTTATGAAGTAATGAAATTGAAACTTTAAAACTGAATCCTTGCAACCGCTCCCTTGAAATAGAATCAGGAAACATGAGGAATGGAAATGCTGCTCACGACTGAAAACTACAAAGCTCATATTGAGAGCCTCCTGACAAACAGCAAAACGCTGAACATCGCTGTCGCTTATTGGGGCGTTGGTCCTGAGGGTTTACTGGCGAATGTCGATAAAAAAACAACTCGCATTATATGCAACCTCAATATGGGCGGAACCAATCCACACGCTATTGAGCGTATACGGGATGCAGGCTACAACATTAAGCATCTGGATGATTTTCACGCCAAAGTTGTTTGTGGTCAGAGTGAGTACATCCTTGGGTCGGCAAATATCTCAGCTAATGGCTTGGGGCTTGAGGGAGATCAGGTTGCCAAACTGTTAGAGCTCGGTATACAGGGGAGTGAAAAGAGTGTACTTCGGGAGGTAAATACCTGGTTCGAAGGTATTTGGGACGACTCTAAAAAGATAACGGACTTGGACTTGAAAAGACTCAAGAAGATCTGGGCTAAGCGTCGCACAGATATGCTGGATCTTTCGGGGAAAAACTATCGTTTAGATAGTTCACTGTTCGATGGGGTAAACGCCTACGTTTGTTTCACTACCGTTGAAGATGATCCGGAGGCCGAAAAACAGGGTGAAAAGGCATTAGAAGTAGTGAGGACTCGTATTGAAAAAGAAACTGGAGAAATAGCTGACGATAGTATATTTGATACTTGGAGTCATTTTATTGACTGGCGTGACCTGCCGATAGAGTCGTATTTAATCGATGTTTATGTAAATGAAGATATAACCGAAGTTTTCGAAATTACATCTATTTACAAAAGAGAGCCTGGGTTAGATCAAAGTAGTAAACATAAATCGATCCAAATGGTTCAGGAGGTTCCAGATTTTTTTTGTATCAAAAATGGAAACAGTAGAGGATGGAGAAAACTACTTAAGGATCTTGAGATATGCGCTATTAAGTATGTGGAAACTCTTTCTAAGGATGAAAATAGAGACCCCGAGTATATTATCCCTTTATCAGAATTACTTAAGGAAATTGGTCAGTAATTAACCAGTCGCTTGTTACTTCTGCCGATGGTTATGAACCTTAGGAGGCTGTTCAAAATTCTGTGTCAGCTAAATTTTAAATTTACAGGTCAATCTGGTTATCCAGTCGGCCTGTAAAATGAATCGCCAGCTGCGACAAGGTCAGATTCCAGTTCTGAACCGGATGGGTCCAGCGCTCTGACACCTTCAAAATACCGGCGTACAACAGCTTCAGCAAGCTGTTTTCATTGGCGAAGCCTCCCTTGGTCTTGGTCAGCTTCCGGAACTGGCGGTGAACGGCCTCCACGGCGTTGGTGGTGTAAATCGCCTTTCTCACATTTTCCGGGTATTTAAAATACGCACTGAGGGTTGGCCATTTGCTGCGCCAGGACTGGATGACCATCGGATATTTGTCACCCCATTTTGCCTCCAGTTCGTCCAGAGCCGTTTCCGCCGCGTTCAGTGTGGCAGCTTTATAAACGCATTTTAAATCCGCCATAAAGGTTTTCTGATTCTTGCTGGCAACGTACTTGATGGAGTTGCGGATCTGGTGGATCACGCAGTGTTGAACTTCGGTTTCAGGGTAAATGGTGGCAATAGCTTCAGGAAAGCCTTTCAGTCCGTCAACACAGCAGATCAGGATATCTTTAACGCCACGGTTATTTAAATCTGTGAGCACGCTCAGCCAGTGATGAGCGCCCTCAGAGTCCGACAGATACAGTCCCAACAGTTCTTTCTTGCCTTCGATGTTCAGTGCCAGAATGGTGTAAATAGCTTTGTTGACATAGCGGCCGTTATCTTTGATTTTGTAGTGAATCGCATCTAACCAGACGATCGGATAGACAGCGTCCAGATCCCGCTCCCGCCATGCCTGAAGTTCGGGCAATAATTTATCGGTTACGGCGTTTAACGTACCGTTAGAGAGCTTCATGCCGTACAGGTCTTCGATGTGGGTACGAATATCCTGATAACTGGTACCGAGTGCGTACAGGGCCAGGATTTTACGCTCAAGCTCGTCGGTTAGGTGAGTCTGATTCTTTTTGACAATCTGAGGTTCGAAGCTTCCTGAACGATCACGGGGCGCCTCCTGTTCAAAGTTGTCAGTGGGGGACTTCATGGTTTTTTTACTGCTACCGTTTTTACGATTGGGCTGAGCATCATTGGCGAGATGATCCTCCAGCTCAGCCTGCATGTCGGCTTCAGTAAGCTGCTTGATCAAGGGCGTGAGAATGCCGTCTTTACCGGTGAGATCTTTGCCTTCACGAAGGGCCTGTAACGCGGCTTCCATATCGAACGTTGGTTTGGTCATGTGTCATTCCTTTTTGCAGGATTTTAAAGAAATGACACAGAATTATGAACACTACCATCATAGATCATTTTTCTCTTCATGGGTGCTTTGTTGTCGAAGATAAGGTGACGAAAGGTGAATTCTATACTTACCATAACCCGTTGTTCGGATACGATTCCAAGAAAATATGTTTGGATAATACTGGAGCAGAATATGATAGTCAGTGATTAGCACTGTTTTTCATCATTTTTCCGGTAAAGGGTGCAATGTTTGTATTGCACTTCTCTACATGCTCAGACCACCACTCCATCATCGGAATACGGCGCTGAATGTAGTCTGAGCGGTTGTAGGCGGCTCGTATTTCATTTTTATCCACATGAGCAAGGGCTGCTTCGATTAAATCATGGTCAAAGCCCTGTTCGTTTAACGTGGTACTTCCCAGGGCACGCAAGCCATGAGCCACTAGCTTTTTCTCATCGCCCATGCGTTTGATTGCCATGTTGGCCGTTTGATTGTTGATATGGGTTCTGGGGTTCCGGTCTGCGGGAAACAGGTGTTCCCGGTGGCCGCTGATTGGTTTCAGTTCTTCCAGGATAGCCAGCGTTTGTGGTGTTAGTGGAATGCTGTGAGGGCGGCGTTTTTTCATGCACTCTGGCAGGATTGTACGCTGGGCCATCCATGGCCCAGCCCCTTCGGGCGCCTGCGGCGGTACAGATTGCTCCCGGCAATCTGGTGAACCCGAAACTATGAGAAATTCAGAATCACTTCGTCGGCAATAAAGACTGATGGCGGGATTGTACTCCGGGCCATCCATGGCCCAGCCCCTTCGTGCGCCTGCGGCGGTACAGATTGCTCCCGGCAATCTGGTGAACCCGAAACTATGAGAGTTCAGAATCACTTTCTTCGGCCAATAAAAAACCCCTGATGCGAGCATCAGGGGTTTTGTATTGGTGGAGATGGCGGGATTTGAACCCGCGTCCGCCAATCCTCCACTAGAGGATCTACATGCTTAGCCGTCTCTATTGATTTAGTTCGTCACGACCCGAGGGGCAGGGTGTTCAGAACGAGCTCGATTAAAGTTTAACCCTTTTAGCTCCGAGCGAAGCCAGCCAGGCGAGCCTGTAAGACGATGCCCTCGTTCCCCGGCTACAGGCACCCGGGTTCAGAGGTAAGCGGGCTTAAGCCGCTAGTGCGTAGTTTTCGTCGTTTGCGACTATAACTATGTATAACGTTGATTTACGAGATCGCTATACCCTCTCGGCATGCACCCATAGCTTTGTAATCAGCGTCGAATCCTAATCATCCCCGAATTCGTCGTTCATACGCTAAGGCGTTGTTGTCTATATGGTGGCAGCCGCTTGTGTTTTCAACCCCGGGCAATGACCGTGGCGGATTAATCTGGCTGTCACCGATATAAGACTGTCATTGTAACACAAGGTTCACCGGGTTTCAGCGCACCGAATGCTTCATGATACGTTCTTTCTGTTTGGCCCAGTCACGGTCTTTGGCGGTGTTGCGTTTGTCATGGCTCTGTTTACCTTTTGCCAGCGCGATCTCGGCTTTGACATAAGGGCCTTTCCAGTACAGAGCCGTGCAGACACAGGTATAGCCTTTCGCCTGAATCTTCTGCTCCAGGCGTTCCAGCTCCCGTTTGTGCAGCAGCAGCTTCCGCGGCCGGCGTGGTTCGGTGACCATGTGGGTCGAGGCCTGCTGTAACGGGGTGATCAGAGCGCCGGTGAGCCAGGCTTCGCCGCGGTGAAAATCGATAAAAGAGTCCAGCAGCTGGCATTTGCCGGCACGAAGGGCTTTGACTTCCCAGCCGGTCAGGGCCACACCTGCTTCTGTTTTATCTTCCAGAAAATAGTCGTGGCGCGCTTTTTTGTTGAGCGCGATGGTACCGCTGGTGGTTTTGGCTTTCTTTTTACTCATGCCGCGCAGTATAACCGAGCAATGGCGGAAAAGGCACTACGGCTTGCGTCATCGGCTTGAGGGTCAGCGGTAAATTACTCACAATACCGGCAAAGATTAAGGGAGCAGGAAATGACGAGCGACAGCAAAAGAGGTATGCACGGCATCTGGGGCAGCCGCTGGACTTTTATTCTGGCTGCGACTGGCTCGGCTGTGGGGTTGGGGAATATCTGGAAGTTCCCATACATCACAGGTGAGAACGGCGGTGGTGCCTTTGTGCTCATGTATCTGGTATGCATTCTGGCAGCGGGCGTGCCGGTGATGATTGCTGAGGTTCTGCTTGGTCGCCGTGGTCGCCTCAGTCCGATCCACACCATGCAGGTGGAAGCCAGAAAACAGAATGCTCCCCGGTTTTTCTCCGGTATCGGCTGGCTGGGCGCGGTATCGGGTTTCTTTATTCTGTCCTTTTACAGTGTGATTGCAGGCTGGACGCTGGCCTATATCGGAGAGATGGCCAGTGGTGTATTTACCGGCGCCGGGTCGGATGTTGCAGAGCAGACATTCGGCGATCTGTTAGGGGACCCCTGGATGCTGCTGGGGCTGCATACCATTTTTATCATCATGACCGGGTTTGTGATTGCCCGCGGCGTTAAGCACGGGCTTGAAGACGGTGTCCGGCTGATGATGCCGGCGCTGTTTATTATGTTGCTGCTGTTGCTCGGGTATGCCGTTACAACGCCGGGCTTTGGTCAGGGCTGGAACTTTATGTTCTCGTTTGATTTCAGCAAGCTGACCACCGAGAGTGTGGTGGTAGCGCTGGGGCATTCCTTCTTTACACTCAGTCTGGGGATGGGCGCTATTATGGCCTATGGCGCTTATATGCCGCAGGAAGCCTCGCTGACCAAAACCATTTTTACGGTTGCCTTTCTGGATACGCTGGTAGCGCTGGTGGCCGGTCTGATTATTTTCCCGATTGTGTTTTCTCACGGTATGGAACCGGCGGCCGGACCCGGGCTGATGTTCCAGACGCTGCCGATTGCTTTCGGCGCGTTACCGGGGGGCACCCTGATTGGCACGGCGTTTTTTGTACTGGTCGCCATTGCCGCCTGGAGTTCGGCGATTTCCATTGCCGAACCTGCCGTGGCGTGGGCGGTAGAGAAAGGCATCAGGCGCGGGACCGCGACCATTATCGTGTGTCTGCTGGCGTGGATGCTCGGGGTTGGTACGGTTCTCTCATTTAATCACTGGGGTGATAACAAGTTCTTTGTTACTGAGAGCATTACTGAGACGGTTACGGATCCGCAAAGCGGCGAGGAGCAGGTCAATACGCTGGACGAGACGTTTCATCTCTACGCCGATACCAGCGTGCTGGCGCAACAGCCACTGGCGGATGGTACAGAACGATCCGTCAGCGGTAAGACATTTTTTGATATACTCGACTTCCTGACAGCCAATATCCTGCTGCCGCTGGGCGGACTGGCGATTGCTGTCTTTGTGGGATGGCTGATGCGGCGTGAAGACAGCGCTAACGAGCTGCAGGCGGATGAAGGTGTGTTTAATGCCTGGCGGTTTATGCTGCGTTATGTATCACCGCTGGCCATCCTGTTTATTTTTATTAACGGACTTCTCTGATTTAACATGACTACTATCAGTCGCAGTGCGCTGGTGATGCACAGCGCAGAGCAGATGTTTGATCTGGTTAACGACGTACGCCGCTACCCGGAATTTCTGCACGGGTGTAAAGCGACCGAGGTGATCGCAGAAGGTGACGATTTTATCGAAGCCAGACTGACGATCTCCAAAGCCGGCGTTAATCAGAGTTTCAGTACACACAATGACTTCGTGCGTCCGCAGCGCATGGATATGAATTTACTCGACGGGCCTTTCAGTAAGTTCTCCGGCGTCTGGCGTTTTCAGGCGTTATCGGATGAAGCCTGTAAGGTCTCGCTGGATATGGAATTTGATGTTGGCGGTCTGATCGCCGGGGCAGCATTGGGTGTGGTGTTTAAACAGGTAGCCAACAGTATGGTGGATGCCTTTGTGAAGCGGGCGAACGAAATCTATGGCTGACACAATACGGGTGGAAGTGGCGTATGCGCTGCCACAGAAACAAAAGATTCTGGCACTCGACGTTGAGCCGGGCACAACGCTGCTGGAAGCGGTTAAGCAATCCGGTATTGAGCACGAATTTCCTGATCTCAATCTGGACGAGGCCAAATATGGCGTGTTCGGGAAAGCCACGCGTACACCGGATGCGGATGTTCTGCAGGAAGGAGACCGGGTGGAGATCTACCGCCCACTGATCATCGACCCTAAACAGGCCAGGGCCAACCGCGCGGCCAAAGCAAAGAAATAAAAGCGCCGCAGCAGAACCGTAGCAGCGCCAGGAAAACGCCCGTGAGCAGTATGCCGCGGGCGTTTTTTTATGCAGCCGGATCAGCCGCCGTGAATATCGGTGGAGATGGTATTCGGCGAGGTTTCTTCTTTAGGCAATGTCTTCAGCTGGTTCTCTTCGCTGAATTCATCATTGGGCAATTTGCCTTCATAGCGGACGTATTGGCCGGCATCGTTGAAGAAAAGACTGATCTTATAGTTTTTTACTATTTCATCTCGCTTCTCTAATGTATAAATATAATCCCACCGCTGTTGGGAAAACGGGTTTTTCAGGACAGGTTTCCCCATAATGTAGGTGACCTGGCGTTGATTCATGCCGGGTTCGAGCTGGGCCAGCATGTCGGCGGTCACGATGTTGCCCTGCTGGACGTTGAGTTTGTAAACACCCGGAAAGACACACCCATAAAGGGTTGCAAAACCGAGTGAAACAATCAGAATTGTCGCTCTCTTAATCAAAGTGCTGTCTCGTCAGTTGCGTTGGCGCATGGAGCAGGGATAATACCTGATTAAACAAGTTGCTGTGAAATATTAGAGGAAAACCATGTCCGATCAGAACGTGGAACTGCGCAAAGTAGGATTAAAAGTCACTCTGCCACGGGTGAAGATCCTGAGTATTCTGGAAACCAATCCTGAAGCTCACATGAGCGCTGAAGACGTATACAAGTCTCTGATTGAGGCTGGTGAAGATGTTGGTCTGGCGACCGTATACCGCGTACTTACTCAGTTTGAGAGTGCCGGCCTGGTGACCCGTCACAACTTTGATGGCGGCCATTCTGTGTTTGAACTGGCCCGCGGTGAACATCATGATCATATGGTGAATGTTGAAGACGGTACGGTGATTGAATTCACCAATGAACAGATTGAAAAGCTGCAGCATGATATCGCAGAGCAGCACGGCTTCGATCTGGTTGATCACAGCCTGGTACTGTACGTCCGCAAGAAAAGCTGATGGTTTTTCTGTGGTGCTGAAACAGACCGCGAAGCAATAAAAAAGCAGCCATTGGCTGCTTTTTTATTGCCCGGGCGCCGCGCTAGCGGACCAGCGCCAGCATTTCTTCGGCGTGAGCCAGTGTCTGGCGGGTAATATCCACACCGCCCAGCATGCGTGCGATTTCCTCGGAGCGCTGTTTGGCGTTCAGCTTACGCAGCTGCGTGTGAGTGGCGCTGTCGCCGCTGATTTTGCTCACCTGGTAATGTTGATTGGCCTGCGCTGCCACCTGTGGTTGGTGGGTGACACACAGAACCTGACCGTCACTGCCCAGCGAGCGCAACAGGCGGCCGACACGTTCGGCGGTGCCACCGCCAATGCCAACGTCCACTTCATCAAAGATCAGACAGGCGACATCGCTGACGGCGGCGGTTACCACCTGAATGGCGAGGCTGATACGGGCCAGTTCGCCGCCGGAGGCGACTTTGGCCAGCGGCCCGGCAGGCATCCCCGGGTTTGTCTGTACGGTAAAGCTGATGCGGTCGATACCGTGGCGGCCGCCCTGAGTGATATCCACGGATTCAAACTCTGTCATAAAGCGGGCGCGGCCCAGTGCCAGCGCTTCAAAATGCGCTTCCACTTCGGCGTCCATGCGCGCTGCCGACTGGCGACGGGCTTCGCTGAGCTTGCTGGCCAGTTGCAGATATTCCTGCTCCAGTGCGCCGGCCTGCTGCTCCATCTCCGCCAGATCGTCATCACTGAGGTTCAGCCCGGCGAGGGCTTCTTCCTGCTCCTGCCAGTAGTTATACAGCTGTTCAGGCTGGATCTGATGTTTGCGCGCCACGCGATACAGATCAGACAGCCGGTTCTCAACCTGCTGCAGCCGGTGCGGATTGATATCGACAAGTTCCAGATAGTGTTGTAACGAACGTCCGGCTTCATCCAGCTGGATCTGTGCCTGGCTGAGTAAGTCCCGGGCTTCGTTTAATAAGGGATGCTGGTCGTCAATGTCCCCCAGACGCGTGATCGCCTGCTGCGTCAGCTGGCTGGCGGCCAGTTCACCGGTGTCATCACCATAACAGGCGGCCATGGCGTGCTGGCCGTTGAGCAGCATATTTTCAGCATTGGCCAGGCGTTTCTGTTCGCTTTCCAGCTCCGTGGTTTCGGTTTCCCCCGGGGCCAGTTCCCGCAGTTCTTCCACCTGATAAGTCAGCAGCTGGCGCTGCGATTTAAGTTCAGCACTTTCTTCCTGCAGCGCGGCCAGTTTTTTACTCAGCGTCTGCCACTCTGACCACACCAGAGACACCTCGGATACCTGCAGCTGCAGTCCGCCAAAGGCATCCACCAGTTGTCGCGCTGTGTCCTTCTGCAGTAGCCGCTGGTGGGCGTGCTGGGAGTGGATCTCGATCAGCAGCTGGCCCAGCTCTTTCATATCACCGGCAGCGGCAGGGCGTCCATTGATGTACCCGCGTGAGCGCCCTTCGGCAGAGACCACCCGGCGCAGGATGATATTGTCTTCATCGGCAGGAATGTCACGCTGTTGCAGCCACATGGCGGCCTGTGCATTGAGGGTGAAGGTGGCGGCAATCTCAGCCTTATCTGCCCCCTGGCGTACGCAGTCTGCATCGGCCCGGTCGCCCAGTGCCAGGCCCAGAGCATCCAGCAGAATGGACTTACCGGCCCCGGTTTCCCCGGTAATGACGGACATGCCTGAGTGAATCTCGAGTTCGAGATGATCGACCAGGGCGAATTGATGTATCGACAGATGAACCAGCATGAGATGCTCCTTATCTGAATGGATATACAGTGTTTTTATATACAGTACGGCTATCTGTCAAGGATATTTTTTGATCACCCCTTGAATCTCAGAAGGCCGTCCCCCATATAGGCGACAGTTCCATTCACAGTGATTGAGGATAAACAATGTCGGACGAGCAAAAGATTCCCGAAGAGCAGCAGGAGCAACTGGACGCTGAGCAGGTAAGCGAAGCCCCTGAAGCTGAAGAATCCACCACCGGGTCGGCAGACGAAAGCGGTGATGCTCTGGCCGCGGCCAATCAGGAAATTGCTGACCTCAAAGAACAGATGCTGCGCATGCAGGCTGAGATGCAGAACGTGCGTCGCCGGGCGGAAGCGGATGTTGAGAAGGCGCATAAGTTTGGCGTCGAAAAGTTCGCCAACGAGATGCTGACCGTGGTCGACAACCTGGAGCGTGCACTGGCGGCCACCCCGGAAGATGAAGCCACTAAAGCCATGCGCGAAGGCGTCGAGATGACGCTCAGCGGTCTGGTGGCTGGTCTGGAAAAATTTAAGGTTGAAGCGGTTGACCCTCAGGGCGAAACCTTTAACCCGGATCTGCATCAGGCGATGTCCATGGTGGAAAACGCCGATGTTGATCCGAACACAGTGATTGCCGTGATGCAGAAAGGTTACACCCTGCAGGGGCGTCTGCTGCGTCCGGCCATGGTGATGGTGAGCAAAGGCGCACCGAAAATCGACGAAAACGCCTGATTTTATTGCTTCCGGCCCTTGAAAGCCGCACAGCCGGACTTATATAGAAGTCAACGCTGAAAAACAGTTACAGATTGAGTGCAGCGCAAGCTGCCAAAACGGAGACATACAAATGGGTAAGATAATTGGTATCGACCTGGGCACCACCAACTCATGTGTTGCAATTCTGGATGGTGAAAAAACCAAGGTTATTGAAAACGCTGAAGGCGATCGCACAACGCCGTCCATCATCGCTTACACCGATGACGAAACACTGGTAGGTCAGTCAGCCAAACGTCAGGCTGTTACTAACCCGGATAACACACTGTACGCGGTTAAGCGTCTGATTGGCCGTCGCTTTTCTGATGATGTGGTACAGAAAGACATCTCTATGGTGCCGTACAAAATCATCGAAGCCGACAACGGCGACGCCTGGGTTGAAGTAAAAGGCGAAAAAATGGCACCACCGCAGGTGTCTGCCGAAGTACTGAAAAAGATGAAAAAGACCGCCGAAGATTACCTCGGTGAAAAAGTAACCGAAGCGGTTATTACCGTACCGGCTTACTTTAACGATTCACAGCGTCAGGCAACCAAAGACGCCGGTAAAATCGCGGGTCTGGATGTAAAACGTATTATCAACGAACCAACCGCTGCAGCACTGGCTTATGGTCTGGATAAAGAATCCGGCGACCGTACCATCGCGGTCTATGACCTGGGTGGCGGTACCTTCGATATCTCCATTATCGAAGTGGCTGACGTTGACGGTGAGAAACAGTTCGAAGTACTGGCTACCAACGGTGATACCTTCCTCGGTGGTGAAGACTTCGATATGCGCCTGATCGAGTATCTGGCTGAAGAATTCAAGAAAGAAAGCGGTATTGATCTGCACAACGATCCGCTGGCACTGCAGCGTCTGAAAGAAGCCGCTGAAAAAGCCAAAGTTGAGCTGTCTTCTTCTTCGCAGACCGATGTGAACCTGCCGTACATCACGGCCGATGCAACAGGTCCTAAGCACCTGAATGTAAAAGTGACCCGTGCCAAGCTGGAATCTCTGGTAGAAGAGCTGGTCAGCCGTTCGCTGGAGCCATGCCGCATTGCACTGAAAGATGCCGGTCTGTCCGCGTCTGAAGTGGATGAAGTGATTCTGGTCGGTGGTCAGACCCGTATGCCGCTGGTACAGAAAAGTGTTGCTGACTTCTTCGGTAAAGAGCCACGCAAAGACGTGAACCCGGATGAAGCAGTCGCCGTTGGTGCTGCGGTACAGGGTGCGGTTCTGTCCGGTGACGTGAAAGACGTACTGCTGCTGGACGTGACACCGCTGACGCTGGGTATCGAAACCATGGGCGGCGTTGCCACCCCGGTTATCGATAAAAACACCACGATTCCGACTAAGAAATCTCAGGTGTTCTCAACCGCTGATGACAACCAGACTGCGGTGACCATTCACGTGGTACAGGGTGAGCGTAAGCAGGCGTCACAGAACAAATCGCTGGGCCGTTTTGACCTGGCGGACATTCCGCCGGCGCCGCGCGGTATGCCACAGATTGAAGTGACTTTCGACATCGACGCCAACGGTATTCTGAACGTTAGCGCGAAAGACAAGGCAACCGGCAAAGAGCAGTCCATTGTGATTAAAGCCTCTTCCGGTCTGAGCGATGATGAAATCGAAAAAATGGTTTCTGATGCTGAAGCGAATGCGGATGCCGACCGTCAGTTCGAAGAACTGGTTCAGGTACGCAACACCGCTGATGGCCTGATTCACGCGACTAAGAAAACGCTGGAAGATGCCAAAGATAAAGTGACTGACGAAGAGAAAACGTCAATCGAAAAAGCCATTGAGGATCTGGAAGAAGCGCTGAAAGGCTCTGATAAAGACGATATCGAAGCCAAAACCAACGCTTTGACAGAAGCTTCCAGTGGTCTGGCACAGCGTCTGTATGCTGAACAGGCTCAGGCGGAACAGGCTGCCGGTGGTGAAGGCGAACAGGCGTCCGGTGGTCAGGACGATGATGTAGTGGACGCCGAGTTTGAAGAAGTAAAAGATAAGTAATTAATTCTGTGAATTAATTACTTAAGCGAACGCGGCAGTCTTCTTGCCAGAGGGCTGTCGCGTTTTTGCTTGAAAGAACATAAGAGAAAGACAACAGAATTCAAAGCCGATTGTGTTCCTGCTGATCTGAACGACATCGCAGGCAGCAGATTAACAACAGGTGAGATATGGCAAAACGAGATTATTACGAGGTTCTTGGAGTCAGCCGGGATGTTGACCAGAAAGAGCTGAAAAAGGCGTACCGCAAGCTGGCGATGAAATATCACCCGGACCGTAATCCGGATGACGCCGATGCGGATGCCAAATTCAAAGAAGCAACAGAAGCTTATGAAGTGCTGGGTGACGCGCAGAAGCGCCAGGCCTACGATCAGTTCGGTCATGCCGGTGTGGATGGTCAGGCCGGCGGCGGATTCGGCGGTGGTGGCGGTGGCGCCAGCTTCTCCGACATCTTCGGCGACGTGTTCGGCGATATTTTCGGTGGTGCCGGCGGCGGTGGCCGTGGCGGTCCGCAACGTGGTTCAGACCTGCGCTACACGCTGGAGCTGACGCTGGAAGAAGCGGTACGCGGTATTGAAAAGAAAATCCGTATACCGACCCTGACAGCCTGTGAAACCTGTGATGGCACGGGTGCCAAACCGGGGACCAAACCGAAAACCTGTACCACCTGTAACGGTGCCGGTCAGGTACGCATGCAGCAGGGCTTCTTCTCTGTGCAGCAGACCTGTCCGACCTGTCGTGGCCAGGGCACCATGATTGATGACCCATGCACCAGTTGCCATGGTCGCGGTGTGAAAGAAGAAACCAAAACCCTGTCGGTGAAAATTCCGCCGGGTGTGGACACAGGTGACCGTATCCGTCTGGCTGGCGAAGGTGAAGCCGGCGCTATGGGGGGGCCGGCCGGTGACCTGTATGTTCAGGTCAGCGTGCGCGAGCATAACCTGTTCCACCGTGATGGCCGTAACCTATACTGCGACGTGCCGATCAGCATCGTTGATGCGGCGCTGGGCGGCGAACTGGAAGTGCCGACCCTGGACGGACGCGTGAAACTGAAAATCCCCGCGGAAACTCAGTCCGGCAAGCTTTTTCGTCTGCGCGGTAAAGGGGTGACCCCGGTGCGTGGTGGTCCGGCGGGCGATCTGCTGTGTCGCGTGCAGGTGGAAACACCGGTCAGTCTGACGTCTGAGCAGAAAGATCTGCTGATGAAATTTCAGGAATCTCTGACCGGCGAGAAGCACTCGCCACAGAAGAAAAGCTGGTTTGAAGGTGTGAAGAAATTCTTCGAAGACATCTGATCCCGGCTGCCTGATGACAGCAGAGCGGGGCAGGAGACTGCCTCGCATCTGTTTCTGATTCGCTATATCCTTAGCGCCGAATTTATTCATACCCGGAAGAACTCATGACCCGTATTGCTATTACCGGTGCCGCAGGCCGCATGGGCCGTATTCTGATTGAAGCGGTGTGTGCCGCAGACAAAGCCGAATTAGGCGCAGCCATCGTACTGCCGGATGATCCTATGGCCGGTGTTGATGCCGGCGCCATTGCCGGTCAGGGCAAAAGCCTGAACGTCGCGGCCGCAACCCGTCTGGAAGACGTGATCGAACAGTTTGATGTGCTGATTGATTTCACTGCCCCGGCAGCCACCATGAGCAATATCGAGCTGTGCCGTCAGCACGGTAAGAAGATCGTGATTGGTACCACAGGTCTGACCGATGAGCAGAAGGCTGACATGAAAGTGAAGGCCGCCGACATGGGCATCGTGTTCGCACCCAACTATTCGGTCGGGGTGAATCTGTGCCTGAATCTGCTGCGTATGGCCGCCTCGGTAATGGGGGATGAAGCGGATATTGAAGTGGTGGAGATGCACCATCGCCACAAAGTGGATGCCCCGTCCGGTACGGCGCTGCGCATGGGTGAAGTGGTTGCAGAAACCCTGGGCTGGGATCTGAACGAAGTCGCCTGTTACGGCCGCGAAGGGCAGACGGGTGCCCGTCCGCACAAACAGATTGGGTTTGAAACCATCCGCGGTGGCGACGTTGTCGGGGATCACACGGTGATGTTTGCCGCAGAAGGTGAGCGCGTGGAAGTAACCCATAAGGCCCAGAGCCGCATGACTTTTGCCCGTGGCGCTGTGCGTGCTGCTCTGTGGGTGAATGAGCAGCCACATGGTCTGTACGATATGCAGGATGTGCTGGGTTTCTGAACCCGCTCCATGCAGGCATAAAAAAACCGCTCAGCTGAGCGGTTTTTTTATGCCTTCTGTTTGTTCAGGGGATCAGCCCTTAACGCCCAGAATATGGTCAAAGCCACGTTCAACCATCTGTTCCATACCGCGCGGTTTACCCGCCGGGTCAAACATCATGGAAACCAGCATCTGGGAATTGCCCAGAGCCCAGCGGGCACGTTCCCGGGGGGCCAGGCCCATTTCCAGCACACCCATCTTGACGCCTTTATCAACCTGATCACTGATGATATCCAGAATCTTATTCTGGAAGGTCAGATACTGAGGCCAGATTTCGTCACGTACCGAGGCCCTCCATTCCAGCCAGACTTTGATGTAATCCGGATTTTCTTCACAGGCCTGCATAAACGCAGAGATGTGAGCGCGGATGGCTTCGATGGGGTTGGAATGTTCCTTGTACACATTCTCGGCCATGGTCAGCAGAAACTCTTCGACTTCGGCCAGCACGGCCTCCACCAGAGCTTCGCGGGTTTTGAAGTAGTTGAACACAGTGGCAACGGATACGCCGCCCAGTTCAGCAATCTCAGTATGCCCGCCGCGGCCGATGCCACGTCGTGCGAATACCTCGACGGCATTTTTTAACAACAGCTTCTTGCGCTCTTCTGGTTGCAGGCGGCGGCGACCTTCGACGGCTACGGGCATAAGTTACCTCTTAGAATATTTTTGTCTTGCTTATCGGCAGTCACGGGCCTGCCATGCTCTCTTACTTATCGTTGAACCAAGGTTATTGAGAACAGTTTTCACTGTTAGGGCGCTGCTCAGTAGTTAACCCTCTCAATAGGTTTAATGTAAGAACTCATGGGGCCTGGAGTGAAGTTATATCGAGTGTAAATTTGTATGTAATTGAGTGTAACAGAGTGTAATTGGTGCGGATTCGGTAAAACGACTGATATTCCGTCGGTCCCGGGAAGAGGGGGTGTGCGCTGTGCGGAAGGAATACAGAGACGCCTGATGCCCCGCCGCTAAGCTGTCTGACAGACACTTAATGGATGGACATAAGCTACTGTTTTCAGTATCCTTTAGGGTTAGTTTAAGTACGTACTGCGGTTGCCGATCAGGGCCGCTGGCAACAGTCAGAAAAAAGCGGGATGGCGTCAGTGTGTCGCCATTCCGCTTTTTTACGGCCGGAGGTTTCGCACAGGCCGCTGAGCCGCCGCGGTACGTCGTCTGCAGGTTCTGTTTCTTTGTTCGGGGAATTAACTTTGTCTACGCCAGCCATTCTAGCTCTTGAGGACGGCAGTATCTTTAAGGGGACCAGTATTGGTGCCACAGGCCTGTCCGTCGGTGAGGTGGTATTTAACACTTCCATGACAGGCTACCAGGAGATTCTGACGGATCCATCTTACGCAAACCAGATTGTCACTTTAACTTATCCTCATATCGGTAACTACGGCACCAACAGCGAAGATGAAGAATCCAGCGCCATTTACGCCAAAGGCCTGGTGATTCGTGATCTGCCGCTGATTGCTTCCAACTTCCGCAGTGAACAGGCTCTGGATGTTTATCTGCGTGAGCGCAATGTATGCGGTATCGCCGACATCGATACCCGTCGTCTGACCCGTATTCTGCGGGAAAAAGGTTCCCAGAACGGCTGCATTCTGGTTGCAGAAGACGCTTACAGTGATGAAAACCTGGCCAAAGCTCTGGCTGAGGCAAAAGCGTTTCCGGGCCTGAAAGGCATGGATCTGGCCAAAGAAGTCACCGTGAAAGAAGCTTATCAGTGGACCGAAGCTGACTGGTCTCTGGGCGAAGGCTACGGTGAGCTGAAAGACACAAAATTCAAAGTGGTCGCCTTCGACTACGGGGTAAAACGCAATATTCTGCGCTTACTCGCAGAGCGCGGCTGTGAACTGACCGTGGTACCGGCTCAGACGCCGGCGGCGGACGTACTGGCGATGAATCCCGACGGTATTTTCCTGTCCAACGGACCGGGTGATCCGGAACCCTGTGATTACGCCATCACCGCGATTCAGGAAATTCTGCAGACTGATATCCCGGTGTTTGGCATTTGCCTGGGGCATCAGTTGCTGGCGCTGGCATCCGGTGCCAAAACCATCAAGATGGGCCACGGCCATCACGGGGGCAACCATCCGGTGCAGGATCTGGACAGTGGCAAAGTGATGATCACCTCGCAGAACCACGGTTTTGCGGTGGATGAAAAGACACTGCCTGCCAACCTGAAAGCGACCCATAAATCACTGTTCGACGGCACGCTGCAGGGGATCGCCCGCACCGATAAACCGGCCTTCAGTTTTCAGGGACACCCTGAAGCGAGCCCGGGGCCGCGCGACGTCGCGCCTTTGTTCGACCACTTTATTGATCTGATGACGGCCGCTAAAGCTGCGCAATAACAGGACAGACTGAGACATGCCAAAACGTACTGACATACAAAGCATTCTGATTATCGGCGCTGGTCCTATTGTGATTGGCCAGGCCTGTGAGTTTGATTACTCCGGCGCTCAGGCCTGTAAGGCACTGCGCGAAGAAGGGTTCCGCGTGATTCTGGTGAACTCTAACCCGGCCACCATTATGACGGACCCGGCCATGGCGGATGCGACTTACATCGAGCCGATTACCGTTGATGCGGTTGCCAAAATTATTGAAAAGGAACGTCCGGACGCACTGTTGCCGACCATGGGTGGCCAGACCGCACTGAACTGTGCACTGGGGCTGGAACAGGCCGGTGTGCTGGAAAAATTCGGCGTTGAAATGATCGGTGCCAACGCTGACACCATAGACAAAGCGGAAGACCGTGACCGTTTTGACCAGGCGATGAAGGCCATTGGTCTGGAATGCCCGCGCGCTGGTATTGCCCACAGCATGGAAGAAGCACGTAACGTACAGAAAGAACTGGGCTTCCCGTGCATTATCCGTCCGTCGTTCACCATGGGTGGTTCCGGTGGCGGTATTGCGTACAACAAAGAAGAATTTGAAGAAATCTGTACCCGGGGGCTGGATCTGTCACCGACCAACGAGCTGTTGATCGATGAATCCCTGATCGGCTGGAAAGAGTACGAGATGGAAGTTGTGCGCGATAAAAACGACAACTGCATCATTATCTGCTCCATCGAAAACTTCGACGCCATGGGCGTGCACACCGGTGATTCCATCACTGTAGCACCGGCGCAGACACTGACCGATAAAGAATATCAGATCATGCGGGATGCCTCGCTGGCGGTACTGCGTGAAATCGGCGTGGAAACCGGTGGTTCCAACGTACAGTTTGGTCTGAACCCGGAAAATGGCCGTATGGTCGTGATTGAAATGAACCCGCGGGTGTCCCGTTCATCGGCGCTGGCTTCGAAAGCGACCGGTTTCCCGATTGCCAAAGTAGCGGCCAAGCTGGCGGTGGGTTACACCCTGGATGAGCTGCAGAACGATATTACCGGTGGTCGCACACCGGCATCGTTTGAGCCGTCGATTGATTATGTGGTGACTAAAATCCCACGTTTCACCTTCGAAAAATTCCCGCAGGCGGATGGGCGTCTGACGACGCAGATGAAATCCGTGGGCGAAGTCATGGCCATTGGCCGTACCCAGCAGGAATCGCTGCAGAAAGCGCTGCGCGGACTGGAAGTCGGCTCTGTTGGCTTTGATCCGAAAGTGGATCTGAACGACGCCGGCGCCAAAGATAAAATTATTTCTGAACTGCGTACGCCACGTTCTGAGCGTATCTGGTATGTGGGTGATGCCTTCCGTGCCGGCATGAGCGTGGATGAAGTGTATGAGCATTCCGCGGTTGATCCCTGGTTCCTGGTACAGATCGAAGATCTGATCAAAGAAGAAGCCGCGGTGGCGCAGAGCAGCCTGCAGGCGCTGGATGCGGACCGTATTTATCGTCTGAAACGCAAAGGCTTCTCTGATGCGCGGTTGTCTCAGTTGCTGGGTGTGACGGAAAAAACTTTCCGTAAGCATCGCCAGAAACTGAATATCCGCCCGGTCTACAAACGCGTGGATACCTGCGCGGCAGAATTTGCCACGGATACGGCCTATATGTACTCAACCTATGAAGAAGAGTGCGAAGCCAACCCGTCGGAGCGTGAAAAAATCATTGTTCTGGGGGGCGGTCCGAACCGTATTGGTCAGGGCATCGAGTTCGATTATTGCTGTGTGCATGCCGCGCTGGCGTCGAAAGAAGAAGGTTACGAAGCCATTATGGTGAACTGTAACCCGGAAACCGTATCCACGGATTACGACACCTCTGACCGTCTGTATTTTGAGCCGGTGACCCTGGAAGACGTGCTGGAAATCGTCGACAAAGAACAACCGAAAGGCGTGATCGTTCAGTATGGTGGTCAGACACCACTGAAACTGGCCGAAGAACTGGAAGCCGCTGGCGTACCGATTATCGGCACTTCACCGGAAGCCATTGACCGTGCGGAAGACCGTGAGCGCTTCCAGCAGATGATTCAGCGTCTGGGCCTTAAGCAGCCACAGAATGCGACCGTCACTTCTATGGAAGAGGCCGTGGTTAAAGCCGCTGAAATTACCTACCCGCTGGTGGTGCGTCCATCCTATGTACTGGGTGGACGGGCAATGGAAATCGTGAACGACGAAACTGCGCTGCGTCGTTATATGACAGAAGCGGTTAAAGTGTCCAATGATTCGCCGGTATTGCTGGATTACTTCCTGGATCGTGCCATCGAGGTGGACATTGATGCCGTATGTGACGGCGAACAGGTAGTGATTGGCGGTATTATGCAGCATATTGAGCAGGCCGGTATTCACTCCGGTGACTCTGCCTGTTCTCTGCCGCCGTACAGCCTGCCAAAAGATGTTCAGGACAAAATGCGCGACCAGGTGGCTGCGATGGCCATCGAGCTGGGTGTTGTCGGTCTGATGAATACTCAGCTGGCGTATCAGGATGGCGAAATTTACGTCATTGAAGTGAATCCGCGTGCTTCCCGTACCGTGCCTTTTGTTTCTAAGTGCATCGGTACTTCGCTGGCGGCGGTTGCTGCCAAAGTGATGACAGGGAAAACCCTGGCAGAGCTGGGCTTTACGACGGAAATTATTCCGCCTTACTACTCAGTGAAAGAAGCGGTGTTCCCGTTCAATAAATTCCAGGGCGTTGATCCGATTCTCGGACCGGAAATGAAATCCACCGGCGAAGTCATGGGCGCGGGCAGAACCTTCGGGGAAGCGTATTACAAAGCTCAGCTGGGCGCCGGAGCTGTGATTCCGGATACCGGCATTGCTTTTCTGTCGGTACGCGATGCCGATAAACAGGGCGTTGTCGACGTTGCCAAAGGTCTGATTAAAATTGGTTTCAGTCTGGTATCCACTGATGGCACCTGCCGGGTCCTGAAAGACGCGGGTGTTGATGTAAAACGTGTGAACAAAGTGACAGAAGGGCGTCCGCATATCGTGGATATGATTAAGAACGATGAAATCTCTCTGATCATCAACACCACTGAAGGGCCACAGGCCATCGCAGATTCTGCCGATATCCGCCGCAGTGCCCTGCAGCATAAGGTGTACTACACCACTACCATGGCAGGTGCAGAAGCCGTGGTTGAGGCTTTAATGTCAGAAGGTCTGAAAGAAGTTCATCGCCTACAAGAGTTACATGCAACGGTGTAAATCACGCCTTGCATGACAGGTAAAAGGAGAGTGGTATGCAAAAATTTCCGATGACGGTTGAAGGTGAAGAGGCTCTGCGCAGTGAACTGCAACAGCTGAAAACCGTTGATCGTCCCAGGGTGATTGCCGCCATCGCAGAAGCCCGTGAACACGGTGACCTGAAAGAAAATGCTGAATATCACGCGGCGCGTGAACAGCAGGGTTTTATTGAAGGCCGTATTCAGGAAATCGAAGGCAAATTATCGAATGCCCAGGTGATCGACATCAAAACCATTCCGCATTCCGGTAAGGTTTTGTTCGGCACCACAGTGCGCATTATTAATGTCGAAACCGATGAAGAAGTGCAGTACAAAATTGTGGGTGACGATGAGGCGGATATTAAAAATAACCGCATTTCAGTGTCATCTCCGATTGCCCGCGCACTGATCGGTAAGAGTGAAGGCGATGTTGTTGTGGTCAATATCCCCAGTGGCGTTGTCGAATATGAAATTGATGAAGTTCAGCATATCTGATCAGAATTAATCTTCATAAAACAAAAAAACCGCGCTATGCGCGGTTTTTTTGTTTGTGGATGCCTGCGGGTAGGCATGATTCTGTCCGGGAGGCAGAAATCAGGGGTATAGTCAGGGGCAGGGGATCAGAGGTAAATCATCAAAGTCATCGTCTTCCTGTTCGATGGCTTTCAGCATTTTCTGCAGTTTACGCTGGGCTTCGCGCCGTTTGAGTGCTTTATTCCAGCGTCTGATCTGCATTTCATCTTTCAGCTCCAGTGTCGGTACCTGAGTCGGTCTGCCATCATCCCCCATCGCCACCATGGTGAAGTAACAGGAATGGGTGTGGCGCACTGTTTTCTGCTGGATATTCTCAGCCACGACTTTAATACCGATCTCCATGGAGGTGTTACCGGTGTAATTGACCATGGCGAGAAAGGTGATCAGTTCACCGATATGAATCGGTTCTTTAAACAGCACATTGTCGACGGACAGGGTCACGGCATAGTGGCCGCTGTAGCGCATCGCACAGGTATAAGCGACCTTATCCAGCAGTTTCAGCAGCTCTCCGCCATGCATTTTTCCGGAAAAGTTAGCCATGTCCGGCGTGACCAGCTCGGTCATTTCAGTCTGAGTAATATGTCCCACGGGGATTCCTCGCGTTGTCGTCATATCATTCTAACGGAATCGGTGTACTTCTGAAGACTGTGAGGGCTGTAATGACAGCTCTCACAGTTTGTCGCGGGACAATCCCGACGGATTGGCAGGACGAATTGACAGGATGGGTAGGTCAGAAATCTTCGGTGGAGGTGAACAGACCAACACGCAGGTCTTTGGCCCAGTAGATTTCTTTACCGTCGACTTCCATGACGGCATCGGCAATGCCCATCACCAGTTTCTGCTCCATCACACGCTTGATGCTGATGCGATAGGTGACGGTTTTGGCTGTTGGCAGTACCTGACCGCGGAATTTAACTTCGCCGCTGCCCAGTGCACGTCCGCGCCCCGGGTTGCCACGCCAACCGAGATAAAAGCCAACCAGCTGCCACATGGCATCCAGCCCTAAGCAGCCAGGCATGACCGGGTCGGACTCAAAATGACAATCAAAGAACCATAAGGATGGATTAATATCGAGTTCGGCAATAATTTCGCCTTTGCCATGCTCGCCGCCTTCATCGCTGATCCGGGTAATACGGTCCATCATCAGCATATTCGGCAGTGGCAGACGTGCATTTCCTTCACCGAACAGTTCACCGTGGCCACAGGCCAACAGTTCGTCGCGGCTATAACTTTCCTGGCGGGTCATTCAGATTCCTCAATAATAAAGCCTGGTCAGACCTGAGACAGTGACACAAAAGTACAGGGATGGCTAATGAAGCTTTTTTGAATTAAAGGAAAAAATAACATTAAGAAACCGGCGGGCCTGTTGGGTCGGGCCCGCCGCTATCATCTTGCTCAGATTTTTTCGACCAGCAGGCTGCCGATGGAATAGCCGGCGCCGAACGAGCAGATCAGCCCCCGGTCACCGCTTTCGAAGTCAGCGTTATAGCGGTGGAAGGCGATCACCGAACCGGATGAAGCGGTATTGGCGAATTCGTCCAGTACAACCGGGGCTTCTTCCGGTGCCGGCAGACGGCCTAGCAGTTTCTTCACCGCGAACATATTCATATTGACGTTAGCCTGATGCAGCCACATGCGCTTCAGGTCAGACGCGCTCATCTGATTATCCGCCATCTGCCCTTCAATAAAGTTGGTTACCAGTGGGAGGAGCTCTTTAAACACTTTGCGTCCGCGTTGTTTAAAGGCATAGCGGTCTTCCGGCACGTTATCGAAACAGTAGTCAGCGTATGACTGGTCAGTACGGATATTGTCGGAATACTGAGTGAACTGTTTGGTGTTCAGAATACGGAAGGCATGTTCTGTTCTGGCATTCTCTTCCGGTTCGAGAATAGCCGCCGTGGCGACATCACCAAAAATAAAATGACTGTCACGGTCTTTAAAGTTCAGCCCCGGGGTCGTGAACTCAGGGTTCACAAACAATACGCACCTGGCCGTTCCGGCTTTCAGGGCAGTATAAGCATTGATCAGGCCGAAGGTGGCTGACGAGCAGGCGATTCCCATATCATATGAAAAACCTTCAATGCCCAGGTCGCGCTGGATTTCCACTGCCATGCCGGGATAATCGCGCTGACGGAAAGTACCGGAGACGATCACCATGTCGATGTCTGCCGCGGTTTTACCTGCCTGCTCCATAGCCTGTTTAGCTGCACCTATGCCCATGGTCACCATTTCCGGTGTTCTGCCTTCTTCGGTCATCGGGAACACCGGGTGCATGATTTCGGGATCAAGGATGCCATCTTTATACATGGCATAGCGGGCTTTAATACCGGAAGCCTTTTCAATAAATTCCG
This sequence comes from Thalassolituus sp. UBA1087, assembly GCA_002314145.1. Classification (GTDB taxonomy): domain Bacteria; phylum Pseudomonadota; class Gammaproteobacteria; order Pseudomonadales; family Oceanobacteraceae; genus Venatoribacter. The sequence continues at coordinate 18,326 of DCCG01000027.1, read as the reverse complement.
GACTGGAATAGGAAAGCGCTTCTTTTTCACCAGCGGCGATGGCATCAGCATTGCGTTCGTTGAAAAGATCGACGTATTGATTAAAAGCCTGCACCAGCTCTTCATTGGTGATTACATGAGGGGGGATAAAAAGTCCGGTACCGGAAATAACAATATTCGACATCTGTTTTACAACCTTTATTTTGCTTTATCGGCAGACACCGGCAGTCGGAGCCCTGTTACGATTGACCACATTATCGCCGGAAATCAGCGCCCTTCCAACCACCCTTTGGTGTAAGCTGGCAGTGTAGCTGGTGTACGGAGGCATTATGGCCCGTCATTACATGGTGTTATTGCGCACTTTCTGGTTGGGTGGACTGTGGGCCAGCGTATACCTGGTGCGGCCCTTGCTGGAGCACCGCGGTTTTTTCCCTCAGCACGGCATAGAAGTGCTGCATGTGATGAATGGTTTGGGGCTGGTGAGCGGTGCGCTGATTCTTTTTCTTGCGCGTCTGGCGCAACCGTTGCACTGGCGGGAAACACCATTGCAGATCATGCTGGTGATGATGGCGCTGGCGCTGATGTATTTCGCTTTAATGCCCTGGTGGAAACTGCAGATGATGGTGTTGCATACCATTTCTCTGCTGGGACTGATCTGGCTGATGATGGCGCCCGGGCTGGTTCTGGTGCGCGAGCGCAGACGGGACCAGCGGTCCCGTTAGCGGATGATCAGCGCTGCAGGTTAGACAACGAAGCCTTGGCTTTCGGGTTGAGACGCAGCAGCAGGGCGGTGTTACCGATCTGTTGCGGCATTTCTGCGCCGGTAATGCGCAGAATTTCTTTGATAACCGCCTGTTTGACGTCCCGGTCACCCACGGAAATCTTAATTTTGATCAGTTCATGGTCGTCCAGAGCGCGGTTCAGCTCTTCCAGTACGCCCTCGCTCAGACCGTTGCCCGCCACCGTCACAATGGGGTTCAGTGTATGCCCGATTGCGCGGTAGGCTTTCTTTTGCTCGTTTGATAGTGCCATAGATTCGGAAGCTCGGTTATTCAGTGGTAATATTTGTCATTCACCGATACCTGCCGGACAGCGGCAGGTACAGACCGGATCATTATACCTGACGCGGGAGTATAAACCTGCATGGCACGCTCAAAAACCAGTGCTGGCTGGCTGAAAGAACATGTTGATGACGTCTGGGTGCAGAAAGCCCAGCAGGATGGCTACCGGACCCGGGCCAGTTACAAATTGATTGAACTGGATGACAAAGACCAGCTCATAAAGGCAGGAATGACCGTTGTGGACCTTGGCGCGGCGCCCGGCGGCTGGTCGCAGGTGGTTACCCGCACGCTGAAAGGCAACGGCACCATCATTGCGTCGGATATTCTGCCAATGGACCCGATAGAAGATGTAAATTTCATTCAGGGTGACTTTACGGAAGAATCCGTCTTTGATGAGCTGATGTCCGTGATCGATGGCCGTCCGGTGGACCTTGTAATCTCGGATATGGCCCCCAATATGAGTGGAGTGGCTTCAATTGACCAGCCCGGCGCTATGTATCTTGTAGAGCTGGCGCTGGATATGGCGCGTCAGGTGTTGCGTCCGAACGGACATTTTGTGGCTAAAGTATTCCAGGGCGAGGGATTTGACCAGTATCTCAACGATGTCAGATCTTCGTTCAGTAAAGTAATGATTCGTAAACCCAAGGCCTCCAGAGCGAGATCCCGGGAGGTTTATGTGGTAGGTAAAGGTTTCCGCGCTTAGCAAATGCTTGCTAAGCTAAGCAGATAGCAAGGCGTCCGGCATGTGGCCGGGCAACGACAGCCAGTGAGGTGGTGCCGGATATGGCAAAGAATTTCATACTGTGGGCAGTGATTGCTGCCGTACTGATGATGGTGTTCAACAACTTCCAGAACGTTGGAAGAGGGAATGAGCTTTCCTATTCAGAATTTATCACTGCGGTGGAAAGTGGTCAGGTAGAGCGGGTAACCATCTCCGGCCAGACCATCAGCGGTGTCAATTCCGGTGGTGAGTCATTCGAGACCATCATGCCTGCGTACGACGACAAGCTGATGGACACGCTGCTGAACAACCAGGTGCAGGTCGTGGGGCAGAAGCCTGAGAAAGATGGTTTCTTCACACAGCTGCTGCTGGCATCCCTGCCGATTCTGATCATCATTGCGGTCTTTATGCTGTTTATGCGGCAGATGCAGGGTGGCAGTTCCGGTCGTGGCGGGCCGATGGCCTTCGGTAAGAGTAAAGCCAAACTGCTGAGTGAAGATCAGATCAAAACTACCTTTGAAGACGTTGCCGGGTGCGACGAAGCCAAAGAAGATGTGAAAGAACTGGTCGAATTCCTGCGTGATCCGGGTAAATACCAGCGCCTGGGCGGTAAAATTCCCCGCGGTGTGCTGATGGTAGGTCAGCCAGGTACCGGTAAAACCCTGCTGGCAAAAGCCATTGCCGGTGAAGCCCGCGTACCTTTCTTCTCTATTTCCGGCTCCGACTTTGTGGAAATGTTCGTGGGTGTGGGTGCGTCCCGTGTACGCGATATGTTCGATCAGGCCAAGAAGCAGGCCCCCTGTATTATCTTTATTGATGAAATTGACGCCGTAGGCCGCTCCCGTGGCGTTGGCATCGGCGGTGGTAACGACGAACGTGAACAGACACTGAACCAGTTGCTGGTTGAGATGGACGGTTTTGAAGTCAATGACGGCATTATCGTGATTGCCGCGACTAACCGTCCGGATGTGCTGGACCCTGCGCTGCTGCGTCCCGGCCGTTTCGACCGTCAGGTGGTCGTTGGTCTGCCGGATATCCGCGGTCGTGAGCAGATCCTGGGCGTGCACATGCGTAAAGTGCCGGTAGCGGATGACGTTAATGCTTCTGTCATTGCCCGTGGTACGCCAGGCTTCTCTGGTGCTGACCTGGCCAACCTGGTGAACGAGGCGGCCCTGTTTGCGGCACGTGCTAACCGCAACCTGGTGACCATGGAAGAGTTCGAGAAGGCCAAGGATAAGATCCTGATGGGTGCCGAACGTAAGACCATGGTTATGTCTGAGAAAGAGAAAACCAATACCGCATACCATGAAGCGGGCCACGCCATCGTGGGTCGTCTGATGCCGGAACACGACCCGGTATACAAGGTATCAATCATTCCGCGCGGGCGGGCATTGGGTGTGACCATGTTCCTGCCGGAAGAAGACCGTCACTCGATCAGTAAGCGCGGTATTGAGAGTAATATCTGCTCGCTCTACGGCGGCCGTATTGCTGAGGAGATGACACTGGGCAAAGAAGGTGTCACAACCGGCGCATCTAACGATATTGAGCGTGCAACCAAATACGCCCGTAACTATGTTACTAAGTGGGGCCTGTCCGATAAGTTGGGTGCTCAGCTGTATTCTGAGGAAGAGCAGAATGGCTATCTGGGATCATCCGGTGGCGGGCAGATGTCTCATCTTTCCGATGAAACCGCACGTCTGATTGATGCAGAAGTCAAAGAGCTGCTGGATAACTGCTATCAGCGCGCTTATACCATTCTGGAAGAAAACCGTGACAAGCTTGAACTGATGAAAGAAGCTCTGATGGAGTATGAAACCATCGATACCGATCAGATTGATGACATCATGGCAGGCAAGAAGCCACGTCCGCCTAAATCCTGGGGGGATGATGGTTCCGGTCCGGCGTCACCGGCGGAAGAAAGCCGCGATATGACCCGGGACCCGGATGATGACGCGGTCGGCGATACGGCTGGTGAAGAGAGCTGATCCGGGCCGGTCATTTGCCAATATAAAAGCGGCTTCGGCCGCTTTTTTCGTTTTGCTGTACAGAATCCTCTGTACTTCCACCATGTGATAAAGCGGGACAACCTGTGAACTTTCAATGCGGAAACCGCAAGCTGGATTTCTCTGTGGCTCATGTTATGGGCATCCTGAATGTGACGCCGGATTCTTTTTCCGATGGCGGACGTTTTAATTCTGTCGACAGTGCGCTGCGCCACGCTGAACAGATGGTTTCTGATGGCGCAACACTGATTGATATTGGTGGTGAATCCACCCGCCCGGGCGCGGATACTGTCACGACGGAGGAAGAACTGGCCAGGGTTATTCCGGCCGTTGAAGCCATTACTGCAAGGCTGGATGTTGCGGTTTCTGTGGATACCAGTAACCCGGAAGTGATCCGCCAGAGTGCCGCTGCCGGAGCACACCTGATTAATGACGTGCGCTCATTGCGCCTCGATGGTGCCTTACAGGCTGCAGCAGCAACCGGTCTTCCGGTTTGTCTGATGCACTGGGACGGTGATCCTGGTGCTGTGAAAGAAGCCCCGCAATACAGTCAGCCGATTGAAACGGTGGTAAAGCAATTTTTGCAGGCGCGGGTTTCAGCCTGTGAAGGCGCCGGTATTGGCCGTGATAAAATTCTTCTGGACCCGGGATTCGGTTTTGGTAAAAACCATCAGCATAACTTCCGTCTGCTGAACCGGCTGGATGCGCTGCATGAATTGGGTCTGCCCCTGCTGACCGGACTGTCGCGCAAGCGCATGATCGGTGAGGCCACAGGAACAGAGACTGCTGATCAGAGGGGCAGCGGAAGTGTGACCGGCGCCGTGATCTGTGCGTTAAAAGGTGCGAAAATCCTGCGGGTCCACGATGTGAAACAAACAGCTGAAGCCATACGCGTGCTGACGGCTACCTTGAGGGAAGGGAATGAGTAGAAAGCACTTTGGCACCGACGGCATCCGCGGTCGTGTGGGGGAATATCCGATTACACCGGAATTTGTGATGAAGCTTGGCTGGGCTGCCGGTAAAGTCTTTGCCGGGCAGGGCACAAGCCGCATTCTGATCGGTAAAGATACCCGTATTTCCGGCTATATGTTCGAGTCAGCCCTGGAGGCCGGTCTGTCATCCGCCGGCGTCGACATAGGTTTGCTTGGTCCGATTCCTACGCCCGGGATTGCCTATCTCACCCGCACCTTCCGGGCTCAGGCGGGCATTGTTATCAGTGCATCGCACAACCCGTTTTACGATAACGGCATCAAATTTTTCTCCGGAGAAGGGCGTAAGCTGCCGGATGCAACCGAGCAGGAAATTGAATCCTGGATGGATAAGCCCATGACCTGTGTCGATTCAGCGGCACTGGGGAAAGCCTGGCGGGTGAACGATGCCGCCGGCCGCTACACCGAATTCTGTAAAGGCACCGTCAATGCGCTGAATCTGCGCGGACTGAAAATTGTACTCGACTGCGCGCATGGTGCGACCTATCAGATCGCACCGCTGGTGTTCAGCGAACTGGGTGCCGATATCCTGGTGATGGGGGCGCAGCCGGATGGGCTGAATATTAACGACGATGTCGGTTCAACCGAGCCCGCGGCGTTGCAGGCAAAAGTGCGGCAAGAATCCGCTGATCTGGGGATCGCTTTCGACGGCGATGGTGATCGCGTGATGATGGTGGATAAAAACGGTGATCTGCTGGATGGTGATCAGTTGCTGTTTATTATTGCCTCTCATGCCAGGGCTCAGGGGCGTCTTGGCGGTGGTGTCGTTGGTACGCTGATGAGTAATCTGGGGCTGGAGCTGGGCCTGAAAGAGCAGGGTATCGACTTTCTGCGGGCCAAAGTGGGAGACCGCTATGTGCTGCAGGTGATGGATGAACAGGGCTGGCGTTTTGGTGGCGAATCTTCCGGGCACCTGTTGTGTCTGGATGCCAATACCACCGGCGATGGCATCGTGGCAGCACTGCAGGTGATGCAGGCATTGCAGGATACTGAAACCGATCTGGTGGACTGGCAACGCAAAATGACCCGCATGCCGCAGACCATGATCAATGTGCAGCGCAGCCGTAATGTGGATGTGAATTCCGAACCTCAGATTCTCTCTGCAGTGGCCGCTGTGGAAGATAAGCTGGCCGGCCGTGGACGTGTGCTGCTGCGGCCGTCAGGAACAGAACCGGTTGTGCGGGTCATGGTGGAAGGTGAAGATCCGGCTGTGACAGGCCGGTTAGCGGCGGAATTAGCCGCCGAAGTCGAGCGCGTATTGGCCTGAGCTGCTTGTCTCTGAGCAGCTTCTTAGATAGTATCTGCGCTCTTTGAATTTTGGGACTCGTTATGCGTCGATTGCTGGTAGCCGGAAACTGGAAAATGAATGCTTCGTCTGAAATGACGGGTACTCTGCTGTCCGGTGTTCTGGATAATCTGCCGGACCATTGCGACGTGGCCGTCTTTCCGCCGTTTCCCTATATCAGCCAGGCGGTTGATCTGGTTGGCGGGGCTGGTGTCGCCGTCGGGGCACAGAATGTTGCCAAAGATGACGAGGGTGCTTTCACCGGTGAGGTGTCAGCAGCCATGCTGGCTGATGTCGGTTGCACCATGGCTCTGGTAGGTCACTCGGAACGGCGTGCCCTGTATGCGGAAAGCGATTATGACGTGCTGGTAAAAGTGCGTCAGCTTGTGAAGCATGGAATCACCGCGGTTGTGTGTGTTGGTGAAACACTGGAGCAGCGTAAAGCGATCCGCGAAGAATCGGTCGTATCTGAGCAGTTATCGTTACTGATCGGTGAGCTCAGTAATGCAGACTGGGAAAAAATGATCATCGCTTATGAACCTGTCTGGGCGATTGGCACGGGTGAAACCGCAACGCCGGAGCAGGCTCAGGGGATGCATGCCTTTATCCGTTCTGAACTGAAAAAAGTCAGCGATACGGTGGCAGCAAAAACACGAATTTTATATGGCGGCAGTGTGAAGGCCGCCAGTGCGGCGGAATTATTTTCGCAGCCGGATATTGATGGCGGTCTGGTCGGAGGAGCTTCCCTCGACGCCGCGGAATTTACAGCTATTTGTCGGGCATAAGGTAAGTTATGGAATCCATTGTATTAATCGTTCACATTCTGCTGGCTGTGGGCATTATCGCGTTTGTTATGATGCAGCAGGGTAAAGGGGCGGATGCCGGTGCCTCGTTTGGCAGTGGCGCATCGCAAACTGTGTTCGGCAGCAGTGGTTCCGGTAATTTCCTCAGCCGTACGACTGCTATTCTGGCCACCTTATTCTTTGTGACCAGTCTGGTTCTGGGTTTTTATGCCCGTCAGAAAGTTCAGTCTTCACAGGATCTGGGAATTCCCAGTCAGGAAGTGATTGAAAAGCTTGAGCAGGACACCCCTGTTGTGGAAGAATACGCGCCGGCTTCGGATGCTCCTGAACTGGATGCATCGGACGCGGATGAGCCAGTCATCGAAGACGCTGACAAATAAGGCTCATACAGTTTTAGTGCGGATGTGGTGGAATTGGTAGACACGCCATCTTGAGGGGGTGGTGAGCTAAGCTCGTGCGAGTTCGAGTCTCGCCATCCGCACCAAATTACTGAAAAAGCGAACATAGTTCGCTTTTTTCGTTTAAAGCGCATATAATGCGCGTGCTTTGATAGAGCACTACTAAAAAGCCCCTCAAGTCAGGGGCTTTTTAGTAGTCGCTTTTCAGACACAGGCCCGGGCGGCAATAGTCGCTGAGGCGTACCGGAATCCGGGCTGTGGCACGGGTAACGGTCTGCTTGAGGCAGGTAGCGGACTGGGCACTGAGTGGCCCAGTTTTTGTTTGTGGTGAGGGTAGATATTTGGCAAGAGATGCGCAGTTAAAAGAACTGTTGGCTCCGGTAGTGGAATCCATGGGATTCACATTCTGGGGACTGGAGTTTATGCCGCAGGGCAAGCGCTCCATGTTGCGTGTTTTTATTGAGAAGCCGGACGGGATCACCGTCGACCATTGTGCAGAAGTCAGCCGCCAGATCAGTGCGGTACTGGACGTGGAAGATCCTATTACTCAGGAGTATACGCTGGAAGTCTCCTCTCCGGGGATGGACCGGCCGCTGTTTACGCTTGAGCAGTTTCAGCAGTACGCAAATCACATTATCGAATTGCGTCTGCGTATGCCCTTTGACGGGCGTCGTAAATTCAAAGGTCAATTAATTGGTGTCGAACAGGAAGATGTAGTGCTGGTCGTCGATGAGCACGAATATCTGCTGCCGATAGAACTGATTGAAAAAGCCAATGTTGTTCCACAATTCAAGGATTAAGGTTGCAGAGCGAGGCTAGAAGATGAGCAAAGAAATTCTCCTGGTCGCAGAAGCGGTTTCCAACGAAAAGGGTGTTTCAAAAGAAATTATTTTTGAAGCGATTGAATCAGCCCTGGCCGCGGCCGCCAAGAAGCGCTATGAAGATGAGGAAGCCACTATTCGTGTCGATATCGACCGCAGAACCGGCGACTACCAAACCTATCGCAGCTGGCTGGTGGTCAGTAACGATGTGGTTCCGGGGCTGGGCGATGAGCTGACACTGGAAGAGGCGCACGAAATTGATACCAATCTGCAACCGGGCGATACCTACGAAGTAGAGATCGAAAACCCTGATTTTGGCCGTATTGCAGCGCAGGCTGCCAAGCAGATTATTGTACAGAAAGTACGTGAAGCGGAACGTGCCCAGATTGTTGATCAGTACCAGCACCGTGTGGGTGAGCTGATCAACGGCACTGTTAAAAAAGTGACACGCGATAACGTTATCGTGGACCTTGGTAATAATGCCGAAGGTCTGATGCCGAAGGATCAGCTGATTGGCCGTGAAATTATGCGCATGGGCGATCGTGTACGTGCGATTCTTCACGCTGTTCGTCCGGAAAACCGTGGACCTCAGCTGATGCTGAGCCGCACCTGTCCGGAAATGCTGATTGAACTGTTCCGCATTGAAGTGCCGGAAATCGCAGAAGAAGTCATCGAGATTAAAGGTGCGGCCCGCGACCCTGGTTCGCGCGCCAAGATTGCAGTAAAAACCAACGATAAACGTATCGACCCTGTTGGTGCCTGTGTGGGTATGCGCGGTGCGCGTGTTCAGGCTGTGACTAACGAACTGGGCGGTAACGAACGTATTGATATCGTGCTGTGGGATGACAACCCGGCACAGCTGGTCATCAATGCTATGGCACCGGCCGAAGTTGCATCCATTGTAATGGATGAAGAAACCAACAGTATGGATGTTGCTGTGGTTGAAGATAACCTGGCCCAGGCGATTGGCCGTGGCGGACAGAATGTTCGTCTGGCGTCTGAACTGACTGGCTGGGAAATCAACGTAATGACCGAAGAAGACGCGGTCGAAAAACAGAATCAGGAAGCGTCCGGCTTTATCGAAAGCTTTATGAACGCACTGGATCTGGATGAAGATTTTGCCACCCTGCTGGTGGAAGAAGGCTTCACCACTCTGGAAGAAATCGCCTACGTACCGATGGATGAAATGCTGGCGATTGAGGGTCTTGATGAAGAAGTAGTCACCGAACTGCGCAACCGCGCAAAAGATGTGCTGCTCACCCAGGCATTGGCTTCTGAAGAACAGCTCGACAACGCTGAACCCGCAGAAGACCTGCTGAATATGGAAGGTATGGAAAGGCATCTCGCACTGGTATTGGCGAGCAAAGGTATCTGTACGATGGAGGATCTTGCCGAGCAATCCATCGATGATCTCATTGATATCGACACCATGACCGAAGAAAAAGCGGCGGAGCTTATCATGACCGCCCGTAAGCCCTGGTTCGAGGGCAATGACTAATCAACCGCTCGGCATAGGAGAAACGTATGGCAGATGTAACGGTTAAAGAACTCGCCGACGTGGTTGGGACCAGCGTTGACCGGCTGCTGACCCAAATGAAAGAAGCTGGCCTGCCACAGACTGACGCTGCTCAGTCTGTGACAGATGAACAGAAACAGTCGCTGTTGCTTTTCCTCAAGAAAAGCCATGGTGACGCTGCGTCTGCGCCAAAGAAAATTACCCTGAAGCGTAAAGTAAGCACCACGCTGAAGGCAGGTCAGGGCGGTAAAAAAGCGGTATCGATCGAAGTACGTAAAAAGCGTACCTACGTGAAGCGCGAAGAACTGGAACAGGAAGCTAAAGCAGAAGCGGCAGCAGAAGAAGCGGTTGCCACCGAGGCACCGGCAGCGGAAGCGCCTCAGGCTGCGGAAGCCGCTGTTGAAGCCCCGGTCAGTGAAGCCGCTGAAGCCGTAACGGCAGAAGCAGCAGCACCGGCAGCGGAAGAAACACCTGCTGCAGCCGAACAGGACACAGCCGCGAAGAAAGCAGAGAAACCTGCTGCCAAAGCGGATAAGCCTGAGCTGACACCGGAAGAAGAACTGGCACAGAAACGCGCAGAAGCTGAAGCAGCGGCTGCACGTCAGGAAGATACCCGCAAAAAGACCAAAACGCCGGATAAAAAACGTACTGACAAGCGCGAAGACAGCCGCTTCCGTGATGACGATGACAATGGTAACCGTCAGCGTCGCGGAAAAGCCGCCAAAGGCGGTAAAGCCGGTAAACTGAGTGCCAAAGGTCGTTCTGCGCGTGGTAAGCAGCAGTCTGCCAATAATGAGCACGCCTTTACCAAGCCGACCGCGCCTGTGATTAAAGAAGTGGAATTACCGGAAGCCATCACCGTCGGTGATCTGGCTCAGAAAATGGCGGTAAAAGCGGGTGAGGTGATTAAAGAACTGATGAAGCTGGGTGTGATGGCCACCATCAACCAGACGCTGGATCAGGATACAGCCTCACTGGTAGTGGAAGAGATGGGTCACAAAGTGACCAAGCTGATTGCCGACAATCAGCTGGAGCAGGATGTTACCGAATCTGTCACTTATGAAGGTGAAGAGAAAAACCGGGCGCCTGTGGTTACTGTTATGGGTCACGTTGACCATGGTAAAACCTCGCTGCTGGATTATATCCGTCGTGCCAAAGTAGCCTCCGGTGAAGCCGGTGGGATTACCCAGCACATCGGTGCTTACCACGTCGAAACCGACCACGGCATGGTGTCCTTCCTGGATACACCGGGACACGCTGCGTTTACCTCCATGCGTGCCCGTGGTGCCCAGTCCACCGACGTGGTCATTCTGGTGGTTGCTGCCGATGACGGCGTGATGCCACAGACCGAAGAAGCCGTTCAGCATGCGAAAGCGGCGGGTGTGCCTCTGGTGGTTGCGGTGAACAAGATGGATAAAGAAGGTGCTGATCCGGATCGTGTGAAAAACGAACTGTCAGCCCGGGATGTGATTCCGGAAGACTGGGGCGGTGACGTGCCTTTCATCCCGGTATCCGCACACACAGGGCAGGGCATTGATGAGTTGCTGGAAGCGGTATTGCTGCAGTCTGAACTGCTGGAGCTGAAAGCACACTTTGAAGGTCCGGCACAGGGCGTTGTGGTTGAATCCCGTCTGGATAAAGGCCGTGGTCCTGTGGCTACCCTGCTGGTGCAGGATGGTATGCTGAACAAAGGCGATATTGTACTGGCCGGTACCTGCTATGGCCGTGCGCGGGCATTACTGGATGAAAACGGTAAGCAGACGACAGGCGCTGGTCCGTCTATTCCGGTTGAGATTCTCGGTCTGAATGGTACGCCGGATGCCGGTGATCATTTCATGGTGGTAGAAAACGAGAAGAAAGCCCGTGAAGTGGCGGAATTCCGTGAAACCAAACTGAAAGAACAGCATCAGCAGCGTCAGCAGGCAGCGAAACTGGATGCACTCTTCGCCGGTATGGGTGAAGGTCAGGTTGCCTCTCTGAACGTGGTTCTGAAAACCGATGTCCGTGGTTCGCTGGAAGCCATTGTTGCTTCTCTGCAGAAACTGGCGACGGATGAAGTAAAAGTGAACGTGGTGTCTTCCGGTGTCGGTGGTATCACGGAAACTGACGCCACACTGGCGGTCGCATCCGGTGCTGTTGTCTTTGGCTTTAACGTGCGTGCCGATAACGCCGCCAAGAAAGTGGTCGAAGCCAATGACGTTGATATGCGTTACTACAGCGTGATTTATGATCTGCTGGATGACGTGAAGAAAGCCATGGGGGGTCTGCTGGAACCTGAACTGCGCGAAGAAATCGTCGGTACTGCTGAAGTGCGTGACGTCTTCAACTCGCCTAAGTTTGGTCAGATTGCCGGTTGTATGGTGATCGAAGGCACGGTTTACCGTAACAAGAAGATCCGTGTACTGCGTGAAAACGTGGTGATCTACGAAGGTGAACTGGAATCCCTGCGTCGCTTTAAAGACGACGTTCAGGAAGTCCGCCAGGGCATGGAATGTGGTATCGGTGTGAAGAACTATCAGGACGTCCGCCCGGGCGACCAGATCGAAGTCTTCGACGTGCGCGAAGTGGCACGTACACTCTGATACTGCTGACAGCTCAACAGCAAAGCCCGGCCCTGTGTGCCGGGCTTTGCTGTCTCTGACGATTGGGTTAAGCCGGTTACTGCCGGAGGAAAAAATGCCAAAAGACTATAGCCGTACATCCCGGCTGGGGGAGCAGATCCAGCGTGATCTGGCCCAGATGATACAGTTTGAAATGAAGGACCCGCGCCTGGGTATGGTGACTCTGAACCATGTCAAAGTGGCGAAAGATCTGGGGTATGCCGATATCTACTTCACCGTGATGGGTGCCAGAGGTGAGAGTGATGAAGAGATCCGCCGCCAGACAGAAACCATTCTGAATGATGCGTCCGGATATCTGCGCAGCGAGCTGGCGCGTAATCTGCGCACCCGCATCACGCCGCATCTGCGTTTTCATTATGATGAAACCCTGGACCGGGGGATGAAACTCACATCGCTGATTAAGCAGGCGACCGATGAAGACAATGCCCGTCATCATGACGAGTCACCGGACGACAGCGAAGAGAAGTAAGCCGGGTGAGTAAGAAAAAAGGCCGTGATATCAGCGGCATTATTGTGATTGATAAGCCGCTGGGGCTCAGTTCCAATCAGGTGCTGCAGCGGGTTAAGCGCATTTATGGCGCGCGCAAAGCCGGCCATACCGGCGCGCTGGACCCTCTGGCAAGCGGCGTTCTGCCCATTTGCCTGGGGGAAGCCACCAAATTCTCTCAGCTGCTGCTGGATTCTGATAAAGCCTACGACACCACCGCCCGGCTTGGCGAAGTACGCTCCACCGGTGATGCCGAAGGCGAAGTCTTCCGTACCGCTGAGGTACCGGCACTGACCGCAGGGCAGGTGGAAGCCGTGCTGAGCCGCTTCCGTGGTGAGGTTGAACAGGTACCGCCTATGTTCTCGGCGCTGAAAATGGACGGTAAACCGCTTTATGAGCTGGCCCGTCAGGGGATGTCTGAGGCGGAAATGCGCGCTGTCGCCGAAAAGAAACGCCGCACCATTACCATCTCTGAGCTGACCTTAAACGACCAGCGGGAGAGAGAACTCGATCTGTCGGTACGCTGCTCAAAAGGCACCTATATCCGTACCCTGGTGGAAGACATAGGCGCAGCCATTGGTTGTGGTGCTTATGTCAGCCATCTGCACCGCACCGGCTGCGGGCCGTATCACAGCGGTCAGATGATCAGTCCGGAAGCCCTTGAACAGCTGGCAGAACAGAACTGTACTGATGGTGTTCAGGACTACTCAGAACTGGATGCTTTACTGCTGCCGCCACATACTGCCATACCGGATTGGCCGGAAGTGGCGCTGCCTCTGGCAGAAGCTGCTAAAATGCTGCTTGGCCAGACGATAAAGACTGGCCTGGGGGATGCAACGTCTGTACAATTATGGGCCGTTGAATCCGGGGTTCGCCAAATGATCGGCATTGGCTGTATCGAAGGTGGCGTGATCAGGGCCCGGCGTCTGATGCAGGTAACGCTGCCTCAGCTCTGAGCCGCTGACTACCCGTTTTTAACTGCGCCGTGAGGCGCACGCATACCACTGTTAATGTGCACGGTGGGAATGCTTTTTAAACCGTCAGGCTCTGCCTGATGCACATTCTACGGAGTATGAAAGATGGCATTATCTGCTGAAAAGAAAGCTGAGATTGTAAAAGAGTATCAGGTTGCTGAAGGTGACACTGGTTCTCCTGAAGTTCAGGTTGCACTGCTGACCCACAACATCGTTGGCCTGCAGGACCACTTCAAAGCGCACGGTAAAGATCACCACTCCCGTCGTGGTCTGATCCGCATGGTTAACCAGCGTCGTAAACTGCTGGATTACCTGAAGCGTAAAGATGCTGACCGCTATACCAGTCTGATTGGACGTCTGGGTCTGCGTCGCTAAGATCTCTTTCTGCAGCAAAAGCCCTCCGGGGCTTTTGTTGTATCTGGCTGATCGCTATCTCTCAAAAAACTTTCCTGCACAACTGTGGTGCCAACCCCACATCGAGTAATGTGGTGGTGCTTCTAACCATTGGCTTTTTGCCCATCCGGGCACAAAAGAGCCAATCCTTAGAAGCACCTGCAGTGCGCAGAGTGATTCAATATTTAAGGAAAAACATACTGTATGAGCACAAAACCTGTTGCTAACACAAAAACCTTCCAGTTCGGCGAAGACACCGTCATTCTGGAAACCGGCCGCGTTGCCCGTCAGGCTGACGGCGCTGTTCTGGCTACTATCGGTAAAACCCAGGTTCTGGCGACTGTTGTGGCTGCGAAAAGCACCAAGCCAGGTCAGGACTTCTTCCCGCTGTCTGTTCACTATCAGGAAAAAATGTACGCCGCCGGCCGCATCCCTGGTGGTTACCTGAAGCGTGAAGCGCGTCCTTCTGAAAAAGAAACCCTGACGTCCCGTCTGATCGACCGTCCGATCCGTCCTCTGTTCCCGGAAGGTTTCATGAACGAAGTTCAGGTTATCCTGACCGTGATGTCTTCTGAAAAAGACGTTGATCCGGATATCTGCGCCATGATCGCCACATCAGCAGCCCTGTCTGTTTCCGGCGTTCCTTTCAATGGTCCTATCGGTGGTGCCCGCGTTGGTTTCATCGAAGATGAAGGTTACATCCTCAACCCGAAATACTCTCAGCTGGAAGACTCTCTGCTGGACATGGTTGTGGCCGGTACCAAAGATGCGGTACTGATGGTGGAATCCGAAGCCGACGAACTGACCGAAGACGAAATGCTGGGTGCGGTACTCTTTGCACACAAAGCGTTTCAGCCTGCGATCACAGCGATCAGTGAATGGGTTGAAGAACTGAAGGTTGAGCGTTGGGACTGGGCTGCCGAAGCACAGAATAAGCCTCTGTACGAAGCGGTTAAGGCTGAAGTGGCCGCTGCAATCGGCGAAGCTTACACTATCTCAGACAAAATGGAGCGTTACGGAAAACTGGATGAAATCAAAGCGGCTGCAATAGAAAAACTGGCGGCCGGTGAAGATGAAGAAGGTTTCTCTGCAGACGAAATCGCCGACATGATCGGTGAGCTGAAATACGAAGTCGTCCGTCAGCGTGTTATTGACGGTGCTCCACGTATCGACGGTCGTGACAACGATACCGTTCGTCCGCTGACCATCGAAACCGGCGTTCTGAAAAGCACGCACGGTTCTGCCATGTTCACCCGTGGTGAGACTCAGGCCATCGTTGCGACCACTCTGGGTTCTGCCCGTGATGCGCAGATGATCGACTTTCTGCATGGCACGAAAGATGATCCTTTCCTGTTCCACTACAACTTCCCGCCATTCTCCGTCGGTGAAGCCGGTCGTGTAGGGGCCCCGGGCCGTCGTGAAATTGGTCACGGTCGTCTGGCCCGTCGTGGTGTTCAGGCCATGATGCCATCTCATGACGAATTCCCGTATACCATCCGTGTGGTTTCTGAAATTACTGAATCCAACGGTTCTTCTTCTATGGCTTCTGTATGCGGCGCTTCTCTGTCGATGATGGATGCCGGTGTACCGATGAAAGCTCCGGTAGCCGGTATCGCCATGGGGCTGGTAAAAGAAGGCGAAAAATTCGCGGTTCTGACCGACATTCTGGGTGATGAAGATCACCTGGGCGATATGGACTTTAAAGTCGCCGGTACGGACGAAGGTATCACTGCACTGCAGATGGATATCAAGATCGAAGGCATCACTGAAGAGATTATGGAAATCGCGCTGGAAAAAGCCAAAGCAGCCCGTTTTACCATTCTTGAGCAGATGAATGCTGTGATTGCTGAACCACGTAAAGAGCTGTCTGAAAACGCTCCGACCATGACCAGCATGAAGATCGCTTCTGACAAGATCCGTGACGTGATCGGTAAAGGCGGTGCAACCATCCGTGACATTACCGAGAAGTCCGGTGCTTCCGTTGATATTAACGATGATGGTGAAATCAAAATCTTCGCAGCAGATAAAGCGTCTGCTGATAAAGCGAAAGAAATGATTGAAGGCATCACTGCTGAAATCGAAGTCGGTGTTACCTACACTGGTACCGTCAGCAAGATTGTTGACTTCGGTGCATTCGTTACGGTACTGCCAGGTAAAGATGGCCTGCTGCACATCTCTCAGATCAGCGAAGAGCGCGTTGAAAACGTTTCTGACTACCTGAAAGAAGGTCAGGTTGTAAACGTACACGTGGCTGACGTTGATCCGAAAGGCCGTGTGAAACTGACCATGAAAGGTGTTGAGCAGCCTGCCTGATATTTCACGGATTCAGTGAAGTAAAAAACCGCCTTCGGGCGGTTTTTTTATGTCTGATTGAAATTCATTGACAGATAGTCAGTAAGTCAGGAAGAGGCCGCCTATTTTTTATCGGAGCTTGCGTACAGAAATAAAATAAAATCCTGAACGCATGTACCACTAATTTTATTTTTTAAAAAAGTAAATGAAAGGAATGCTTACCGGATACAAAATTTTCATTTTTAATAATTTTATTGAGTGACAAATTTTGTCAGTTATTAATGATATTTTTATTTTTAATAAACATCAGTGTTTATAAGGGATGTATAAGGATATTTTTTATTGATAAAAATGTTTTCTTCTTTTTTAAAATTTTTTATTTTTAATTGTGACAAAAATTGTCATTTAATCATTTTTTTATTTGTTTACGAATTTGGAATTAGTCGTTAAATTCCCCGCCCATAGTCTGTTGGCCATTTTAGTCTTGCTATTAATGATATAGCTGATAATAGATAAGCGATGGCCGGTAAGAATTGATGGGCATATTTAAAATCAAAAACACCTGAAGGGAAGTACGATGAAAGCAATCAATAAACAAACTAAAGCTCTGGCTTATCTTGCAGTCGTCAGCGGCTCTCTGATACTGGCCGGTTGTGGCGGCGACAGCAGCGGTTCTTCGTCTGATTCTGGTTTACGTACGCTGGTATATAGCGGAGAAACCGGAGACGCTGAAGTGACTGATGAAAACCGCGAAGCCATCGCTGAACAGGTTGGCGAGTTTTTCTATCTGCAGATGTTGAGTCAGGAAATTGGCCCTTATACTCAGTCAATTTCCTATCCCGATGTGCTTGAGCAGATTGAAGATGAGCAGTCATTGTATAACATTCCTTTCATAAGGGACTTTATGATGTTAGGCATAAACCGCTTCGCTGATTCAGTACAGCCGGCAGCCATGCTTGACCTGGAGACCGAATCCCGTGATGGGTATCCAATCGATGAAACCTTTACTGCGTCCGATGTCGGCGAGTGTGGTGGCACAGCTGAGGCAACAGTCATCTACGGCGAAGATGAATTTGAAAGCACTGGTAATGATGCATCAGGCTATCAGTACGGTGGTTCACTGAATACCAGTACAAGCGTTACTTACGATGATTACTGTGAGTATGTTTATGCCGATATGCGGTTACTGGCGGAAACTCCGGCGGAGTCTGCCACTTATAATGGCTCAGCCAGCGTTGAATTTTCGCGCAGCTATAACCGAGACAATGATGGTGAAGATTCATATTACGATGAAACCGCAGAAGGTACGATGGAAGGTGACTTCACTGTCACCGTGGGGGAGCAGGAATATCGCATCCGCATGGATGGTGAACTGAGCTATCGTACGGTCGATGATGAGCGTGAAAATATCGATACAGTGAGTGTGGATTCAACCGTCAATCAACAGATTCGTTCCGGAGATTCCCTGGTTGAATTTACCATGAGCTTCTCAGGTTCAGACGATATCATGCCGGAGCCTCAGGTGATGATTACTGCGGGAGGCCCTGTTTATCGCTTTAATATCTTTGATGGCGGTGTCTTTTTACCGGATTACGGTTATATCTACTTCGAGTCTTCGCAACTGACCCTTTGTGAAGACGGTTCTGGCATCAGTAGTGGTTCTATTCGGTTTGGTATTGACCGACCAGAAGGTGAGATCACCTTTACTGGCTGTAATGAATGGACTGTATCTGTACCGGATATGGCTTCTGCGGAGCCTGCATCGCTTAATAAAGAGTAATGCCTGGTCTGGTTGGGGTTTATTAAAGAGGGTCTTTAGACCCTCTTCTTTGTTATACCCGAAAGATACCGGCGGTTTACCTGGAGTCAGTATGTGCTACCTCCTGCCTGGCAGGTGTTGGAAGCCTTGCCCGGGCTGGCTCTGGTAAAGGCGCTGACGATAGGCCGGGTTTAAAGAAGCGCGGTTTCGCATAATAAGTGCAA
>DCCG01000021.1:20845-20968 GCA_002314145.1 Thalassolituus sp. UBA1087 | reverse complement strand
CCATCATCGGAGCCGTCGTCAGATCCATCATCGGAGCCGTCGTCAGATCCATCATCGGAGCCGTCATCAGATCCATCGTCGGAACCGTCGTCAGAACCGTCATCGGAGCCGTCGTCAGATCCA
>DCCG01000021.1:0-20442 GCA_002314145.1 Thalassolituus sp. UBA1087 | reverse complement strand
ATCATCGGAGCCGTCGTCAGAACCGTCATCAGAGCCGTCGTCAGAACCATCATCACCGCCACCGGTACCTGGATCTGTCGGCTGATCGTCATCATCGTCGTCAGCCGGGTTCTCAGTCGGATCGTCGGCGTTTTCGTCGGCTTCATCCAGCTTCAGGTTAGCGAGGCTGAACGGATAAGCCACAGCAACTTCGGTGTATACCACGCCGGCTTTACCGTTAATAACTGGCTGGCGGGTTCCGGATACCGGGTCGTAAGTCCAGATACCATAGCGCGCCTGGATGGAGTCCAGCGCAGTGTTACTGTCGCAGGGTTTGGTCAGGGAGCTTTGCTGACTCAGGCACTGAGTCCAGCTGACCAGCATACGGCCACTGCCATCACGGTATGGTGAAAATGCGCTGTACCAGCCTGCATCTGACACGTTGTCCGGATACACGGTGACGTTACCGCCAGTGTGGGATTCGGTCACCATGCGGTTGGCGCTGTCGCCATTGGATGCCTGAATCTGTACGTTGCTGCTTTCGCTCAGGACAACCACATCACCGCCGCGCAGAGGCTGCTCTTTGCTGGCAACCAGTACCTGCAGATGGCCATCGGTATCCTGAACCATGTTCATCAGGTCGAGCGTGGTAGCGTCTTTGCCGCTGACTTCGGTGGTCGCCAGAACGTCCAGCGCACCGGTTTCGGTATCAAGGTAAGTCAGCTCGAAGCGTTTGGCATCGGTACCGGTTACGGTACGGATAAATACCAGGCCACCATCAGCCAGTGCGGTCGGATCAGAGTCGCTGTATTCGCTGTCAGTCAGCTGTTCCAGCTGATCGCTGCCAGCGGCGATACGGTAGAGTACGGAGTTGGCGTTTTCATCGCCGCCGTGTGGGCGCGTAGATGCAAATACGATGTCGCCGTCCACTGTATAAACCGGGCTTGTGTCGTGTCCGGCTTCTGCTGTGTTGTCATCTTCGATCAGACGGGTAACGGTGCCGGCTGCGAAGTTGTACTGGTAGATGTTCCAGCTGCTGTCAGCGGTACGCGCTGAGAACACCATGTTTTTGCCATCCGGGGATACATTCAGATCACGGACGTCGTAGTCAGACGTGCCGATGGCATTGGCCAGGATTTCCTCGTCGCTGGCGGCTGACGATACGCGTTCGCGCACCAGCAGCTTCGCTCCGCCCTGATAGGCCAGCCCGGTTGCGCTGTTGTCATTCAGGCTACGTGAGACGTAGGCGAATGGCGCGTCCTGGGTGAGTGACGATCCGGTGTTTTCTGAATCCTCGACGCTGACGTCAGCGCCACAGCCGGCGAGCATAAGGCTGCCAGTCAGAATTCCTGTATACAGTAGTTTTTGCTTAAGTATTTTCATATCCCGTTACCCTGATAAATGCAGACACAGTGGGTAAAGTAATTGTGTCATTTTGTTGTTTGAAAAGAGGGATGTCGTTCACAAAGTAAAATTCACTGGCCGGGGAGTTTTCATTATTGTGAACCAGTGCTTATTTAGCGCCCGGGGCCAGATAAACCGGGCCTTAGAGGGCATTTGAGTGGCTATTGCTGAAACCGGCTGGTAAGCAATTTTAGCCCTTCAGATATGGACTTTTTGTAACAGAAAAACGCGCTTTCTGTTTACTTTGCGGCAGCTTTTACCGCGCATTATGACCTGTACTTTTTTGGCTGGCGGAAAACGTCTTACCGCGACGTTTTCATTGCCGGATCAGCGGAAAACAGCGCAATAAAAACAGAAATCAGAGCCACTCAACGCTGTGTTTGTGGCTCTGATCTGCTGTCAGCTTGGAATCATTACGAAGGTATATTGCACTCTCGTGGGGGCAACATCTTCACGGCCAAAGTTGATGCCACCGATCCGGTTGAGCATTTTTTGCTCAAGATCCGGCATGTTCAGATCACTCTTGATCAACTTCAGCCGGCTGACGGTGCCATCCGGCTCAACCACCAGTTCGAAGACAAACTTGCCGTTCAGATCCGGATGATCGCGCAGGGCTTTGGCGTACATGGCGTAGACCGAGCCTTTGGCGTTCTCAATGGTACGGCGGATACTTTCCATATCCCGTCGCCCGGCGGCCCCTTCGACGTATTCGCCGTTTTCATTGGGCAGATCCAGGTATTCAATCGGGGTATCAACCGCCACCCCTTTGTGTACACCCAGTGCTGCGCCTTTGACGGCCATGTCAGTGTCGGCGTTTTTGAGGCCGCCACTGGAATTCAGACTTTCTTCTCCCAGACGTGATTTGGTGTTGGCTTTGACTTCGCCCCCTTTCACGGACAGGTTCTTGTTCTGTAACCGGCTGACATCCACTTTTTTGCTCAGCGTATTCAGCGAGTTCAGCGCATCAAAAGCCTGTTGTGGTGCTTTACCGCCGGATTTGGGCACAGGTTTCTGTGTCGCCTTGACCGGATCTTTCGGTTTTGGCTTGGGCGGCGGAGGCGGTGGTGGTTCTTCCTCGACCACAGGTTTGGACTGCTCCGGCATTTCCGGTGGCTCAAGCACCACTTTGGCTTTCACCGTGGGTTTGTATTCTACCTGGCCAAATTGCACGTCCCAGCTGGGCAGAAAAGGCACCACAATGAACAACAGCAGCAGAATACCCGCCAGAATTTTCAGGGCTTTGGTAAAACGTTGGTTGTTGTCGTGGTTCACGTTCCAGGGGAGCGCGAGGTCCAGCGCCATAAAATGGTGCGGGTTAGCGGTCGACATATTACTCGCCTCCCCCGGCTGGTGCGGCTTCTGCCGGTGCCATCAGGGCGTCAGCGGCGACCTGGTTAACGGCCAGAGAAACATCCCGGAAGCCGTTGGCAGCACAGGTTGTCATCACGGCTTTGAGCAGATCGTAAGGAACCGAACGGTCACCCATGATGGTGACGGAGCGGCCGATTTTCTGTTCCACTTCGGTCAGTTCGCCGCTTTCTTCCGCGAAGGCCTGCAGGCGTTGAGCCAACGGCTCATTAACGGTACCGGGCCGGGTGTTGACGTCCGCAACGGCAACAATATCTTCGTTATCGATGTTGATGAATTCTTCACCAACGTTGATCACCAGCTCGCCGTGCAATACGCCATCGGAGTTGGAATCCGGCAGTTTCACAAAGTTGGCTTTGGCCAGTTCCTGCGTATCACCGGTGTTCATCAGCAGGAAGAACACCAGGATGGTAAAAATATCCATCAGTGACGTCAGGTTCAGACTCGCTGCTTTGGTGGTTCTTCTCTGAATAAAACCTTCAGATGCCATAGTTATTTACCGTTTTTTATCCCCGAGAGAAATCTCCGGAAACAATTCAACTTCAACCAGATCGGCTGCTGCGGTGGTTTTGTAAGACTTCACTGTGTCCATGGTGGAAATCAGTGTCTGGTAGTTCACGTATTTGGCAGCAACGATCGTAGCGTCTTTTTTGTCGGCAACTTTGTCCTTCAGTGCCCGCATAACCAGTGACAGTTCCAGATAGTTGTAGCCACCGTCTTCTGTCTTTGGAATCTTCTTCAGCAGCGTGTTGGTGGGGAAGTAGACGGCGAAGCCGTTTTTGTCTACCCGGATATCCAGCTGTGACTGACTGAGCTCCGCAGCTGACTGACCGCCACTGAGTTCCGGCAGATTGATGTCCAGCACCCGTACCTTGGTGAAGGTGAGGCTGAGCAGCAGTACCGGGACCAGAACAATCATCAGATTCATGAAAGAGGTGATATCAATATCTTTTTCCTCTTCCACGCGGCGCTTCATTTTGAAGGACGACATGTTACGAATCTCTGCGTTCGTCTTTCGGATAACCGGCTTCTACTGCACGGTTCAGGGTCATCACGTTAAGAAACTTCATCGCGCCCATTTCAATACTGGCGACAATGGCATTGATCTTGTTGTTGATGATGGCACTGGCAATCAGCAGCGGAATCGCCGCAATCAGACCAAATGCGGTGGTGTTCATCGCCACCGAGATCGACTGCGACAGCAGGGCTGACTTGTCCGCCGGGTCGGCATTGGCCACCGCAGCAAAGGCCGCGATCAGACCGATAATGGTACCCAGCAGACCCAGCAGGGTAGCGACGTTAGCCAGCGTGGCCAGGTAGTTGGCGCGGTTTTCCAGGCGTGGCAGAACTTCCATCACACCTTCGTTCATGGCCTGTTCAATATCGGCGCGTTGTTTGGTGATCTTCATCATGTCCAGACCGCAGCCGATAATGCGTGAAATAGCGGCATTGTGGTCACGGGTAAAGAGGGTCATCTTTTCGTGATCGTTAGTGCGCAGCAGTGGCAGGAAGTCTTCGAATGTTTTTTCGTTACGTCCTTTTTCGCGCTTCAGGTAAACCCAGCGTTCAATGGCAATGGCCAGGCCAAGAACCAGTACAATCGAAATCGGATACATAAAGAGGCCACCTTCTTTCAGGAAGTTGACCACGATGCTGTAAATATCGCCCATTTTCTTGCTCTCAAAAGTGATTGCCGTCCGCCCCGGAGCGGGCGGACGTGTTGTTAACAGTTACTTTATGTTTTTCGGCAGGTTTATTCTGTGAACGGATGCTTATTCAGAGATTTATTGCGGAGCTGGATTATTTTCCAGATTCATTTCATCGTAGATATGCATAGAACGTAGCATGACGTCGCGGTCAATCGTATCTAAGCTGTCGTCGTAACGGTCTTCGACGTTCTGATATAAGCGATCCACGCCACTGGCGTCCTGCCAGGGCACAAAATAACTGACTGAGGGCTGTTCTTTATCGCCCACAATTTTACTTTCCAGCCGGATAGGTTCTTCATCATCTGCCATTGTCGACAAGGGCAGGATGATCAGGGCGAGACACATTAGCTTATTCATCATTTCTCCCCGTTATTATGCGGATTTGTCATCCGCTTTTTCTGCTTTATCGTCCGCCGGCTTGCTGAAGCCCGGATCGATAAAGCTCTTTTCGATACCGGTGCGGCTTTTTACTTCCTGATACCATTCATCGGCTTTGCCGCTCTGCTTGCCGGTCAGAAACAGGTACGCCTCATAGTGCGCCTGTGCTTTGGTTGGCAGGTTGAGGTAGACATCGTAGAGTACCGCCAGGTTCAGGTGCGCCTCCGGGAAATCTTTCCAGACTGTTAACGCCTTCTCATAGGTATTCTGGGCAACTTTGTATTTACCCAGACGACGCTGGGCTTCCCCCAGGCCTAAGTAAGCATTTACATTCTCGTCGTTAATGCTGATGGCTTTCAGATAGTTCTCTTCGGCACTTTTGTAATCTTTGTTATCCATGCGGATATCGCCCAGCATGACGTATGGGCCGGCCAGATCCGGGTCCTGGCGGGTGATCACCTCAAGCTTCTGCTCGGCGGTTTCATCGTCTTTTCTTTTACGGGCTTTTTTGGCCTCAATAAACAGAAGAACAGAGCCCTTGCTGATGGTGCCGGTTTGTTCCAGGTAGGGGTTAACCTCTGGCTCATAGGGCAGTTTGTTACCTTCGGCATCATAGGCCTGCTGTGGCAGGAACTGCTGTGTGGCGACCAGTTTGGCTTCTTCCGGTGCGCTGTCTTTGGGTTGTTGTGCGGCACAGCCGGACAGCAGTGCCAATACCAGCATTGGCTTAACGAATTTCATCGCCATACCTCTTCTGTTCTTCATATTTGTTGAAACGCGCAGGTTGCAGGGCGGCTAATTCCTGGAAGCTCTTGTCAATCCATTCGTTGTAGAAGCCTTTCCAGCCCTGTTCGGCGTTGCTGTTATGTACTGAGATGGCCAGTTCGATCATTGGCGCTGCCTGCTGCTCAACCAGATTGGAGAACATGGCGGCTTCCTGATCGGACAGTCCGGCCGGGGTTTTCATGGTACGCAGGTCAGTGGCCATTTCCTGATACAGGCTGGCAATTTTGTACGACGACTTGGTGGTGAATTCCAGCATGCCGTAATCCGCTGCCTGCTCGTAGCGGGTGATGGCGTCCTGCATCATCTGCTGTTTTTTCGGCAGAGCGGTATTGAGGTTGCTGGCTGTCAGACGGCGTTTGCTGAATTCTTTGGCAAAGTAATCACCGTATTCCACTGCCGCCCATGCCGCCAGCCACTGTGAGCGGTCTGTGCGTTGTTCGCCGCCCTCGGCATCGCCCTGAATAATACGGCGCAGCCAGTAGAGTTTGCGGCGCTCATCGTTCATCTGACCGTAAGTCAGCGCGATGTGATAGCGGGCTTCCATGCGGGTGTCGAACGGCTGTTCATAGGTACGGGCCCAGGTTTTGTAGTATTCGTTGGCGGTTTTGATTTCGCCCAGTTTTTCCCGTAAGCCTGCCGCGGCGAACAGGGCATCACGCTTAATTTCGGCGTCCTGATCGTTTTTATACAGGTATTCGTATGTTTCCGCGGCGGGTTTTAACTGACCGGCTTTTTCGTAGCCATAGGCCAGTTTACGCGGGAACTCAGCGGACAGTTCATGCTGCGGATACAGGGTGCGCAGTTGTTCCAGCTCGTTGATGGCCGGCTGCCATTGTTTTTCCGCCAGCAGGATAACCGCGGCATCGTATTGTGCAATGACGCGCACTTTGCTGTTAGGGGCAATGGATTTAATCCGCAGCAGTTGTTGGGCCGCTTGCGGTTTTTTCTCTGCTGCGATCAGCTCTTCTGCGTGTTTATACACAGAGGTCGCCATGCGCTCGCTGACGGCCACATAGTCTTTGTGTTGAGGGCCGAGAATTTTACGTTGATTGTCGTAATTTTCGGAGGCCGGGACGTATTTTTTCTGCTGATAGTAGGAGTGGGCAATAATACCGTACGCCGTTTGTTTCAGATCAGCATCCAGCGACTGGTTACCTTTGATCAGGCCGTCCGCCACATCGATGGCTTCCTGATAACGGTTAAGACTGAACAGGTACTCGGCGGCGTTGGTCAGTACTGCCGGCGAGCGTTTGTCGGTATCGTAGTTTTTGGTAAAGCGCAGCATACTGGCCACGGCTTTTTCCTGCGCACTGGCTTTGGCTTTTTCTTTACCTTCCAGCTCTTTTACCCGGGTCTGGTAAGAAATAATCGCTGCGTAGCCGGCACGGTTGCCATATTCGCTGTCTTTATATTCGTAGCTGACCGTTTCATAGTCAGATGCGGCCTGAGAAAACTGACCGGCTTCGAAATGTGCTTCTGCTTTCAGGTAACGTTGTTTGGCGCGGTCGCTGGCCTGTGGGAAGCTGCTCAGGTACTGACCGTAATAATCGGTTGCATTGGCATAGGATGCGCGGGTTTTTTCGCTTAACACCTTAAACTGGTCAGCATTGGTTTTTTCTTTTTCCTGTGCCAGTTCGTTCTGTTTCTGTGCCTGGGCATGGAAATGCGATGCCAGCTCAACCAGGTAAGGCTGCAGATGGCTGGTGATTTCACCGCGCAGTGTGGCATCGGCCTGGGCCCAGTATTGTGTGGTTTTACCGTAGCGGGCGACGTAATCCTGTTTCGCTTCCAGTACGTCACGGGCAAAGGCGCCTTTTTCATAAGCGGCGATCAGGCGGGTATGCATTTCCGGTGAGCGTTTATCCATCGGAAAGGCTTCAATAAAGGCCTGGTAAGTCGCGGCACTGTCGGCGTAGCGGTTTTTCTCCAGATAATAGGCGCCCAGGTTTTCATAGACCTGCCAGATATAAGGTTTGTTCTGCAGTCCCTTGACCGATGGGATACGTTGCGCACCACCCACGTTAACCAGTGACAGACTGATGGAATGCAGCGTGTCTTTGAGCAGTGGTTTTTCCGCTTTGGTCAGATTGCGGGTCGCCTGTTCGTCCAGTACTTCAGACAGTACGTAAGCGAAGGACTCCAGCGCTTCGTCAAACAGGGCGCGCTTGTACAGCGCCCAGCCCAGCATGTAGTGGGCATTGAGCTTCAGGTTGTCGGCGCCGGAGTTGGTGACGTAACGATAATGCTTTTCCGCAGCGCGGTAGTTCTGATTGTTGAAGTTGATATCCCCCAGGCGGAAATGAGCCTCGGCAATATTTTCATAATCCGGGTGCAGTGATACCAGGCGGTTGAGCATGGCTTCCGCGTTCTTTGGCTCACCTTCCATTTCGTACGCTTTGGAGAGCTGATACAGCACTTCGGCATTGTCCGGCGAGTTCGGGTATTTTTCCAGAATATCAATGTAGGAGTTAATGGCGTCGCGGTAGTAGCCTTTTCTGGGTTTAGTGCCGCTGGCCAGTTCCTGGTCACCGCCTGACATGGAAACACCGGCAATCCGGCGTTCGATCTGTTCTTTGAGGAAATCGTCATCCACCAGATCAAGCAGTTCTTTGTATTCATCACGCACCTGGGCGTGATCCATATTGGCAAAATCCAGATCGGCTTCTTCGGTTTCCTGGCTTTTTAAGCCGCCGATGGTGTCACCACCACCCAGCAGGCTGCACCCGCTTAATAAAAAGGCCAAACTGATGCCGGCATAATATTTCATCATTGTGCTCCGGTGCTGGTTTCTTCGATATTATTCAGGGCTTTGTCGTACAGGCGGGCTTTACCCAGACGTGCCTGTGCCCAGTAATACCGGATTCTTTCTTCGTGTTTATCCAACTCAGCGGTAATCACTGAACGCATCACTTTTTCCAGTGCGTTGATCAGCCGGTTGGTGTTGCTGAGTTCCTGAGCGACTTCTTTTGCCAGCACTTTGCTGCGGGCTTCCAGATCGTAGCTCAGACGGTAGGGGGTTTTAATACTGGCCACGCGGTCGACTTTGTCTTCCACCAGGCCGAGTTCTTTCATGGTGTTTTCCCACAGGCCGGTAAAGCGTTCCTGATCACGTTCTGACAGGGTCAGTGTCATCAGCTTCAGTTCCTGCAGGCCATCGCGGTATTCGGTGAACTGGTTCTGGGTCTGTTTGACCTGAGCCATCAGCTGGTCCACACCAGTCTGTTCGCGGCGGATGCGGATGATCAGTTCATGCTCATGCACCTGCATCTGCCAGTAATTGAGGTTGCGGCGCAGACCATAAAGGTCACGCAGTTCTTTGATAACCGAGTAGAAGTTGTTGGAGGCCATCAGTTCTGTCAGAAACGGCGTCAGCTTGGTGTAATCCAGTGACGGCTGCATGCCATACCAGTCGGATTCGTCGAGCATGGCTTCCAGATTGATCACGAATTCCTGCGGAATTTCCTGTGAGGCAATCACGCGGCGGGCGTCTTCAATAGCCTCCAGACCGCCTTTGAAGTCTTTTTCGGCTACCAGATACTGCTTGAGCGCACTGCGGCTGGCGCCCTGGGTTTCATACACGTGGGCCAGCAGGACTTTGGCTTCCTGAGTTTCCGGAATGGAGATGGAGCGCCGCGTCAGCAGCTTGAGTGCCGGCACCGCCTGAGGATACTGCTCCATTTTGATGGCGGCCCAGGCATAGGTGAGCAGCGCCCGGTTGGAGTAGAGCCCGGTGGTACTGACGCCTTGCAGATAATTCCAGGCATTGACGTAATTACCCTGATTCAGCGACAACTGCGCCAGCGCGTGGCGGGCACGGTCACTGAGGGCTTTCATTTCCTTGTCGTCTTTGCTTTGAATGCTGCTCAGCAGGCGGCTGAGGTTTTTGATCGCCCCGTCGGTATCGTCGTCTTTCAGCAGGCGGATCGCGAAGTTGTATATCAGATACGGTTGCAGGCGGTCATTGCCGGCCAGCTGCTCAATACCGGCATTGGCGGCGCCCATCTGGCTGTTGTTGATGTTAATCAGAGTGGCGAGATAGTTGTATTCTTCGGCGATGTCGGCCGGTACGTTGCCGCCGATCTGTACCAGCGCATTGGCGGCTTTGGCCATGTCGGCTTTCTGGTAATAGAGTTTGGCGAGATAGAACCAGGCACGGTTGCGTTCGCCTTCGGCAACTTCCGGTGTCAGCAGCTGGCGGAAGATCTTCTCTGCTTCGCCGGCCAGACCATAAGACAGCGCCATACCGCCTTTCATCAGCCGGGCTTCATCGCCGTGATGCTGCAGGGCGTTTTTACTGTGGGCGTATTCGTACTGTACCAGAGCGGAAAAGTAATCCTGCTGGTAGTAGTCAAACAGAATGCCACCGAATTCCAGGTCTTTGACCTGCGCCGCCTGGGTGGTGGATGCCAGGGCAGCCAGCAGCAGTATCGCGTACTTCTTCATAGCAATTACCACTGTTTAATCGCAAAGACAGGTTCCTGGCGGCCGCTGTCGTCGGAGATGGCAACTTCCAGAAACTGGCTGCCTTTGCCTTTTTCCAGCGTCAGTTCAGTGGCGCGTTTATAGGGGCGGCCATTGGGGCCAATGCCGGTAAAGAAGGCGGTCACTTCGTGCTTGCCTTCGGACAGGTTGGTCACAAACAGCTTCTGCACGCCGCCACGCTCCAGCGCGCTGCGCTGTTTGGCCGAGTAAAGGTGGGATGAAACCAGCTTGTCATCGATTTTGAGTTTGACGCTTTCGAGGGTGAAAAAGGCCCCGCCTTCAACGGAGACAAACACCGAAAACTGCGTGTTGCTGGGGAAGAGCAGGGCTTCTTCCATCACCCGCAGGTCTTTATTGAGGTCGATGACGCGGCCTTTCAGGTTCTGAATGTCGCCGGACAGACGCTGCACTTCATTCATGGCCTCGCGGGCTTTCTGGGCGGAATTCTTCTGGCCAAAATCCAGATTGGCATCCGCAGCCGTCGCTGTCATGGAAACCAGCAGTGATACTAACAATACAAAGCGCACATTCTTCTCCTCGCCAGATAGCCTGTTGCCGTTATTTTTCGTCAATTCGGCGCAGGCAGGCATTATCTATGGATACGTGACGGAAAAACTTGTGCCCGTTCAAAAAAATCAGATTCGTCAGATAACGACGGCTGGCGCAATCTGACAAAACGACCACTCCTGACTGCGACAATGCACACTGTGATGAGGTTAACATTGTTAAAGTGAAGCACTGCCGCGCACCCGCTGGCGGGTTTTCTTACAATGTGCGTTCAGTTTTTAACACTATCTCTATATGAAATTACATCTGATGCTGGCGTTTGCTGTGCTGGCCACAACCGCTTCTGTCGCACGGGCAGAAAGTGAAGCGCCGGAGGTGTCGGAAGACGACCTGGCAGCTGCGCTGGAAGTACGCGTGATTGACCCCTATCTGGAGTTGCACACCGGCCCGGGCCGGGGCTACCCGGTTATCTATGTCGTGGAAAAAGGCGACGATATTGCCGTTGTCCGGCGCCGGACAACCTGGTATCTGATCGCTGATAAGCGGGGTAAAACCGGCTGGGTGACCCGTGAAAGCCTGGCGCGTACGCTGCAGGGCACCGGTACGCCGGTGGCTTTGCCGGAAACGCGGCACGGTGACTTCCTGCGCTCTAAAGTGCGTCTGGGCTTTACCGTGGGGACTCAGGATGGTTCTGACCAGATCAGTATGATGGCAGGTTACCGTCTGAGTAAGTATTTTGGGGTAGAAGCCGAATATGGAAAATTCTTTGCCTATAACGGCGAAGGGGAACTGAAATCCGCCAGTCTGATTGTTGAGCCGACTGACCGATGGTCATTTACACCATTTTTATCGCTCGGCTACGGCGAACAGGACTTTAACCGTAAAGCGCGTCTGCCTGGACGCGGGGTGGTAACGGGTGACTTTAATTCAATTGGAGCGGGTGTGAATTTTTACATTGGTTTCAATTTTGTATTGCGCGGCGAATACCGTCGCATGACATTTTTTGTAGACGATGACTCAGTGGGTAATGACGTATGGCGAATTGGTTTCAGCAGCTTCTTCTGATCGGTTTGGTCAGCACAGGCACGACTGCTTATGCTGCCACAGAAGAAGACAGTAACGATGGTTCTGTCGTTATTAATCCGATTAAAATTATTGAGCCGGATGTGAAGGCTCAGAAAGCAGAAGAAGCAAAAATAGATAACGAAGTATTTGAGGCTGGTTTCTTCGTCGGAATGATCAGTATCGAAGATTTCGGTACCAAGCCTTTATATGGTGTAAAAGCTTCTTTCCATGCGACGGAAGACTTTTTTCTGCAGACCAACTATGGCCGCAGTAAAGCCGGTAAAACCAGCTACGAATACGACGATATTAATATTCTGACGGATTCTGACCGTGAGTACAGTTATTACGATCTGTTGGTGGGGTATAACCTGTTTCCCGGTGAAACATTTGTGACCCAGAATCTGACATTTAATTCTGCTTTTTATCTGGTTGCGGGTGTTGGTAATACGTCGTTTGCCGGTGATGAGCAATTTACCACGGTGATCGGCACAGGGTACCGCATTATCTTGTCTGACTGGCTGACGTGGAACCTGGATTACCGTGATCACATGTTTGAAACTGAACTGCTCGGCAAGACGAAAACGACCCATAACATTGAAATTGCTACCGGGTTAACAGTTTTCTTTTAAGGTTATTAAATTTTGTAAACGCAGGTCGCATTCTGTAACCCGGTTTACGGTTACTATGACGGCGTTATTTATTGGCAGGAGAACGTTATGTCAAATCTGAAAGTGGCAGTGGGATCATTATTGGTGCTGACAGCCGGTATTGCACAGGCAAACGATACCGAAACCTCCCCTGTGTATGAGCAGCGCTGTGAATGTGTCGTGTCTGATGATGATGCTTACCGTACATTCCCTGTGGTTATCCGTGATTTCCGTTCCAGTCATCCGGATTTTGAAAATCCGAACATGGGCGAGGATCATGACATTGTGGGCCCGGATCTTGGGCCAGACCGCCGTCCGGTTTATGCGCCGGGTGAAGACGGTGCGACTAAAACGACCAATGGCAAAGAGTATTTTGACCAGTGGTACCGCAATGTGGATGGTGTGAACATGGCCATCAATAAATCGCTGACCATGGTTAATGAAGGTTCCGGTGCCGGCTATACCCGCTGGAAGTACACCAGTGACTCCTTCTTCCCGATTGACGGTGAAGGGTTTGGTAATGAGCGTAATTATCACAACTACCACTTCACGCTGGAAACGCACCTGCGCTTCTACTATGCCCCGGGCGATACCTTCACCTTCCGCGGTGATGATGACCTCTATCTGTTCATCAATGGCAAACTGGCTATGGAGATCGGTGGTATTCACAACGTGATCGAGAAAACACTGGATCTGGATTCTGTTGCGGATGAGCTGGGTATTGAGCCTTACAACTCGTATGATTTTGATCTGTTCTTCGCCGAACGTCATACCGTTCTGTCGAACTTCCAGTTCGAAACCACGATGGAACTTGAGTGCCTGTAAGCACCGGCGTCTGCCTGTGGGTCGTCAGAGACCGCCCGCAGGTACCAGGCTGAGCTGTGTTTCGCCACTGCTCAGCAACTGCCAATGACTTCCCCCTTTTTTCTTTGCGGCTTTTTTGGCGCTCGCAGCCAACAGGGCCAGACTCTGTGGGTCATCGCCGGTAATCAGGGCGTAGGGTACGACACCAATCGCCAGACTGAGTAACGGAAATTCAGCGGCTTTACCGTTGCGGTCGGTGCCCTGCAGATAGCCGCGTCCCCAGTCTTCGCTGTTATGAAATCCGGCAATGCCCTCATTGAATGCCTGCAGAATGCTGCCGCACAGGCGTGCAATGTCTTCTTCCTGGCTCACCAGAATAAAGTCGTCGCCTCCCACATGACCGACAAACACATCCCCGCAACTGTGTGACTGTAACAGCTGCCCCAGCCAGCGGATGACGTTATCTCCCTGACGGTAGCCGTAGTGGTCGTTGAAGGGTTTAAAGTGGTTGAGATCGGCGTACAGCAGATAGAAGGGCGTCTGCTGTTTGAGCAGGCTGTCAATGTGTTCATCGATCAGCACATTGCCCGGCAGCATGGTCAGTGGATTAGCGTAGCGGGCTTTTTGTATCTGGCTGTTGGTGATGCGCTTCAGCAGGTCTTTGGTGTTGACCATGCCGAGGTAATTCCCCTGGTTGGAGATAATCAGATGCTGGCGCAGGTAGTGATCTTCGTCGTCAGTCATCAGCTTACTGACCGATTCCAGGCTCATGCTGCGGTCGACGATCAGCGGGTCGCGCTGCATCAGGTCTTCAACCTGTTTACGTTCAAACAACGCACGGCCATAAGGCTGGGCAAAGGTTTCCAGTACTTTGCGCTGGTGCAGCAGGCCCACCGGGCGCTTGTCCCGCAATACCGGCACAGACATCAGTTGTGGCTGCTGTTTGAACAGTTCATCGGCTTCTTTCAGCAGCATATCGGTGCTGATGGTTCTGGCGTATTGGCACAGGGCGCCAATCGGCAGATCCAGCCCCTGGCTGTGCTGACTGCTGTCTGCGCGGCTGTTGTCCGGTGGTGTAAAGCCGGGCTCACTGGCAGGTCTGCCCAGCAGGTAACCCTGACCAATATGCACGCCGAGCGAGCGCAGCAGCTTGATCTCTCCGGGTTGCTCAATACCTTCAGCAATAATTTCACACTTCAGCTGTTCGCAAAGATGCACGACTGAGGTGACAAAGGCCTGTTTCACCGGGTCCTGATCGATGCGGTCGATAAAATGGCGGTCAATTTTCACGTAGTCCGGACGGATCTGCGACCAGAGCTTGAGACCGGAATAGCCGCTGCCCAGATCATCAATGGCGATACCATAACCCATGCCTTTCAGACGGTTGATGAGTTCAACAAAGGTGTCGGCATGATCAATGGGAAAGCGTTCGGAAATCTCCAGTACCACGTCTTCCGGTGTCAGATGTACATCCGCCAGCTGCCGGGTCAGTCCGTCCAGGGTATTGGCGTAGTGAAACAGGGTTTGCGGACAGATGTTGAGGAACAGGCGGCCAGCCGTCTGTTTCAGGGCGAAATGCTTAACTGCAGACCGGATGCACAGAGATTCCAGATCGGGAATACGCTCAAACTGGTTGGCGGCCTGAAACATCAGGTCCGGGCGCTGCAGCATGTGGCCGGGATTTCCCCGGGTCAGGGCTTCATAGCCCAGTGCCTGGTTGCAGCTGAGATCGACAATCGGCTGCAGGTGGGTGTGGATTGCTTCCTTGCAAATCAGTTCGTCCAGGCTGTCCTGCAATAGTTGAGGGGCCATTGGTATGCAATCCGGATAAAAGGGTGTGATGATACTGGGCTTTTATGATGAAGCATATATGACACTTTTGTTAGTACCGGCAACGGGCTGTAAGTCTGTGTGGTTACTGAGTTATATCATGAAACGGATACAAAAAAGCCCGGCAGAGCCGGGCTTTTGATACGTCGTGTCAGCGCTTACTTAGCAGCTTCCACGATGCGTTTCATGTCGGTCATGTAACCGCGCAGTTCCTGACCAATCCATTCAACCGGGTGGTTGCGGATAGCGTCGTTGACTTCGATCAGGCGGGCGTTATCCACAGAGTTGGATTTAACGTTCAGGCCTTTACCGATAACGTCGGTACCGATGTGCGGCATGAATTTCTCGCGCAGCAGAGGAACGGCAGCGTGAGAGAACAGGTAGTTACCGTACTCGGCAGTATCAGAAATTACCACGTTCATTTCATACAGTTTACGACGGGCAATGGTGTTGGCGATCAGCGGTGTTTCGTGCAGAGACTCATAGTAAGCAGACTCTTCAACGATACCGGATTCAACCATAGTTTCGAACGCCAGTTCGACCCCGGCTTTCACCATAGCAACCAGCAGGATGCCGTGGTCGAAGTATTCCTGTTCGTCGATTTCCACATCAGACGCCGGTGCTTTTTCAAAGCCGGTGTCGGATGTTTCTTCACGCCATTTCAGCAGGTTAGCATCACCGTTGGCCCAGTCTTCCATCATGGTGGAGGAGAAGTGGCCGGTCATGATGTCATCCTGGTGCTTACGGAACAGCGGACGCATCAGGTCTTTCATTTCTTCGGCCATATCGAAGGCAACGATTTTAGCCGGGTTAGACAGACGGTCCATCATGTTGGTGATACCGCCGTATTTCAGTGCTTCGGTCGTGGTTTCCCAGCCGTACTGAATCAGTTTGGCGGCGTAACCTTCGTCGATACCGTCTTCAACCATTTTCTCGAAGCCGAGGATGGCACCGGTCTGCAGCATGCCGCACAGAATGGTTTGCTCACCCATCAGGTCAGACTTAACTTCCGCCACGAAAGACGACTCCAGACAGCCGGCACGGTGACCACCAGTGGCAGCAGCCCAGGCTTTGGCGATGTCCCAGCCTTCACCTTTCGGATCGTTTTCCGGGTGCACAGCCAGCAGCGTTGGTACGCCAAAGCCACGCTTGTATTCTTCACGGACTTCAGAACCCGGGCACTTAGGTGCCACCATAACAACCGTCAGGTCGTCACGGATCTGCATGCCTTCTTCAACAATGTTGAAACCGTGGGAGTAACCCAGGCAGGCGCCTTCTTTCATCAGCGGCATTACGGTAGAAACCACGTCGCTGTGCTGCTTGTCCGGCGTCAGGTTCATGACCAGATCCGCTGTCGGGATCAGTTCTTCGTAAGTGCCGACGTTGAAGCCGTTTTCAGATGCGTTTTTCCAGGACTGACGCTTTTCTTCGATGGCGGCAGCACGCAGGGCGTAGGAAACGTCCAGACCGGAATCGCGCATGTTCAGACCCTGGTTCAGGCCCTGAGCACCACAGCCCACGATGACAACTTTCTTACCTTTCAGGAATTCGGCTTCAGAAGCGAATTCGTCACGGTTCATAAAACGGCAGCGGCCCAGCTGATCCAGCTGCTGACGCAGGTTCAGAGTATTAAAGTAGTTACCCATCTCTGTCTCCTTGCAATTGGTTAAAGGAATGCGTGTTTGGGGCGGAATACTAGGGGATAAAATGCGTTGCGTAAAATGCTATATTTGCGTCGTTGTGTTGCATAAAATGCAACGGCATCAGTGCAAACCGCAAAAGGGTTCAGAAAGGCTATGGATTACAAAGACTTGCAGGTTTTTCTCAGTCTCAGTTCGCAGCAGCATCTGGGTAAAGCCGGTCAGCAATTGCATATGAGTGCCTCGACACTCAGCCGGCGTCTGGCGCGAATGGAGGAGGAAGCCGGTGCGCAGCTGTTTAATCGGGACACGACGCCTATGCAGCTGACCCCGGCCGGGGAACTGTTCCGCCAGCACGCGGAACAGACCCTGTTAAGCTGGCAGCAGCTGCGCAGTTCCGTGGGAACCGAAGTCAGTGATCTCAGTGGCCAGCTGACCCTGTTCTGCTCGGTCACGGCCACCTACAGTTTTTTGCCGGATCTGCTGTCGCGTTTCCGTGAGCAATACCCGCTGGTGGATCTGCGGGTGCATACCGGTGATGCTGCGGAGTCGATTCCGCGTACGGAATCCGGGGATGCGGATGTGGGGATTGCAGCCCGTCCTGAGCACCTGCCTGCCGGGCTGACGTTTAAAGCCATGGCGTCTTCACCTCTGTTGTTTATCGTTCCCCGTACACCGGCCAACCTTGCCGGGATGAACCAGGCGGAAATCGACTGGTCAGAAGTCCCTATGGTGCTTTCTGAGTCTGGCCTGGCCCGTACCCGCGTGAATCAGTGGTTTGCGGAGCGGCAGATTCAGCCACACATCTATGCCCAGGTCGCCGGTAATGAAGCGATTGTCAGCATGGTGGCGCTGGGCGTCGGCGTTGGGGTTGTTCCTGAGCTGGTACTGAGGAACAGCCCGATGGCCAGCCGGGTGCGGGTGCTGAATGTGCAGCCGGAGCTGGAGCCGTTTGCCATAGGCCTGTGTTCCAGAACTCAGCGCCTGGAAGAACCTCTGTTGCGGGCGCTATGGAAGACAGCGCTGCTCTGATGGCTCATAATAGGCAGGTTACACAGAAGAGCATCACACGATGAACGACGACAATAAGGTTGTACCGATTATGGACAACAAAGAACACGAGACAGAAAACACCACAGATATTCATACCGACGAAGAGACTGTCGGGGCGAAAACATCGTCTAAATGGCCCGGGCGCAAAGGCATCTACCTGTTGCCGAACCTGTTTACCACCGGTGCGCTGTTTTCCGGGTTTTACGCCATCGTCGCCAGTATGAACGGCCATTTTGAAAACGCCGCCATTGCGATCTTCATTTCCATGATTCTTGATGGCATGGATGGCCGCGTGGCCCGTATGACCAATACACAGAGCGACTTCGGTGCTGAGTACGACAGCCTCGCCGATATGGTGTCCTTTGGTGTGGCGCCGGCGCTGGTTTCCTTTACCTGGGCGTTACAGGATCTGGGCAAAGTCGGTTGGGTTGCGGCGTTTATTTACGTTGCCGGCGCCGCATTGCGTCTGGCCCGGTTTAATACTCAGCTGGAAGTGGCTGATAAAAACTTTTTCACCGGCCTGGCGTCGCCGTCAGCCGCTGCCATTGTGGCCGGCATGGTGTGGGTATTCAGTGAAACCGGCGTGCCCGGTCGTGAAATGGCCTGGTTGATGGCGCTGGTGGTACCGATCGCCGGCATTCTGATGGTGTCCAATGTGCGCTATCACAGCTTCAAAGGCCTGGATCTGCGTGGCAAAGTACCGTTTGTTGCCCTGCTGGCCGTGGTCATGGTGTTTGTGGTGGTATCCATTGATCCGGCCAAAGTGCTGCTGGGTGTCTTTATGGCGTACTCACTGTCCGGACCTGTGTACGAAGGCTGGACCCGGCTGCGCCGCAAAAAAGCCTGATCCCGGGCTGAGGTTGGCGGAATTTCCGCCGACCGCCATGGTCATATCACTCTCCGGGGCGTGGCGGAAACAGCAGGTTTCCGACCCGTCCCGATTGTCTGCATAACTTCTGGGCACCGGGGGTTCTATGATCATCCGTAAACAACGCCGCAGCGATCCGCTGAGTTCTGAGATTACTCCGTATTCTGTCTATAAGAAGCGGCGCGAATTTATGGCGCAGGCAGGGGCAGTGACTCTGGCAGCCGCTGCCTTCCCGGCGCAGGCTCTGGTTACCCGCGACGATGCCGCCCCGGGCGCTCCGCAATGGCTGGCAAGGCAGGTTTTGCAGGCACAGGAGACAGCCTTCGGTAAGGATGAAAAGCCTGCTCCTTATTCCACCATTACCCAGTACAACAACTTTTACGAGTTTGGTTACAACAAAACGGACCCTTATCGTCACAGCGGATCGCTGAAGACCGATCCCTGGTCTGTCAGAGTGGAAGGGGAGTGTGAGGTTCAGGGGGATTATTCGCTGGATGATCTGCTGAAAGGCATGGCGCTGGAAGAACGCATCTACCGGCTGCGTTGCGTCGAAGCCTGGTCGATGGTGATCCCCTGGGTGGGTTTTCAACTCTCGCAACTGCTTAAGCGTTTTAAACCACTGTCGTCGGCTAAGTACGTGGAGTTTGTCACGCTCAACGATCCTGAACAGATGCCGGAACAGAAATCCCGTTTCTCGACCATCGACTGGCCGTACCGCGAAGGGCTGCGGATGGATGAAGCCATGAACCCGCTGACGATTATGGCGGTTGGTCTGTATGGTGAAGTTCTGCCGAATCAGAACGGGGCACCGCTGCGTTTAGTTGTCCCATGGAAATACGGCTTTAAAAGTATTAAGTCGATTGTCGCCATCCGCTTCCGGGAAACGATGCCCCGTACAACCTGGAATGAACTGGCCCCTCAGGAATACGGCTTCTATGCCAATGTGAACCCGCAGGTGGATCATCCGCGCTGGAGTCAGGCCAGTGAGCGGCGATTGCCATCAGGCCTGTTCAGTCCCAACCGGATCGATACCCGCATGTTTAACGGCTATGAGGAAGAAGTTGCCTCACTGTATCAGGGTATGGATCTGCGGAAGCAATATTAATGGCCGTACGCTGGCGCCGGGTGGTTATCTTTGTACTGAGTCTGTTGCCCTTTATATGGATTACACAGGCAGTCGTGCGTATTCAGTCGGGCGAGTGGAATCTGCTGGGCCCGGAACCGGCTAAAGCGATCGTCTGGTTTACCGGTAGCTGGGCTTTTAACTTCCTGTTAATCAGTCTTGCGGTCAGCCCGCTGAGCCGCATCGCAGGTCAGCGTTGGTTGATGCGCCACCGGCGTATGCTGGGACTGTTCGCTTTCTTCTATGTCTCACTGCATTTGTTGTCATATTTTATGTTTCTGCTGCAATGGCGCTGGCATGAACTCTGGCAGGAAACCATTGAGCGTCCCTACCTGTTGGCCGGCATGCTGGCCTGGCTGATGTTGATACCACTGGCGGTTACGTCGACTCAGGGCTGGCAGCGCCGTCTGGGGCGGCGATGGAGGAAGCTGCATTCACTGGTCTATATTGTTGCTCTGCTGGCCGCGCTGCATTACCTGATGCAGATACGCTCCTCCTGGTTTGAGCCGGGCCTGTATGCCTTGCTGACCGGTGTTCTTCTGGTGCTGCGCTGGCGGAACAAATTGATTAGCAAAAAAGTATTAAAAAGCGGTTGACCGGAATTAACCCGTCTATATAATGCGCCTCCTCTTCAGCACGAAGGCGTTTTTAAAACGGTTTCAGACCGCTGTTGAGGGCTTCAGAAAGAAGTTGACCAGGTGATGTTTTCATCCTCCGCAGCTTCGAAAAAATTCTGAAACAGGTTGTTGACTTCGGTCAGAAAGAGCGTAGTATACGCCGCCTGCTTCGGGGTTGAGGG
>DCCG01000033.1 GCA_002314145.1 Thalassolituus sp. UBA1087 | reverse complement strand
GAGTGCTATCAAACTGTGGGACAGAAGCGGGCCGAAGCCCGCTGATAAAATTACCATTTAGCCGGCAGAATCCAGCCATTACGGTAAGGTACATAGTTCAGATCTTTATCGTGAGCCACACTGCTGACACCTTCCATTAACGGAATAGTAAAGCCCTGCTCAACAACCCAGCGGTTGAACTCTTTATACTCTTCCATACGCTTGTCGTAATCGGTTTGGGCAAGCAACGGACGCAGTTTTTTCATAACTTCTTCGCTGCGCCATACCGAGAACATAGTATCGGCATTCAGGTAGCTGCCGGTATAAAGTTCCGGGTCACCGGTGGAGTTATTCCACAACCACAGTGCTGGTCCGTCGAGCGTACCGGCTGCCACTTCCTGGAAGTATTTACCGAAATCGATGGTTTCCAGTTCTGCATTAATGCCAACCTTTTTCCACATCTGCACGATGGCACGGGCCATCTGATTATCCATTGGGTGGACACCATTAGTAGCGAGGAATTTAAACGTGACCGGGTTATCGACACTGTAGCCGGATTTAGCCAGGTACTCTTTGGCTTTTTCCGGGCTGTAGTCAAACTCATAGTCAGCGTCATAGGCCGGTGTGCCCGGCGGGTTAGCGGTGGACAGTGGTTCTGCCAGACCGTTCAGCAGCGCACGGGAGATTGCCGATTTATTAATGGCATAATGCATCGCCAGGCGGACATTTTTGTCTTTCAGCGCGCCTTTATTCACCATGTGGATCAGATAGGTATCCACCGTTGATGTCAGCGAACTGGTCACCTGTGGCAGTTTATCAAGACGTACGGCTTCGCGGATTGGCAGTGCATACGCCAGATCAACCTGACCAGACTGTACGGCAGAAACACGGGAGGTCGAAGTCGGAATCACCTGAATGGTCAGCTTTTTAATCTCAGGAACACCGCCCCAGTACTTATCAAAAGCTTCCAGTACCATACGGCTGTTACGCTGATAACTGACCAATTTATAAGGACCGGAACCGACCGGATTTTTCAGGAACTCTTCCATACCGACTTTTTCAATGTATTTCTTCGGCAGAATAAAAGAGCTGGCAAAGCCGAGGTATTCCGGTGCCGTTACGAACGGCTGACTGAAGTGGAACACGGCTTTGGTAGGTTCCGGCGTATCAATCGCCGTCACCATCCACCAGATATAACCCAGCTGAATGCTCTTATCGGACTTCGGATGATCCATAAAGGTGAACTTGATATCTTCCGAAGTCAGTTTGTCACCATTGTGAAAATAAACATCGTCGCGCAGGATCAGTTCCAGCGTCAGACCATCATCACCGATCCAGTTGTATTCTTTCACCACCCCTGGCTGCAGTTTATTGTCTGCATCGTATTCCAGCGGCTGATCAAAGACGGTTTTGTATAAAGATGTTGCCTGTGGAATCACGCGGGCGGTCGGGTCCCAGCTTTCCACATCAAACGGCAATGCCAGCGACACCGCCTTATCGTCTGCACTTGCCTGAGATGCCCACATGGATGTACACATCAACACAGACAGCAGCGCTGTTTTTAAAATCGTTCTGCGTTTCATATTCGTACCTTAATTATCTAATTATGGATGAGCATCCGGCTCAGAATGTCAGAATCATACCAATACGGGCAGTCTGTTGGGTATTGGTACTGGAATTTTCCAGATACCAGGCCGCACCCTGGTTAACCAGAGTATCGTCTGAACCTTCCATATAAGAGTAAGAAGTGTAAACCCAGGCAGCATCAGTAAAGTCATACTTGACACCCAGAGTCACTTCGTCGAAATCGTACTCTTCCAGTTCAGAGTGCTGGTAACCACCAATCAGCAGGGTTTTCTCAGCAACCGGATAGTAACCACCGATTTCATACACATTCTGAGTGGCATCGTCTTCCGCTGCACCCGTACTGTTCACCATGTCAGACAGCGTGGTCTGAGTGGTATTCAGTACCAGAGCGAAATCACCCAGCATTACAAAGCCACCCAGAGCGACAATCTCACGGTCAGTGGTGGTACCGGCGCCGTCCATTGTCAGCCCCTGCAGAGAAGGTACACCCGCCTGCAGCAGTGGATAAACAGTATCGTTTTCAATTTTTACGTAAGCAGCTGCCAGACTCCAGGTACCGCCAAAGTAGCTTGCACCAGCACTCATGGATTCAAGCGGTGCGTGGCCCATACCCCATGCCTGACCCTGATCCGCATAAGCACGGTCATCAGAAGAATACATAGCACCAAATTTAAAACCGCCCAGGGAAGGTGAAACATACTTAACGGCATTGTCGATGCGCCAGCCGGAGATACGGTCCAGGTCACCATGGTGGCCGCCGTAGGTGCTGGCATAACCGCCAATGTTCAGCTGGTTGAAGTTATCGTACATAAAGTCGTACTGACGACCATAAGTCAGAGTACCGTACTTTTTGCTCTCAACACCGGCATAAGCCTGACGGCCCCACATAGTGTCGTACTGTGAAACAACACCGTCAGATAATTTGAACCCGTGTTCCAGTTTAAACACACCCTGCAGATCGTCGGTCAGAGGAATTGCACCTTTAAAACCAATACGGTTGCCCCAGTTTACACTGTCACGGGCAGTCACTTTGTTCTCGCCACCTTCGTCATCAACCCAGGTAACACCGAAGTCGAGCACACCATACATTTCAATATTTTTCGCAAGCTCTGCCACCGGTACATCCGCAAATGCACTGGCAGATGCTAACGATACGGCGGCTGCCAGAGTGAGTTTGTTAAATGTTTGTTTTGTTTCCACGGTAGTATCCTCATTCGCATCTTTCTGAAGTTATGACCGGAACCCTTATGGATTCAGCGGTACTGCTGTTTTGTGCAGAGAGCGAGGTTCTTATCAGCCGAGAAAGTACATACTTTGTGCACACAACTTAACCCTGAGGTTAGCTTCTCTGACTTGCCTGTCAGTAAAATCCGCGTTATAACGGCAATCAGAATGCAATACCGGGAAACGGACAAGGCCCCGCCGTTTTCTTCCCGTTTTGCCTGAAAACCGCCGTAAACCGGCTTTTCAGCAGACATATTTATGGTTCACCCACTATGGCAACGACCTGCGCATGAGTTCTTGAACAAATGCGAATAAATACTTGGCAAACACCCGACACTTATGCGCAAAGTCTGATTTTCAGTATTCTTCCCGCCTTATAATGAAGCAGCATAATTGCGTGCAGATGGATTCGCAGACGCACCAGAACTTGTACGCGTACAGCCAATAATATTCCCTCCCCCCGTCGTAGCATGAAAACTCAAAATCATGTCTGG
This sequence comes from Thalassolituus sp. UBA1087, assembly GCA_002314145.1. Lineage (GTDB taxonomy): Bacteria > Pseudomonadota > Gammaproteobacteria > Pseudomonadales > Oceanobacteraceae > Venatoribacter. Next base: position 35,987 of record DCCG01000033.1, on the reverse strand, counting down.
CCTGGTCATTTAATATCTCCGGAGGCCGGACCAGGTTCAGTCACAGGAGCTGATGATGAGTACACAATTCTTAAACGATGAGTTTTTTGACAGTCTGGAAAGTTCGATCATTGCGATTGATAAAGCCGAAACACTGCCACCCGTCTGCTACACCGACAGTGATTTTTTTGAATTTGAAAAGAAAGCACTGTTTGACCACGAATGGCTGTGCATAGGCCGTACAGACTGGGTTAAAAATCCAGGCGATTTTTATAATACCACTATTGTTGATGAACCGATTGTGGTCGTGCATGACCGTGACGGCGAAATCCGTGCAATGTCTTCCGTCTGTCAGCACCGCGCCATGGTGGTATCCGAAGGTACCGGTAACACCCGCACCTTCACCTGCCCTTATCACCACTGGACGTATAACCTTAAAGGCGAGCTGATTAACGCCCCTGAAATGCACAAAACCTGTGATTTCCACAAAGAAGAAAACGGTCTGCCACAATTCAAACTGGAAATCTGGCACGGCTTTATCTTCATTAACTTCGACGACGAAGCGGCACCACTGGCACCACGCCTGAGCGCACTGGAACCGATTGTTGCTAACTACGAGTTTGAAAACGGTGAAGGTCCGGAACCGGATCGTGATACCCACTATCCTTTCGGCTGGAAAGTTCAGTTTGAAAACAACAACGACGGTTACCACGCCAGCCGTCTGCACGCCGGTTTCCACGACTACATCCCAAGTGAGCTGGCTGAATTCCCGGAAGAGCTGCCAGAGAACACTGCCGGGTACTACCGTACCAACGGTACGCTGCATAAAGATGCCAGCTTTAACACAACCCACAAAGCACTGATGCCGGTATTTCCTAAGCTGACAGAAGAAGAGCGCAACCGTATGGCGTTTGCCAACCTGCCGCCAACCCTGTCACTGGTAATGACTGCCGACGCTGTTATCTATCTGATTCTGCGTGCCGATGGTCCGGAAAGCCACTACCTTGACCTTGGTATTCTGTTCGCCAAAGGCGCCATGGGTGATCCGGACTTCGACAAGAAGATGGAAGACATCATGACCCGTTCAATGGAGATCAACGATCAGGATATCCACGCTGACCACCTGGTACAGCAGGGTCTGCGTTCCCGTCATGCGCCACGTGGCCGTTACTCCTGGGAAGAAGGTGCACAAAGCCGCTTCAACACCTGGCTGGTACCACGTTACCGCGCTCAGTGGCAAAAAATGAAAGCTGAGAAAAAAGCGGGATAAAAGGAAACCTTATGTCACGTATGCCTGTTATTTTCTTTGGTCACGGCAGTCCGACCAATGCACTGGAGGACAACCGCTTCACCCGCTCATGGGCTCAGATCGCATCTGAGCTGCCTGAGCGGCCACAGGCGATCCTGTGTGTGTCGGCACACTGGTGCACCCGGGGCACGGCGGTCACTGCTATGAAAAACCCGCGCACCCTGCACGATTTTGGCGGCTTTCCGGCCCTCAATAAAGTGCAGTACCCGGCGCCGGGTTCACCAGCACTGGCGGAGAAAATTGCAGGCTTACTGGACAGAAAGGTTGGCCAGGACAAAAGCTGGGGGCTGGATCACGGCTGCTGGTCGGTACTGGTACACGCTTTTCCCGAAGCCGATATTCCTGTGCTGCAGCTGAGCATGGATATCGCGCTGTCGTCCAAACAGCGTTTTGATATCGGCCGCCAACTGGCTGCACTGCGGGATGAAGGCGTGCTGATCATTGCCTCCGGCAACATCGTCCATAATCTCGGTACCATGGACTGGAATATAAAGTCTGAACCTTATCCCTGGTGCAGTGACTTTAATAACTACATTATTAAAGCCCTGCAGGATGATGAGGCAGACAAAATTCTGGCAGCAGAGTCTTTTGGGCAAATTACCGGCCGCTGCCACCCCACGCCGGATCACTTCTGGCCGCTCCATTATTTTCTTGGCACTCGCCAGGCGGATGATAACCTGAAGATATACACGCCTCAGGTGATGCACAAATCGCTCAGTATGGCGAGTTTTGTATTTAACCCTCCTTCCTGATCACCCTCTGAACGGGTGATTCACGCTTTTCTGGTTGACGTTTTTCTTCATCGATTTGCCATAGTGATCTATGGCTTTTTTTATTTCTGGCTGCGCATTTTTTAAAACGCCCTCAGTCAATTTCTTATGCGCTATTAATCAAGAAAATTTACCGCCTGAATTTATAGTGTTTCCTATAGAGAAACCCAGCTTATTCAGGACCCGGTTATGAGTGAACAAACTCTGAAACTCATTATTCACGATGTTACCGAAGATGGTGACGATGTCATTCTGCTCGACCTGCGGGCGGAAGATGGTGCCGATCTGCCTGAATTCCGCGCTGGTGCCCACATCGATATCTGCGCCGATAACGGCATAGTGCGCCAGTACTCACTGTGCAATAACAGCAGTGAACGTCACCGCTATCTCGTCGCCGTGTTGCTGGCCAACCCCAGCCGCGGTGGATCACAATGGATTCATGACTATGCCGCACCGGGTAAATTACTGACAGTCAGTGCGCCCCGTAACCACTTTGCGGTGGATGAGTCGGCTGAGCATTCCGTGCTTGTTGCCGGTGGTATTGGCGTAACCCCGATTCTGGCCATGGCAGAAGAGCTGGAAGCCAGCGGCAGAACCTGGGATATCTGGTTTTCTGCACGCAGCCAAAAAGAAGCAGCCCTGCTGAATACCCTGCAGGCCTTTGCCGCCCGCGCCCGTTATGGCCATGTGCATTACGCCTTCACCCGCGAAGGTGATGAGCGTATTAACTTTGCTGAGCTTTTTCAGCAGGGCGAGAAAACCAACGTCCATTTTTATTGCTGCGGTTCCAACGAATTCCTGGATGCCTATATCGAAGCCGGGCAAGTACTGCCGTCTGAGCAGGTTCACTATGAACGCTTTACCTCAGATCAGGAAGCCGCACGTGATAACGACTTCACCCTGGTACTGGCACGCAGTGGCAAAGAACTGGAAGTGCATCAGGGAGAAAGCATCCTCGATGTACTCAGCCGCAACGATGTAAAAGTGAAGTATATGTGCTCTGAAGGTGTGTGCGGAAGTTGTGAAGTACGCGTTCTGGAAGGCACACCAGATCATCGGGATTCCGTATTAAGCGACGCCGAAAAAACCGCCAATGACACCATGATGGTGTGTTGCTCCGGCGCGCTCAGTAAACGACTGGTGCTGGATCTCTGATACAGCCAACTCAATTGACCGAAAACCGTTAGGAACTGATATGACAACCCAAGCACTGCAACCTGTTACAAGCCGTGCCGCATGGCGTGGTGATAAATTAGTAAAAAATGAAGCGGACTGGATTTACCTGCTGTCTGACGCAGAAATTCAGGAGCTGGAAACACTGGGCACCCGGTTTGTTGAAGAAAACCCGGATCTGCGCTTTGTGCAGGCCAGCGATTACCCGCTGAAAGAAACCGCCGAAGGCATCAAAAAATGGTGTGAAGAAGTTGACCGTGGCCGTGGTTTTATTCTGGTGCGTGGTCTGCGTACTCATGTGTACTCCGATGCGCTGTCTGCGGCAATCTATTACATCCTTGGCCTGCATATGGGCGAACCTTTCCGTCAGAATGAAATGGGCGATCTGATCGACCATATTTATGCCACCTCAGACAAACCGCTGGAAGACCCGGATGCCCTGTCTAAATCCATCCGTGCCAAACTTCCCTTCCACTCCGACAGCTCGGATGTGGTTTCCCTGATGTGTCTGCGTCCATCCAAAGAAGGCGGCGCCTCCTGCCTGGTGTCTGGTGCAGAAATTTATAACGAAATCCTGAAACGTCGCCCGGATCTGGCGCCATTATTGTTCGAACCTTTCAACTGGGACTGGCGCCGTCAGGACCCGGAAGCACCGGCCGATACCTATACCTCGCCGATTCTGGATATCACTGATGGTGTGATGAACGTTTACGCCGGTTCTATTTATATTAAAACCGCTCAGGAATATCCGGGCATCCCGGCACTGACCAAGGATCAGATTGATCTGCTCGATCTGTTTGAAGACATCTGTTATGAACCCGGCATGGCCATTGAAATGGACTTCCGCCCTGGTGATATCCAATGGCTGTCCAACTATGCTGCGCTGCATTCCCGCACCGAGTTTATCGACTACCCGGAACCTCAGCGCCGCCGACACCTGATGCGCCTGTGGCTGCAACGGGAAGGTGCACGCCCGGTATCGGAAGGCTTTGGCAAAAACGCCGTGGTACAGAAACGTGGCGAACACCGCAAGGAAGATGATGCGGATAACCGTGGTAAATTCACCGTGGATCTGGCGTCTGTTCCCCGCATGGATTAAGAGTGCGCATGAACTGATTCGATTGAGTTAGTTCGAGCTATAAAAAACGCCGGTTATTGCCGGCGTTTTTTTTATTTTAACACTAAGATTTTCAGTGTAATTATTTTGGATACCATATCAGTTTAACTTTGGTGTCCGTTAAAGCGGGGGAAGATCACAGTCCGACAACATGCGCTCGTTATATGCGACTATAAAGAATATATATTCTGCCTCTGCGAAAATGCTCTTTCTCCTCCTTCAAGGATCGCACAGCAATCTTTCTGTATAGATTCTCTATCAATCGAGCCTCGGTTTACGATCGACGTTTTATCACTTGTGCTTCGCAGTGGGATAATCAACTCTGCATCGCCCAAAACTGCAATATTTGCATTATGTGTAACGATAATTACCTGCCTCGTTTCTTTTATTTTCTTTAAATTAGCAACAATAGTTTTGTATACGAATTCGCTATCCAAGTGGTCTTCAGGCTGATCTATTAACAGGGGGATATTGTTTTTAGATTGAATAAGAATTGCCAGAAGAATTGACTGCTGCTGACCCAATGACAACTTAGATATTGACTTAGAGATATTTCTTTTTTGACCGTCTACCTCAACCACTTTGGTCACTAAAATGTGTGGCCTATCTTCGTATGTAAGGGCTTGGAAATCCTCATATGAGTTATTCTCGCCGACTTGGTCAAATATTCGTTCTATTTCTTCATCTGAAAAAACTCGACTGCCATTCTCATCTAAAATCTTTGCAAATGAAGACTTTCGACGACGCTTAACTTCTGAAGAAAAGGCTATAGCTGACATCTGAGAAGCTATAATTTCCGACCTTTTAACCTGGGAGGTTCTCCAGCCCATCATTTGCTTGAGAAGCTCTTCAAAACTTGGAGAGTAACCACCTTCGGTGAATTTTGCGGAAACAAACAACCCATCAACTGAATTTTTTAAATTATTGTTGATCCGTGTGCTAAAAGAATATCGTTCTTTATAAATACTTTTCTTCAGCTCAACACGCTGTTTCAGAAGCTCAGCTCTTTCATTCTCTTTTTTACTCAGCTCAACCTGATCAGCTTGTAGCTTCCTAAGGCGCTTCTCATAATACTCAAGATCTTTAGCAATCTGATTAATTTTTCCGATATCAAAAGGAATCCCTGCCTTTTCTAACTCCGCCTTTTTATCGTCAATCTGTTGTTGAATTTCAGACTCTTTTGACTTCCATGATTCGAGTTGAATTTTAAGAAGACCAATTTTTTCTTCTAAGGCGATGTTTAACTCATCAGATTTACCTGACACAATTTCAGAAAACTCATTAACCAGCTTTTTCACCTCGGCTATCTGGTCTTTCCCTACAATGATCTCATCATCAGAAAATTCATCAAAGTATTCAAATAACATTGAATCCTTAAGAACTTCTCGATAGCTTTTAGCAAGATTATTTAGCTGTTCTATTAGATCTTTCCTTAGCCCCTTCTCTTTAACCAGAGCAACTTGATGCTTAACAAGATCACCAACTTTGTCTTGTTCTAGCCGCGACTTTTTCTCCTTTAGAGAATTTAGTTGCCGTTCGGTATCTTTTATTGCTGCAACCTCAATTCGCAACTTCCCTAGATTGCTCTGGTTATCAAGCAGCAATTGGCAGACATTTTCATCTTCTAACTTTAAATTCCCGATTTCCAAAAAACCATCGAGAAAATCAAGCAGATTTTGAGGATTATCATCGCTGTTCTTAATTGTATCGGCCGTCTCGCTTTGCCCATAACATTCCATAGGAACTTTTTGGAGACCATCATCTCCGTCCGTATGATTGAATGCATAGCCATTCTTGGATCGTCGGAATTCAATTACTTTTCCAGTTTCATCTTCATAAAACAAACTAATATCGTCGGGCCACACGTCACTATCAACAACATCTTTCGAAGATTCATTCCCTGATGCCACACGAATAATCTCCATCAATGTTGACTTTCCGGTCCCTCTGCCTCCTATTATGCAGCTTAGATTACTACTGAAATCAATAAACTGATCATCTAGTAGCCCTCCCTTAATCTGTACTTTGACAAATTTTGGGACCTTTTCAGGAATTACATCTTCGATACGAACTCGAGATTCATAGGACATCAAAGCAATGCGAAGTGCCTGAAAGCTCAATTCATCAACCTTGAAACGTGTTAGTTTCTTATTGCCTTCTGCGTTTGTTCCAAGCTTATTTATTGAATGTGAATCAGAGGACATTACTTTAGGTAGTATTACATCCTCATGGTGGTTAAGTCTTTTTCTTCGCTCTTTCACTAAAGCCAATCGATTACTATCTGCATCTTCATCTGTATAAAATTCATAACTACCTTTTTTACTTATTTCAAGAGCAAGCAAAGCTGGGTGGCAGAATATATCGTCCATTTGAGAATTAAATCGTACTACTGTCTTTTCAAAGCCAGAATCCAACTCAATATGTGCAAGAATTCCAAAACCATTGGATTGAGAAGCTAAATTTAAGCACTCAACGATACCCTGTGAGCAGCGCTCTTTGTCTTCTGAAATAGTGAGCTTCCCGTGAAACGACCTCAACTCTTGGAAACTTGGAAAATATACAAGAAGGTGGCCTTGTGTTGTGCTAACTTCAATGCCGGGCACTACAAGTAAATCCTTGCCTTCAGCATAATCAATTGCAGCCTTACTATTCAGAATTTCGTTGTGGTCTGTAATGCTTATTATTTGCAGATTGGAATCTATTGCTGTATCCACAATTTTTTCAGGAGTCATTTCTTGGTCAGTAACGTCAAAAGAACCTGAATCTTTTCCGTAAGAATGTATGTGAAGGTCAGCTCGAATAAACCTTGCTCCATTGTTATAGGTAATATCCAAAATCTTCTCCTAATAGCACAGCATCAACAGGCTATAAATGTTACTTTCAGCTCTTTTCTGGCCAAGTCAAAATTGCGAGCCACCCTTTCTGACGGGCATATAACGCCCAGCGCAGCGGGCTAGTTGTAGCGAGGCACGAGCGGAACCTGGATCCGACTGCCGCCGATTGTTATCTGAATACTTTTTTGCCAAATTGGTCGTGATCATGTGTGAATGCCTCAAATAGCTTTGAGCTTGCCGCTTTATCCGGGTTTTTTCTTATGTACTCTTCAAAGCTGGCTTTATGCTTTTCAGGTATTTTGTCGTATGCATCTGAAACAGCTTGGGCCTTCTCAACAATGTAATTGATGAAACCATCTGGCCACCAATATTCTCTGGGGCTAATCTTTCCGTGCTTAATGGCTATTCTGCTAGATCTCATTTTTCTCAGATCTTTTGCTTTAATCACCCCCAAAACAATAAAACAGGGGAGTTTTGTATATATGTATAAATCTGTCGAATTACCAACAATATCCATAGACATTGTGCGCAAAAAGTACCTATTGATATTTGGTGGCAACCCTGACTCGGTTGTCGATTCAATTCGTTCTAAAGGAAATACATGCTGTTCGTATTGATTAAGATTTGATTCTTCACCCAGAAGAAACTTTTCCAGATGGCGCTCAGCATCATCTAGAGCCTTGTTGTAATCGTCAGATTTTTGTTCAGCTTCATTTTTACTACGAATATATGTAAGCGTCCGCCAAGACAGTGAGGCACATAGCCTTGACATCCATTCACCGTAACTTGCTACTGATTCACCTTTATCTGCAAATGGGTAAAAAACCTTGTTTGCAAACTCTCGCTCCCACTCAGAAAACAGCGCTTCACAATCCCCACAAAGCCAGTATTCTTTCGCGATATCCTGAGCACGCTTATGAACTTCGTTGCTTTCCCTAATGTAGCCTGTAATACCAGTTCGCTTTACCCACTTACCAATGAACTTCGGAATGAAGTGGCTTTCTTTTAACACCGACTCAGAATGGCAAAGCCGACACATTCCTTGCACCACAACCTCCTAGTTCAGATAACGCCGCTAGCAGGCGACCATTTGTAGTGAAGCAAAGCGCAACGAAAAATGGGTCGCACTGCCTGGCCTTGTTATAAGCTTACCCGCTGATGAGCGATTTAAGCATCTCTATTTTTCTTTTAATCTCATCGAATGTGATTATTTCAACGTCTCGATTATTACTTCTGAATAATTCAAAAGAATACCGTTGTTTTTTCGTTAAAGCTTCGAGAGACCCAACCAAAACGAAGCATTCAGGGTTGCACGACTCAAACTCTTCATCGCTTTCCATTTTTAAAATAGCATATGATTTCTGAAATTTATCTCTTTGGTTTAGAACCTGATTAATACACCCAGCCAGCTCTTTGGATGTACTAAAAACATCATTTCCTCTATAAGCTTTATCTTCTAGGAGCTTTGTTCTATGGGTTTTAATCTCAAAAAAGGCAACATTATCACTTAAACTATTTTTAACGAGAAAGTCTGTATACTTTCCATTCTTATTGTCTATTGATTTTCCGCCTGCATAAGCCTCGTCATGGTACAAAATTACTGGCTGGGCAAAAATTGAAGAAAATATCCATGCATTATCTTTGAGATAACCTTGCCATTTCTTCTCTAAAGTTGTCGTATTACTGGATTGTGAGTATAGATCGTCAAATTCCGACAACGCCTTTTCTATGAGTCGGATATCGACAATTTCTTTTGTGCTTTTTAGCGAGTCAGCTGTTAAAAAGTCCGTAGAAGAAGATAAAGATTCAAAAAGCTCTGCTATAGCCTCTTTATCTTGCTCAGAAAATTCATCAATAGAGTTCCCCCAAGTTGCTAAGGATTGTGAAAGAGCGTTTTTTATATATTTGGCTTCTGGCTCTTTTACTTCCTTCGGAAATAGATCATGAACAACCCTCTCCAGTACAACCTGAACCTCAGCTTTGTTTTTGGCAAAAACAGTAGAAAAAGACGAATTAAGCTTTTGTAGCGAGATTTCATTGAGGTATAGAATATTTTTCGAACTATCGATTTTGGTCAATCCACCTTTTTCAACGACCACCTCTTTAAACTTAAAGTTATCATCTATAAATCTTGAAAAAGGCCCCAAAGTTTTAGTGAAACCATAACCAAAAAATGGCGATTTCACCATTCCCACAGGTAGTTTTCCTTTAAATCCAAGAAAAGATATTTTCTTTATAGTCTTATACTTTTGTCCTCCCTCGAAACCTCTGGGATAGTGAACTTCTAAATCTTTATTCTTATAAACTTCCTTGGATAGTTGATCTATGCCAGCGTCGGTATCTACAAAGTGATAGACTTTTTTGGTTTTAAGGTCTTTTTCTAGTTTTTCGTCTTTCATTCGCGCTCCGTCACTATAGATTTGAGCTTATAACGCCGCCAACAGCGGCCGAGCGTAGCGAGGTCCAGCACCAGCTTGCTGGTGCGATGCTGCTTGGCCTTGTTAAGCGCTTTCATCTAATGACCCCGCTGGCCATCTACTTAATGTTCTTGCGACAGCTTCAGCAATTTGCATTGCTGGCGGAGCCTCGCACTCAAACCAATTACCGAACGCCACTGCAATTTTCTGAAAATCAGAATCAGTTAGACTTTCTAACATGGTTGGTGTTACCTCGTCGCCAAGGGCCTTCCAAATAGCCTCGCAGCACTCGTGAGGTGAAGCCTCAAAAAATGGAACAGGAGGAGAAACCAGATCACCGAATTCTTCTCCCATTGCACTTTCAAAATCTGCTCTCAAAGCTTGTTTCTCTGACATAGCCACTCTTGCCGCTTAACAGTTTTATTCATACGCACGCTCACTTTCCCCTACCCCGACCAGCCAGACATCCCCTCATAACCCATTGATTCCCATAAGGTATTCCAGAATTCTTATACAAACCTTACCGGCAAAAACGCGCATGCGCATAAACATGCTTTGCTCCGGCACACTATTTCTGACCTCAGGAAAAAATCTGACTACTAATCAGGTACTTATAGCCAGAGCAATTGGCAAACCGTGCCTATACAAAGAACAAAGCGTGCGCATATTTCTTATACAGGGGAAATATACTGTATGGCATCTATAGATCAGTCAATAGACGATGGCGCCATTTTGAATGGCGGTTTGTTGCCACAGTTCATTCCCATGCAGCAGACGGCGCTTACGTTCCCACGCGGGAGCGTGGGAACGAGGCACTGAAGCCACTCCGGTAAGGTGCATGCCCCGCGCATCGCAATTCTGTTAAAAAGTTAAACCACCCGCACTAACTTCCCTTTCTCCCAGCCCAGGCGGCCGGTATGTACTTTCTGCCGCTGAATGCCGGGCACCGGGGCGATCATAAAAACATCGCCGTTGCGGCCGGTCATGGTGCGTTCTACACCTGAGGCGGTGGCCAGTTTTGCATGGTCGCGCATATGAATATCTTCGCCGTGCACGGGGATGGCGATATCCGGCTGCACCCAGGAATACAGGGTCTGCAGTTCTTCCTGCGCCGGGTGGCCGGAGGCGTGGATGGGCTGTTCAGTATCATCAGCGGTGATGACTTCGACGCCCATGCCCTGTAACTGGTGGATCAGCCCGTGAATGGCTTCTTCATTACCCGGAATCGCGCGGGCGCTGAAAATCACCCGGTCGCCGGCTTCCAGCTCAAAATCCGGGTGAGTACCGGCGGCTAAACGGCGCAGTGCGGTGCGCGGTTCGCCCTGGCTACCGGTGGCGACAGCCAGCACTTCGTTACGCGGTAAGTAACCTAAATGCCCGGCCTGAATAGAACCGGCATCGAATGGCCAGATACCCGCACGTTTGGCGCACTGATGCATATTAATCAGCGAGCGGCCCATCAGGCCCATATAGCGGCCGGTCTGTTCTGCGATGCGCGACAGAGTTAATAAACGCGCAATGTTGGAGCCAAAACAGGTCACCACTACACGCCCCGGTGCAGATTCTGTCGCCTGTAATAAACCTTTGTATAACGCGCCTTCGGAGGCGGAGTGACCACTCACTGTGGCGTTGGTGGAGTCGCATACCATCAGGCGTACGCCTTCTTCGGCCAGCTGGGTGTAGGTTTCTTTTTTGTAGCCGTGGCCGACCACCGGGTCGGGGTCGAGCTTCCAGTCGCCGGTGTGGAAAATATTGCCCAGCGGCGTGCGGATCATTAATGCATTGGGGTCGGGTATGGAGTGAGTCAGCGCTAACCACTCCACTTCAAACGGCCCGATATTCACCCGCTCACCGAGTTCAGGAATGATGATTTTTACCCGATGTAAGAGCGCGTGTTCGGCGAGTTTTTTCTTCAGCACTTCGGCGGTAAAACGCGTGCAGTAGATCGGGCAGCGCAGCTGCTCCCATAAATAAGGCACGGCGCCAACGTGATCTTCGTGGGCGTGAGTAATGATAAGCCCGGCCAGCTTATCGCGCCGGGCGGCGATAAATTCCGGGTCCGGCATCTGAATATCCGGTTCACCGCTGTGATGCACGGTGCCGTCGGCACTGACGCGCCCGGGTTTGGGAAAGGTGACGCCACAATCCACCATCAGCCAGCGGTCGTCGTGGCCGTAGAGGTTCATATTCATGCCGATCTCGCCGGTGCCGCCTAATGGCAGAAATACGAGATCCTTGTCGGAAGGGGTCATGTGTGGTCCGGTTGTGTGTTATTAACCGCGCAGCCTGCCACTTGGGGCGTGGCTGCGCAGGCGCACCTGCAGATGCAACAACAGAATGTTGAACACAATCAGAAGGGAAGTAAACGCTGACCAGCTAAATTACTCTGGCAAAGTGAATTCAACATAGCCGTTCAGCTCTACTGATTCTTCACCGGTAACGGCCAGTTCCAGCCGGATTTTACCGTTCTCCAGGTGAGTAACCCGGTAACTGCCCTGGCGCAGATTTAAGCTCTGTATATTGGGAGCCGAAACCGTCACGTATTCGCTGTTACCCAGGTTGCCGCCGGAACCGTTCAGATCAAGACTGCTGACACCCACCACAAAGCCGGAGCCATCGGCTTCGTCCATGTACTTACAGTCGGGGTACGAGGTACAGGCGCTGCTGACAATATCGATGGTCAGGCGCGGCCCACTGGCAAACTCCATGCTGGATATTTCCACCCGGTCAGCGGTCCAGGGCGTTTTCATAATACTGCCGGTCAGTGGCTGATTGTTAAAATCGTAGCAATATTGTCGTACCGGCTTTGCCTGGCGTGCGGCCGGATCACGCATCTGCTCACGCATGGTGCGGCCGAATTCTACGTAATAACGCTGACCGCGCTGCACCATGTACACCTGTACATCCAGCTCCGGGTAACAGAAGCGGGAGAAACCCATCACCACGCCATCGTCATTCACTTCTTTTACCCGGAAGCTGTCAGCTTTCAGGCGCCAGCCATTTTTCAGCGCCAGCACTGCGTCAGGGTCGGTGACGTAATTTTCAGCGGCGTAATCAAAGTTATATTTGGCCAGTGTCTGGTACAGATACAGGGCCGTATCCGCTTTCCACTTATCCTGCTTTGATGCCGGGGTAAATTCAGCGCCTGTGCTATCTGTGCCGGTAGCCTCTGCTTTATCCGCCTGCTCCTGACCACAGGAAACCGACAGTACTGCCAGCAGAAGTATTATCATTGATCTCATCTGTTCATCCTTAATTGAGGGAATTAGCCTACAGGTTCTGCGAAGGTATCCACCCACGAAGATCCGGCGGCGATTGTAACGTCACCTGATACGCCAGAAGGCTGAATCTGTTTTTACACTGCTGTTCCCACAGGGCACCACCAGCTTACCCACAAAGTTATCCACAGAGATAATTCATACTTATTACTGTCAACACTTGACATCCGACACAACAAACCCGTGTTAAGCATCTGAAATACTTTGAAATATTTTTGCTAAAACCCTTGCATGGCGGGCTTTTATATGGATTTCGTATGAGATACGGGAAAGGATCAAACTTTAACCAATCTGTCACAGAGGCCGTTATTATCTGCAATACAGACAGTAACTCATAAGATATTCACAATTTTATCCACAGAATACGTGGAAAACTGTTTGCAACTCAGCAGTGAAAATCGGCGGATGAGCTGTGGCGCGCTGACTGATACAATATGCGCCCTGTTATTCCTCCGACAATAAAGACGAGAGACACCATGCCTGAGTATCGTTCCAAGACGTCTACCGGCGGCCGTAATATGGCCGGAGCCCGTGCGCTGTGGCGTGCCACCGGGATGAAAGACGATGATTTCCATAAGCCCATCATCGCCGTTGCTAACTCTTTCACCCAGTTTGTACCGGGCCATGTGCATCTGAAAGACATGGGGCAACTGGTTGCGCGTGAAATTGAAAAAGCCGGCGGGGTGGCAAAAGAATTCAACACTATCGCGGTGGACGACGGTATCGCCATGGGTCACGACGGCATGCTGTACAGCCTGCCAAGCCGTGAAATCATCGCCGACTCCGTGGAATACATGGTGAACGCTCACTGCGCGGATGCACTGGTGTGTATTTCCAACTGCGACAAAATCACCCCGGGAATGCTGATGGCCGCCCTGCGCCTGAATATTCCGGTGGTGTTTGTTTCCGGTGGCCCGATGGAAGCCGGTAAAACCAAGCTGTCAGAGCATAAGCTGGACCTGGTAGACGCCATGGTGATCGCCGCTGACGATTCTGCCTCCGACGAGAAAGTCGAAGAATACGAGCGCAGCGCCTGCCCGACCTGTGGTTCCTGCTCCGGTATGTTCACCGCCAACTCGATGAACTGCCTGACCGAGGCCATTGGTCTGTCACTGCCGGGCAACGGTACCGTGGTGGCGACCCATGCTGACCGCGAGGAATTATTCCTGGAAGCCGCCCGTCTGGTGGTTGCCAACGCCAAGCGTTATTACGAGCAGGATGATGAATCCGTGCTGCCGCGTTCCATCGCCAGCGTCAAAGCCTTCGAGAACGCCATGACGCTGGATATCGTCATGGGTGGTTCGACTAACACGATTCTGCATTTGCTGGCCGCCGCTCAGGAAGCGGAAGTGGATTTCGGCATGCCGGAAATCGACGCCCTGTCCCGCAAGGTGCCGCAACTGTGTAAAGTGGCGCCCAATACGCCTAAATACCACATCGAAGATGTTCACCGTGCCGGTGGCATCATGGGGATTCTGGGTGAAATTGACCGCGCCGGACTGCTGCATAATGATCTGCCGACAGTGCACAGCAAGACCATGAAAGACGCGCTGGATAAATGGGACATCATGCGCAGCCCATCGCCTGAGGTAGTGGAATTCTTTAAAGCCGGCCCGGCCGGTATTCCGACTCAGCAGGCCTTCAGTCAGTCAACCCGCTGGCCAACACTGGACGGTGACCGTGCCGAAGGCTGTATCCGCGATATGGAGCATGCCTTCTCCAAAGAAGGTGGCCTGGCGGTACTGTACGGCAACATCGCCGAAGACGGCTGTGTGGTTAAAACCGCCGGGGTGGATGAATCCATTCTGGTGTTTGAAGGCAAAGCGAAAATCTTTGAATCTCAGGACAGCGCCGTCAAAGGCATTCTGGGAGATGAAGTCAGTGCCGGAGACGTGGTGATCATCCGCTACGAAGGGCCAAAAGGTGGTCCGGGTATGCAGGAAATGCTCTACCCCACGTCTTACCTGAAATCCAAGGGTCTGGGCAAAGCCTGTGCGCTGCTGACCGATGGCCGTTTCTCCGGCGGTACCTCTGGTCTGTCCATTGGCCACTGTTCGCCGGAAGCCGCAGCAGGTGGTGCCATTGGTCTGCTGCAGGATGGCGACCCGATTAAAATCGACATCCCGGCGCGCCGCATTGATGTGCAGCTGAGTGATGAGGTGCTGAATCAGCGCCGCAGCGAGCAGGATGCCAAAGGCTGGAAACCGGCAGAAGTGCGTGAACGTAAAGTCAGCACAGCCCTGAAAGCCTATGCCAAATTTGCCACCAGCGCTGATAAAGGCGCGGTACGTGACAAATCTATGCTCGATTGAGATCTTCGTTCACGACTTAACGAAAATCATCCGTATAATAAAAGCCCGTACAGAGATATTTTTGTACGGGCTTTTATTATTTTTACGGTTAGTTGTATGTCGCATCCTGTTTCTTCTTTTTCCTTCCTGCTGCTGCCAGCCTTCCTGTTAGCAGCCTGCTCCACGCCTCAGATTGCTGAGATTGATAACCTGCCGGACCTGACCAGTCAGATGGCCGACGCGCTGGGCAACGACAGTGATAAAGCACTGCGCGCCGCCGAACAGGCCTATGACAAAGCCCGTCAGGAAGAACTGGCCTTTTATGCCCCGCTGCATATGGAACGCCTGCAAGCAGCTATGAAAGATGTGCAGCGCAGTGATTTATCCGGCGACCGCGATGCCCTGATTCAGTCTTCCGCGCTGGTACAGACCCTGTTGAAAACCGCTCTGGATAATAAACAGGAGGTGGAAAGCACCCTGTTACCTTTGCTGACACAAAAGTCGGTCTTGCAGGATATTCATGCCGATAAGGTTCTGGCCGATGATTACGCCGATGCCATGGACGATATGAAAGATCTGATCACCCTGATTGAAGCCGGTAATAAAGAAAAAGCCGTGAAGAAATCTGCTGCCGTGCTGGAAGAACTGACCGAACTGGAACCCGAGGCCATGCTGGCCATTCACTGGCGTCCGGCGGAACAGACGCTGGAACAGGCGGAAGATGAAGACGCGGATCACAATGCACCGGCCACTTTTGCTGCCGCCGAAGCCGTGGTAGAAAGCGCGCGCCAGACCATCCTTGAACACTATAAAGACCGCCAACACAGCGAAGAAGTGGGGCTCGCCGCGTTACGCAAAGCTCAGCATGCGCTGTACGTCGGCCGGGCGGCGGAAAAATTACAGAAGCTGAAACCGGCAGAAGCCGAACAGAAAGCACTGGATTTTGAGAATTATCTGCACGATATTTCCGCCGCAATTGAAGGCGATGACCTGCGTCATATGGAACTGCGTGATCAGGCACTGGCCATTATTCAGGCACTGCGGGAGCGCGAACGCCAGTATCATAAAACACTGGAAAGCGCCGCGAAGGGCCAGAGCAGCCAGCCTCAGGCAAACAGCGAAGCGTCTGCTGCTGCACCGGCAGAAACAGAAGCGCCGGCACAAACTACCCAGGAAACCAGCGCTCAGGAAAACAGCGCTCAGGAAAACACGGCTCAGAAAGACGACGCGCCGCAAAACGGCACGGACTCAGCGCAGTGATTTAATCGTTAAGGCTGTATTCAAACCCTTTGATGCGCAGCCCGCGTTCAATATAGTCGCTGACGTTCACACCAAAGTTACCACTGCGGAACACGCCCGCCGGTTTGTATGGGATACCATCCATATCCTGCGGGTTAGTCGCCAGATTAATCACCTGCTCCGGCTGCGGCTGTTTATGCTTATCCAGAATCATAATCACCCTGGGTTTCAGGTGATAACCCTCATCCGCCGATAAAATAATCCCCACTTCGCCATTGGTCATCTGCAATAAATACCCCGGCGGATACAGCCCGATCATGGCGATAAATTTTTTCACCACCTCCGGGTCAAACTGGGTGCCGGCATTTTTATTCAGTATTTTCATCGCCTCCAGCGACGACATCCCGGCTTTATACACACGATCACTGGTCATGGCATCGTAGGCATCCACCACGGATACAATGCGGGTAAACAGCGACAGTTTCGTGCTGTCGATACCACGCGGATAACCGGAACCATCCAGCCGTTCATGATGTGTCCAGGCCACATCCACCGCCCCCGGATAAATATCCGAACGCCCCATCAGCATCTGTCGGGCGTAGGTGGTGTGGCGCGCCATTTCTTCAAATTCTTCCGCCGTTAAGCGCCCGGGTTTGTTAAGAATTTCATCCGGTACTTTCATTTTGCCGATGTCGTGCATCAGGCCACAGATGCCGAGGTTTTCCAGTTCGTACGGTGCTAAATCGAGATGATGGCCCAGAGAGATCGCCAGCAAAGACACATTCACCGAATGTTCGGCGGTGTATTCATCCTGGTGTTTCAGACGCGTCAGCCAGAGCATGGCGTTGGGATTACTGATCACCCGCTGCACACAGTCTTTGACCATCACCTGGGCCTGCTTCATATTCAGCGCCTGGCCAAGATGAGCACTGGCAAACAGCTGCTTCACCTGCATCTTGGTGGCCTGATAAGTGCGGTTAGCTTCGCTCAGCTGGCGCGCCATATCCTGCTTGGCCACATAGCGGGTGCGGGTCTTGCGCAGGGATTGCCGGGTCTCATCCAGCGGGACCCAGTCCTCTTCCACCACATCCACCCAGACATAGCGGCAATATTGCTGCACTGTCTGGATGTCCTGTTCGTTTTCCAGCAGAAAGCCCTGAAACAGAAACGGGGATTCTTCCCACGGAATATCCAGCTCCACCACGTACATACCGGCCGTCAGTTCAGCCACATCCAGCTTTTTACGCAGCTGACGTTTGTGAACCCGGTACTTTTGTCCGTTGCGGGTAGTGGTGACTGAACCTATCAAATTAAAGCTCCTGATATAGAGCGCTAATAAAATAAACCGCCATGCGGCGGGCGGGATGCCCTTGTTTCAGTTTATAACGGATCGGCCAAAGCGCGAGGTCCCGGCCTGATGAGAAGCCACACAACAACCTGACATTTGATGACCTGATATTGGAAGAAATAGTGGCTGATCAGGCCTTAACATAAAAGGTATTGATAATCATTTTTGACAGGAGGATGATGACTTTCATCTTTCAATGCTGATCCCCTGCAGGAGCCGGATATGACACCAGCCCTTTCTGCTTTGACCCTCTCAGCCAATAACCGTCGCATCCGCTGGGCTGGCATTCTGTTGCTGGCCACCATTCTGATGCTGGGCCTGGGCCTGTTTTTTACCGGCAGTGAGCGCACCCCTGAAACGGCTGCCGTTCATTCCTTCGACAGGGCCGGCGTTTATTCCCACGACCGGGCTACTGACGCGCAGCCCGCGGCGAAGCCACAGGCGCTGATCTGATCCGTCGCCTGCTCAGCCTTCCACCAGCTCAATGGTGCTGTGACCATCTTCTGCACTGAACAGCAGACGATGATCAATCGCCGGCGGAATTTCCGTCGGGTGATGGGTGACGTACAGCAGAGTAATGTCTTTCTGCTCTGCCAGACGGTTAATGAAAGCGAGCACTAACATACGGCTCGGGTCATCCAGCCCCTGACAGGGTTCATCCAGAATCAGCAGCGGCGGCTGTTTAATCAGTGCGCGGGCAATCAGCACCAGACGCTGCTCACCGTAAGACAGATGTTGCAGGCTTTGGTTGGCTCTGTCTCTGAGCCCGATAATCTCCAGCCATTGCAGCGCCAGCACCTTATCGTCATCGCCGGTGCTCTGGTACAGACCAATGCTGTCGTATAAGCCGGATATTACCGTGCTCAGCACGTTGGTCGTTGCGCGGTATTCCCACTGCAATGATGCCGACACCAGGCCGATATGCTTTTTAATATCCCAGATGGTTTCACCACTGCCGCGCTGAATACCGAACAGTTTTAAATCGTTGCGGTAGCACTGCGGGTTATCGCCGGTAATCAACTGCAGCAGGCTGGTTTTGCCACAGCCATTAGGGCCCTGAATGGCCCAGTGCACGCCGGGCTCCACACGCCAGTTAAGGCCGGAGAATAATTCGCGCTCGCCATAGGTGATGGAAACATGCTTCATGCCCACCAGCGGGTCACCGTCTTCCAGCACCAGGGCATCACGCCCGGCGGTTGGAAATTCCGGCAGAGGCCGGTCGAAGTGCATAAGGCCCTGCAATTCAGGCTGTGCCAGTACCTCGTCTTTTGCGCCCTGATACACCAGCTGCGCATCGTGCATAAAGGCGACATGGGTAATCCAGGACGGTAATTCGTCCAGCCGGTTGGCCACCCAGAGTATCGACTGTCCTTGCGCCTGCAGCTGATCGAGAGCCTCGCTTAATACCGCGCGGCTGTTCTGATCCAGCCCTTCCAGCGGCTCATCCAGTACCAGCAAATCCGGCCGCTCGCGCAGCGCATGAATCAGCAGCACTTTGCGGCTTTCGCCGGTGGATAATGCCCGGAAGCCGGAATCCAGCAGGTGGCCGATGGCGAGTTTTTGCACCCACTCTTCCACCTCGTCCAGCGGCGCCAGAAAATCACGGATGAGTGTGCCTTTATCGGCCATGTCGGTGAGGTCGCTTTCGTCTTCCCGGCGCTCGGTTTCGATCTGCGCAGCCTGGGCTTCCAGCGAGACATAAGACACATGAGCCGGCAGATCCTCTGCCACGCCTTTGCTCAGCACCACCCCGTCTGCGGGCAGTAACGACAATACGGTTTTACCACTGCCATTGGTTCCGGTAATGGCCCAGTATTCACCCGGATTCAGCTGCCATGCAGCAACCTGAAGGTGACGTCCGTCATGCAGACGGGCAAGAATATCTTTGAAATGCATGCATTAAGATCCGCACAGACTGATCAGAACGGCGACAGCAGAACACCGGCGCCGGATAGCCATCAGGCCGGGTATATCCGGCCTGACAGGAAACAGGGTAAAGAATACCGCGCCTTCAGCCCGGAGGCCACTTCAGCGCGCGGCCACCGATAATGTGCAGGTGCAGATGAAAAACCGACTGGCCCGCGCCTTCGCCGTTGTTCACCACCAGACGGAATTTATCGCCCAGCCCTTCCTGTTCTGCGATCTTATTAGCAGTGAGCATCAGATGACCCAGCAGCGCCTGGTCTTCCGCCGTGGCATCGCACAGGCGCGGAATCGGTTTACGCGGAATCACCAGAATATGAGTGGGTGCGGCCGGGTAAAGATCACGGAACGCCATGCATTGATCGTCTTCATAAACGATATCGGCCTGGGCTTCGCCGCGGATGATTTTGCCGAAAATAGTGTCTTCAGACATACGCTGATCCTGACTCTCTGTTCATTAGCGGGACTGTATAGTGGCAAGCCACCTGATGATCTGCAACATAAACTCCGCATCCTGCGGGCTGCTGTTCACCGGAATGGCAGCGTAAAAGCCGTCGGCGCGCAGAATCACTTTATTCTTACTCACCCGTGCTTCTTCCAGCCCGCTCAGGCGGAGCTCCGCAGGCTTCTTAAAGGCCGATAACTTTGCCCGCACGCCCTGCTTGCTTACCTCGATCCAGGGGCGGAAGTAGTAAGGGTAAAACGCCTGAATCACGTTAAATATCACCGCCAGATACAGGGCGATATTAAACCCCACGACAAAGCCATGGGGCACGCTGCCCCCCAGTCTGGACTGCATATACAGGCCGCCGATCACCAGAACGATCATGCGGAAAATACCGCCAAACGGCAGCCCTTCTCTGCACGGCATGGTAAAGCGCAGCCCCTGTTCTGTGTTTGCCAGACGGATGGCGCAGTTTTCCGGCGGCTCGGGCATATCGGTCTGAGTGAGAACCAGCTTACGATCAATGTCTTCCGGCGCGGTGATAACCGGCTCAGCGCTGGTAAGGTCTTCCAGCGGCTTATTAAAACTCTTCACCAGCTGTTCAGCCTTGCTGCGCGCGATTTCGTACTCGGAATCGGCGGACAGCTCGGTTTCCGCATAACGGGTATCGAGCACCACACCCACCATACGCTTGTTGCTTTTATTGGAACCGCCCGAATGAACAAGCGTCCACTTCAGCTGAATTTTTGAGAAGGACGCCAGCGGCTGTTTGTCTTCCCAGCTGAAAAACAGCATACGGTGACGGGTGACCATGTAGCGTCCGTCCGTACTGAGGTAACGGGTAAAGCGAAAGGAAATGAGAAAACTGCCGAACAATAACGGGAACAGGGCAAAAACCACCATTCCGCCGGGTACCGGCTCACTGGTAAACAGCCAACGATAAAGCACATTGGCCAGAACTCCGGCGCCAGCCAGTAAAAAAGGGGCAGCAAAAATCAGCAGCATCTGGCGCATCAGACGCTGGTCATCGATACAGAAAAGGTCGCCTTCGCGGGCGTAGGTGGTGTACTTCATGGTCTGGCTTTAATCCTTGAGGGTCTGGTCCTTGAGGGTATTGGCAGTCGCTTAACCAGTCTGGTCAGTCTGAATCAGCGGCAACATTGAGGTGGCTGCGCAGGAAGGTCAGCACCATAAGTTTGAGATCTTCCAGGGTACGCTGCGCACGCTGACCTTTCTGATGCACGATCACCAGGCTCGCGGCGTGGGTGATTTCCAGATACATGCGCCCCATGCGCTCGCGCTCACGGATATGCGCCTTACTGCCCATGCGCTTGAATATCTCCGCCATACGGGCGATGTACATTTCATCGTGGCGTTCATCCAGTTCGCGCAGTTCCGGCACCGCAAACATGGCCTGCACCAGCGTCAGAATGGCTTTCTGTTGTTTGTACACTTTCAGGTTGGCGGCCAGCATCCGGTCCACCAGCTCGTCCAGCGGCATCTCTTCGATGGGCCACAGCGCCATGCTGTTCAGCACATCTTCCACTTCTTCCAGCCAGCGGCTGCCCATGGCAAACAGAATGGCGTGTTTATTGGGAAAGTAGTGATACAGAGAGCCGACCGAAATCCCCACGGCCTTGGCAATCAGAATGGTGTTCAGGTCGTCGAAGCCGACTTCTTCCAGTAACTCACTGGTGGCATCCAGAATCTGTCGCGAGCGCTCCCGTGACCGCCCCTGAACCGGGGCATTTCTGGGCGCGAGATTCTGCTTTTTTTGTTTTTTGTCCACGGCGTCTCTGGTCATGCAGTCAAGGTGTCCTGATTGGGCGCACTGAGCGTTACTGAGTATTGGTCAGGATTATACCTGCTCCGCCGGAGCGTAACATTCTCAACCCGGGATCAGCGCGGACCCGGCCACAAAAATGACCGACAATCCGCCCCTTTTATGCTGTCAGCATCAGGGCAGATCGCCGCTGACCGGCATCAGATCAGATTATCGCGCAGTACGTAGTACATCATCCCCAGCACATGGCCAGGTTTACGCAACAGGGTGCCGCCCGGGAAGGTCGGTGTGGGATAACGGGCAAAAATATCGAATTTTTCTGCCGAGGTGGAAATAGCATCGGCCATCAGTTTGCCGCCCAGCGTCGCCAGCGCAACGCCGTGGCCGGAGTAGCCCTGGGCCACAAACAGGTTGTCTTCCAGGCGGTCAAAATGCGGCTGACGGTTCAGGGTAATCGCCAGTTGACCGGACCAGCCGTAGTCAATTTTCACGTCTTTCAGATAAGGGTAACGCTCGACCATGGCGCCGCGCACAAACTGACCGACATCTTTCGGCAGACGGCCGGTGTAGGTTTCGCGGCCGCCCCACAGCAGACGGTTATCACCGGCGGTGCGGAAATAGTTCACTGCGAACTTGGAATCCGCCACCGCCACGTCATCGCGGTTGATGCGTTTGCACATTTCATCCGACAGAGGTTCCGTGGCCAGCATCAGGCTGCGGATGGGCATAATTTTACCGGCCACCCGTGGTTCCAGTTTGTCCAGATAACCATTACAGGCCACCAGAATATAACGCGCTTTCACCTTACCGTTGGCGGTGTTGACTTCGGCATCTTTGCCGGCACGATAATCACTCACCCGGCTGTTTTCGTAAATACGCACACCGGCGTCCGCGGCGGCTTTGGCAAGCCCGCGCACATAATTCATAGGATGCAGGTGCAGCGCATCCAGCCAGAGTTTACCGCCGAAATAACGGTCGGTACCCAGCATTTCCTGGACTTCCGGGGTACTCAGATGGCGCACCCGGTCGTACTGCATTTCGTTCTGCATGTAGGTCGTTGAGGCGTGCATTTCTTTAACGTCGGATTTACGTGCCGCGACGTAGGCAATGCCCTTTTTCAGGTCACATTCAATATTGTGTTTTTCGATCAGTTCGCGCACCAGCCCGACGGATTCCACCGACATATCAAACAGCGCTTTGCCGTCTTTCATACCGACTTTGGCCACCAGATCTTCTGCATCCTGATTATGCCCCTGACACACCTGCCCGCCATTGCGGCCGGAAGCGCCCCAGCCCACGCGGTTAGCCTCCAGCAGGGCAACGGAATAGCCACGCTCTGCCAGATGCAGCCCGGCGGACAGGCCAGTGAAACCGGCCCCGATAATACAGACATCCGCTTCTGTTTCGCCCTGAAGTGGCTTAAAAGCGCCAATATCAATGGCGGTATCAACATAGTAGCTGTCTTCGTAACCGGTACTGCTCATCTTCAAAACCTTATGTATGTCAGGCTATGAAGCCTGTATTTACTACCCTTACCGGGACCATAAACCGAATAATACTTCAGGTTTTGAGTTTTTTACAGCTTACATTCTGAACATTTTCACAGGCTGCAGATTGATTTACCCGACGCCTTTACATAATCTATAACCCGAATAATGATTCGGGTTATGACCTTCCCGGTACGTTATCGGTTTTTTACTGCCGTCTGCGATTGCAGTATTCCCGCCGCCCCTTTTCAAACGGGGGCCGAATATAGGTCTAAAATCAATAAGTTATGCGTAAGCGCAAAGGTGATTTATGGAAGCCCTGGAAAGGTTTCTCACAGAACATGGTATTACCGAAGTCGAATCCATCCTGCCAGATATGACAGGTAATGCCCGGGGTAAATTTTATCCCACCAAAAAATTCCTGGCTGAAAAAGGCGGCCGTCTGCCGGAAACCATTCTGGTTCAGACCGTCACCGGTGACTGGGCCGATAACCATTATGATCTGGTGGATGCCAGCGACCGCGATATGCACCTGCGGCCGGACGGCAGCACACTGCGTCTGGTTCCCTGGGCGGATGAGCCTACGGCACAGGTGATTAATGACTGCTTCACGTCTGACGGGCAGCCGCATCCTATGTCGAGCCGCGCCGTGCTGCGCCGGGTACTGAACCTGTTCGAAAAAGAAGGGCTGCAGCCCATCGTGGCGCCGGAAATGGAGTTTTACCTGGTTGAGAAAACCCTCGACCCGGATTCTGAAATCCGTCCGGCCACCGGCCGTTCCGGGCGCCGTGAAACCGCCCGCCGCTCTTACAGCATCGATGCCGCCAACGAATTCAACCCGGTCATTGATACCCTGTATAACTACTGTGAGGCGATGAATCTGGAAGTGGATACCCTGATCCACGAATCCGGTGCTGCGCAGATGGAAATCAACTTCCTGCACGGCACGCCACTGTACCTTGCCGACCAGGTGTTCTTTTTCAAACGCACTCTGCGTGAAACCGCGATGAAGCACGGCGTCTACGCCACCTTTATGGCCAAACCCATGCAGAATGAGCCGGGCAGCGCCATGCACATTCACCAGAGTCTGATCGATGTCACTTCCGGGCAAAATGTGTTTGTGCAGGAAGACGGCACCTTCAGTGAAACCTTCTACCACTACCTGGGCGGTTTACAGAAATATACGCCCCATGCACTGCCCTTTTTTGCACCGAATGTGAATTCTTACCGTCGTTTTGCACCAGAAATTGCCGCACCGATCAATATGAAGTGGGGCATTGATAACCGCACCGCCGGTCTGCGCATTCCGGAAGCTGTGCCGGCAGCCACCCGGATTGAGAACCGCTTCCCCGGTGCTGACTGCAATCCGTATCTGGCCATTGCCGCCACCCTGGCGTGTGGCTATCTGGGTATGAAAGGCAAACTGCAACCCACCAAGCCAACCTATGATGCCGCCGCCGAAGAAGGCGATACCGTTGAGCTGGCCCGGACGCTGGAAGAAGCCCTGCGTCTGCTGGAGGATTGCCCCGAACTGCGTGACATTATGGGTTCCGATTTCGTTGAAGCATTTATTGGCGTGAAACGTGCTGAGTACGAAACCTTCCATAAGGTGATCAGCTCCTGGGAGCGTGAACATCTGCTGTTAAATGTATAAAGTGGGCAATTGGTGCTGATCTACCCCTCAATGGGTAGTTCAGCCCCACAAGAAGATATTTAAAGTGGTTATAGGCTGTTTTTCCGGCTTTGCCGGAGCGGTACTTTTCGACAGCCCTGTGAGCCTGAAAAAAGTGTATAAAACAGGCCCGGACACTGCATACAAATGCAGAAACCCCTGATAAATTGATAACTTGAACTCCTGAACCTGTGAGAGGAAATAACATGAAGGAAACTCTGAAGTCGCGTCTGAAGCTGTCTGTTGCAGCCATTACGCTGGGACTGGCAGGCATTGCACCAGCCACCCAGGCAGAAGAACTGCACATCTACAACTGGGCAGACTACATCGACGAAGAAACCATTCCTGAGTTTGAAAAAGAAACCGGTATCGACGTTACCTACGACGTGTTCGACAGCAACGAAGTGCTGGAAGCCAAACTGCTGGCCGGTACTTCAGGTTACGACCTGGTTGTTCCTTCTTCTCACTTCCTGGGCCGTCAGGTACAGGCCGGTGTTTTCCAGAAGCTGGATAAATCCAAACTGCCTAATTACAAATATCTGGACAAAGACCTGATGGAAGTACTCGCCAGCCAGGACCCGGATAACGCTTACGGCGTGCCTTACATGTGGGGTACCACAGGTATTGGTTACAACGTTGAAAAAGTGAAAGAAATTCTGGGCGAAGACGCACCGGTCGACAGCTGGGATCTGGTATTCAAACCGGAAAACCTGAAAAAACTGTCTGAGTGTGGTGTGAACTTCCTCGACTCTTCCGATGAAATCTACCCGCTGGTTATGCACTACGTTGGTCTGGATCCGAACAGCACCAAAATCGGCGATTACAAAGCTGAGAGTGAAGCGGCCAAACTGCTGAAAGAACTGCGTCCTTACGTGACCAAGTTTGCTTCTTCCGGTTATATCGATGCACTGGCAAACGGCGAAATGTGTGTCACTGTGGGCTGGTCCGGCGACGTACTGATGGCTCAGTATCAGGCTGAAGAAGCCGACAACGGTGTCAGCATTGAGTACACCATTCCGAAAGAAGGTACTCAGATCTGGTTCGATATGATGGCGATTCCTGCGGATGCCAAAAACCCGGATGCAGCGCTGAAGTTCATCAACTATGTACTGGAACCAAAAGTGATTGCCCGTATGACAGACTATGTGGCTTATGCTAACCCGAACACGGAAGCAGCCAAATATCAGGATCCGGAAATCACCAACAACCCGGCGGTTTACCCAAGCGAAGCCACCAAGAAAAAACTCTTCCCGAGTAAAATCCGCGGCGTGAAAATCGACCGTGTCCTGACCCGCACCTGGACTGATATCAAAACAGGTCGCTGATCCGGAGTTCTTTAACCTTTCGGTTAAAACAGGTATTTAAGCCCCGCACTGCGGGGCTTTTTTGTTTTTGTATCCGCTCATCAAGTACAGCAGGCATCTCCGGGCAGCTTTGTTTTTGTATCCGCTCATCAACTACAGCAGGCATCTCTCCGGGCTGTCAGCTTTGTATCTGTTCATCATGCGCAGAAGGCATCTCTCCGGGCAGTCAGCTTTGTATCCGCCACAGCCCAAAAATGATGCACAACAGGCAGCGGTGAAGCATTAAGGGAAACTCCCAGCCCACCGGGCAGTCAGAGTGACAGCAATAACCGGCGGGCGAATGCCCGAGCCCGGCAGCCCTCTTACTTTCAGGAGCTCAATGATGGAAGCCTTGGCCGATCATATATGGATATTTGATGGAGAAACGGTTCCCTTCTTTACGCTGCCCTACAGCACACGTATGACGGTGGTACGGCTGCCCGGGGAGCGTCTGTGGGTGCACAGCCCGATCCGCCTGACGGACAGTCTGCAGCAGGAAGTTTCTGCGCTGGGCAAGGTTGAGTGGCTGATTGCCCCCAACCATCTGCATCATCTGTTTATCAGCGACTGGGCGCAGGCCTTCCCGGACGCACAGACGTACGGCACCCGCGAAGTCGCGAAGAAACGGCCGGATATTGATTTCACCGGTCTGCTGACAGAGCACGGTCAATACCCATGGCACAGCGATATTGAGCAATTATTGTTTACCGGTTCACCGGCGATGCAGGAGTGCGTGTTCTTTCACCGCGCCAGTTCAACTCTGATTCTGACGGACCTGATTGAGAACTTTAATCCGCGCCATTTTACCCCGCTGAAACGCCTGCTGGCCCGCCTCAGCGGTATTCTGGCGCCCAACGGCAAAACACCGATCGACTGGCGTACCAGTTTTTTATTCGGCAAGCACAGAGCCCGGCAACATGTGCAGACGATTCTGAACTGGCAACCACAGCGGATTGTGATGGCCCACGGCGAGATTATCCGCGAGAAGGCAACGGAACACTTCCGCAAAGCGTTCCGCTGGGTCTGGTAGGCAGGCCGCGACCGGCAGCCGCCGACAGGTTTTACTGGCCTTTGCTGCCCCGCGTCAGGAAGGCGGCCATCCATTTCCCAACTTCCACAGAATCGGTCTCAGCGCCCGCCGCACAGACGGTCTTCAGACCTTCGTCGGCCACATCGTCCGGCACCACACTGCCTTTGCGCGCAGCGACCAGATCCTGTTCGTAGGGGATGGTAAATTCCGGATGCGCCTGGAAGGTCATAATATGATCGCCATACAGCAAACCGGCGTAACGGCAGAAATCCGATTCAGCGAACACCCGGGCATTTTCCGGCTTAACGATCACCTGATCCTGGTGCATGGCATTAATGGTGAATTCCGGCATGTCGGTGATGTCGGCGGCGTCCGTCAGACGGTAAGTATGCAGGCCCACACCCCAGCCACCTTCGTATTTATCCACTTTGCCGCCCATGGCTTCAGCCACAATCTGGTGACCGAAGCAGATACCGACAATGGGATTCCCCAGCCGGTCAATCTCGGTAATCAGTGCTTCCAGTTTCAGCATCCACGGCAGCTTCTGATACACGTTGAATTTGGACCCGGAAATAATCCAGCCATCGCATTCTCCGGCGGATTGCGGAAACACATCATCGCGCACATCGTAGACGGCGTATTCAAAATCGGCTCCGGCTTTACCCAGCAGATCAACAAACATCTGCGCATAAGTGTCGTAGCGGTCAGTCAGTTCATCCGGTGTCGTACCGGCTGCAAGAATACCAATTTTCATTTTATTACCTGTAAGAAATAGCGGTCGGATCTGTTGCTGCGTTCAGCACAACAGAAGCGCCTGCACGGACCCGTGCAGGCGGAAGAAAAGCAGCGGCAGCATTCACAGCCCTGCGGCGTTACGCTTCGGTTTCGTCGTTTTTCTGTTTACGGCGCATCTGCAGCATAGCCACAACCACACCGACAGCCACAATCAGAATCATCAGCGTTGCCAGAGCATTCACTTCCGGTGTAACACCAAGGCGCACCTTGGAGAAAATCACCATCGGTAAGGTGCTGTTACCCGGGCCGGAAACAAAGCTGGCGATCACCAGATCGTCCAGCGACAGCGTAAAGGACAGCAGCCAGCCGGAAATAATGGCCGGGGCGATCAGCGGCAGCGTCACCAGGAAGAACAGCGACGAAGGCTTGGCGCCCAAGTCCATGGCGGCTTCTTCCAGCGACTCGTCCATATCGGCCAGCCGCGACTGTACGATCACAGCAACATACGCCATACAGAAGGTGGTATGGGCAATAATAATGGTCAGGGTGCCGCGTTCTGCCGGCCAGCCAAACAGGCTCTCCATGGTCACGAACAGCAACAGCAGCGACAGACCGGTAATCACTTCCGGCATCACCAGCGGAGCTGTAATCCAGCCGGACAACAGCATTTTGCCTTTGAAGCGCCCCATACGGGTCAGCGCAAAGCCTGCCATGGTGCCGAGTATCACCGCCAGGCAGGAGGTGATAAAGGCGATGTTAAAGCTCAGCAATGCCGCGTCGATAATCTGTTCGTTCTGGAACAGCTCACCGTACCATTTCAGCGACCAGCCACCCCAGACGCCCACCAGCTTGGATTTGTTAAAGCTGTAGATCACCAGCGAGATCATCGGCACGTACAGGAAGATAAACCCCAGCAGTGCCGTGAACATGAGGAAGTAGGATCTGCGTTTCATTACACTTCCCCCTTATTACCAATGCGGTTACGGACAAACATAATCGGCAGGACCAGTACCACCAGCATAACGATGGCAACCGCCGACGCCATTGGCCAGTCACGGTTAATGGAGAACTCATCCCACAACACACGACCGATCATCAGGGTATCGGAACCACCCAGCAGGGACGGAATCACGTATTCACCGACGGCCGGAATAAACACCAGCAGACAACCGGCAATAATACCTGGCATCACCATAGGCACCGTTACCAGGAAGAAGCTCTGAATGGGACGACAGCCAAGGTCTTCAGCCGCTTCCAGCAGACTGCCATCCAGTTTTTCGATCACTGAATAGAGCGGCAGAATCATAAATGGCAGGTAGGTATAAACAATGCCGATATACACAGCAAAGTCGGTCTGCAGCATGCGGATGGGCTCATCAATAAAGCCGAAGGCAATCAGAATATCGTTTATCGGACCACCGCGTTTCAGCAGCGCCATCCAGGCGTAAACCCGCAGCAGGAAGGACGTCCAGAACGGCAGAATCACCAGCGCCAGCAGAAACAGGCGACGGTTCGGTTCTGCGCGGGCAATCAGATAGGCCATCGGAAAACCGACAATCAAGGTCAGTGCTGTGGCGATGGCTGCAATTTTGACCGAACTTAAATAGGCATCCAGATAGAAAGTATCTTCCAGCAGAAACAGGAAGTTGCCCAGGTTCAGTTTAAAGGTCGCATAAGCGCCGTCCGGGTCCCATTCAAATAAATCCGAGAACGGCGGAATGGCGATGGCGGCTTCTGAAAACGAAATTTTCAGCACCACCACAAACGGAATAAAGAAGAAAATGGCAAGCCATAGGAAAGGAATTGAGATCACCATCTGGCGACCCCAGTTCACTTTCATTACCAGTGCCGGCAGCTTGCGGTTTGCCAGCACTTCACCCACGCGGGCGAGCCCCGGAAGTTTACTCATACGGTCAGTACCACGCTGCTGTCGACATCCCAATACAGATAGACTTCATCTTCCCAGGTGAAGCGTGCCCCCATATCGCGGGCATAGTTTGGCTGAGTGACGCGGATTTCTTTACCGCTTGGCAGACGCACGCGGAACACCGACAGACTGCCCATGTAGGCAATTTCTTCAATGCGGCCTTTCATGCAGTTAAGGTCCTGCTCCGGCTTGTCATGGGCGACCATGATTTTTTCCGGCCGCAGGGCAACATGCACTTCCTGATTAGGGGCACAGCTGATGCCGTGGTCGATGCGCATGGTGCAACCGGCTTCTTCCGATTCCACCACCACGTGATCCACTTCATCGACGGAGACTTTACCGGCAATCATATTTACCGAGCCGACGAACTGTGCAACATAGCGGCTGTTCGGATATTCATAAATATCATGCGGCTCACCGACCTGCACAATTTCACCATGATTCATCACGCCGATACGGGTCGACAGGGTCATGGCTTCTTCCTGGTCGTGGGTTACCACAATAAAGGTGACACCCAGTTCTTCCTGCAGGTTGATCAGCTCAAACTGAGTTTCTTCACGCAGTTTTTTATCCAGTGCGCCGAGCGGCTCATCCAGCAACAGCAGTTTCGGGCGCTTAATCAAAGAGCGGGCTAACGCCACCCGCTGACGTTGCCCGCCTGATAATTGGTTAGGTTTACGCTTGGCCAGATGACCGAGCTGAACCATGTCCAGCATTTCCTTCACCCGGCGCTTCACATCCTCTTCGGCCATGCCATCGCGGCGCAGACCAAAGCCGACGTTTTTCTCCACCGACAGATGCGGGAACAGCGCATACGACTGAAACATCATGTTGACCGGCCGGTTCCATGGCTGAATGCCCGCCATATCAACACCGTCAATCAGAATACGTCCGGAGGTCGGCGCTTCGAATCCTGCCAGCATGCGCAGCAGGGTACTTTTACCGGAACCGGAACCACCCAGCAGACAAAAGAGTTCGCGTTTGTAGATTTTCAGGCTGACGTTATCAACGGCGGTAAAATCACCGAACTTTTTCGTTATGTTTTCAATTTCCACAAAAGGTGTGGCATTAGGGTCGCGCCATAAGTCCGGCACGGGGGCCGTGAGCGGGTTCGTATCAGAATTCGTCTGGTTGGATTTTTCTTCTGTTGTCATAAAAAAACTACCATATTTCCGGCCTGCGCTGGCCCGGGGTATCAGAAATTATTGCCTGCGTTAAACAGGCAAGGATCTTGTGCCGGTCTTTTTGCTATGTCGATGAAAATAGCGGAGCGGCCTGTCTCAACCCATACCCCCGCGAGGGTATTATCCCCGCTGGCGGGGATAAACACTTTGCCGGACCGACAAAGTGCTCATTCTTGCAGAATCCCACGATATCCGCGGCCGGTTTACAACAGCCCGAGATAGGATTCGTATTCAATATCCGAGATGCGTTTATTCAGTAAACTGTGCTCATGGCGTTTTACCGCACAGAAAACATCCACAAATTCGTCTCCCAGATAGTGACGCACAGCACCCGCTTTCTCAAGACGGTCAATGGCCATACGCCAGCTGGATGGTAACCGAATGGACTGGTCAGCAATAGCGTAAGCATCACCTTCAACATCGGGCGGTGCCTGCAGCTGGTTTTCGATACCGTGTAATGCTCCGGTTAATACCGCCGCCAGCACCAGATACGGGTTGGCGTCAGCCCCTGAAACACGGTGCTCAATACGGCGTGCTACGGGTTCACTTTCCGGCACCCGTACCGCCGTGGTGCGGTTCTCATAACCCCAGCAGGCGTACACAGGCGCGTGTGAGCCGTCCTGGAATCTGTGGTAGGAATTCAGATGCGGCGCGAACATCAGCATGCATTCCGGCATGGTTTCTATCATCCCGGCAATGGCCATGCGCAGCATCTCAGTGCCTTCATCACCACCGTCGTCAAACAGGTTGTTGCCGTCTTTATCGAGCAGTGAAAAGTGCACGTGAAAACCGCTGCCGGAATGATCGGCATAGGGTTTGGCCATAAAGGTGGAGCTGTAGCCGTATTTACGTGAAATCCCCTTCACCATGCGTTTAAACCAGATGGCCTGGTCACCGGCGTTGAGTGGATCAGCCACATGCTTGAGGTTAATTTCAAACTGGCCGGGGCCGAGTTCAGAAATAATGGTGTCGGCCATCACGCCCTGGGCGTCACAGCATTCGCGCACTTCGGCAAAAAAGTCTTCCAGCCCATCCACATCTTCGATGGAATAGGCATCACTGGTATTCAGACGGCGGCCATGGCTTTTATCCAGCACCGGCGGTCTGGGGCGCTGTTCTTCTTCCGCCGTGCCATCCATCAGATAAAATTCCAGCTCAGTCGCCATCACCGGATACCAGCCGCGGGCATGGAATTTATCGACGATGTTTTTCAGCGCCTGGCGCGGGTCCACATCGAATGGCGTGCCATCCGGGTTTTCCATCATGGCGTGCAACTGATGCCGTTCTTTTTTGGTCCAGGGCACAGGCACAGGCCGGGACTGAATCGGCATACAGATGCCGTCATTGTCGCCGGTTTCAAACACCAGGCCGTTATCGGGTACATCGTCACCCCAGAAATCGAGGCCAGCCACCGAACGTGGCAGTTTAATTCCCTCTTCCATCACTTTTTCCAGAGAGTCACCCAGCAGGCGTTTGCCGCGCAGGTTACCGTTCAGATCGACGACAAAGAGGTCAAAATCATTTTCCATGGGAACACCGGATCATTATTAATCGGTGACGACTGGCCGTCGGCACCTGAAACACTATATGCTTAATTGTGATCACAAAGTCACTCACTGGCAATCCCCGAAAATACCGAGAGACCGATACCAGCGATATGGATAAGCACACACCCATAACCATCACACTAGCCCAGCGCGATGAGGCTGTAACTATCACCCGATGGGTATACGACACGCTGCACAACGCCGTTCTGCTGGGCCAGATTCCCCCCGGGCGGGCGCTGACCATCCGTGAACTGGCAGGATTGCTGGAGGTGTCGCCGATGCCGGTACGGGAGGCCCTGCGCCAGCTGTCGGCCGAGGGCGCACTGGAGATTCAGGGCAACCGCCGGGTGATGGTGCCGCGCATGACGGCGATGAAATTCAACGAACTGGTCGAGGCCAGAATCACGCTCGAATCCCATGCCGCAGAACGCGCGCTGCCGTACATAGACAAAGACTGTTTGCAGCGCCTGACGGCCATTGATGCTGAGATTGACGAAGCCGAAGCCAACAGTGATCCGGAGAATGTGACGCGCCTGAATCAGGCCTTTCACCGCACCATATACACAGCGCATCCGCATCAGGTAACCCAGCCGTTAATCGAGAGCCTGTGGCTGCAGCTGGGGCCCTTTATGCGCCTGTCGGCGGAGAGTCTGGACGAGTACTACCAGATTGACCGTCACCAGGAGGCACTGGCCGCCATCGAAAAACACGATCCGCTGGCCCTGCAGATGGCCATCGCCGCCGATATCCGTGACGGTTGTGCCTTCGCCAAAATCCCCAGCAAACTGCAGCAGCTTCTTAACTGACTTTCCTGCCGGATCTCAGGTACGCTCAGACGCCAAAGCTGACAATCAGGCCAGTAAAATCGAACAGGACTTGCAACTTTCATTTTGTGATCACAAAATTGTGATCACATTTTAAATCCAAACCCAGCTCAGGAGTTCGCCACATGAGCCAGTCAGATATCCAGAAACAGGACGCCGGCCATCACCTGCATCCTTTCACCAACACCGGAGCCCTGAACAAAAAAGGCGCCCGTGTGATTACCCGGGGTGAAGGTGTGTATGTATGGGATGAAGACGGTCAGAAGCTGCTCGACGGCATGGCTGGCCTGTGGTGTGTGAATCTGGGCTATGGCCGCAAAGAGCTGGCCGAGGTGGCTGCGGCGCAGATGAACGAGCTGCCGTACTACAACACCTTCTTCCAGACCACGCATACCCCGGCGGCAAAACTGGCTGAAGCCATCGCCAGTGTGACACCGGGCGACCTGAACCATATCTTTTTCGCCGGTTCCGGCTCTGAAGCCATTGATACTGTGATCCGTCTGACCCGTCATTACTGGGCCATCAAAGGTAAACCTTACCGCAACATCCTGATTGCCCGTGAAAACGCTTACCACGGTTCCACCATCGGCGGCACCAGTCTGGGCGGCATGGGTGGTATGCATAAGCAGGGCGCGCCACTGGTACCGAATATTGAACACATCCGTCAGCCCTACTGGTATGGCGAAGGCGGTGACATGAGCGAAGACGAGTTTGGTCTGGTCTGCGCCCGCGCACTGGAAGACAAAATCCTCGAAGTCGGTCCGGATAATGTCGCCGCCTTCGTTGGTGAGCCATTACAGGGCGCCGGCGGTGTGATCATCCCGCCTGCCACCTACTGGCCGGAAATTCAGCGTATCTGTAAAAAGTACGACATTCTGCTGGTCGCCGATGAAGTGATCTGTGGTTACGGCCGCACGGCCAACTGGTTCGGCAGCGAAACCTTTGGTATCGAGCCGGATATGATCTCTATGGCCAAAGGCCTGTCTTCCGGTTATCTGCCCATCGCCGCCGTTGCCGTTGGCGACCGCGTGGCCAATGCGCTGATTGAGCACGATGACGATTTCAACCACGGCTACACCTATTCCGGTCACCCGGTATCGGCCGCCGTGGCGCTGAAGACCATCGAGATCATGAAAGAGGAAAAAATCGTCGAGCGCCTGCAGGAAGAGATTGCCCCCTACTTCCAGAAAAAACTGCGTGAGACCGTTGGCCAGCATCCACTGGTCGGCCACATAGACAGTGTCGGCCTTGTTGCCGGTATGGCGCTGATGAAAGACAAAGCCAACAAAGAAGCCTTTCCATCCGACTATGATATCGGCATGGTCTGTCGTGATCACTGCTTTAATAATGGTTTAATTATGCGCGCCACCGGCAGCCGTATGATTCTGTCGCCGCCGCTGGTGATCAGCAAAGCCGAAATCGATGAACTGTGTGAAAAAGCGGTGTATTGCCTCGACCTCACACTGGAAAGCGCCAAAGCCGCAGGAGCTCTGTAACATGGCCGATTCAGCAGATTGTAAGCAGTTAGCGAACCTGGTTGATCATATCCGCTTAACCAGTTTCCCCACTGAGCTGGAGAAGTATCTTAAAAAGCTGTGCCATTTCGACACCTGCCTGATGCTGGTTTACCAGCATGGCAGCCGTCCGGCACTGGTATATACCGAAACCGATACCCTCAGCCCGGCGCTCAGCCTGTATCTGAAGCGCAGCTATCTGCTGGACCCCGTGTACAACGCCGTGCAGAAAGACGAGGCTCCGGCCATCAGCCGCATCAGCAGCCTGGCGCCGGACTCCTTTACCCAGAGTGAGTACTACCAGAGCTGCTACCAGGCGTTTGATCTGGTGGACGAAATCAACCTGCTGGTGCAGCTGGATGAGCGCAGCGTGATGGCCATTTCACTGGGACGCAAATCCGCGCTGGGTTGTATTACCCGCACAGAAATGAACCGCCTGCAGGAACAGCAGGCCATTCTGTCGTCCCTGGTGCGTCAGTTCTGGCTGTCTAACTGTGATGAATATCTGCCGCAAAGCCGCAGCCGCAGCACGCTGGAGCAGGCGCTGCGTACCTTCGGCCAGGGCGTGCTGACCCGTCGCGAACAGGAAATTACGGCGCTGATTCTGCAGGGCCACAGCTCTCAGTCCATTGCCGACCAGCTGAGCATCAGTGTCGGCACGGTAAAAGTGCACCGTAAAAATATTCACAGCCGCTTAAATACCTCGCAGCAGAGTGAGATTTTTACCCTGTTCTTAAATCACCTCAGCGAAATGGAAATGCGGGTCGTCGCCTGACGCCTGCTCCTTCCGGACTATTCCCTGACCGGCTCATTCCCTG
>DCCG01000034.1:58584-145286 GCA_002314145.1 Thalassolituus sp. UBA1087 | reverse complement strand
TTGCAGTTATTACTTGAAAGTGCGGCTTATTAGTTTGCGTGCGCGTTTATTCCAGGAGACTCTTTCGAGAACTCTGGCGTAACTTATTGACCTATCTGAGAAATCATCCATAACTCAAAAATCCCTTCCAGAAAAACGCGCACGCCTGTTAACTACGGCCTGCTGCGCACATAAACTTGTAAACCCTTTAGTATCTTAGCGGTCAAGTTATTGATTCATTTAACGTTTACATTACTACCCTCTGACAAAACGAGCAAGTACGAGTGAGAACCAGTGCAGCAGAGAGCAGACCGTTGATAGTTACGAATCAGGTAAGGGAGAGAGGGCAGCTGATAACCCTTTGTGGCACGGTAAACTCCGCCGAAAGCAAGATCCGATAGGTTCTTTACAAGCGCAGGCGCGGTCCTCGTCGGGAAAGGGTAGGCTGATGGAGCCTGCGGGCGATTGCAGGCCCGGGCGAATGAGTGTTCAGCCGCTCCATTCAACCTGTCCATTGATCCCCTTCATAAGAACGGGAAAGCGTCATTATCAGGCGGGTATTTCTGGCCTGTTCCGTCAGGCCAGTTCTGGCGGGTGCCTGAGCCAGAGCTCAGGCTTTTCGGTGTCACTCAGCCTTTCTCCGGCAAAAAATACAGGTCCATATAGTATTTTTCCGGGTCTGCCGGATCGACCAGCACAGAGACTTCTTCATCGGGCAGGTAAGGCTGCGGATCAAACCAGATATGATCGCTGGTAAAGATGTGAGTCTTGCCTGTTTCCGGGTCCTGCCATTGCGCTTTAATCACAAACGGGTTCTTGTTGTTAACGCTGAAAGAGTGATCCAGCGTAACGCCGGTGATCGTGGCCAGAACCGGTTGTCCCTGCTGCATCAGACGTTCCTGCATGCGTTGTCGTCTGATGCGGATCAGTGTCAGTACCAGGGCAATGGTGGTGAACACCAGGCCCATAAGACCGGCGATGAGTGGTCCCAGCCATAAAGACATAAATCCGTTAATGCGGGCGTCACTGCCCGGTGACTGCGGATCGTAAATCACTTCGACCTGCTCACCCAGGTCGTAGGCCGGTGGATTACTGGAAGACGATGATACAAAACGGTAGCTCTGGCCGTCGACGCTGAACGCCACTTCCGGGGCATAAGTGGGCGAGCTGCCGCTGTCTGAGCGACGGGCCAGCAGGTCGGTTACCCGGCCAGAGGCCGTACCGGCGTTGTCGATAAACTGCGAGGTATCCATAAATAACCAGCCGGTAAGGGCCAGCAGCAGGATACCGGTTAAGCCGAAAACGATGTTAAAAAGTTTCACGTTAAGTCCTGTTGAAAAGAGAAGGGCCAGCGAGCGGGCGCAGTCTAATGCGGCTTTCCGCGCCGCGCCGCCGTATATGTCACATTATGCTTCACCGATAAGCTTCGTTGTTGGGAGACATTGTTCTGTGCTTCCGTTAGAATGCGCCGCGAGTTGACCAGACAGTCGCTGCCTGCGTAAGCAGGGGGAGGAAAGTCCGGGCTTCACAGGGCAGGGTGCCAGGTAACGCCTGGGGGGCGCGAGCCTACGACCAGTGCAGCAGAGAGCAAACCGCCGATGGCTTATCCGTAAGCACAGGTAAGGGTGAAAGGGTGCGGTAAGAGCGCACCGCGCAGCTGGTAACAGTTTGTGGCACGGTAAACTCCACCCGAAGCAAGACCAAATAGGTTCCCTACAGGCGCGGCCCGCGCTGGGAACGGGTAGGTTGCTGGAGCCTGCGAGCGATTGCAGGCCTAGACGAATGACTGTTCAAGACAGAACCCGGCTTATCGGTTGACTCAATTAACGCAAAAGCCCACGCACGAATGTGCGTGGGCTTTTCTTTTTTGCGTATTCATGACAGGAAGCCGGTTCCGGGACTCTCACTGTCTGGGTGTTGGCTGTTCGCTTATAGCCAGCCTGAGTTTTTCCACATTTCCTGCCCCTTCGCCTGTTCAGTCTCGACAGGAATGACATGTTTGTAAGCTGAAATGCTGACCACCTGGTCAGACATGTTGTGAGCCAGTGACGCTATATGGCGCATGGTTGCCGGATTAATCCATAAAAACGCAGCGGCTTTGGCCTGACTGGAGCTCCCTACATATGTCGGGTCAGGGGCAATATGGGGTATCCTCTGTGCGCTCTGCAGTCAGCGTATCTTTCAGTGTGCTTCCGCCAGTGTGTTTCCGCGACTGTCGTGCCTTATCTGCGTACGTACTGTGTTGTGGTTTTTTCAGTGCGTGCTGCTCCAGCAAAGCAATTATTTGGCGGGTGATCCCTTTCTGCCCGGTCATAACAGGGAACGTCGGGATGTTGTATCCATTAATACGTGCAATCACGGCTTTGGCGGCCAGCTTGTCCGCGGCGCTGCCAGGATGTCTGGTGTTGTGCACGCTGTTATGTGGCAACACCGTTTATGCCTCTGCGGATAAGTCTTCTGCGTCTGTTCTGCCGCCGGTCTCTTCACCTGACGGCTTCACTACGCTGCGTCTTAACCGGGCAGACCATCGCTATGCTGTTGCCTCGGTGCAGCATTCATCAGGCTTTATTCCGGTGATGCCGGGTGAGCAGCTGGAAAACGCGCCCGTTGAGCCCGCCGACAGCGAATATGGCGTAATGCCGGATTTTCGTGAACATCCCCGCTACTGGCTGTATGCGCAGGTCCACAACGATACGGATGTGGCAGACTGGGTGCTGCATATCAGTAATTTTGGTTTCAGCGATTTAAGAGTTCTGATCCGTAACCCGGCGGCGCCGGACGAAGCCCGCGTCGAAATATTTAATACCGCCGGTGGCAATAATGCGGATATTAATACCATTGGCCGCGCGTTACCTCTGGCGCTGACACCGGGCGATACTTATCAGCTCGTTGTTGAATTGTCGGGGCCATCCTTTGTCTGGACACCGTATATTGCCTTGATGAGTAAAGGTGAGTACCACCTGTGGTCTCAGCAGATGGATTTTGCGTTTAAACCGGCCATTGGCATGATCATCGGTATAGCAATGCTGGGGATTGTCTGCTGGCTGTTAATGGCGGAATGGACGTTTTTCTGGGCTTCCCTGTCTTCTTTACTGATGCTGGTTTTTTATCTTGAGCACAGTGCTCTGCCGGAAATTTTTTGGCGTTATTCTTATGAAAAAGGTGATCTGTTCTGGCTATTGCTGTCATCTACTTTGCTGGCGCATCTGATTTTTGCCGCCAAATTCCTGAGAGTAAGCCAGCAGACCGGTTTTCTGTACCGCACGTTTCTTTTTACCGGTATAACCACCGTCGTTTTTCAGGCTGTTGTCTTATTTGTTCCCTTGCATGAAAAACTGCTGCTGATGGCTGCGAATTATACGATGGTCTGGGTGGTGATCATCGGATCGGGTATTGCGAAGGTCCGTTCTGACGGACAATATTATGTGCTCTATCTGCTGGGCTGGATGCCGTTGGTTCTGTCGGTATTACAGGCTGTGGTTTATTACATTCTGCCGCGCAAGACCAATCTTGAAGTTCATGCCTCTTATAAAATGATTTACGTGCTGTATATACAGATTGTGCACATGCTGATTCACGCCATGGCGCTGGTTCTGCGCGTGCGGGCAATGCGCAGAGAGAAAGAACAGGCAGTTCTGCAGAACCAGGCAAAATCGCGTTTTATTGCCCAAAGCAGCCATGACCTCAATCAGCCATTGCATTCTATGCGCTTGTTTCTGGAGTCTCTGAAACCTTACTTAAAAGGGAACGAAGCCAGTGCGTTATATGAAGGGTTGTGTAAAACACACCGGCAGATGAGTGATTCTTTTGCGGCGATTATGGATGTCAGCAAACTGGAGGCCGGTGAGCTGCAGTTTAATAAACAGCGGGTTTATCTTTCGTCGGTATTTTCGCGCTTGCAGAATGAATTTCTGATTCAGGCTAACACTAAAAATATTAAACTGAATTTTCACACCTGCAATCTTGCAGTTTATACCGATCCGCTGTTGCTGGAGCGCATGCTGCGCAACCTGATTTCTAACGCCATTAAGTTTACCGATCAGGGCCGGGTGGTTATCGGTTGTCGCCGCCGTCATGATGAGGTTGTCGTGCAAATCATTGATACCGGCTGTGGCATTGCTGCTGAAGAGCAGGCGCATATTTTTGATATGTATAAACGGCTGGATGAACATCAGCGCCAGGTGGATGGTGCAGGCATCGGCTTGTCTGTGGTTAAGCATCTTTCTGTACTACTGAATCATCCGCTCAGCATCCGCTCCGAAAACGGCCGCGGCTGTGTCTTTTCACTCTCGCTGCCGTTGGCTGAGAGCGCCGTTGACGCTTCGCAGGCTGCCGGCATCAGTACTGACTCACCGCGGGTGGCGCTGTTTGGCTGCGATCAGGCAGTAGCGGATTATGTCAGCAAATGGGGATGCAGAGTCACCCGGCTGCAGGATTTATCGGCGTCGGTATTGTCTGCCGCTGAAACACCGGATTTATTAATTGCAGATTTTCAGGCGCTGAATCACTGGCTGGCGGGCGGCCATAATATTGCTGGTTTACAGCGTATCAGTGTGCTGGCGTGCACCGCAGATCAGCAACAGGGGCAGGAATTACAGCGCAGTACCGGTCTTGACTGGCAGTTGCTGAATACGCCGCTTTTACCGACACAATTACGCGCACTGGTGAACCATGTGGCACGCAGGAAAATACAGCCGGCAAATTATGACGATATGCTGCCGCCGGCAGAAATGAGTAACGGATAAACGATGAAAATTTTAATCTGTGAAGATCATGAACTGTTCCGCGATGGCTTACGTATGCTGTTGCACGAAGCTGCGCCTCAGGCGCATATACTGGAAGCCGGCAGCTTTCCACAGGTAACAAAACAGTTAGCGGCACACCCGGACGTAGCACTGGTGCTGTTTGATATTCAGATGCCGGGCACGGAAGGATTACAGGGCCTGAAAGATGTTAAAAGCCGCTATCCGGCATTGCCGCTGGTGGTGATTTCCACGCTTGATCATAACGCCAGTATTGAGCAGATGCTGCAGCTGGGGGCGGATGGTTTTATTGCCAAGACCTGCGAAAAACCTGTGATGCTGAAAGCGTTACAGGATGTATTGGCGGGGGAGGAAGTCGTTGTCAGCGGCGGACACAGTGAAGATGCGATTGTGTTGTCGCCGCGCCAGCTGGATACACTGATGTTGCTGGCACAGGGTATGACCAATAAAGATATTGCGTCGCGGCTGGGGATTTCTTCCGCCACGGTACGCGAATATGTGTCTTATATTATCAAACGTTTTGACTGTGAAAACCGCACTCAGGCAGTGCTGAAAGCCCGCCAGCTCGGCTACATCTTGGACTGATAGCGGTGGACTGATACCGGCGCCGGTCTGGCGGTAATGTTTTTCGTCGGATTATTCTTTCACGGCGATGGCCTGAACTACCGCACCGGTACCGGTATGGCCGGTACCTTCCACTACGTTACGCTGCAATTCCAGTAAATGACGGAAGTGCAGAGGCTTCAGTTCTTTTTCCAGTAATGCGACGGTCATCATCATGCTTTCATCTTTGGGACCGCCGGTGCCCAGTCTGATCTGATTCGGGGTATAAGCTTCCAGCAACAGCACTCCGCCGGGTTTCAGTGCCCGGGTAACCCGCTGGTGGACACTGCAGCGCAGGGCAGGCGGCAGATGGCAAAAGACGGAGACGATGCCGTCCCATTGGTCGATGCCTAAGTCAAATGAAGCCAGATCCGCTATCTGATAATCAATGCTGACGTTATGTTTTTGCGCCAGTTTTAAAGCCTTTGTGCGTCCGACTTCTGATGCATCCACAGCGGTGACCTGATAGCCACAGCGGGCGAGATGTACAGCATTGCGACCTTCCCCCTCCGCCAGGCAAAGGACTTTACCTTTCGGCAGACGTTGCGTGTTTTCCGCCAGAAAACGGTTGGGTTCGGTACCGTAAACATAGGTACTGGTGCTGTAGCGTTCGTCCCACATAAGGATGTCTCAAGATATTTTGCGAATAATATTATCAGCTCTGGTGGCATCTGTTGGGGCTGAAATAGTTTGTTGTTTATATGGGCTAAACAATAGCCCGGATGTCAGGGAATATCTGCTTCCGGGCGGAGCGGGCAGATCGCTGGCCGGTGTATTTATCTGCCCGTGCGGAGACGGGCACAGTCGGGATTCAGCGCTTGTCCGGTATACAGACACCCCCCTGCGCTGGCGGATGGCGGGCGCTGCTTTTACAATCAGGTTTTTACCTGTACCTGCCGGCCTATGTCTCAGCTGATCCGTCGTCTGGATTCTTTCGTCAGACCCTATTACACCGCCGATAATCGCCTCTGGGTTGGCCTCAGCGGCGGGCTCGATTCGGTGACCCTGCTGCACGCTCTGCTGGCGGCCGGGTTTCCGCCGCAGCGCCTCGGGGCTGTGCATGTGCATCATGGTCTGTCCGCCAATGCCGACGCCTGGCAGGCGTTCTGCGAACGCCTGTGTCAGCGCCTGAATATTCCCTTCAGCGCGCACTCTGTGGCGCTGGTCAGTTCCGGCAATGGCATTGAGCAGGATGCCCGGGAGGCCCGCTATGAGGTCTTCCGCCGGGTGCCGGATGAGGGCGATGTGCTGTTGCTGGCTCATCATGGCAATGATCAGGCGGAAACCTTTTTTCAGCGTCTGTTCCGCGGCGCCGGGCTGGCGGGCCTGGGCGCCATGGCGGCGGCGCGTCCGCTGCGACCGGGTGTGACGTTACTGCGCCCGTGGCTGGATACGGCAAGAAGCGAACTGGAAAACTGGGCGCGGGAGGAACAGCTGCAATGGGTGGACGATGAATCCAATGCGGACACTGCGCTTGAACGCAACTGGTGGCGACATGACATATTGCCCGCCGTTTTCCGCCGTTATCCGGGCCGGGAAAAAACGCTGCTGCGCTCCGTCAGACAGCTGGGGCAGGACCAGCAGGTTCTGGCACAGCTGATGGCCCCGATTACAGATCAATGCCTGCGGACTGAACACTGGCCTAACACAGCGCCCCTGGTGTGTGATCTGGATGCCCTTGCCGCACAGCACAACGACTATGTGCCGTATATTCTGCGCGACTGGTTAAACCGCCTGAACCAGCGCATTCCGTCCGCTGACTGGCTGGAACGGTTACAGCGCGAAGTCATTCACGCCGCCAGTGATAAGCAGCCACAACTGAAAATCGCTGCTGCCAGCGTGCGCCGCTTCCACAACGGCCTGTATCTGGTGGCTGACGGGCCGGCCCCCGGTGACACTCATGCGCTTACCCTGCACGCCGGACAGAGCGTCAGCACTCCCTGGGCCGGCGGCTGTTTACAGGTGCAACCCGCCACCCGCGGTGCGGGGCTGCGCCCTGGCGGTTATCAGCTGGTAGCGGCAGCGGCGGTGCGGGGGCAGCGTATACAACCCGCCGGCCGGCCGGCGAAAACGCTGAAAGCTGTGTTTCAGGAAAATGCTGTGCCGGTCTGGTTACGGGATCACTGGCCGGTACTGACTCTGAACGACGACCTTGTCGCATTGCCCGGTTTGACGATCGGTGCGGATTTTTCTGTGACGGCGGACAAGGATGGGAGCAACGATGACGCCGCGTTAATGGTAAGCTGGCAAGCAGACAGCGGGTCCCATGGATTATGGAATTTATGACACCGCATCCTGTCAAAGTGACAGCCTGCTCAGCAGGCCGATAAATTCAGTTTCAACCCGTCAGGAATCCGATTGTTGTTATGCCCCTGAGAAGTATCAGTTTTATCATCGCATTGCTGTTGTTAAGTGCGTGTGAGCAGCAGGGACAGCCAATTCTGCGGGGGGTGAAAATCGACAAAGCGGGGCAGGACAGTGCCACGCAATCCCGGCGCAAGGTAGACGTTTCCGCCGCCGGTGAAACGCAGGCGACACAGCCGGATACCGGATCAGACGATGACTCCGGCATTGAACTGAATCTCACGTTACCCGATTACGACTGGGACACGCCGCCTCCCGGCGGCATGAAAGATTTTAATACGCTGCCGGATGTGTTCTCCGCGCCGGGTGATGAATCTGTACTCAAATGGTCCGGGCGTGTGTATCTGGATGAATCGGAAGAAGCCCGTGAGCGTCCGATGCTGGATACGATCCAGGGCGCCGAAGTCGAAATTCAGTTGAAAACCAATTAATGACCAGTGACTGAGCGTTAAGGTGTCGCTTCATCTTTATTCCGGTAACAGAAGCCTGTTAAAGTTCTGGTCTAACCAATTGTGGAAGAAGCGGTATGAAGCTGCACCAGTTTCCAATATCTCATTACTGCGAAAAAGTACGCTGGACGCTGGATTACAAGGGATTGAAATATCAACCGGTGAATTACCTTCCCGGACGTCACCTTAAACCCGTTAAACAACTGTCGGGTCAGACGGCGGTGCCGGTATTAACCTCGGCCGGTCAGGTGATCAGCGGCTCCGCTGACATTATCACGTTTCTTGATCAATCCTGTCCGGATCGCCCGCTGACGCCGGCAGACACTGAACTGCGCCAGCAGGCCCTGGACTGGGAAGCACGCCTGGACAACGAAGCCGGACCGGCTGTGCGCCTGTGGGTATATCACCACCTGCTCAGCCGTCCGGATCTGTTGGTGCCAATGCTGGCGGCAGGGCAACCTTTCTGGGTGGGCTGGTTGTTGCGTATGAAATACGCTGAGGTGGAAAAAGGCATGCGTCGCTGGATGAATGTTAACGACGAAACGGCCGCCGCAGCGCAGAAAACCATGGAAACGCTGCTGGAAGAATTACGCGTGGAATACAGCGCCAGTCATTTTCTGGTGGGTGAAAGTTTCAGCCGCGCTGATCTGGCGGCCTGCAGCCTGTTTGCCATGACGTTTCAGCCGCAGGCCTATGGTATC
This sequence comes from Thalassolituus sp. UBA1087, assembly GCA_002314145.1. Taxonomy (GTDB): domain Bacteria; phylum Pseudomonadota; class Gammaproteobacteria; order Pseudomonadales; family Oceanobacteraceae; genus Venatoribacter. The sequence continues at coordinate 136,427 of DCCG01000034.1, read as the reverse complement.
CGCTGGCCCAAACCGGATCAGCTGCCTGCGGGAATGCAGCAGTGGCTGTGTGATCACGAAGATCTTATCGAACCGCTGAGACAGCGCTACGCTCAGTACCGCTGACAGTACCGCTGAACGCAGCGCGACGCACGGCTGCCGGATCAGCTGATCAGGCGGCCGAGTAACAGCGTGGAGCCATAGCCCACGCTGTAGGCAATCAGCAGGGCAATAATAAAGCGCGCGTAGCTGCCAAACGTCAGCTCATCAATTTTACTCATCGCCACGATGCCGGCTGCTGAGCCAATGATCAGCAGTGAGCCTCCCACGCCCACGGCATAGGTCAGCGCCATCCACTCCTGCAGCGTCATAGTCACATCCGCTTTCAGCAGAGCAGCGGTTAACGGCACGTTATCAATCATGGAAGACAGCAGCCCCATCAGATAATTGGCGGCCCAGGCGGGCATGTGTTTATAAAGCGCGACAAAGCTGTCCAGGGCATGAATTTCTTTTAACGAACCCACGATTAACAGAATACCGAGGAAGAACAGCAGGGTGTCGAATTCGATCTGCCGGATGTAATTCAGGATGGGGTGATTTTCCGTGTCTTCGCCGTACGCCCGGGCCACCAGAAACATCACGGATAAGCCGGTGAGAAAACTCAGTACCGGCGGAATATCAAACAGCACATTGCCGGCAATGGTGGACAGAATGGTCAGCATAAAGACCGCCGCGATCATCAGATCCACCGGCGCCAGGTCATTTTCTTTGCGCTGAATAACGGCGGTATCTTTCAGTGGCAGCGACAGCATAAAGGCCAGCAGCAGCACAGCGCACAGCGCCGGTAATGACAAAAACAGCAGGTTGGTGATACTGACTTTACCCTCGAGGAAAATCATCAGAGTGGTGACGTCGCCGGTGATCATGGCCACGCCACCGGAGTTCACGGAAAACACTGCCACGGTGGCGAAACGCAGGGTTTTGGCCGCCGGCAGATTCAGTGACAGAATCAGGGCCACTGAAATCAGCGTGGCGGTGATATTGTCGGCCAGCGAAGAAAACACAAAGGCAAACAGCCCGGTCATAATCAGCAGTTTGCGCTCCGATACCTGTTGCGGCAGGAAACGGTAGATCAGGCTTTCGATCAGCCCTTTTTTGTTGAGGTAGGCAACAAATGTCATCGCCGCCAGCAGAAACAGCCAGAGGCTGGCAATTTCACCGATATTCTCTTCCAGCCCTTCCCGCACCAGAGCGTGAGCTTCTTTATCTGTGCTGAAACTGAACAGCAGAACCCAGGACAGGGCACCCAGAAACAGCACCACCTGGGCTTTGTTGATGTGGATGACTTCCTCCAGCACCACGGCAAGCAGACCCAGCAAGGCAAGGCCAATCAGTATATAAGGCAAAAAATCAGGCATAAGAACATCCGCAATCTGACAACAATCGAAAACACCCGGCGAGGGCCCGGCGTCATTGTAAAGTTGAGTCAGTTACTCAGGAAGAGAAAAAGGTGCGGCAATTTGTCGGTGCGCTGCCCACAAACGCTGAAACCCAGACAGCACAAGGGGAGCACGGCAATGATAAGTTGTGGCAAAAGACTGTTTTTCCGTGCGCTGTCCCCCGTTTTTGCTACCTGATATGACGCTGATTGCGGTCAACGCGTCTATGCTGGTGTTTTTATTCAACGGAGATATCCATGCTTAATATGAATCCGGTGGGCCGTGTCGGTTTGCTGTTCCTGGCAATATCTGTGGTAACGGCCTGCGGTGGCGGAAGCGGCAGCAGTGGCAGCGGCGGTGATGCAGACAGCACGCGCTACCAGCCAGCGCCCGGTGTCAGCTGGCAGTGGCAACTGAGCGGCGATTTAAATACCGGTTACGACGTGGAAATCTACGATATCGATCTGTTTGATAACAGTGCAGAGACCATTGCTGAACTGCAGCAGCAGGGCCGCAAAGTAATCTGTTATTTTTCCGCCGGTTCTTATGAAAACTGGCGGGATGATGCCGGGGAGTTTGAAGCGTCAGATCTGGGCAGTAACCTTGATGGCTGGGAGGGGGAGCGCTGGCTGGATATCCGTTCTGACAATGTGCGGGATATTATGACCGCGCGCCTGGATATCGCACAGAACAAGGGCTGCGACGGCGTTGAACCGGACAATATGGATGGTTATGCCAACACTAATGGCGTGGGTTTAAGCGCCTCCGATCAGCTCAGTTACAACCGCTTTATTGCTGACGAAGCGCATAAACGTGGACTGGCGGTGGCCTTGAAAAACGATCTCGATCAGGTGGCGGCGTTAGTGGACTATTTTGATTTCGCGGTGAATGAGCAATGCGCCGAATACGACGAATGTGATCGCCTGAATCCCTTTATTGAAGCCGGCAAAGCCGTTCTGCAGGCGGAATATGCCAGCGAGTATCAGGACGCGGCAGGCCTGACATCTCTGTGTAATGAGATGGCTGGCAGTGAATTCAGTACGCTGGTATTGCCGCTGGACCTGGATGACAGCGTAGCGCCGCGCGGGTGTGACGACTGACTCTCTTCCGGGTCAGTCGCCGGCGGGAGATCAGAACTGGTGCCAGCTGCCGCCGCTGTTCAGCGACTCGTTCCACTCACACAGCAGGTCCGCCAGAATATGGGCCTGCTCAAACAGAAACTCCAGTTCTTCAGGGGTATTCTTTTCTCCGGAATACAGTGGCAGCTTGCGCAGCCGGGCGACCAGAGGGTGATCCGGAATCTGCATTTTATTCTGTTCCAGCGTCCAGCGTATGTGGTTGCTTAACATACGGAAAAAGCTGATTTTCGTCTGCAGGCTGAACAGCGTGAAATCTTTCAGATCGTTGAAATGATGATAATCAATGCCTGCCAGCAGCACACTGCGGCCACCGACTTTAATGGACGCTGAGCGTTTGGACTTCATGACCATGGCCATGACGCCGAACATTTCGCCCGGATTGATGGTGTTGATGATGTCCTGATCGTTGTCGTTGGACATCACTGCCAGCTGGCCTTTCAGCAAAAAATACAGCACGTTCGCATCTTCTCCGCGATGCAGAACGATTTCGTTTTCGTCAGCCGTGACGAACTGGGTAACACTCATCAGTAATTCAAACTGGGTCGGATCGGTCTGAATCAGGTCTTTAAAAAAAGTCACACCGTTGACGATACGTTGCAGCGTATCGATGGGGTATTCCTCGCGGGTGATTCGGCGCATGTTTTCTCCACAACGGGACCGGTTCTGTCGCAATATAGCATGCGATAAATGGCGTTAAAGGTCGTATCAGGCAATATTATGGTTCAGAATTGATCTGTGTGACAGGGATCGCAGCTTAAGCATATGTGAAGTTATTTCAATGAAAACTTGATTCATGCCGTGGCTGTACCACAGCATTGAATATCTGCAGCAAAACCTGTCGCTCTTCCTGTTAAGGATAGCAAATGATACAGAGATCAATATTAATATTGGTCGATGAAGGTGGCGGATTCAGTCCGCTGACGGAAAACAGGAAATCAGAAACCGGCCCAATGAGCCTGTTTGTGGGGCGGCGGATCAGCAGGGGAAGTTCCGGGAACAGGTGGGCGGAGGGATCAGAACAGGGGCCTGCCTGATCAGAAATCAGACAGGCATCCCCGGTTACATCAGTGCGGGATTACTCAACGCCCAGCGAGCGCAGATATTCATCATAGCTGCCATGGAAATCGACAATCTGGTTGTCGCGGATTTCCAGAATGCGGGTCGCCAGTGACGATACGAATTCACGGTCGTGAGAAACAAACACCAGAGTACCCTCGTACATATCCAGCGCCATGTTCAGGGATTCAATGGATTCCATGTCCATGTGGTTGGTGGGTTCGTCCATAATCAGCACATTGTGGTTGCCCATCATCAGCTTGCCGAATAACAGACGGCCTTTTTCACCACCCGAGCAGACCTTCACGTTCTTTTTGATATCGTCCTGACTGAACAGCAGGCGGCCCAGTGTGCCGCGCACCACCTGGTCGTCGTGCTGATCGGTTTTCCACTGCTCCATCCAGTCAAACAGATTCTGGTCTTTGGCGAACTCGTACTCGTGATCCTGAGCGTAGTAACCCAGATCGGCGTTTTCAGCCCATTTGATTTCACCGCCGGTTGGGGGGATATCGTTCACCAGGCATTTCAGGAAGGTGGTTTTACCCACACCGTTAGCCCCGATGACGGCGATTTTCTCACCGGCTTCAACCAGCAGGTTGGTGTTCTTAAACAGTGGCTGTTCGCCAGCGTAAGCATGGGTCAGGCCCTCGATCTCCAGCGCCAGACGGTGGAGTTTCTTCTCCTGATTAAAGCGGATAAAGGGGTTCTGGCGGCTGGACGGCTTGATATCATCCAGCTTGATCTTTTCAATCTGCTTGGCCCGGCTGGTGGCCTGCTTGGATTTGGACGCGTTGGCGGAGAAGCGCGATACAAACTGCTGCAGTTCAGCAATCTGAGCTTTCTTCTTGGCATTTTCTGATTGCAGGCGTTCACGGGCCGCGGTGGAGGCAATCATAAAGTCATCATAGTTGCCCGGATAAATTCTGATGTCGCCATAATCGATGTCCGCCATGTGGGTGCACACCGCGTTGAGGAAGTGCCGGTCGTGGGAAATGATAATGATGGTGCACTTCATATCATTGAGGATACCTTCCAGCCAGCGGATGGTGTTGATATCCAGGTTGTTGGTCGGTTCGTCGAGCAGCAGAATATCCGGGTCAGAAAACAGCGCCTGAGCCAGCAGCACCCGCAGTTTCCAGCCTGGTGCGACTTCGCTCATAGGGCCGTTATGCTGCTCACTGGCAATACCGGCTCCCAGTAACAGTTCGCCGGCGCGGGATTCGGCGGTATAGCCATCCATTTCGGCAAATTCACCTTCCAGCTCAGCCGCGCGCATATAGTCATCTTCGCTGGCTTCCGGGTTGGCATAGATGGCGTCACGCTCTTCTTTAATTGCCCACAGCTCTTTATTGCCCATCATGACAGTGTCGATGACGGTAAACTCTTCAAACGCGAACTGATCCTGGTTCAGCTTACCCAGACGCTCGTTGGGCGTGATGCTGACGTTACCGGCGGTGGGTTCCAGTGTGCCATCAAGAATCTTCATAAAGGTGGACTTACCACAGCCGTTGGCGCCGATCAGGCCGTAGCGGTTACCTTCCCCGAATTTAACGGAGATGTTCTCAAAAAGCGGCTTGGCACCGAATTGCATGGTGATATTAGCGGTGGAGATCACAGAGAAACCCTGAAGTCAGATAAGTTAAAAACGGCGGCGATTATACGGATTTTCCGACGAAAAAACGAACAATCGGCCGCTATGGCAGGGCGACTTTGACGAAATATCATATTTCCTGAACTAATCCGTTGGTTTTTTGAATACATAGCCCTGAACGGCTGTATTTAAATGGACGGTCTCAATCTGAACCTGATTCCGCTACCGGAGATTGCTATGACGACTGCTGCTGCCGCTGACGACCGTTACGAAAAACTGGTAAACCGCCTGGGCTGGTTTGCCTCGGTGATGGGCATTCTGATGTTCTCATCCTACATCGACCAGATCCGCCTGAATCTCAACGGCCAGACCGGCTCGGTGATACTGCCGCTGGCTACCACGGTGAACTGTTTCGCCTGGATGGCGTATTCCTATCTTAAGCGCGACCGCGACTGGCCGCTGTTCTGGTCCAACAGTGTGGGGGCGGTGTGTGGCTTTGCCACGGCGGTGACGGCGCTGGCGTTCTGAGCCGGGGCGCTGGCTTAAGTGAAGAAGCTATAAAAAAGACGCCAAAGGGCGTCTTTTTTATGTCTGACCAGTTTGCAGGAGGCGGCGGGTAATTACTTACCGGCACGACCCAGAAAACGGCGTTCCTCGATATTGATCTTCACCACATCACCGGTGGAAATGTGTTCCGGCACCTGAATCACCAGACCGGTGCTCATGGTGGCCGGCTTGGTGCGGGCCGTGGCGGAGTTGCCTTTCACTGATGGCTCGGTGTCGGTAATTTCCAGCTCGACGACTAACGGCAGGTCCAGGCCGACCGGTGAGCCGTCGATCAGAATCACCTGGACGCCTTCGGTCTGTTCATTAATAAACAGAACTTCATCCGCAATCGACTCTTTGTTGAGGTGGTAGGGCGTGAAGTCTTCATTATCCATAAAGACGTACTCATCACCGTCGGTGTAGGAGAACATGGACGGACGTTTGACCAGGTCGGCCAGCGTCAGCATGTCGGAATCCTTGAAGGTTTCATCGACTTTATGGCCGCTCACCACATCGTACATACGCATGCGGTACAGGCTCCCGCCGGCGCGGCCCTGAGGCACAGAGCGTTCAATATCTTTCACGAAGTACACGCTGCCGTTGTACTCAATCGCAGCGTTCTTTTTGATGTCACTGGCTTTTGGCATAACAGAGAACTCCTGGGTGGCATTGTTGTGCCGGTCGGATTAAAGAAACGGGATCATACTTGTTTCCGGGGCTTAAGACGATACTGCCGCGACCGGCCGGTGTCGCAGGTGTTGTATGCTCTGATCAGTGCAACTGGCTTGAAGCACACCGGCATGACAGGGATACTGAGGATGTCATTGATAAAAGGGACAGGAGAGGGATAACAGAATGTACAGTGATGAAGACCTGACGGATGCCGTCAAGGAAGGCGTGTTCAGTCAGCAGGCGGTGGATGATTTTCGCCAGCTGATGAATAAGCGTCGTCATTCGGTGGCCGTGGATGAAGAAAATTTTCGCCTGATCACCAGTTTTAATGATGTGTTTGTGGTGATTGCCTGCGCCTTACTGCTGTTGTCCGTGTCCTGGCTGGCCCGTGATCAGGGCGATATCCTGCGTTACTCGCTGGTGGCGGTCACCTCCTGGGGAGTGGCGGAATATTTCGTACGCCGCCGCCGTATGGCACTGCCGGCTATTGTGCTCCTGTTCAGCTTTATTGGCAGTCTGAGCCTGATGGTCGTGAATACCATGGAGATAAATAACAGTCTGCAGATGACCATCGGGTCATTAATGGTGGCCGCAGCGGCTTATCTGCACTGGCTGAGGTTCCGGGTGCCGGTGACGGTGGCGGCCGGTACTGTGTCGGCGATTGCTGCTGTGCTGGCGATTCTGGGCGGCCTGCTGGATCTGTCCCGGGACGGACTGCTGGTGTTTGTTTTCTGTGCCGGTGTCTGCGTGTTTCTGCTGGCCATGCGCTGGGATTCGCGTGATCCTCAGCGTATTGGCCATCAGTCAGCGGTCGCGTTCTGGCTGCACCTGCTGGCGGCACCGCTGATGATTCATCCGGTGTTTTACTGGAGCGGTATTATTCAGGCGGAGTCGTCGCTGACGGCGGTGATCACTGTGGTGTTGTTATATGCAGTGATTACCCTGATTTCGATTGCCATCGACCGCCGTGCGCTCATGGTGTCGTCACTGGGGTATGTGATTTATTCCATCGCAGACATGATGCAGCTTTATGGGGATATTGAATCCGGGCTGGCACTGACCGGTCTGATCATCGGGGCGTCATTATTATTGTTGTCGGCATTCTGGCACAAAGCTCGGACGGCGGTATTTGCGCTGCTGCCATCATCCCTGCTGCGCTGGTTACCTGTGGTGAAACCGGCCTGAGGACGGTTTTGAGGTGCAGTCCTGAGAGCGGCTTCTGCGGGGCGGGCCACGGCTGAGGCGGATGTTTGCCTCTGCCGTGGGCGGTTTACCAGGTTCAGTTTTTAATCTTTCTTTGTCAGTCTTTCTTTTTTAAACCCAGGGTTTTGCCGCTTTTCTTTTTCGGGTTGCGGTAGACTTTTTTGCCGCCAGTTTTTTTATCGCCGTCTTTTTTGTTATTGCTTTTGGTATCAGTACTCTTCTTTTCTGCATCCTGCGGTGTTTCTTGTAAAGCAGCTTTCTTCTGCCGGGGGGCTTTTTTATCGTCTTCAGTTGCCAGGCGGATACCGTCTTCTTCGATAACGATTTTACGTTCCTTAAACAGCTTACCGATGGCCATTTTGAAGGTACGTTTGCTGACGCCGAAATGCAGTTCAATCAGATCAGCCGGGGAGTAGTCATTCAGCCCCAGGGTACCATTGCCTTCTTCCAGTTTTTTCAGAATACGTTTGGCCAGCGGATCGGCTTTGCCATGTCCGGCCGGCTCCAGCATCAGATCGAGGCGGTTATCTTCGCGCAGACGTTTGACGTAACCCTGCATGCGCTGCCCGGGTCGTACCGGTTTGCGGATATCGTCGTTGTACAGTACGCCCCAGTACTTATTATCCACCACGGCTTTATAGCCAATATCCGTACGCTGCACGATCAGCAGTTTCACGGAGTCGCCGGTATCATAGCCCGTGGCTGTGCCCGGCCAGCCAGCTTTGACTTCGTCTTTTATAAAACGGTTTAAGCGCGCACTGCCGATCAGACGGCCGGTGTTATCCTGGGTGATATACACGGCGTAGTGTTTGCCCTGCTCCATGCGTTGTTTCTGTTCAGCGAAAGGAACAAACAGATCTTTGGCCAGACCCCAGTCCAGAAAGGCACCGGTCTGGTTGATGTCGATGGCTTCCAGCCAGGCCACTTCACCCAGAGCTCCTTTGGGGCGCTGACTGGTGGCAATCAGGCGGTCTTCTGAATCCAGATAAACGAACACAGTGATCGCATCCCCGGTTTCAACACCAGCCGGGATCTGCTTACGTGGCAGCAATATGCGGCTGCCGTCTTCGTCTTCCAGGTAGGCTCCCTGGGGCAGAAGATCGGTCAGTGTCAGTGTGTGATATTTACCAGGTTCCATGGGCAGGGCGACCTCATTGTAGTGCCAGGGTTTTATTACGGATCAGGGCGGATAATAGCAGAAACAGGCCCTGAACGGTGCGAACTTATCTGTATGTGTTTATGGTTATATTGGCGTCTGCGATGTGAAATATTAAGATCAGTCATGTTGATATCTGGTTTGTTTTTGTCCTTTTCTTGCTACACGCAGTGATTTGCCGCAAGTTTTATGCAAAGGAAGAGGGATGGTTCGCAGAAAATAATATATCGGAGTCTATAGTTAACCCTGCTGATTTTTCCGGCTTCGCGGTGTCATTGGCGGAGTCATAGTCACTGGCCTGCATAATCATTGTTAACAGGCCCTGATTAATCTGTTTTGCAGCACACAGTTCAGAGGATAAACGTGGATATAGACGAACAAATCCGTTTTAAACTGGATGTCAGCCTGTTTGACGAGTTGATGTCTGATGAAAAAGTAAAAACACTGGCCGATAAACGCACTCGTGAGATGAATACCATCGCTTATCGCCGTGACCTGCTGGGCAATAGCCTCAGGATCAGCCAGAAAATGGCGCCGGACCTGTTTCAACGGGTGACATCAGCGCAGCAAAAACTGGGGCTTGAGGATAAGGATATCGAGCTGTACATCTATAACAGTCCGGAACCCAATGCCAGCTGCGCCTATACCGGAGGGGATAACATTATTCTGACCTTCAGTTCCGGTTTGTTAATGTCTATGAGCCAGGATGAACTGAATTTCGTTATTGGCCATGAGCTTGGTCACGCGCTTTTCCATCATTACGCTTTGCCGACGCACAGCATTCTTGAAGGCAAATCACTCACTGCTTCTGAAGCGATGAAAGTGATGTCCTGGAGCCGGCGCGCGGAGATTTCAGCGGACCGTGCCGGTGTGTATGTCTGTCAGAACCCATCAGCAGCGATCAGTTCTTTTCTCAAGCTTTCCTGTGGTGTCGCACACCCGATTATTGAATTTGACCTGAAAGAATACTCGTCACAGATTCAGGACCTTTCTGAATTGGCTAATAGTCTGGAAGACACATCTCACTGTTATTCGTCGCACCCTTTTAATCCCATCCGCGTGATGGCTGTGGATCTCTATGGTCAGTCTGATCGTTACAAGCAGCTGACCGGGCAGGGCAGTGCGGAAAAAACGCTGTCTGAGATCGACGATGCCATTAAGCAGGTTCTGGATTATATGGAGCCCGTCACCGATAACGACAAACAGCAGATGATGAATGAAGCTGTTTTCTGGGGCGGAGCCTGGGTGGCATACGCTGATGGTGTGCTGGCCAATGAAGAAGCTGAGAACCTGCTGTCACAGGCAGGTCAGGAAGTATTTGATCGGGGCATGGAACAGATTAATGCCTCTGCTGACCCGGTGCAGTTGGCAAAAGATAATTTCACCGGGTCGTGCAAACCTTTACTGGTACTTGGCCCCTCAGAGCGCTGTTCTTTTATTCAGCGGCTGGTGGTTGTCGCCCGTGCCGACCAGAACATTGATGACAGTGAAATGGATGCGTTAATGGCAATGGCTGACATTATGAAGGTCGAACCTTCATTTATTCAGCAGATTATGATGTTTCTTGATTAGATCCATGATGGAGAAAATTCAGTGAGTAACCCTTACCCAAGTTCTTTTACCGATAAAATCATAACCTACTGTGATCAGATAGGTTGGAACTACGAAGTCACTTCCGAGGGCTCCGTAAAAATGTTGTTTATGGAAAACGATGAGCGTTCACAGATGGTGTTCTTTAACAGCCAGCAGTCGGCGAAAGGAACCGAGGTTGTTTGTGTTTCTTCACCTGTGGTTCGTCTCAGTACCATTCGTGAATCTGATGTTGATCAGAAAGCCCTGTTTAATGAATTGCTGGAGCACAATGGCCGCTCTACGAATTACCGCTGGGCATTTACCCCATTAAGTGAAGATGATGAGCTTTTGATCGCCTGTGTCGATCTGTTGCTGGAGACGATGGACGAACGTGAAATGACCGCGGCCGTTTCCGCCGTTTCAAGCGTTGCAGACCAGATGGAATCACGTTTTGGTGTGGATGAGTTTTAAGGAGATAAAAAATGTCGAATAAATTTCATGAAATTATCACCAAACATGCGGATGCACTGGATCTGAATATCCACTACGATAACGAGCACATGATCAGTGTTATGTTTAATATGGAAGGCGGCCGCTCACAGCGTGTCGTGGTGATGCATCACCCGAGTGAAAGCGGTAACAGCGACATTGTCGAAATTGCTTCCGCCGTGCTGGACGTCAGCAGCATGCCGGACCAGATGCTCGGTACCAGTATGGCGCTGCGCCTGTTACGCGAAAATGACAAAAGTCTGTGTGCCGGCTGGGCGCTGGATAAAGTCGGAGGTTGTCATCTGGTGGCAATGGGTAACTGGTGGCTGGATGACCTGGACACGGAAGAGTTCGCTACGACCTTGTATGGTGTTGCTCAAATGGCCGATGGACTGGAAAGTCAGCTGGGGGTTGATAATTTCTGATCGTTGCCGGCAGCATCCGCCAGCATCGTCAGCTGGCGGGTCAGTTTCTGCGGTGCGATACGCAGGGTGGCGGGCATGCCCGGTACCATACGGAAAGTCACTGTCATGCCGGGTTTCAGTTTATCGGTGAGTTCTTCGCGGCCTTCCGGCAGCTCGTATTCGACGGTCAGCGGCTGGCCCTGATAGTGGGTGGTGATGTACAGCAGTGTGTGGGAATCGACGACTTGATACTCGCCGTTAATGCGGCGTCTTTCAGTAAAGGTTTCACTGTTGATATCCGCCACTTCTGCGGAAAAATAGCGGCCATATTTTCTGTTCAGGGCGGATTCGTAGTAATAGCGGGTACTGCTGATAAAACTCTCGCCGCTCAGATACAGCAGAAACAGCGCCAGCAAGGTCAGAGGAATGGCCAGTAACAAGGACAGAACACTGCCATCGGCAACGGCAACATAGCCGCCGGTGGCCAGACCTGCACAGATCAGACTGGCAACCAACACAATAGCAGATGGCAGCAGCTGGTCTTTGGCTGCCGCCAGCAGCAGGGCACGTTTATCTTTGTTGGTGATATGGGCCATGACGGCATCATATCAGGTGCGGTAGATGGTTTCGATCAGGTGCCAGCCAAAGCGGGTTTTCACCGGCCCCTGAACACTCAGCAAGGGGCCTTTGAACACCACATCATCAAAAGCTTTGACCATCTCGCCTTGATTGAATTCGCCAAGGCTGCCGCCGTTCTTCTTACTCGGGCACTGGGAATGCTTCTGTGCCAGCTTGCCGAAGTCGGCGCCTTCGTCCAGCTGACGCTTAAGTTTATCGGCTTGTTCGCGGGTTTTGACCAGAATGTGGCGGGCGCAGGCACGTGGCATGGTGTGAGTTCTCCGTCTGCGGGTATAAACTGAGCATAAAGCAGGCCAGATTGTCTGGATATGCAGGAAAAATTGACCAAGTGGTTAAATTTCTGCTGCCAGTGGTTGCTGCTCTGTGAGAAAATTGTGCCAACGATTATACCGGAGAAACAGAGGCTACTATGAGCGTTCACGAAATACTTCATCCCCTGGTCCGCCATAAAATTGGTTTAATGCGTAATCAGGGCATGAGTACCCGTGGTTTCCGTCAACTGGCCGGGGAGGTTGGCAACCTGCTGACTTACGAGGCCACCAAAGATCTGGAACTGGAAGATTACACCCAGAATGGCTGGTGCGGGCCGGTCACCTGTCAGCGTATCCGTGGTAAGAAAATCACTATTGTGCCGATTCTGCGTGCCGGGCTGGGGATGCTGGACGGTGTGCTGGAATTAATTCCCAGTGCCAAAATCAGTGTCGTGGGTCTGTACCGCGATGAAGAAACGCTGGAGCCGGTCAGTTACTTTGACAAGCTGGCAGGCGATATTGATCAGCGTATGGCACTGATCGTCGATCCGATGCTGGCGACTGGCGGCTCGATGGTGGCGACCATTGATCTGCTCAAACAATCCGGCTGTTCCAGTATCCGTGCGCTGGTGCTGGTGGCCGCGCCGGAAGGTATCAAAAAGGTTCAGGAAGCCCATCCGGATGTGGATATTTATACCGCATCAGTGGACAGCCACCTGAATGAAAACGGTTATATTATTCCGGGTCTGGGTGATGCCGGTGATAAAATCTTTGGTACCAAATAAAAATAAGCGGGAATCGATTTAATGCAGACGAACCAATATTCCAACAGCAGCTGGCGCACGGTTGTTTCCGGCGGGCAAATGTTGTTTGTGGCCTTCGGCTCACTGGTCTTAGTGCCACTGCTGACCGGCCTTGACCCCAGTGTTGCTCTGTTCACAGCGGGTCTCGGTACACTGATTTTTCAGTTGACCACCAAACGCTCCATGCCGGTTTTCCTGGCCTCTTCTTTTGCCTTTATTGCCCCCATTATTTACAGCGTGCAGACCTGGGGTTCAGCCGCCACCATGGGCGCTCTGTTCTGCGCGGGTCTGGTGTATGTGGCATTATCCGCCGGTGTTGCGCTGCGTGGTCCGGGGTTCCTGCACCGCTTATTGCCGCCGGTGGTCACAGGTCCGATCATTATGGTTATTGGTCTTGGCCTGGCGCCGGTGGCGGTGAATATGGCCATGGGCAAAGCCGGCGATGGTTCTGCTGAGCTGTTCCCCTACGGTGACGCACTTATGGTATCCATGCCGGCGCTGATTACGACATTGTTGGTGGCCACGCTGGGCAAAGGGATATTTCGTCTGGTGCCGATTCTTGCCGGGGTCGCGGTGGGCTATGCCATTGCGGCACTTATGGGGATGGTTGAGTTTGGTAAGGTCACGGACAGTGACTGGCTCACCGTGCCGGCCTTCGCTATGCCGGAATTTCATCTGGCAGCCATTCTGTTCATGATCCCGGTGGCCATTGCGCCAGCCATTGAGCACGTCGGTGATGTACTCGCCATCGGCAGTGTGACCGGTAAAAATTATGTACAGAAACCTGGCCTGCACCGCACCTTACTGGGCGATGGTCTGGCCACGTCGGCGGCCTCACTGTTTGGCGGTCCGCCAAACACCACCTATTCCGAAGTCACGGGTGCCGTGATGCTGACCCGGGCGTTTAACCCGGTGGTGATGACCTGGGCCGCCGGGTTTGCGATTGCGCTGGCATTTATCGCTAAAATCGGTGCTGTGCTGCAGACCATTCCGTCGCCTGTGATGGGCGGTATTATGGTTCTTCTGTTCGGTTCCATTGCCTGTGTCGGGATGAATATCATCGTTAAAGGTAAAGTGGATCTCAGTGCCCAGCGTAACCTGGTGATCGTTGCGACGACTCTGGTGTTTGGTATCGGTGGTATGTCGATTGGAACCGGCGGCTGGGATCTGACCGGAGTCAGTCTGTGTGCGCCGGTGGCCATTCTGCTGAATCTGATTCTGCCGCACGCCGATGCGGTTAATGATCTGCACGAAGAAGAAGAAATCGTCGACGACATTATTGATCACAGTCGCTGATGGGGTGCTGTCACCGGAGCCTTTCCGGTGGTCAGAGTCCGCACCGGAAAGCCGCCGCCTGAGGCGGCTTTTCTGTATTTGGCCGATGTGGCCAGGGCGGCTGTCATTGCCGCCATTGGTCAGGAATTTGCCTTCAGGTTTGCACTTCTGTGCTCAGCCGGTAAGGTAAAAGAGAACAGAGGAGAAGTTATATGTCGCTATCCCGAGGTGTCCACCTGATCTGCTACCCCAACCGCATGGGGGATAATATTCACGATTTGCATGAACTGCTGAAGGAGCATTTCCCTGATGCGCTCAGCGGAATCCATCTTCTGCCGTTCTATCCGTCCAATGCGGACAGTGGTTTTTCTCCTCTGACACACCTGGAAGTGGACCCGGCCTTTGGTCATTGGGACGATGTCTCACGGCTGGCCGCTGAATATGATCTCTGTGTGGATCTGGTCATTAACCATATTTCCGATGAGTCCCATGAGTTCCGCGACTTTCTGGAAAAAGGGTTTGATTCTGAATACGCTGACCTGTTTGTTCATGTCGATGAAATGGAGCCCATCAGCCACGATGATCTGGCTAAAATTCATATCCGTAAAGAGAAAGAACCCTTCCGCGAAGTGACCTTTGCCGACGGCACCAAAAGCCGGGTCTGGTGCACTTTCACCGAGCACCAGGTGGACCTCAACTACATTACCAAAGACGCGGCGCGGGAACTGATGGCGCGCTATATTAATTTTCTTACCGGCGTCGGGGTGAAATTATTCCGTCTTGATGCGTTTGGTTACCTGACCAAAGAAATCGGCACCAGTTGTTTTCTGGTGGAACCGGATGTGTACCGTCATCTCGACTGGTTTAACGAACTGGCGCAGTCGCTGGGGGCAGAGGTCTTGCCGGAAGTGCACGACCATACCAGTTTTCAGTATGCCATCAGCCGCCGCCATATGTACTGTTATGGCTTCGCCCTGCCGCCTCTGATGCTGCACGCCATGTTGTCGAATAATTCGCGCTATTTAAAAGACTGGCTGCGTATGTGTCCGCGTAACATGATTACCGTGCTGGATACCCACGATGGTATCTGTATTCCGGATGTGGAAGGGGTGTTACCGGAGACGGAAATTTCCGGGCTGGTGGAAAACCTGAATGAACGCAGTGCGGACCCGATTCTGCGCCGCTCGGCACTGAATCCTCACAGTGTCGGTGCTATTTATCAGCTGACCTGTACCTTCTACGACGCCATGATGCAGAACGATGACGCCTATATCTGCGCCCGGGCGATTCAGTTTTTTGCCCCGGGGATTCCACAGGTCTATTACGTTGGCCTGCTGGCCGGTGAAAACGATTACGATCTGAGTGATTTAACCGGTGAAGCGCGGGATATTAACCGTCACTTCTACAGTGCCGATGAAGTGGCAGAATCGATGAAAAAAGACGTGGTGCAGCGCCAGCTGGAACTGATGCGTTTTCGTAATAACTATCCGGCGTTTGAAGGTCACTTTGAATTAAATTCATCGGCCGATGACTGCGTGTGCCTGGGCTGGCGTCACGGTGAGTTTTACGCCGAACTGTTTGTCGATCTGAATTATAAAACCGCCCGCATCACCTTCATGGAAGAGTCGGGTGAAGAAACCACCTGGCAGTGCTGATACTGCGCAGTAATCCTGTGGCAGCTTAAACGGGCGCCATACAACACAGCCAGCTATTGTCCGCTGGCTGTTTTTATTTCCACGCTCTGTTCCAGATGAATTTCTACTTTGCTGCCGGTCTCGACATCGGCAAAGGCGATCAGATCATCCAGCGCATCGGCCCAGACAGTACTGGGATGCGCGAGGCGGACTTCACGGCCGGTGGAAATCGGTGTTGGCCCGAAACCCAGAATAATACTGCTGCCATCGCTCCAGAAAGCCACGTCGCCGGGGGCGAGTTCGGTCTGGGGCTGATCGGCGGCAGGGATAACGGGTAACGGACAATCAAACATCAGCGCCTGGCCCCAGCGCCGTACGGTGGCGGAGAAGGGCACAATATCTGCGATAGCACGGGCGGTCTGATTACTGCGTAACACCAGGCGTACCTGCTGTTGGTTGATGCGCACAGACAACATATTCATAACCCGGACCTCCGAACGGCGAGATGCCCGGTCCGCGGACCAGGTATTTATTTCTGAACAGGTATTCAGACTACCAGAGGCCGCGCCTCCCTGCGCGGGTTATTTTGTTTCTTCATGCAACCGCATAACTGTCAATCATGGCCTTATTAACGGTGTTCAGCATGGCGTTCAGGCTCGCTGACAAAGTGTCACCGTCCTGTGCGGCTGCTGTGTAACGCTGGCCGTGAATATTGGCCTGAATAAAGGCCATGGCACTGGCATCTGAGCCTTCTGCCAGCGCCTGTTCATCAAACTGAACCACCTGAATATCCGTGCCGGTTGCTTTGTGTACCGCGTCGGCAAAGGCACTGATGGCCCCTGTGCCATGACCGTGGATAAGCAGCAGTTGCTCGCCATCGTTGATGGAGGCCTGAATGTGATATTCGCTGCCCTGTTTAT
This sequence comes from Thalassolituus sp. UBA1087, assembly GCA_002314145.1. Taxonomy (GTDB): domain Bacteria; phylum Pseudomonadota; class Gammaproteobacteria; order Pseudomonadales; family Oceanobacteraceae; genus Venatoribacter. The sequence continues at coordinate 119,659 of DCCG01000034.1, read as the reverse complement.
CCACCTGATAACCGGCCAGTGAGTAGTGCCCGGTGCCCGGCATAAACTCGCGGCGGAACACATTGACGATATCGGCGCTGTTCAGCTCGCCTTCGCTCTGTTCACTGGCGTTCTGAATCGGCTGTGCCAGCTCGATCTGCATCCAGCGCGGTAAGGTGACCCCCAGAGCCTGCTCAAGCAGGTAGCTGGCGCCGCCTTTACCGGACTGGCTGTTAACCCGGATCACCGACTGATAGTTGCGGCCGAGGTCCTGCGGATCAATCGGCAGGTAAGCCACATCCCAGGGCTCGTCGTCGTCCTGGCGGGCGAGACACTTGCGGATAGCGTCCTGATGGCTGCCGGAAAAGGCGGTGTACACCAGCTCACCTACCCAGGGGTGACGCGGGTGGGTTTTGATATTGGTGCAGGCTTCTACCGTGGCGATAATGTCGTCGGCCATGGAAATATCCAGCTGTGGATCTACCCCCTGGCTGTAGAGATTCATCGCCATGGTCACGATATCCATATTACCGGTACGCTCGCCATTTCCCAGCAATGTGCCTTCGATACGGTCGGCGCCGGCGAGCATGGCCAGTTCTGCCGCAGCCACACCACAGCCGCGGTCATTGTGGGTATGAATCGATATGGTCAGGCTGTCGCGGCGGCTGACGTGATCACAGAACCATTCCACCTGATCGGCGAACACGTTCGGCATCGCACTTTCCACCGTCGCCGGCAGATTAATGATGGCTTTGTTGTCCGGCGTTGGCTGCCAGACATCAATCACGGCATTACAGACATCCACGGCAAAGTCCGTTTCTGTGCCGGAAAAACTCTCCGGTGAGTACTGGAATACCCATTCGGTCTGCGGATACTTCTGCGCTTCGCTCTGTACTTTGCGGGCGCCGCTGGCGGCGATATCAATAATCCCCTGCTGGCTGAGGCCGAATACTTTCTCGCGCTGCACCGGTGAGGTGGAGTTGTACACATGCACAATGGCACGGCGGGCACCGGCCAGTGCCTCATAAGTGCGTTCAATCAGTTCATCACGGGCCTGCACCAATACCTGAATGGTGACATCATCCGGAATCTGATTGTCTTCAATCAGCCAGCGGACAAAGTCGAAATCCGGCTGCGATGCCGCCGGAAAGCCGACCTCAATTTCTTTGAACCCCATGTTCACCAGCAGGGCCCACATACGCTGTTTCTGAGCCACTGACATAGGTTCAATCAGGGCCTGGTTGCCATCACGCAGGTCAACCGAACACCAGTGAGGTGCTGAGGTCAGCGACTGGTCAGGCCAGCGGCGGTCGGTTTTTCTGATCGCCGGGAAAGGGCGATATTTGCGGTGGTTAAAACGGGCGTTGTGCGGCGTAGTCATGGTGTTTCCTGCCTGGTTTACGGTCATTTTCAGTTAACTGTTGTGTCGCCGGAGCTGTGTATCCGGGTTGCCTCTGCACTCTTGTGAAGTCGCAGACTGTGGCTGGTTCCTGTTCCTTATTGAGAACGACTTTCGGATAGAAAGCTGAACTGGTTAACAGTATGTGCACAGTATATGCGTAATATGAGCGTGAAAGATTGCAAAGTTGCTATCAAAAACCCGTGTTTGTGGTACATAATTCTACAAACACGGTATAAAAAGGCTTTTTATGCCACATAAATATATTGACCTGATATGTCTATCAGGCCAGTCACCCGGAGAGGCGCAGTGAGCACAGATTTACCCAAACTTGATCGTATCGATCTCCACATTCTTGAGTTGCTGCAAAACAACGGCAGTCTCAGTAATCTGGAGCTGGCTGATAAGGTGGGTTTATCGCCATCACCCTGCTCGCGCCGGGTGAAAGCACTGGAAGACAGCGGACTGATTCAGGGCTACCGGGCTCATCTGGATGCCAGCCTGCTGGGGCTGGATCTGCTGGCACTGATTTCCATCAGCATGGACCGCCACACCCCGGAGCGCTTCGAAAGCTTCGAGCGTCAGGTATCAGACTGCGCCGAAGTGCTGGAATGTTATCTGATCACGGGGCAGGCCGCTGATTATGTTCTGAAAGTCATCGTGCGCGATATGAATGCTTTTCAGCAGTTTCTGCTGGGCACACTGACGCGTATCGAAGGGGTAACCGGCGTGCATTCCAGCTTCGTCATGCGCAAAGTGGTGGATCGCAGTACTTTGCCTCTTTATCAGCGCTGATACGTTCGTTTTACTTCACGATTCCGGCAACTTCTCGTCTATACTGCTGCTAATGTAACTGGTTAGCATTGAGGAGTTGCTTTGGCCACCCGACTGTCATCCATTGAAAGCAAGCTGACACTCTACGTGCTGACGTTCAGTATTCTGTTCGGCGTGCTGTTCAGTGCTGTGCAGATTGGTGTGGATTACCGTGGTGAAAACCAGCGTTACCTGGAGAATACCGCCGACCTGCTGTCACGTCAGAGCGCTCCGGCGGCGCTGTCGCTGTACAACTATGATCAGCGCGCAATGCAGGCCATTCTGGAGAGTCTGCTGCTCAATCCGGCGGTGGTCGCTGCCGTCATTAAAGAAGACGAAACCAGCTTCGAAATCCGTGCCGGCCTCAGCGAAGGCAAACTCAACAACCCGTCCGATGCCGCTTATTACCTCAGTCAGCAGGTACCTCTCAATGAGCCGGAAGTGTACAGCCGCGCTGAAAAACCCATTGGCCATCTGCAGATCTGGATTGATGAACGCCTCACCCGTCAGGGGTTTGAGCAGCGGGCCATTCTGACTCTGTTGCTGGATGTGCTGCGCAATATTGTGCTCGCCGCCGTGCTTATCTGGGTTTTCCGTCTGCGTCTGACGACTCCGCTGAAACGCCTGATGTCGCGGCTGATGGAAATTGACCCCAACAAACCGCAAAAGGACAGCCTGTCAGTGGAAGGCAGTCTGCGGCATTCCGAACTGGATGATCTGGTCCGCAAAATGAATGATCTGCTGTCTGCCATGCAGCAGGAAATATCCCAGCGTCACAGTGCCGAGCAGACCGTCAGGCAGCTGAATGAACAGCTGGAAGAAAAAGTCCGCGCCCGCACCAAAGCACTGAATGACACCAACAACCAGCTGCAGAACAGTCTCGACGAGCTGCAGCGCACTCAGGATCTGTTGCTGCAGGCGCAGCGCATGGCCTCCATGGGGCATCTGGCCGCCGGAATGGCACATGAAATTAACAATCCCATTGCGGTGGTGTATTCCAACATTGCCACCCTGAGCGAATACCTGTCTGAGCTGATTAATCTGGCGGACCAGTATCAGTCTGCCGAAAGCCAGATTGCTGACCGCGCGATTGCCTCGGCGCTGCAGGACCTGCGCGCCAGCATTGATCTGGATTTCGTACGCAGCGACGCGCCGGACCTGGTGCGCACCTCGCGCCTGAGTCTGGAGCGGGTAAGAAACATTGTCAGCGACCTGCGCACCTTTGCCGACAGCAATGAAATACGCAAAGAAAACGTGTCACTGGATACGCTTATGGCGGAAGCGGTGCGCGAACTCGGGCTGGATAAAAGTGAAACCATTCACGTCATTCAGCTGCTCAGCCAGTTGCCGGCGGTGAACTGCAGCAACGAACAGGTGCGGCTCGTTTTCCGCCATATTCTGCACAATGCTCAGGATGCCATGGCAGACGGCGGGACCATCGAAATCGCCGGCGAAGCCCAGCAGGATCAGGTCTCGGTTATGATTAAAGACACCGGCAGTGGCATGAGTGAAGAAGACCTCAGCTGTGCGGTGAACCCCTTCTTTTCGCGCAAAGAAATCGGCGAAGGGACTGGTCTCGGACTTACTGTTGCCTATAACATTATGCACAACCATGGCGGCGAGCTGGAAATTGAAAGCGAGCAGGGCAAAGGCACGCTGGTAACGCTGCGTTTTCCCCGCTGAAGCAATTGCACTGGCGGCTGTGATCGTATAATTTCTGAAATAACACTTCTCTGTTTCCGATTACCATGTCTAAAAAATCTTCATCCGGTGGATTAGTTTATTCCACAGAATTCGGCCGTGCCTGTCCGGGCTGCGGCAATCCTGTCGATCAGTGCAGCTGTGATACTGAGGACACCCCCAAAGGCGACGGCATTGTGCGCGTCAGCCGTGAAAGTAAAGGCCGTGGCGGTAAAGTCGTTACCCTGGTCAGTGGTATACCGCTGGCCGGTGCCGAGCTGAAAACCCTGGCAAAAGAACTGAAAAAGAAATGCGGAGTCGGCGGTGCCCTGAAAGACGGTGTGGTCGAAATCCAGGGGGATCAGCGTGATCTGCTGGTCAGTGAATTAAGCAAACGTGGTTTTACTGTCAAAAAGGCAGGTGGCTGAATTGACTGCAGCGTCATCCAGGGCACTGGTTATTTATGCTCACCCGCGTCATCAGACGTCACGGGCCTGCCGGCAATTGCTGGCGGCTATCAGTGATCTGGATGAAGTCACCATCCGCGATCTGTATGAAGAGTATCCGGATTTTCACATTAATATCGGCCACGAACAGTCTCTGCTGCGTAACCATCAGCTGGTGATTTTTCTGTTTCCGCTGTATTGGTACAGCGCCCCGTCGTTACTGAAAGAATGGCAGGACCGGGTACTTAACTTTGCGCTGGATGAAGTGCCTGGCCGGGCGGGGCCGGAACAGGACCCGCTGCAGGGACGCATGCTGTGGATTGCTACCTCAGTGGGGGCATCTTTTTCTTCTTTCAGTGCAGAAGGCGGCAACCGCTACCCGCTGGAGCAGTATCTGCTGCCTTATGAGCAGACCGCCCGTGTCTGCCGTATGGCCTGGCAAACGCCCTTTATGGTGTGTCAGGCACGACGTAAACCGGAATCCGTACTGCAGCGTCAGGCACAATCATTCCGTTCTATTCTGCTCGGTAAATTACAGGCCTTAGATAATGCATAACGATTCCTTTATGTTGCAGGCGTTTGTGTTTCTGCTGTCTGCGGTGATTGCCGTGCCGCTGGCCAAGCGTGTCGGGCTGGGGTCTGTGATGGGCTATCTGTGTGCTGGTGCTGTTATCGGCCCCTTTGGCCTGGGGCTGATGGGCGATGATGTTGAAAGCCTGATGTCGTTCGCTGAATTTGGCGTGGTGCTGATGCTGTTTCTGATTGGTCTGGAGCTGGACCCGGCCGTGCTCTGGCGCATGCGCATCAGTGTGCTGGGGCTGGGCGGGCTGCAGGTTCTGGTTACCAGTCTGCTCTTTTTTGCCGCGGGCCTGGCGTTAGGCTTCAGCTGGCAGGTAAGTCTGGCGACCGGCTCCATTCTGTCGTTATCATCCACGGCGATCGTGTTGCAGACACTGGAAGAAAAATCCCTGCTGAAAACCGAGTCCGGGCAATCATCGTTTTCCGTACTGTTATTTCAGGATATTGCGGTTATCCCCTTGCTGGCGATACTGCCTTTACTGGCCATGGAGTTACCTGAACTGGCCAATAAAACCGAACACATTCCCGGTTGGGAAACCGCGCTGAAAGTTATTCTGGTGGTTGCGGCTATTGTGCTCGTCGGACGCTGGGTGAGCCGTTATCTGTTCCGCATTATTGCGGAAACCCGTCTGCGTGAAACCTTTACCGCCACGGCACTGATGCTGGTGGTGGGCATTGCCCTGCTGATGAATGAAGTCGGCTTATCCCCGGCGCTGGGGACGTTTGTCGCCGGGGTGGTACTGGCGAACAGCGAATACCGGCATGAGCTGGAATCTGAAATTGAACCCTTTAAAGGTTTGCTGCTGGCACTGTTTTTTATTTCCGTGGGTGCCAGTATCGATTTTGATTTTCTGCTGCAGCACCCGTGGCTGATCAGTGGTTTATTAGCGGCACTGATTGGCGGCAAAATGCTGGTGCTGGTTATTCTCGGGCGTTTATTCGGGCTCAGCGGAAAAAGTAATTCTGTGTTTACTTTTTCCCTGGCGCAGGGCGGTGAGTTTGCCTTTGTACTCTTTACCTTTGCCGAAAATAATCGTGTGCTGGGGACGGATATAACCGCGCCACTGACGGTGGTGGTGGCGCTCAGTATGGTGGCAACGCCGTTATTAATGAGTATCAACGAACGCTGGGTGCAGCCGCGGTTATCCGGTAACCGGGTGCAGAAAGACAACAACACCGCAGACACCATTGATAATCACGAAGCCCGGGCCATCGTTGTCGGCTTCGGGCGTTTCGGTCAGATCGTCGGCCGGTTACTGCGTATCAACGGGTTTAATATCACCATTCTTGATCACGATGCGGTGCAGATCGACAGCGTACGGCGCTTTGGTCATAAGGTCTTTTTTGGCGATGCATCGCGCCCGGATCTGTTGGTGTCAGCCGGGATTGAAGACGCGGAACTGCTGGTGATTTCGATTGATGATCATAACCGCAGCATGGATCTGGTGCGGCTGGTCAAACGCCATTTCCCGCACGTACGGATTCTCGCCCGTGCCCGTGGCCGCCATCAGGCGGTTGAGCTGTTGCGCGCCGGTGTTGATCATGTGGAGCGGGAATCCTTTCATTCTGCACTCAGACTGGGCCGTGAAGCTCTGCGCTCACTGGGCTTCCGCGCTTATCAGGCACGCCGTTCGGCGGAGCTGTTCCGGCATTATGATGAATTGATGCTGCAGGAAATGGTGGAAGCCCCGGATGATGAAAAAACCCGGTTAAATCTGGCGCGTCAGAACAGCCGTGATCTGCAGGATCTGATGCAGACGGATATGCAGGCGGAAGTAGAAAATCAGGAACACAACTGGGACCGCGGCTGATGCCATGGTCAGTCTGCGTTCCTGTTGCCGGTGTCAGGTGTTTACAGGGTTTCCAGGTGTTGCGCCAGCTGTTCACGGATCGCTTCCGGGATGGCCACCGAGGTTTTGGCATCATGGTCAAAATGCACCATAACGGCCGTGCCGCGGGCACCCAGACGTCCATCCTGCCAGGCTTCATGGGCAATGGTCATTGAGCTGTTGCCCAGCTTCTGAATATAAGTACGTATTTCCACATCGCGGCCATAAAACAGCTCGCCGACAAATTCGACCTCAATTCTGGCAATGATCAGGTGCCAGTCTTTGGGATTCAGGTCAGGGGTAAACAGGCGGAATGCCGGTGTGCGTGCATCCTCAAACCACACCGGCAAGACGGTGTTGTTGATATGGCCGAGGGCATCGGTTTCACCAAAGCGCGGTGAAATTGTCAGAGTCCACATACGTAATTTTCCGGTTCTCATACTCAGGGATGACGATATTAGAGACTATCGTCGCCTTTGTTAACCCAACTTATGTCTGCCTGTGCCGCGCCCGGCGTCATCATCCTTCTGTCACCGGAATGTTTCAGGACTGTCATATTTGCACACTAGCCTGATCCGGTTGCTATCCTGGCAGGGCCTGATATGGAAGAAGTCAGACTATTTATCGAACGCGGCGGGGAAGTGGTGTACCCCATTATGCTGGTGATTTTTTTGCTCTGGGCGTGGTTGTTTGAACGTCTGATTTATCTGAAGTTTGTGCACCCGGGGCGGCGCCGCAAAGCGTTGGAAGAATGGAATCATCGCCCGGACAAACACAGCTGGACATCACAACATATTCATCAGGAGCTGCTCACCGCGCTGCAGATGGGGCTGGACAGCGGGTTTCCCACCATACGTATGTTTATTGCTATCTGTCCGTTACTCGGGTTGCTGGGCACGGTGACCGGCATGATCGAAGTGTTTGATGTGATGATGCATGTGGGCGCGGGCAGCCCGAAAGCCATGGCGTCGGGAATATCCAAAGCCATTCTGTCTACCGTGGCCGGTATGGTGGGAGCGATCTCCGGTCTGCTGGCGCAGTCTGTTCTGACCCGCATGTGCGAACGTGAACGGCGCAGACTGGCATCCGTGCTGAGTTTCTGATCGCCACCGCTTCCGCTATGATGCCGCCATTCTGGTAACGGATGGCGTTATGACCACTTCTGAACACTCCCAACAGATCGCTGACGATGAGCAGGGCATGCGCGCTGCCCTGGCCATGGCACAGCAGGCTTATGATGCCGGCGAGGTACCGGTCGGTGCGGTGGTTGTCCTTGACGGCTATATTATCGGTCGCGGTTTTAACCAGCCGATCAGCCGGGTGGACCCCAGTGCCCATGCGGAAATGGTCGCCATCCGGGAAGCTGCGCAATGCATCGGTAATTATCGTCTTGCCGGGGCGACGCTGTATGTCACGGTTGAACCCTGCACCATGTGCACCGGCCTGCTGATTCACAGCCGTATCGCCCGTCTGGTGTATGGCGCGGCAGAACCGAAAGCCGGTGCGATACAGAGCGCTCTGCAGTTACCGCAGCAACCTTTTTATAACCATGTGATGGATATCAAAGACGGCGTTCTGGCTGATGAATGTTCGCAGTTAATGTCGGATTTTTTTGCCATGCGCCGGGAGGCGAAAAAACGGCTGAAGCAATCACTTCAGATGGCCGATGATTCTGTGAATGGCGGTGACAGAAAGGAAATCCCGGAGCCGGCCAGCCGGAGTAAAAACCGGGAATAAATACACAGAAGAAAAAAGAAGCGGCAGAAGCTGCCGCACAGAAAACTCACTAAAGGAGTGGAGGAATAACGGTAATCATCGCGGACGACAGCTGCATGGCTTCGTGATCGTCCGGGAAGGCATGGTGCTGATGCTGTTCTTCATTCCATACCAGTACATCGTAGTAACGACGGATATTCTGCACATAGTCCACCGGCTCCTGACCACGGGCAAAGCCGTGACGGGTGTAGCGGTAATAACGCTTCTGGCTCAGCAGGGGCAGAGATTCTTTTACATCCATCCACAGATCCGGATTGCCACCGGTTAATTCTGTGATTTTGCGTGCATCCGTCAGGTGACCATAACCCACGTTGTAAGCGGCCAGTGCCATCCAGGTGCGGTCAGGTTCGTGTACTTCATCCAGGCGGGCGCGCAGTTTGGCCAGATATTGGCTGCCACCCATAATGCTTTGCTTCGGGTCCAGACGGTTTTTTATGCCCAGTTCGCGCGCTGTGTTCAGGGTCAGCATCATCAGGCCACGCACGCCGGTAAAGCTGCGGGCATGGGGTTCCCAATGGCTTTCCTGATAACCTACTGCCGCCAGCAGACGCCAGTCGATGCTGTTCAGCTCGGCGGCTTTCTGGAAATGCGGTTTGTAGGTCGCCAGCTTCTTCTCGGTCTGGCGCAGGAAACGGCGGGCTCCGACGTAATCCAGTTTATCCAGATGGCCGTAATAGCGTTCTGCCAGCGTCGCCATCAGCGTGATGTTTTCTTCTGTGCTGAAGAAATCGCTGGCGGCTTTATACAGGCTGTCATCACGGCTGTGCTCAAACGCCCAGCTGATGTTCTGTTTTTCACTCAGATCAAAGGCAACGGCCAGGTTCGGAAAATAAGCCTGCAGTACGCGGAATTCATTGGAATCCACCACGGTAAAGTCGATGTTGCCGGAGGCTACCATCTGCAGCAGATCGGAAACTTCCAGATCCGGGCTTTCGCTCCAGCTCAGTTCCGGCACATGACCGGCCTGCCAGAAGCGCAGACGCTCTGAGTGGCTGGAGCCCTCGGAAACCACCATCTGGCCGCGGGTCAGGTCGGTAACGTTATCAGGACGGATGCCACCGCGGCGATAGATCACCTGTTCGGTAATCTGCATATAAGGTTCGGAGAAACGTACCCAGCGATCACGCTCCGGTGTCTGGGTGAGGCCGGCTGCCGCAAAGGAAGCGCCTCCGTTCTCCAGGGTGCTGAAAATATCATTCAGGTTGTCGGCCACTGTCACTTTAAGCTCGACGCCCAGATAATCCGCAAAGGCTTTGGCCAGTTCGTACTCGTAACCGGCAGAACCGCTGCGGTCTTCATAATAGGTGGTCGGGCTGTTGCGGGTGATCATCACGATTTCACCGGCCATACGGATCTGTTCGACACTATCCGGGCGCACGCCGCCGGTCAGAGTGCCGAAGCACACTGTCAGCAGAGCCGATAATGTCAGTAGACGCGTTATGCCAGAAATCATGCCAAAACCCAAAAATGCGCACCAAAATGGTGCAAAAATTGTTAATATGGGCCCATTTTGCCGCGGCCTTGCATAAAAAACAACCTATGACTGTGATAGATTTCTCTAAAATGCAGCTGTATGTGTCAGTGTTGTGGCAGGTTTATGACATAAGTCTTTGAAAGCATTATGTTTCTTAAAATTGAACTTTTTTGTGAAGCCGTAAGTTGAAACGCATTGTTGCAATGAGCAGGGGGATTGTTGCGATTTTCTCCGGGCTGTTCTGTTGTTCTTCTTACGGCCGGATATCCCGGCAGGGGAAAACCTGACCGAATCTGGTGTGGCAGGCCGCTCTCCGGTATCATTCGCGCTCATTTTGACCACCTCCCGAACCGGAGTTCTCCCTGATGCTCGAGCTGCGTGGCGCGCCAGCGCTTTCAATATTCCGTCAGAATAAAGTCCTGAATAAGCTGCAGCAGGCGCTGCCCCATGTCTCGGCGGTGTATGCCGAGTTTATGCACTTTGCGGATCTGTCAGCTGAGCTGGCAGAGAATGAGCGTTTGGTTCTTGAACGCATTCTGCGCTACGGGCCTAAAGCCGATGTGCAGGAACCGGCCGGTGAAATGTTTCTGGTGGTACCACGCTTCGGTACGATTTCACCATGGTCATCGAAAGCGACGGATATTGCGCATAACTGTGGTCTTGGCAGCATTCTTCGTCTGGAGCGCGGCACTGCCTACTATATAGAAGGCGCTAAGAAAGAAGATCGCGACATTATTGCTTCTTTATTACATGACCGCATGACCGAAACCGTGCTGGATAACACGGCCGCGGCCGAAGCACTCTTCTCTCATGCCGAGCCGGCGCCGCTGACTACCGTGGATATTCTGGCCGGTGGCCGTGAAGCGCTGGTGGAAGCCGATAAAAATCTCGGTCTGGCACTGGCCGACGATGAGGTCGATTATCTGGTCGAAAATTTTAATAAGCTGGGTCGCAACCCGACCGACGTTGAGCTGATGATGTTCGCCCAGGCGAACTCCGAGCACTGCCGCCACAAAATCTTTAACGCCAGCTGGACCATCGACGGCGAGGATCAGGATAAATCCCTGTTCCAGATGATTAAAAACACCTACGAGTGTTACAACGACAATATTCTGTCTGCCTATAAAGATAACGCTTCCGTTATCGTCGGTCCGAACGCTGGCCGTTATTTCCCGAACCCTGGCACGAACGAGTACACCTACCATCAGGAAGATATGCATATCCTGATGAAGGTCGAAACCCACAACCACCCGACGGCTATTGCCCCGCATTCCGGCGCAGCGACTGGTTCCGGTGGTGAAATCCGTGACGAAGGTGCAACTGGCCGTGGTTCCAAACCCAAAGCCGGTTTAACCGGTTTTACCGTATCCGATCTGAAGATCCCGGGCTTCGAGCAGCCATGGGAAAGCCAGTACGGCAAACCTGAGCGTATTGTTTCGGCGCTGGATATTATGATCGACGGTCCGTTAGGCGGCGCAGCATTTAACAACGAATTCGGCCGTCCGAACCTGTGCGGTTATTTCCGTACCTTTGAGCTGCAACACGACGGCGAAGTCCGTGGTTACCACAAGCCAATTATGATTGCCGGTGGTTACGGCAACATCCGTGGCGAACACGTGCAGAAAGGTGATATCCCTGTTGGCGCCAGCCTGATCGTACTGGGTGGCCCGGCCATGCAGATTGGTCTGGGCGGTGGCGCGGCGTCTTCCATGGCGTCTGGCCAGTCCAACGCTGATCTGGATTTCGCTTCCGTGCAGCGTGAAAACCCGGAAATGGAACGCCGCTGTCAGGAAGTGATCGACCGCTGCTGGCAGCTGGGTGACGCCAACCCGATTGCCTTTATTCACGACGTAGGCGCTGGCGGTATTTCCAACGCCTTCCCGGAACTGGTGGGCGACGCTGGCCGTGGCGGTGAATTTGAACTGCGCAAAGTACCGAACGACGAGCCGGGCATGAGCCCGCTGGCGATCTGGTCGAACGAATCTCAGGAGCGTTATGTTCTCGCTGTGGCGCAGGAAGATATGGCGGAATTCGACGCCATCTGTGCCCGTGAACGTGCGCCTTACGCCGTGGTGGGTTACGCCACCGAAGAAGAACACCTGACCGTGACCGACGAACACTTCGGCAATAAGCCGGTGGATATGCCGCTGCAGGTTCTGCTGGGCAAACCACCGCGCATGCACCGCGATGTAAAAAGCAAAGCAGCGAAAACCGAAGCCTTCAGCAGCGCTGGTATTGATCTGGCGGATGCCGCTGCCCGCGTACTTAAGCTGCCGACTGTGGCGAGCAAATCTTTCCTGATCACCATCGGCGACCGCTCCATTACCGGTACCGTGGCCCGTGATCAGTTTGTTGGCCCATGGCAGGTGCCGGTGGCCGACGTTGCCGTGACCACTTCTTCTTACGACACCTACGCCGGCGAAGCCATGGCCATGGGGGAACGTACGCCTGTTGCTCTGCTCGATGGCCCGGCGTCCGGTCGTCTGGCGGTGGCGGAAGCCATTACCAACCTGGCGGCAGCACCAATCAACAAACTGGCGGATATTAAAATGTCCGCCAACTGGATGTGCGCTGCTGGCCATGAAGGCGAAGACGAAAAACTCTACGCCACAGTAAAAGCTGTGGGTATGGAGCTGTGTCCGGAACTGGAAGTGACCATTCCGGTGGGTAAAGACTCGATGTCGATGAAAACCCGCTGGACTGATGTTGATAAAGACGGGAATGGCGAAGAGAAAGCCGTTACCGCACCGGTTTCTCTGATTATTACCGGCTTTGCCCCAGTGACCGATGCACGCAAAGTGCTGACGCCGCAGATTAAAATGGACCAGGGAGAGAGCGATTTAATTCTGGTGGATCTCGGCCGTGGTCAGAACCGTACCGGCGCTTCCTGTTTTGCTCAGGTATTCGGCAAAGTCGGTGATGTGCCGGCGGATCTGGATGACGCGGAAGATCTGAAAGCCTTCTTTGCTGTGGTACAGGGCCTGAATGCTGATGGCAAACTGCTGGCTTACCACGACCGTGCCGATGGTGGTCTGTTCGCTACCCTGACCGAAATGGCATTCGCTGCGCATTGTGGTCTTGATGTGTCTATGGATCTGCTGGCGGAAAGCGAAGACGATCTGGGCGCGGCACTGTTCGCCGAAGAACCGGGCGCGGTGATGCAGGTGCAACGTGATGATCTGGAAGAAGTGCTGGCACAGTTTGAAGCCGCAGGTCTGGGCGACTGCACCTCGGTGATCGCCACGCCAAACGACGATGACCAGATTACCTTCAGCTTCCGCGACGAAGAATTCCTCAGCGAATCCCGCGTGACCTGGCAGCGCCTGTGGACGCAGACCAGCTATGAAATGCAGGCCCTGCGTGACAACGCCGATTGCGCCAAACAGGAATTTGACGCGCTGTTAGATGCCGAAGACCCGGGTATTCACGCTGAGCTGACCTTTGATATCAACGAAGATCCTTTCAAGACTCTTTTTGGGGCCGATCTGCCAGCCTCTGATTCTGCCGACGCTCCGAAAGTCGCGATCCTGCGTGAGCAGGGCGTGAACGGCCAGATCGAAATGGCAGCCGCCTTCGACCGAGCTGGCTTCCGTGCGGTTGACGTGCACATGAGCGATATTCTCTCCGGCGCCGTTACTCTGGAAGGCTTCCGCGGCCTGGTGGCCTGTGGTGGTTTCTCCTATGGCGACGTACTGGGTGCCGGTGAAGGCTGGGCCAAATCCATCCTGTTCAACGAACAGGCCCGTGGCCAGTTTGAAGCCTTCTTTAAACGTAACGACACCTTTGCACTCGGTATCTGTAACGGCTGTCAGATGCTCTCCAACCTGCACGAGCTGATTCCCGGCGCAGAACACTGGCCGCACTTCGTACGCAATATGAGCGAACAGTTTGAAGCCCGTGTCGCCATGGTCGAAGTACAGGAATCCGACTCCGTCTTCTTCGCCGGCATGGCAGGCTCGCGTATGCCAATCGCCGTCGCCCACGGCGAAGGCCGTGCGGAATTCGCCGACGAATCCGACATCGACGAACTGGCTGGCCAGATCGCTCTGCGTTACACCGACAACTACGGCAAAGTGACCGAACAATACCCGCTGAACCCGAATGGCTCACCACAGGGTATTACCGGCCTCACCGCCGCCGATGGCCGTGTGACCATTATGATGCCGCACCCTGAGCGGGTATTCCGTGCGATTCAGAACTCTTACGTGCCAAACGAGTGGGATGAAGATGGTGCCTGGATGCGGATGTTCAGGAATGCGAGGGTTTGGTGTGAGGAGAACTGATGTTCTCTGAACGCTGTGTTTGACTGAAAAGGCCGCTTATGCGGCCTTTATCTTTATTGTTTGCTTGATTGGATATATTAATAGTTGTTATATATAGGAATACTCATAGGTGCGCTAATTGGATATGTTGTGGATTAAAAAAAGTGGGTGATCGATCAGCACGGCCCTTTATTCGATGGGCTGGCAGTAAGAAAAAGCTATTACCCGAACTGAAAGCTAATATGCCGGCTGACTATAATAGGTATATTGAACCTTTTTGTGGGTCTGCGTGTCTTTTTTTTGAGCTGTCTCCAGAAAGAGCTTTGTTATCAGATATAAATCAAGAGCTTATTAATGCTTATAGGGTGTTAAGAGATCGGAGTGACATCTATAAGAAACTCCTTTCTTTGCCTGTAACAAAAGATTTTTATTATCAAATGAGACGTAAAAATCCAGCCCGAATGTCAGAATACAATCGGGCGGTTAGATTTTTATACCTAAATAGATACTGCTTTAACGGAATCTATCGTACGAATCAAAAAGGTGAATTTAATGTTCCAATGGGAAATAGAACAGGTTCATTTCCTAGTGAAGAAGAGTATCTTAAAATTGTCGATAGTCTTTCTGGAGTGGAATTGTTAGTTGGAGATTATGCTCTCGCGTTAGAGTCAGCTAAGAAAGACGACTTTGTATACATGGACCCACCCTATGCTGAGGGTGGAAAATTCACGGGAGAGTATGGTCGTGGCAGCTTTGATGGAGGCCGTTTAAATGAGTTGTATGGCGGGCTCGATAAGCTTGATAAAAAGGGAGTTAAATTTCTTTTCTCATATCGTTGTAGCGAAGGCGTGATTCGTAGTTTGGAGGATCGCTACCATGTTGTTGAATTGGACGTTAAACGGCATATATCAGGATTTAAGACTGGTTGGGATACGGTTAAGGAAATAATGGTTAAAAACTATGCCTAAGGATGGGAAAATTAAATTTGTTGTTGTGTCCGATTTACACGCTGAAGTTGCAGATGCAAGCCAGGATACACGTTTGCTATTTGGTGATGGTGAATTTGCAAAGGGTATAATTGATTCCTTTGCTAAAAATGCTTCCGATGTCGATTATCTTATATGTGCTGGAGATATATCAAACCAGTCAAGGCAGGGAGGGTTGGAGGCTGGTTGGGATTTCATTAAAAAATTGGCGCAAGTTTCTAGAGCTAAGGGAATATTTGTTGTGCCTGGTAATCATGATCATGATTCGAGGTTGCAGGAGAATGTGTATTGTCCTAAACACAAAATGCAACATCTTATTCAGGATTTTCCTTATGAAGGGTATTGGGATAATACGCACTTTTGGGCATGGAATTGGAATTTAACATCTTACTCAGATTTTAATGTTGTTATATTGAATAGTAGTGCTTTTCATGGCTACTCTGGTGAGTGGGCGCATGGAAGGGTTTCTCATGAAACATCCGATCAAATATTAAAATATTTGAAATCTAATAAGGTTGAAAAAAAGCTATTTAATATATTGCTTACACATCATCATCCTGTTCGAATGGACCATGTTGATGCAATAGAGGACTACCAATCAATTGATGGTGGTGGATATTTAATTGAAAAGCTTCAAGAGGCAAAGGTGGGGCCATGGATGATTGTGCATGGCCATAAACACTTTCCAGATATTAAGTATGGGCAATCGCGTTCAACAAGTAAGCCTGTTATTTTTTCTTCTGGTAGTTTGTCAGCAAGATTATACCCTGCAATTAGAAATAGAACAAACAATCAATATTACATTGTTGAAATTGATTGTGAAGAGACCAAACGTTGGAGAACGGTTACTGGCCAATTCTTTACTTATGAATGGACGCCGGTATCAGGTTGGAGGAAGTCTGAATCTAACTCATTGCCATGTGTTGGGGGATTTGGAGCGCAATTGGATGTTTCATCTGTTTTGGGTGAGTTGAGTAGAATTTTTAGTGACGGCCGGTTAGTAGCGAAAGCAGAGGATTTGGTATCTGCATCTAATTTGATTAAATATTTAATGCCTGAAGATATTGAAGTACTTTCTAGTGAACTAGAACAGGAAGGATATCTGGCCGAGTTTATGGGAAATGATTTTGTGGAGGTCGGTAGAAATGAAATCTGAAGGGTCATTTCATGTCGCCTATAATGCTAGGTCATTAAGTGTATTTGATGTTTGTAAAACCTTTGTTCCGAATGACTCGTATTACAAACTTGGAGCCCCTTCCCACTCGTTACTTATTGGTCCTCGGGGCAGTGGTAAAACAACACTGATGCGTATGCTTCAGGTTGAGGCTGTTGGTGAATGGACATCTGATGAAGCTTGTGAGTTAAGAAAAAAACTTGATTATACTGGTGTGTTTATACCAACGGATCGACTTTGGAAGCAGCAGTATGAATGTATTTCTAACTTGGTGGTTGATGAAACGAGGCAACGGGCACTTGGTTTGGCAAATGCACTATTTTTATATCACGTACTAGAGTGTTTAGGGGACGCTTTAAGGTATAGGTTTTCTTCAAAAGAGGCATTTAAGACGCTGGTTTTGGATGATGTTAATGAATCGACTTTAATTAAAGAATTAGCTGATTTGTGGAGGCTTAAACCAAGAATACTATCCGTCAGGGGATTGATTTCCGCTTTGGCAAAGAAAAAATATGATTTGAATTATGAACTAAATGCTGTTGTATCTGGTGAGGGTATTGTAGGAACGGAACCATTTTTGCATCAGGATGTAGTCTCGATTATTGGAGCAAGTGTAAAGCTAATAAATTTAACTACTGAGTGTGTAGGTGATAAATGGGTTTTTTTGTTTGATGAGTTAGAGTTGGCCCCAGATTATATTATTGCTCCACTATATGAAACTATGCGTGGTGGTTATGATGATGTTTTTTATAAACTTTCGTTATCTCCCTATAATGAAAATTTAAATGTCGGTTCAGGTCCTACTAGGCCAATGCCTCAGCATGATTATGACTTGATTAGGATTCCTGACTTGAATGCTAATTCGTTTGAATTTTCAAAAAAGTTAATTTCACACGTTTTTCTGTCG
Source organism: Thalassolituus sp. UBA1087 (assembly GCA_002314145.1). GTDB lineage: Bacteria > Pseudomonadota > Gammaproteobacteria > Pseudomonadales > Oceanobacteraceae > Venatoribacter. Next base: position 102,355 of record DCCG01000034.1, on the reverse strand, counting down.
AATGGTTTTGAAAAACCTGTAGAGCAATATTTTGAGCGGGTTCCTGAGCTTAATGTTGTGAAGGTTTTCTCGTCACTCTCGGAAAAGGATGAAGGTTTTCGTAAGTATTTGATTGATAATGATATAAAGATTGAAAAATTGTTGGATTACGGTGACAGAGATAAGGCTCCGACATTGAGGAAAGTTAAGTTTGTAGCTCAGGTTAGAGATTATTTTAGAAGCGATAATCGTCGGCGATCTAGAAAAAGTATAGCTCCATTCTATTTGGGGTTGGATGGTTTGTGTAAAGCTATGGAATATAACCCTCGTTTAATTATTGCATTGGCAAATAGTTTGCTTCGGGTGATTAGGCATAAATCAGTTATTGCATTGTCGGATCAAGGGGAGGCTTTGCAACGAATATATGAATCGCAATCTGCACTTTTTGGTAGTATTTCTCTCTCTGGTTGTAGTGTCGGTGATACGGTATACGATTTTGTTAATCATATAGGCGAATATTTTTCTGCACAATTAGTTGGTGATAAGTTCGTGCCAGAGCCTAATCTAAGCTTTTTGATGGATGCGCATGATTTTACTGAGGCGGTAGGTGCTGCACTTAATGTTGGGGCTTTGGTTCAATTGCCAGTTGATGAAAAGCACGATTTTGGAGTAGATGGTCTTGATGGAATTAGATGTAGATTATCTTTTCTAATGTCCCATAGATACAGACTGTTAATGACAAAAAGTGGTATGGGAAAGCTTTCCGGTATTGTGAGGCCATCTGGTGCTCAGAATGCTTATGTTGGCCAACAAATGGATTTATTATGAAGCTTAATAAGAGTTCAAGTGCTGAGCAGTTTGATATTGCAATATTTGGATTGGGGTATGAAAGTCGCTCAACACATGTTTTTAAAAAATATTCTGAATGTGGCTGCAAGATTGCAATTGGATATGACACAAATGTAGTCGATCTCTATTATGCAGATAATCGTAAGTATTTTGAATCTAACAATTGTGAAATACTTGAGAGAAGTGAGAATAACATTTTAGACGATGTTGAAAAATTTCTGGAAGAGAACTTGTCTTCGGGTGAAGCAAAAAGTGTTTTATTTGATATTACTGCTTTTACAAGGGCGAGGATAGCAACTGTTTTGAAGTTGCTATTTAGTAAATTATCTGCCGGTTCAGCTTTGACTGTAATGTATAGCCCTTCGGTTTATGTTTCACCGCCTGCTGGTGCTACTCCTGTCAAAAAAATATCTGCGATAGATGATTATTATAGTGGAGTCTTGGGTGATCTTGGGAGGCCGGTTGCGTTGGTTTTGTCGTTGGGTTATGAGAAGAATAAAGCCTTAGGATTGGTTAATTATCTTGATGCGAGTAGGCATTTTATTCTGGTCCCACATAGTTCTCATCCTGAATTTGAAATCGCTGTGCGTGATAATAATAAAGAGATTCTGTCTGACGCCGGGCCGAATGACATTTTTGTATATGATGTAGAGGATCCATATTCTACATATGTGGATATGAAAGCATTGGTATTAAGTGCTCAGTCAGATTATCGTCCAGTTATAGTTCCATTGGGACCGAAGGTTGTGTGTGCAATAAGTGTTTTTATTGCCCATGAATTGTACCCTAACGTGCCTGTTTGGCGTGTGTCTTCTAACCACTCCGAGGAACCGGTCGAAAGGCAAGCCAGTGGTAATGTTGTTAAATTTACAATAGATTTTTAGCACTGAATATTAATAAATAAGACAGTCATACTAAGAGAATAGAATCAGTTTTCTTGCATCGCGTTACTAATAAATAAGACAGTCATACTAAGAGAATAGAATCAGTTTTCTTGCATCGCGTTACCGTACATTGGGAATGATCCTGAGTCCGGCGTGTTCTGGGGACGGGAATTGGCCGAAGTGCTGCTTTCAGCGGCTTTTACAGGTTTTAAAGCGTAGCTCCCCCTGCCTTTTCAGGCATCTTCGAGATTTGAGTATCAGATAAGGCTAACTGAGAAGCTTTTGGCAGGATCGTAACCCTGATGTTCTGAACCGGACTTTGCCATGACAGAAATGCTTAACCTTGGTTTTAAGTTCGTAGGCCGATCCAACAAGCCCTTTAAACTCACTTTCAAAGTTCTGAGCCATATATAACCAGTGTTCCGGGTCTATACCCAGGCGGACCAATGCTGCTGGCAGAGTGGCGTCAATGTGTCCGCGCTTGTCCTCTCTGATTTGCTTACCTGTCCAGTCGACCAGGTCAATGTAGTCTGTCAGGCGCATGGGAATACCGTCCGGCATATCCTGACGTGGGTTGCCGGCGAAGTTCAGCAGTTCTGATGGCTGCTGGAATGGGTGATTTGGGCTTACAGATGTTTTCGCTTTGCTGCAGCGTGTCTTTACTGATGTAAAGTCCGAAGATTCCGGTGTTCTGGCCATACCGGCTCGCACTGGATTGAGGTCGACATAAGCCATGCAGCTGGCAAGTGCTTTCTCATCCAATAAGGCCTGAGATTTAAAGCGTCCTTCCCAGAAATGGCCTGTGCAGTTATCTTCTTCATTGGCCATGCGGGCGATGGTTTCGTTCAGACGGCGCATAAACCAACTTACTGACATCAGGCGTTCACGCCATTTGGATACACAGCTGGATACCAGTTGTTCTTCTGCTTCAGTTAACGTTTCTCCATCCAGAAATTTCTTTGTCCAGACCGTGCCCTTATACAGCTGGTTCCAACGTTCAATGACCTCCTGTGCTGACCAGGCCTCGGCCTTGTTTTTACTGATATGCAAAACCACATGGAAGTGATTAGACATGACGGCATATGCCGCGATATCTATCGCATAAATCTGAGCCTGGTCCAGAATCAGGTTTTCTATCCAGTTTCGGCGGTGCTCAAAGCTACGGCCATTCTCATCACTGCCGCACAGAAAGGCTCTGCGAACACAGCGGGATGTACAGTGATAGTAAGGCGTGGCCTCCAGAGATATCAGTTCTTTCCTGGGTTTGGGCATGACACATTCCTTGTGCAGATTGTTTAATCCAGACTATAACCTGCTGGTTTTCGTTTGGAATCAGTCATCTTTCTTATTAAGACTGTCTCGTTAAAAGTAAAAGAGTCTCGGTAAAAAAGCTTTTCAGCAAACAAGGGTCAATATATTTTCGTGGTGCTGTAATTGTCTAATACGGTATTAAATGTTTGATTCATTGCTTACCTCTTTTGACCGATCAGGGTGTCACAGGAACTGGTTCTCAGATTAATATTATTGTTTTTATTAGTATAAATTGTCATGCGTTGAATAACGGTTGATCGTGCGCTGTAAGTCAGCGTTTTTGGTAAACGGAGTTAGCAATGAGTACTGGTCAGACAGTTTTTGGATTTGGTATGACCAGAATAGGAATTGCTCAACAGGTTGGTTTTATATCTCACACTTTGGTTTATCGGTGCATGGACTATCTAAGAATTAACGAAACTATATTGAATTAACGGATCAGGAGATTACAGGATGAGCAGCAATACTCCATATCAAACGAAACAGGAAGTAGAATACCTGGGCGATAAGACCATTGAATTGATTCGCTCCGGCAGTGTGGCTGACTGGGAACTTCATATGCCAGGTATAGTCCGGAGATTCAAATCAATAGCAGGAAGAGTTGACTCAGCTAAGCAGTCTGCAGATTACCGTGCCAATAATGTCAGAGGCTTAGGTCAAGTCGGGAACTTCCGTCAGCGTCAAATTCACCGCTCAGAAAAAGAGAACGCGCAGGCCAGTAGCAACTACCTGGTTAATGCTTTGCAATCCATTATTAAAGAGCTGAAGGAGGTTGTTGATACCGAGAAAGCGAAAGGTTCGGCTTTTTATGGTGACAGAGAGAAGAAACCGCTGATTGATTTAATTGCGGATCTGTCTGGCGAAGCCATGCAATATCGCGACTTGTTAGCGGAAAACCTAAGGTTGAAAGAGCTGGTTATCCACAGCAAAAAATATAATGATCTCAGGTCTGAGGTTGCATGGCTGGAATCTGCGGGTGTATGGAATGAGGGTGTTATTATTACTCTTATTGTTATCGCAATTCAGATGGCTTCTCTGGTTGCTCCCGCACGCCACAGTAATAAAAACCTGATATAGCCTGTGGATGAGGTTACCCGCTAACCCTTGATTATCTGACCTCTGTTAATCTTCTGTTACGGTCATTTCTGGTAGCATCGCATCTCCGGATGCGGCTACCGATATCTGGCGTACCACATCAATAGCATGTTTCGTCAGGCTGATTTTATTATCTATCTGAATGCCGGATAAGAGATAAAATGCTTTACTCTGGTGATAAAGCCCTATATCAGATGTGCATTATTAAAACTAATGACGACTATAAAAATAAGAGTGCCAGGGAGGTTTATTTTTAACGCTGGTTACCTCTGGCCGGGTGTTAATTGCATGCCAATATGTGTATGTAGTGTGTTTGGTGGTATAATAATCCTCTGTTTATACCCAATTTAATTATTAAGCCAGAATAACGTTTGGAAGTCTGCGAGCGTGATTAAATGATAACTGACCTGGATGAAAACTCCTTTTCCCGGTTTGTCCGTTCGGCAGAGAAGCCTGTCATTGTCGATTTCTGGGCTGACTGGTGCCAGCCCTGTCGGCAGATGTTGCCGCTGTTTGAAGAAGCCGCCCATGTTTTGGCTGATCAGGCGTTATTTGCCAAAGTGAATACACAAACTGCCCCTGCGGTAGGCTTTCAATATGCGATCCGGACGATTCCAACGTTGATTCTGTTCTTTCAGGGTCAGGAAGTTGAACGGCGAGCGGGCGTGCAGTCGGTATCTCAGCTTGGTATATGGCTGGAAAACATCAGGCCTGACGGGCCTAGGTTATAGCCTCAGCCTTTTCGGTACATGCAATTATCCCTTGCGGGCCCTGTATCGATTTATACAAAGTGCATACGAATAACCATTTATTTGAGGTGGTCCTCATACGCATCCATTAACTCATAAAGATGTGACAAATCGTTCCTTTGACGGAACATTTTTTAATATGAATGTAATCCGCGTAGTGTCTGGCTTTTATCATTGTTCCGTCAAAGTAATTAACCGTCGTAAATTTCCCTGTTCCGTTGTTGTTAACTCTCCAATTATGCTCTCCACCATTATCTGGTCCGGAGATTATTTATGAACAATTCAGTTGCAGAGCGTTTGTTTACCGTCGCCGGCGGTTTGCTGACTGGTGTATTTATCGGTGCGGTGGTCTTTGGTGGTGCCGATTGGATGTACGATGAAAATGCACCGATGGAGCTCACGCAAATGGTTTGGCTGGCAATCGCCAGTTGTATTTTCGCTTTAAGTTATAAACAGCAGAGCACTGGAGTATTGCGTTGGCTGACCCTGGGGTCTGTGCTGTTAAGTCTGAGCTTTTTATTAAGGGAGCTGAGTCTTAAGAATATCGCTCCTGACTGGGTGGTTTACTGGACCGACGGCACAGGCTTTCGGATTCTTATGCTGGCTGTCTGGATTCCATGGTTGAGCCGGGTTAAAAAGAACTGGTCTGAACTCTGGCAGCTGGTGCATGACATGCTGTTTACCCGCACATCCTTCCGCCTGGTTGTATCTGCAGCCTGTCTGATTGCCGGCGGGGTCTTTGATAAAGAGATTTTCCGCCCTGAACTGTTCCGCTTTTACGAAGAGCTGCTTGAACTGAATGGGTACATTGCACTGACGTTAGCGGCGCTCAGTCTGCCCATGGAACTGGCACTATTGACGCGGCCGGGCAGGGCAGTTTCACAGACTCCGGATGTAATAAACAGCCATTATCTGTGAATAATCTGCAGCGAATGCTCAGGGGGACACCTGGACACTCACCATCAGCGATAACGATAACCATGACTGTCCACGTAAGTAACGTAAGTAGTCTCCACGTAAGTAGTCCCCTGAACACTCAACTTACCATGACAGCGATAACCATGACTGTCCACGCAAGTAGTCCACGCAAGTAAGAAGCAAGCACTTACCATGACTGTCCATATAAGAAATAACGAAGCCTGCTTCCGATGTGAAGCGGGCGGTTTGTATATTTCTTATACATAATGCTTACCATGACTGTCCTGATTAAAAACAGATAAAAACGACACATAAAAAGACCTGCAGGCATTCCTTTGTCGTCTGGTACATTCCGTACCAGTGGCTTAGTTTGATCATAAAACAGACAAGCTGGATGTTCTTTGAACCTGGTTGCCAGATGAGACCCGGCAAAAATATAGTGTTAAATATAGTTTTGTTGGCCTGAATCCCACTGTAGTTGCGTGTTTCAGTGGGCTCAGTATGTGATTTTTGACGCCTGTTGGATAAGTGCGCAGCATTGAAGATGGCTGTCAATACCGTGGTGGCGGGGTTTTCAGATTGGCCTTTGTTGACAATCTGTCGTCTGTCGCTTTTGGATCATGATGACTTTGAAGCTTTCGTCTAACTCCGGTATGGTAAAACTTATTTACAGTTCTAAATAAGTGATCCATGGCCACTTCTGATCCGGAAAACATCAAACTTGAAGTCCGGCACCTGTTTAAGGTGTTTGGCGACAACCCTCAGCCAGCACTGGATCTGATTGATCAGGGTGTTGATAAAGACGAAATTTTTGCTCAGACCGGTCTGACCGTCGGGGTTAAAGACGCCAGTCTGGCCATCCGGGAAGGCGAGATATTCGTCATCATGGGGCTCTCGGGCTCTGGTAAGTCCACATTGGTCCGGCTGCTGAACCGGCTGATTGAACCGACGAGAGGCCAGGTCCTGATTGATGGCGAAGATATCGCGGCAATTGATCAGAAACACCTGCGCGAAGTGCGGCGGAAAAAAATCAGCATGGTATTCCAGTCATTTGCCCTGATGCCGCATATGAATGTTCTTGACAATGCCGCATTCGGTCTTGAATTGTCCGGTGAGCCTGTACGCGAACGTCGCAGCAAAGCCCAGGCAGCGCTGGAGCAGGTAGGTCTCTCGGCCCATGGCCATTCCTATCCGGATGAACTGTCCGGCGGTATGCAGCAGCGGGTAGGGCTGGCCAGGGCGCTGGCGAATGACCCCGACATTATGTTGATGGACGAAGCATTTTCCGCACTGGACCCTCTGATCCGCACCGAAATGCAGGATGAACTGGTCAAACTGCAGACAGAACACCGCCGCACCATTGTCTTTATTTCCCATGATCTCGATGAAGCCATGCGCATTGGCGACCGCATTGCCATTATGCAGAACGGTGAAGTGGTGCAGGTGGGTACGCCGAACGATATTCTTGAAAATCCTGCCAATGATTACGTCAGATCTTTCTTCCGGGGCGTGGATGTTTCCAATGTGTATGCCGCCAGTAATGTGGCAGAAATTCAGCCGGAAGTAACCATCGACAGCAGCAGCAGTGTTAAGGATGCCATGCAACAGCTGACGGAAAGCGGTGCTGAATACGGTTATGTCGTGGATGACGATCAGCAGTTTGTCGGTGTGACATCACTGAGCGAACTGGATAAAGAAAAGCCATCCTCCACCGTAGAAGATTATGTAACGTCCGCTGAAGAGGCCACCACAGCGGAAGCAGAAACACCGGTGCGGGAATTAATTACCACGGTAGCGCAATCCGACTACCCGGTTCCTGTGGTGAAAGAAGGTGAATACATTGGCAGCATTACCAAAGAACGGCTGCTGGAAACGCTTGACCGTGAAGAAAATGCAGACGAAGGGGATAAGCCATCATGAGTAACGAAACCAATCCCTTTGAAACGGCCCCGGCAGACAGTAACGACAACAACGAAAATCCGTCTGCCAGCCAGTCTGAGACAGATAATACAGACGCGAATGCGGATAACCCTTTTGCAGGCGAAATTGACGCCGAAACCAACCCCTGGGGGAATTCAGAACAATCGGAATCGAATTTTCAGGCCGAAGGCTGGCTGCAGGATGATTCCGTACGCGAGTCCGTCGATTTCACCTTTGCCGATCCGTTCCCTGAAGCCTGGGTGCCACTGCAGGATTGGGTCGACACCGGGCTTGACTGGATTGTCGACCACTTCCGTCCTTTCTTTACAGCGGTAAAAGTCCCCATTGATGCCACGCTGAATTCCATCGATCTGTTGCTGAACGCAACACCGCCTTTACTGATGATCGCGATTTTCACCATTCTGGCCTGGCAGCTGGCGGGTGGACGTCTGGCCATCAGTACGGCGATCGGTATGTTTGTTCTGGGCGCTATCGGTGCCTGGAGTGAAGCCATGACGACACTGTCGCTGGTGCTGACATCGGTATTCTTCTGCATATTACTGGGCTTACCACTGGGCATACTGATGGCCCGGCATGATGGCCTTAACCGCATATTGCGGCCGACGCTGGATGCCATGCAGACCACGCCGGCGTTTGTGTATCTGGTGCCCATTGTGATGTTGTTTGGTATCGGTAACGTGCCGGGTGTGGTGGTCACCATCGTTTTTGCCATGCCACCGGTTATCCGTTTAACCAACTTAGGTATCCGTCAGGTGCCGGCAGATCTGATTGAAGCCTCGTCTTCGTTTGGTGCAAGCCCGCGCCAGATGCTGTTTAAAGTTCAGTTACCACTGGCCATGCCGACGATTATGGCCGGGGTTAACCAGACGCTGATGCTGAGTCTGTCGATGGTGGTCATTGCTTCTATGATTTCCGTGGGTGGTCTCGGACTGATGGTACTGCGCGGCATCGGCCGCCTGGATATCGGTCTGGCTGCCGTGGGCGGTATCGGTATTGTTATTCTGGCGATTATTCTTGATCGCCTGACTCAGGCATTAGGTCAGGATGCCCGTGCCCGTGGCGTACGCCACTGGTATCAGACTGGCCCTGCAGCGCTGTTGCTGAAACTCAAGCCTGCTAAAAACTCTTAAATCCAATGTTCAACCCAAGTTAGTTCGAAAGCTGAATCAGGAGAAAGTTATGAAACGCAGTCCATTGATGGCCGGGATGTTATCCGGCGTTGCGACACTGGCATTAACGCTGAGCAGCGCAGTCAGCGCCGCAGATCTGCCCGGCGAAGGCGTCAGCGTGCAGGCTTTCCATAGCCCGATTGCCGAAGAAAAATTCCAGACCATCGTGGTCAATAAAGCGCTGGAAAAACTCGGCTACGATGTTAAAGAAATTAAAGAAGTCGAATACAGTGCCGGCTACACCGCGATTTCTAATGGAGATATTACCTACACCACGGTTAACTGGTTCCCGCTGCACAACACCATGTATAAAAACGCCGGTGGCGACGACACTTTCTATCGTGAAGGTGAATACATTAAGGGTGCTGCCCAGGGTTATCTGATCGATAAGAAAACCGCTGAAAAATACGGCATTACTAAAATTACCGACCTGAAAGATCCGAAGCTGGCCAAACTGTTTGATACCAATGGCGATGGCAAAGCTGACCTCGCAGGCTGTAATGCCGGCTGGGGTTGTGAAGGTGTGATTGAATATCAGCTGGATGAATTCAAACTGCGTGATTCCATCAGTCATAACCAGGGTCAGTACGCGGCCATTATTTCTGACACTATTGCCCGTTATAAAGAAGGCGAACCGGTTCTGTACTACACCTGGACGCCTTACTGGGTATCCGGCAAGCTGGTTCCGGGTAAAGACGTGGTCTGGCTGGAAGTACCATATTCCGCTAACCCGAATGGCACAGACACGGCGCTGGCAAATGGCAAAAACTACGGTTTTGATATCAACTCCGAACGCATCGTTGCCAATAAAGAGTGGGCCGAAGAAAACCCGGCGGCCGCTAAACTGTTCAGCATCATGAAGCTGCCGATTAACGCGGTAAACGCGGAAAACATGATGATTGCCAATGGCGAAGATTCAGTGGAAGACATTGAGCGCCATGCGGATCTGTGGATCAAAGCGAACCAGGCGACTTTCGACGGCTGGGTCAGCGAAGCGATGAAAGCAGCCGAATAAGCCTGCCGGATTCTGCTTAACAAAGCCGGGGTGTGTTGTTTACACATCCCGGCTTTTTTATGCCCGCCCGCCGTCGATTCAGCCACGGAAGACACTGTTGCTGAGCGCGTTAATCCATCCTGACAGGTGCCACGACACTGCGTAATCCGGTATTCTCTGTGTTTTCAGTGAATACCATCATGGCTCAGATATCGGAGCCGGAGACTAAGATATGATCAGAACCTGTGCCCTGATACTGTTACTTTCACCCGTGGCTGCCCTGGCCGCCGATGACGTTAAACTGCTGGAAGCCGGACAGGCTTCTTCCTGTCGTCTGGTTAAACAGGATGTCTGCAGCAGTACCAGTATGGACCCGGACGAAGAGTGTATGGGCTGGCACCGCAGGCATGCCGCAGAAGCCAAAGCGGATGCCATGGTGCTGGGTGATCGTGATGAGAGCCGCCGTAAACGGCCTTCTTTATCAGGTATGAAGACCATTACCACAACCCGCATTCATGCCGATTATTATGACTGTGGGCTCAAATCAGAAACAGCCGGGCAAAGCATGCATAAGCAGCACACTCACGGGGCTGGTTACTTTGAGCAACGCCTGAAAAACCTGCAGCAGCTGAAAGATAAAGGGCTGATCACCGAAGACGAGTATCAGCAGAAACGTAAAGCCATTATCAGCGAAATCTGAAATCTGTCTGCTGAGAGATAACGGGCCGCGGATGCGGCCTTTTTTTACGCCGGCAGAACTTATTTGATATAGCTGAGCAGCGTCGCCGCTTCGGCGGGAGAAATGCTGTGGCCCAGACCGTCAAACAGATCCAGCGTCACCTCTGTGCCGGCGTTCTTTAATGTGGCGAAAGCCTGTTCAGCCAATGAATATGGCATCACCGGGTCCTGACGGCCGTGCAGAATATGAATTCTGGCATCGGTTTTGGCGGGATGCTGCGCGCCACACAGCCGGCCCGATAACGCAATAATCTGCGCCGCTGCCGGGGAACTGACCATCTGTGTGAGGCTGAGACTCATGATGGCGCCCTGCGAAAAACCAATCAAGGTCGTATCCTGCGGGCTGCTGGCGGTAATCTCCTGCCAGCGGTGAATGCAACGGAGGAAATCCGGCATTGCCTGGCGCACCCGTTGTTCGCGGTTAGCTTCGTTGACACCGGCAACTGAAAACCATTGATAGCCGTTTTCAGCCTGGTCGAACGCCATCGGTGCACAGACACTGATAACGGCCGCCTGCGGAATTTCCGCTGCAATTAACCGGCCCAGAGGCTCCATGCTTTGTGGCGTACTACCGACACCATGAAACAACAGATATAGATGCTCCGCCTGAGGTGGCTGGCTGATGATTATGGATTCAGTCACGGCTATTTCCTGTGTAAAACCGGCCCCGTCAGCAGGGCCGGAGTATGTCTCAGCGTTTGCCCGGCAGCATGGATTCCATGGTCCCGTCCCGATCGACGAGCTTATGTTTTATGGCAAAGCCGATATGCCCGGCGATGACTGCTAAAAATAACCAGGAGCCCCAGCGATGCACCGCCCCGGCGATGGCGGCAATCTCTTCCGACTCGCTGACCAGTGGCGGAAGATTAAACAGCCCGGCCACCGGAATCGGATATCCTGCGGACGAACTGAGTGCCCAGCCCGCCAGAGGAATAATCACCATCAGTGCATATAGCAGCAGATGCCCGGCGTGGGCAGCTTTGACCATGGCCGGACTCATGCCGGTTAACGCCGGCGGACGGTGTGTGATACGCCAGACGATACGTAAAGCGATTAAAAAAATGGTCAGCGTGGCAATCTGCTTATGCAGTGTAATCAGGCTGCCTTTATATTCGTTTAATGCCTGATCTGCGCCATATTCCATTGTGCCGGAATACAGGCCAATAGCACTGGCAACTAATATCAGTAATGCCATCAGCCAGTGAATGGCCTTGGCGGTGGCGGTGTAGGAGCGGTTGGTGTTTTCCGTCATCATAGCAGTTCTTCATATTGTCTTACCTGAGGGTGGGCTAATCATAGTCAAACCGCCGTAGCGAAAAATCAGAATAAATGGGAATTAACTATCTGAATTTTCGATAAGTAGTGTCAGTGATGGCTACTGATAACGTCACCAGCTGAGGCATCATCTGAAACGTCATCCCCTTAAAAACCGTCCCCTCACTGACTGGCCGGCCTGTGGTGGAAGTACGACAAGCCGTGTTGCTTCAGGCGGCCGCTGTTACTTATCCGACAGTCAGGGCTTTAGCGGTGATCTCTTATAACGCGCTATCTGATTGATTTTGCGGGGTTTTAAAGCGGCGGAACCAGGCCCTGCCGGACTCTGTGGTGGCCGTGGTTTTGCAATTATCTGAGTTTTTCCGCCGTATCAGGAGAGCAGTATGGCTAATCTCAGGTTTTATATGACCCCGGGGTCATGTACCACAGGCATTCATATCCTGCTGGAGGAATGCGGGCCGGTCTTTGAGGTGTATCTGGTTAACCTGATGGCGGGCGATCAGCACAGCGCGGATTACCGGCGACTGAATCCGAAAGGCACGATCCCCACCCTGGTACTGGAAGACGGCACAGCATTAACCGATTTTTTATCCATTAGCTTATGGTTAGCCCAGGCTTATCCGCAAAAATCTCTGTTGTCTGACGATCTTATTACCCGTCTGAAAACCATTGAAGTCCTGAATTATGTCGTTAATACCATTCATGGCCAGGGCTTTACCCGAATATTTACGGCGGAAAAATACTCAGAAATTCCCGCTGAACAGGAACGGGTCCAGGCACAGGGGCGCACCCTCGTCAGTGAATATTTTATGCTGGCAGATGAATGGCTGGAAGGCGGCGGGTATCTCTTCGGTCAGTTTTCTATCGCAGATGCAGCCCTTTTTTATACCGAATTCTGGGCAAAACATATTGGCCTGCCATTGCCGTCCAGGTGTCAGGAACACTATCGCCTTATGCTGACACGTGCCTCGGTTGATCAGGTTATGACAGAAGAAGGCTATGGGAAAATGCTCAGCGAGATCAGGCGCTGAAACCATGGTGCAGATCGAACTTGATAACTATCTGTGTAAGTTCTTATATAAGCATATTAAGCCGGTGAATCATGCCTATCCCGGATTACGGTGGCAAACCGCCTGTAGGTTAATTGGTGGCGATATCTGCGTGGTGGCACAGGAGCTGAACAGTCGCTACCTGATGGTGATCTGTGGTCTGGATCAGCATGATCTTCGGTACTTTCCTGAGTTGTTTGCCAGACGTATGAGTTACGATCTTATTGTGATGTGCCGCAGTATCGGTTTGCCCGACAATAAACCATTACGTCAGTATATAAAGAGCATCGCTGAGGATCAGTTCTGCTGCAAAGGCGCTGATGCCAGACCTTCCGGTGCATTGTATAAACTGCTGAATAAACTGGAGCGCCACTATTCATCGCAACATCTGTCATCGCAACATCTGCCTTTATCAATGGACGAGCATGAGGCGTTAGCATTTACCTTTCCTCTGAACAGCAGCCTGAGGGGCGAAGGACCATTCAGCCCGGCAGAAGTATTGGCAGAGCGTTGCCGGTTATTGGTGGCTGAAAAAATGCGGCTGGAATCTGAACAGGCGGTTATGTCTGTGAACGATAATATCGTCACGCTGGATTTCAGTAACAATAATAAATGAACTGACCGCATTGGTCCCTGAGTACAGCCTGATAAAGCCTTTTTCCTCCTCTGCTTCTGTGTGTTCGTGTTATTATTTTTATTGTTAATACTGACTGGCCTCTTTATCGGCTCAGAGTATTCAATTTATCCAGCCTGTTTTATAAGGAATTCACGCATGATTTCTCAACTTCCGCTCCGGCCATTGCTTTTCGCCGGTGCCTTTTCACTGACTGTTGCTTTGTCCGCCTGTGGTGGCAGCTCATCTTCTCATTCCGATTCTGGTGCACTGAATTATGTTGGTGAAGAGGGGGAAGTGGATCTTAGTCAGCTGACGGATGAACAGGTTGGTGACTTAGCAGCTCAGGTCGAGATTGCTCTGGGTGGCAGTATTGTGCTTTACACAGGTGATCAGGTGACAGGTAACATATTTCAGGGGCTTTATGAGCAGGCAGACGATGCGGAGGTGGAGTTTCCACCGCTGACCGGTGAATCCGGCAGTGAAGAAACATATTCCGACTCTGTGACCGTTTATGGCAACTGTAATGATGCCCCGGGCGCTGCAGAATTCAGTGTTGAGGGTTCCGGACACCGCACGGTTGAAGCGGATACTGATAACCCGGACCAATACGAAGAAATATCTGATTCAGACGTTACCACAAGCATCAATGCTGACAGCCTCTGCGTCAGCTCTGATGGGGATGTCACTCTCACCGGTACAGATACCTATCGCTATACGGACACCACTGAAGCAACCTATACCATGCCCGGGCAGCAATATACCAGTTATAAAAATGACTATCAGGCTGTAGAAGAATTCAATTATTCACCACTGACTGTGGCCGGAGTGGACGTCAATATCTCAGGTAATTTCGAAGTTTCGGGCCAGCAGATCGGTGAGAATAACTTCGAGGAAAATCAGACACGCCATATAACAATATCCTATTCGGGTCAGTCGATCGTAGTGGATGGTTCTGTCTATGTTAAAGAAGACGCTGACACTGACATCCGGGAAGTAACCAACCTGTACCGGATAAATAATACAACCTATCGGGTTGATGGGATGTTACCTTATATTGACATATATATCCCGGATTACGGCAAGGTTGGTGTCGATGTAAGCCAATCCTCCCCCTGTGGTATATCCCAGCCGTCACATATCAGTTCTGTTGACGGTGAAGCTGTTGTTTACAATGGCGATGACAGCTTTACAATGACTTATAATCAATGTGGTGCAGACGCCGAGGTCAGTGACGTCAGCACCGCTGACTGATCATTCTGCCGGCAAGGTCAGACCAATGATCCGGTATAGCGAATGAACTATCAGCGTTGAAATCTGACCGTAAAATGATTATAGATAAGACGCCTGAATGGCGGTCAGCCACACGGCGTGATTAATATCAGAACGTAGCCTGTCAACGCAGGCTACGTTTTTTTTTGTGGCTATGTTCTTTGTACCGTGTTTTTTTTGTGCGGTGGTTATTGCTGTTAAAAAGGAATTTGTTCATGTTACCTAAGCGTATGCCGTCAGTCCTGGCGGGGATGTCGTGTCTGTTGGTTGCCTGTGGTGGTGGTTCAGGCGGCAGCCCGGATAGCGGGGATGGTAGTCAAAAACCGCCCGCACTGAATAATCTGACCTATCGCGGCACAGAAGATTTTGCGCTTCCTGAAACCAGTAACTACCACACCATGGCCGCACAGGCAGAAGACGCCGTCAGAGTATTGTGGCAGACCATGCTGATTGATCAGGCCAGTGACGATATCTGGCATGCGGTGGATGAGCGTACTGCGGAACGGTCCGGTCATGCTTCCGCAGCGCTTCTGGCTTCGTCTCTGACCGCGTCAGATTTAACCGGTCAGAACCAGGCTGATCTGACTCCGGCAACGACCACGGATACCGCCGGTCCGGTGACTTTTTATGGCGACTGCGGAGGTCAGTTTACTTATCAGTACCGGATGTCGTCCGTGTCGCAATTACCAGATGGCACTGTTCAGGGAAGGACTCCGGATTCCTTGCCGGTAAGCGGTGTTAACAATAAAAACGACGACGATGTTGATCGTTATACGAACGATGCATCGTGGGAACAGATTTATGTGTTTGATGACTTCTGTACGCAGTCGGAAGGAGATACCGTAACCGTCAGTGGCCGCTATTCGGATACTGTTCAGCGCTGGTTCGAAAAGCGCCATGCCGATGGTCAGTCATTTTATTATGAGTCCTTTACGACGTCTGCTGAACGTGATTTCTCTGATCTGACAATCGCCGGGGTCGCGACGTCTGTCCGTGACAGCACCCGGGAAACCCTTATATCTGACCGTTCCAGCGGACCCGCCGGTCATCAGAGCAGAACAGAAACCCGGCGCCTCACTCTGCGACGGCACGCCGCTGCCGGCGGAGTAGCAGAATTCGCCTGGGCTGATGAGAGTCTGCAGGAAAGTGCCACGCCTGATCATCCTGCCTCTCACTTTAAAAGTAACGAGAACCTGCTGCGCTCTGATGACGTGACTTACCGTTTTAATGGTGAGCGCGAGGACTTAGAGGCAATGCTGTCCGGTTTCGAACTTTATCTGCCGCAATATGGATTGCTCTTTGTTGTTGCCTCCGATATCACCTTATGTGCTGACCACAGTGGCATTGCCACTGGTACGGTGAGCGTTTTTTCTTACCATGACAGCTATTTCAATATTGGCTTCCCTGCCTGCGGCGCGGACCCTGTGATCAGTGAGCTGATGTACATGCGCTGACAGGATTGTCTGGCCGGTGTTACGCCCCCCGGAACCGTTAAAGCGGCCGGATTTGCCACCTATGGGTCATTTTATGCCGGTATCACGGTATTGTTGTGCCATAGATCGATAATGTTGCTGTTTCAGGGTTTTATTGTTCCTGAAATGTCGCCAATAAGGCCTCTAAAGTGGTGTTTACACTGCTCACATTCCCGGTAGACTTAGCCTCCCTAATTTTCTGTATTCAGGTTCAGTTATGCCGAAGAAAGTCAGAGTTCTTATTGTACTTGCGGTGGTCGCTATTGCCGGTGGTGTCTGGTGGTGGATGCATCAGGGACTGGAAGAGACCGACAATGCTTATGTGAAAGCCGATATTCTTCCGGTGATGAGCCGCGTACAGGGCAGTGTGCTGAACATTGCTGTGACGGAAAACCAGGCGGTCAGTGCTGGTGATCTGTTGGTGCAGCTGGACCCGGCGCCTTATCAGGCCCGGGTTGCTCAGGCGCAGGCACTGCTGGATCAGGCCCGGGCGAATCTGAATCATCTGAGTGAGCGTGAAGAAGCGCAGAAAGCCCTGGTGACGGCGGCTGAGGCCAGTGTGGCGGCAGCCCGGGCTGACTGGCAACGCACCGGCCAGCAACTGGACCGGCTGAAGCAGTTGCGGGGCAAGCAATATGTTTCCCAGGATGACATTGACGCTGCAGAACTGAACCGGGATGCCTCCCGGGCGCGGCTTAATCAGGCCCGGGCTCAGCTGGCGTCGCAGAAAGCGAATCTGGTGTCTATGCAGGGTGAAAAGCCGCAGCTCAGTGCCGCAGTGGATAAGGCCGCTGCCGATTTAACCAGTGCCGAACTCAATCTTGCTTATACCGGTCTGCGTGCCGCCCGTGATGGTGTGGTCACCAGCCAGCAGGTGCAACTGGGGCAAATGGTCAGCCCGGAGCTGCGCCTGTTCAGTCTGGTGACTCAGCCGCTCTGGGTGTATGCCAATTTTAAAGAAACTCAGGTCGCAGATATCCGTGCCGGACAAGCGGTGGATATCGAAATTGATGCGCTGCCGGATACGGTGTTCAAAGGTAAGGTCGACAGCTTTTTTGCCGCCACAGGTTCTGAATTTGCGTTGATTCCGCCACAGAATGCCACGGGTAATTTCACCAAAGTCACGCAGCGCCTGCCGGTCAAAATCGTGTTTGAGGAAGGCCAGGACCTGAGTCAGATCCGTGCCGGTATGTCGGTGATCGCGACGGTTTTTACCGAGTAATTCTGTATGAGCAGGGGCGACGTACCGGTTAAAAACTGGCTGGCCATCGGCGGTGCTTTGCTGGGCGCCTTTATGGCGATTCTGGATATCCAGATCACCAACTCATCGCTGAAAGATATTCAGGCGGCACTGGGTGCGACGCTGGAAGAATCTTCATGGATAGCCACCTCGTATCTGGTAGCGGAAATGATCGCCATTCCGCTCACCGGTTTTTTCGCCGCCTGGTTGTCGCCACGCCGTTACCTGCTGTGGAATACCACGGGTTTTATTATTTCCTCACTGCTGTGTTCCTTTGCCTGGAATCTGGAATCTATGATTGTGTTCCGCGCCATGCAGGGTTTTACCGGCGGCGCGTTAATTCCGATGGCATTCACCTTAATTCTGCAACTGCTGCCACTGGATAAGCGGCCGGTGGGGATGGCCCTGTTCGGCGTTACCGCTACCTTTGCGCCCAGCATCGGCCCCACGTTAGGGGGCTGGTTAACCGATGCCCTGAGCTGGCATTACATTTTTTATCTGAATGTCATTCCCGGCATTGCCGTGCTGTGGCTGCTGGCCGAAGGGCTGGATAAAGAACCGGGTGACGATGAACAGCTCAAACGCATTGATTTGTTCGGCATGATTACCATGGCACTGGGACTGGGTTGTTTACAGGTAATGCTGGAAGAAGGTTCCAAGGATGACTGGTTTGATGCGGAATATATCCGCTGGCTGGCGGTGGTCAGTGTCGTCAGTCTGGTGCTGTTTGTGCGCAAGCAATTAACCACTGATCATCCGCTGGTCAACCTCAGGTTGTTTTACAGCCGTGACTTTGCGCTGTCCTGCGTCACTTACGTGGCGTTAGGGGCGGGTTTATTTGGTTCTGTTTATCTTGTACCTCTTTATCTGGCTTCTGTACATGACTACACCGCACTGGATATCGGTCTGGTATTGATGTGGGTCGGTTTCCCGCAATTACCGTTTTTCCCGCTCATTCCCCGTATTATGAAAAAAATCGATGCCAAATATCTGGTGGCGTTCGGTTTTGCGGTGATGGGCGGCAGCATGTTTATGAATATTCATATGACCACAGAATACGATGGTTCCTATCTGATTCCGGCACTGTTAGTACGCGCACTCGGGCAGCCATTTATTATGGTGCCGCTGTCGGTGATGTCGTCACAGAATTTAAAGCAGGAAGACACTGCTTCAGCTTCCACACTGTTTAATGTGATGCGTAACCTCGGTGGTGCAGTGGGCATTGCAGTACTGGCTACGCTGTTATCCGACCGCACCGATTTTCATCTTATTCAGATTCAGCAGAGTGTCGTCAACGGCACTCAGGCAGCCGCAGAATATATGCACAACATGGGAATGGTGTTGGGTATGCATGGCGGACCGGCGGAACAGAAGTACGGCATGCTGATGAATGAAATGACCCAGCAGGCCATGGTGATGTCCTATAACGAAGCTTTCTTTGCGCTGGGCAGTATGTTGCTGGTGGCGGCGCTGGCTTCTCTGTTGATCCGTCCGGCGGCGAAAGAAGAAGGGCTGGCGCCGGCGGAGGCTCACTGATCAGCGCCGCTCAGGCCGCTGTGAACCGCGCGGCCGTGGTGGCCGCTCAGTCTTTCACCATCAGCGGGATACTGTCGAACAGTGCGCGGATACCTTCTGACCAGGCCTGACGCAGTTTCAGGAAATCTTCATTGGTCTCATCAATGCGACGGATGCCCGGCGAACTGAGCGCATCGTTAAGGTAACTGACCACGTCCAGTGGCATGCCGACGGATAAGTTACTGCGCAGCGTGGAATCCATAGAAATCAGAGAACACTGTAAGGCGCGTTCCAGCGGCGTTTCAAAATCAATAATACGGTCAAGGATGGGTTTACCGTATTTACTCTCACCGATCTGAAAGTAAGGGGTGTCTTCACAGGCTTCAATAAAGTTGCCCTGGGGATAGACATGGAAAAGACGCGGCTCGTCGCCTTTGATCTGCCCGCTGACCAGCATATTGCAGCCAAAATCCACGCCCTGGTTCTGGCCTGAATCCCGTTTGATAATCTCGCGGATGGTCTTGCCCACCAGTTCTGCCACATCGTACAGACCCGGCACATTGAGAATATGACGTTCGGCGTTTTTGATCTGCTGTTGCAGCACGGTGATCACACTCTGGGTGGTGGCCAGATTGCCCGCGCTCTGCAGGAAGATTACCCGTTCTCCGGGCACTTCCTGCACATGCAGTTTGCGGAAGCTGGCAATGTGATCGACACCGGCATTGGTGCGGGAGTCGGAAGTCAGCACCAGACCCTCTTTCAGTTTCAGTGCGACGCAATAAGTCATGAGTGGTTCTCTCCCAATAAATCCGTCCGGCTTTCTGCTGCGGGTCTGTTGACTATAGCCGTTACCACAGAGATTGTTGTGCGCTGGTGAGCCGGTACGGAAGGAGCGCGAAGGTTGCCCCAGCCGCCCGGTTTTGTCCAGTCTGCCCGCGGGCTGTTTTCCTGCCAAAGCTGACTCTCTGCCCGTGTTTTATTGATCAGCCTGATAGCCTGCGTCTGGTGACCGGCGACAGGCGATCAAGTAAACTGCCCATCGACAGACCTTTTACAGGCCTGCTACAGGATTCCGCAAACCTATACAATGCACAGGAGACAATTCCGTGACTTCCCGGCAACAACCGCCTTTTGGTGTTCTGCTCGCCAACCTTGGTACACCCAAAGCCCCGACAGCCGCCGCTGTACGTGAATATCTGGCGGAGTTTTTGTGGGATAAGCGGGTCGTGGATGTGCCGCGCCCTCTGTGGTGGATGATTCTGCACGGCGTGATTCTGCGTATTCGTCCCGGGCGTGTGGCGAAAGCCTATCAATCGGTCTGGACAGAAGACGGTTCGCCTCTGATGGCGATTTCCCGGCGTCAGCAAGAGGCACTGAAACAATCGCTGGCACAGGAATTTGGCTGTGATGTTCCGGTGGCGCTGGCCATGACCTATGGTGAGCCATCGATGGAGCAGGCCGGTCGTGAACTGCGCGAAGCCGGGGTGGAGAAAATGCTGGTCCTGCCTTTGTATCCGCAGTTTTCCTCCAGCACCACCGCGGCTGTATTCGATCGCCTGGCCAAAGGCCTGAGCGTCTGTCCGCACCTGCCGGAAATGCGGTTTATTAATGACTATCATCAGCACCCGCTGTACATCCGCGCACTGGCGGATTCTGTGCGTGAATACCGCGCGCAACACGGCACCGGTGACCGGCTGCTGTTATCGTTTCATGGTATTCCGGAACGCTACGAACATATGGGCGATCCCTATCCGGACCAGTGCCGGGCCACAGCCAGCGCTGTTGCCGCTGAACTGGGGCTGGCGGATGATCAGTGGCTGTGTTCGTTTCAGTCGCGTTTTGGTCGTGAGGAGTGGGTCAAACCCTATACCGATGAGACACTGAAGCAGTGGGCAAAGGACGGCGTCGGGCGGGTTGATGTCATCAGCCCGGCGTTTGCGGCTGATTGTCTGGAAACGCTGGAAGAACTGCAGGTTGAAAACCGTGCTTACTTCCTGGAGAACGGTGGCCAGGCCTACCATTACGTCCCCTGCCTGAATGACCGGGCGGATCATATCCGGCTGCTGACAACTCTGGTGAAAACCCATACCGGCGGCTGGTGAGTTAAGGCTTGCGGCTGTCATTAAACTGACATTCCTCCTATCTAGGCTGAGTCCGCTTTTCACTCAAAGGGACTCAGCTATGAATATTTACGTCGGCAATCTGCCTTTTTCCATGACCCGTGATGAACTGGCTCAGTTATTTGCTGAGCACGGCAAAGTGGATCGTGCCACCGTGGTAACGGACCGTGAAACCCAGCGCTCCAAAGGTTTCGGTTTTGTTGAGATGGCAGACGAGGGCGCTGCCGGACAGGCCGTGCAGGCGATTAATGGTCAGGAAGTGAACGGACGCGCACTGCGGGTGAATGAAGCCCGGCCACGGGAAGAGCGTCCGCGCCGGCGCGCATAATATCCGTCCTCCGCTGCACAGTTATATGTGGTAGCTGATCTGTTCAGAATGATCATGGTCTATCGCCGGGAAGTGTGGAATTATCGCCGCATTCCGGATAACCAGAGAACGTACGGTGGCCGCTGTTACCTTGCCGGCAAGGCACAGTGACGGAGGGGCTGTCACCGTCGTTCTGTTTCACTGAAGGCCCGTACACCATGAATCAATCACAACAGCCGCGCGTACTGTGTGAAGTACGCGATCATATTGCTTATGTTGCCATGAACCGTGCTGACAAGCTGAACGGGCTGGATATGGCAATGTTCACTGAGATGATTGCCATGGCTAAAAAAATCCGCAAAGACCGCAGTATCCGCGCCGTAGTGCTGTCGGGTAAGGGAGACTCCTTCTGTGCCGGGCTGGATTTTAAAGCGGTGAGCAAACAGCCCTCCATGATCGCAAAGATTTTTCTCAAGCTGCCCTGGACCAAACAGAACATAGCCCAGCAGATTGCTCATTGCTGGCGTGATCTGCCGGTGCCGGTGATCTGTGTGATTCAGGGCAACTGTTTCGGTGGCGGTATGCAGATCGCGCTGGCCTGTGATTACCGCATCGCCACACCGGACGCCAACTTATCCATTATGGAAATGAAATGGGGCCTGATTCCGGATATGAGCGGCATGGTCACTCTGTCCCGTTTAACCCGGGTGGATATCGCTCAGGAGCTGACCATGACAGGTCGCCAGTTCCCGGCGACAGAAGGTCATGAATATGGCCTGATCAGCCAGCTTGCCGATGATCCTGCTGGCGAGGCACAACAGCTGGCGCAGGTGATTGCCTCCAAATCGCCGGATGCGATTGCGGCCACCAAATATCTGTTTAAAAAAACCTGGAAAGCCGATACCTGGAAAGCGCTGCGCTGGGAGCGCTGGGTACAGGCGCGCTTACTGGGCCGTAAAAACCAGAAAATTGCCATGGCCAACGGTCTGGCTAAAGATAAAGAACCGCGTCCGTTTCAGCAGCGCAGCAGTTTTAAATAACCCACCGGCGTGCCATCACCGCTGGCGCATGCAATCTGCCCGGATTGGCCGTCACTTATGTCTTAAGCCGGCGCGGCCGCAAGCGATGTATTTCGGCGTTAAATACCCGTAAAGTCTGCATAAGACTTTTTTCCGGAGTATTGAATGTCCCCGGTCCGGCTGACTTTTCTCACCACACTGGCGATGCTGGCATTTGCTGCCAACTCGCTGCTGAACCGTATGGCGTTGACGGAGACCGGACTGGATGCCGGCAGTTTTACCCTGATACGTGTGTTCTCTGCCGCGGCGTTTCTGGTGTTATTAACCCTGCTGCGCGGCCGCTCAGCCACGGCGCTTGTTCAGGCTGGCAGCTGGCCTTCCGCGCTGGTGTTGCTTCTGTACGCTGCGGGTTTTTCTTTCGCTTATCTGCATCTGACAGCCGCCACCGGTGCACTGCTGTTATTCGGAGCGGTGCAGGCAACCATGATTGCCTGGGGACTCTGGTGTGGTGAACGGCCGAACCGCTTGCAGCTGGGTGGATTGCTGGCCGGTTTCAGCGGCGTCGTCTGGTTATTATTTCCCGGTGTTTCCGCTCCGCCGTTGCCGGCCGCCATGTTAATGGCTGTGGCCGGTGTCGGCTGGGGGATTTATTCACTGCGCGGTAAAAGCAGCAGTGACGCTGTCAGCAGCAGCGCAGCCAATTTTGCTCGCGCCAGCCTGTTAGCCGCTGGCCTGTGGCTGGTGTTATTCACGGCGAATACCGCCGGCATCACAGATTTCGTGTTTGCCGACATAACCGGTGTCAGCGCCGCCGGCGTTGCCTGTGCGCTGGCTTCCGGTGTGCTGGCCTCCGGCGCGGGTTACGCCCTGTGGTACGGTGTATTACCCCATATGCAGGCAACCACCGCTGCGACAGTACAGCTGACCGTGCCGGCCATCACCGCTGTTGCTGGTGTGCTGATTGCCGGTGAAGCCATTGATAGCCGGCTATTCATGGCTTTTGTATTGATTATTGGCGGAGTGGCTGTTTTTATACGCTGCAGACACTGATTTCTGCAGGATGCACTCATGCTGGTATTGTTCCCTTCACCAGGTCAGGTTTCATGGCCTGCTTCTATACGCAGGCTGCGTATATTGGTCGTTCTCTTTCTGCTGGCCACCCTCACTGCCTGCAGCGCTTTAACCCAGTCGCAACAGAAAGCGACCCATACTTATGCGTCGGCAACCGCGACACTTGGCCAGTTCAGCGCCGCTGAGCTGGCCCGTCTGCGTCAGGATATTATCACCATGAACGCCAGCCGCTTTGCGTTGCGAAAAGATAAAAAAGTGGTGCATGCCGACTTTGACCGTATGGTGGCGGCGGACGATACCAATGTCCGTCTCAGTGCTGCCCGGGCGCTGAGCAGTTATGGTGAGCTGTTAAACGCACTGTTAAGTGAAGATCCGGCACAGGCGCTGGAAGACGCCGCTGAAAAGCTGGCGGATCACACAGCGTTCGCTCTGGGTGAGAACTTCGATAAAGATAAGCAGAGTGCTCTGCAGTCGGTGGTGGAAAACATCGGCGCTGTCTGGGTTGAACGGCAGCGCGCCCAGGCCTTAAAAACCATCATCCGGGATTATCAGCCGGCGGTACAGGCACTGGCTGATTTATTGGCCAATGATCTGACTCTGGACGGTGAGCGGCGCGGTTTTATGCACGCTTATCAAAGCGCCGCGAAGAGCCTGAAGAACGAATCCTACAGGGTAATCAATCATGGTGATGCGCACAGCTACGCGGACCGGAAAGTCGCGGTTGATGCTTTGTTGATGGCCGAACAGGCACTACAGCGTGGACAGGCGATCAGTCAGGCAGCCGGCGCATCGCTGCAGGCGTTGCGGACGTCGGATGACGAACTGCTCAAAGTGCTGAGTGAAAAAGACTACGGATATGCGGATATCCGCGATTATGCCAGACAGATCCGGGATCTGGTCAAAGCCTATAACGCGCTGGCCGGGTAATCCGTTAACAGGCAAAGAAAGGAAGCAAAAATGACAGACTTACTCGCTGAGCTGGAGCAAACCCTCGCACAGCTGGAAATTATCCGCGACAGTGTGGCCGTGCCGGATGCACAGCTGATCCGCCAGATCAGTGATTTATACGATCAGCAGCAGCGTCTGCTGGAAAGTGAGATCAGTGCTCAGACGTCTCAGTATCAGCAGGCTGCACAGGCGATGAAAGAAGCGGCCGCCAAAGCCCGGTCGGAAGCTGAGGCCATATCCGATGTGGCCGGATTAATTAATACCGTGGCATCCGCGCTGGAAGCCGTGGAAGGACTGTTAGGATGATACTGAATTACCTGCGGGCACTGATCGCGCTGTTAAGTTTTTTTCTCGGTGGTTATCTGCTGTTCGATCTGCTGCTGGCCGGGTTTCACTGGCGGGTTATGGTGGTTGCATTGCTGTGCTTTGTGGCAAGCCATTATCTCTGGCCGCGGGGGCAGGGCATGATGGAATCTGACACGCTGCAGATTGTGGCGGATATTATTGATCTGCCTTACCGGCTGATTGCATTGATATTGCGGGGCGTGGTGCGACTCGGAAAATCTGCTGATGATCTGGGGGGAATCAATTAAAGCCAGTGACAGTCGCGATCGCTTTCTGTCACTGGCAACAGCTTATGGCTGGTTTTTATTTTTTCTTTTTATCTTTCTCCGGTTTACGGAATCTGGCATTGGGACCCGCCAGCATCGCCTGCAGCGGATTATTTTCATAGACGGATTTTTTCAGTATGGCTGCTACGATGCAGCCAATAATAAAGCCACCGATGTGCGCCCAGTAATCGACGCCGCCTTCGCCCATATACATACCGGCAAAGTTCAGCACCAGCCAGCCGATGAAATAAACCCAGACCGGAATTTTAAATTGCCAGACGAAAACCATGAATGAAAAGCGGGCATAGGGAAACCACAGCATATAAAGGCCAAAGAGCCCGGCAATGGCACCACTGGCGCCTACACTCTGAATAATACTGTCCGGGTTGGCTGCCAGGCTGGCAAAGCTGGCGCCAATCCCCAATAACAGATAAATCCCCAGATAGCGTTTATGCCCGAGGGCAGCTTCAATATTGTCACCCACCACCCACAGGAAATACATATTGCCGATCAGGTGCATCCAGCCACCGTGCAGGAAGGTCGCCGTCAGTGGCGTCCACCAGTGAATGCCATGCATAACATCTGCAGGGCGTTCGGCAAACATTTCAAAAATATAATCTGCAAACATCGGGTTCAGAGCGTAACTGGCAAAAATCACCACATTAACGGCGATCAGAGCCCAGGTGACGTACGGCTTAATGGCCGGACGCAGGTTATATTCAACCGGCATGCGGGCCAGAAATTCAAATAACCAGCTTTTCCAGGTCACGCCTTTATTGATCTCTCCCAGCGCTTCTTTTAATCGCGGAGAATGACAGACTTCGTCGAGTTCGTGTTTATCAATCCAGGTGCTGTTGCAGGGATGGCAGATATCGATTTCAACTTCGTAATGTTCCAGCAGGTGGTAGCCCTGCATTTTCTGCTGACAGGATGGACACTCGCGTTCCGTCAGCCCCAGCGGTTTCCCCAGGTGCTGGCTGAAATCCGGGTTGTCATCACCATTATCAAAATCAGCCAGTGCCGAATTCAGTTCATGATTCTGGAACCATAAGCCACCACAGGAAGGGCAGGCGTCCACCTCTTCGGCAGCATAGCGTGTCTGGATCAGTGGTGTGTTATCGCAATGTGGGCAGTACATACTCATTGTGCCTGTTGACTCCCATTGCTGTTGTTGTCTTCCAGCATCAGGTTGTCGCTGAGGTCAACACCCTGGGCTTTGAGGTCACTGGCCAGAGACTGGGTATTGGCTGCCAGTCTGGGCAGTACTTCGTTCTGCATATGATCCAGTTTTTCGGTCATCAGCTTGCCGGCATAGCTGTGGCCGTACACTCTGGATGTCCCGTTTTCGATCAGCTGATCGAGTTCCGCATAGAAGGCCTGAATCTCACGCAGAAAATAGGAGGGCGTTTCCAGTGTGGCCGGTGAAAATTTCATTGACTCCCAGACGAACTGACGCAGCTTGGGAGTGTGTTGTTTGAGTTCGGATTTGGGCACGGCACGGCTGAAGTATTCTTCGTTGTATTTGCGCAGCATGATGATGTTGGCATCGACTTCATCGTACAGTGACTGGCGCAGAAAATAATTCGACTGTTTGCTGGTAATATCATCGAATACAATCGCCTGATCCAGACCCGCCTGAGCTGCCAGATAAACACCGACGATGGTGGCAATAATCATAAAGGACTGGCTTATCCAGAACCCCGATGTTTTCAGGTCAGAGTGATCAGCTTTCGCTAATTTCTCTTTAAGGGCAGCGCCACTGAGGCTCTGTTTTGATATGCTCATATAATTAATCGCTTATGTGGTCTGTATTCAGCCGATTATTATATCGGCCAGAATTTAAAAGAAAATTTTGTTCTGTTACTGCGCATCAATATCCGAACAAAAATTCGGTAAATAATCTGTCATCTTAGCTGAATGTGAACTGCGTCACTTAAGGCGGCGTTTAAGCTGCTTTCTTAAAGACCGGCTATGGCCCGTCAATAATCAGTGGCATGATGAAAGTGATTCAGAATATTCAACAATCGCAGCGGGATTGTTCCTGATTCCGTCATAATTTATAACGCCTGATTAAAATACAGATCGGTTTTCGTGAGGCTGGCAACGTCATGTACATAGTCGAGTAGTGCGCTCGGAAATGTCAGCCCGCGTACCATGGTCAGATTGCGCAGGGCAGGGAAAATTTCTACATCGTCCCAGCTTAAGGTGTGGTCATGCGCGGAAGGCCGTTCAGGGACAGGCAGGGAAGCCAGCATGGCCTCGGTCTGCTGCTGGTAATGTGCACTGTCAGCCATGGCCTGGGCAAAATCGAATCCCAGAGCCGCTTCTTTTTTCTGCTGGTAATAATCGATGGCCGCTGCACTGCGGAATTCCGGTACGTCCATCGCTACGGTGCGCGGAAATACCAGTGCATCCACAGCCGCCGCTGCCTTTGCCATGGCATCGCGCACCGGGCGGGTATCCCCTGCTGGCCGGATGATGCGGTCCGGGTCCCCCAGTTCGTCCAGTTGCCGGGCAATCTCCATACTTTCAGCCATAGCGCTGTAATCATACAGACGCAGAATCGGGACCTGTTTTTTACCGATCAGGCTGGTGGGCGTTTCAACATCATCATTCAGCAGATACTCCACCCGGTAGGGCAGGTCCTTGTAATTAGCGACCATAAGGGCACGCAGGCAAAACGGGCAATGATGGTAAATATACAGCTTCATGAGACAGCTCCGGCTAAAATATAACCGCATAGTAATGCTGTTGCCGCAGGCGAAAAGCGACAGAGATCAAATAACCGTGTATTTACTTATAGTGATAATACCTATATGGGTTGTTGATCAATCACCGCAGGCGGATACGGCAGGCAGGAAAAAGACCTTGGAACATGAAATAAGCCGGGGAGAAAAAGGGAAAAAAGGAAAAGAAACAGAGAAGAGTAGAAACAGAGAAGAGAAGCGGGCAGCCGCACGCTGCCCGCACACGTCATTATTCTTCGCCGATAAAGCCCCCGGTCTGATGGGCCCACAGCTGAGCATAAATACCGCCCCGGGCAATCAGTTCCTGATGCGTTCCCTGTTCGGCAATACGGCCGTTATCCAGCACGATCAGGCGGTCCATGGCGGCAATGGTGGACAGACGGTGGGCAATGGCGATTACCGTTTTGTTTTCCATCAGCCGGTACAGACTTTCCTGAATGGCGGATTCCACTTCAGAGTCCAGTGCGGAGGTGGCCTCATCAAGAATCAGAATCGGCGCATCTTTCAGTAACACCCGGGCGATGGCGATACGCTGACGCTGGCCGCCGGATAATTTCACGCCGCGTTCTCCTACCTGGGCATCAAAGCCGCGGTTGCCGTGGGGGTCCGTCAGGTCGCGGATAAAGTCATCGGCTTCGGCCTGACGGGTCGCCTCCAGCAGTTCGGCTTCACTGGCGTCCGGCCGCCCGTAGAGAATATTGTCGCGCACACTGCGGTGCAGCAGGGAAGTATCCTGGGTCACCATGCCAATATGGCGGCGCAGAGAATCCTGCGAAACTTCGCTGATATCCTGGCCATCAATCAGAATGCGGCCACTGTCGACGTCGTAAAAGCGCAGCAGCAGATTCACCAGCGTTGATTTACCGGCACCGGAGCGGCCCACCAGACCAATTTTTTCACCGGCGCGGATATGAATATCCAGATCTTCAAACACCTGACGCTGGCTGTTGCTGTCGGCTCCGTCATAGTGGAAACGCACATGCTCCAGGCGAATGTCACCACTGGGCACAGACAGGGTTCTGGCATCCGGCTTATCCAGAATATGCTGAGGTTTGGTTAGGGTGTTCATGCCATCAGCCACCGTCCCTATGTTTTCAAACAGGTTGCTGACTTCCCACATAATCCACTGCGCCATGCCGTTAATGCGCAGAGACAGGGAAACAGCAATGGCGATGGCGCCGGCACCGACTTCGCCCTGCATCCACAGCCAGATGGCTAACGCGGCGATGGAAAAGAGCAGCAGATAGTTGACCATGTTCACCGACAGATTCAGCCAGGTAACCAGCCGCATCTGTTTATACACGGTATCCATAAAGCCCTGCATGGAATCCTGCGCGTAGCCGGTTTCGCGATCGGTGTGGGCAAAGAGTTTGACGGTCTGAATATTGGTATAGCTGTCGACGATACGGCCGGTCATCACGGATCTGGCATCGGCCTGGGCTTCGGATACCCGTTTCAGGCGTGGCACAAAGATCAGCTGCAGCACCACATACAGGCCCAGCCAGATAACGACCGGAATGACCAGAATCAGGTCCGAGCTGGCGATCATCACCAGTACGGCCACGAAATACACCAGGATGTAAACCATCAGATCCATCAGCTTCATCACGGTTTCACGCACCGCCAGAGCCGTCTGCATGACTTTGGTGGCCAGGCGCCCGGCAAAATCATTCTGGAAAAAGGTCATGCTCTGATTCAGCAGATAGCGGTGCGCCAGCCAGCGCACCCGCATCGGGTAATTGCCCAGCAGTGTCTGGTGCATGATGGCGGCGTGGAGAAACACCACCAGAGGCATCACAATCAGCAGAATGACCGCCATAAGCAGCAGCTGACTGCCTTCTTCCGCCAGCAGGGTGTCCGGGTTCTTACTGGTCAGCCAGTCGACCAGATCGCCCATAAAGCCAAACAGCATGACTTCCAGAATGGCCATGGCAGCGGTCAGCAGTGACATCAGCACCAGAGGCACACCGGTACCTCGGGTGTAATGGCGGCAGAATGCCAGCAGGCCTTTGGGAGGCTGATCCGGATGACGCGGCGGGAAGGGATTAATAAGACGTTCGAAAAATTGCAACATAACAATAAACAGGCGACGAAAACGAGGCGGCTAACCATAGCCGGGATTGGCCCATATTGTAACCACTAACGGGTCGATTTGATTGTTCAGCGGATGATAAAAAGTACGCTGGCTGGTCTGTGATAGCCATTATGAATCCGGCTTATAAATGTGTGCATGACGATCACCGTCCCTGATCGTCAGGAGTAATAAATATCACTGTACTCTGTGCAGAAACAGCCTATCTTTGCGCCCGGATAAGGGAGCCCGGCTCCCATCATAAAGACTGAAACCCGGACTGACCGCTGCGTAACAGATTAAGGAGGTAGCGAGCCTGATGGTTGTTAAACCAGAAGAATATTACGACGAAGAAACCTTTAACCGCCTGAAAGCCTTTGCTGACAAGCAGGAAACCCCGTGTCTGGTCGTTGACAGCCAGACCTTTACCCGTCAGCTGGATGACCTGATGGGCTGTTTCCCCTATGCCAGAACTTACTACGCCATCAAAGCCAACCCTATGCCGCAGTTGCTGGAAATTCTGCGCGACCGGGGCTGCTGTTTTGACGTGGCATCACGTTATGAGCTGGATAAGGTACTGGCACTGGGCGTTTCGGGTGATCGTATCAGCTTCGGTAACACCATTAAGAAAGCCCGCGATATCCGGTATTTTTATGAGCAGGGCGTGCGTTTGTTCGCCACCGATTCGGAAGCCGACCTGCGTAATATCGCTAAAGCGGCGCCTGGTTCAAAAGTGTTTGTGCGCATTCTGACCGAAGGCTCGCAAACCGCCGACTGGCCGTTATCACGTAAATTCGGCTGCCAGTCGGATATGGCGCTGGATCTGTGCATTATGGCCCGCGACCTCGGTCTGCAGCCGTATGGGATTTCCTTCCATGTTGGCTCGCAGCAGCGTGACATCGGTGCCTGGGATGCCGCCATTGGCAAAGTCAAAGTGATTTTTGAACGACTGGCAGAAGAAGACGGTATTCAGCTGCAAATGATTAATATGGGCGGTGGCTTTCCGGCGAATTACATCAGCCGCACCAACGAGCTGAAAACCTATGCCGACGAAATTACCCGTTTTCTGGAAGAAGATTTCGGTGACAACCTGCCGGAAATTATTCTCGAACCCGGGCGCTCGCTGGTGGCCAATGCCGGACTGCTGGCCAGTGAAGTGGTGCTGATCAGCCGTAAAGACCGTAATGGTCTGCACCGCTGGGTGTACCTGGATATCGGTAAATTCGGCGGCCTGATCGAAACCATGGACGAAGCGATTAAATACCCGCTGTTTGTGGATAAACAGGGCGAACAGGAAGAAGTGATACTGGCCGGCCCGACCTGCGACAGTGCTGATATCCTGTACGAAGACTTTAAATACGAGTTGCCTCTGAATATGGCATCCGGCGACAAAGTGTACTGGTTCAGTACCGGTGCCTACACCACCACCTACAGTGCGGTGGAATTTAATGGCTTTCCTCCGCTGGCGTCGTACTGCATCTGACGACGGCAACCAATCATGTTCCGGTCGCCCCCGATCTGCCCGGGGGCAGTCCTGCCCGCATAGCCTCATATCCAGAATAAAACCGCCGCAATGGCGGTTTTTTATTGCCTGTTGGATTATTAAAAAACGCCCCGGCGGCTGAGGATCAGCGGCCCGACATTCCTGCCTTTGCTGTGTACTTGATCTGCCTTCTTTTATCTGTCGTATTTCGTCGTTAGGCTGAGGTTTCTGTGTCTGTCGGCGCGGTCTGGCAGTTCACGGCAAAATCAGAATAAAGAACAGACATAAAACAGGGAGGTATCCGATGAGTCAGGTATCACTGGAGCTCATTGTTAACGGACTGACCATCGCCGCCGGTTCAGCATTGCTGGTTGAGCGGGTGACCGAAATCCTGAAACAGGTGAATGATAAAGTCAGCCAGTATCTGTTGGCCCGGGATGCAGAAAAATCCCGGCAACAGCGGGATGATGAGGCAGCCCGTTATCTGCAGAGGCTGGAGCAGAAAGCCGGGGAAGAAATCAGTGACGATTACGAAGCTTATGCGTCCGTATTGTATGTCCCCGTCACCCGGGATACTCAGCGCCACGCCAGGTTTAAACTGTTTATTCTGCTGGCACCTGTTGTGTTGGGGGTAGGTCTGGCGTTTGGCCTGGATCTGCATCTGGTGTCTATGTTTCTCGGCGGTGTGCAGACCGGCTGGCCGGATACGGTGCTGAGCGGCATTCTGATTGGCGGTGGCAGTCAGCCGGTGCATGTTTTGCTGAAGTTTCTCACCACCCGCAAGCTGACCGATGAAGAACGCCGGGCACTGAGTCAGATTAAAGATCCGGGCCAGGAAGCGACAACAGCTCAGCCCCTTTCCGGTGGTGAGATTCAGGCTCCGGTGAATACCGCGTTTGCTGACAGTGATGAAACCTTCCGCTGGCTGGATATCCGTTATGAGGGCGGTGTAAAACCGGAAACTCTGGAACATGTGCACCTGCGCCGTGAAAATCCCAGAAAAATCGTTGTGCATCATACGGCGATGAACAGCCAGGCCGGTTTTGCCGCCATCGTGGATGAATTTCTGCTGCATAAACAATGGCTGACCGGTTACAACTGCGTGATTATGCCGGATGGCAGTATCCGCCCTTTCTGTCGCTGGGACAGAACCGCCAACCACGCCAAAGGCCATAATGCTTATACACTGGGTGTTGCCTTTCACGGTAATTTCCATCATCAGCCGGGTGATCCGTACTCCAACCATGACGGACGGTATGGCAACACCCGGCCCACCGAAGCACAGCTGCACGCAGGGGCGCGTCTGATTGCGCTGTGGCGCTCCATTTATTCCGATATTCCCGCCGACAGCGGCGAGGCGATTGTGCCCCACGGCCAGCTGGAGGGGGCGGCCACTGTGTGTCCGGGGAATCAGTTTCCGTGGCAGGGATTAATTCATCAGGTCGAAGGGTTTGAACGCTGCTGGCAGGCTTCCGGCATAGCCCGCGAGAAACTCGCTCTGTTCCGCCAGAAGCCTTTTCTGTACGTCAACCATCAGGCTGGGCAGGAGGTATCGGCATGAGCACCTTTGATTCTGCGTTAATTATGCTGGCTGCGGCCATTTTTTTCTCTTTGCTGATCGAACGTCTGCTGCAGATACTGAAAGCCGTGTACGACTTTCTTGAAGTGCATTATCACTGGTATGAGCACTGGAACCGCCGCGCGCTGACCGTCAGTGGTCAGGTTGATGCGGCTATGCAGGGCAAAGCGCTGCAAAAAGCTCTCGGGCGGGCGGTTAAAGAATACCTTAAGGATGATTATCCCGGCCTCGAAGGCGTGCAGGCGGTATCGGCTGATGCCCTGCGCCGTCTGACCATCAAAGCGGTGAGTAAAGTACTGGCGGTTGCTCTGGGCATTGCCATAGCCCTGGTACTGCAGATTGATATGTTCGCCCTGATCGAAGAGCTTAACCGCGCGGCGTTAGCGGATGCCCCGACCAGCACTCTGCAGACATATTTTTCCACCCGTTATATTCCCGGCTGGCTGGGGCAGCTGCTCAGTGGTATCGCCATTGGTCTGGGCAGTGGCCCTGTGCATAAGGTGATTTCAGCGCTGGAGAAAAGCCGTCAGCGGCGTAAAGAGACAACGGATTAACCTTATCCGTTGTCCTGTATTTTTTCCGCCACATAATCAATAAAACTGCGCACTTTTGCGGACATATGTTTGCGGCTGGGATAGATCAGATAAGTATCAATCGGACTCGGCTGATAATCCGGAAAGAGTTCGACGAGCTGGCCGCTGCTGAATTCATCGCTGAACAGAAAGCCCGGCATGCGGGCGATTCCATTGCCGGCCAGGCACAGTGCCAGCTCCATTTCTGATGTATTAACTGTCACCCGGCTGTTTACTTCAACGCTGATTTCCATGCCGTACTGATTTTTGTAGGGCCATTGACGCGGATTTTTCAGATAGCTGTATGTAATGCACTGATGGTTGATCAGATCCTGTGGCTTCTCCGGTGTACCGTGTTTTTCCAGATAGGCGGGGGAAGCCAGAGTGATTGCCCGCGATGACATGATTTTCCGGCTGATCAGGCTGGAGTCTTCAAGGTGCGGGGTTGCCCTGATGACCACATCAAAACCATCGGCGATAACGTCAACCTTGCGGTTGTTGAGATCCAGATCCAGCGATACCTGAGGATATTCCTGCAGAAAACCAGAGAAGATGTCCTGCATTCTGACCACTGCAAAACTGGACGGGCAGCTGACACGCAGGGTACCGGTGGGCTGTAGCTGGTGGCCGAGCAATGCATTCTGCACGTCACTGGCATCGGCAATGATCTGCTGGCATTGCTGGTAATAGAGTTCGCCGTCGGCGGTGAGGTGCAGGGAACGGGTGGTGCGGTTCATCAGGCGCACGCCCAGACGTTCTTCCAGCCGGTTGATCTCTTTGCTGATATAGGAGGTGGAATGGCCGGTAAGACGGGCGGCGCGGGTGAAGCTGCCGGCATCCACGACCGTTGCAAAGATCACCATGCCATCGAGCAGGTCCGGTGTGTAGCTCATGGTTTTTCCCACAGATTGCCAGGTTTTCCGGGATATTCTGCTCTATTAAGAGTCAAATGGAAATAATGATTCCATAATTGGCTTATTAATCTTTATGGGTGGCTAATGTAAAGTAATCAACATCGTAACAAACCAAGCCATACGGGGAATGACCATGAAAGTACTTGCTTTTGCCGCATCCAACACCAAAGCCTCTATTAACAAGCAGCTGGTCACTCACGCTGCCGGTTTGCTGGCCGCTAACGCAGGTGCTGATATCGAACTGCTGGACCTGAACGATTTTGAAATGCCGATTTACAGCATTGACCGTGAAGTAGCCAATGGCATTCCGGAGCCCGCTCAGGCGTTCTACAACAAAATTGGCGAAGCCGATGCGGTACTGATTTCATTCGGTGAATTTAACGGGAATTACAGCGTGGCCTATAAAAACATTTTCGACTGGGCGTCACGCATTGATAAAGAAGTGTATCAGGGAAAACCGGCGGTACTGCTGGGTACTTCACCTGGCCCGGGTGGTGCACAGAGTGTACTGTCACTGGCTGAAGGCTCTGCCGGGTTTTTCGCCATGGATGTAAAAGCCACACTGTCTGTGCCCTCGTTCAACGATAACTTTGACGTTGAAAAGGGTGAGCTGACCAACCCTGAACTGGCTGAGCAACTGAAACAGGCACTGGCAAGCCTGGCAGGCTGAGCGGCGTCAGCGCTTGGCTTAATAAAAAAAACCGCATAATAAAAAAACCGCACCGGTAAGACCGGTGCGGTTTTTTTATTTTTTATCGTTATCTGTTATTGCAGCATGCTGCCTGCCGGTGTATCGACCGGTGGATAAGCATTTTCTATCAGAGTCCGGAAACCACCCGGGAACCAGCGGCCGGCATGGGGTGCGTCAGGCATCGCCCCGGTGCCATAGCTTGAGTCTTCACGGCTCTGTGCATAAGGGTCACACATAGAGTCGTACTGCTTGGCCGGGTCGGTCGGGTCCGGAGCGGCATTGGGACTGGAGACACCATCGGATTCACCCGGTGGCTTGGCCCATACGAAGGCATCGATTCCCGGATAGGGGTTGGCGAATGGCTTATAACCGAGGCCGCTGGCCTGGTTACACCAGTTGCCGCGGTGCTGACGACGGTCGACCCGGCTTTCGCTGACAAAGGTATCCAGATTATCACTGTAGCTGGCATGCGTCGGACGCTGACTGCCGCCCCAGCCGTTACGGGAAGTATCAATCAACATACCGATGGTAGAAGGGGCGCCGCCGCGTATGATCATGCCGCTGCGGAAATCCTGAGCAAAACTTTTCTCATCGAAATAGTCATTCCAGTCATAGAAAGCCTGGCTTCTCACCTGTTGCCCATTATTAAAGTTTGAGCGCGGTGCCGGCAGATAAGGCTCTGTGGTTGGGGTGTAGTTGGCTACATTGGTAATAAACCCGGCCACACTGTCCCAGCCTGCATCTGTGTTACGGATGACGGCAGAGATCAGATCGATGGATGGGTTGAAATTGCTGTCCCAGCCTAACCAGCCGGAGTGAGCGGCATCGATGTAGGTGTACACATTGTCGAGGGGGGCAAAATGGTTCATTGCGTAGGTAATACCTTCACGGTAACCATCATCTCCATCTGCTTCCTGACAGGCCGGAATATCCAGATTGGTCACCAGGTTGGGCAGGGAATCCAGTTCAAGAATCACAGCAATACGCAGAGCCTGATATTCACTGCGCGACAGAATCTCAGTGATCGGATCAATAAATTCAGACTTATAACGCGCCATACCACCGTTGGCGATCATTAGCTCACCGTTGGATGCGCCGGCGGCACAGTCACGGTTGGGTAAATCGTACACCACGACAGTAATCACTCCGGCCTGTTGCGCCAGCGCCTGGTTCAGATGATCAACCAGCCCCATGGAACCGCCTTCCCCTTCAATGGCAGCGATATTATCCAGCCAGACCCCGGTGCTGATATCAGCAACGGCGTCGCCGCCTTCTACCGAGGAAGCCAGAGTTGACCACTCCGGATTAACGTAACCAGTCACACCGGCATAAGGATTATCGACACGCTCAACGTCAGCGATATCCCCCTGAACAATAACAGAGGCAGTATCCGTGCTACTGGCCTCACCATCACTGACGGTCAGGGTGACTGTGTAGCTGCCTTCTGCTGTGTATTCATGGCTGGTTTGCGAACCTGCGTCCGTGCTGTCGCTGCCATCGCCGAAATCCCAGCTGTAGGTTAATGCATCACCATCGGCATCACTGGAAGCGCTGCCGTCCAGGGAAACCGTTAACGGCCCCTGACCAACCGCGTTGCTGCTGTCGAGGCGGG
Source organism: Thalassolituus sp. UBA1087 (assembly GCA_002314145.1). Lineage (GTDB taxonomy): Bacteria > Pseudomonadota > Gammaproteobacteria > Pseudomonadales > Oceanobacteraceae > Venatoribacter. Next base: position 65,547 of record DCCG01000034.1, on the reverse strand, counting down.
CAACCGGTGGTGTATTGGTGTCGTCGTTATCACCGCCGTCATTATCACCGCCGTCGTTATCACCGCCGTCGTTATCACCGCCGCCGTTATCGCCGCCGCCGTTATCGCCGCCGCCGTTATCACCGCCGCCGTTGTCTCCATCGCCGTTGCCCGGGCTGCTGTCAGCCTCTTCCACAGTAATAGTCACTGTGGTGACGGAAAATAAAAAGCCATCATTGACCGTCAGTCGTGTGACGTATTGGCCCGGCTCGGTATAAGTATGAGTCTGGGTCATGCCAGTCGCACCGGCGCCGTCGCCATAACTCCACTGATAAGCCAGGGAATCACCATCCGGGTCGGTTGATGCCGCTCCCGAAAACGATACTTCAAAGGGTGCTTCACCAATGGTTTGTGGCGCGGTGATCATTGCATTGGGGGCGCGGTTGACAGGATCACTTTCTGACATACACCCGGAGCCGAGAGCCATAGCGGCCATCACGGCGAAATACGGTTTTTTTGAGATCATGAGTAGTATCCATTCAAATTAATTGAGCTTTAAACAGAAGGCATCCGCAGGCGGATACTTTTCTGCAGGCGTCGCCGTACCGTGGAATAAAAAACATCCACTGGCATAAAACGGCGATAAAATCAGGGTTTAATCGCTATTTATGGAATTCACTGCGTAAAGATTCCGTTATTTTTTTCATAACACTCCTTGGATTTTTCAGGCGGATTTTCAGTTGTCTGCTTATTGCAGATTGCGAAGAAATATTTCCGTAAAAATATTTCTGTGTTGTGGATGATCAGTTCGGAAGTTCATTCACAGAGCTGAATCTACTTTGTAATCCGCTGTTTAATTGTGACGGGGTGCTAATAAAAATTTCATGTTGTTATTTTTATTAGTAATAATATTAACCTTATTATTTAAATGGCTATTGTTGTCTAAGCGTTTTGGTTTCAATTATTCCCGATCAGAAAATAACTGTGTCATTGCAGGCGTGAATTGCGGGAGCACGGGTAAATGTCAGAGTTTTAATAATTGCGCATATTACTTCTTTTTTAATTTTTTATGTTTTTATTGTGCTGTCTTGATGTTGCATTTTCAGACGGTTAATCCGGTGTTAGCCCGGCACTTTTGGTCGGATGTTATAAATGCTTTTTTGAAGTTAAGGTGGAATGCGCCATAAATAAATGAGGGTAGCCTGGAGTCTTATGCGCTATGGCATGTGCCTGTCTGTTGTTTATGTGGCCGGATAATTCCGACCTGTTGGCTGAGAATAAATGAATGCAGCAGAGCTGCCTGGTCATCCTGATGAATGGCCAGGCTATCAAACCCAATCATGGGGAAAACCGGCAATAAACCGCACCGGTTGTTAACAACGGAAGGTTTTTAAATAACAGGCTGTGGTGGATTCCGGTTTTTCGCTGTGTCTGTTCCGTTCTGCATCTGTATGGCCATCCGCCGGAAAACCGGGCGCGGATGTCTGCGGATCTCTGCGGATCTCTGTAAGTACCCGGTATCCGTTTCGATAAGTCTGGCAGCGCGAACCTTATATCTCTGCGGTAATGCAGGCATGTTTGAGCTGTACCCCGTATACCTGTGAGACACCGTTGCCGTCCCGTATGTCATCAGAATATGCCTGCTGATATCTGCTGAAGGTGCTGTGGCCTGTGCTATTCTTTCATGCTTGCCCGATTGACTTTATATAAGGATAAAACATGCTGCGAATGTTTATCGCTGCCTGCGTGCTCGTCTCGTCTGTCATTGCGCCTGCTCAGCTGATGGCTGCGGGGTTTGACTGCAAAAAAGCCTCTACGGCCATGGAAAAAAAGATATGTTCTGATAAAACACTGGACCAGATGGACACACTGCTCAGTGATATGTATCGCCGTGCTTACCGCAACGCGGACAATAAAGAAGCGGTTAAAACAGCACAGCTTGAATGGTTGCAGCAGCGTAATCAGGTGTGTGCGGCGGATAAAACCGGGGAAGCCTGTGAACGCCTGTATATCGATGCTTATCAGCGCCTGATCCCGGTCTATTATTCCGGCAGTGACAAGCCGGCGGGCGATACGCTGCCGGCCGATGCGGCACTGGCTAATCTGATGCAGGGCATGACACTGCCGGATGACAGCACGCTCAGTGAGATTTCGGCCTCAGCACTGGAGACAGAAAAAGGCACCTACCGGCCCTGGCCTCGCAAGCCGTTACTGAAATTGCCGGAAAATGCCGGTGTTGCCGCGTTAGCCGCCGGAACCTTTAAGGATGTGCTGTATATTTATTATGCACAGCGTGACGGTCAGACCATTAATCTGTATGAATACAATACATCGACAAGGGATCAGCGCTTACTGAACACCAGCGAGGGTGGGGACTGGGATTATCAGACGTCATTACTGCTGGTCCGTAATGGTCACGTATTTTTTACCCGTGACGGTGGCGAAGTGCGTCCCCCGGAAGAGGGGACTAACCTTATGCTGATGCCGGTAGGGGCACGCAGTGCGCCGCGGCTGGTGAGCGACAGCGAGTTCAGACAGTATCGCCCGGTGCTCAGCAACAAACGCAGTCATGAGGTGTCGGAAAATGGCCAATGGCTGGTGGCGTTTTATAACGCACTGAAATACGACTCATACAGCGAACGGGATACGTTTGGCAGTCTGAGTGATATCACCGACTACGCCCGGCGTGATCCGGCGATGCTGACCCGGCGCTCTGCTTTTTATATCTACGACCGCTTTAACGACCGGGGCTACAGCCCGGAAATAGGATTATCGCCGCGGGGATGGGCGATTGACTCCTTTGTGCTGCATCCGCAGAAACCGCTGGTGTTTTTTGATAACTCCGGCGGCATGGCCTGTATCTGGGAATACAATATGGAAAGCGGTGAGCTGTTTAAAATTGTGCCTGAGCATCTGGCGAATACGCCTGCCGTCGTTAATATGAACGGCCAGGACTTTATTGTCTTCGTGCTGAAAGATTCATCCTTTTCGCACCAGTCGCTGTATCTGGCGGCCCGCCCCTGACAGGTTGTCTGTCATAACCGCACCAGACGACGGACGCCCGCTGGCAGACAGTGGCGGGCGTATCTCGCCGTTTTTTCTGTCGGCTTAACCGATAACGGTGTTTTTCTGTTATTGATTCTGTCAGAAATAAACCCGGTCAGCCCTGAAAGGTCTGTGTCATATTCTCCGGGTGGCTGCCTGTTTCTGGCCACCGCTTGACCGGCATGCCGCCTTACAGAGCTGCATCCATTATCACAGGCATACAATCCGGAGTTTTTATGACTGAACAAAATAATAAAACCCAGTCAGTGAGCATTAAGCCAAGGCGCATGGCGTTTGATACCGATGCGCCTATGCGCCGTTACACCTTTGATGATAATTCATTGATCAGTACGTTTTTCTACGCCCTGTCGGCCATGTTCCCGGATGGCGAACGTTTCTTTATTCACTCAGTGCGTCATTTTCAGAAGGACATTGACGACCCCGTGCTGCAGGCGCAGATCAAAGGCTTTATCGGCCAGGAAGCGCACCATGGCCATTCCCATGAAAGCCTGAACCGGGCCATCGGCAACATGGGGTTCCCGATGGCCGGGCTGGTCGAACACATGCAGAAACGGGTGGCCTTTCTTAAGCGTGCCTTCGGACCCGATCGTCAGCTGGCACTGACAGCCGCCATGGAGCACTTTACCGCGGCACTGGCGGAATACCTGCTGAAGTACCCGGAAATTCTGGATAAGACCGATGACACCATCCGCAAAATGCTGATCTGGCACGCGGTGGAGGAGATCGAGCACAAAGCGGTTGCTTTCGATGTTTACCGGCAGAAAGTGAATAATGAATTTATGCGCAAGAGGGTGATGGTGATTGCCATGATCTCACTGTTTGCCCGCATTGGTTATTACCAGTTCCGTTTGCTGAAGGCGGACGGGCACTTCCCGCGCTGGCGGGAGTGGACCGGCGCCTGGCGCTTCTTCTGGGGCAAACAGGGTATTCTGCGGGAAAACATCCGTTCGCTGCGTAAATACTTCCGCACTGGTTTTCACCCCATGGATATTGATCAGCAGGCACTGATTGAGCACTGGCAGGAGCGTCACCCGGACGTTGCCGCCCTGCAGACCCAGTGAAACTCTGAGCACAGCAAAGAGTGCAACAAGCAGGGGCGCATGCCCCTGTCTCTTCTCCCGATACGGCACAAAGGTTACCAGTCATCGCTGGCGTCCGGCATGGCAGATAATGCCTCCGGAACCTCTGCTGTCATCCCTTTTCATACCCGGTACAGTGCTGAGCCCTTGTAATCGGCTCAGCTGAGCCCATATACCTGTTACCGCCGTTGCAGATGGCGGTGTATCACAACGACCCGGAGTTGCCTGTGCCTTTTTTACTGATTTTCATTCTGGTCCCCATGATCGAGCTGGCAGTGCTGATCAAGGTGGGCTCCCATATTGGTGTGCTGTGGACCATGGCACTGATCTTCCTGACGGCAGTAATCGGTGTGGGTCTGCTGCGGGTGCAGGGGCTGGCAACCCTGATGCGTGCCAGTCAGCGTATGGAAGAAGGCCAGATTCCCGCCCGTGAACTGGCGGAAGGCTTTCTGCTGGCCATGGCCGGGGCCATGTTACTGACCCCGGGGTTCGTCACTGACGCCCTGGGCTTTGCCCTGCTGGTGCCCGGTGTCCGTGGTGCGCTGGCCGGTTCCGTTATGAATATGCTGAAAGTGCGCGCCGCCGGCAGTATGCAGGGGCAGTTCCGGCACTACAGCAACGGCCGTGGTGAGCGTGAGGTGCATCCGCACCGTGATCCGGAAATCCATCATAACCCGCACCGCCCGGATGTGATTGACGGCGACTACAAGCGCGAAGATTAAAAAATTTTTACGCTGGGTGTTGAAATCCGTTGAATTCACCCCCAGTAAGCGAAACACACGATCTGGGGCTGCCAACCCGTGTTTGCCGCCCCATTTAACAGCAACATGAAACATTGCTTTAACCATTGGAGATAACCTCAGATGAAAATCCGTCCTTTACACGATCGCGTCGTTGTTCGTCGCAAGGAAGAAGAGCAAACCACCGCTGGCGGTATCCTGCTGCCAGGTTCCGCGGCTGAAAAACCGAACCAGGGTGAAGTGGTTGCCGTCGGTACGGGTCGTATTTCCAACAATGGCGAAGTTCAGCCTATGTCTGTGAAAGTGGGTGACACCGTTGTATTCGGCAAATACTCAGGTTCCAACACCATCGAAGTGGATGGTGAAGAGCTGCTGATCCTGAACGAGAGCGAAATCTACGGTGTGCTGGAAGCCTGATCCGGCTTCGTCAGACCGATAACTGATTCATCATTTACAGATTCAAGATTACGATTTAAAGGAAACACAAAATGGCTGCTAAAGAAGTTAAGTTTGGCAACGATGCCCGCGTAAAAATGCTGGCGGGTGTGAACGTTCTGGCAAACGCGGTAAAAGTAACACTGGGCCCTAAAGGCCGTAACGTCGTACTGGAAAAATCCTTCGGCGCACCCACCATCACCAAAGATGGTGTATCGGTTGCGAAAGAAATCGAACTGGAAGACAAGTTCGAGAACATGGGCGCTCAGATGGTAAAAGAAGTAGCGTCTCAGGCCAATGATCAGGCCGGTGACGGTACCACTACAGCCACCGTTCTGGCTCAGTCCATCGTCAACGAAGGCCTGAAAGCCGTTGCTGCCGGCATGAACCCAATGGACCTGAAACGCGGTATCGACAAAGCCACTGCGGCTGTCGTTGAAGCGCTGAAAGATCAGGCCAAACCTTGTGAAGACAACAAAGCCATCGCTCAGGTAGGTACCATCTCAGCCAACTCTGATGAGACTGTGGGTAACCTGATCGCTGAAGCCATGGAAAAAGTCGGTAAAGAAGGTGTGATCACCGTTGAAGAAGCGAAAGGCTTCGCCGACGAACTGGAAGTGGTTGAAGGTATGCAGTTCGACCGCGGTTACCTGTCTCCATACTTTGTAACCAACCAGGAAAAAATGACAGCTGAGCTGGAAAACCCGCTGCTGCTGCTGGTTGATAAGAAAATCGACAATCTGCAGGAGCTGATTCCGGTTCTGGAAAATGTCGCCAAGTCCGGCCGTCCGCTGCTGATCATCGCTGAAGACGTTGAAGGTCAGGCGCTGGCCACTCTGGTGGTTAACAACCTGCGTGGTACCTTTAAAGTGGCGGCTGTTAAAGCGCCTGGTTTCGGTGACCGCCGTAAAGCCATGCTGCAGGACATCGCCGTTCTGACCGGCGCTCAGGTGATTTCTGAAGAAGTGGGTATGTCTCTGGAAACCACTACTCTGGACATGCTGGGTAACGCTAACAAAGTTGTGATCAGCAAAGAAAACACTGTGATCGTTGATGGTGCCGGTGCACAGCAGGACGTTCAGGCCCGTGTTGAGCAGATCCGTGCTGAAATCGCTAACTCTACTTCAGACTACGACAAAGAAAAACTGCAGGAACGTGTGGCCAAGCTGGCTGGCGGTGTTGCGGTTATCAAGGTCGGCGCCGGTTCTGAAGTTGAGATGAAAGAGAAGAAAGACCGCGTTGAAGACGCCCTGAACGCAACCCGTGCTGCGGTTGAAGAAGGCGTGGTTGCCGGTGGTGGTGTCGCGCTGGTACGTGCACTGTCTCTGGTGACTGTAGAAGGCGACAACGAAGATCAGAACGTCGGTATTGCTCTGGCACTGCGTGCCATGGAAGCACCGATCCGTCAGATCGCTGCCAACGCCGGAGCCGAAGGTTCCGTTGTGGTCGACAAAGTGAAAGCCGGTGAAGGCTCCTTTGGTTACAACGCGGCTACCGGTGAATACGGCGATATGATCGCTCAGGGTATTCTCGACCCGGCGAAAGTGACCCGTTCTTCTCTGCAGGCTGCTGCGTCGGTTGCTGGTCTGATGATCACCACCGAAGCCATGGTCGCTGAGATTCCGAAAGAAGACGCGCCGGCAATGCCTGATATGGGCGGCATG
>DCCG01000034.1:0-58264 GCA_002314145.1 Thalassolituus sp. UBA1087 | reverse complement strand
GGCATGGGTGGCATGGGCGGCATGATGTAATCATCCCCCGGCGACCTTTACGCTGAAGAAAAACCGGCCCTATGGCCGGTTTTTTTATGCCCCGGCCGGCCACAGGCAGGTGAGTTGAGCGCCGTATTCCGCTCAGCACCGGCTCCGGGCCGGAAAATGACAGACGTCACTAAAATGGTATCAAAGTTATCATTATCATTTGATAATCATTTGCATCTATATAAAATGCGGCCCCAATACTAAGTGATAATTATTTTTATTGGGGTAAGTATGAAGTCGATGAAGAATCTGCTGGCTGGCCTGGTGGCGGTCAATGTCTCCTGTCTGGCCGTCCTGCCGGCCGAGGCAGAAAGCGATCAGAAAGTACTGGACGATGTGGTGACGACGGCCACACTGAGTGCACGGGATTCTGCTGATGTACCGGCATTCACCACGGTAGTGACGGCTGACGATATTGCCAAAACGTCAGTCAACAGCCTGTCAGACCTGCTGCGTAACACTGTGGGGGTGAACAACCTGAGCAATGCATCCGGCCGGGATGAGCTGCAGATCCGTGGTCTGGGCGGTGATTACACACTGGTGCTGGTGAATGGTAAGCGGGTGTCCTCCGGTGGCGCGTTTGCCAAAGGCAGTGATGCTGACCTCAGCTCTGTACCTCTGAATAATATCGAACGGGTGGAAATCATCCGTGGGCCCATGGCAGCCATTTATGGCTCGGACGCTATCGGCGGTGTGATCAATATTATTACCAAAGCCCCGACCGATGAGTTCAAAGGTTCGGTGACCGGTGAATACCGCAAAGTTGCGTCCGGTGATGGCGGTGACCAGTTCCGTGTGGGCGGTAATATCAATGGCAAAATGACTGACCAGGTTGGCTTTGATGTCAGTGTGGAGCGCCTGCAACGTGATGCCTGGTTTGCTGATGATGACGCTGAAGCAGCCGATGAACCGCCACTGATGGAAGAAAAAGATACCACCAATCTGCGTTCCACGCTGATGGTTGATCTCACGGACAATCAGAAGCTGGATATTGATTTTGGCTACACCAAAGATGATCGTCCGTATGGCGTCTACAGCAATGGCCCGGCTTATCGGGCGCAGAAGCTGAACCGCGTGGACCTGGCGCTGACCCATACCGGTTATTGGCTCTGGGGTTCAACCACGGCCTATATCAAACGCGAAAACAGCCGCGTGGATGATTACAACACCAGCTACGATGTTGAGCAGCACCATACCCAGGAACAGAACACCTACGCCAAGTTTTATGCCTCGCTTGGCTCCGGCTGGAATAGCCTGGTGGCTGGTGTTGATTACCGCCATCAGGATCTGAGTGATGATGTGAACTACACACAAAGTGGCGGTTACTCCATCGATCAGCTGGCGGTCTTTGCTCAGGATGATATTTTCCTGGGTGATTTCACCCTGTCCGTGGGCGGCCGGCTGGATAATCACGAAGTGTTCGGTAATCACTTCTCACCCAAACTTTACGGCCTGTACCACATCACCGACAGCGTGACGGTGAAAGGCGGTGTCAGCAAAGCGTTTAAAGCGCCGGACGGCCGTGAGCTGAGCCCGGAATACCACGAGATCAGCTGCGGTGGCGACTGCTATATTCCCGGTAACCCGGATCTGGACCCGGAAACCAGCACCAGCTATGAAGCCGGTGTCGAAGTCCGCCAGGCGACTTGGGATCTGACGGCCTCCGTGTTTAAAAACAATGTGAAAGACCAGATTCAGCGGCTTCTGCTGGGCAGCGGTACTATTGCCGATCCGTACGATGCTTCCTGGATTAACGTCAGTAAAGTCGAAACCAAAGGCTACGAGTTAGCCGCCTCTGCAGATGTTATCCGCAGCGTATCCGTGTCCGGTAATTACACCCGCCTGATTGCCAGAGATGGTGACGGTGATTATATTCAGGACCGTCCCCAGCATCAGGCCAACCTGAGCGTCGACTGGCGCGCAACCGATAGCCTTACCGCGACAGTAACCACTAACTATATTGCCGGAATGCAGCGCAGTGCCTGGGATGGCAGTGCCACTCAGTCGGGCAGTCTGCCAAGTTATTTTCATACCGATCTGGGGGTCAGTGCGGTGCTGAATCCTGCCTTGACTCTGCGTGGCGGGGTGAAAAATATCGGCGATACCCGCACCGATGAGATGGAAAAAGGTGCACTGACCTATTCGACCAATGAGCTTGGTCGTCATTACTACGTCAGCGGTACTTATTACTTCTGAGCTGCTGCCAGCCGGGCACTGACCAGCGGCCGATAGCGGCAGACTCTGTCCGCCACTATTCAGTGCAGGTCAGTCAGTGCAGGTCAGGCTGGCAATGCGAACAAAGTGCAAAATTATTATTAGTTGTTGATAATCATTTGCATCAGTATAAAATTGTCGGCGGAATTCCATCCGGGCAGCGGCTTAATGCCGGTCCCGTTTCATGTCGGCGGAGGGCGTGATGGCTGCACTGTTTATCTTAATGACGCTGTTGGGTTGTGTGCTCCTGTACCTGAGTCATCCCAATCAGCGCTGGTTATCAAAACCACTGCCAGTGGTCAGCGGGCGCTGGCCGGGCGTGGTACTGGTGTTTGCCGGCTTGCTGGTGGCTGTGAGCTATCTGCCGGTTAATGCTGCGCTCTTTGCCTGGCTGGTGATTATGATGCTGATTATCGGCCTGTTGCCGTTCGCATTTTTACTCAAGCCGGAATCCGGAGATGAAAAGCGTGGCCACTGAGCAGACAGCCCGGGCAGCGGAGGGCAACACAGTAACGGCAGCAGCCGGGAAAGAAAAAGCCGCGAAAATTCAGCCGGACTGGTGGCGGAAAACCTTCGCCGGAGGCGTGCTGGGGCTGGCACTGGCTTATGGGCTGGTGGGCATTTTCGCCTGGGCAGGTCCGGGCGGCATCAATGCAGGGGATAAAGTGCAGTTCAATATGTGGATGGTGGCACTGATCTGGCTGACGGTTTTCTCATTGACGTATTTATTCCGCACCGGTAACCGCGCACTGCTGTTTCTTGGTGGTGCAGCGGCTGCTGCTCATCTTTTGTTAGTGCTGGTGCGTGGGGTTATGTCATGAAAATCCGCAGCGATATTATCCGTGTCTATAAATCCCTGCATACCTGGGTCGGTATTACATCGGGCCTGTTATTATTTATCGGTTTTTTTGCCGGTGCACTGACCATGTTCAAGCAGCCTATCGATGCCTGGGTCAGTCCGCCACAGCAGAAACTCGCTCAGGTGAGCCCACAGCAGCTGGATGCATTGGTGCCTCAGGTTCTGCAGACGCATCCGGATGCTGCCCATGGCTTTACACTGTATTTAACCGATGAAGCGCAGGTATCTGCTCCCATGGTGTGGGAAAAGCATGACCCACAGGAAGCTGGCGGACATCATCACCGCCTGGAACTGGACGCAGATATGTGGCATGCCACGCTGGATGATAATAATCAGCTGGTGGCCGAGCAGGTACAGCCATCAAAACTCGGTGCCCTGATTGATATGCTGCATCGTACCGGCGGTTTTCCGGATGAACATACGGGGATTTATTTACTGGGTATTGCCGGGGCGCTGTATTTTATTGCCCTGATATCCGGATTAATTATTTTACTGCCTTCACTGGTTAAAGATTTTTTTGCCGTGCGTGCCGGCAAAAACCGTAAACGCTTCTGGCTCGATGCGCACAATGTCATTGGCATCACCAGTCTGCCGTTTCATCTGATTATTGCCCTGACTGTGGTGGTGTTTGCGTTTCATGATGAGTTGTACGATGGCTTGCAGGGTGTAGTGTATCAGGAACAACCTATGTTCCAGCGCGGGGGCGCTCCGGGTGGTCAGAAGCCACAACCCGGCGCTGAGCAGGAACTGGCGCCACCGTCACAGATTATTGCCAGGCTGAAAGAAGCCGCACCGGATTTTCAGCCCACACAATTAATGTATATGGGCATGAGTGGACCGCGTCCGGTTGTCCGTGCTTTTCTTTATAATCCCGATTATTTAGTTCGTGGACCTGTCACCGGTTTTATGCTGATTGACCCTCGTTCCGGAAACATTATTAACGACAATTATATGCCGGGGCAGGGAAATGTGTGGATAGAAACCGTGATGCACTTTTTTGCTCTGCATTTCGGCAGTTTTGGCGGCACGCCGGTGCGCTGGGTATATTTCTTTTTAGGACTAAGTGGCGCGTTTCTGTTTTACTCCGGTAATTTACTGTGGGTGGAAAGCCGGCGTAAAAAACAGAAGCGGGATCAGCCTGTACCACAACAGCAACTTAATACACGCTTAATGGCGTCAGCCACGGTCGGTATTGCGCTGGGCTGTATGGCTGGCGTGGCCGCCGCTATGGTAGCAGGGAAATGGGCAACGGCATTCGGGGCTGAGAATGTTAACGCGTTATACCCGGCCATGTATTACGCGGTATTCCTCGCTTGTGTCATCTGGGCGTTCTGGCGTGGTGCCGCGAAAGCATCCGTACCGCTGTTAACGTTATGTGCCGCTTCCGCAGCCGCCATTCCTCTGACCAGCGTACTGGCGGTGATGGTACCGTCACTGGGGTTATGGGTGCATACCGGCGTGGAAACACTGTCGGTGGATATTACCTCAGCGCTTATGGCCGCCGCCTTGTTTTATGCCGCCAGACGTACCCACAGACGACTGAAAAATGCACCGGCCGATACGCTGTGGCACCTTGATGACGGAGACCCGGTCAGTCAACAGGGCGTGAATCAGCCAGGCTGAAGATTGGCAATTCCCGCAATAGGGCATAAAAAAGCCTGGTATTAGCCAGGCTTTTTTATGCCGACGTCTCAGTTAAATGCTTCAGGCTTCAGTTACGGGTGAGTTCAAAGCGGTTAAGAAAATGATCCAGAATCCAGGCGGCAATCAATACCAGGGTGACGGCAACGACCACCGACGTGAAGCGGTAAGCCGCGGAATATAAAATATCGTCCGTTGGCGACAGGTACTGACCAAACAAAATACCTATGGTGGTCAGGGCGCCAAATCCTACTGCCGAGCCACTGCGTTCCAATAAATGCAGTTTGGCTGCAATCAGCACCGTCATAAACATGGCGATGACTACCAGCGCAAAATGCTGAATCAGGTCATTCATTAACAGTTGCATGGTGATCGCCAGTGCACAGCCATAGGCAACGCCTTTGGCACGGTTAATCGCACTGACAATCGACCCCTGGTATGTCATCGGAAACAGAATCAGCATGGTGGCTACCTGAGCCGATAGCGAATCGCGCAGATCAAATATCTGGAAAATAATATACGACAGGGTGGCCAGCGTAGCACCTAACAGGGTGCGGTGATTCAGCTGAGATGGCGTCAGCTGCAGTTTCGGCGGTGGTGGTGGCGTCTCATGTTCAGGAATAAGCCAATAAAGCACCACCGCACCGAATACCGAAATCGCCGTTGCCAGCATGGTGGATACCAGCATGTCATTCATGCTGGTGTCAGCATAACTGGAAAAGTGCAGTACGGTTGAAATCGTCACCAGCCCGGAAGCCCATAACAGAAAATAGGGGGTGCCAGCCATAAAACGGAAATGGTAACCGTAGACAAAAAACACGGCCGCAATCATCAGAGTGGGGTAAGGGTCCAGCAGAACTTTCAGTACCCAGATTTCGATAATATTCAGCAGGCCACCGACAATAAACTGAATGGCCACCATGCGATTGAACATAGGCACCATGCCCAGTAACAGCATGGGAAAAACGGCAAAGAAAATACCGTAAGGCCAGTTCATGATTTTGCACAGTGAAAATCCGATGCAGCTGCCCAGTGCAATACGTAACAGTCGGCGCTGCTCAAACGGCGTGAGGTTAGTGCTCATAATGCAATATCAATAAATGTAACGCAGCAGGCTGATGATGTGCATCTGCAGACTGCCGATCATCTGCATGATGCCACTGTCACTGGCGGCCAGCATAACCGTAGCGCGGGAGCCGGTAACCAGATATTGCGGCACCAGGGATTTATCCATCCCCACATACACACGTACCCGTTGTGCATCTCTTACCCAGCGATCACTGTCATCCGGGTGTGCCAGTAAACCATCGGCCTGTAACTGCCCCTGTGCGACCCCCAGGTCGCGACCTTCTAGCTGTGCGTCAAAGACTTCGCCGGGCACGGCATCAAACACGACCCAGGCTTTTACTTTATGATCAACATGGCTGAGACTTTTTTCGCGGAAATCAGCGGCTATCCGTTCTTTTCCGACCGTTACCAGCGACATCAGTGGCTGGTTAGCCTGTGCCTGTACGCCGGGCAATAATTGCAGGTTGGATATCACACCGGTTTCCGGCGCTTTAACATCACAGCGTGACAGGTTGAGCTGAGCCTGTTTTACATCGTTAATTGCGAGCCGGACACGCAGATTCTGTTCGCCCTGATCGCCGAGATTGACCCGCGCCGCGTTGCGGTTTTCAACCGCGGCGGCCAGCTGTGCTTTGGCCGCTTCTACCTGGGTCTCGGCGCGGTCTATTTCCTGCTGGCTGACCATATCTTTGGCCACCAGTTCGCGTATCCGGTTGAGCTCGCGGATCTGTTCTTTATGATTAACTTCGGCCTCACGCACATTGGCTTCGGCCTGCGCCAGTTGCGCTTTTAAAGTGGCATTGGTCTGATTGACTTCGCGCAGTGCCAGCTCGGCTTTTTCCAGTGCCAGCTCATAGTCCCGGGGATCAATCCGGAATAAAAGATCACCGGCTTTTACTGACGCATTGTTTTTAACCAGCACTTCTGTGACTTCCCCTGAGACCCTGGGCGCTACGCCGACGACAGGCCGCTGCAGCATGGAGTAGGATGTCATCGGGGTTGTCATGTCGGTAATCAGTATATAAATCAGGATAAGCAGAAACAGTATGCCTGCGCGTTTCATCCAGCGGTTAAAGTGCAGATCTGGTGTCATTTTTTGTCAGCCTGAGGAAGGTGATTGGCGTTTTCAATAATCTGGTTCAGGCATTCGTGTAATACCTGGCGTTGTTCGCGGTTTAATCCGCTGAGTAATTTCTGGCGGCCTTTTCTGGCCATGCTTTCCACATCACCGAGCATCTGTCTGCCTTTCGCGGTCAGCCATAATGTCCGGCGGCGGGCATCTTCCGCACAGGCCCTGCGCTCTATCAGTTGTGCATCTTCCAGATGCTGCAGTGTGCGCACCAGTGACGGTTGCTCTATGCCGATATCGGCTGCCAGTTCGCTCTGACTGCAACCTTCTCCCATACGGCCAAGATGCAACAGGGCAATCCAGCGTGACTGAGTCAGGCCGATGTCTTCCATATAGTGGTCAACGGTGTTACGCCAGTTGAAGGCAGCCCGGGCCAGCAACCAGCCAAGATTCTGTTCCATTAACAGCCTGTCTGCAGATAATTGGTTAGCATGCTAAGTAAAATAACATATACTTAGCATGCTAATCAATTTTTCTTGTGTTGCCGGTGGCAGCCCCTTTAGTCTTCCTGTGATGGTCAGGGTGCAGAAAGTTTATTGAGCATGGTTAACAGAAAGGTCTGGCCCGGCCGGTGCCAGCACACATCAGCCTGGAGAAGAAAGTGATAGAACGAAAAGACAGTGAAATTGATATTGGTCTGGGCCGCGAACAGTTAGTTATTCAGCGTAAGTACGACGCTGCCGGGGCATTGAATGACCTGATGATCGCGCTCTGGTTTCTGATCGGCAGTATCTTTTTTCTGGATGATAACCTGATGCGGACCGGTACCTGGCTGTTTGTGATTGGCAGTGCTCAGTTTTTGCTGAAACCCCTGATTAAGCTGATCGGCCTGATTCATATGCGGCGTTTCACCGAGCCACAGAATCCATCCGATTCTTAAGATGTTTTAAAACCTGCTCAAAAGCGGTCAGGTCGGTATAGCGCTCAGAGTCATGACTCTGATGGGTAATAAAAATGCCACCTGCCTGATGGATGCCGCCTTCAATCATCAGGTTGTCATGCAGACCGAAATCTTCAATGGTCAGGCCATCTCTGTCTGTCAGCTCTGACGGAGTGCGGGCGTGCTCATCGCTGCCGCCAAACATCTGCCGGGTCCGGTTGCTGAAAGGGGTGGCCACATTGGTGTAGCCGGCCAGAAATTTTCCCAGTCCACGGGCCAGTCCCAGTTCATACAGGGTGCCGGCATCTGCACTCGGTCCGCGGAAGGGAGTCAGGTTAGCAACGATGATATCAGCGCGCTGAATCAGGGCTTCGTTTTCACGGCTGATGGCAAACGCCAGGGATTCTCCTGCGCCCGGATGAACGTCATTGTCGATGGGAAACAGCCCTTCAAATCCATATGTCTGACAGAGACGTTTTTTGGCATCACCGGCCTGCCGGGCGTCCGGCAGAAAAACGTCCGGGCCGGCAAGGTAAATTGATTTCACGGCTGGGCTCTCCTGAATATTTCCTGTTCGTCTGGCAGCGCATTGAAGCACGTCTGTGAACAGGATTCAGCCATAAGGCGGGGATTACCATCTAAACAAATGATAATCATTTGCATTTAATAGGGTGTTCTGCTAGTTTTCTACAGTACCAAAATCAGTACTGCTGAGGATGCCCAACAGGAGGGGAGCTATGAATGCCTGTCTGCCAATATCGTTGCCGGAGACTCTGGCCGGAGAATCCTTTATCCGTACGCTGTCGGAACTGGGGCTGGCGTCCTGTGCTCCGGGCAGTAAGCGCTGGTGGCGCTCGGTGGCAGAGCTGGGTACGCCGCTGATTCTGTCGGATGGCTCAGGTGAGAGTCTGGTGACCTTTATATGGCGCGATCCGGCTGGTGAAAGGGCGCTATCCGATCTGCATCAGGTGTACATCGAGGTCAGTGGTCATACGCCTCACCCGGGCCGCAGTCCGACGCTGATGCAGCGTTACCGCAATACCGATGTGTGGTTCTGGCAGACACAGCTGCCGGATGACTGGCAAAGCAGCTACCGCATACTGCCGGCCCGTATTCATGAGCTGCCGCCGCGGCAGAGTGGTTTCCGTTCACCGTCTGATTATGCTCTGGCGGTGCGTAACTGGTGGATGCTGCTGGCGGGAACCCGGGGCTGCAGCGATCCGCTGAATCTTATTCCCCCACATACGGATGGCTGGGGGCAGCCGCTGTCTGCTTTGCAACTGCCTTTTGCCGATGTGCCGCTGAGCGAACAGAGTCTGATGGCCAGGCCGTTACCGGCGCGCGGTAAACTGCACCACTGGCGCTGGTATAACAGTCTGGGGGCGAACGAACGTGACGTCTGGCTGTACCGCAGTGGTCTGGCTGACAGTCAGCAACCTCTGCCGCTGGTGATTTTACTGGACGGTCAGCACTGGGCCGCCGACGCCGGATTTTTTGCCACCCTGGATCAGATGACCGCCCGCCACGAACTGCCGGCGGCGGTGTATCTGCTGATCGATGCGGTGGATGCCGATACCCGCTCCCGTGAGCTGGCCTGCAGCCCGGAATTCTGGCTCACCCTGCAGCAGGAGCTGTTGCCCCAGGCACAGCGTCTGCAGCCGTTCAGTGACGATCCGCAGAAGACCGTGATTGCCGGCCAGCATTTTGGCGGACTGGCGGCGCTCTATGCCGCACTCAACTGGCCGCAGCGTTTTGGCGCTGTACTGAGCCAGTCCGGCGCGTTCTGGTGGCCGGATGTGAATGAGGTGGCGGTGAATGGTTGTCTCTGCAAAGACGTGAAAGCCGCGGGCGGACGCCGCTATAACATGAAAGTCGAGCTGCAGACTGGTTCTGCAGAAAAACAGCTTAATCCGCTGAATCAGGCCATGTATAAAGCCCTGCAGGCCGCCGGTGCGCGTATTGAGTATCATCAGTACAGCGGCGGTCATGACTGGCTGTGCTGGCGCAGCGGGTTATTTAAAGGACTGAAAAACCTGCTGGCATAAGCTGCAGCTGGCGGCGGGTAACCACCGCCGCAGAGGTGGTCAGCCGATTTTCTCGACCTGTACATCCTGATAAACCGGCAGCACAGCCGGGCCGAACTGGTTGTAGACCGCCACATCGGTCGCGTCGCGGCCATAACCTATGGTGACGTAGCCACCGCGCATTTCCGGCTGAGTGGCATCAAAGGTATACCAGCGGCCGTTCACATAGGCTTCAAACCAGGCGTGCATGTCCATAGGCTCCAGACCATACAGATAGCCCACCACCAGACGTGCCGGAATGCTCAGACTGCGGCACAGCGCAATCCCCAGATGAGACAGATCACGGCACACGCCCTGTCCGCGGGTATTAACCTCAGCTGCTGATACCGGCACATCACTGGTGCCGGGCGCATAAGTAATATTATCGCGCAACCAGGATTCAATCGCTTTGACCTGGTCATATCCCAACAGCTGACCACTGACTATCTCGGTGGCCATCTGGCAGAAGCGATCCGATTCGCAATAACGGCTGGGTAACAGGTAACCGAGTACGTCGTTGGGCAGATCAGACACATCCACAAAAGGCGCTCCGGGTGCCTGATCCATCTGATCAGCAGTTTCGACCTCAGCTGAGGTATAGACTGAGAAAGGCCCCGGAGGCGTGACCAGCCGCTGACTCAGGTTGCCGAAGCTGTCAGCGTATTCAAACACCGGGATATTAGGCTCCAGCCGGTACTCTTCTTTCGCAACCCACTGCTGGGCTCCGCTGCGCAGACGTAGCATTAATATAAAAGGTGTCGGAATCGTGATATCAAACTTCATCTCGCAGTGTGTGCGCAGCCACATAAATAACTCCCGCCGTTGAATGTCTGTTTATCTGATCAGTGACCAGCCGGCGGTCTGATGCTCTGTGGATGGTTATACACGGCCATCCATGATGATGTCAGGAGCAGGCCGGTTAAGCGGCTGGTGATAAGAGGCTGTGATGTCGGTTGTCTGTGATGGTTCCGGGCGTTTAATGGCTGATCTGACCTGAACCTGTGTTAACGGCAAGCCGTGGCCCGTAAGCAGACAGGCACCACTGTACCATTTTTGATCAGTGTGTCAAAAATACAGTGACTGAATACCGGTGTTTTCAGGCGGGCAGCCATTAAAGTAAACCTGATACAGGATCGCTGTAATCAGACGCATCAGTTTAAGGCTGCACATGAGACGGCGTTATTGCTGATTTATTACTGATAAAAAACATACGGCAAATCGTCAATCCGGTATTTTTATTTGTGACACCAGTCACCGGATAAACATTCAATAATGGATTTTAAATGCGTATCTGGCGGAATATTTTCGCCGGATATTAATGGCTGTGCGCCATTAATAAAAGTACCCATACCAAACCAATGCCAGTAATCGCTTGTACTGGTATTTCGGTACTTAAGTACCTTTATGCAAGTGCCTTTATGTAAGTACCGTTATGGCGTGTTTTTATATGAGCGCTGAAAAGCGCTTCTGATTCAGCACCGGATTGATTTTTTGATCTGCCTGTATTTATGCAGGAGATAAGACATTTTATTGACTGGCGTACCAATATACGAGATACGCGATACGCGATACGCGGGTACGCGCTGTGTAAAAACAAAGGAAATGTTGATGAGTTTATTTAATATGAATGCTGTTAATGTAACCCAGGCCGGGGATAAAAACAGTCGCCGCCCAGGCGTTAAAAAATCGCTGCTGATACTGTTGCCGGCTGTCGTGGTGACGGCCTGCGGCGGAGGTGGTGGCTCAGGCTCATCATCTTCCGGCGGAGGAGCGGCACGCAGTAATACCGCACATTTTGTATTTGACTGTGATTTAAACGGCGCCAATGGACAACTGGATATGGATGTTGAAATTGTATCCGATTACGGAATTACCTGGGGTGGGGGCAGCAATCCTGATATTACCGGTGTGATCGGTACCGGCAGCTATACCTTATATACTTACGGTCAGCTGGTTTCTAATACTGCCTATTATACCTTCACTGGTGAAAACAACTTCGCGGATTTTGTTGATCATTACTACAACGAACGCTTCCGTGTGCAGTGGCAGGAAACCCAGGACAGTCTGATTATGATTGTGAATCCCTTTGGTCCCGGGCCCACTCAGCATAGCTGCCAGCTGACTGACAGCTATTATAATTAACCGCTGTTGCAGCCCCCTGGATCGTGACGCCAGGGTGTTGTTATATCAGTAACCGCACAGCAAAGCTCTTAACTGATGATTAATCCCGGCTGATACGGGACGTCGACGCATTGCCGGGAACATGAAAAGTAAAGAAAGCAAGCAATGCGATGATCAGACCAGTGAATGCACAGGAACCCAGGTAGATGGTGTATTCTTCCGGCTTGGTGATTTCAACGTCATAATTTTCGTTGTACAGCTCATCCGTGACATTCCACACTTCGTCATTACTGAGATTGTCCAGCTGGCCATTAAGCTGACTGAATTTATCGGATTCCGGGTGTTCCTGCAGATAAAGCGTGAGCGCTTTCTGAGTTTTTTCCCGGTTGACGGCGTTATAGACCATCGGGGCCGGGAAAGCCACGGCTTCTGATATGGCAAATAAGGGTTCCGATATTGCCAGGTCCTCACTCAACGCGATGTTGGACAGTTCGAAGGCGCCCTGTGAAATAACAGAAGCCAGAATAAACCAGGTAAAACCGATAAAGACCGGAGAGCGGAAGCGGGCGGCCCATGTTTTCGCGTTTTTTGAGTCAGACGGAGTCATAGTAATCCTTAAGTGTTGGCGTGCAGAATTATCCGCTTCTGCACTGTGTGAACGGCAAACAGGCCATGATTATAAAACTGTACCCCGGGATTAAATGTGCGTCAGGTCAGTAATCTGGCAGGGAATGGACTCTCATGACGGCCAGTCACCTGTTGTTATCTATTCCTGGTTCTTATCTATTCCCTGTTCTTATCTATTCATAGTACCCGCAATAACCTTCGCGGCTGTCACCGCATACGGTGTTCAGCGTGCGGCTATTAACGCGGTGGCTGTAACAGTGTTTTTCGAGGCGGGTGACGGCAGTGTTGTATTGTCCGAGCAGGCGGTTAATTTTGTCCGCGGCAAGGTTATGGACGTCAACGAATTTATTATGCCGTGTCCCTGCAGCCCGGTATTGGTCGATCAGCGCGTTGCGTTCAGAGCCGCTGCTATGATTAATTTCCCACTCCAGCTGCTGCATCTGACGTTCAAATTCATCTATATATTCCTGTGCTTCTTCCATCACGTCTTTCAGTTTTTCTATTGCTGCCTGTTTTTTTGCCGCCGTTTCTTCATAAGCGATACAGTCGCGCAATCCCTGTTCCGTGAGAAAAGTGTCTGCTCTGGCCGGCAGTGAGAGGAAAGACAGGTTAACACCGCAGATAAGCATCAGTGTGGTTATCAGGTGGGGATAAAGTCGATTGTCACTGGCCAGTCTGTTGTTCATAAACCCGGTACTCTCTTCCTGTTCTATCACTATATTCAGGCTAAGTGAGACTGGGGATATGAATCTGGATCAATAAATCAGGTGGGAAAACAGCCGCTCTTAAGCGAGCGGCGTCAGGACGGAAGGACTGGTGTGTTTATTGTGCCTGCAGCAGCGTCAGGTACTGAGGGGCAATGTCGGCGGCACAATAGGCCAGGCCCAGTTTATTCATAAAGTCCATACGGTCACATTTGAACGGGTCCAGTTCCGGCATGGTGTGCCCGTATTCCTTATACAGTTCTTTGAGCCATAACAGATACAGGTTGCCCGGTTCCAGCACCAGAGCCGCGGCCCCGGCGTCGGTGATCACCTGTTTATTCAGCTCATCGGGTAACTCCAGCTGAAGCACCACCGGAGTTTCCTGTTGTTGCAGATACATGCTGCGGGTGTGGGCTTTCTGGTTGGCCCAGAAATACGCCAGCTCCCGGCTCTGGGTAACAAACAGCGGGTCTTTATGATCGCTGGTGTCGTGACCAATGGTTCCCAGCGTTTTCATTTGCCGTTCCATCAGTTCGGTATCACCGGAGCCTTTCAGCCCTTCTGCTTTGATGGCATCAACCAGTCCGGAGGCGGTGCCGTGATACCAGACATTTGAGGTCGCAAAGCCGTCTGCAGACAGCAGCGTGGCTGCGTCTTTGAGAAAATCAGGGGTGGTAAATTCTTTCATACGGTTCACTTCCGGGTCGGAGCCGGTCACACCATGCATAACCGGGTGTGGATGGCGTTTTACTTACAGTGTTTTTACGAGGCGCGCATTGTACCAGCTGGCGCCGGTTTTTCAGCTTTTTTGCCGGTAAGCCCGGATCTGACCATACAGCAGCAGGTAGATGACTGAACACAGAAGTGACACCGCGGTTCCTGCGTGCAGCCCCAGCGCCGGGTACAGATGCACTACAGCCAGAGCGTAGACCGCCAGTGCGCCGATGCCATCCGGATAATGTTTGATGGTGCAGCTGAGTACACGGGCGCCGTGACTGATATGCAGAATCAGGATCAGTGGAAAGAAGCTCACCGGGAAGGCTGCCAGCAGACCGGCCCGGGCCGGGCCCAGAACATCAGCCAGTGCGGTAATCAGCAGAATCGAGGCGGTCGCAATGGAAGCGCGGAATAACAGGGTAGCGGTTTTACCGGCCAGCAGCTGACTCAGACGGTTTTGTGGTGCTGCTTCGTTATCAATGTGAGTTTCCGGAATATGTCGGAACAGGGTGCGGAACAGCATAATGGCGGCGGCAACCACAGCCAGACTGAGCCCCGGGACCGGGGGCAGGTACTGCAGCAGGTAAGACGCCGCAAAGAAACAGCCGAAGCCACTGAGCATGGCCAGCGGTAGCCAGCGCAGCGCCGGCAAACGGCGGATCACCAGCCAATAGCCAAACGCCAGACAGATGGCTGAACTGAGTCCGGAGAGCGTGTAGACCGCGCTTTCGGCGGCAAAGTCAGCGCCCTGCTGCCAGCCGAAAAAGTACAGAGCAATAGCAGTACCAAGAGGAAACCCGGCCAGTAATCCGGCGTGGCGCGGGCTCATCCGCTCGGCTACTTTCGCCAGCAGCAGCACCGTCAGAAACGTAATCAGAATTTTGGCGAGAATCAGCAAGGTAACCGGCCTGTGCGAGTGAAAAAGCGGAGTTTATCAACTTTGTCCACTTTGACCTATGGGTGGTTTTACCAGTGCCGGCAGCGGGCGGTTAACCAGATCCTCAGATCAGCGCCCGGGCTATATGCTGTGCGGTCTGCGCTGTCCTGACCCCTGATCAGCGCCGGGACAGTGGTGTCTGATGGTGCCTTCTTTCAGAAACATCATTCACCGGCCAGGGTGGCGTTTTATTGTCACACCTGTGATCAGCGGTACTTTACTGATTCTTCTGTGCTGAGTCCTGTATCACCGCCTGATCGCGCATCCTGGTTATCCGCAGCGCTGGCTGTAACGGCAGATAAATCCGCTGGTGGCGGTTGCGCTGTGCCCGTTATAATCGCGCCATGATGTCTTCGTCGTGTGATACTTCTTCCTCCGCTAAGCTTGCCTCCGATACCTTGCTGGTGATTGGTTACGTCTGGCCCGAGCCCTGCTCATCGGCCGCCGGCAGCCGTATGCTGCAGCTGATCCGTGCCTTCCAGCAGGCAGGGTATCAGGTGGTGTATGCCTCGCCGGCAGAATACAGTGATCACGCCGCCGATCTGGCAGCGCTGCACATCCGCACACAACGCATTGCGGTGAATGATCCGGCGTTTGATCATTTTCTGCAGGCGCTGAATCCGGCCGTGGTGATGTTCGACCGTTTTATGATGGAAGAGCAGTTTGGCTGGCGGGTGGAAAACTGCTGCCCGGCAGCGGTCCGCATTCTGGATACGGAAGATCTGCATTCGCTGCGCCATGCGCGGCATGCGATGCTGAAAGCGGGGGCCACCTCCGGCGCGCTCTTTCCGCCGGCACAATTTGCCCACAGCGAACTGGCGGTGCGGGAAATCGCCGCTATTCTGCGCTGTGACCTCAGCCTGATTATTTCTGAGGCGGAAATGCAGTGGTTGCAGCAGCAGTTTCAGGTGCCGGCTTCGCAACTCTTGTACCTGCCTTTTATGGAAACAGAGCAGCCGCGCTCAGAATGGCCTGATTTTTCACAGCGCCGTCATTTTATTTCCATCGGTAATTTCCGCCATGAACCCAACTGGGATGCGGTACGCTATCTGAAAGAAGATATCTGGCCACAGATCCGGCAACAGTTACCGTCTGCGGAATTACATATTTATGGTGCCTATCCGCCGAAAAAGGCCACTCAGCTGCACAATGATAAACAGGGCTTTCTGGTGAAAGGCTGGGCTCCGGATGCCCTGACTGTGATATCGGCTGCGCGGGTATTGCTGGCGCCGCTGAGGTTTGGTGCCGGCCTGAAAGGTAAACTGCTGGATGCGGCGAACGCCGGCACACCGGCGGTCACAACCCCGCTCGGTGCCGAAGGCATGTATCTGTCGGAGGAACCCTGTGCACGGGTGGCGGACAGCGCGGAGGCTCTGGCGGCCAACGCGGTGTCTCTGTATCAGGATGAACGCGAATGGCAGAAACTCAGTGACCGCGGGCGCCGGTTAATCGCAGCGCGCTTTGATTTTTCCATTCATGCTCCGAGGTTATGCGCTGCCCTCAAGCAGGTTATGGCCGATGTTACGGCTCACCGCCAACAGCATTTTTACGGCATGATGCTGCGCCATCACAGCCTGAAAAGTACTCAATACATGGCACAATGGATTGAAGCCAAAAACCGTCTTAAACAAGAGAATCCGTCATGACTGCAGAGAATCCCAATCGTCATCTTAATGGCGTCACCCTGGAACAGATACTGAATCAGCTGGTGGAGGCATTCGGCTGGGAGACAATGGGCGAACTGGTGCGGATTAATTGTTTCCGGTCTGATCCCGGTATTAAGTCCAGCCTCAAGTTTCTGCGCAAAACTCCCTGGGCCAGAAGTCAGGTAGAGACGGTTTATATCGGATTCAAAGAAGGTGAGACGGTCGGCCGTATCCGCCAGCGGCTGAAACAACAGCAGCGGCCTGCAGCAAGGCAACAAAAGAAACCCCTGCCACAGCAGAACACACAGCAGAACAATAAAGCGGTTCCGGACCCCTGGGCAAAAGCCAAGAAAAACAGCGATCAGTAAACCCGGCGCAGCCGCAAAGCGGGTGACCAGGTTATCCCATGGTCACAATGGCTTTACGGAATTTAGCCAGTGCAATGCTGTAAAACACCGCACCAATCCCCGCCAGAATCACTAACTCCTGCCACACATTCTGCAGTCCGGCGCCACGGTACAGAATATTCTGCGCCAGGGTGACAAAATGCGTTGATGGTGAAAACATCATAATACGCTGCAGAAAGACCGGCATGCTTTCCTGTGGCGTAGTCCCGCCGGACAGTAAATACATAATGATCACAATGGGAATCAGCAGCAGAGCGAACTGCGCCATGGAGTTGGTGAGGATGCCCAGCATAATTCCCAGTGAGGTCACCGAAAACAGGTACAGAACACAGGCAAAAATATACAGCAACAACGAGCCCTGTACCGGTACGTCCAGCCACCAGTTAACGACCAGTTGCAGTGAGAGCACCGACGCCACCAGAATCACCAGGCTGTTGGCCCAGATTTTCGCCAGCATAATTTCTGCCGGTGTAACCGGCATCACCAGCAGGTGCTCTACGGTGCCGTGTTCGCGCTCACGGATTAATGCCGCACCGGTAAGAATCACACCAAGAATGGTAATACTGTTAATCACCTGCATCAGTGAATTGAACCATACTGACGACGAATTCGGATTAAAGAGTTTACGGATACGGGTTTTGACCGGCAGCAGATCATCAAGCTGAGTCCCGGGTGACAGGGCATTAATGGCTTCGCGCTGAATAATCTGCTCAATATAGTTAGCGCCGTTACCGGCCTGGGCAATGGCGGTGGCATCCACCAGTACCTGTACCTCTGGCTGATGACCTGCCAGTACGTCTTTTTCAAAACGTGGCGGAAAAGAAACGATAAACAGGTAGTCGCCCTGATCGAGACCGGCTTCGATATCACTGGCGGCAATTTCCTGCGGCGTTTTGAACTGCGGTGGTAATAACGCAGCAGTAATATTGCGCGACAGGGCCGACTGGTCTTCATCCACCACGGCGACTGCTGCATTATCCACGTCGTAATCCACGCCATTGGCAACGGAATACACCGCAATGGAAAAAATATACACGATCAGCAACATCAGAACCGGGTCGGAGCGCAGGCTGAAAAGTTCTTTTAAACCCAGTTCACGGACATTTTTAAGGTTCATCAGGCCTCCTGTTTTTTAAGGCCCAGCCAGGCACAGCCGGTGAAAATCAGAATAAAGATCCCCAGTGCCACATAGTTCGGCCAGAGTTCATGCAGCGGCAGTCCTTTGGTAAAAGAGCCGATGCTGATCTGCTGGAACCAGGAGGACGGAAAGGCCGTGCCAATAACGTAACCCGGACCGGATAACGAGGAAACCGGAGACAGCAGCCCTGAGAAGTTGACCGCCGGCAGTACGCTTAAAATCACAGAAGCGAAAATGGCAGCAACCTGGGTTTTGGTAAAGGTCGAAATAACCATACCGAACCCGGTGGTAGCGGTTACATACATGAGAGCGCCCAGAGATAAGGCAAAAATATTGCCCCTGACCGGTAAACCAAACAGAGTAGTTGCCATAATCAGCAGAGTGATATAACTGAGAAATGAAATCGCCACATAGGGCGCCTGTTTGCCCAGCAGAAACTCCAGCCGTGACACTGGTGTGGAATAAAAATTGGCGATGGAGCCGGTTTCTTTTTCCCGCACAATACCGACTGCTGTCATCATGGCCGGAATCAGTGCCAGCATCAGCATGATCACACCGGGGACAATGGAATACACACTTTTGAAGGCCTGATTATATTCAAACCGGTTCTCAACATTGACCGGATAGGATACGTTGCTGGCCAGCGCATTTTCGGCAGAAATCTGCTGCAGCTCCTGCAACAGCAGGCCCTGAATGTAGCCGGATGTGGTTTCTGCCTTAAAAGGCATGGCCCCATCAATGGTGATGCCCAGTTCCGGTTCCCAGCCAAGAATAAAATGCTTACCAAAATCCGGTGGAATCTCAATCAATAGCGTCAGCTTGCCGGTGCGCATTTTTTCAATGGCATCGTCGCGGGAAGCAGGCGAGGCCTGCTGTTCAAAATACCGCGACCCTGACAGACCTTCCGTCAACAGGCGGCTTTCACGCGACTGATCATGATCAATGATGGCATAGCGGATATTTTCCACATCAAAGGTAATGCCGTAGCCAAAGGTGATCATAAGAATCAGTGGTCCGAACAGAGCAAAAATCAGACGGATAGGGTCGCGCTGAATTTCCAGACTTTCGCGCCAGGCGTAGGCCCACCAACGACGGAAATTGAACCCCCTGCGCTGAGGCTGTGCTGCAGCCGCTTCCGTGCCGGGATTATCCAGCTCGCCGGCGGCATCATCAGGGGCGGTGTTTTCTTCAATACCGGCGGCCTCTTTCAGATAATCAACGAAGGCTTCTTCCAGAGAATCACTGCCACGTTGCCGGGCCAGTGTTGTGGGTTGACCCACGGCCAGTACCTTACCGGCATGCATCAGAGAGATACGGTCGCAGCGTTCCGCCTCGTTCATAAAGTGGGTGGAAATAAAAATGGTGACGCCTTTGTTGCGTGATAAATCCACCAGATGGGTCCAGAACTGGTCCCGTGCCACCGGGTCAACGCCGGACGTGGGCTCATCCAGAATCAGAATATCCGGATCGTGCAGCACCGCGACTGCCAGTTGCAGACGCTGACGGATGCCCAGCGGCAGACTGGCGGGCTGTTGTTCAGCCACTTCCTGCAGGCCGAATTCCTCCATTACAGTTTCAATCCGCCGGGCGGATTTTTCTTCCCCCAGGGCGTAAAGACGGGCATGCAGTTCCAGGTTACGGCGCACGGAAATTTCTGCGTACAGAGAAAAACTCTGTGACATATAACCTACGCGCTTACGGGTTTCGAGATCATCCGCTTCCGGTAACTGGCCGAATAAACGGGCTTCACCGGACGTGAAGGGCAGCAGCCCGGTGAGCATCTTCATGGTGGTGGTTTTGCCACAGCCATTGGACCCCAGAAAACCAAAAATTTCGCCGCGCTGAATTTCAAACGAGACATCATCAACGGCGGTGAAATCACCGAATTTACGCGTTAAATGCGAGGCCTGAATAGCAGGCTCTGCATCGGATTCATTGATTGGCGGAACCTCTACTCCGGTATGACCATCGCGTTTTTCCGGCGGTAATAATGCAATAAAAGCTTCTTCCAGTGTGTCTTTTGCGGTGCGCTGCAGTAATGACTGAGGCGTACCGGTGGCGATGACTTTGCCATCGTCCATAGCGGCCAGCCAGTCGAATTGCTGGGCTTCTTCCATATAGGCGGTCGCCACCAGAACACTCATCTGCGGGCGCTGTCGGCGGATATCGCTGATCAGCTGCCAGAATTGCTGGCGCGATAAAGGGTCAACCCCGGTGGTGGGCTCATCAAGAATTAACAGGTCCGGGTCATGAATTAATGCACAGCACAGACCGAGTTTCTGTTTCATACCGCCAGACAGTTTGCCTGCCGGACGCTCCAGAAAAGGGTCCAGTCCGGTCGCCCGGGTCAGCTGCAGAATACGCTGCCGGCGTTCTTCGGCATCCTGGCCAAACAGGTTGCCAAAGAAGTTCAGGTTTTCCGCCACGCTCAGGGTCGGGTAGAGGTTTTTTCCCAGACCCTGTGGCATGTAAGCAATGCGGGGCTGGTTGCGGCGGCGGTGAGCGTTATCGCCGATATCGCCATCCAGCACAGTGACCTGATTGGCTCCGCTGTGCTGGCCGGGCTGAATTTTGCGGGTACCGGATATAATAGCGAGCAGGGTGGATTTACCAACCCCGTCGGGACCGATGAAGCCGGCCATGACACCGGCAGGAACCGTCAGACTGATGTCATCGGCAGCGATGGTGTCACCGTAACGGTGGGTCAGATTCTGGACCTGTGCGACGTCCGTCATGCTTTACTCCAGGGAACCATAGAATGCATTACCGTCAGTGATTATTCGCTGACGGGGGCAGGTCTGGGTAAAGGTTTACTGAGTTCTTCCGTCCAGGGTATACGGCTGTCGGTACGCACATAACCCATGCCGCGGATACCGGTTTTGACCAGCTCTTCGTAGGTTTTCAGCAAATCCGGACGGATACTGAGTTTGACGCGGAACATCAGGTTATTGCGCTGCTCACTGGTTTCCACCGATTTGGGCGTAAACTGGGCGTCAGTGGCCACAAAGGAAACCTGAGCCGGAATAACATATTCCGGGATGGGGTCGAGAACCAGTTTGGCTTCATCGTTGAGGCTCAGCTTACCGGCCACCGTGGCGGGCAGAAATACCGTCATATAGACATCACTGATATCCAGAATGGTGACCACCCGTCCGCCAGCGGATAAGACTTCACCGGCCTGGGCCAGCACGTATTGAATGCGGCCGTCTCTGGGCGCTTTGATATCGGTATCTTCCAGCAGCGTCATCAGTTCGGCACGGGCAGCACGGGCCGCTTCGGTACTGGCCTGGGCGCGGTTCGCCGTGGCTTTGCTGAGGCGCAGGGCGGCTTTGGCCGAATCATATTGGGTCTGCGCCTGATCCAGGGTTTCCTGTGGTGCGACACCTTTGGCAAACATGGATTTTGCCCGTTTCAGTTCACTGTCTGCCAGCTTCAGCTGGGCCTGGCGCTGTTCTACGCCGGCATCGGCTTCTTCATAGGCCAGCTCGGCGGCGGCAATCTGAGCTTCGGCTTCGCGCTTACGGGCCAGCAACTGTTGATTGTCCATGCGCACCAGCAGATCACCTTTGTGCACCAGCTGACCTTCACTGACCAGCACCTCGGCGACACGCCCGGCGGTTTTGGTCGCCACCTGAACCTGTTCCGCTTCCAGACGGCCATTGGTGCTGTACAGACCTTCAGGTAACGGGTCGCCCTTCAGCCAGTGCCAGCCAACGGCCACGGCAGCAACAATGATAATCAACAGGGGGATGAGCAGAGTCTTTCTGTTCATTAGCGGGCTCCGGAAATAATCAATATGGGCACTTTAACGGATTTTCTCAGATTCGCTATTGATAAAAGCCCGGTTGCCCGGCAAAAAATCAAAAACGTCACAGATATGAAATACAGAACACCATACTGACACATTCCCCGCCAGGCATTCGTTCAGATAATGAAACAAAGCGTTATTATTTATTGACGGATGCCCGGCACTTTGAGGTTGTGAAAAAAGCGTGCGGATATACCGTGCATAAAAATACTCAGCAGTATGGTCAGTACAGTCGTGGCAAATAATTCCTTGTGGCTGTCAGCGTCAAGGCCGATCTGTTCTGAAACCAGTAACAGATAAATAATACTGGCGATGCCACGTGGACCGAACCAGGAGAGAAACAGGCGGGCCTGAAAGGGCAGACCTGAACCGGTTAACGAAATAAAAACCGGCAGTATGCGCATCAGTGTGAGTGCAAACAGAGCAAATATCAGGCTTTTTAACGAAATATCTGCCAGTGCACCGGGAACGAATATCATACCGAAGAAAAAGAACACCAGCAGGCTGAGCAGCTGTCCTTCGGCCTCGTTAAACTCTTTCAGACGTGACTGCACTTTTTTGTAGCCGGATTGCATCAGCAGGCCAGCGACAAAGGCGGCAATAAAGCCATTGCCATTCAGTGCTTCTGCGCCTGAGTAGGCCAGCAGCGCCAGTGCAATGGCCGCCAGACGCTGATACATAGGCGTAATCAGCTGGTGGCTGTAAGCAAAATGCACCAGCCAGCCGCCGGCGCGGCCACTGATGACCCCCCACAGTGTGCCGATCAGAAACTGTTCACTGATAAACAGCAGCCAGTACCAGTGATCCACATCATTGCCGCCCTGTTGATTCAGGCCGACAAACAGGGCCAGCACAAACAGCAGTATTGGCAGGGCGATGCCGTCATTGAGACCGCTTTCCACGGTAATTGAGTGACGCAGGGATTCATCAATATCTTTGCGGCCAAAAATCGACTGCGCCAAAGCGGCGTCAGTGGGGGTAAGAATGATGGCCAGTAACATCGCCATCAGCCAGCCGGACGCAAACATGGCCTGAGAAACCAGGGTGCCGAAGACAATGGTCAGGGGCAGACCGATGGCCAGTAAACGCACGGGAAGAATTTCGAATTTTACCAGATGCGACAGCTTGATCTGACTGGCATCGGTAAACAGAATCAGTGCCAGGCAGACTTCCGCCAACAGCATCAGGTTGTGGCCTTCGTGATTAAAATCCGCCAGATTCAGTCCCAGTGGTCCCACCAGAATTCCGAGGGCGGTAAACAGCATGGGCGCCGTAAATGCCTTTTCTTCGGTCCAGCGGGACAGCAGTGCGTATGAAAAAACGGCACCTGCCAGAATCAGCGCCAGCGGGGTGTTGAGCATAGTCAGTCATCTTCCCAGATAACGCGCAGTGGTTCGCCAAAATCGTCGTAAATAATCTTTTTGCGCGGTTGTTTCGGACGGTTGCCGGATGCCGGTTTTTTACCCGTTTGGCGCCTTTGCTCTTTGCGCAGTTCCAGTGTTTTCAGCACATCCGCCAGGGGCGTACGGGATTCCCGGGGCTTTTCAAATCCCAGTGAACGATCGTTATAACGACCATCCACCAGTCCGCTTTCACCCCGGTCAACCTGCCTGACTTCGCCGCCGTGATCGAGGAAATCCCGGACTTCCTGATCCAGCTGTTCACGCAGTTCTCGTTTGCTCCGGTGTTTCTTCATATCTGTGCCGGGAATGTCATCATAAGCGACCAGTATAGAGGATAGCAGGATAATAAAAATCCCCGGCGTGGTTTCTGCTGGTCTGTGCGCGGAATTATCCCGGGGATGGTGTGGGTTTTTGCAGACTGTACTGATGGTTTTATTGCGGGGCCGGGTCAGCCTGTTGTTCGCCGTTGCAAGAAATAGCGTATGGTCAGCAGCACGGCAGCAATAAGATACAGCGCGGCCAGCGTCCATTTAAGCGTGGCGGCACTGCCGGCAATCAATACCCAGGGATCACCGGGCTGTGATTGCAGCGTCAGCCAGGGCTCATGGATGGTATTTTCCACCACATCCATCAGCGCCATGATGACAGCGGGCCAGAGCATAACGGACCAGCGCGCAGACATCTGATTGAGATTCATCAGCCAGGCGGTCAGTGACAACGCCAGCAGCCCGTACCACAGGGGATGAATATGATCATAAGTAAAGTGATTCTGCAGAGCCGTCAGTTGTTGCGTGCTGATACTGTTCAGCAGAGCCAGAAAGTCGCTGGCTGAATAGCAGAACTGGAAACGGAACAACAGAGCTTCGGCATCGCCACTGTGCAGCGTGCGCGCGATCATCGTTTGTGAAATGGCGTAAATCAGCAGTGACAGCAGGGCAGGGAGCGGATGGCCCAGCCAGCGGCGGAGTGTATTCATAGAATTCCTTTTCTTTGTTTACTGTGTCTGTGTTCTCTTTGCCTGTATTTCTGGGTCTGTGTTTTATCCCGGGGTGTGATCCATGTAAAAGACGAGGCTGCCACAAAGCGTCACAGTTGCCCGGTAGCCATTGGTCAGGTGGCGGCTGGCACAGCCGCG
This sequence comes from Thalassolituus sp. UBA1087, assembly GCA_002314145.1. Classification (GTDB taxonomy): domain Bacteria; phylum Pseudomonadota; class Gammaproteobacteria; order Pseudomonadales; family Oceanobacteraceae; genus Venatoribacter. Next base: position 33,728 of record DCCG01000034.1, on the reverse strand, counting down.
TGAGATAACAGGGCCTGAACACTGATGTTCAGGATGACTCATCTGCAGGATAAGGAAAAGACCCTTGCCAAAGCAAAAAACGGATCAGCGCCCGGCGACATATTTCCGGCTGCGCGGCAAAGTCCGCGTGACATACCTGCTGGGGATTATATTCGTGCTGGTCGGCCTGACGGCCATGGTATCCATGTCCGGCATGACACTGCTGCGCTGGCTGGACAGTCAGCAATGGACGCCGGTCGCGGCCCGGCTTGAGACGCTGAAGCTCGATACCCGCCGCGGGGAAGATAATGACAGCTATTACGTTATCAGCCGTTATCACTATCAGTTTGGTGGCCGCCGCTACACAGGCTCAGAAACATCCATCAACCGTGGCTACGATAATCTCGATGACTTCTGGCACGCCCTGTACAGCCGGCTGGAGCGTCAGCAGGCCGCCGGCACCCTGCAGGCCTGGGTAAATCCGCAGAATCCGTCGCAGGCGGTGCTGGATCGTACTCTGCGTGGCAGTGTGTTGCTGTTTTCCGGCATATTCGGACTGCTGTTTATTGCCTTCGGCGCGGCGGTATTGTGGACCGGGCGGCGTGGGCAAAGCAAAAGCCGGCGTTACGCTGCCCTGATGGCCGGTCTGTCTGAAGGACAGGTGGATGAGGCCAGTACCCGGCCCTTCCGTCAGGGCATCCGCAGTCAAAGCCGGGGTCTCTACTGGCTGATGCTGATTATTGGTGCGGTGTTTCTGTTGATTTCATTGCCCATCCTGGTGGCCGTGCTGCCCGATGCGCTGCGCGCGCAGGACTATAAAACACTCCTGATACTCATCTTCCCACTAATCGGCCTGGCACTGATGGTGTCGGGACTGCGTTCCCGCAGCCGTTACCGGCGCATTGGCGAAACCCGTTTTTTCTGCGATCCCCTGCCCGGTTGTGTAGGCGGCCAGGTGGGCGGTTTTTTTGACGTGACAAGCGGCCAGTTTGTCGGGCGCCCGCAAATGTATATCTGTTGTGTGCACACCTATACCAGTGGCAGCAGCAAGAACCGCACAACACACCGGGATATCCTGTTTCAGGATTCCATGCCGGCAGTGACGGAAACAACAGCCTCCGGGCAACGGCTGCGGGTGGTTTTTGACGTACCGGGTAAACTGCCGGTCAGTGACCAGCAGGGGTACCGCGGGACCATCAGTTGGGAAATTCAGTGTGAAGGCCGGCTGGCAATAACTACCGCGGTGGCCGGGCGGCGCGAAGAAACAGACTTTAAGCGCAGCTGGGAAATACCGGTGGGCCGCGGCAGTCTGGTTTCCGGCTGGCAGCCATCTGAGGCACAGAAGCGGCAGGACCGTGCAGACAAACAGGCCCGGGCCGCTGCGGACGCCGGGCAGCAGATCGCTGCGCATGTCAGTGGCGACGCCATAAACCTCGATAGTCTGGCCGGACGCCATGCCCGAATCACCTGGACGATGCTGCCGACCGGGCTGGTCTTTGCCGGCACCGGCGTGTTTCTGCTTAACCTTGCCCTGCGCGAAGGCGGAGAATTATGGGTTATCGGGCCGGTATTCACCTTGCTGGGCAGTACTCTTGTTCTGTTTGCGCTGTACTGGGCCGGGCGCAGTCTGAATTGCCAGATCCGCGGACGTGACGTGCGCGTGGTACGCAGCCTGTTCGGCAAAGCCCTGTACCGGCGTGAGGCACGGATTGAATCGCCGCAGCAGTTATCGGTGCGTTCGGGCATGACAGTAAACAGCGGCAACCGGCAAACAGAATATTGTCGCCTGCAGCTGCACAGCAGCAGTGGCAAAAAACTGACGCTGGCGGAAGGTATTGCAGGCAGAGACGCGGCGGAAGCGCTGCGTCAGCAGGTTGTTGATCAGCTTACCCGGGATCTGGATGCGGAATTGACCTGATAAGCGCAGAATATCCGCAGGGCGGTTTCAACAGACTCTGTAATCTGAATTACACTGGTGACTGAATAACCACAGGAGCAGGGAATGCAGTTAAATGACGAATTTGAACGGCAGAGTCTGAAAGTACGTCAGCAACTGATGCTGGTGGTGGTGGTCATTACTTTGCTGACGGCGTTCTTATCCGTTGCGCTGCATTTCTGGTTCAGCCGCGATATGGCGCTGCAATCCGCTGAAGAAAAATACCACCTGACTGCGACGGCAACGCGTAATTATCTTGCTCATATGGATGCCAACGCGGTGGAAACCGTTCAGGTTGTGTCGCGTTTTCCGTCACTGATCCGTCAGGATGCCCGCCGTGGTCCCTGGATTAACGATGGTACCAAACAGCTGTTTGCTGAAGTCATGCGTACCAATCCGGTATTTTACGCGCTTTATATCGGCTTTGATGACGGTGATCTGTATGAACTGGTCAACCTGAACAGCAGCGAAGTTATCCGCCGCCAGCTCAGTGCAACCCCCGAAGACCGCTGGGTGGTGATTGCGGTTGAAGGAGCCGGGGATCAGCGGCGCCGCACCTTTGAATATTACAGTGCGGATTTCACCCTGAATTTCACCCGCTCAGAGCCCAGTGATTACGATGTGCGTGAGCGTATCTGGTATAACCGTGCAAAAAATGATGAGGTCGGCAAAACCCGGCCTTATCTGTTTCAGCATCTGCAGGCCCCGGGGCAGAGTTTTGTGAAAAAGCTGCCCGGCACAGACCATGTATTGGCTCTGGATATTACCTTCTCGACGTTATCGTCGCATTTACGCGCTCAGTCTCTCAGTGCCAGCGGTGAACTGTATCTGTTTCAGAATGACGGCAGCCTGTTAGCCACGAATCACGGCGACGCTGCTTACCGAGATCTGCCACCTGTGTCACCAATGAAATTAACAGCACAGCAGCGTGACTATATTCAGTCTCTGGGAACGGTACACGTCTCCAATGAAATGGACTGGGTACCGGTGGATTTTACGGTGGGTGGCGACCCGAGTGGTTACAGCGTGGATGTGATCCGGGTATTGTCACGCATGCTCAGTCTGAAAACGGAATTTGTGAACGGCTACAGCTGGGCGGAACTGGTGCACATGTTTGAACGTGGCGAACTGGAATTATTGCAGCCGGTGGTGGCGGTCGAAAAGACCCGGCAGGAACTGACGCAGCCAATGCTGGATATGCCGTTCGCCCTGGTAAGGCGCACGGACCAGGCAGCCATCACTGATATGACGGATCTGAATGGTAAAACACTGGCGATTATTGGCGGCTGGTCAATTCTCCCCGTGCTTAAACAGCGCTTTCCGGATATCAGAATAAAGACCATGTCATCCATTCGTGATGCATTACAGGCCGTCAGAAAAGGTACCGCGGCGGCGGCCATTGATGCGGAAATTGTGCTCAGTCAGACCCTGCTGCAACAATATATGACCGACCTTACCCTTGATAACAATGTTCCCCAGTTAAAAGATCTGCCCCACGCGCTGCATATCCGGGTGCGTCCTGATCTGGCGCCGTTAAAGGCCATTCTTGATCAAGCGATTACCGCCATGCCGTTGAGTTCAAGAGAGTTTTTACGTAAAAAATGGTTCGCAGAAAGTGAAATGACCAGCCCCGCAAAAATGTCGGTGGTACCTTACCGGCATCTGCAGAAACTGACCCGCAGCGGTCGGGACCTGGAAAAAGTCGAACTCGTGAACCTGAACGGAAAAGACTATTTTTCCTTCGCGTCGGTGTTTACCCGGGCACAGAATCCACCGGAATATTTTGCCCTGGTTATTCCTGCCGAACAGGTGTATGCCAGTTCAATGAAAAACCTGTGGCTGTCGGTGGTTATCATTGCTGTCACTCTGCTGTTATTTATGCCCGTTATTCTGTTCTTTTTCGTGGTGCGTCCGTTTGAACGTATGCTGAAACGGCGCTACAGCGATGAGATGCCGGATTATACTATCTGAACTCTGTACTGATGGTAAATGTTAAAACACCGGCTCAATTCAGCGGAATTTTTAGCCGCTTATCAGGCCAAAGAATACGATTTATCAGACACCAGGAGACGACGTAATGAATTATGAATTAAACGGAAAAAAAGCCATGGTAACCGGCGCTGCATCCGGTATCGGGCTGGCAATTGCTGAAGTGTTTGCATCCTCCGGGGCAGCCGTGGCTCTGTGGGATCTGTCCGATGAAGCGCTTTCAAAAGCGAAGGAAAAAATTACCTCAGCTTATAAGGTTCCCTGTATTACTGTCGCTGTGGACGTCAGTGATTCTGAGGCGGTACAGGCTGCCATGGATGCTACCGTCAATGCTCTGGGCGGGCTGGATATCGCGGTGAATAATGCCGGTATCGGCGGCGCCAGTGCCAAGTCCGGTGACTACGCCATTGATGACTGGAACAAGGTCATCAACATTAATATGAATGGGGTGTTTTATTGTCAGCACGCCGCGATTAATGCCATGCGCCAACAGAAGTCCGGCAGCATTATTAATATGGCATCTATTCTGGGGCAGGTAGCCTTTGCCTCTTCGCCGGCGTATGTGGCCGCCAAACACGGTGTGGTGGGGATGACCAAGGCGGCAGCCTGGGAGCATGCCGAAGACGGTATCCGCGTTAACTCCGTTGGCCCCGGGTTTATTCATACTCCGATGGTGGACGATTCTCTGCCCCAGGAAGTGCTGACCATGCTGGCAAGTAAACACGCCTTCGGTCGCCTGGGTAAGCCGGAAGAGGTCGCGGGGCTGGTGGCCTGGCTGGCCAGTGATGCGGCCTCCTTCGTGACCGGTGCCTATTATCCGGTGGACGGCGGCTATCTGGCGGTCTGATCTGCACCCGGGCAGAAGGCGGCGGTGCTGGACGCCGCCGCCTTCTTGCAGTAGAGTGCGCGGCCTTATTCATTCCTTTCAGCCCCTGTGGCGTCCTGCTTATTAATGACATTATTTTCCGATCTGGATCTCTGTGATCCCATTCTCCGCGCTGTATCCGAACAGGGTTACAGTAAGCCTTCTCCCGTCCAGGAACAGGCTATTCCTGCCGTGCTGGCTGGCCGTGATGTGATGGCAGCGGCCCAGACAGGCACGGGCAAAACCGCCGGTTTTACTCTGCCAATGATTCAGCGACTGCAGTCCGGAGAACGCGTACGCGCCAACCGTATCCGGGCGCTGGTGCTGACCCCGACGCGCGAACTGGCCGCTCAGGTGGGCGAAAACGTTGCTCAGTACAGCCAGCATCTGCCGTTAAGCAGCACGGTTGTCTTTGGCGGGGTAGGGATCAATCCGCAGATGAAAGCACTGCGTGCTGGTGTTGATGTGCTGGTCGCCTGTCCGGGACGTCTGCTGGATCTGTACCAGCAGAACGCGGTGCGCTTTGATCAGGTTGAATTCCTGGTGCTGGACGAAGCCGATCGTATGCTGGATATGGGCTTCATTCACGACATTAAGAAAATTCTCCGTCTGCTGCCGGAGCGGCGTCAGAACCTGCTGTTCTCAGCAACCTTCTCCAAAGATATCCGCGAGCTGGCCAAAGGGCTGGTGAATGATCCGGTCGAAATTGATGTCAGTCCGCGTAACAGCACAGCCCATACCATTGAGCAGTGGCTGATCCCGGCGGATAAAAAGCGTAAACCCGCCATCCTGACCCATCTGTTACAGGAAAACGGCTGGCACCAGGTGCTGGTCTTTACCCGCACCAAGCACGGGGCTAACCGTCTGGCGACTTACCTCGAGAAAAACGGTATCCGGGCGGCGGCTATTCATGGCAATAAAAGCCAGGGCGCCAGAACCCGGGCGCTGGCAGAGTTTAAATCCGGTGATATTGCCGCGCTGGTGGCCACTGATATTGCCGCCCGCGGACTGGATATTGAACAGCTGCCCCATGTGATTAACTTTGAGCTGCCCAACGTAGCCGCTGACTATGTGCACCGCATTGGCCGGACCGGACGGGCCGGGGCTGAAGGCGAAGCGATTTCGCTGGTGTGCGCTGAAGAACTGGAAGATCTGGAAGGCATCGAAGGCCTGATCGGTAAACCGGTCGAACGCCGTATGCTGGCGGGTTTCGAACCCTCAGTACCCTTACCGGTATCCCGGCCGCGGGCAGCGAAAAAGCCCAAGAAAGCGAAGAAACCTAAAACATCGGCCTCAGCTCCTCAGGCCGGTGGTCAGAAGAAGCAGGGCGATCAGCGCGCCGCCCGCGCTGATGGACAGCGGCGCCGTAAACCTCAGACTGAGGCCGGCAAGGCGAACCGTCCGGCTGCGCAGAAGGCAGCCCCTGCCTCTGCTGATCGGCGCGCGCAGGCAGCGCCAGACAAAGCGCAGCAAACGCCGCCCAAACCTGCTGCCAATCCATACGGTGTGGTGGCCGCGGACGATAAGCCAGTGTCGCGCCCGCGCCGCAGTCAGCGGCGTAAACAGGCTGGCACGCAGTCGTCGCGGGAATCATAGCGGGTACCGGCCCGGTGTTTCCTGCTACTATAGCGACGTTTTAACCGCGCCGTATTAACTGCGGCGTTTTAATGCGGAGCCGGAGTATGCTTGGCTGGATTGTTTTTCTCACGCTGTGTGCATTGTTGTATCTGTTCTGGAGCCGCCAGCAGCAGGCCAAAGCCATGACTCTGACTGCGGTCCGCCGTCATTGTCAGCAGGAAGAAGTCCAGCTGCTGGATGACACCCTGGTATTATCCGGTATGGCCCTGCGCCGCGGGCCTGGTGGTATACGTCTGCAGCGCCATTATCAGTTCGAGTTTTCTTCCACCGGTGACGAACGTTATCAGGGACAGGTTACCCTGGCCGGGCGGCATATTATCGGGCTGCGTCTGCAGGCTCACCGTATTCACTGATTGTGCGGAGTTTTTTATGGCAGATTTTCAGATTGAGCATCAGCCCGCCCAAAGCCGCTTTGTGCTGCGCAGGGACAATAAAGAATGTGTGCTGGATTATCGTCTGAGTGGGGCATGGATTGATTTTACTCACACTTACGTACCCTTTGCCCTGCGTGGTCAGGGACTGGCAGAAGCACTGGTGAAAGAAGGTCTGGCGTGGGCCCGGGCACAGAATTATCAACTGACGGCCAGCTGCTGGTACGTGCAGAAGTTTCTCTGAGGCGCTGGGGCCCTAGAGATTAATCAGTTCGAGTATCCAGCGCCCGGCAATGTCTGCTTCGGTGGGCTGGGTCAGGGTTGCCATCCCTTCATCAAATACTTTGGTGCCGATGCACTCACGCCGGCGCGGTAATAAGCGTTCGGTAAATTCCACGCTGAATTCAGGGTGTCCCTGAAAGGACAGGACCTGGGTGCCGATATAGAAAGCGGCGTTCTCACAGAACTCACTGCTTAACAGACAACGTGCCGCCGGTGGCAGTTGCTCCACCTGATCGCGATGGCTGTAGATAAGCCGTATATGGCTGAGATCGTCATTGAGCCACATGGGCCGCTGCAGTACCCGGGTGGTATGTACACCAATCCCCCAGCCTTTCGGGCTGCGTGCCGCGTGGCCTCCCAGTGCATGAGCCAGCAGCTGATGGCCAAAGCACACACCGATTAATTTCTCCTGCTGTTCATAGGCCTGCTGCAGCCAGCGGGTGAGCGGAGCAATCCAGGAAAATTCTTCGTACACACCGGCTTTGGAGCCAGTGATCAGATAAGCGTCGCATTCACCGGCTGCCGTGGGCAGTTCGCCTTCCTGAACCTGATAAAAGCGGTAGTTCAGGCTGGCGCCCAGCGCATCAAAGAAGTCGCGGAACATATTGCCGTAGGAAACGTAATCTTCCTGCAGATCCGGGTAAAGCGTATCGGTTTCAAGAAATCCCAGGGTTTTCATTCAGTGCAGCTTATCCTCTGATTGAGCGGAGGTTGATGGAATGGCTTTTTCGCGGATCGGCTTCAGTACCCCCTCCAGACCGTTGATCTTTATCTCCAGCGCCAGTGCCAGCAGCATGCCGAGCTGTCCTTCGGGCCAGCCTTTCTTGCTGAACCACAGCAGGTACTCTTCCGGCAGATCAATCAGCACTTTGCCCTGGTATTTGCCAAAGGGCATGGTCTGGGTCACCAGTCTTACAAGGTCGGTTTTATCAAACACCGCAGTAGCTTCCAACGCAACAGTTTCCCTTATGATGAACATCCGCGAATTTTCCTGCAAGCCATACGTTCCCGTTCTGTTGGTCTACACTTTACTGGTGGTGTCTGGTTTATCAGTTACTTGCTGTTACAGTGCGGGCCGGCGCCATTGTTATTCAATCTGTGGGGTAGATTTGCCGGATGACCACGATGACCGCGGACCAGAAAAAAAACCGTTTTGAAGACCTGCGGCTGTTACCCGGGCAGGCGCTGCAGCTGGAAATTGAGGGATACACCAATGACCGTGACCGTTCTGTGCTGGTAGGTTACCGCGCCGGTCAGGGCTTAATTGTGACGACGCCCCTGGTGAATGGCACGCCTATGTCCCTGAAGCTGGGGACGCCGCTCAATGTGCGTCTGTTTGCTACTCAGATGAACTGTGCCTGCGCGTTCCATACGGAAGTGGTGCACATTGCCCGCGCCCCTTATCCGCATATGCATCTGGCGCAGCCTACGTCTCTGGTGCTGGGCGAAGTCCGTGCCAGTGTCCGTGCGCGGGTGAATCTGATTGCTTCCCTGCATTATGGCCAGGATCTGCAGCAGAAAACCTCTGCCCGGATCCGCGACCTCAGTCTCGGCGGCGCCCGGGTGCTGGCCCGTAATCTCACCCTGCAGCCAGAGGAAAAAGTAACCCTGGCCGCGCAGCTGCAGATCAGCGGAGTGGAACGGCTGGTTAATCTTGAAGGTATCGTGCGTTCCATTCACTTTGAAGGCACTGAGACTCAGCTGGGCGTGCAGTTTCTGGAACTGCAGGACAACGACAAGGTGTCATTGCAGGCCTATGTTCTGTCACATATTTACTATCAATAGTCCCATTACGGAGTTGTTATATGATGGGATCGCAGGTTCAGGAAGCAGCCATTCACTGGAGCGAGCAATGGAAACAGGCACTGATTGATGCGCGCCGTGAAGCGGATGATAAAAGCAGGAGTATTCCCCGTATGGAGCTGCTGATATCGCGGTTGATTCGTCATTTTCTGCGTACGACCCCATCGACACTGCACGAGGATATGCAGAACGCGCTGGCTGAAATCGGCCAGAAGTTTAAATGTCCGGCGGTGATATTACTGGCCTGTCGTGACGATCACTGCATCGACCCGGTCAAAATCGCGGTGGACATTCAGGGGCGGGAACAGGCCGAACAGAAAGTCAAAAATCTGCAGGAAATCAGCTCCCACTGGTTGCAGTATGAAAGTGCTTTTCTGGCTCAGCGGGGAACGGCAATAAAAAGCTCTGAGGCCGGCCTGTTGTTCAGAGCACTGGATTGTTCTTCTTTCCTGTTAGTGCCGGTGACACCGGAAAAAAATATGTTTGGCGGATTGTTTCTGGTCTTTGACGACAGCAGTGAAATCCCCAAACCCTATGAACAACGCCTTCTGGATGCCTTTCTCGAACTCTTTTATGTTGTCAGTGAGCGTATTGTTACCTTCAGTGAATTAAAAGAGCGGGAAGAAATGCTGGCGCGTACCGAGGCGCTGGCGGGTATTGGCAGCTGGGATGAAGACTACACTACCCACCGTATTACCTTTACCGAAGAAGCCGCCCGTATTTTTGAATTACCCCCAAATGTCACGGAGCTCACCCGTGAGCAGTATCTGGAGTTTATTTACCCCGATGATAAACCGGCAGTGGCGGAAAGGTTTAAACGCAGTCTGATCAGCCCCGGCCGTTATGACGGTGTTTACCGTGTGGTAACGGCAAAAGGCAATATCCGTACGATCCGCGCCATTACCGAAACCATGATCGGGGAGGATCAGGTACTGACCGGGCGCAGCGGCATGGTTCAGGATATTACCGATCAGCGCGAGAAAGAGCAGCGGCTTTTATTGTCCTCGCGGGTATATGAATCCATCATCGAAGGCGTTGTTATCGCGGATAACAAAGGCATGATCGAAGGGGTTAATCCCGCCTTCTGCAGAATTACCGGTTATTGTGAAGAAGAAGTGCTGGGGCAGCCGGTTTCAATTCTGGATAACCGTAAAGCCGATAAGCTGTTCCTTCATTCTATTATCCGCAGCTGTTTACGTAACGGTTTCTGGCAGGGCGAAATATGGAATCAGCGTAAAAATGGTGAAGTTTTTCCGCAACACATGACGGTGACCTGTATCCGTGATGAGCGTAAACGCATCTGCAATTTTATTGGCGTGTTTGAAGATATCAGTCAGATCCGCCAATCGGAAGAACAGCTGGATTTTCTGGCCAACAATGATTCGCTGACCGGCCTGCCTAACCGCACTTCAATACAGCTGGAAGTGGATAAAAGTCTGCAGGTGGCAGCGGATAAAAACAGCCGCGTTGCTCTGCTGCATGTTGACCTTGATCACTTTAAACATATTAACGACAGTCTGGGACATCCGGCCGGTGACCGCCTGCTGCAGATCTGTGCCCGGCGCCTGCGTGGCCGGCTGCGGGAGACAGATATTGTCGCCCGTCTGGGGGGCGATGAATTTCTGGTGGTGCTGAATAATATTATCGATGATGCGCAGATAACCCGCGTCACCAATATGCTGCAGCAGTTACTGTCTCAGCCTTACGATATTGGTTTGAATCAGGATTTATTTGTTGGCGTGAGTATTGGCGTCAGCGTCTATCCGGACCACGGCACCGAAGTTGCGCAGCTGCTCAGCAATGCCGAAGTCGCCATGTATCATGCTAAAAACTCTGGCCGCAACCACAGCTGTTTTTACAGTTCTGATCTCACTCAGGCTGCCAACGACCGGCTGGAGTTAGGCTCGCAACTGCGTCAGGCGTTAAAAAAAGAGTGTGAACTGGAACTCTGGTTCCAGCCGCAGATGGACGCCACCAATAATCGCCTGGTCGGCGCGGAAGCTCTGATACGCTGGAACCACCCACAGGAAGGACTGATCTTTCCGGATCGTTTTTTGCCCGTCGCCGAAGACGCTGGCCTGATCAGTACGCTGGACTATTGGGTACTGGAAAGTGCCTGCTGTCGTCTGGCGCGCTGGCAATCGCTGGGTTACGCCCCCATCGTGCTGGCGGTGAATATTACCCAGCCAACGTTTATTTCCGGCGGTCTGGTAGAGCGTCTGAAAGCTCTGCTGGGCTATTACCGGCTGGACCCGCAGTGGCTGGAGCTGGAAATCACCGAAGGCGCGCTGCTGAAACCGACCCCCGGGGTTATGAACACCATTGCCGGGATTAAGGAGTTAGGCATATCGCTGGCGGTGGATGATTTTGGCACCGGTTATTCCTCCCTGGCTTATCTGCACCGTTATCGGGTGGACAAACTGAAAATTGACCGCAGTTTTATTAATACCCTGGAAGACACCGAAGAAGAAGGGCGGATTATTACCCGTACTATTCTTAATCTGGCGGAAGGTCTGGGGCTGGCTGTTCTGGCGGAAGGGGTAGAAACCGAAGGGCAGCTTAAATTTATGCAGGAAAATGGCTGTGATAATTTTCAGGGCTATTACTTTTCGAAACCATTATCCCATAATGATTTCAGCCGCTGGATTAAATAATAAACCAGCGGCTGCAGTGATCAGGCCGGCCTTATTCGTAGGTGCAGAAATAGGCAACCTGGCCGGTGATCTTCACGCCGAATTTCTGATTGGCGCTGATTTCAAATGATTCCCCCTGAGCGATGATTTTCCACTCAGATTCACCGGGCAGCAGAACTTTCATACTACCGGAAACCACGGTCATCACTTCTTTCTGGCTGGTTCCGAACTCATAGTCACCGGCATCCATAACGCCGACCGTGGCTGGCAGGGTATCGGTTTGCAGGGCAATGGATTTTACCTTGCCATCAAAGTATTCATTTACTGTAAGCACCACAATGCTCCGTGTTGATGAAAAAGAGCGCTGATTATACGCGTTCACCGGCTGGCGGCAATCAATTGGCGTCGTAGCTGGCGGCGTCTGTGTTCAGGTGTAACGGCAAGGTGATGGTGAAGGTGGCGCCCTGTCCGGGCTGGCTGCTGACGTCAATTGATCCTCCCAGCTGATTATTGACCAGATCCTGGATGATAAAGGCGCCCAGGCCGCTGCCACCCTGTTCGGGGCGGGTGGTAAAGAAAGGCTGAAACAGCTGTTTACAGGTATTTTCCGGCATGCCACGGCCGTCATCGCGGAAGCTCAGCACGGCGTTGTCACCTTCGCGGGTCAGTTCGATGGTGATATGACCGGGATGGTTGCGGTCGTCCTGTTCCGGTGGAAACGCATGGGTCAGGGCATTCATCATCAGATTGGTTATGACCTGGGCCAGAGCGCCCGGGTAAGTTGTGATAATCAGGGTATGGTCACATTTGAGCTGAACTTCAACCGGGCGGTATTTATAACTGGGCCGCAGTGACGTCAGAATGCTGTTTATGTAATCACACAGCTCAAAGTCGCGTTTCTGTTCACTGGCCTGGTCGACTGCCACCTGTTTAAAACGGGCGATGAGATCGGCGGCCCGGCGCAGATTGTCGGCGGCAATATCGATTCCCTCGCGGGTGTATTCCACATAATCGTTAAAGTAATCACGGCTGAGCTGGTTCTGGTTGTACTGGCGTTCCATATCCTGCAGCTGCTCTTCCATGGCGCTGACGGCGGTAACACTGATGCCCAGCGGCGTATTGATCTCATGCGCCAGGCCGGCAACGATATCGCCCAGAGCGGCGTGTTTCTCCAGATCCACCAATTGTTTCTGGGTCAGTTTCAGCATGCGCAAAGATTCGGTGACTTCACGGTTCTTTTCCGCCAGCTCCGCCGTACGTTCCACCACTTTCTGCTCCAGCGTCGCGTTCAGCTCTTCAGAGCGGCGTTTCTCATTCTGCAGCTCGTTGTTGGTCTGATTCAGACGATCGGTGAATTCGACCACCTGCTTGCCCAGGCGGTTAAAGGTTTCGATGATCTGGGTAAATTCATTGTGCGAATCCACCTGCAGCGGTGCAAAGGTGATCTGGCCGGTACCACTGTCAAACCGGATAGAGGTCCGCAGCGCGGTGAGTATGCGATCCAGTGGGCGGAACAGCATTTCCAGTGTGATCAGCATGATGGTGACAAACACAATGATAATGAACAGATTCACCACCAGAGTCTGGGATATAAACCCGGCGACCAGATTGGATAACTCATCCCCGGGGATACAGACGGCCAGAATTAATCCGGTTTTCGAGCGCACGGCATACAGATAATTGCCGTCCGGGGTGGCCAGTTCCTGCGTTTTATAGCTGCTGTCCATGGCGGCAAAGGGGTCGTCGATATCCAGACTGGTACCGCCGAGGTATTCCGCCATGCGCGGGGAGTAGAGCACCGGCTTGCTGTCCGGGGTCACGCGCAGATTCTGCAGACTGCCCATAATTTCCGGTAAGGCCCAGTCCACCGTTGCCACACCCAGCAGCTTCTGGTGATCATCATACATGGGCGCCACAACCCGCATGCTCCACTGGCCGCTGTCGTTAACAAAAGGCGTGGTCCAGTAAAAATATTGCGGACGGTGCTCATTGCGCGGCCAGGCGGAAGGGATGCCCAGCTGGTACCACCAGGAGCCTGAGTAGGTCTCTTCGTAATCCCAGGTGAAAGAGAGGCCTATATCACTGCGGTACACATAGGCACCGACGGTTTCTTCATGCGGGGACAGGGCATAAGGCTCGTACCAGATACCACCGCCAATGGCGTCCGGGAAAGAGGAGAAAGTGCGCAGTAACAGGCGTTGCAGCTCATTGCGCACTTTTTGCAGGTTTTTGCGGTGATGAACTTCATCGAAATGCTCACCGCCGCGCGCCAGCCCGGCCGCCGTGCGCTCCATCTGGGCGGACATAGCATCCATCTGGCTGGCCGAAGCCTGCAGTGATGCCATGACCTGAGAGCGGTTAAAGTCCACCACCGCCACATGAGCACGCTGGTTATAGTTCAGTAACAGGGCGGCAAAGCCCAGTACCTGAAGCAATACAACCGTCAGCAGTATTCTGAACTTAATACTCATGCCAGTATGATGGCTCCCTGCGAAATCGCCTTGTTGATCAATATCAGATTAGCAGTTAGTACGCGTCAGGCGTAGTGTTTATCAGACCGTTGGGGCGCAATGATCAACCGTTCACACAGGTTTTGCCTGTCGCACCTGTCGTGCATTCCTGTCAGTGAATAAAATCTGCTGCACAGACAAAATAAGCGCGACAGCTGTGGATGTTTCCTGTACAGTCCGCGGCCCTTTTCAAGAATTGATGAGTCGGGCCCCGCCGTGTGAGCAAACGCGAATGAAAAGCAGCAGGCTTTTCGGAACGGCAACGCCCTTCCTTTCTTTGCACACAGGTACAATATGTCCGATACAAACTCTACAGGCTTCGCCAGCCTGGGTCTGCCTTTTCCTGTTCTCCGTACCCTGGAAGAACTCGGCTACGAAGCTCCGTCTCCCATTCAGGCCAACAGCATTCCGCCATTGCTGGAAGGGCGTGACGTTCTGGGTATGGCCCAGACCGGCACCGGGAAAACGGCTGCTTTTGCGTTGCCACTGCTGACCCGCACCCAGGCTGATTTTAACAGTCCTCAGGTCCTTTGCCTCGCACCAACCCGCGAATTGGCGCAACAGGTAGCGGAAGCGGTAAAAACCTACAGTAAATACATTCCCGGTATTAACGTCTCGGCGATTTACGGTGGCTCTGATTATGGTTCCCAGCTGCGTGAACTGAAGCGCGGTCCTCAGTGGGTGGTTGGTACCCCGGGCCGGGTTATGGACCACCTGCGTCGTGGTACTCTGAAACTGGCTGATATTAAAGCCGTGGTGCTGGATGAAGCCGACGAAATGCTGCGCATGGGCTTTATTGACGACGTTAACTGGATTCTCGAGCAAACACCGCGTGCGCGTCAGATTGCGCTGTTTTCGGCAACGATGCCGAAAGAAATTCAGCGGGTGGCTGAAACTCACCTGAATGATCCGGTGGAAGTAAAAATTCAGACCAAAACCACCACCAATGACCGTATTCGTCAGCGTTACTGGTTTGTCGGTGGCGTGCATAAAAACGACGCTCTGATGCGTATTGCCGAAACTGAAGACTTCGACGCCATGATGGTGTTTGTACGTACCAAACAGGCGACTGAAGAAGTCTCTGATTTTATGGTCGCCAACGGCTTTAAAAGTGCGCCACTGAACGGTGATATTCCGCAGGCACTGCGTGAAAAAGCGGTTGAAAAACTGAAAGCCGGCAAGCTGGATATTATTGTGGCCACGGATGTGGCCGCCCGTGGTCTGGATGTTGAGCGTATCAGCCACGTTATTAACTATGATATCCCGTCTGATACCGAATCTTATGTACACCGTATTGGCCGTACCGGTCGTGCCGGCCGGAATGGTGAAGCCATTGTGTTCGTGCGCGGACGCGAAAAACGCATGCTGCGGGATATCGAAAAAGCCACCCGTCAGCCGATTGATGAAATGCCGTTACCAACGGCAGAGATGGTGAATGAAAAACGTCGCGCCCGTTTTAAATCACAGATTGTGGATGCCATTCATTCTGAAAAAAATAAGCCGTTCCGCGACATTATTGAAGAAATTCTGAAAGAGCATCCGCTGGATGCGCTGGATGTCGCCGCCGCGGTTGCCAGTCTGCTGCAGGGACAGAAACCTCTGTTTATTGACGAAAA
Organism: Thalassolituus sp. UBA1087; assembly: GCA_002314145.1. Lineage (GTDB taxonomy): Bacteria > Pseudomonadota > Gammaproteobacteria > Pseudomonadales > Oceanobacteraceae > Venatoribacter. The sequence continues at coordinate 18,106 of DCCG01000034.1, read as the reverse complement.
AGCTGATGCGCGTATGAATAGCCGCCGTGAAGAACGCAGTGAGCGGCCGGAGCGCGGTGAGCGCCGCGAACGTCCTAAACGTGAGCGCAGCAAAGAGTTACCTCAGACACATGCCAAAGCCCTGAAAGGCCATCCGGAAGTAGCGATGGAGCGCTTTATGGTGAGCGTCGGTTATGACGATGGTCTGAAACCGGGTAATCTGGTTGGCGCAGTGGCGAATGAAGCGGATCTCGACAGTGAATACATCGGCCATATTGAAATCTTTGATAATTTCGCGGTAGTTGATCTGCCGGAAGGTATGCCGGCACCAGTGATGAATAAACTGAAGAAAGCCCGGGTCTGTGGCCGTCCGTTGGAAATTAAAACCTATAAAGCAGGCGATGTGCCGGAAGACGGTGGTCGCGGTGGAAAGCGTCCGGGTGGACGTCCGGGATTTAAGCCTGGCTCCAGCCGCGGTGCTAAAGGTCAGGCTGACCGTGGTCCTAAAAAGGCACACCGTGGTAAAAGTGAAGGGCGTGCCCGTCAGGGATAACTCCCGGGCCTGACTTATCAAAACAAGCCGGTTAAGGTTATCTTAACCGGCTTTTTTATGGGTTTTTCAATGACTTTGATGAACTGTGTTAATCGCTGTTACATGGCGTAGCAACGCTTCAGTTCAGTGAAATCATAGTAAAAGCTGTTATCGGCTATTGGCCGACAGGAAACCTTAAAGGGCTTTTCCTGTTCGTTGTACAGCATTCTTACCAGTATTCTGTTCTGCTCGTTACGGAATACATCCCACTGTACGTTACCGCCCATCGGCGCCACCTCCGCACCGCGCCATGGGTTGTTGGCGCGGGTATAGATATTATCAGCGCTAACCGGCTGATCACTGCCCGGCAGCTGCATATAGGTAGTGAAAGGCACCAGGGTTTCAGCATGAGCAAAGCGTGCAACCAGAGAATATTCGCTTTCACCCTGTTGAACGTCCTCTATCCGTTGAAAAAAGTCCTGCACCAATGGACGGGCCATGCGGTAAGTAATGTCATTTCCTTTAAAAGCCGGGCCTTTGGCGTAAAAGTCTTCGGCATCCATCACGTATGACAGCCACTGAGTTTGTTCGGGGCTGAAATACTGACGGAAGTTCCACGGCGTATCTCCGGCTTCATCCGGCATTCCCAGTGCAATCTGATACAGATTGAATAACTGAATCATGGCATCGACATCGTTATACACCTTAAACGCGGTTTCATCCTGACGGCGATAGCTGTGTTTGCCTGCTGCCAGTTCATCAATGAATTCCACGGTGTAAATCTGGCTGAGCACATCACGGGCAATGTTATGCATGCGCTGTGAATAAAACAGGGTGTCAAAAGTACTTAACAATTGCGGATCGGATTCTTTATATTCCTGATAATCATGGTTCTGTGGCTGTTTATGAAAATACAGAGTCTCCGGGTTGGCACGGGGAGCTGATATGACCTGCTGCAGAGCAGGGTTGGCGCTTACCAGTCCATCGATAAATGCCAGTCCACTGTCTCTGGCCCGTTGCTTTACGGAATATTCGACCAGTATTTTCTTGTCAGAATGATGTGAAAAGAGTTCATAGTCACGCTCTGCCAAGCGCCGGCCAATGCCCGTATGTTCACGTTTGCCCAGCTCTGACAGGTTACCGTAGCCCATGGTGATATTGGCATCCATTATACGCTGAATTTCCGCCTGCAAAGCTTTCCCCGTCTCAGTTAACTGGTTCTGTTGTCGGGCTGTGTGCCAGATTTTCATACTGATGTCATCATATTTAGGACTGGAAAGACCACGCGAGCCATGACGCGCAAGCAGCTGTGAAAATACCAGTTTATATCCTGCCGGTGGCTGCTGGTAATTGATCGTGCTGGCGGCTGGGGTATAGACGGTTTTCGTAGCGTATTCATAGCCAGGGCTATTATCCGACGGTGATCCTGAGAGTGATTGCTGACTGTTAAAAGAACAGCCGGCACTCAGTCCCATGATTAATAAGGCGCTCATGGAGTATTTCAATTCAACTTCCTCATATCAGTGATATATCGATTACATTGATCTATATGGCAGTCCTGTATAGAGGGATGCTAGCACGTTAAATCAGAGCTTTATGGTGCGACAGAAAAACCGTATGAGCTTAAAGAACCCCTTTTGTCAGGAAGTTTCAGGAATGCAAATATGTGTTCGTTATACCTGTTCAGATATTGTTGAATCAGGAAGTGTTGAATACGAAAAATGTACCTATTATTTAATAATACTGAAATATTTTTCAGGTTTTTAATTTCGTTTTATTAGATTTTAATCATTAAGGCTCTGTAAAATATTGAATTTATACTCAGGCTTAATTTTAGCGGAAATAACTATTCCAATGTTGTTGTCAGAAGCGATAAGAACGGTCTGGCTAACGTTGGCAGGGGCATCAGAGCCATTGGAGTGATTCTGGGGATCTTCCTGATAACCGGAAATAATTAATTAAAAAGTCCCCGGCGCAGGGCCGGGGCAAGACTCCAAAAAGATCGCGCGGAGTCACGCGCTGTCTGTGATGGCTGTCAGTGTCAGTGTCAGTGACTGATCATCCATGGGCGCATACCGGGGAACATTTTATTGCCCTCCGCGGTGTACATCAGATTACTTCTGCGTTTTTCACCACAGCCACACTGGCTGCCGTGTTTATGGCGGTTATCGAATGCCTGACGGGCTGCTTTTTCGGCTTCACGTTCCTGATATTGGCCGGCGGTCATCACATCCGGTGATTCCCGCGCTTTTTCATTGCGTTCTCTTGCCTGTTGTTGTTCTTTGACCACGCGGGCAATCTCCGGTGGCAGCACAATCACACGGGCGGATTGAGCCGCACATTGTGGACAGGGTTTCGGCTGGTCGTGTTCGCGCATGGGCGCCAGTTCCTGAAAAACACCGTGTTCAGGGCATTTGTAATCGTATAAAGGCATGGTTATCTCCTTCCGGTCCGGGGAATACAGACTGAAAAGTAAAAATGATTGGAGTCATCCTGTTTTAATGGCCGGCTCCCTCAGGAGCCGGCATACCTGGTTTTAACGACAATTCGATTGAATCGTTACAGGTCCGGGGCTTTCGGAATATCAACGGAGCCATCCAGATGTTTGACCGGACCATCGGCACTGGGCTGAACATCAAATTCAAAGATATCCGTTGGCAGCCACAAGGTGGCGCAGGAGTTCGGAATATCCACCACACCACTGATATGCCCCTGAATAGGCGCACAGCCAATGATGGCGTAACCCTGTGCTTCGGTATAACCGAATTTGGTCAGGTAATTAATGGCGTTGAGACAGGCCTGACGATAAGCGACGCTGGTATCCAGGTAGTGCTGTTTACCATCTTCGTCAACCGAAATACCTTCAAAGATCAGGTAGTCGTCATATTTAGGAACCATCGGGCTGGGTTTGAAAATCGGATTTTTAACCTGATATTTAGCCATGCCGTCTTTAATCAGGTTCACACGCATGTGAATCCAGCCAGCCATTTCAATGGCACCACAGAAGGTAATTTCGCCATCGCCCTGGCTGAAGTGCAGGTCACCGACGGACAGACCGGCACCGTCAACATACACAGGGAAATAGACTTTGGCACCGCGGGTCAGGTCTTTGATGTCACAGTTACCCCCGTGTTCACGTGGGGGTACGGTACGCGCGCCTTCTGCTGCAGCGGCTGCTTTCTCGTCACCGCTTAAGCGTCCCATATGGGCAGTATCAGCGTGAGGCAGCGTGGCCAGACCCGGTACCCGGTCCGGGTCGGTATCGTAGAGTTCTTTTTCGCGCGTGTTCCAGGTGTCGAGCATTTCCCGTGATGGCAGACAACCGATCAGGCCCGGGTGCAGAATACCCGCAAATTCAACGCCGGGAACATGGCGGGATTTGGTGTACATGCCATTGAAATCCCAGATGGATTTCTGCGCTTCCGGGAAATGTTCGGTCAGAAAGCCGCCACCGTTCTGTTTTGAAAAGAAACCATTAAAACCCCATTGCTGCTCATCAAAGGCACCAATATCCATGATGTCGACTTCCAGCAGATCACCGGGTTCGGCGCCTTCAACAGCGATCGGTCCGGACAGGAAATGCACCTGAGTCAGGTCGACATCGCGCACGTCAGCCGCATCGTCATTATTTTTAATCTGTCCGCCGGTCCAGTCATAGCATTCGACAATAAAGTCGTCGCCTGGCTTAACCTTAGCAACCATGGGAATATCCGGATGCCAGCGGTTATGCACGCTATCATTTTCATAGGCGGATTTACTGAGATCGATCTTGATGATGGTATCAGCCATTGTCTTCTCCTTTTTCGGCCTTATTGGCCGGTGTGTGAGGCGTGTTGCCGGTGTCGGGCACAGGCCCGGGGGTAAAAACAAGTTGGTTATTGTTTATCTCTGCATGAAGGACCACGGGTGCTGTGCTGCTCACAGTCAGCAGGGTTTCTGCCAGCGGGGCCATTACCCGCTGCTGAAACAGCCGCTGAATAGCACGGGCGCCATAGTGTTGTTCGTAATCGCAGGCGCAAAGCCAGCGAATACTCTGATCACTGAACTCAACGCGGACATTGCGTTTTGTTAAGCGCTGATTGAGTGCGTCTATCTGCAGATTGAGAATGCTGGGTAAGCTGTCCTGATTCAGGCCCGCAAAGGTTTCGATGCAATGAATACGATTTAAAAATTCGGCATCAAAATGACGGCGCAGAGCCTGTTGACGGATGCGTTCGCGTTGTTTTTTCTGCCAGCTCTGTGGCAGCCAGTGGTAGTGCCTGGCCTGTTGCCATTGCACCGAGCCTGCATTGCTGGTCATAAAGACCAGGGTATTACGGAAATTCAGTGCCTTTTGTCCGGAAGCCAGTGTCAGTAATCCGTTGTCCAATACGTTCATCAGACTGCGCACTACCTCGGCACTGGCTTTTTCAATTTCATCAAAAAGTACAATGCCGGGACGGCTGTTACTGCCTTCTGTTAATTCCTGATCAATAACGGTCAGATTATCTTTACTGCCAACATAGCCAGGTGGCGCGCCTGTGATGGCGGCGCTGTAATGGCTCTGGGACAGAGTATTCATATCCACCCGGCAGAAGGCATCGGCGCGACCGTGAATTGCCCGCGCAATGCAGCGCACCATTTCTGTTTTGCCAACGCCGGTGTCACCGATAAACAGTGCCGTCATAAGAGGACGCTGATCATCGGTCAGGCCGGCTTTGATGATATTGAGCTGTCTGCGCAGGCTGGCAATGGTATGGTCCTGGCCGACGATATGTTCACGCAGCTGCTGTTCAACCTGTTCAGGGTCAAACAAAAAGCGTGACATAAGCCCAGTGGCAGATGGTGCTGAAGCGACCTGGTTACGATTATTCTCAGCCAGCCTGTCAGTGACGAATACCATGACCGAAAGCTCCTCAGGAACCTGCTTCCAGCGATTTTTCGGAACCCGGTAAATTGCCGACAGGGCATTCCTGGGTACCAATTGTCTCCCGGGTCATGGCCTCAACGTCCTGCTGAGCTTTTTCAGCATCCATGACCCAGGTGCGGTAAAACTCAAACGGACAGTCAGCGACGCCTTTGTCACCGTCACCTGAGTTGTACATGCCGGTATAGCCACGGTGCAGTAATTTAAATAAGTGGTTCTGTGACTGATCATTTTTGCGCGCATCACGGATCTGAGAGACCGACAACTGTGCGTACTGAACTCCCATATCTTCTTCGCCACATTCCCCCAGAGTACGGCCATCGAAGCCGACAATGGCTGAGTGGCCAAAGTAGGAATAAACGCCATCAAAGCCACTGGCATTCGCCACCGCAACATAGCAGTTGTTCGACCATGCCATGGTTTTCGCCATCATCACCTGCTGCTCTTTCGCCGGATACATATAGCCCTGGCAGCGGACGATTAATTCAGCACCACGCATGGCGCAATCGCGCCAGATTTCCGGGTAGTTGCCGTCGTCACAGATAATCAGGCTGATCTTCATGCCCTTGGGACCTTCGGTTACATAGGTCCGGTCTCCGGGGTACCAGCCTTCAATCGGACACCAGGGAAGACATTTGCGGTATTTCTGTACGATGTCGCCTTTATTATTGATTAATACCAGGGTGTTATAGGGGGCTTTATGCGGGTGTTCTTCGTGTTGCTCACCGGTGAGTGAAAACACTCCCCAGGTGTCAGCCATTCTGCAGGCTTCAGAAAAGATAGCGGTTTCATCACCGGGAATCGTGGCGGCGGTCGCCATCATTTCCTCCTGGTCATACATAATGCCCATGGTGCTGTATTCCGGAAATACGATCAGGTCCATACCCGGTAACCCCTGCTTAATACCAACGATCATGTCGGCAATATTGCGGGCGTTATCGAGTACTTCTGCTTTGCTGTGCAGGCGTGGCATTTTGTAATTGACTACCGCTACACCAACCGTATCGTCGCTGCTGGAAATATCACCGTGTCTCATAAACTGCTCCTGAATACGTCGTTTTTGGTCAGAGTCGGTTACCTGTACCTGAGGCACAGATAACCGTGTTTTTCATTCCGCTAATAAAAGTATTAAACCGACAGGTACTTAGTGATGGTCTGCTGGTCTGCTTCTTCCACCGGAACATCCAGCACGATTTTTCCTTTTTCAATCACCAGAATTCTGTCTGCCATATCCAGGGCAAAACTCAGAACCTGTTCAGATACAATAATGGTGACGTTGCGCTGGGTGCGGATCTGTTTAAGGGTGCGTGCCATTTCTTTAATAATGGAAGGCTGAATCCCTTCGGTGGGTTCATCGAGCAACAGCACACTGGGATTACTGGCCAGGGCACGGGCAATAGCCAGCTGTTGCTGCTGACCACCAGACAGGTTGCCGCCACGGCGATGCTTCATTTCATCCAACACCGGGAACAGGCTGTAAAGGTCGGTCGGGATTTTCTTCTCACCGGTACTGGTTAAGCCGGTCTCAATATTTTCTGACACCGTCATGGTGGAGAAAATCATCCGCCCCTGGGGAACAAACCCCACACCGGCGCTGACGCGTTCGTGGCTTTTCAGGTCGGAAAGATCCTTACCGTTGAGGGTAACTGTGCCGGCTTTGCTGGGGATCATGCCGATCAGAGACTTCATCAGTGTGGTTTTACCCATACCATTACGGCCCAGTATGGCCACAATCTCGTTTTTACCAACGGAAAGATTCAGGTCGCGGATAACATCACTCTGGCCATAGGCTACGCCGTAATCTGATAACTCAAACATAATCGTCTCCTTAATGGCCCAGATAAACTTCAACGACTTTCGGATCTTTCTGCACCCGTTCCATGGAACCTTCAGAAAGTACTTTTCCCTGATGCAGCACGGTTACCCGGTGTGCAATGTCTTCCACAAACTGCATATCGTGTTCGATCACCAGTACCGAGCGGTCTTTGGTAATGCGATTCAGCAGTTCTGCAGTCTGTTTACGTTCGGATACCGACATCCCCGCCACCGGTTCGTCCAGCATCAGAAGTTCCGGGTCCTGAATCAGCAGCATGCCGATTTCCAGCCACTGCTTCTGACCATGACTGAGCAGATCAGCCTGCATCGTGAGTTTGTCACCCAGGAAAATCATATCGGCTACTTCCTGAACTTTATTCAGGACTTCCTGATCGCGGCGAAAGGTGAGAGCGCCCCAGACATTACGTCCGCGTGGAAATGACAGCTCAAGATTTTCATACACTGTCAGGTCTTCATAAATTGACGGATTCTGAAATTTCCGCCCAACACCCGCATGAACGATCTGGTGTTCGTTCATTTTGGTGAGCTCTTTTCCTTTGAATTTAATGGAGCCTTCCGTTGCTTTGGTTCGCCCGCAGATCAGATCCAGTACCGTGGTTTTACCGGCACCGTTAGGGCCGATAATGACGCGGATTTCCTGCTCCTCAACATACAGTGAGAGATCATTAACTGCTTTGAAGCCGTCAAATGAAACGGTCAGGCCTTCAACGCTCAGAACAAAGTCTTTGGGGCCTATGTGCTTATTAGTTTCCGGCATGACTGAGATCTCCCTGTGTAGATTTTTTATCTTCAGCGGATGGTTCTTTTTCCTCCTGCAGAGATTCCGGTAACTCAGGATTTTCTTCCTGGCTGCGGCCAGTAATTATCCAGTGGAATTTTTCCGGAACGAATCTCTGCAACCAGGGGGCAATGTATGTCTGATACAGGCCGGCCAGACCGTTAGGGAAGGCCATCACAACACCAATGAATAAGGCGCCCATGGCAAACAGCCAGAGTTCGGGGAAGGACTCAGAGAAACTGGTTTTGGCCCAGTTAACCACCAGTGCACCATAGACGGCGCCGAGGATGGCGAGGCGGCCTCCGAGAGCACAGAAAATGACCATTTCAATGGAAGGCCCGGTGCCGACAAAGGTTGGCGACATAAAGCCAACCTGTAGCGTAAACATGGCACCACCAATGGCAGAAATACTGGCTGCAGCACAGAAAATAAATATTTTGAACGATGAGACGTCATAGCCGGAGAAGCGTACACGGTCTTCGCGTTCACGCATGGCAACCAGCAGGCGTCCAAGCTTACTCCTGATGATGTAGCGGGCGGCAAACAGACAGACAAACAGCAATGCACCGTTGACAAAATAGAGAATCGTTTTGGCTTCGTCGGTGCGGATATCCCAGCCGTGCAGCGTACGCAGGTCGGTGATGCCATTCACACCGCCGGTGTAGCCCTGCTGTCCGATAATCAGAATCGTCAGGATGGCAGCAATGGCCTGAGTAATAATGGCGAAATAAACACCGCCTACACGACGCTTAAACATGGCAACACCGATGATAAAAGCAAAGATCGCCGGCAGTACCAGGATGGCAACGATGGTAAAAGCAAAGCTGTGGAAGGGTTCCCAGAACCATGGCAGTTCAGTGAGCTGATTCCAGTCCATAAAGTCAGGAATGCCCGGCGTTGACTGAATGGATGTATTTTCCGGACTGGAAGCTTCCAGTTTCAGAAACATGGCCATGCAGTAGCCACCAATACCAAAGAAGACCCCCTGGCCGAGACTGAGAATGCCACCATAGCCCCAGCACAGAACCAGACCGAGGGCCACAAAGGCGTAAGTCAGATACTTGCCAACCATATTAAGGCGGAAAGAATCCAGTGCTAACGGCATAACAATAAAGATAATGACGGCCAGAATAATAAAATGACTGAGCTGATAACGTTCGATTAATGAACTGATTTTATTCATATTCTTCTCCTGTTCCTTAGCGGCGCATTTTCAGTGAGAAAAGACCTTCCGGACGCAACATCAGAATGATGACGACGGTCAGCAGGGTCAGAACTTTGGCCATAGAGCCACTGAGGAAAAATTCCATCGTCGACTGCGCCTGTGAAATCGTGAAGGCGGAAGCCACGGTACCGATCAGGCTGGAAGCACCACCAAATACCACCACCAGGAAGGTATCGACGATGTACAGCTGGCCAGCGGTAGGACCGGTTGAACCCACCATGGTGAATGCGGAACCGGCGATTCCGGCAATCCCACAACCCAGCGCGAAGGTTAAGCGGTCGACTTTTTCAGTATTAATCCCTACGGCTGCCGCCATAGGACGATTCTGTACAACCGCACGGGTCTGTTTACCCAAACGGGATTTCTGCATCATCAGAGCGACAGCAACGGTAATAATGATGGTCAGAATCATGACGAATATGCCGTTGATCGGGACTTCAATCAGGTCAGTAATGGCATAGGAACCCATCAGCCAGTCAGGCAGAGTGACGCCGACTTCACGGGCTCCGAAAATGGAGCGGTAAAGCTGCTGCATAATCAGGCTGAGCCCCCAGGTTGCCAACAGCGTATCCAGCGGACGCTTATACAGATGACGTATAACAGACCACTCAACCAGAGCCCCCAGGGCACCGGTTACAAAGAAAGCGAGTATCATCGCGATAAAAAAGTAGCTGCCGTACAGTGATTCCGGCAGATACGAAGAAAATACATTTGATGTCAGGTAAGTAACGTAAGCACCGAGAATCATAAATTCACCGTGTGCCATGTTGATGACGCCCATCTGGCCGAAAATAATCGCCAGGCCCAGCGCCATCAGAACAAATACAGAAAACAGAATAAGGCCGGCAAATCCCTGCATCGCAAAAATCGATGTCAGTTCCGCCATGGTATAGTCAGCGAACATTGGTTAATCCTCCCGGTGAATAGTTCGGCGTAGGGAGCGGTGCGCTGATGCGCACCGCCCGGATCACTGCGGGGTTATCCCGCGTGATACTGAGCCTTACTGATAACCTTCCGGGAACGGATCGGGTTCGATCAGCTCATCACTTTCGTAAACCACTTCATACTGACCGTCGGTTTTGGCGCGGCCGATACGGGTTTTAGACCACAGGTGATGATTTTTGTGGATTTTTACGTAGCCTTCCGGCGCAGTGGTTAACTCGATACCGGGTGAGGCTTCACGGACTTTATCGATATCAAAGGAACCGGCTTTCTCAACCGCTGCTTTCCACAGCCATGGTCCCAGATAAGCAGCCTGAGTAACGTCACCGATGACGATGTCTTCGCCCCATTTTTCTTTAAAAGCTTTAACAAACGCCTGGTTGTTTTCGTTTGGCAGAGACTGGAAGTACTTCATTGAGGCATAGATGCCATCAATATTTTCACCACCAATACCCAGAATCTCGTCCTCAGTCACTGAGATGGTCAGGAACAGGGGTTTCTCTTTGGTCATATCGATACCAGCGGCTTTCAGCTGCTTATAGAAAGCCACATTGGAACCGCCAACCACAGAAATAAAGACAACATCAGGCTTTTTCAGCTTGATTTTGTTAATCACAGAGTTGAACTGAGTGTGACCAAGCGGGTAGTACTCTTCACCAACCACCCGGTCTTTCAGAACATTTTCAATGTGCTTGCGGGCAATTTTGTTCGACGTACGGGGCCAGATGTAATCAGATCCCAGCAGGAAATATTTTTTGGCATCTTTTTTCTTGTTAGCCCAGTCCAGACCCTCAAGAATCTGTTGTGTGGCTTCCTGGCCGGTATAGATCACGTTAGGAGACTGTTCCAGTCCTTCATAAAATGTCGGGTAGTACAGCATACCGTTGTACTGTTCAAACACCGGCAGTGCGGCTTTACGTGAGGCAGACGTCCAGCAACCGAAAACTGCTGCAACTTTGTCATTAACCAGTAATTTTTTCGATTTTTCAGCGAAGGTCGGCCAGTCACTGGCGCCATCTTCCTGAATGTATTCAATTTTACGGCCGAGAACACCGCCCATGGCGTTAATCTGTTCAATGGCCAGTTTTTCAGCCTGTACAGAACCTGTCTCACTGATGGCCATGGTGCCGGTGACAGAGTGCAGAATACCGACTTTAACCGTGTCATCGGTCACAGCCAGGCCTGTGCTGTTGACTGAGTCAGCCATTACAGCCGGTGATCCGGCAAGCGCAATGGCGGCCGGTATGGCCAGCAGGCTCTTGAGCAGTGTGCGGCGTTGCAGACTGCCGGTCAGGGAACGTTTGCTTGAGCGCATAGTTGCCTCTCCTTTCCTTCTTGGTAGTGGTGGTTAAGCGTGCTTATGGATAGAACAGGGACAGAATGGAGGAAGGCCGTGCACACGGATATCCGCTGTATACAGCAGGTGACTACGTCATTTGACGCATACCCGGGTGGCACACAAATGCTTATTGTCACGCGTACACGCTCATCTGTGTCTGTCGAGAGGTTACAAAGCGGGCTGATAAACAGGACAGTCACAGCCGGTCAAGGGGACCTGCTCTGTGGTATAACGCAGGTCAGATCAGGGCAGACACCTCACCGGCATGGTAGCCACAGCTGCAAAAGCCATTTCCGCTCTTGGGAGATCCGGGTCAATGTCGGACCAATACGTGTTTAAAACACGGCGAAGTTACAACCGCTGGGTGGCAAATCAGACGCTGGAAGATTTTGCTCTGCGTTTTACTGCCAAAGAAGCCCGGCACTGGTCAGCGGTGCGGGTATCCAATACTGCCTTAGGTGCAATCTCCTTTCTGGCGATGGAAGCAATCGGAGCAGCCATCACTCTGGTTTACGGCTTTGACAGTGCGGTCGCCGCCATTATGGCTGTTTCAGCCATTATTTTTCTGACCTCTATTCCCATCAGTTATTATGCAGCGCGTTATGGCGTTGATATTGATCTGCTCAGCCGCGGGGCCGGGTTTGGCTATATAGGCTCCACCATCACGTCACTGATTTATGCGTCTTTTACCTTTATATTTTTCGCACTTGAATCAGCAATACTGGCATCAGCGCTTGAGATTCTGTTTGGCCTGCCGTTAATGGCCGGCTATTTACTCAGCTCGCTGATTATTATTCCCCTGGTAACGCACGGGATTACCCTGATCAGCCGGTTTCAGCTGTGGACCCAGCCCATCTGGATTGTGCTGCAGCTGTTACCTTTTGTTTTTATTCTCTGGTACGAATGGAGCGCAGCGGTTGAATGGGTTCATTTCCGTGGTGCCGCAGAGCCACCGCTCAGTGCTACTGACGGCGGCAGTTCATTTAACCTGCTGTATTTCGGTGCCGCCTCCGCGGTGGTGTTTTCGTTGATTGCTCAGATTGGCGAGCAGGTGGATTTTCTGCGTTTCTTACCTGAACCCGGTAACGACAAAAAACAGAAGCTGCGCTGGTGGGCGGCAATGATTGGTGGTGGCCCCGGCTGGATTATTGTCGGAGCCGTCAAGTTTCTGGCCGGTTCGTTTCTGGCTGTATTAGCCTTGCAACATGGCCTGCCCCTGAGCGACGCTTCCGACCCGACACAGATGTATCGCGTCGCCTTTGGCTATATCAGTGATTCCCCTCTGGTGGTGATGTCTCTTACCGGGATTTTCGTCATTCTCTGTCAGATTAAAATCAATGTGACCAATGCTTATGCCGGTTCCATTGCCTGGTCGAATTTCTTTTCCCGTCTGACTCACAGCCATCCAGGCCGCGTTGTATGGCTGGTGTTTAACGTCATTATCGCGCTCTTACTGATGGTGTTGGGGGTGTATGAGTCACTGGAACATATCCTGGGTATCTATTCCAATGTAGCGGTCGCCTGGGTCGGTGCATTAGTCGCGGATCTGATCGTGAATAAGCCACTTGGGCTCAGTCCCAGACATATTGAGTTTAAACGGGCTTATCTGTACGACATTAACCCGGTTGGCTTTGGCGCCATGTTACTGGCATCCCTGATTGGTATTATCTGTTATGTGGGCGTTGCCGGAGAGCTGGCACAGGCCATGTCGTCATATCTGGCATTACTGACGGCTTTTATTGCCTCCCCGGTTATTGCGTTTCTGACACGCGGTAAGTTCTATCTGGCCCGCGAGATTATTGCCATAACCCCCGTGGCCGAAAAACACACCTGTACCGTCTGCGATAATCTGTTTGATGCAGAAGATATTGCAGTATGCCCGGCCTACAACGGCAATATATGTTCGCTCTGCTGTACGCTGGAATCCCGTTGTCATGATCAGTGTAAACCCCGTTCACGTCTGAGTGATCAGGTACAGAGTCTGCTGGAAAAAATGCTGCCGGCCGCGCTGGTCGAGAAAGTGGATCCGAGGCTGCTGCAGTTTGGCGGCTTATTAGGCGTGATTGCCTTTACTGTCGGCGTATTGTTCTGGCTGGTGTATATCCAGTTGCCGCCGGAAACAGCCGGTCAGGCACTGGTCGGTGCGACGCTGATTCAGGTGTATTTCCTGCTGTTAATTATTGTTGGCGTATTGATCTGGCTGTTTGTGCTGGCCAATGAAAGCCGCCAGTTTGCGCTGGATGAAGCGGTGCGGCAGACCGAGTTACTGACCCAGGAAATTGCGGCCCATGAAGCCACAGATCGTGAATTGCAACAGTCAAAGGAAATGGCAGAAGCCGCCAATAATGCCAAAAGCCGTTATCTGGGCGGCATCAGTCATGAACTGCGCAGTCCGTTAAATTCGATATTGGGGTACGCCCAGCTGCTGGAAAAAGATGAAGATCTGCTGCCGGCGCAGCTCAATAAAATTAAACTTATCCGCCGCAGTGGTGATCACCTGGCGGACCTGATAGAAGGTTTGCTGGATATCTCCCGTATTGAAGCCGGGCGGCTGGAAATACGCCGTGATGAAGTGGCGATCCGCGCTTTGCTGCAGGAACTGGTGGATATGTTCCGTCTGCAGGCAGAAAGCAAAGGGATTGAATTCCATTATGAAGCCACCCCGTTTCTGCCGGAAATTGTGAACTCCGATGAAAAGCATATCCGCCAGATTTTAATTAACCTGTTATCGAATGCGATTAAATTCACGGAAAAGGGCAGTGTGACCCTGTCGGTTAAGTACCGCAGTCAGGTAGCTGAATTTACCGTGACTGATACCGGTTCCGGTATTGATGAAAGTGAACGCAAGCGCATTTTTCAGCCATTTGAACGTATTCGCAGACCAGGCATGCCGCAGAAGCCGGGAACCGGTCTCGGCCTGACCATCAGCCAGCTGCTGGCTGACATTATGGGTGGGGAAATTACCGTTGCCAGTCAGTTGGGGGAAGGCAGTCGTTTCCGCTTATCGCTGATGTTATCCAGTGTCGATAAACCCCGTCAGGTGGTGAAGCCATCACGTAAAATATGCGGTTATAAAGGCGCAGCGAAAACCATTATGGTGGTGGATGACGATGCCTCTCACCGTGGATTAATCAGTGAAATTCTGCAGCCGCTGGGGTTTGTTCTGCTGGAGGCGACGGATGCTTATGACTGCCTCAACAGCGTCAGTGGTACGCCGGTGGATTTATTTTTACTGGATATTTCCATGCCCGGAATGACGGGCTGGGAGCTGCTGCGTACGCTGCGCAAACGCGGTTTTAAAACGCCGGTCATTATGGTCTCTGCCGATGCCGAAGACCGGGTTTCAGCGTCTGCTCAGGGGGCGGCAGATATTGGCCAGCGCACTAACAGCGATTATGTTATTAAACCCATCCGTGATCAGGTGCTGCTGAATAAACTAGGTTCCGTTTTGTCACTGGAATGGGAATACCGTGACGATAACCCGGTGGCGGTCAGCCGTCTGCAGGGAGCGGATGAAAATCTGTGCCGGCAAATGCCGGTCGCCGATGTCCGTGAGCTGCAGAATATGGCAGAGCTGGGGTACGTCAGTGGCATAGAAAAATTACTCGCCGACATGGACGTCAGACCCGGTGGAGAAGCCTGTATTGAGCGCCTCAAAGAATTGGTGCGCAGCTATCAGTTCGCCACCATTATCTCAATGACTCAAAAGGTAATTGATCATGACAGGGGCTGATACAAAGGGTGTCATTCTGGTGGCAGACGATACCGCTGAATCGCTGACTATGCTGAACGAAGCACTGACCGGCGAAGGCTATACCGTGCTGGTCGCCATGGATGGCCAGCAGGCTGTCACCATTGCCGGCCGTATGGCTCCGGACCTGATACTGATGGATGCCATCATGCCCAATATGGACGGTTTCGAAGCCTGTCAGACACTCAAGTCTAACGCTGAACTGCAGGATATTCCGGTGATCTTTATGACAGGATTAACGGACAGTGAAGATATCGTACGTGGGTTAAAAAGTGGCGGTGTCGATTATCTGACCAAGCCGGTGCAGATAGACGAACTTATGGCGCGGGTGCAGGTGCATCTGGATAACGCCCGCAAAGCACTTAGCATCCGTGGTGCATTAAATGAAATGGGGCAGCCGGCCTTTGCCTGTACGCTGCACGGTGAAATTCTGTGGGCAACCCCCCGGGCGACCGAAGTACTGGCCAGCATGGAGACTGACCTGCCGGCATTACGCACCGCCATGTGTGGCGCTGACAATAATGGTGACGCCATGGTGTGGCTTAGCCGCAATCCGGAAAAAAACAGCAAGTGCCGGCTGACACTGGGCTCCCATGCACTCAGTCTGCGTATGCTTGGCCAGCCCTATCCGGGAGAGTTTCTGCTCAGCATCATTGGCGAAGACGATCTGTTTAAAACCCGTGAGCTGCGCAACGAATTTGGCCTCACCGAGCGCGAAGCTGAAGTACTGCTGTGGCTGGCACGGGGAAAAAGTAACCAGGAGATTGCGCAGATTCTGAGCATGAGTCCGCGTACGGTGAACAAACATCTGGAGCCTGTCTTCCGCAAACTGGAAGTGGAAAACCGGACCTCCGCCGCGGCCACCGCCTTTGGTTTTTTATCCGGGGTCAGGCTGAGCTGAAGTCTGTCTGACGCATGTTAACAGTACTGCTGGCTGGCGTCCGGCACGACAATGTAAGACTCAGGGCATATATGGCCCTGTTGTTTTTCATTCTGCCTGATAATCTTGTGACTGTGCCTGACTGACTCCACCCGGGGGCGGCAGGTTAAGTTTGCAGTCCCAATAAAAAATACAGGCCCCAGCTTATGAAACTGTACAGCGCTCACAAAGCCCCCAACCCCCGTCGTGTTCTGATGTTCCTGGCAGAAAAAGGCATCACCGATGTGGAAGTTGTTAATCTTGATCTCAGCGCCGGCGATAACCTGCACGAAGATTTCCGCCGTAAAAACCCGATGGCCAAAGTACCGGTTCTGGAACTCGACGATGGCACCTGCATCTCGGAATGCGGGGCGATATACCGTTATCTGGAGGAACGGGTTCCTGAGCCTGCGTTGCTGGGCCGGACGATAATGGAAAAAACTCTGATTGAAATGTGGGAGCGACGTGCTGAGCTCAGTTTTATGCTCACCGTCGGCCACTGTTTTCAGCATACCACCGGCTTTTTCAAAGACCGTATGACTCCGATTGCGGCCTGGGGAGAAGAGAGTGGCCTGCTGGCCAGACAATTTTTGCCGCTGTTGGAAGAGCAGCTGACCGGGCACGACTTTGTCGCCGGGTCTGAGTTTTCTGCCGCAGATATTACTGTGTTCTGTGCGCTGGAGTTCGCCAAGCTTGTGGGGATGCGGCCGGATGCGGAAGAATTCCCGGCGTTGGTGGCCTGGTATCAGGGCATCAAACAACGGCCGTCGGCGGCGATATTCTGAGCTTTTGAGCGCCGCGCAGGCGCACGTTTTCCCGGGCATTGGCGGCCCGGGTCAGCGGGCAGAAAAAAGTTCCGTCTGAATACTTCGGAAGTTTCGTTCTGTTTATGTCAGAAAATGTCAGAACATATTCTCCGCAAGCCTGTCGCAATAAGTGAACGGCAGGTAAGCAACCTGCCTTAATTGACAGAAAAGGAGGATGTATGTCGGCACAAGCACAACCCGTCCATATTCAGGATGTCTGTATTCTGGTCGCCAGCCATCGTGCAGACTCCCAGAGTCGCAGGATTGGTGATCATCTGAAAAGCCGCTTCCTGGAAGGCCAGGCAACCATGATCGATCTGAACGAAGACAAACTGCCTCTGTGGGATGGCTCAGAGCCGTCGGATGAGGCCGCCGGAGGCGGTGAAAGTCCGGCTGATGTCGTCAACCGTGTGCGGCAGAAAGCCGGAGAGGCATCGTCTTTCGTGTTTGTCGTGCCGGAATGGCATGGTATGGCGCCGGCGGGATTAAAAAACTTCTTCCTGTGGGTAGGCGCGGAAGAGCTGGCTCATAAACCCGCCCTGCTGGTCACGGTTTCTGCCGGTACCGGTGGCGCCATGGTAGTGAATGAAATGCGCGCCAACAGCTACAAAAATACCCGTCTGAATTATATTCCGGAGCAATTGATCTTCCGGGATGTAAACAATCTATGGGCGGATATTCAGGACCGTGAGAGCGATGAATATCTGGCAAAGAGGACAAGCTGCGCACTGAAGCAACTGAAACTCTACACTGAGGCGTTGAGCCCGGTGCGCAGCGAACTGACCGCCAGCCTGAAAGACTATCCCAACGGAATGTCATAACGCTGGAGCAGAGATAAAGCGGCCCGGCCCGCTGGTGTCCGATGGTTTAAAAGGAACCTGTTTTCTATAAACGACTTTTAAACCTGCAATCCCCAATGCCTCCCAGGGGAACTTATCCGATACGTCGGACCGCCCTGGCCGGCAGGGCCGCCCCCAGCTTTTCGCTTTCTGGAGCGTATCTCCTCATTCTCTCGATTTTTCCTGGCCACGCGCCCGTGCGACATCCCTGTCGCTGTCCGCTCGCCGGTGAGACTACGGGCATCCATGCCCTT
>DCCG01000036.1:508-57008 GCA_002314145.1 Thalassolituus sp. UBA1087 | reverse complement strand
TGCACTTATTATGCGAAACCGCGAAGTATTTCGTCAGTATCCAGGCGGACTTTCTCTGCGGCGGAGAAAGTATCATAAATGGACAGCTCCGCATCGTGACTTTCATACACAGTGCGGTTTTCAACCATGGATAAGGGGCCGGAGCCGGCAAGTACAGACTGTCGGTTAGATGTAGCTAATTGCGCCAGTGTTTTTTGCGTCATAACAGCTCCTGACATTCTGACAGAGGTATCTGTTTGTTTTTCTTATTCTTTATCCGCGTTACCGGACTGTTGCGGTTGTGTAGCGGATCAAAAAGCAGGACGGTCAGCAAAGTTTTACAGACTGTCAGGCAAGTAGCTGCTAATAAGATCACATAGCATTTGCTATCTCAAGCTCTGCACCTGATACAAAAGTATCGGGGCAGATAATAAGAATAAGGAGCCACAATATGATCTATGCAAATCCCGGTCAGACAGATTCCGTCGTTACTTTCAAACAACAGTACCAGAACTACATCGGTGGTGAATGGGTCGCCCCGGTCAACGGCCGTTATATGGATAATGTCAGCCCGGTTAACGGGCAGGTATTCTGTCAGGTTCCGCGTTCTGACGGTGCCGATGTCGAGCTGGCTCTGGATGCCGCACACAATGCCTTCACCGAATGGGGAAAAACCTCAGTTGCCGAGCGCTCAAATATTCTGCTGCGCATTGCTGACCGCATGGAACAGAACCTGGAAATGCTTGCCGTTGCGGAAACCTGGGACAACGGTAAAGCCGTACGGGAAACCCTGGCGGCAGATATCCCGCTGGCCATTGATCACTTCCGCTACTTTGCCGGTTGTCTGCGTTCCCAGGAAGGCAGCATGGCAGAAATCGACGAAACCACAGTGGCCTATCATGTTCACGAACCGCTGGGCGTGGTCGGTCAGATTATTCCATGGAACTTCCCGCTGCTGATGGCGGCCTGGAAACTGGGCCCGGCTCTGGCGGCAGGTAACTGTGTGGTGATGAAACCGGCAGAGCAGACACCGGCGTCCATTCTGGTATTGATGGAACTGATCAACGACCTGCTGCCCGCAGGTGTGCTGAACATCGTGAATGGCATTGGCGAAGAAGCCGGTCAGGCGCTGGCCACCAGCAAACGTATCGCCAAGATTGCATTCACCGGTTCTACCCCGGTCGGACAACACATTCTGAAGTGCGCCGCGGATTCTCTGATTCCAAGCACCGTTGAACTGGGTGGCAAGTCGCCCAACATCTATTTCGACGATGTGATGAACTTCGAAGACGACTACCTGAGCAAATGTGTCGAAGGCATTACGCTGGCCTTCTTTAACCAGGGCGAAGTCTGTACCTGTCCTTCACGCGCCCTGATTCAGGAAAGCGTTTATAAAGATCTGATCGCCATGGTGGTTGAGCGTGCCGGTCAGATCCGTCGCGGAAACCCGCTGGACACAGAGACACAGGTCGGTGCCCAGGCGTCGGAAGAACAGTACGAGCGCATTATGAACTACATTGCCATCGGTAAAACCGAAGGCGCTGAAGTTCTGCTCGGCGGCAACGCTGAGGCTCTCAGCGGAGATCTGGCAAAAGGTTACTACATCCAGCCAACCATGCTGTTCGGCAAGAACGACATGCGTATCTTCCAGGAAGAAATCTTTGGCCCTGTGATCAGTGTGACCACTTTCAAAGATGAAGCCGAAGCGCTGGCCATCGCCAATGACACCGAATTCGGCCTCGGCGCCGGCCTCTGGACCCGGGATATGAACCGTGCCTACCGTATGGGTCGTAATATCCAGGCCGGTCGTATCTGGACCAACTGTTATCACGCCTATCCGGCCCACGCCGCCTTCGGTGGTTACAAAAAATCCGGTATCGGCCGCGAAACGCACAAAATGGCGCTGGAACACTACCAGCAAACCAAAAATCTGCTGGTCAGCTACAGCACCAGCCCCCTCGGCTTCTTCTGAGCGGCAGACACTCCGCTCTGACGAAGCAACCTGTGGGGCCTGGCGCCCCACTTTCTCCACGATCTACCGCCTGCTGATTATCAGCGCCGCCCGCATTCCCCGCGGGCGCTTTTTGTTGGTACGGTTTTCCCTCTGCCTTAAGTGTCAGCTGACGTTGCAGCCTTTTCAGCGCCCACCGCAACAAAGCATTCAATCAACAAAGGCTGCATCCGCCGCTCTGATATGCCAGTCTGCGCAGATCTGACCCGGAGGTAGCTATGACTGTACTGAATCATATTCCCTTTTCTCTGCTGGAGCTGGCCGCGGTGCCTCAGGATGCATCCGCCGCTGATACCCTGCAGGCCATGCTGGACTACGCCCAACGGGCTGATGAACTGGGTTACCACCGCTTCTGGCTGGCCGAGCACCACAACATGCCGGGCATCGCCAGCAGTGCGACCCCGGTCCTGATCGGCCAGGTGGCCGCCCGCACCCGGCATATCCGGGTCGGCTCCGGTGGTATCATGCTGCCCAATCACCCGCCTCTGATTGTGGCCGAGCAGTTCGGTACGCTGGATGCGCTCTATCCCGGCCGCATTGATCTCGGACTGGGCCGCGCCCCCGGTACCGATCCGCTTACCAGCCGTGCCCTGAGACGGGACGACATGCGCGCCGAACGCTTTCCCGATGAAGTAGCTGAGCTGCAAGAGTTACTGGGACCCGACAGCGGCCGCCGCGTGAACGCTTACCCGGGCACGGACAGTGCCGTGGATATCTGGCTGCTGGGTTCCAGCCTGTTCAGTGCCCAGCTGGCGGCCCAGCGCGGCATTCCTTATGCTTTTGCCGGCCACTTTGCACCGCAGCTGGCCAGTGAAGCGCTGGATCTTTATCACCGCCAGTTCAGACCATCGGAAAGCTTACAGGAGCCCTATTCCATTCTGTGTCTGCCCATGGTCGTTGCCGATACGGATGAAGAAGCGGACTACCTGAATACCAGTGTGCAGCAGCGGGTGATGAAACTGATACTGGGCCAGCCTCTGTTTCTGCCGCCACCGGTGGACAGCATGGACGATCGCTGGGACCCGGCAATCAAAGCCCGGGTGGATGCTTTTCTGGGCTTATCTGTGACCGGCAGTCCGGCCACCGTACGCTCAAAACTGCAGGCCGTGCAAAAACGTTTTCCGGTAAATGAATTTATGTTTACCAACGATATTTATGACCGCCAGAAACGTCTGCATGCGCTTGAGCTTCTGCAACAACTGAAAAATGAGTGAAACATAGCGTTACCTCAGCATGACTTATCACAGCGGCTTTATTTCCGTGGTGGCATTAAATGATTTTTTTATTGCCGCAAGCCGGGTAAAAATACGCTGTCCGGGGGGATTTACCCCCGTATCATTGGCTTAATAAAACAGATTCTTTTCGGCAAATAACTATCCCTTACCATTGATAAAAAAATTAATTATTTAATCTGTTTTTTCCTTCCATAACCCGGGGAACCCGCTCCCCGGTACTCACTCTGATATGCGCCGATGGTATATCCGCCACCGCCTGAAACCTATTCATTTAAGGAAAAAACCATGTTGTTGAAAAAAGCAACCTGCACTGCTTTGGTTGTGAGCAGTATGATGGGATCGGCCTGCGCTGTTGCCGCCCATAAAACTACTACAGGAATGGAAGCACAGCCAGGCCATCACACAGAACATGCCCATTGGGGGTATCAGGGCGATACCGCACCGGCGCACTGGAGCGGACTGGATGATCAGTTTTCCCTGTGCGGTACCGGCGTTAATCAGTCGCCGATCAACCTGACGGAAATGACCAGCGCCCGTCTGGCAGATATTCATCCTGCCTACGCCCGCGGTGGTACAGAAGTACTGAATAATGGCCACACGATTCAGGTCAATTACAGCAACGGCAGCTCACTCGACATTGATGGTAAAACGTTCGCACTGAAACAATTTCATTTTCACAGTCCGAGCGAAAATACCATTAACGGCGAACATTTTCCGATGGAAGCACACCTGGTGCATGCCGCCGATGATGGCAGTCTTGCCGTTGTTGCAATCATGTTCCGTGAAGGAGAATTTAACAGTGAACTGGAAAAAGCCTGGGCGCAGATGCCGCAGCAGGCCGGAGAGAAACAGTTACTGAAAAAACCGGTGAACGTACAGGCTTTAATGCCGGAAGACCTGGACTATTACCGCTTTAATGGCTCACTGACCACACCGCCCTGTAGTGAAGGGGTGCGCTGGCTGGTACTTAAGCAACCGGTGACGGCGTCAGCGCAACAGCTTGAGACATTCCGTTCAGTGATGGGGCATCCTAATAACCGCCCGGTTCAGCCACTGAATGCCCGCCAGGTATATCAATAAACAGCGATGAAAAAGGCGGATACAATTCCGTCATCCAACGTATTTGCGGCCCGGTGCGGTAAGCCCGGCGCCGTAAATAGAGCGCAGTGGTTTATGGGTGAACCACTGCGTTTTTTATTGCGCTGTGCGCAGGGCGGTAAATTCCGGACTCATACGCACAATGGCGTTAAAAATATCTGTATCCAGATAATCCATCGCGGCACAATCACAGGCATAGGCCAGCGCTGACGTATAGACCGGGTTATTTTCCAGCGCCGCTAACCCCTGCTGTTGCCGGGTCTGATCGAGCGGGTATTCACCCTGAAAATGAAAACGATAGGCCGCACGGGCAAATGCTACAGGCATTAATGAACACCATACACCGGCATCTTCAGCTGCGATCTGCAATGCCGCAAACCGCGACTGCAATTCCGGCGTTGCCAACTGTGCCTGCCGGGATACCAATAAAGCAATTTGTCTGAGCCTTGCCGTGTTATCCATCTGTTCACTCATCAGCGGCCCGTTCCACGTAGCATTAAAGGCTCAGCTCACCGCACAGGGGTTTTTCCATTTGCCGGCGCGCCATATCGGCAACGGTTTTTCTATCCCCCGGGCGACTGAGCAGTACATGCAGCTTGGTCAGTGTCGCTTCCAGCGTCATATCCACCGCCGATACCAGCCCACAGTCACGCAATGCGTTGCCGCCGGCATACCCGCCCATGTTCACCATGCCACGCAGACACTGGCTGTGATTGACCGCGACTACGTTGCGTTCACAGGCCTGATGCAGCGCTGCCATAAATTCCGGTTGCTGTGGTGCGTTACCCGCGCCGTAAGTCTGTACGATCAGTCCGTCAAGATCCTGCTCCAGCAGATGCCGGGCGAGCGAGAAATCCATGCCGGGATACAGGGTTAATATCGCCACAGCTCTGTTCTGCACCGGCTGCCATTCCGGCTGCATACTGTGCAGACTGCGCAATGGCGGCAACACTGGTTCGACATCAATACCGACCCGGAATAACGGATCACTGTTGGGCGAATCGAAGGCATCAAAACCACTGGTGTTCACCTTGGTGGAGCGGTTACCGCGCAGCAGTTTATGATTAAAAAACAGGCCCACTTCCGCACACGGATGATAGGCCGCCAGATAGAGTGCATTGAGCAGATTATCATGGCCGTCAGAGCGCAACGCGGTCAGCGGTATCTGCGAACCGGTGACGATGACCGGCTTGCCCAGATCCGGCAGCATAAAGGACAGCGCCGAGGCGGTGTAGGCCATGGTATCTGTGCCATGCAGCACTACAAAACCATCGTAGTGTGCATAATTGGCAAGAATATCCGCCGCAATAATGCCCCAGTGCTGCGGGCTCATATCCGAGGAATCCAGTAACGTCGGATACTCATGCAGGGTAAATTCCGGCATGTCTTTGCGGGTAAATTCCGGCATCGAGCGCAGTTTATCTTCCAGCATGCCCGGCTGTGGTGTCAGCCCGGCCGGAGAAGGCATCATGCCGATGGTACCGCCGGTATAGGCGATATAAATATGTTTGCGCGGAGTCTGCATGGGCACCAATCTTCCTGCCGTCAGCGGGTAACACAATCGTTCTGACGGAACGCCGTCAGAGCAAGCGTGAAACCCGATATCATGGGTGTAAAACAGCAACATATTAAACACAGCAGGAGAAGACAATGACACTGTTAATCTGCAGGCTTGCGGTTTTTATCGGTGGTCATGCCGTCAGTCTGCTGCGCCGGGATCGCGCCAGCGGCATAAATAAGCCTTATCAGGGCATTACCCGCGACCTTATCACTCTGGCGGTGAGCCCTGGAATATCGGCCTTGTTTGCCCTGTGGCTGCATGGTCTGCTGTTTGACGTTAAGCCATTCTGATCAGTGCCCGGCGGACAAAGCCGGGAATCCGTCTGGACGCCCGCCACCCTCTGCCTCTATTCTGCCCTTTCATTCTGGCACCGGTGAGCAAAACAATGGCACTGCATATCCCTTTCAGTAACGCTTACGCTCAGCTGCCTGAGCAGTTTTATGCGCGTGTACTGCCAACCAAAGTAAAAAAGCCGGACCTTATCCGCGTTAACCATCCGCTGGCGGCACAACTTGGCTTCGACACCACCGCCACTGAGCCACAGACACTGGCGGATATTTTCAGCGGTAATACGCTCCCCGATGAAGCGGACCCGCTGGCCATGGTTTACAGCGGCCATCAGTTTGGTCAGCTCAACCCACAGCTCGGCGATGGCCGCGCCATCCTGCTCGGCGATCTGCTCGACAGCACAGGGCAGCGCAAAGACATCCAGCTGAAAGGCGCCGGTACCACGCCGTTCTCACGCATGGGCGACGGCCGTTGCCCGTTAGGACCTGCACTGCGTGAATACATCCTGTGTGAAGCCATGCACGCGCTGGGAGTCCCCACCACCCGCGCACTGGCCGTCGTCAGCACTGGCGAACGTGTGGTACGTGAGCGGCTGGAACCCGGTGCAGTCTTTACCCGGGTGGCGGCCAGCCACATCCGGGTAGGCACATTTCAGTACTTTGCTCTGCGCCGTGATGCAGAAGCCTTAAAAACGCTGGCGGACCAGGTGATCACACGGCATTACCCGGATATCGACGTCAGTGCTGATGATAAATATCTGCAGATGTTCACCGCCATCTGCCGTCGTCAGGCGGATCTGATCGCCCGCTGGATGAACATTGGCTTTATCCATGGCGTCATGAATACCGACAATATGACCGCCAGTGGCGAAACCATCGACTACGGACCCTGTGCCTTTATCGACGCTTTCCACCGCGAAACCGTATTCAGCTCCATTGACCGTCACGGCCGCTACGCCTACATCAACCAGCCCGCCATCGGACAATGGAATCTGGCGCGGCTGGCGGAAACCCTGCTGTCGCTATTCCCTGGTGATGAACAGCAAAGCGTCGAACAGGCGACCGGCATTCTGCAGGACTTCGCGCAATGGCATCAGGACGCCTGGCTGGCCGGATTCAACCGTAAGCTGGGGTTTGCCACCATCGAAGAAGGCGACAAAGAACGCGCGGAAGCCCTGCTGGATCTTCTGCAGCAGGGTGGCCTGGACTTCACGCTCTTCTTCCGCCGCCTGTCGGACCTGGTGGCTGCCGATACCGGGCGCAGTGAATTATTTGCCCTGCTGGATTACCCGGAAGTACGTAAAACCTCCGCCCTGGAGCAGGGCCTGACGCAATGGCTGGACAACTGGCAGCAGGATCTGACAAGCCGCGAAAGCGATTTGAGCGCCGCACAACAGCGTATGAAAGCCGCCAGTCCGGCGCTTATTCCGCGTAACCACCAGGTACAGGCGGCTATCCAGGCGGCAGAAGAAGGCGATTTTTCCGTTTTTGAGCAGCTGCTGACAGCCCTGCAGACCCCCTACCGGGATATTGCCGCCGACGACCCGCTGAGCACACCGCCCACGCCGCAGCAGCAGGTACTGAAAACCTTCTGTGGCACCTGACCAGCTGATCTTTCGCAAAACCCGAAATGTGCCTTCGGGTTTTTATGATTTTTATCTTTACCGGCACTGTTATCCTCAGCTGATATAAGTAAAAAGTCAGATTATAAGCAGAGGTCAGCATGGGTTTACTGGTTAACGGACAATGGCAGGATAAATGGTACGACACAGAAAAAAGCGGTGGTGCCTTTGTACGCGAAGATGCCCGCCTGCGTAATTGGGTAACCGCTGATGGCAGTGCCGGGCCCACCGGCACAGACGGCTTTAAAGCAGAAAGCGGCCGCTACCATCTGTATGTTTCTTATGCCTGTCCCTGGGCTCACCGCACACTGATTTTTCGTCAACTGAAGGGTCTGCGCGACCATATCAGTGTGTCTGTGGTTGCCACGGATATGCTGGAGAATGGCTGGACCTTTGATACTCAAAATGGCAGCAGCGGCGATGATCTGTTTCACAGCGACTTTCTGCACCAGATTTATACCCGCAATCAGGCGGATTACAGCGGCCGGGTAACGGTACCAGTACTGTGGGATAAACAACAGAACTGCATCGTCAGTAACGAATCATCGGAAATCATCCGTATGCTGAACTCAGCCTTTAACGGCATCACCGGCAACAGCCTGGATTTTTATCCTGAGCCTTTGCAGCAGGCCATCGATGAGGTCAACGAACGGGTATACAACAAGGTTAACAATGGTGTCTACAAAGCCGGTTTTGCCACCAGCTTTGATAAATATCAGGCGGCTTTTGAGTCTCTGTTCGACACGCTGGACTGGCTCGAGCAACGTCTGACCGGACAGCGCTGGCTGGTCGCAGACAACCAGGGCGTAAGCCATTTAACGGAAGCCGACTGGCGCCTGTTTACCACCCTGGTGCGGTTTGACGCTGTGTACGTCGGCCACTTTAAATGCAACCTGAAGCGCATTGCCGACTATCCGGCGCTGTCTGCCTATCTGCGCGACCTGTATCAGTACCCCGGCGTCGATAGCACAGTGCATATTGATCATATCAAGCGCCATTACTACGCCAGCCACCACACCATTAATCCCACCGGTATCGTACCCATTGGGCCCGAGCTGGACTTCAGTGCGCCACATAACCGCCAGACACTGCTGTAAAGCACGCACGCCACACCCGGGCAGGCCTGACCTGCCCGCAACCCCCACCCCTTGCCTGCAGCGCTGCTCCACCGTATATTCCTTCCCGGTGCTGTCACAAGGGCTGCACCATGCGACGGAGCGCAGGTAAAAACAATTTGTTCAGCTGCACCGGCTTACACAAATCCGCCCACACCTTTAGTATTCAGTGGTAAGACAATTCATTTAAGGTCCTTTTATGATCCGCCGATTCGCCCTGCCCGGCAAAAACAAAGTACAGCACTTTCTTTGTACCAACCATGGTGAGCTGATACAGGTGCATGCGGACAACGTCATCATAGACCACAAACCTTCGCTGCTGGCGAAAAACCCCGGTCAGACCACCGTGCTGAAGCTGGTAAAACCTAGAAAAAAAATTGAGTACATCAAAATGCTCTATAACCACAGTCGTCTGACCAAAGAGGTTAAGGGTAATGAACTGATGAAATCACTGGGGTTCCGGGTACCGGCCATTTACGAATCCGGCATTACTCTGATGCCATTTATGCTGCCGGAATATCTGGGCTATTACGTAATGGAAGACCTGCATGAAGCCGGGTTTACCGAGGTAATTCATCATCTGAGTAATGAAGCCACACCAGCGGAAGAGCGCCGGTCCATGCTGGCACAGGTACGGGCTGGTCTGAAGACAATGGCCGACCACCGGATTGTGTTTTCCGATTTCCATTTCGACAATGTGCTGGTCAATGACCAGGGCGTCATGGCCTGGATTGATACCGGAGTCACCTATTACCCGGCCTACCGGCGTAACTTTGAGAAGAAGTTTAATTTCACCATCAAGCGGCTGCTGAATTCCGGTTATGGCAGACATCTGAACGATGCGGAAAAGCAGGAATTCGCTGCCATGTTAATGCCCTGATACCGCACAGCACGGCCGGCACAGACCAATGTGCCGGCCGCGTTGCCCTGTTGTTACAGCATCAGCGCCGGGCGCACTTTTTCCAGCAGTTTTTTCCCCATCCCCTTCAGCGCCAGCAAATCATCCAGTTTATGGTAGGGCCGTCCGGCCACAATAGAAGCCGCCAGTTTTTTCGGAATGCCTTTCACGGCCGCCAGTTCTTTTTCACTGGCGTTATTGACCGAAACGGTGGTCAGCGAAGTCTTGTGCTTTTCCGCTGTCTTCACCGCCGGCGTATCCTGTTTTTCAACCGGCCGGCGCTTACTTTCAATGCTGACCACCACCGGAGCCTCTTCTTTGACTTCCGTTACTTCAGAGACTTCAGTCGCTTCCGGCATATCATCCGTGACCAGAGCCAGCGATGTTGCAGAGGTGTAGGGCACCGGATAATTAACCCAGGCACGGCTTTCATAGGCAGTGCCATTCCATTCACGCAGCATCAGGCACAGGTGCCAGTCGCCGGCAGGCGGCGGCGTAAACAGCAGATCGTATTCACAGTCCGGCAGCCAGTGGCCACCGCTGATTTCACCAATATGCGTCCCCGCCAGCACATGGCCACGGAAATCTCCGCCCTGATAGCTGTCTTCCAGCGCCCAGAGTTCGACACTCAGCGAGCCACTCAGGTTGTCTGCCGGACGATCATTGGCAATACCGTTAAGACGAATCACAACGCGGTCATTTTCAATGCGATAGGCACAGTCTCCGGTAAAACGAAGACCATCAGAAAAGGGAATGTAGGAGGAGGTGGTATCTTGAGCTGGTAACATAGCAGGTTCCTTTATGCTGTTCCGGACGTCAGAGAAGGGTTAGACACGTATCCTGATGATGGTTTCGTGCCACCGTTACCCTAGCCTGACTATATGACAGTTATACAGCAGCCACAGCCCGGGCACGACTGACGTTTTGTACAATCCACATTACTTGCTGTTGCGCAGCGCAACAACCCTCCCTTTTCGGCAGTGAACGCGTTAAACTCAGTTGACCAATCAGTCAGCTTTTCACCATATTCACCGGAAAGCGACCCCCACACGGTACGCTATGCTGTACATTCCCGTACTCACCCCGTACCGGCGTACGCATTGACGGCATCAGAAACAGGAACAGACTATGAGCTATCCAAGAGACTTTATCGGTTATGGCGAGCATCCGCCGGTTGTACAGTGGCCCAACAAGGCCCGCGTGGCGGTGCAGTTTGTCATCAATTATGAAGAAGGCGGTGAGAACTGCATCCTGCATGGCGACCGTGCATCCGAGGCATTCCTGTCGGAAGTGGTTGGTGCCCAGCCGCTGGAAGGACAGCGCCACATGAACATTGAGTCCATGTATGAATACGGTGGCCGCGCCGGGTTCTGGCGCCTGCACCGTATGTTCACCGAGCGCAATATGCCGGTGACTGTGTTTGGTGTGGCCATGGCGCTGGAGCGCAATCCGGTAGTGGTTGAAGCCATGCTGAAAGCCGACTGGGAAATTGCCTCCCATGGTCTGCGCTGGATTGACTACCAGTACGTGCCGAAAAACGTTGAACGTGAGCATATGCAGAAAGCCATTGAACTGCATAAAAAAGTCACAGGTTCGCGTCCGGAAGGCTGGTACACCGGCCGGAACAGCATGAACACCCGCGATCTGGTGATCGAAGAAGGCGGCTTCCTGTACGACGCTGACGACTACAGTGATGATCTGCCCAAATGGGATCTGACCGGTGCGAAACCGCACCTTGTGGTTCCTTATACTCTGGATGCCAACGATATGCGCTTTGCATCTGCCCAGGGCTTTAACAGCGGTGATCAGTTCTTCACTTATCTGAAAGACAACTTCGATTATCTGTATGAAGAAGGCGCAACCACGCCGAAAATGATGAGCGTGGGTCTGCACTGTCGTCTGGTTGGCCGCCCTGCCCGTGCCGCCGCACTGAAACGCTTCCTGGATTATATTCAGCAGCATGACGATGTCTGGGTATGCCGCCGCTCCGATATCGCCCGTCACTGGCATGAACATCATCCGGCGTAAATCGCCAGCTGTTTAAAGTGCGTTGCTCAACAGGCGTCTGATAAGACAGTCGGTAAGACGTTCATTAAACAGACGATCGGATAATTTAAAAAGCCCGGTGATTTCCGTTCAAATGGAAATTTCCGGGCTTTTTTTGGGTATTTTAGTTAGTGGGATTCCAGAGAAGAAATCTGAACCGTCATTAATAGTATAGGGGTTTTCAGGGTGGATCGACCACCAATGTCCGTTATGTCCGGCTACGCCGGATTCGCGGCTGAAGCCGCTCCTACACAAACACCGCAGGCCCATTCTCATTTTTCGCGGGTGAACCCGCTCTTACAATACCACCGTTACCCCACTCACAACCTTCGCTGATGAATCCGCTCCTGCAATAAACCGCTCCTTCGGAATCATTTTGCAGAACGCACTTTAACTCCATCGCCCCGGCCTTTTCAGTTTCGTTTAAGCCAGCCCCGATAAAGTTCGCCCAGATATTTCTGGAGAACCAAGATGCCCGCTGTATTACATCACCCCTGGAGAGCCATCAGTTTTCTGCTGTGCTGCTCCCTGCCGTTGTCTGCACAGGCCACGCCGCCGACCTTTGAACAGGCCTTAGATGCGGCCTGGCAAAATTTACCGGAACAGGCATTTCTGGCGCAGGAAAACCGCATTACCCGCGATTCATCCCCGGTCTGGCTGGCGGCGCCACCGTCGGTATCGCTGGACTATCAGCAGGAAGACAACGCCAGCGGCAGCCCGGCTGAATGGCAGGCAGCTGTAGAATTCCCCATTGCCCGCCCGGCATTGATCGGCAGTCAGCGCGCTTACCGCAATGCCGCCCATGCTGAAAACAATGCCCGCGTTAACCTGCTGCATTGGCAACTGGCCAGCGAGCTGCAAACCTGGTGGTGGGACTTTGCCGCCAATGAAGTCAGCCTTAAGCGTAATCAACAACGGCTGGATGCGGTACAGCAGCAGTTATCCTGGCTGTCGTTATTAATTAAACAGGGCGAGCGTCCGGCGTCAGACCGCCTCGCCGTGCAGGAGCAACTGCAAACAATTAAAAATCAGCTGCTGTTCAATAATCAGCAGAAATCCCGCCTCACTCAACACTGGCAGCAGCTGACCGGACTCAGTGAATTACCCAACAACTGGCAGTTCAGCCAACGCGAAGAGCAGTCGCTGGAATCACACCCTCTGCTGCAGACCTTACAGGCACGCACGCAACAGGCGGATGCGAATTTCCGTTCCAGCGAAAGCAGCCGTTTTAATCCGCGCCTCAGTCTCGGCGTAAAACACACAGATGAGCTGAATGCCCAGCCTGCTGCCGACATGATGCAACTGGGCATCAGTATCGACTTTGGCCACACCGGTTACAGCGCGCGCCGCGATGCTGTGCGCCAGCTCAGCAGTGAGCACGCCAACAGCATCCGTACACGCCAGCAACTGCAACGCGAGCGCGAAGCTCTGCGCACCGCGCTGCCACAAATGAAGCAACGCTGGCAGGAACTCAGCGCATTAAGCGAACAGGCCCAGAGCCAGTACGACGGCCAGTATCAGGCGTATCAGCGCGGTACTTTGTCTGGCTTTCAGTGGTTACAGATTCAGAACAGCATCTGGCAATTGCAGCAGCAGGCCGATGATGCACGTATTCAGTATTTCCGCACCATCAGTCAATGGAATCAGTTACAGGGTCAGACGTTATGACAACCCGCATCGCTTTTTTTAATCTCTCCGCCAGTGCTCTGCTCGGTTCAGTTATCAGCAGTGCTGTTTTATCCTCTGCCGTTTTATCGAATGTCGTTTTTTCCAATACCGTAAACGCCAGCGAATTAACCTTAACTGACAGTCAGATTAAGGCATTGGATATTCAGTTTGTCACCCTGAATAACAGCCGGCGCCACAATATTACTCTGACCAGCTTGCCTGCTATTGCCACCGTACCGGATAACAAAGCGCAGATTATCAGCCTGCCGTTTGAAGGCCGGGTGGAAGCCTGGCAGGCCCGCGCCGGTGATGCACTTAAACGCGAACAACCGCTGGCAGATCTGCACAGTCACGATGTACTGAATTTTTTTCAGCGTAATCGCCGCCAGCAACAGGAAAGCGCGTTATGTGATCAGCGCTTAAGCGATATGCGTGAACGCAGTAAACGCGGTCTGACATCAAAACTGGATTTACAGGAACAGAATCTGAAATGTCAGATGCTGCGCGACGAATTAACGCTGAATAAGCAGATTCTTATGCACCTGCCCGCCAGTTGGGAAAATAACTTATCGGCAGAATTTCATTTTAATGCCGCCAGAGATGGCTGGCTGAATGCCATTATGCGCAAGCCAGGTGATCATTTTACCGCCGGTGAAGCCCTCGCCGTATTCTGGCCCCGACAGGAACTGCGTCTGAAAGTTATGCTGCCAGCATCATTGAGCAGCACCCTGAAACAGGGCGATACCCTTATGGTACGCGATCAAAGTAGCGGCGAACGCTTCAACGCCAGCGTGGAAAGTATCAGCCACACCGAAAATGCCGCCCACCAGCAAACGTTGTGGCTTACATCAGTCACAACCAATCCAGCCGACATTAAACCCGGCAGTGTTTTACAGGCTGACATTCCTTCCGCTGAGGATGGCTGGGCGGTAGCACCATCCAGCCGTATCCGCAGTGATTCACAATCCTGGATTTTTGTGCGCAGCGAACAGGGGGTAACACCCGTGAAACTCGAGCGCTTTATTGCCGGTAATCAGCAACTGCTGCTGCAGGATAGTGAACTGGAAAATGCAGAAATCGCAGTGACATCAACCGCGACGCTGAAATCCCTGTGGCAAAGTGGGGAGGAAGAATAAATGCTTGCCTCCTTTTTACAGGGCGTACTGCGTCAGCGCATTCTGATTGTGGTGGCCAGCATAGGTATTTTTCTCGCGGGTCTGAATGTGGTTCAGAATCTGCGCATTGATGCCTACCCGGAAATTTCCCCCACCCAGGTCAAGATCATTATTAAAGCGCCGGGTCTTGCGCCGCAGGAACTGGAAACCCGGGTAACACGTAAAATTGAAGTGGAGCTGCTGGGTATTCCCAACCAGAGTATTCTGCGCTCGGTGGTTAAATACGGTATCACGGACATCACCGTGGACTTTACCGATGGCACCGATATTTATTGGGCCCGGCAGCAGGTTTCTGAACGTCTGTCCGCCATCTGGCCAGACCTTCCGCAGGGCATCAGTGGCGGTATTGCTGCCATGAGTACGCCGCTGGGTGAACTGCTGATGATGACTCTGGACGGTCCGCAATCGCTGGAAGAAAAACGCCGTATTCTCGACTGGCAGATCCGTCCTCTGCTGCGCACCGTCGAAGGTGTCGCGGATATTAATGCCCTCGGCGGGCGCGTGGAAGCTTATCAGGTTGCACCGGATATGCAGGCCCTGGCTGCTGTCGGAATGAGCCTGTCTGATCTGCAGAATTTTCTTGCTGCTAATAACCGCAATGACGGTGCCGGGCGCATTAACAGTGGCGAAGAATCCATGATCGTCACCAGTGGTGGCCGTATTCAGACGATGGACGATTTAAAAAATCGTATCGTGACGATTTATCAGGGCAATCCGGTACGTCTGGCCGATGTGGCAGAGGTTTCACTGTCGTCCATGACCCGCTATGGCGCGGTGACTGACAGTGGTAAAGGCGAAACAGTAGAAGCCTTAGTCGTAGCACTGAAAAATGCCAACGCCCGCAGGGTGATTACCGGGGTAAACGAAGCGCTGGATAAAATCCGTCCGGGTCTGCCGCAGAGCTTAACCATTAATACCTTCTACGACCGCAGCCATCTGATCGACCGCGCCGTCAGCACAGTGGCAGAAGCCCTGTGGATTGCGGTAGCTCTGGTGATCGTTATGCTCGGCCTGTTTATCGGTAATGTGCGCACAGCCCTGGTGGTTGCCGTAAACCTGCCCATGTCGGCACTGATGACTTTTATTGTGATGAATCACTTTGGCATGAGCGCCAACCTGATGAGCCTTGGCGGTCTGGCCATCGCCATTGGGATGTTGGTCGATGGCTCGGTCGTCGTCGTCGAAAACACCGTCACGCAATTGCAGCAGACATCGCGTTCGTTACCGCGTATGCATATTATTTTCCGCGCCATTAAAGAAGTTATGGTGCCGATTATTTCCGGCACCCTGATTATTCTGCTGGTATTTTCACCACTGGTTACCCTGCAGGGACTGGAAGGCAAAATGTTTGCGCCGGTGGCCATGACCATTATGTTTGCCATGGCCAGTTCATTATTGGTGTCGCTGACGCTGGTACCGGTACTCAGTTCCATGCTGATTAACGAGAAGAAAGTCTCCACACCGAAATGGATTATTGCCCTTCAGAATTACTATACCCACAGCTTGCAGGCCACGCTGAATAATCCAAAGCCGCTGCTGATCGGTGTTGCTGTCGCCCTGGTGCTGGCTGTTATGGCGTTTCTGCAAACCGGTAAAGCCTTTATGCCGGAAATGGACGAAGGCGACTTAATTGTGCAACTGGAAAAAACGCCAACCATCAGTCTGGAAGCCTCACTGGATATCGACCAGAAAGTGGAAAAGACATTACTCGCTGCCAGCCCGGATATCGAACGTATTATTGCCCGAACCGGTTCGGATGATCTGGGCATGGACCCCATGGGTCTGAACGAAACCGATATGTTTCTGCAGCTGAAACCACGTGATCAATGGCAGGCCGACAGCAAAGACGACATCAAAGAAACCATTCGTCAGGCCATGGCCGCCTTCCCCGGTGTAAATTACGGCTTCACTCAGCCCATTGATATGCGTGTATCGGAAATGATTTCCGGCTCCCGCGGTGATGTCGCTATTAAGATTTTCGGCAGTGAACTGAATACATTGCAGAGCCTGGCCGACAGTATCGGCGAACAGGTAAAAACCCTGCAGGGGGTCACTGAGGTGATGGTATCCCAGGCCGATGGTATGCATTACTTTCAGCTGGATATTCTGTACGACGCCGTTGCCCGCTACGGTCTGAATGTTGAAGACGTACAGCAGACCATGCGCAGTTATCTGGAAGGCGTCGGCAGTGGCGATATTATTTTCAGTGACCGTCAGGTGCCACTGGTTATCCGCCAGCCTGCGCAGATTCAGGCCGAGCAGTTACTGAATCAATTAACCATTACCAGCGCCGATGGCCAGGCCGTGCCCTTGTCCAGTGTGGTAACTGCCCATGAAACCGAAGGCCCGGTACTGATCCGTCGTGAACAGGGCCAGCGCTTTGCGGTGGTGAATGTGAATGTCAGCGGTGTGCCACTGAGTGATTTTGTTGCTGCCGCACAAATGCTGGTACAACAGAATGTCGAACTGCCAGCCGGTTATGTGCTGTCCTGGGGTGGCGAATTTGAAAACCAGCAGCGTGCGAACGCACGTCTGGGTTTAATGGTACCTGTGGCGATTGGTCTGGTGCTGCTGGTGTTATTCACCACCTTTGGTCGTCTGAACGAATCCCTGCTGATTCTGTGCAATATTCCCTTTGCCATGATTGGTGGTGTGGTTGCTCTGTGGCTCAGCGGTGAATATTTATCAGTCCCGGCATCGGTTGGCTTTATTGCCCTGCTGGGGGTAGCGGTGATGAACGGCGTAGTACTGGTTGAGCATTTCCGTCATCTGCGCCATCTGGGTTTCAGCGGTATGGACGTGGTACTGCACGGCGCAGTACGCCGTCTGCGACCGGTATTAATGACCGCGACCACAGGGGCTGTTGGTCTGATTCCGTTGCTGTTCGCCACCGGCCCCGGCAGTGAAATTCAGAAACCGCTGGCAGTCGTCGTCATTGGTGGGCTGTTCACCTCCACCCTGTTAACCCTGTATGTACTGCCGGTAATTTATCGCCGGTTTATTCCGGAGCACACGAAATGAGTGAAGTTTTACTGACATTATCCACCCGCCCCGCCCAGGCCGACGCCATTACTGATTGGTTGCTGGAAGAAAACCTGCCGGGATTTACCTCCTGGCAGGCCTGGGGGCACAGCAACCGTAATGAACAGCTGACACTGGCAGAGCAGATTCAGGGAAAGCAGAAACGCACCATGATTGGTATGCATCTGCCAGAGGAACAGGCTGAAGAAATGCTGACCAAACTGCGTGAGCAGTTTGCCCATTATGATGTGCACTACTGGCTGCAACCACTGATGGACTTCGGCCATCTGCAGTAATCACAGGCCCGGCAGCTGCGGTGCCATTCACCATGCTCCGGCTGTCCCGGGGCCGGAGCATGGTGAATGGCAGGCAACGGCAGATGAATCATTATTCCTGCATCTGAATTCATTGTTCTTAACGGACTTAGTCCACCAGCTATTGCCTGTACTGACAGCAGGAGTATCCTTACGCTGCGCGATTTTCTTTATTGATCCAGGGACTTATGATCATTCACCCCAAACTGCAGACATTTACTGCTAACCCTTACGGCCGGGATTTTGTCGTCGGCGATGTCCATGGCTGTGTCAGTGCTCTGCACCGTCAGTTGTCGGCACTGAAATTCGACTACCAGCACGACCGTTTATTCTGTACCGGCGATCTGGTCGATCGCGGTCCGGAATCCGCTGAAGCGCTGACACTGTTAGACGAACCCTGGTTTTTTTCCGTGATCGGTAACCATGAACAGCTTATTTATGAAGGCTTTTGTGAACAGCGTGAAGAAGCCCGGGAATTAATTCTTCAGCATGGTGGTGAGTGGATTCTGAATTACAGTGAACAGGATGAGTGGCCCGACTGGTTCCGCAAAATAGAGTCACTGCCATTGGGAATTGAGCTGGAGAACCATCACGGGGAACGGGTGGGCGTTATTCATGCCGATTATCCGCTGGCCAGCTGGGATACCTTTGAGCAATTAACAACCCCCCTTGCGACCCGGGCCATCTGGGCACGGGAACCTTTCCGTCATCGTTTGCCCGGGCGTATTTACGATATCGACTGGGTCATTTACGGACACAATATTACGGATCATGAAATCCGTTTAGGTAACCGCCTGTATATTGATAGCGGTGCTTTCCGCGGTTATCCATTTATTATTAAAAATATCGACGATCTCTGATACGTCAGCCGCTGACCAGCCTGATAAAAAAGGTCTGAGCGGGCAGGGAATACTCAATCAAATAAGATAGGAGCGCCAGGCCTGCGGATAATCATCATCCGTCAGCATGACCTGTTCTTTACCGGTATCCAGTTCCAGTTGATAAGCGTGCAACAGATGATGTTCCGCCCCCAGTTGGCGAAAGTCGTTATCCGTCAGCGGCTGTTGCAGACGCTTTAAATAATAATGTCCCTGATAACTGTATATTTTATCGCCAATAATCGGATGTCCGAGGTGAGCCAGCTGGGCCCGTAACTGATGCTTACGGCCGGTCAGTAACTGGCATTCAATCAATGCATAACCCGGATATTGCCTGAGCAGCTTAAAATGTGTGCGGGATAATTTCGGAGTTTTGCAGCAATCCTCATCGTCTTCAGCCACCACATGCATTTGGGTACGCACAACGCTCTGCTGCTTTTCTGCCAGAAAGCACTGATACGTTTTTTCCTGCCAATCCGGGTTGCCCCACACCATGGCATGATAGCGTTTGGCACGGATCAGGCGTTCTATGCGTTTTTTCCATTTACGGTCAGCGTGGTCATAGTTGGACAGCAAAATCAGTCCGGACGTTTCAGCATCCAGCCGGTGCAAAAGATGGGCGCTTTTATATTCCGTGGCGCGCCGCACATGACTGATCAGAGTATCGAACAGATTGCGGGTCGTCCGCGATACCGGCAACGGTGCCGGTTTATGAATGGCCATCAGTTCCGGCGTTTTCCACACCAGCTTCCAGTGCGTATCCGTGCGCCCTTCTTCGTGATCCGCAAGCCACAGACTCACCCGGTCGGCGGGCAACAGATCACAGTTAACGGTGGCGGTTTCATCGTTCACTCTGATCAGCCCATCCTGCAGCGCCTGCTCAATCTGTTGCTGCGTCCAGTGATGGTAATTGGCTGAGACGGAATCGAGCAGACTAACGCCAGAGAATTCAGTCCATTGCAGCAGGTATCCACGGATCTTGTTGTTCATAACCGTCAGAAGGCCTGGGTGCCTGCAATAACCAGAGCATAGCGTGCGCCCTTGCCGATGGTCACCAGCAGCAGGAAGAGGAAGGGATTGGCACGTAACAGGCCGGCCACCAGCGTCAGCGGATCACCAACAACCGGCAACCAGGAGAACAACAGGCTCCAGACCCCGTATTTGCCGAACCAGCTATGAGCGGTTTGCCAACCGCGCGACGGCTGATTCCGCCGTACCCACTGAGCAGCCCACAGGCCAAGGGCGTAATTCAGGCAGCTGCCCAACACATTACCGGTGGTGGCGATCGTTCCCAGTGATAAAGGGTCACCGCCCTGGGAAATCAGAAGAACCAGAAGCCATTCAGAACCGAATGGCAGCAGGCTGGCGGCCAGAAAGGCCATAAGAAACAAACCAGACGGATTGGCCAGCCAGGACCAGTCCGTCTGTACCGTCATAAAGTCGATCATATGAGAGGATCAGGTATCACCACTGTTATCCTCACAGGGTTTGACCCACATAATACCGACATCAGACTTGACCACCTGAACCCGGGTCCCTTTGCTGATCGGCTGCTCGCTTTTCAGCTTCCAGCGAATTCCGGAATAAAGGCGCGTTGCTTCACCGGTCTGGTCCACATCCTCTTCGAGGATAAAACTGCCGCGGGCAAAGTCACTGTTAATCGTCGATTTCTGAACCTGGTTCTGCATGTTTTTCAGAGGCTTCCACAGTACCACGGCCAGAAACGCTGTCAGAATGGCATTGCTCCACAAGGCTGTGGTACCGGTTTCCGGCAGAATGCCAAAGGTCATGGCAAGACCGGTTATCAGCAGAGAAGCGCCCAGAAACAGTAGCACGAAAGTAGATAATCCCAGCACCGCCACCTCAATAATGAGTGCTGCGATACCGGCTACCATCAGGCTTTCCGGCAGATTGTTCAGAATCGGATCCATTGCTTATGCCTTCGCATTCAGCGAGTTAATAATGGTCATTGCCTGAGCAACAACAGACGGGGCATCGGTCCCCTGATCCGGTAACAATACCACAGAAGACTCTTTGGCGATGGCCTGTTTCGCTTCAATGGCTTTGGTTGCCAGATCCAGCTGAACCGCACTCTGACCAATCTCTGTATTGGCTGCTTCACCCACTTTACGCAAAGCTTCAGCGCGGGCATCGGCCACGGCAATAATGGCTTTGGCTTCACCTTCGGCCTGCAGAACCTGTTCAGCTTTGTCAGCTTCTGCTGCCAGAACCTGCGCCTGCTTACGTCCTTCCGCCACATTAATGGCCGACTGACGATCACCTTCAGACTCAAGAATCTGCGCACGCTTAACACGCTCAGCTTTCATCTGAGCTTCCATAGCATCCATCACTGAACGCGGTGGCACAATGTCTTTGATTTCATAACGCAGAACCTGAATACCCCAGGGCTCAGCAGCTTCGTTAATGGAAGTAACAATGTTGGTGTTGAGCAGGTTACGTTCTTCGAAGGTTTTATCCAGTTCCATCTTACCCAGTTCAGAACGCATGGTAGTCTGTGCCAGCTGAGTGACCGCAAACACATAATCATCCACACCATACGTCGCTTTGTAGGGGTCCAGCACACGGAAGTAGAGCACGCCGTCAACCGACAGTGTGATGTTATCTTTTGTAATGGCCGATTGGCTTGGCACATCAGCGGCCTGTTCCTTCAGGCTCCGGTCTGCAGCAATACGATCAACAAAGGGGATCATAAAGTTAAGGCCGGCTTCCCGTGTTGACTGATACTTACCAAAACGCTCAATCATCCAGGCGCGGTTCTGGGGCACGAAAATAATGCTTTTTTTCAGTACGATCAGAATAAAGATGAGGGCGAATACTTCGACCGAAAAGACTTTATCAAGGATGTATTCCATTTACGTTATGTCCTGTTGAAAAATGAACCGGGATTCTACCACCACTTTTATGCCAGACAGTAACCGATCAGATCACGTTTATGGCGTAAAAGCCCCTTACCGGTCGTTCTGACAGGCGGCAAGATACCAACCGCAGTTGAAACAACTCTGCCCGGTTCCGACCTCTTGTTCCGTCCCGGCAGAGACACAATAATAAGTACGACAACCGGGGAGAATCTTATGCGCTTCTGGCAAAACCTTATGACCGAGGCCGGTGCTATTCCACTGCAGGAACTCAGACCCGGTCTGGAAATGCCCGATTCCCGTTATCTCAGCCTGCAAGGGATGCAGGTGCACTATCGTGATGTGGGTGATCCGCAGGCGCCGGTACTGATTCTGCTGCACGGTATTTTTTCATCGCTGCATACCTGGAACGACTGGACCGCTATCCTCAGTCAGGATTTCCGGGTTATCAGCCTCGACAGTCCGAATTTTGGCCTCACCGGTCCTCATCCGGAGGGGATGAAACGCCACCTCTACAGCGATTTTCTCAATGCATTTACGGATGCGCTGGGAATACAGCAATGTTATGTGGCCGGTAATTCACTGGGGGGCTGGATGACCTGGGAATTTGCTGCGCGTTACCCGCATAAGGTATTAAAAGCGGTGCTGCTCGACAGCGCCGGATACTTTTTTATCCCGCCCTCTGGTTTACTCTTTATGGGACTGCCGCTGGGC
Organism: Thalassolituus sp. UBA1087; assembly: GCA_002314145.1. Lineage (GTDB taxonomy): Bacteria > Pseudomonadota > Gammaproteobacteria > Pseudomonadales > Oceanobacteraceae > Venatoribacter. The sequence continues at coordinate 34,510 of DCCG01000036.1, read as the reverse complement.
GGCTGGCTCACGGCCCGGGTTGTGCCGCCGAGCGGCGCATTCAATGCTATGTTGCGGACGACCTATGCTGACCCCGGGCGACTGAGCGACGAAGTGCTCAACCGCTATTATCGGCTCTGGCTGCGCCCGGGCAACCGTCAGGCCGGCGCGCGGGTGCTGCGTTTTATCCGCAACCGGGGTGGTTTTAATCCCCGTTTGATCCGGCAGGTGAAACAACCGGTGCTGATCCTGTGGGGCAAACAGGATCGCTGGATTCCTCCCGCACACACGGAACGTTTCATTCAGGCAATGCCCCAGGCGGAGGCAATCCTGTATGACGACTGTGGCCATATGCCAATGGAAGAACTACCCCGCGAGTCCGCTGCGGATTGCCGGCGTTTTCTGCTCAGCTGAAGCAATACTGTTGAGTAATCCGGCCCTTGCTATACCGTACCTACACTGTGCTGGGCGGTTGCTGCCCAGGGTATCATCATCGTCACAGACAGGCCGGAAAGCAGCTGCTCAGCTACTTTCCGGCGGCGGGAGTACGGGCCTGATAATTAATCGCCGTCCCGTACCATCAGCAGGCCAATGCTTTGTCCGCTCTGGGCGGATTTTGGCCGTGATTCAATCTCGCCGTTTTTGATCCTGACCACGAGCACTTTGTCGTTTTCACCAATGTAGGGAGTGGAAGACCACAAAGCAACCAGATAATAATCACTCGGCATGGCAGTGGATTTGGCATTGATCAGTTCGAATATATCGTTATTAATCGTGCTGTATTCCGGACTGCTTTCAGCGTTAGTGTGGCAGGCGATATCCACCAGACTGGCCAGCTCTTTAATATTTGGCAGGCGCCAGTCGCTGTAGCCGTACATCGCAGAATTATTGGCTGATCCTACCTGCGACATCGCGGCATTCCAGCTCGTAATTTCGGTTTTGCCCACCAGGTCATCTGTGTTACAGATATGATCAACTGTGTGGTAACCAACGCCCACTGCACAACGGGTCCACATCAGACCGGTCTGAGTATCCGTTACTGTGCCGTCTTCATGGTCAGTATAAATGCTGTCAGGTTTCGTGTTCTGCAGATTATTCTGCGACGCAGTACAGGCCGCCTTTACCGGTGCAGCAACAGCCGCCATCAGGGCCACCAGACAGATCATATTTTTTATGGGTAAAAACATATTCGTTCCTCTATTGTTCTTTAATATCCGCGATTTTATGTATCCGTTAATGCGATTTTTCATGGTGATATGTCAGCAGCGCTCAGTCATGTACCAGCCTTACCCGCATGGCGATACTTTTTTCAGCGGCAGCGATTTTAGTCGTACTGCGTTCAGCAAAATAAAAGCGCCATGCTTTGGTGGCGTCTCCCGCGTGGGCAGAACCACTCCAGTACAGAGTGGGCTGTAAACTGCCTTCTGCAGTCCAGGGGAAATAACCGGTATCAATGGCAGGATCACTCAGGGCAGCAATATGGCCAAAATTCACCAGCCCAAGCAGTTCTTCCCGTGTGGGCAGTCGCCAGCCATCAGTGAAACCGCACAGGCCGCCATTATCGTTCACCCAGGTGACCAGGCTTTGTGTGTCACAGTCGAGTTCCGCTGACGGGCAGCTGCCACCATCAGAAGTGCCACTGTTGGTGCCATTTGTATTGGCATTAGTGTCGTACCAGGTGAAGGTATTAGCGTAATAACGCGGGCTGGATGAATCTGAGCCCTCTTTAACTTCCCACGTCAGGCCGGTGACTTCATCCCGGGTGCAGGTCCAGCTGTCATCCGTCTGTGTTGCCGTGGCGGCCAGCGCGCTGCCATCGTCACTCAGTTTGGTAAAGCTGAAGCCGGCGCGGCCATCGGTGTCATCATTTTCATCGGCGTCCCGTCCCTGATCACCGTCCTGAGGGTGGGGTATCGTCTGTGACATATTTGAGCCCGGGGCGGTGTAATTAACGATGCTGCAGTCCAGACGGTTCGTACCGAAAGCAGAGGTTCCGCAACTGACGATACCGGTATCGTTGAGCTCCCGCATGGCCGTATTGCCGCCACCGGCGTTGTTGCCGTTACCGCCTTCTGTTCCTCCCCCGGTGCCATTTTGTGTGCCATCGCTGCCACCCGACGATGAACCGCCACAAGCCGTCAGAAGTGATGCGGTTACAGTAAGTAAAATGCCTGAATATCTGAGTTTCATACCCTGTTCCTTGCCTGAGTACATTGTTATTAATCAGGCAGCAAAGGATTGATGCCTGCTCTCAGTTCGGTATGCTAGAGAACCGCCAGACAGGCCACATATCCCATTTGGTATAAATTGCCGCCGGAACTGACAGAACATAAAAAAAAGCGGGCCCGCTATAAGCCATCAGGCTGAAAGCACGTTCCCGACAGTTATATGGAGATACATTTTGGGACAGGACCATCCAACCAGCCTCCCTGCCGGCCAGATGCCAGCAACGCCTGACAATCTGAGAGAACTGGTGTTATCTGTGGTAAAGGGCGACACCGATCATCAGCGTTTTATGGAATTTCTGGAGCCGGTTGCTCAAAAACCGGGAGCCCCACAGGGCGATACAGCGCTGACACTGGCACTGTTGCTGGAAGAAGTTGAAAAGCACGGAGAGCTGAACGATAAAGTCTACGAACTGGCAGAGGACCCGGGACCACCGGTGCTGATGCTCAGGGATAACGGCCGTATTGTCGCTCACAATCCAGCCGCACAAACCCTGTATAACGCCCGGGAAGGTGACAGTATTTCCCGTCTGGGCGTCAGTAAAGCGGAATTTTCCGGCTTCTGTGAGCGCATTCATGCCTGCCGTGGACCCAGCCTGCTGCGTACCTTTCCGCTGACCACAGATGATAACCCTCTGCCGGTAATCCTCATGGGTCTGTACGAAGAAAGACACCATATGTACCTGTTACGGGCTATCGAATGCCAATGGCCTGAATCCATTGACCTGGCCCTGCGCGAAGTTTTCAGATTAACCGAAGCCGAGTGCGATATTCTGGCCCGTATGGCTCAGGGCATGAACAGTGATCAGATTGCCCGCCAGCGCAGCCGGTCAGTGGGAACCGTGCGGCAACAGATCAAAACTCTGTTGAGCAAACTCGGGGCCACCAGTCAGGTACAGGCCACAGCGCTGGCGTCTGCCATTGGTGGCCAGGCACTGGCCGGTCAGCGTGCCGATGCGCCCCTCAGTTCTGACGATCACTACCCGGCAGATTTCAATGTCCTGATGGTTAACAATCGTCAGCTGGCCTGGCGTCGCTATGGCCACCCCGGAGGTCATCCGGTGCTGATGTTTCATGGTGCCTATTTTGGTGCCGGCGACTTTTGGCAGGACAGACAATGGGCGGCAGACAACCGGTTGGATGTGGTCGCCATCGAACGCCTGGGCTATGGACAGAGCCAGCCGGCTGAGCAAAATGAAGACGCGCCTGATCTGCAGTTACAGGATCTGGACACTCTGCTTGAACAGCTACAGTGGCAACAATTCACCCTGATGAGCCAGGATTTCGGTTTTGTACCGGCGTTATTATATGCCAACCGGCATCCGGAAAACATTCAGGGACTGCTGGCCGTTTCGCCTCCCTCACCGATGGCCGACATGGATAATCTGGAACATGTGCCCCGCCAACAGAGAATATATCTCTGGGCCGCACGCCATGCCTTCTGGATGATACGGCTGTTGCTGCGCCTGGGGCATGTTAAAGCCCGGCACTACGGCCCTGAACGCTGGATGGAAATGGTGTTTGACGGTGCGCCCCACGATTTGTCCGTGTTCCGCGCCCCGGACTTTCAACAGGGCGCGGCAGCCTCCTATTTCTATAACCTGAAACAGAAATCCAAAGGCCATGAAACAGACCTGTACTTAACCATCGCCATGGACTGGATGCCCTTGCTCAGACAATTAAATATTCCGTTGATCGCTCTGGCAGGCGACCGCAATGATACTTTCCCGCTGGAAAAAGTCAGGCAGCTGCCATCACTCTGCCCCGCCATGGAACTGCAGGAAATATCCTCTGCCGGTATGACACTCAGCCTGACGCACGCCGATGCCTGCTCACAATCAATACAACGGCTGCTGCACCAGAACGTCAGAACGCAGTAACTGTCCTGCGGACATGGATTATTCTTACTGTCTGAGTATAGGTGCATAAAAAAACGGGGCTGAGCCCCGTTTTTTTATGCATTGAAAAGCAATCAGGAGACTTCGTAAGTGAAGTCACCATCCTCGGTTGCCCCAACATGCACTTTGGTGATTTCTTCACCTTCCGCCATACGGTCAAGACATTCCGATGCCAGTGCCGGCAACAGCGTACGGCTGAGAATGGTTTCAATATTACGTGCACCAGTATCGGATTCCTGACACCGGGCAACAATATTGATAAGCACATCTTCATCATAGCTGAAGGGAGCACCGTATTTTTCCGCAATACGTTTTTCAATTTTACGCATATTAATAGCGGCAATAGACATCAGGTTTTCATCATCCAGCGGATAATAGGCGATAGTATTGATACGCCCCATAAAGGCTGGTTTAAAGTATTGCAACAGGTGCGGGCGGATATTATCCAGCAGTACATCCGGTTCCGGCTTTTCTTCTACCTGATTAAAGATAGCCCGGATGGCGTCTTCCCCGGCATTCGACGTCATAATGATAATGGTATTTTTGAAGTCGATATCCCGGCCTTCGCCATCCTTGATGGTACCCTTATCAAACAGGTTATAAAAAATATCCTGAACGCCCTGGTGGGCCTTTTCCATTTCATCCAGCAGGATAACGGAATAGGGTTTACGACGTGCGGCTTCAGTCAGAACGCCGCCTTCACCATAACCCACATAGCCCGGAGGAGAACCCAGCAGCATCGATACCTTATGCTCTTCTTTAAACTCCGACATATTAATGGTGGTAATATTCTGTTCACCGCCAAAGAGTTCATCAGCCAGTGCCAGTGCTGTTTCTGTTTTACCGACACCGCTGGTACCGCAGAACAGGAAAACACCCATGGGTTTACGCGGGTCAGTCAGGCCGGCGCGTGAAGTACGGATTACCTGAGCAACCGCTTCCAGTGCGTGGGGCTGGCCGATAACACGTTTACCCAGACGATCTGCCAGAGTTTTCACTGCGGTAATCTGATCGCTGACCATTTTACCTACCGGAATTCCTGTCCAGTTGGCAATCACCTCAGCAATCGCCTGCTCGTCGACGTTGGCCTGCATTAAGGGAGCCTCGCCCTGAATCGCGGTCAATTGCGCGGTCAGATCTTTCAGCTGAGCTTTCAGTTTATCAACTTCATCCGCCGGCAGTTTCTCTTCGTCTTTATTCAGAAAGTTTTTATCAATCAGGTCACGGCATTCACGGATCTGAGTGATGAGTTCATTTTCTTTCTGATATTGCTCTTCCAGAACCTGCAGCGTTTGTTCCGCGTCTTTCTTTTCCTGATACAGGGTTTCCAGGCGTTCAGCATGCTCGCCGGTCGCTGCCGCTTCACGTTCCAGTTTATGGATGGTGACATCCGCACGCTGGATACGGCGGCCGGCATCTTCAATCGCACCGGGCGTCGCTGACTGGCTGAGTGCCACCCGGGCACAGGCAGTATCCAGCAGGCTGACGGATTTATCCGGTAACTGACGTCCCGGAATATAACGATGCGACAATTTAACAGATGCGATAATCGCCTCATCGAGAATACGTACTTTGTGGTGCTGCTGAAGTGATTCCGCAATACCACGCATCATATCGATGGCTTTTTCTTCCGACGGCTCTTCTACCTTCACCACCTGGAAGCGCCGGGTCAGCGCAGGATCACGCTCGAAGTATTTTTTGTATTCGGCCCAGGTCGTGGCTGCAATGGTACGCAATTCACCACGTGCCAGTGCAGGTTTCAACAGGTTAGCTGCATCGCCCTGACCTTCTTTGCCGCCTGCGCCAATCATGGTATGGGCTTCATCAATAAACAGAATAATCGGTGTGACTGACGCCCGCACTTCTTCAATCACGGATTTCAGACGATTCTCAAATTCGCCTTTCACGCTGGCTCCGGCCTGTAACAGGCCCAGGTCCAGTGTACGCAGGGCGACATTTCTCAGCGGCTCTGGTACGTCACCGGAGGCGATGCGTAAAGCGAACCCCTCTACCACAGCGGTTTTACCGACACCGGCTTCACCGGTCATGATGGGGTTGTTCTGACGGCGACGGGTCAGAATATCGATGCATTGCCGGATTTCATCATCACGTCCGAGCACAGGATCAATTTCACCTTTTTTCGCCCGCTCTGTCAGGTTGATCGTATATTTGTCCAGCGCCGGCGTTTTCGAGGCCGATACATCAGCCGGACCGGCCGCCTGACCTTCTGCTGGTTCATGCCCTCTGACCAGATGATCTGTCTCACCGGTTGAGCCGAACATGGCTTTCGCCGTTTCGCGGATGGATTCCGGCGCCACGTCTTTCAGTGCCGGGCAGCTCTCCAGTAACTGACGGCGGGAATTATCTTCCAGCAATAAGGCAGCTAACAGATGTCCGGAACTGATGACCCCCTGCTGGTAATCCACAGACGCCAGCATCCAGGCATTTTTAGCGGCATCAACAATGGCCGGAGAAAGTGCCGCCGGACGGCTGCTGCCATTTTTAAAACGGGCGATGGTACCGGCTAACTGTTTGGCCAGAGGTTCCAGTGCCACCTCATGTTTTTCCAGCAGGCTGACAATATCCGTATCTGTGATATCCAGCAGTTTAAGTAACCAATGTTCGATTTCTACATTGTATTGGTTATACGCGAGACATAACCCGGCTGCGCCTTCCAGAGAATCGCGCATGTAAGGCGACATTTTGTCGACTAACGACTTAAGATTAAGATTAATCATATTCTTTCCCTTATCAATAAATTGCCGGTTTCCCGGTAAATTCCTTAAGTAGCCAGAGGCAGCGCATCAACGGGTGTCGGAATATCCTGAGATAAACGGATCGTTATATTCCGGCCATCAACACGCTCTGGGTTAATATAGGTATTCCAGCCTAACAGGCCCTGGAACTGATCAGGTTCCAACAACTCTTGCACCGGCAGTTTGCTGTCTTCCAGATGAACTTCAATTTCGTAGTCCTGCTCCGCACCAACACTCATACGGATAAAAGATTTTAATTCTTCCAGTCTTTTCGAACCCGGAGATAATTCCATGAACTCCTCCCGGCTCCGCGGTGTGACAACCACGGCAAATTTATTCTGTATCTGATAACAGACAGAACCAATAACAGCACTCATTCCCAGCTGATTATTGACACCTTCAGGATGCTCTTCACCGGGCAGGCGACAACGCACGTCGTCCGACAGTTCGTACCATTCACCTTTAAACTGCTGTATCTCAGTATCAAAGCCAAACATACCTTCAATGGCACTGCGCAAAGATTCCGCTGAACATATTCCGCGACCGAAGTGTCCGGCGTAGCGAGCGATATGCTCATCATTAACGGCACTGCGGTAACGTAATTCCGATAGTCCAAGCCCTGATACCGATAAGAGCGCATCGGTAAAAAGATCCGGCTTCTGCCCGCCTGTCTGTTTTGCCCGCTCATATTCCGGGCCCATCTGATATTTATGCCAGGACTCATAAAAAAGCGATACGATACGATGATTAAACAGGTCAAAGAATGCACTCAGGGCATCATTCTTTTTACGCAGTTCAGCAAGCACCAGTTCGCTGAAGGCAATGGGCATAACCCCCTGACTACCGGTCAGGCCCAGCATGGCCACTTCCATCTGCCACTGCAATGCTGCCCCACCATGGTGTTCACGGCTATGAATACGCTTTTGCGATACTTTACTGACATCGCTGCCATGAAACTGGAGGCCCGGGTCAACACTGAAGTGAACCGATTCCTGATCCGGACGGGCCAGGCCGCCCGCCGGTTCATCCGCGACTTCATCATCACTGTTATCAAGACGTGCAGCACTCTCCAGCACTCTGACCGCCTGGAAAAAATCAAACCGATACGGCTCGTTCTGCAGCTGCTCGATTAAATTAAGGTTTTTTCGCCGGCGCGAGGTGGCCATCGTTTAAACTCTCCGACTTTACCATTCAGGGTAACAATCAGCTTGGTAAATGAATTAATTGAACCATAGAGACCGAAGAAGTGCTCCATGACGCTGGCAAACATCAGCGTACTGGTACCAGCCAGCATCACCGGATCAAGCACCATTTCAATCTGGGTACCCCGGCACATCGCGACCATACCGTCGATCTGAATCGGGGCTGTAACCGGTTTGGTATGCAATTCGGAAATGGCATCAATCATATTGCGTGTGCTGGCCGAATCACGGAAATCATACAGACGCAGAATTTCCTTCAAAGCATCCGTTGAACCAGCACCCTGACTCAGCGACAGATGATTCAGGTTAAGGTGTGATATCAGACGCCAGTATCCGCGCTCACGGAAGGGTGGACGAATAGTCGATGTGGGAGCCACCACACAGGATATTTTTTCCGTTGAATATTCATCATCAACCACTTCAAAGTATGGCTGGCCATCACCACCCGGTAGTTTTTTGGGCAGGTTGCGGTTGGAACACAGCAGCCGCATTTCAAGGTTCTGATCATTTATTTCAAACGGCGTGAAGTTCAGATCCACCAGGCTGATCTCAGTTTCTGATGCCAGCTCATTACGGTGATCCCCTTCCATTACCTGACGCCTGTGAGTCAGCCAGAAGGCCGATTTTTTGTCATGGTTACGGCTGTGATTAATACCATAAAACGGACGATATGGTATGTAATTACCATCCATGTCGGTGGCACCGGCCTCCAGAACACTGTATACCTCAAGGCCTTCCCGGCGACGGGAATCGGCAATCACAGGATAACGTGATTCGGTATGCGTTAACGGAACCGGGTCGGAAGAGAGTTCAAACAGATTCACGGCAGGCGTGCAGTTCAGCGCGAACATACCCGCATTCATCTGGTGCTCCAGCTCTACATCACTTTCGCGCAGATAAAGATAAATATTAAGGGTGTCTGAGTAGCTGGCATTAATAGCGATATCCAGTTGCGAAATATCAATAAACTGAAACTTCTCCTGAAACGCAAAGAACTCCGTCAGCAACCTGTACCCTTTAAAGGATTCGTCCGGATAAGGCAGCATACCTTCATCGGTACCAAAGCCCACCTGACGCAGGCAGTCTGCATTCAGTATGGTCGGGTAAGAATCGTTTTCACCGTTGGCAACAACCACCTTAAAGCATTTCGTCAGCAGCAGATCATAAATCGGGTGTACATGCTGAGCCTGACCACGCAGGAATAAACGTAACTGACTGAGATTCATATCGGCCAGACTGAGGTCAGCACTGAGTGCTTTCAGCGAAATTTTTAAGACCGCAGCAGCGCCCTGAATATCATTGCAGCCAGGTGCAATAAAAGGTCTTGGCATAAGCTGCGCAGAATCAATGCGCAGTGGCCACATATCCACCGGATAACTGGTCGTAAAACGGCATTCCTGACCATCCGGGGCCTGAGTATCCAGCAAGGTGCCGGATGGAATGGTTTCCATACCATCCAGATCTTCTGCCGGATTAAACTGTACAATCGACATCGAAGGAATCGGACGCAGATAATGCGGATACAGTGTTTCCAGCATAGCGTCTGTCAATTCGGGAAAGTCGTCGCTCAGTTTTTGCTGGATACGGGCGTTGAGAAAAGCAAAGCCTGATAACAGGCGTGCAACCAGGGGATCGTCAACCGCATCACTGCCCAGCTTTAGGCTTTCAGCAACCGAAGGGTGCTGACGGGCAAAATCACCCGCCGCCTGCTTAATAAACGCCAGTTCTTTTTCATAATGATATAACAGCCTGTCTGACATCAGAGTATCTCCGATACGTCGACTGTCTGATTAACCGGATTCAGCATCGATTCAAAAATAATCAATTCCTGCAAAGGGTTCACATTCAGAGTTGCTTCCACACGGAAGTGAATGGTTGGATTTTCGTTATCCAGTACAGTATCGGTTTTTACTTTTACTGTTTTGATTCTCGACTCAAATTTCAGAATCGTCTTTTCCATCTTCCGGCAAAAATCGTTACGGTTATCAAAGGTCGTCATATTAATAGTCGATAAATCCGGCAAGCCGTAATTAAGAACCGAGTCATCCAGGTTCTCATATTCTGCCGGTGGAGAAACGACGCAATAGCGTGTGTTAAACAGATTCTCCATATCCCGGCGGATACTTTCCCGTATGCAGCGTACAATGTGATGACTCTGACGAAAATCAGCGTCCCGGTTCTGATCGAGGAGACGGTCCAATACCGGCGGAATTAACCGCTTTTCCTGATAATCAGCCATGTTATACCTTTCCTGTATCAAGCTGATTCAAAGAGGTTGTCAGCTTCAGTTCTGACACCAGATGATCAACAGAATAATGTGTTTTCAGATGCACGATACTGGAGTAATGACCAGGTTTTCCCGGCTCTTCCTCTACTCTGACACGGGCCTCGCGCAGGGGGTAACGTGCCATCATTTCCCAGGATAAATCATCGCGTCCGGTGGAGTAATCATCCAGCCAGTTCTGTAAAAAGCGTTCACACGCTTCGGCTGTGATGTAAGAGCCAATTTTGTCGCGCACAATGACTTTGATGTACTGAGCAAAACGTGAACCACACAGAATCTGCTGCAGCATGGCACTGATGCGTGCATTAGCGTTAGCAGCTTTACTGCCGTAATTCTTAGACTGCTGCAGTGACGGGCAATTATTAAACGCGGCATAAGGCGTCTGGAAACAATGACAGAGCGAAGTCAGGCCATGATCGCTCAGCTCCCGCTCCAGCTGATCGGAAATCACCACCGAAGTCGACATTTTCACAGTGCCACTGGTCGGGTCTGTATGGTACGGCAATGAAGGAAACTGGGTGACCAGGCCACCACCAAAGTGGTCCCGGGGAACACCGCGGATATGAGAGAACCAGCCAACTTCTGAGAATTCACGGATCAGCACCGTGCCCAGCGCAAAACAGGCATTCCCCCACAGATACTTCGAACTGTCTCTGGCGGCGGTATCTTCACGGAAGTTAAGGCCTAAACGTGACCGTGAGGACGGCTGATGCGGCTCACGGATCAGAATATGAGGTAACGTCAGCGCCAGAAAACGGCTGTCTTCATGATCCCGCAGCGAGCGCCAGCGGATATATTCTTTGGAGCGGAATACTTCATCAAAGTTAATCGGTGTGCCCAGTGAATCGTAACTGTCGAGACCAAACAACTGTGGCGCAGCACTGCATACGAACGGACAAAATGAAGCGGCAGCTGTACGGCTGATCCCCTGCAGGGTAAATATATCGTCGTATTTATGGCCTTCATAGGGACGGTGCGAAATATAATAATCGCCCAGCAGAATGCTGAATGGTTCGCCGCCCGGCGTACCGAACTCCTGGTTATAAATCAGGTGGAACAGACCGCTCTGATCAAAGTCAGGCGCACGCTCAATGTCACGGGAGACATCCTTCCAGCTGGCATCAAGAAGCCGTACTTTGGTATTTTCTGTATTAACGAGAGAATCGACCAGAAACCACAGACCGCGCCAGGAACTCTCCAGCTGTTGATATCGCGGGTGGTGAATAACCGCGTTGATCTGCTCATTAATCAGCTCATCCAACATGGCAATCTGCTGATTCAGCCAGCGACGCAGAGTAAAGTTCTGGCGTGCACTACTGCCGGCAAAATTGGCTGTCCAGACAGAAAATGCTTTTATCGGATCAGGTTCGTAAAGAAACCCGCCAATCCCCAGAGAATAATCAATTTCCTGGTATGGATCAGTGGGTAATGGGCCCTGATGCACTCGATCGATGCCTGAAGAATCAGTCAGCACATGAGATCCCTTCAATTCCGTTGAAATAAAGGAGGGCAGAATTGCCCTCCCACAGACAACCGCTCAATACGGTTTTACTTAGGTTGAGGAATATTCGCAACCATACGCAGAGAGGTAGTAAGCTCTTCCATTTGCAGCCATGGCTTAAGGTAAGCAACAGCACTGTATGCACCAGGCTGGCCCGGGATTTCTTTCACTTCAACACGGGCTTCAGCCAGAGGATACTTGGCTTTCATTTCCGGTGAAGCATCCGGGTTGGAGTTAGTGTATTGAGAAATCCACTGATTCAGCCAACGCTCACAGCTTTCAGCCTGCATAAAGGAACCCACTTTATCGCGCGCCATAACTTTCAGGTAATGGGCGATACGGGAGGTTGCCATCAGGTATGGCAGACGGGCTGAAATGGCCGCGTTAGAAGTTGCATCAGGATCATCATAAACTTTCTGTTTCTGCGCAGTCTGAGCACCAAAGAACACAGAGTAGTCTGTGTTTTTATAGTGACACAGCGGCAGGAAGCCCTGGTTAGACAACTCAGCTTCACGACGGTCAGTAATACCCACTTCAGTAGGACATTTCTGGTCAGTATCGCCATCATCACTTTTAAAGATGTGTGAAGGCAGACCTTCAACACGACCGCCTTCAGCACCACGGATAGCAGTACACCAGGAAGTCTGTGAAAAGGCGCGGGTCAGCGTGGTACCCATAACGTAAGCCGCATTCATCCAGCAGTAATCATCATGTTCCGCTGCTTTAGACATGCCGGATTCATCCTGATCGAATTCTTCATAGTTGAAGCTTTCAACAGGCTTAGACGCTTCACCGTAAGGCATACGGGACAGAACACGCGGCATGACCAGTGTTACAAAACGGGAATCTTCTGAATCGCGGAAGCTTCTCCATTTAATGTATTCCTGAGCTTCAAAAATACTACCCAGATCACGTGGCTTAGACAGCTCAGTAAAGTCATCAAAGCCAAACATGCCGGCGCCGGCTGCAGAAATAAACGGACAGAAGGCTGCCGCGGCAACATTCGACATATTGCTCAGCAGTTCGATGTCTTCCGGATGGCTGGTGAATTCAAAGTCACCAATCAGCGCACCATAAGGTTCGCCACCGGCGGTACCGAATTCTTCTTCATACAGTTTTTTGAACGTCTGGCTCTGGTCAAACTCAACAGCTTTATCCAGATCACGGAACAGTTCACGCTTGCTCAGGTTGAGCATGCGGATTTTCAGGTTAGAACCGGTTTCTGAATTCATCACCAGGTGGTTAAGACCGCGCCATGAACCTTCCAGCTTCTGGAATTTTTCATCATGCAGAATCGCAGTCACCTGACGTGACATGGCTTCATCAATCGCAGCAACGGCTTTTTTGATGGTGTTGGTCAGGTTGCGGTCCCAGGTAACCGTTCCTTTCAGAACCTGTTCGGTCAGGTTAGACAGAAGGTCTTCTGTTTCTTCGCGCTTTGTTTGCTTAGTCGAAGTAATCGCCTGCTCAAGCAGGCTGACCGACTGTTCTTCCGCTTCTGCTGCGCCTGCTTCGTTTTGTAATTCTTCGTTAGCCATGACTTATTCGCCCCCTTCCTTTTCTTCTCCCAGACCCAGTTGCTGAGATATTTCCGTCACGTTGTCAGTATTCTTCAGAATCTCTTCCAGTACATTCTCAAGATCTTCTGAACGGTCTGCTTTACTTAACAGGTCACGCAGCTTGTTACGTGCATCCAGCAGCTTTTTCAGTGGTTCAACCTGATCAACAACCGCTTCCGGAGAGAAGTCGTCCATCTTACGGAAGTCCAGATCCACAGCCATTTTGCTGCCATCACCTGCCAGGGTATTTTCAACCTGCAGATTCAGTTTCGGATTAACCTTCGCCATTACTTCGTTAAAGTTGTCGCGGTCAATCTGGGTAAACTTACGGTCTTTCAGTGCTTTTCGGTTTTCAGCATTGTCACCGGAATAGTCACCCATAACGCCGGTAACGAATGGCAGTTCTTTTTTAACTTCCGCACCATTGGTTTCCACATCATAGGTAATGTGTACACGGGGCTTACGGACGCGTTTTAGCTTGTTGTGAATACTTTCAGACATGTTCAGCTCCTTTCGATATCTGCAACGGTCTTACCCCGTCGTCATCATTTATAAAATTACCATCCCAACCCGGATTCCTGCTGCGGCGGCGGTGCCGCCTGAGCAGGTTCAGGCTGAGTTTCGGGTTCCGGTTCCGCAGCGCCCTGAGGTTCCGTCGGTACAGTCGGTGGTGCAACATAGGCATGATTATCACTGCCATCCAGTTTCACCCCGGTGTATTGGGAAAACAGACTTCTTGCATTACCGTCCGGAATTAATTCCATCATCAGTTCTGCAACCGTCATACGTCCCCATTCAATCAACCGCTCAAGCCCCGGAGCAACCGGGGTATGGGGTTCGTACTGACGAAAGTATTTAGCTGCTTCTTCCATGCTTCTCAGCGCATCTTCCCTGTTAGTGATCGGGCCCGAGCGGACACCAGTCAGCTGAACAACCTGTGCGACGGCTGCACCTTCCGGTGCCTGAGAATCTTCTTCAACAGCGGCTGCGGCAGAACTGGCCTGCGCCGCTGCTTCCGCAGCATCTGCTGCATCTATTTTTTCTTTGTAGACAAACCTGACAGTACGGCCGAGTTCATCCAGCAGTTCAGTAATTTTGGTACTGGGTGGCGCATCAGCGCCGCACAGCTCACGCAGTTTGGCACTGGTCTCTTTATAAATCTGCGCGCTCTCTTCCAGCGTTGCAACATAATTCCTGCAACTTTCTATGCCAGTCTCGGCTACTGTGGCATTAAAGTCAGAAAGACTGTAACCCAGTGAAGAGATACGGGCTTCTTTCTTTTCTTCATCATCAATGCGGTCAGCATCGCGCGCCTGCAGGTATTGCCAGTAACTGAATTCGCCGGCATCGCCTTCATCGGTAATCGCCAGATTACGCAGCGGCGCCAGTAAAGTCCCTTCGCCACCATCACCATTAAGGCCGGTAATCGGTGCTACGCGGGTTTCGATACCATCTTCATCCGGTTCCGGGTAAAGGCCATCCCAGTATTCATCGATCAGTTTTTTGATAATAAGCAGGCCATCCCGCAGTCCTGCCATACCGTGCAGGCGGACCAGAGATTCAACATACCAGGAAGAAACTTCCAGGTCTTTGGACACGCTTTTCAGAATTTTTTCTGAGACTTCAGCAACCGTTTGCCAGGCCGAATAACTTTCGCCTGAATCTTCGTCACCGAACATAGCAGAACGCTCAGCCGCTCTGGCCGCGTTACGTGCATCCTTAACGGTATAATAATCAGACGTTGGAGAGCGGTCCTCACGAATATCCGATCCCTGTGGTGCGTCTTCACTGATGGGTGCAACCAACTGGTCAATATCAACCACGTGACTGAAAGACATATTTCTGAATCCTGTCAGAGCCGTAAATTTGAGGCGCTTTAGCTTACACCCCTTCCTGTTTATTGAACAGACTATGGAACAGCGGGCATTATCTACCCATTAAAACCACAATTCTTAAAAACATTTCTCAATTTTCAGACTAAGTTACCAGTAATCATGCCCATATATTCCCTTGGGTCTGGTAAACCTTTGCGAATGAGTGTCTGACCAGCGGCCACTTCGGTAGCAGCACTTGTCCATATGCTCATACTGCCATCAAAATCTGTCAGTGTTTTCGCCAGAGCCATAAACTGTGAAGCCAGATTATTACCGCTCAGAAACAGACTGCCGTTGGCCAGGTAGTCTGCACGGGCAACATCTTTTGCGTCTGTGCCGACAGAGGAAAATACCCTTTCCGCTTCATCAATACGCTGCAAAACCTGATCCGCGTCCAACTGCTCCTGCAGCGCAGCAACCGCCACCACTTCCATCGCTTCGTACCACTCCATCTGATCAGCAACAAGGCTCAGTACGTCCTGATTTTTAGGGAAAGGTCTGACCAGCGTGAGAGGAAAATAACGTCCGACGCTGTCGACGCTTGGTAACAATACACCTGCCCAGGCGGAGTCATCTATCGCACCGGCACGAATAGCAAAACGCCAGATAGGGCTGGTCAGAAAATAATCCAGCCAGCCGTCCGGTAAAAGTTCCTGACTGCCGGCAACGGAACACTGCAGCCAGCCATCCCACACACTGATAAATCCCTGTGGCAGCCGCCGGCTGATAAAGTCACCATGCGCCGGCAGTTTTCCAAACAGACCTGTCTGCTGCATATCAATTCCTGTCAGAGTGATGCCGGGCAACGGAAATTCCGCAGCAGTCCCAGATCAAATGCATTTACGTTTGTCGCCGACGTCACCCGCAGCGTGACATCAAACCCTTTATCGACCAGGCGAAGATCGCGGCTGGCAGATGATGCTGTACTGGTAATCTGTCCGGCGTCCAGCATACGGATAAACGACCACGCCCCTTCATACTGGATAGAATTGACGTTTTCATTAAGGTCTTCAAAGATAACCCGCACACGGTTGTCTTCGCCGGCCACCCAGCTCATATTTTTGGCGATCCGCGGACCGTGAGAGTAACTGATCCGTGATGAGCTGCCGAGCTCCAGCGTGAATAGACGCACCGCCGAATTGAGCCGTTCCGGTCTGGCTTTGAAGGCCACCGAGGCACTTTCACCTTTTGCGTAATAGGCACGGCGGATATTATCTGCGCGGCGGAACTGAGTCAGGGTATCGGCATTCAGCCCGAGACTGACACCGGCATAGCTTTTTGATTTCCAGCGGTAGACGTCCACGAAGGGGGCGATATATTCATCAACAAATGCCTGCTGAATCCCGCCCGGCTTAAAGAAGTCATTAAACGCTGTAAACGAGGCTTCGGTCTGGCGACCACGCGACAATGGGTAGCGGTCGTAAAGGTTATTACGATAATTATCGTAAACCTGATAACGCCAGACATTGTCGACATGCACTTTGGTTTTGACCATCAGTGCGCGCCAGGAATCGTTAGCCAGATCCGTTAACCAGCCCTTCGCCTGATCCTGAGCAGTCACCGCCATATTTTTCAATTGCTGAATCGGTGCCGCACTGCTGCCGGAGAACTGGCCTTTGGCCACTTCAAAAGCGGCCAGATTTGAATCCGGTGCATTATTAATCTGGCTCAGATATTCCGCCAGCTGCTGTATACCCTGCAGGTAGCCCTGCAGCTTGGTCGGCATATTATTTTCAGACTGAACCAGGCGCTGAACATCAATGAAAGTGTTATCGACCAGGTTTGGCTCACGGACTTTATTAATCACACCACTGATCGCATCACCTTTTTTACCGGCTTTGCCCGGCAGGCTGACCTGTGGCGTCAGGTTGGTGTTCTCAGCCACCAGCTCAGTAACGTGAATCAGAGGTGAGGATACCGGGTCCGATAACAACAGCGACAGATTGACTGCCTGATCCAGCGAACGGACATCCGCCAGCGTGAAGCGGCTGAAGAAGCGGCGCCAGCGCTGTACGTAATCTGTCAGATACAGTTTTTCAACTTCTTTGCTCAGCTTCTTGAGATCTTCACGGCTGTAATCTTCGCCGCGCACATCCGAACCATAAATCCAGCGGTCTTCGGCAATGCGCGTCATCATCTCAGAATCCGGACCGTAATCGGCCTGATCATAACCGGCTTTGGTATACAGGAATGGCATACGGAATACAGGGTCGTTTTCACTGACACCAAATACCCGTTGCGTATCACCGCCAATATTCGGATACAGGTCAATCATCTGCGCATTGTTATCCACTTTCTGCAGCTGCATATACAGGCGCTGAGCCACAGTAATACGTTTAAGCTGATTGCGGGCATTGGAGACCACAAACTGATCCGGCTGCTTATCTTCTGCAAAACCGGCTGCGATCAGATGATCAAGGTTGGCCGCCAGCTGTTTCTGCTCAGACGCTTTACCCGGGTAGAGGTCAGCCCAGCGGGTCTGGGCATAACTGCGAATCTCTTCATAATCACGATGCTCCTGATCGAACACCATCAGATACACTTTAAAAATCGGCAGCAGAGAGGCGTCATCAGCCGACAGAGTCCGTAAATGCCGCTCCAGCATGCGCGCCAGTGTCGGCTGAAATACTTCGCGTAACTGATTCAGATATAAGGTATCAGCGGCTTCATCCACACGGCCATCGTACAGGCCAAGGTTACTGATAAACGGATGCTCTTCCTGGTCATACACTTTACTGGCAGCACGTAAAGGCTCTACCACCGCCAGCGCATCTTCCATATCCGCTGTGCGCGGATCAAAGTGTTTGCGGCGTTCATTAAATTGCGCATAGAGCGCTTCAACTTCCGACATGTACGACTTGTTCTGAGTTAACCCCGTAGCCCAGAGTGTCGCACTGCCCACGAAAACAATCCCCAGGGCGGTCATAACACCACGCCGCGCCCACAACAGAATATTCTCGGTTTTGCGGTTAACGCCTACCAGTTCGGATTCAGGAAAGATAACGTCTTTGAACAGGCGGGTGATAAAGTAACTTTTACCACTGCCCTGCTGTTGCTGTGCCGATGATTTTTCAAGGCCAAAGTTAGTACTTACCTGCGCCATCATACGGTCAATCGGGCTGCCTTCCTGTGTACCACTGGTGAAGTACACGCCACGCAACATAGGCACAGAGCCGTATTTATTCGGCGCAAAGGTATGCTCAACAAATTCATCCAGAACATTGATCAGACTTTCCACATGCGACGGAAAACCCTGAATCATGGCGCGCTTATCGGTGTTGCGTTCCTGATGAACGCGCCACAGAAGGCGCTCATTCAGACGGTGTACCAGCTCAGATAATTCTTTTTTCAGCAGCGAGATATCCGCGCCGGCTTCCTTGCTGGTTTCACCGGGGAAACTGACCCCCCAGACCTGCTCACGCTCGGCCTGAGACAGATTGGCAAAAAATTCACTGAACCCCGCTACCAGGTCACTTTTGGTAAAGGTCAGATAAACCGGAAAACGTACACCCAGTTCATCCTGCAATTCGTTAATCCGTGAACGGATAGTCCGGGCCTGTAACAAACGCTGTTCTTTAGTCTGAACCATCAGATCCTGCAGACTGATGGCGACCAGCGCACCGTTAATCGGCCGCCGGCTGCGGTATTTTTTCAGCAGCGAGAGAAATGAATTCCAGGCTTTATTATCCACCACCCGGTGACTGTCCTGGGTCGTATAACGCCCGGCGGTATCAATCAGGACGGCCTCATTGGTAAACCACCAGTCGCAGTTACGGGTACCACCAATACCGCCCAGCGCCTGCTTGCCATGACTTTCAGCAAGGGGAAACTCCAGTCCGGAATTAACCAGCGCCGTGGTTTTACCGGACCCCGGCGGGCCGATGATGATATACCATGGCAGCTGATACAGACTGCGGCTGCCGTAACGGGATTTAAAGCGGGATTTCTTTAAAGTGGCCAGTGCTTCCTGAAAACGACTGGCGACGGCTGCCTGTTCTTCCTGGCTTAACTCAGCATCCGGATCAACCGGCGCTTCTTCCTGTGACTCTTCAATACCACCAATCAGTTCTTTATTCTGCTTCCGCTCAACCAGCCACTGACTGATATTCCAGGTCAGCCAGATCAGCCAGAAAATACCAATGATGATAAAACGTGTTGAATGGCTTAACGTCACGTTATCCGCACCGAACTTAATAAATTCAGCGCCAAACCAGATCAACAACGACAACGCGATCAGGCCAATAATCCCCAGGACCCACTTATTACCCAGGAACTGAATCAGTCGTTTCATGAATACTCCATTTTCATAACAGTGGGCCCATGATGGCCATCACCTGCCGGTAAACCTTTAAAAGTCAGTTAATCAGTAAAAACGCTCATCACGTTCAGGCTCTGTTGTCGCAGCATCCAGACCTGCCGGATCATCAGGCTCAGTAACCCCACTCAATACGTGCTCCGCAACCGGACGGGTTTCTTCATAAAGCCAGAACCGGAAGCCGGAATAAGTCAGCACCATAACCGCCAGAACCACACAGGCAATCACCCACACAGGAATGTAGTTTTTCATGTAGGAATCTGGCTTTACCGTCCCTTCCCAGTGAGGTGACAGATCACCTTCGCGCACCGGACGGTGCTGCTCGATGGTGTTGTAAAGATTGTCGCGGATGGTCTCCAGCTGCTCATTGCCTCTGGGCATGACCCGGTATTTGCCCTGAAAACCAAGACTGAGGCAAAGGTAAAACAATTCCAGAATATCCAGATGCGTTCCCGGCGTTTCCAGCAGTCGCTGAAGAATCAGAAAGCTTTTTTCACCACCGGATGTTTCCTGATGAAACAGACTCAGGAGTGAATGCTGGCTCCAGCCACTGCCTGCGCCCCAGGGCGTGTTCAGTACAATTTCATCAATCACCGAACACAGCAGGTAGCGGGCGGCGATGACATTTTCCTGACTGATGCCCTGATTACGCGCATTGCGTTCGAAGGTTTTGATTTCTTCGGTCAGCCGGCGGTGCAGATCCGGTGGATTGTCATGCTGCATGGTGGAGCGCAATTTATGCACCAGCGTCAGCAACATGGCCGCGGAATTCACCAGCGGGTTCAGGCCATTGCGGATTTCAAACGCATCGGCAACGCCACCACTGGCAGGCTGAGCAGGCGGGGGAGTCGCAGCGCCTTTACGGCCTGCGCCCGGAGTCGGAATCATTACCGTCCGGTCTGTGGCTCCGGGCATGGGTCTGCCGTCATTATTACTCATGTGTTCAGCTCCTGATTGCCCACAGTTCCATAATCAGCCCCGGATACTCCGCCCCCAGATGCACAGCAAAACCACCGGACTTCTGCATTTGCTGCCACAGCTGACCGTTGGATTCGATTTCGAAATAGGTAAATCCGGCATGGTAAGGAATCTGCCTTGGCGCAACCGGCAAAGGTCGTGTGCGCAAGCCTGGCAGTTGGGTAGAAATCAATTCGCGGATGGTTTCCACCGGCGCAACTTTCACCTGCGCCGGGAAACGGCTGCGCAATACTTCCGATGGCAGATCGGCCTTAACCGCGATCACAAAGGTGGCGGATCTCGTCAATGACGGATCGGTAATTGGCGCAACATAAATGCCGTACTTACGTTCCACAAGATCCAGAGAAATGGCGGATTGTTCAAGCACCATGCTCAGAGATTGACGCAGTGCGGTAAACAAACCGGAAAATGTCTGCTGCAGATTCTCATGACTGTACAGAGGAATTTCCGGCGGCCGTTTATCCGCAGCGGTAAAGGTCGACAGCTCTCCGGCCAGTTGCAGCAGTTCGGTATAAAGTGTCAGTGGATGCAGTGTTGCCATCGAAGCCAGATGCTTAACCACAGGCTCAACCCGGTTAATCACCTGCAACAACATATAGTCCGCCACTTCCGCGGAGCCGGAACGGCCGGAATCACTCAAACGATGGCTGAGTGCTTCACCGCGTTGCTGCAGCAGCCCCTTAACCTCTTCGATATAGGCTTTGATTTCGGCACTGGCATTACAGTCGACCAGCTGCGGAATAAAACTTTTATCCAGCTTCACCGGATTGCCGGGCAGTTTTTCCTGAATACGGGCAATACCGATGCAGGCATAGCCGCCCAGATCTTCCGAACCCAGTTTAAAACAGGTGGATAATTTACCGATCTGAATACGGGCTGCCTCACCGGAGGAAGAGGCACTGTTACGCGCATCAAAGTTGTAGGTCTTATAGCGCGCCTGCGGAAATTCTTCTTCATCCCGCACCGATTCCTGCGCTCCGGGACGCTTCAGCGGCACACACAGATAAATAATTTCGTCACGGGTGTTATCAGGAATTTCCAGAATAGCAGGCAACTCTTCCGCTTCCGGCGCCATGATCGGTGTACCGTCCGGAAAAATGCCGCGTACGGATGACACCGAGACTTTGCCCAGAGCCAGTGGCTCTGCGTCTATTGTATAATCCTGCAATCCCCAATAATAACTGCCGATAGCACCGCTACGGGCTTCAACCAGGCGCTCCAGATAACGATCCTGCTGTTGAAAATGCTGCGGCCGGAGAAACATCCCCTCTGACCAGACTACCTTGTTTTGTGAAGACATCTGTCATCCTGTGAAATCTTGAGCCTTATTTAAGGCGGGTATCATCCAAATCCGTATGTCATGCAAACTTAATCGTGGCGGGATTTGTCTTTAGCAAAGTTTGGGCGCACCTCTGTGGACTCATCCACTTCTTCCACTTTGCGGTGCACAGTGGTGGCGTCAATCTCAATGTTATAGCCGTTAACATTATGCTCCAGGACCGGAAGAATCAGCAGCGACTCGGCATCCTGATAACGATTGAATTCAGCCATCACACCCAGAAACCGCACATCGGGGCTCAGCTCAATAACCTCAGTGCGTTTTTCACCCGGTGTCACTTCTTTCAGAACCACCGAGCCAACCAGTTCTTTTCCCAGCCGTGCTTCTGCATTTTCATAAAGACTGAGAAAATCCTGACGACGGAACTGGCGGTCATCCGTCAGCTTGAAAATGTGCAATACAACCGGTGATGGGCGACGGTCAGCATCCGGATTGATATCTTCTGATGCTGCAATATGCAGCTCAGCCGACGTATCCAGCTCCAGCACTTCCTTCACCGACTGACACCCGGCCAGAAAGCCTGCAGCAACTAACATCATGAAACAAGGTAGCTTTACAAATTTCCGAGGTTCAAATTTCATCGGGTATCCTTTTTAACCTTTCACCACAAAATTCTTCTGATCAAATGCAGGGTTACTGCGTTTTGTTCAACATCCGGTTGTTTTTCAGTTCGGCCAGCTGCTTTTCATAACTTCTTGCAAACTCATCACCAAACAGTTTGTTGTACGTTGTTTCATAATCCTGTTTCAGCGTTCCATAATATTGCTCAAACGCGACCCAGTTTTTCGCATCTTTATTCCCCAGCAGAGAATCCCGCGCTCCTATATAACGCTTTAAGTTCTCCGGATCAAAGTGCTGAAGCATGGCCTCATACGCCATATTCATTCCTTTCAGCACCGCCACCTGGTGATCAGACAAATCATCAAAACTGTCCTGAATTGCCTGAGACGGACGCATGAAGGCACTGCGATCACCGCCGAACATAACCTTCATCGCATCCGCAGCATTGGCTGAGAACTTCATCGGATTATTGTCTACTGTCTGAATCATCGTGTGCTGAACCCGCAGCTCATTTTTGATCGCGGCCCGGGCGCGCAGAAGGTCAATCAGGCGCGTCACAGTTTCATTAATAACGCTCGACATCTCAGGGATCAGCTGCTGCAGATGTTCCGGGCTGATACTTTCCAGACCCAGCAGCGTCGCCAGCTGCTGCAACTCATTAACGCCAAATTGAACCCCTTCACCGGAAGTGGCCGATTTTGACTCAGAAGCAGGGTTAACTTCTGCGTGCTTAATCTCATTTTTAAGCCACGGATCAGAAGCCGGTGGCACTCCGCTCCCGGATTCAGCAGTCCCTCCTGCCGGAGGCGTCTGATAGCCGGCCTGCGAGAAGGCATCCGCTGGCGGCGGAGGCTGTGGTGTCTGCGGCGGGAAAGGATCCGGCGCCGGCGGTACCGGAGGGGAAACATTCACCGAGTCAGCATTTTTAGCGCCGGCCGGAATGCCAAACAGACTATCAATATCATCCGGCGCAGAGCCGCCGGCATCCGATGCGGCAAACGGGTTATCTGCCGGCGGCGCCGGTGGTGCTTGCGGCGCCTCACTGGCAAAAAACGGGTCCGGTGCCTGTGTATGAAAATCCGGTGGAGGCGGTGGCGTATTATCAAACGCCGGGGCATCTTGATGAGACTCGGGCGTGATCTTCATCTGATGCTGATTAGCCGGCGCATTATCGGCAATGCTGCCAGTCTTCCACCAGTCATCGTCGTCATCCCAGGAACCAGCCGACGGCCCGGTATCCGATGCCGGGTTGCGGTTCAGCACAGATAAGGGATCAATTTCTTCCTGACCGCCTACCAGGGACGACCCCAGTGATGAACCGGAAGAAGCAGACGCCCAGGGGTCTGGCGCCCCGCGCTCTGCCGGAGAAGATTCCACCGGCGCCGCCCCCCAGCCATCATCTGCCGCGAAAGGGTCTGATTTCGGTGCGGAAGGGTCCAGCCATGAATCTAATTCTTTGGCACTACTCTGGCTTTTCTGAGCTGCGGCCGTCGCCGGATTAAATGTGGTCTTATCGCCACCATCGAGAAAATCGACAGCTCCCAGATCGGCCGATGCCGGCTGCTCCGGCGGCGGTGCCTTAACCGATGCCCGCAACTGGTATTCACCCAGGTTCAGCACATCACCGGACATAATCTCATGGGCCGTTCCCGGTCCCAGAGGCGACTGACCTTCATTAACAAAGGTACCGTTTGTGCTGTGATCTACCAGCAGAAATTTGCCCGCCGAAAACTGAATTTCAGCATGACGGGAAGACACTATACGTTCTGAATCGGGCAACACCCAATCGTTCGAATCGGCCCGGCCAATCATTCCGCCATTCTTCTTAAATACTTTCGTATGATTAAGCATATTGGCTTGAGCAGGACAGCCGATTACGGTCAGAACCAAATCCATTTAATCACCACCGTGAGGAATCGTCGGATACAATAACCGGAAAGCTATTGCAAAACAGTTAAACGGAAATGTGTCACAAAACACACTCTTCCGTGTTATATATTGAGCCAAGCGGCTAAGTTCTATAGTATCGGCGCGTTTCCATCAGTTCAAGCAATCGGAAACAGACCCCAAAAGGAATCCCCGGTCACCCACGGATGTAACGTTTGGCTTTTTAACTATTACGGGCGCGATATGACCACAAACAAGGACGATAAAACTCAGATCATCCAGAAAGGAAATAAGTCAGACCAACCAGCAACACCTGAAAAAGCATCAGGTAAAAGCGGGCAGCGTGACTCCAATACCCCAGCGGACGATTCAACCATTATTGTTGGCAGTCAGAACACTGGTGCCGATAATGGAAAAGACAATCCCGACGTTACTGTTGTTAATCTGAATGCCCGTACCATTCCGCCGGCATCGTCAGCCTCGTCGCCACAACCGAAAGCTGCCGCTTCAGCCGCGGCCGAAAACCGCCGGGTAATTAAAGGGCGCTTTGAACTTGTCTCCATGCTGGGGGCCGGTGGCATGGGGGCCGTGTATAAAGCACTCGACCGCCGCAAAGTGGAAGCCAGTGACTCCGACCCTTATGTCGCCGTTAAACTGTTAAATGATGACTTCCGTCAACATCCGGATGCATTTATCTCTTTACAGCGGGAATCCCGTAAGTCACAGACTCTGGCTCACCCCAACATCGTAACCGTATACGATTTTGACCGTGACCGTGACACCGTCTTTATGACGATGGAATTCCTTGAAGGCTCGCCACTGGATGAACTGCTGCGTAAACATCCGGATGGTATGGAAGCAGAAAAAGCGGAAAGCATTCTGCGCGATATCTCCAACGCACTGATATACGCACACTCGCACAATATTATTCACTCCGACTTTAAGCCAGGTAACATTTACGTTACTAACAAAAAGGGCACCAAGGTGTTTGACTTTGGTATCGCCCGCGCCGTATCCGAAGGCAGCGCCGCCAACACCGCCGGTGAAAAAACCATTTTTGATGCCAGCACACTTGGCGCCCTGACTCCGGCTTATGCCAGTAAAGAAATGCTTGACGGCTCTGAGCCGTCACAGTCCGATGACGTATACGCCTTAGGCTGCGTCGCGTATGAACTCTATTGTGGCAAACACCCTTTTAACAAAATGCCGGCGGACCAGGCCTTTAAAAAAGGCTTAAAACCTAAACGGCTGAAATCACTTAGCCGGCGCCAGTGGAATGCCCTGGCAGCCGCACTGGAATTTACCCGTGAAAACCGGACGGCTACTGTCGCCGAGTTTTACGAGAAATTCTTTGGCAAGCCCCGGGTTCTGATCTGGGCGCTGGCCACATCTCTGATAGCCTTTGCCGTTGTCGGTGGCGTCTACCTGAAAAACTACAATGAACAGGCAGAAGCTCAGGAAAAACTGAAAGAAGAACTTCAGCTTGAGCTGCAGACCAAACTGGAAAGCTCCGCCATCGACAACCAGGAAAATGCCCTGGACCGCCTGATGCAGATATCCGCACTGACACCCAAGTGGGATGCGGAAGTACGCCGCGAACTCAGGAAATATAACGAACTGGTGCCAGACGACGGCACCATGAACGAGAAAATAACCCGGCAGACTGCCAAAGCCTACGTCGACGAAGCCAGAAGACGGATTGAAAATGATGAACTGAAAGGCGTTACGCCACTGCTGCAGGCAGCGCTGCGCTGGGACGCTCCGACAGACACCGTCAACCTGCTGTCAGAACAACTGAACACCAAACAGGAAGCCGAACGTTTACGTCAGGAAAACGCCCGCTTAGCGGTAGAACGCGAAAAAGCCGAGCGTATGCGTATTGAACAGGAACAACGTGAAGCTGATCTGGAACGTGCACGGCAACAACAGGTAAAACAGGAAGTGGACCGTCTGGAAGACTCCCTGCGCTGCCCCAATGACATCGATGTTGCCGGCCGGGTTGCCGATCACCTGCATTTGCTGGAATCTCTGGACC
The DNA here is from genome assembly GCA_002314145.1 of Thalassolituus sp. UBA1087. GTDB lineage: Bacteria > Pseudomonadota > Gammaproteobacteria > Pseudomonadales > Oceanobacteraceae > Venatoribacter. The sequence continues at coordinate 8,117 of DCCG01000036.1, read as the reverse complement.
CGGATCGTTCGGCAGCACTGAGAACAGCGGTTGCTTCATCCCTGACGCAGTGTTTTAACAAGATTGCCAAAATCAGTCCCTACTCCGCGGCCAGCATGCTGGAAGAATCCAAAGCGTTATTACCTGACCAATCCAGCCTGGATAAACTCAAAGTCGACTATTGTGGCCACATCGCGCCGGGCACCGGTGCCAAAGGGCGCCGCTACACCTGCGCAGACCCATTACCGGATGGCGCCAAAGGCCCGTCGATGGTTGTTGTCCCCTCCCCACAGGAAGGCAAGGCCATTGCCATCAGTGAATATGAAATCACCTATGATGACATCGCTGACTTCTGCCGGGTAACCGAACGCTGCGATGCCAGCCAGTACGCTAATAACTTTTTGCCGCTGAACAATATCAATATTGATTTCGCCAACAATTTTGCCGACTGGTTATCTTCCGTCACCGGACAGCATTATCGCCTGCCGGAATACGATGAATGGCTGCTCGCTGCAAAAGCGGACGGTGCGCCGGAGTCCGCCGACCGTAACTGCTTCCTGAAATATGGCGCCATTGAAAAAGGAACACAACTGCGTAAAACCACCATTGGCCGGCCAAACTCATACGGCCTGGTCAGCCACGTTGGTAACGTGCAGGAATGGGCCTACCGTGGCAGCCAGCTGGTTGTCGCCGGTGGCTCCCGTCAGACCCCGATGGATGAATGCCGGATTAACACCGTTAAACCCCACAACGGCAGTCCGGATGAATTTACCGGCTTCCGTCTGGTGCGTGAAACCATTCGCTGACAACAGCTTAATGCCCGGCTGAATTGACAGCCGGGCATTAACTCAATATTGCCCGCAACCACCTTTATTATTCACCATACTCGCTAACCTTTACCGGGCCTTAACACCACCCGCAAACACGAGGTTTAAAACCAGAGGCCACAAAAATTCCGGCACTCTGAATTCTAAACGGAACGGCTGTCACCACAGGATGTTTATATGAAACTCTCCCACCTATTTTTACCCTCTGTTTTAGCTCTGGCCACCGCCCTGCCCGTATACGCAGAAGACGGCCGTGCCGACTATGACCTGGACGACAACGGACTAATTGAAATCAACGACCTTGCCGATCTCAATGAAATCCGCAACAACCTTGATGGCACAGCGCTATATGATGATTTAGACGCCAGCAACAATGGCTGCCCTCAACCCGACGGCTGCCACGGCTTTGAACTCACCACCGATCTGGATTTTGATACCAACGGCGATGGCGTTATAGACGAAAACGATGACTATTGGAACAATGGCGAAGGCTGGGAGCCGATAGGTAATTATCAAATCAGCAATGCCGGTGCTGAAACGCCTTTTACTGCCGTATTTAATGGTAACGACCACAGGATTTTAAATCTGTATATCCATTGCTCTGCCAGTGATGATTATCAGCATGGTCTATTTGGGTTTATTCGTAATGCATCCATTTCCAACCTGGAGCTGAGCGGAGAATTAACATCAGTTGACTGCCCACTTGCCGAAGGGGCTGTTGGCGGCCTGGTGGGAGAAATGGATTCGTCCGATGTGACCCATACCCATATCAATGCGACGGTGATCGGAGGTGATGGCACTGGCGTCGGTGGCTTGATAGGCAAAGCTGAAGATTCATCAGTTTCCTATTCCTCCAGCGATTCAAGAGTGACAGGCCTTGGAAAGCTTCGTAGTGGTGTTGGTGGTTTAATCGGGTTCATCGAAAATTCCTCAGCGTCAAACCTTGAATCCAGCGGTCACGTCCAAAGAACTTACACTGATGACGTCTTTACTATTATTGGCGGGTTAATGGGAACTGCTTATGACACTGATGTAATCCTTAGTCATAGCTCAGCCTCGGTTGATGCAACCGAAGGGGAAGGATATACCCATGCCGGGGGACTTTTGGGAAGTCTAGACGGGGGGAACTGGCGCAGAGTTATGCTATAGGTAACGTAACAACAACGTCAGGCATAGTTGGGGGTCTGGTTGGAAGTTGCTATGGCAATATAGTAAACAGCTATGCATCCGGAGGCGTAACCTCATCATCACCTACTGCGTCTGGTGGTTTAGCCGGGGGAACCTACGGAGCTGATATTCAAAAAAGTTATGCCACTGGCCAAGTTAGTGGTTCATCTTCCGCAGGACTCATAGGTTATTATGAATACGATGAAATAAATAATACCTATTGGGCTACTGATTCCACTGGGCAAACCGAGTTAAATGATTCAGGCCCATCTGTTTCACTAATCGACAACGCTGGTGTCCTTTTATCCGACCTATGGTGCCCAACCTCAGCGAATGATACGGATTGCCTTCCGGATGTTACCTTATTTGAAGACTGGGACGATACCTACGTAAACGACCAGGGTGAAACCGTAGCCGTCTGGGATTTCGGCACCAGCAGCCAGTTACCCGCTCTTAATATAAATGGTGAGGTTTACCGCGACAGTGACCTGGATGGCGTGGAAGACCGTTTTGACGATTACCCCAATGACCCGGAACGTTCGCATAAATCCTCGTCATCCAGCGGTGGCTCTCTGTTCTGGTTGGTTGGTTTAACGCCGTTCGCCTTAATGCGAAAACGTAAGGTTTTAAAAGCCTTATGATCCAATATCTTTGAACTAATCAGAAGCCAGCTTAAAATGCTGGCTTTTTATTATGTGTTTTACAGTAAACCTGCAGCCTTTATTTTCAGGATCCCTTTCAGTCGCGAATCCATCGAAGACGGACATTCTGTGAATTCCATTCCACACAGAGTTTAAATAACACACCCGGAATAACGCATCACGGCATAAGGCCTTCGGCCATCGGCGCTGAAGCACCTCCTACAGAGTTAAGAGGTAAGGGTTAGCCGTTTATACATTCCGACAGCAATTTCCAACCTTTTCCTTGTGTGCGGAATTATTCTTCTACCTTGCGGAAATTGGTAGGAGCGCCTTCAGTCGCGAATCTGTCGAAGACAGACATTCTGTGGCATAGCGTTTTGCATGGATCATCAATAAAACAACGTATATCCAGTGTAGGAGCTGCTTCAGCTGCGATATCCGGCGACAGCCGGAAATTCCGTGGATTAGCGTTCCACACGGAATTTTATTAACACACGCGGGATAACGTATCAGGGCATAAGACCTTCGGCCATCGGCGCACTGATATACCCAACCAGGCTGGTCTGACAACCTGTAAAAATCGGCATTGAAAACGCCATCCTCATCGCATCAGACAAATCACGCCGTGCCTGAATTTATTGCTTTCCGTGCAACAGAATATTGATGCTGTTTTCATCACATATTCACACACTCTTGCCGATAATCGCAGGACAACACATTGACATAAGCGTAAAATGGAGCGATTGAATTTGACGGTTCCCATCAGCGGGTATCGCCTTTCTACAAACAGCCACCCACAACAGTCAGAATGGAACTGCTGTCACCACAGGATGTTTATATGAAACTCTCCCATCTATTTTTACCGTCACTTTTAGCTCTGGCCAACGCCCTGCCCACCTATGCGGAAAGCGGCCGTGACGACTATGACCTGGACGACAACGGACTGATTGAAATCAACGACCTTGCCGATCTCAATGAAATCCGCAACAACCTTGATGGCACCACTTTATATGGTAAAAGTGACGGCTGCCCACCGGAAGGCTGCGAAGGTTTTGAACTCACCACCGACCTGGATTTTGATACCAACGGTGATGGTGTTATGGACGAAAATGATGACTACTGGAACAATGGCGAAGGCTGGGAGCCGATCGGAAACTATATATATGGTGATTCCGACTCTGAAGAGCCTTTTACTGCTGTATTTAACGGGAACGATTACAAAATTTTAAATTTGTATATCCATTGCTCGACCAGCGATGAGTATCAACATGCTTTGTTTGGTTTTATCCGCAATGCAGAAATGTCAAATCTGGAGTTGTCTGGTGAATTGATGTCAATCAATTGCTCCCTTGCGGAAGGATCTACTGGCGCGCTGATTGGTTTCGCTGAAGCTTCCGAAATACATCATATTAATTCTACAGGCACAGTGAGGGGAGGGACAGGAGCAACCGGCGGTGTTGTAGGTAGAGCTCTGGATAATTCATTGATTTCTTATTTATCCAGCTCAGGGGATATATCCGGCGTTGCATATGCCGGAGGTATTATTGGTCATTGCAGATACTGTTCATTGACCAGTAGTCAATCACAGGGAAATATCACCGGAATCGGACCCGAGGGTAGATATTTAGGTGGACTCATAGGATCGACACTTTACGCCAGTGTAACACTTAGTCACAGTTCCGCCGATGTTAAAGGTTACGGTGCGTTAGGAGGTCTGATAGGCAATTCTGATTATTCTACGATTGCTCAAAGCTATGCCACCGGTAACATAGTAGCATCCTTCCGTTATTCAGGAGGGCTGGTTGGGCGTTTGCGAACAGGGAGTAGCATATCCAATAGCTATGCCACCGGTAATGTACTTGCTGAAAGCGAATATGCTGGCGGACTGATTGGTGATTCCAAAGAAGGTAGCAGCATAGAGAATAGCTATGCCATCGGGTCTGTCAGTGGTGGCAATTACATTGGTGGTGTTGCAGGGTACGTAGAAGAATCCTCTTCTATTAGCAACAGCTACTGGGCAACTGACACCTCGGGACAAACAGATATCTTTGGTGATGATGATACCACAACGGTTTTAACCGATAACGCTGGGGTTTCCCTGGCAGACCTCTGGTGTCCGATATCTTCCGATGATGCGGAATGCCTCCTGAATACCACATTATTTAAAGGCTGGGACGATACTTACTTCAACGACCAGGGTGAAGTGGCCGTTTGGGATTTCGGCACCAGTAGCCAGTTACCTGCATTGAATATAAATGGTGAGGTTTACCGCGACAGTGACCTGGATGGCGTGGAAGACCGTTTTGACGATTACCCCAACGACCCGGATCGTTCGCATAAATCCTCGTCCTCCAGCGGTGGTTCTCTGTTCTGGTTGTTTGGTTTAACGCCGTTCGCCTTGATGCGCAAACGTAAAGTTTTAAAAACCTTCTGATCAGATATCAGAGACCTTTGAATCAATAAGGAGCCAGCTTAAAACGCTGGCTTTTTATTGTGTACTTTACAGTAAACCTGCAGCCTTTATTTGCCGGATCTCTTTCAGTCGCGAATCCATCGAAGACGGACATTCTGTGGATTCGCATTACACACAGAATTTAAATAACACACCCGGACGTATAAGGGCATAAGGCCTACGGGCATCGGCGCTGAAGCACCTCCTACAGGGTTAAGAGGTAGAGGTTAAGGCGTGTTTAAATTCTGCCGACCTTTTCCCTGTGTGAGGAATTTTTCTCCATCCTTGCGTATATCGGTAGGAGCGCCTTCAGTCGCGAATCCGTCGAAGACGGACATTCTGTGGATTAACGTTCCACACAGAGTTCAAATAACACACCAGCAATAACGCGTCACAACATAAGGCCTTCGGCCATCGGCGCTGAAGCACCTCCTACAGGGTTAAGAGGTAAGGGTTAGCCGTTTATACATTCCGACAGCAATTTCCAACCTTTTGCTCGTGGGCGGAATTATTCTCCATCCTTGCGTATATCGGTAGGAGCGCCTTCAGTCGCGAGTCCATCGAAGACGGACATTACGTGAATCAACAACGTTCCATACGGAATTCGTTTATTCCTGCCGACAATGAAAAAATCCCGTCCACTGATCGCTCAGCGTACGGGATTCATTGTTTTGCATCATATCTCAGACGACTCACCCCGACAAAAGGGGCGAGGAATCGTCAGCACTCAGGGCAAATCAATCTGCTCTCGCAAAGAAGCTGGCAGAACCGTACCGCGTCCGTTACTTGTGCCTTTACCGGATTCAATGGCAGCGCGAATTTTATCTGCCACTTCTTCACTGACTTTAACAACCACTTTAATCAGGCTGCCATCAGAAATGTTGGAAGGGTCTTTAATCGACGGGTTCTGATTGACCAGCGTCTGCCACAGGCTGCCATTCCCAAGGAAGCGTTGTGATAAGCTCCAGAGCGAATCACCGGCACGGAATACGTAGTCTTTTACGACGCCCAGCACCTGGCCATCTTCTGATATCGCAACCTGAATATCCTGATCATCATCAGCGACCAGTTCAGATTCACCTTCCACTTCGTATTCGTCTTCCGGAGCATCGCCGGAAGCCGTCGCTTCATAGGAAGCCAGCAACATGGCCACAGTAGACGTGTCTAAAGATGAAGAGTTATCCGCAATACGATATTCACCATCATCACCGGCAACCGCCGAGGCATCGGCCACAAATGGCGTCACACCTTCAAAAATAGCGGGATCAATTTCAACCAGATTACCCACGGTATCTTTAATCACAAATGATCCGGACTGTGAGCTGACCAGAGATTCAGATTCGTTACCTTCGGCATCAAAATCCGGAACCTGGTTACGGAACAGAGGAGTCACGTAAGTTACCGCTTTCATCCGGAGTATATCCGTCACATCAAAGGTCAACTGACGGAAGTTTTCACCGATAGCGCCCCACTGGTTATCGTCCGAGTCAGAAGCGTCCGTCCCGATGTAGGCCTCACGGGCAATAATATTAGTATCATTCACCGTTTCCGCTGATACCGTCCCCTGGCCATTAACCGCACTGGTCAATGTTACGACCCCAGCACCGGCATTGATCTGTCGCAATACCAGATTTCCGCTTTGCTCGATGGTGATATCAACCGAGCTGGTTCCTGATTGTCTGGCAATGTTGATACCATTAATATTGGTGTCCAGGACAACATCATCAGCGGTGGTGATATCAAGGAAGTCAGCATTCACGTTGCCACTCAGTGACGTATCACCGCTGAAGCTTGAATTCACCGTGACGTTATTACCACTGTTAAAACTCAGCTGCGTGCCAGTGCCCAGCGTAATGGAGTCACCGGCAAAGACACCCGCCAGAGCGGTTGTCAGGTTCAGGTCACCGGCCGAGTTAACCAGGTTTTCAAAACTGGAGAAAATATAGTTATTCAAGGTGCCCGCGCCTTCGGCGGTAATATCCCACACCGCATCGGCCAGCTCACTGATGAGCGTATCGGTATTGCCGGCACCATCAATAGTTACAGGGCCGTCGATGCGGATATCGTTAGCGGTCAGGCCACCATCAGAACCGACAACAAAAGTGTCATCACCTGAGCTGCCTGTAACGGTTGCACCAGAGCTGGCGCCTTCAACAGAAGCTACATTGTTCACCGTCATTTCACGGACAAACAAACCGCGGGCATCGCCGGTCAGGTTAAATGAAGTTGTCGATGCAGTAGCCTGAAGAGAACCGCTATTCAAGTCCGCCTGCTCAATGTTGCTGAATAGAATCTCGTGGGTAGACAGCTGTTTGTCGGTATCTGTCAGCGACGCCGCGTCAGTGTTCACCTGGTCGATGGCGCTGGAGTTATCACCTATTGCTGCATCGCCATCCACCGAGGCGACGTCGGTGAAGTCCACGCCATTACCTTCGATGGTAACCACACCTGCAGTTTCACTGACATTGAAAGTATCGCTGCCGGTGCTGCCGGTCAGCGTGTTATCTGCCGCTGTCGCTGTGTTGATGTTGGTAAAGGTATAT
>DCCG01000036.1:0-163 GCA_002314145.1 Thalassolituus sp. UBA1087 | reverse complement strand
ATCATTGGTTCCTGCCTGCACACCCAACAGACCACCGGTCAGTGTCAGGTTGGAGCCTGTCAGACTGTCGCCGCTGGTATCTGCTACGCTGCCCTTGGCATTGATGCTGCCTGTGACGTTATTAATCTTGATACCATTGGCCGTCAGTGCACCGGTATCACTG
>DCCG01000026.1 GCA_002314145.1 Thalassolituus sp. UBA1087 | reverse complement strand
TTTCCTATTACGACTACTACCAGCCGGAAGCCTACGTGCCGTCATCAGACACCTTTATTGATAAAGATGCCTCGGTGAATGAACACATTGAGCAGATGCGGCTGTCGGCCACCAAGGCCCTGATGGAGCGCCGCGATGCCATCATCGTGGCGACAGTGTCGGCGATTTATGGTCTCGGTGATCCGGATTCCTATCTGAAAATGATGCTGCACGTGGTGCGCGGCGATACCATCGATCAGCGTACTATTCTGCGCCGTCTGGCAGAGTTGCAGTACACCCGCAACGATGCTGATTTTCACCGTGGTACCTATCGCGTACGTGGTGAGGTGATCGATATATTCCCCGCGGAAAGTGATGATGAGGCGGTGCGCATTGAGTTGTTTGACGACGAAGTGGAGCAGATCGCCTATTTTGATCCGCTCACCGGTGAGGTGCTGAACAAAGTCGCGCGCGTCACTATTTATCCGAAAACCCACTATGTAACGCCACGCCAGCGTATTCTGGATGCCATCGAAGGCATTAAAGAAGAGTTAAGCGAACGGCTGGAGTATTTCCGCGAACATAATCTGCTGGTTGAGGCGCAGCGGCTGGAGCAGCGCACCAAGTACGATATTGAAATGATGCAGGAGCTGGGATATTGCTCCGGCATCGAAAACTACTCACGCTATTTATCCGGCCGCGATGAGGGCGAAGCACCGCCGACGCTGTTTGATTATATTCCGCCGGACGCACTGGTGTTTGTCGATGAATCCCACGTAACGATTCCACAGATTGGCGGCATGTACCGCGGTGACCGTTCGCGCAAAGAAACCCTGGTGCAGTTTGGTTTCCGTTTACCATCGGCGCTGGATAACCGTCCGATGCGCTTTGAGGAATGGGAAAAAATTGTGCCGCAGTGCATTTTTGTTTCGGCCACACCCGGAGTCTACGAACAGGATCATCAGGATGCGGTGGTGGAACAGGTGGTGCGTCCGACCGGGCTGGTGGACCCGATTATGGAAGTACGGCCGGCCACCGGGCAGGTGGATGATGTACTGCACGAACTGAATGAACGGGTTGCGGTTGGCGAGCGGGTATTAATTACCGTGCTGACCAAACGCATGGCGGAAGATTTAACTGAATTCCTGCTGGAGCAGAATGTGCGGGTGCGCTATCTGCACTCGGATATTGATACGGTGGAGCGGGTGGAAATCATCCGCGATTTACGCCTTGGCGAATTCGATGTTCTGGTCGGTATTAACCTGCTGCGGGAAGGCCTGGATATTCCCGAAGTTTCTCTGGTGGCGATTTTCGATGCTGATAAAGAAGGCTTCCTGCGTTCTGAGCGCTCACTGATTCAGACCATCGGTCGTGCTGCGCGTAACCTGAATGGTAAAGCGATTCTGTATGCCGACCGCATGACGGACTCGATGAAAAAGGCCATGGATGAAACCGAACGCCGGCGCGAGAAACAGCTCGCATTTAATGAAGAGCACGGTATTACGCCACAGGGCATTAAAAAATCGGTGGAAGATATTCTTGAGGCATCGCACGCACCGGGTAAAAAAGGCAAAGGGCGCGGGCGTGGCCGCAAAGTGGCGGAAGATAAAGCGGCTTATGACGCAGATGACTGGCGTTCACTCGAAGCGGCTGAGCTGGTGAAAAAAGTCGCGCAGGTGGAAGATCAGATGTTCAAGGCCGCCAAAGACCTTAACTTTGAAGAAGCCGCACGCCTGCGTGACCAGCTGCATGAAATGAAGCAGAAAGTGATCGAGAACAGCTGAGCTGTTCCCGATCCGGCGTCTCTGCTGCGGGTTTTAATCCGCGGCTGTGTAGGACTGGGTTGAATAGTCTTGCGCCGCTGGTTTGCCGATGGTGCTGACCTCCTGCATGTAATCGACGAACGACTGTGCGTAATCGAGGAAAGTATCGGTGGCGCGGCCATCGGCACTGACAGTACCAAAGGTAACATAGCCATCACGACCGGCTGCTGTGTAGCTGTTGCTTACCACGATCAGCTCATCGGTATCCTGCAATGCTTCCCAGCTGGAACCATCACGTTCACGTACCTCAATGTTGTACAGACGTTGTCCTGCCGGGCGGTTCATATCCACCGTCCAGCGGATACCGGCTCCATAGGGATACGCACCGGTAGAGCCATCCGGCGTATGGGCGTAGTCCACCGCCTCGTTCAGTACCTGGCGGATTTCTGCACCGGTCATTTCCAGGTCGGTCAGGGTATTGGCGAATGGCAGCAGAGTATAAGCATCACCAATGGTGATATTGCCGGCAAAAATATCCTCACGCACGCCGCCGCCGTTCTGGATGGCGATGTCGGCATTTTTACTCAGGTACAGGAACGCCTGAGCCACCACGTTAGCGATATCACTGCCTTTATCGGTTTCGCCCTCACAGGTCTCGTCACCGTATGCACGTCCCGGAATACGGGCCAGGCACAGGTCTTCACTGGCGGTACCGATGACGTTATTACGGAAGGTATCCAGCTGAGTGGTGTAGGTGTCCAGTACTGTCTGCGCGGCTGCATCCGGCGTCACCACGGCCAGCTGAGGTGCTGCATCCAGCGCCGCTTCAATCGCAGCCAGTTCTTCACCTTCTGGTGTGTATTCGTTTTCTTCTGCGTCTTCACGCAGTATTTCATCGCCCAGCAGCAGGTAAGGTGTGCCGGAACAAGTATCGACGGTGCCGTCGTTATTCCATTGCACGTTCAGTTCACCGACGACCTGAGCATATTGCCATGCCTGAACCACACAGGTGGTATCGCCATCGGCGTTGGTGACGATGGTTGGATAATCGCCACTGCTGTCCATACCAAAACCGGAAAAATCACCCAACAGAGTGTGGGAATCGCCACCGACGATGACATCAACATCGGTCAGCTGAGCGGCCATAGAGACATCGTTATCGTATTGGTAGTGCGTCATCAGGATGATTTTGTCGATGCCGGAAGCTTTCAGCTCATCAATCCTGTTCTGAGCGGTCGTGACTTCATCCAGAAACTGGGTCGTGGCCAGCGGGCTGGAACTTTGTTCAGTTTTGGTCTTGATGTCGATGCCGATGACGGCAACACGGTGACCGTCCACCTCAAAGATTTCGTATGGCTTGATGTAGTCGTCACTGTTTTGTGGTGCCAGTGGTGTACCCACCTGGGGGATAACGTTGGCGGCCAGTACCGGTGTCTGACAACTGCCGCTGTGCAGGTCATCAAGAAAATCCTTCAGGCCGGAATCACCGCGGTCAAATTCATGGTTACCTAATGCAAAAGCATCAAAGCAGACCTGATTCATCAGAGCCGCGTCAGCTTCGCCTTCGAACGAGGAAAAATACAGGGTTCCGGTGAGGGCGTCACCGGCGTGCAGAGTCAGCACATTATCCAGTTGCGCTTCACGGGCAGCGATCTGAGCCACAACACGGGGGAAACCACCGCTGGAAAATTCCGTAGCCTGCCCGGCAATATCCAGTGTGACTGAGTCCTGTTCCAGATGGGAGTGGTGGTCGTTAATGTGCAGAATATTCAGCGAGAGAGGACCTTTATCATCATCGTCGCTGCCGCAGCCAACCAATACAGCCACAGGAATGGCCATGGCCAGTGTTTTTATTGCTGACGTTTTACTTATCATCGTTCCGTTCCCTGATTGAAAATAATCAGGGATACGCTATGGGTGCCATGTGTCATTTAATTTACAGTATTTGTGCATTTCAATGACAATGAAATTGTTTGCCGCACATGGCACAGGGCGTCTTGCCGGCGTCTTCTGAAAGGAATCAAAACAGAGCTCTGAGAGGGATTAAAATGCCTGTGGTTTGCCGATGGCATAGCCCTGTAAAAAATCAGCCCCAAGCATCGTAAGGGTATTTTCCAGTACCTCATCAGAGACAAATTCAGCCACCACCCGGGCCCCGATTTTATGCGCAAGGTCGATGATGCTTTCGGTCACCAGTAATGACTTATGATCGGTCAGGATGGCGGAGACGATAGCGCCATCGATTTTTATGAAATCCGGTTGCAGTTCAACCAGGTGAGAAAAATTAGAATATCCGCTGCCAAAATCATCAATGGAGATACGGGCATTGAATTGTTTGGCCATATCAATAAAACGGCGTACCTGAGCATAATCACGCACAGATTCTGTTTCAGTGATTTCAAAGATCAGCTTATCTCCGCCACAGGCCCGCAGCTGGTCGTGAATAAAGGCCATGGTTTTTTCATTACTGATGTCTTCTGCTGAAAGATTCAGAGACACATGGCAGTCGCGGGTCTCCACCGCTCTGATGGCGGCCAGTACGACTTCCCGGGTCACCAGCGGGTAGTAGCGGGTTTTTTTAATGATATCCAGAAAAGCGGCGGGCGGGACGATGTTGGCGTCTTTTTCCTGTAACCGCACCAGTGCTTCATAATAATTCTGCTGGCCTGTTTTACTGTCCCGGATAGGCTGAAAATGACAGATAATACGCTGCTCAGTGAGCGCTTCTTTGACCGCGCGTAACCAGAACTGATTTTTCAGGTGGTCGTGACTATCGCTGTGCAGTACCGGAATCTGTTGGTGCTCACGATTCTGTTTTGCCTGTTGTAACGCGGCTTCTGCCATGGCCATTAAATGGCTGGAACCGGTGGATATCCCCATGGCCAGTTCAGTATCAATGACCTCGTCGTCAATCGTGATCGGGTTTTTATCCAGATAAGCGGTGATTTCCTGCAGATGCAGCCGCAGGCTGTCGATACTCATGCCCGCTGGTGGTACACAGGCAAACCCGGCGCTGTACAGCCGGTAGCAGACAATGTGTTCGCGGACCGATAACTGATTCAGAACCGCTGCCAGTTTACAGATCAGTTCGTCACCGATACCAATGCCGTAGTAATCATTAATGGATTTAAAAGAGCGCACATCCACCAGGGCCAGCAGAGTGATATCGCGGTTTTTCAGATCTTCCAGTAAACGCGCCCGGCTGGGTAAACCGGTCAGCGGATCTGTGCGCTGCTCGTGAATCAGCTTCTGCTGGTAGAGAAACTCAGTAATATCCGCGCCGATGCCGATCAGCTCGGTTAACTCGCCTTCACTGTTGGTAATCGGAAAGGCCATGCAGTTGATGTCAAAGTAACCCCGGGCATTGTTGCTTCTGGCTTTCAGTGTGCCACGCCAGACGCTGTTGCTATTCAGGTCCTGCCAGGCATCCAGCAGTGAGCGGCGGTCATCGTCGTCAAGAAACAGATCCGTCAGGTCTTTACCGTACACAGCATCGGTGTCATAACCGCTGATGTCACGGTATTTTTCATTAATATAAGTGACTTTGCCCTGTGGGTTACATTTGGCGACGATGGCGGCCTGATCCAGAGCAAACTTATATTGTTCCGACAGTTTCTGAATCTCGCGCAGCTCGACGGCGGTGGTATTGATCAGGTGCGTTAATGATTTCAGCACCGTCGGTTCTGAATGACAGGGGAGGGCTGTCTGAAAATGTTCAGCAGTTTCGTTTAACGTTCCGCTTTCCGACAGTGTCACAAAGGTGTTGGTGATATTCAGTACGCGGTTGCTGCCTGAGTGATGAAAATACTCGCCATAGGTAAAAAATCCTGCCATCGGAGCGCAATCACTGAATACGCTTAATTCGTCCGCGATATGCTCCTGCAGGAAGGCTTTGCGTCCGGTACAGGAATACATATAAATGGCGTCACTGGGAGGGCCGGATTTGATCTGTTGCGCCAGCTGCTGCGCTCTGGCCAGAATATTATTGACGTCGGCAACGCCGAAACGGACTTTTTGTCCGGGCGTAAAGGAGCCGGCATACAGCAGCCCGCCATCCTGTGTCTGGCCGATGGTGTCGCGCGCCTGCATCACGCCGTCATAGTGGGTCAGCAGAGGGAAAGCGTTGATGCTCTGTGGGATATCGCGGGTGACTTCCGTGCCGAGATAGTAGGCATAGCGATTGATGACCGGCTGATGATCCAGTTCGTAAACCACATTGCCGGCACAGCGGGTGACTTCCATTTCTGTACCGATCGGCGTCCAGTTCATGGTGTAGTGGCTGTGAACCCTGAGGACGTCGCTGTAAATAATCGCCACGGCGATGCCTGAGGTATGCACATCCGTGCCGGTGATCACATAAGTGGACTGATAGCGTGCGTTATCAGCGGCCGAGCCGCCTGCGACACAGAGTTGCGGGGCCGACGTCGCCAGGCCGGAAAGAAACTGTGCCGGGTCCTGATCAAGGCCGTTACCGAAAGCGATGACCAGTTTTGCGTTGCTGTGGCGCAGTTCAGTCCCTAACGTTTTTCCGGCCTGAAAGCCTGTGTCGGTGCTGAAGCGAACAGCACACTGGCTGTGCTCAAAGCAGGAAAAGGATATCAGCAGGGATTGCTCCAGCAGATGGTCACCGTCGATTTCACCACTGGTTGATGTCCCTATGACGGTAAAAGTAGGCAGCAGTTGTTGCAGTTCGGCGAGGACGCTGTGCAGACGATCTGTTGAGGTATCACCGGAGAATATCTGAATCAGGCCCTGGCGGGCCTGCAGCTGGTGACTGTCAGCGAAGTCGCGGAGTTTGCCTGGGGTCGTAAACCTGTGGTTGTAAAGTTGCATGAAACCGGTAAATCCATGGTCCGAATCATCAGGCAGCCTGAATGCGGTCAGCGTGCAGGCGTTATTGGCTGGTTTCTTAATATTAGCTGCCCGTAGCGGATCGGCCAGTATTTCCGCGCCTGTGATAAACAAGTTGGATGCCGGGGCGGGCTATCTCCATGATTCCTAACACTTTTCGCGCATCAGGGGTTGCGCTGGCGAAAAGGCGCGGATATTATACGCGCCTCTTCAGGACTATAGCTCAGTTGGTTAGAGCGCTACCTTGACATGGTAGAGGTCCCCAGTTCGAATCTGGGTAGTCCTACCAGACACAAAAAACCCCGCAAGGCCTGGCCTTGCGGGGTTTTTTATTGCCTGGTGGCAGGCGGCTGCCCGGGTTTAATCCAGTACCTCAAAGCTCAGCCCGGCGTTGGTCTGCAGCCGCCCGATAAAGCGCTCATCAAACATGGAGGCCGGGGTCCAGAAACCGCCGGCTTTATCTTTTTTCTGACCGCTTTCATCATGGTAATCCAGTCCCAGACTGACGATGGCTTCGCCAAGCATTTTCCCGGTACTGCCATAACCCGGATCACGGTCACCGGTAACTTTGGTCATCACGGTCTGGCCTTCTTCTGTACGGCCGATAAAACGGATATCAAAATAGCCGTTTTTCTGCTCCTCGGGTGATGGACCTTCGCCGGGTTTCGGCAGTATGTATTTTTCCAGCAGCCAGCGGCTGGGCTTCAGCGCAGCGCCCAGCAGGAAGGCGCCCATACCGGCAACCACAGTAGCACCCATCAACCAGCCTCTGGCACCGCGGCCAATCAGCATGGTTTCTTCATAGCGGAACTGATCGCCATAAAAGGATTTCCGCAGGGCATTGGAACGGTGTACCACACGGGTATTAATCGCGGCCATAATAAAAGGCACACTCCAGCTCAGCAGGTCACTGTCTTTCTCCACGCCTTTAGGATTGCGCTGGCGGGTTTTGAATGGGTGGTCTTTGGGGCAGAGAGCGTAGGGATTGGCGAGCAGCTTTTTCAGCGACGGGTCGGCCATGACTTCTTTGGTGAGCTCGACCATGCTGGCGATGGTGCCGCCGGACATACCGCCCCTGGCGGCTTTGACCCGCATTTTGACATCGCTGGCGGGTTTACCATAGCGGCGGTAGCTTTCTTCCTGCAAAAACCACACACCCATATCCGAAGGCACTGAATCAAACCCGCAACAATGCACAATGCGCGCCCCGGAGGCCACCGCCGCGGCCTCATAACGGTCCAGCATGCGCCGGATCCATTGGGGTTCACCGGTGAGATCGCAGTAGTCGGTACCCGTCTGGGCGCAGAGTTTAACCAGAGTTTCACCGTACAGCGCATAAGGGCCCACGGTGGAAACCACGGCGCGGGTCTGGCTGCACAGGGTGTTTAATGCTTCTTCGTCACCGGCATCGGCCAGAATAATGGGCAGAGCGGTGGGATCGATATCCAGAGGCGTCAGAATCTGGCTGCGTACCGATTCCAGTTTGCTCTGTGAGCGACCGGCAATGGCCCAGTTCAGTTCGCAGTTAACGCCATAGGTTGTCGCCAGATAGCGGGTGAGGATCTGGCCGACAAAACTGCTGGCACCATAAACGATCAGATGAAAGGGCTGTGACGCAGGCATAAAACGTTCCCCCGGTTGTTATTTTTGTACGCGTGAGTGAAGGCCCACCTTAACCGGATTTCTGTGACGTTTTAAGGGGCGCACGGGTCAAATTTGGGCTTCTTTCTGGCTCAACGCAATCCTCTGTGCAGCGCCTCTGCTTGTATATATGGAAATCCATATATACTATGGCGCCATGATGAACGAAGATGCCCTGTTGAAAGAAGTCATGTCGAAGGAAGTTCTGGAGAAGGAAGCCCTGGTGAAGGAAGTCATGGAGAAAGAAATCATCACTCCGAACACCCTGTTCCGGTGTCTGGCGGATAACACACGCCTGCAGCTGCTGTTACTTATTCAGGCAAAAGGCGAGTTGTGTGTATGCGATCTGATGGCGGCACTGGATATCAGCCAGCCGAAAGTGTCGCGTCATCTGCAACCGCTGCGTGAAAGCGGCCTGTTGTTGACCCGTAAAACCAGCCAATGGGTTCACTATCGCCTGAACCCTGAACTGGATGACTGGGTGAAAACCGTGTTAGAGCAAACCGCTGTGGCTAATCCGCAGCTGATTCCCACCTTGCCGCAAGCCGGCTGCTGTTAATGATGGATTAATATGCTGAAAATCCTTTTCGTCTGCACCCATAACCGCTGCCGCTCCATTCTGGCGGAAGCCATCTGCCGCGATGAAGCGGGCAACGCCTTTGATGTCCGCAGTGCCGGCAGTCAGCCCGCCGGCGTGGTTTATCCCGGTACGCTGAATTTTCTGCAGCAGCAGGGGCTGGATACGTCGCAACTGAAAAGCCAGAGCTGGGAAAATTTTGCAGAATTTAATCCCGATGTGGTGATTACCGTGTGCGACAGCGCCGCTGGCGAGAGCTGTCCATTGTGGATGGGCAATGCCATTAAAGTGCACTGGGGTTTGCCAGACCCGTCAAAAATTACAGATGAAAACGAGCAGCTGGCGCTGTTTGAGCAGGTGGCTGCTGAGCTGCGCCGCCGTATCGGTAGCTTAAAAAATATTAATTGGCAGGGTATGCCGGTGGAACAGATCAGGGCCACTTTTATGGCGCAGTCGGAAGACCAGGCCGGGAACCAGACAGAGAAATAATTATGGGTATTTTTGAACGTTATCTTACCTTGTGGGTGGGCGCCGGTATGATCGGCGGTGTGATTCTTGGTTTATTGCTGCCGGATTTCTTTGCCGTCGTTGCAGGCCTCGAAGTGGCGCGGGTGAATATGGTGGTGGCCGTCCTTATCTGGCTGATGATTTACCCCATGATGATTCAGATCGATTTTTCCGCCATTAAAGATATTGGCAAAAAACCGCAGGGCCTGGTGCTGACGCTGGTGATTAACTGGCTGATCAAGCCTTTCTCTATGGCTTTTATGGGCTGGTTATTTTTTAAAGTCTTTTTTGCATCGCTGGTGGATGCCCAGACCGCCAGTGAATACATCGCCGGGATGATTCTGCTCGGCGTTGCGCCCTGTACCGCTATGGTGTTTGTCTGGAGTCAGCTGACCAAAGGTGATCCGAACTACACCCTGGTACAGGTCTCGGTAAACGACATTATTATGATTTTTGCTTTCGCACCGATTGCTGCATTTTTGCTGGGCGTATCCGATATTCAGGTACCGTGGGAAACCCTGTTACTGTCGGTTGTGCTGTATGTCGTGTTACCCCTGGTGGCCGGTGTATTAACCCGGCGGATATTGTCAGCCGATCACCACAGTGAGCGTCTGCAAGCTTTTACCGCGAACATTAAACCGTTTTCCATTCTCGGCCTGATCAGCACAGTGGTGATTCTGTTTGCGCTGCAGTCGAATACTATTGTGGCAAAGCCATTCGATATTCTGCTGATTGCCATCCCACTGTTGATTCAGACCTACGGCATTTTCTTTATTGCCTGGTTTATCGCAAAGCGCTTAAAGCTTAAGCACAACATTGCCGCACCGGCCTGCATGATAGGCACCAGTAACTTTTTTGAGCTGGCGGTGGCGGTGGCCATCTCTCTGTTTGGTCTGCATTCCGGCGCAGCATTAGCCACGGTCGTGGGTGTTCTGGTGGAAGTGCCGGTGATGCTGTCGCTGGTGGCGTTTGCCAATAAACACAAATTTTAAGGAGCTGGTTATGAGTGATTCTGCGGATCAGATGAACGATATGCCAAACCTGATGGACGATATTTTTAACGTGCCAACAGCAGAGCGATTGTTTGCGCCACAACCGTCAGTCCATAAACCTAAAATCCTGTTGCTGTATGGTTCACTGCGTGAGCGCTCTTTCAGCCGTCTGGTCGTGGAAGAGAGTGTGCGTATTTTACAGGCCATGGGCTGTGAAACCCGGGTGTTTAATCCATCCGGTCTGCCGTTACCGGACGACGCAGAACCTGAGCATGAAAAAGTGCAGGAGCTGCGCGATCTGGTGACCTGGAGCGAAGGCATGGTGTGGTGCTCGCCGGAGCGTCACGGTTCCATGACCGGCATTATAAAATCCCAGATCGACTGGATTCCGCTGAGCTTAGGCGCGGTGCGGCCAACCCAGGGCAAAACTCTGGCGCTGATGCAGGTGTGTGGTGGTTCGCAGTCGTTTAATGCAGTCAACCAGATGCGAGTGCTGGGCCGCTGGATGCGCTGTTTAACCATCCCTAACCAGTCGTCGGTGGCCAAAGCCTGGGCAGAATTTGATGATAACGACCGTATGAAGCCCTCGCCGTATTACGACCGCATCGTCGATGTACTGGAAGAGCTGGTGAAATTCACACTGCTGACCCGTGACCGTAACGACGTACTGCTGGACCGCTATTCCGAGCGCAAAGAAAGCGCAGAAGAACTGATGAAGCGGGTTAACCAGCGCTCTATATGAAATATGCAGTGAAAGACGCTGCGAAAGTGACAAGCGCTGCAAACGCCATCGGGCTCGGTGTTCAGGAAGCTGCTTTACAGGTGTATATCGCCAACCGCCCGCCGTTACCTGAGTACGAAATGCTTTCTAAGCTGCAGCCGATGCAGCCCGGTGATATTGCCCGCATCGCGGCAGAAACCGGAAACCACTGGCGCAAGATTTTTAACGTGTATGCCAAGCTGGTGTTCGCACTGAAGCAGGCACAGGGCAGAGATGCGGGTGTCAGCCGCTGGCAGGATTACCGCGATCAGACCTTATTGCAGGCGCAGGGTGACGAAAGCCTGTTGTTCAGCCCGCCGGATTTAACTCAAGGATCGGCGTCAGCGCGGCTGGTATTGGCGAAAGGCTACGCACAGGCGTTAGGAATGAATGAACAGCTTAACTGGCTGGATGAATCCTTTGCTGTGCACACAGTATCCGGCGTGATTATTTGCCCGTATTTTGATTACCGCCAGTTGTCGGATATTAAGATTCAGCGGTTAGTGAGGCTATTGCAGGAAGGTTGAGCAGCGTCTGGCAGAAGAGGGCGATCAGGCGGCAAACAGACAATAAAAAGGGGAGCTGTTGCCCCCCTCACGCATTGCCTTTTTCAGTTGCTGTTTACTGCCAAGGCGTTTGGCTTTACTGCTTTTCTCGTGGACCCCGCCTTTGCGCATAATGGTCGCACAGGCGTGCAGGTTGCGGCACTGCTGTTTCTGGCCGTTCTGTTTATCAACAGAAGCCGCGCTGACTTTCTTTTTCATGGTCTATCCTCATGATGGTGATCATAGTGGCTGGTCAGACACTGACCATTGCCGGGCGCAATATTAGGCCCATGTTAGGGTGGTGCAAGGCTTTTTTGCTGTCATTGACAAATTTAATCAGCAAACCAGGCCGGCTATTTGCGGAGAACACTGACTCAGGTCGGAATCCGCGTATTCATAGTTGTTCTGTATCAGTATATGCTTCGCCGTAAAGTAACCGCTGGCACCGCCAGCAGCCGGGAAGAGCAGGTATGGGTGATATCGGGTCAATTAATTTTCTTAACTGGGTCAGCCTGATCTGGTTTGTAACCTGTTGGGTAAGCTATACCCAGTTTTCCAAGTATCGTGGTAAGACCACGGCTTCACTGTCTTCTGTGCTGCATGTACACCGCATCAACTGGATGCGGCGTCTGCTGGGGCGGGAAGTGCGTGTCGCTGATGCTTCCCTGCTGGCTAACATCGAACGTAATGTGAACTTCTTTGCTTCTTCCTGTGTGCTCATCATGGCCGGTCTGTTGACGGCAATGACGGCCGTTGATGAACTAGAAGCTATGCTGGCCAATGTATCCTTTGTGATTCATGACAGCCTGTCGACGCTGGAACTTAAGATGGCAACCTTAATCGGCATCTTTATTTATGCGTTTTTTACCTTTACCTGGTCGATGCGTCAGTTTGGTTTTGCCTCAGTGCTGGTCGGTGCGGCACCGGCGCCGGGCGAGGCCAACGTGACCGCCGCTGACCGTCGCAGCTTCGCCATTTATGCGGCCAAAGTGATTGACCAGGCCAGCCGCAGTTATAACTATGGGCTGAGAGCCTTTTATTTTTCGCTGGGCGCACTGGCCTGGTTTATTCATCCGTTTGCTTTTATGGGCGCTACCCTGCTGGTGGTCTTTGTACTCTATAAACGGGAGTTTCTGTCCAATTCTCTGTACGCCCTGATGGGGGTAGAGAACGTCGGAGAAAAAGTTTTTAAAGACGACAAAGAACTGTCTGATTTCTGACCGGCAGCCTCTGCCGGTTTGCTGTCAGTTTATTGTTCCAGCCAGTCGGCAATATCATTGGCGATACGTTCCCAGCCTGGTTCCGCAATCAGCCAGTGGGCATGACCTGGATAGCAATGAAATTCAGCGCCGTAACGGGCAGCCACTTTACGGTGAATTTTTGCTGGCGTAATGCGGTCATCTTCACCACTGACAATCAGCATCGGCTGAGTCACCAGAGCAGCGTTCACCGTACTGGCTTTGGCCGGGTCAATTAACCAGAAGCCGGTTTCAAATGTCGCACGCCCGCTTTCATAGCGCATGGCTGCCAGAGCCTGTGGAATGTCTGAATCCGGCAATTGATTGAAAATGGCATAGCGCGCTGCTGCCGCTGATAATTTGTTGGTTTTTTTCCAGAAGCCCCATCGCGTCATAACACCGGAAAAACTGCGTACCACCGACAGGGTTAAAGCGTGAATACCGGCCGGTGCGGCCGGGCACAGCAACACGGCTTTTTCTGCCAGCCCGCAGGCGCACAACATCTGCACCAGCAAGCCGCCCATGGAATGACCTATCAGGATGGGTGTCTGCGGCAGCCCTCTGATGAAGGTTTCGAGATCACTGGCGTAATCCAGCAGGCTGGTGGTGCCGGGCAATTCTGACCGGTTATCCACCGTCTGATGATGGCGCAATGCCGGTGCGTGACAGCTGTAACCTTTGTTTTCAAAGAAAGCCCGGTAATGATCAAACACTTCCGGCCCACACCACATACCATGAATAAACACGATAGAAGGCTTATTGTCTGCGGCCATGACTGTCTCCCTGTTATGCTTCCTGTGGGCAGGCGCAGCGTTTTATTTTATCCGGGTCTCGCATGTCTGCACGGGCGCCTATAGAATCCCTGTAACCCTAACAGGAGATTTTCATGCTGAACACTATTTTGCTGATCGTCATCGGCCTGCTGCTGGTCTATGCCCTGAAACGGGCCGGCGTTGGTGCCAAAGGGGCGGCCGAAAACCGCGCTCAGGGTGAAGCGTTTCTGGAACAGAACCGCCAGCGCGAAGAAGTCACAGTGACGGAATCGGGTCTGCAGGTTGAGGTACTGCAGGCCGGTGAAGGTGAGCGGCATCCGCAGAGCCGCGATAAAGTCCGTGTGCATTACCATGGAACTTTGATCGACGGCAGCGTGTTCGACAGTTCCGTACAGCGCAACGATCCCATTGTCTTTGGTCTGAATCAGGTGATCAGTGGCTGGACAGAAGGACTGCAGCGGATGACCGAGGGTGAAAAAGTGCGTTTGTATATTCCCCCGGACCTGGCTTATGGAAATCAGCGGGCGGGGAAAATTCCGCCGGGGTCTGTGCTTATTTTTGAAGTGGAACTGCTGGAAATTCTCAACTGATGGCCGGTATTTTTAAACGACTCGGGCAGCGTATTTTCCGTTGGCTCGACGGAGAGCCTCTGCCATTGCCTGAATGGCAGCCAGGCTGGTCTGACTATCTGCAGGATAAAGTCGTGTTTTACCGCACCCTGACAGATGCCGATAAAGAGACTTTTGAGTATCGCGTGCGCCACTTTCTGGCCACCACGGCAGTGGAGGGTGGCATACAGGTAAGGGTAACCGACGAAGACAGGCTGCTGGTGGCTGCCAGTGCCATTATCCCGGTGTGGGCTTTTCCTGACTGGCACTATTTTAATGTGCGCTCCGTTTTTCTGTTGCCGGGTCTGTTTAATGCCCGCTTTGAATGCGGTGAAAAAGACTCGTTAATCTCCGGCATGGTGGGCACCGGGCCAATGGCCGGAAAGCTCGCGCTCAGTAAACCGCATCTGCACGCAGGGTTTGATAATGCCCGTGATAAGCAGAATGTCGGTATACATGAATTTGCCCACCTGGTAGACGGCGCGGATGGTTCACTGGACGGATTTCCGGAACGCATGGAAAGTTATCGCGTGAGCGAACCCTGGTTTGCGCTGGTAAAACATAAAGTAGAAGAGATCGAGAAAAAACACACAGGTATATCGGACTATGCCACAGTAAACCACGCCGAATTCTTTGCGGTTGCTTCTGAATATTTCTTTGAACGCCCCGAATTAATGCAGAAAAAACATCCGCAGCTGTATCAGTGGTTATCCGAGTTTTATCATATCAACCTGGCGGAACAATACCGTTCCGCGCGCCGCAGCCATTGATTTCCGGTGCAGTGATGGGGTTATATATAGCGCGATATTGATACCGATGTACAATATTGGCGGCCGGTTTGTGCTCAAGCCGTGGTATGTAAGGCCACGTCAAATGCATAAAAAACCGGCTAACCTGAAGATACTGGGTCACTTATTACCGGAGTCACAACCCGTGCGGATAAAAACCATGCTGTTCAGTCTGTTGCTGTTGTTCCCGTCCTGGGGGCTGGCAGATACTGTGACGCTCGGCAGTTTTTATATTCCGTCTCTGGTTGAATCTGCACAACAAGGTACGTTTGTCGAGGTTGCCAGAAAAGTATCGGCTAAGGCCGGTTACCCGGCAGAGATTATTTTTTATCCGGCACAGCGTACCCGTGATGCCTTTGCCAGCGGACAATTAGACGGATTTTTTCCCGCCCTCAGTCAATCACTGACTCAGCCCCACTATGCCAGCAGCAGCTTCGCGCTGAAACGTATCTACGCGTTTACCCGGGCCGGGGATGATGTCATCACGTCGTTGCAGGATCTGCGGGGAAAGCGCATTGGCTATACCCTGGGATTTACCTATTCAGAATCATTACTGAAAGTACCGGAGGCGGAATATCAATCCACCATCCTGGAGCCGCAAAGTGTGAAAAAACTGCTGGCCGGACGTATTGATGTGTTACTGGGAGATGAAACCTCAACCCTGGGTGCTATCCGCGCGCAGGGGGCTGTACATCAAATCCATTATGACCCGGCTTCACCACTGGACGAACATCCCATCTATTTTGCTTTCCGTAATACGCCGCGGGGCAAAAAACTGGCCGCTGATTTCTCGGTGGTTATCGATGCCATGAAGGCAAACGGCGATTTACAGCAACTGCTCAGTCTGCCGGCAGCAGTACCTGCGGACTGATCTCCAGATTCCTGTCCGTGTTGCTCAGCCAGAGTACGCCATCCTGAATATTGGCCTGCAGCTGCATGGTACGGCCGGCCATTTCTTCCAGCTGTGCAATCATGTCAGCATTGAAATTGACTACCTTCAGGTTATCAAAACGCTGACAGGTATTTTTCATCTGGTCCCACCATAAATCTGCAGCACGGCCATGGTAGGTGTAAATAATCACTTCTCTGGCCTTATTGCAGGCTTTGCGGATGCGTTTTTCATCCGGCTGACCCAGTTCAATCCACAGTTCCACATCATCAATCAGCGAACGGGCCCATAAATCCGGCTCGTCATCGGTACTCAGACCGCGGGTAAATTCCAGATTGTCGGCGGCGTTTAAGGCAAAAGCCACAATGCGTACCATCATGCGCTCAACCGTTTCCGAGGGGTGCAGTGCGATGGTCAGCGGATAGGTCGCATAGTGGTGGCGGTCCATATCTGAGACCATAAGTTCTGCTTTATAGATGGTTGCTTTAAGGGCCATAACCTGCTGCTGATCAATGCTGGAAGAGGGCGCATTGTACGCTGTACACCAGCGTAATGGTTAAAGAATTTTAAAAGATACGGCCAGCGCTGCTTATGTCGCTTATCCCTGACGCGGGCGTTTAAAAAGCGTACCGGCAGTACCCCGCAACAATGGCTGAAAGCCCTGATGGGAAAAAGCGGCTGAGTCGCGCCCGCTTATTGCGGGAACGACGGGCTGAACACAAATGCATACAGTCCCAGTGCGATCAGTGCTGCGATGATCGCAATATTCGTCACAGTCTGGCGGCGTTTCAGGGCTTCATCTTTCGAGCGGATACCGGAACGTGCATGGCTGGCGCTTGCTCTGGTATGGGAAGGGGGGGCTGCACGCTTGCTGAGCGTTTGGCGCTGCGTTGCCGATTGGTGCGGCATAGCCGGTGACTGAATGGCGGTATGATCGCCCTGCAGTACATCCGGAATGCCGTCGCCGTCTTTATCGGCGAACATGCCGGAATCCATCATGGCTTTGCGGACGTCTTCCGGCAGGCCTTCAGCACTGTCGACTTCTTCACCATTGACTACGATCCGGGTTGAGTGAGTGCTGTAAACCTGGTTGTTTTCCGTGTTGCCTTCACTTAAATGGCGTGCGGCGAGCGTATCAAAATCCAGCCCCTGTAATTCTTCCATGACCTTTCGGGCATCTTCCGGTATGTCGTCGGGGGTGGTGTAGCGTTTGCCGTTGATAATGTATTCCCGGCTCATGAGTGTTGTTCCTGACCAATCAACAGGCGGTTATAGTAAGGGAATGAGGCGGTTCACGACAGTGATGCCTTGCACATACTTTACGACCGCCAGCGGCGCTGTGTTGAGGTGGCCATTACAACAACACCTCTACACAGCCGGTCAGACGAACGCTGATATCGGAAGGTTACGTCGCGTGCTCAGAGTACCTCGCTCAGCAGGGCTTTGGCTTCATCCAGCAGTTGCTGCAGGTGGTCTTCACCGTCAAAGCTCTCGGCGTAGATTTTATAAATATCTTCCGTGCCGCTCGGACGTGCCGCAAACCAGCCGTTTTCCGTGGACACTTTAATCCCGCCAATTGCCGCGCCATTGCCCGGTGCCGTGGTGTGCACGGCAGTAATGGCAGAGCCTGCCAGTTCATCGGCTTTGATGCTGTCAGCAGAGAGTTTCTTAAACGAGGCTTTCTGCTCGGCACTGGCCGGTGCGTCAATCCGGCGATATACCGGGTTGCCGTGTTGCTCAACCAGTTTTGCGTAATATTCAGAAGGCTTTAGGCCGGTAACCGCAGCGATCTCAGCCGCTAACAGGCACAGCAGTACACCGTCTTTATCCGTGCTCCAGGCCTTGCCATCAAAGGTCAGGAAGCTCGCTCCGGCGCTTTCTTCG
Source organism: Thalassolituus sp. UBA1087 (assembly GCA_002314145.1). Lineage (GTDB taxonomy): Bacteria > Pseudomonadota > Gammaproteobacteria > Pseudomonadales > Oceanobacteraceae > Venatoribacter. The sequence continues at coordinate 17,857 of DCCG01000026.1, read as the reverse complement.
CCACCAAACGCCAGCTCGCCGGCAAACAGACCTTTTACAAACCATTTAAAGCCCACCGGCACTTCGTACAGCTCACGTTCATGCGAGGCAACCACGCGGTCCATCATGGAGGAGGTCACCAGGGTTTTGCCGATTTTCAGCGTGCTGCTCCACTGCGGGCGGTGGGTCAGCAGGTAATCCACGCACACACACAGAAAATGGTTGGGGTTCATGAGCCCGGCAGCATCCACGATACCGTGACGGTCGGCGTCCGGGTCATTGGCCAGGGCGATATCAAACTGATCACGGGCGTTCAGCAGATTGGCCATGGCAGCGGTGCTGGAGCAGTCCATACGGATGCGGCCATCGTGATCCGGCGGCATAAAGGCGAACGCCGGGTCCAGGGTTTCGTTCACGACCGTCAGGTTCAGGCCTTCGTCTCTGGCCAGCGCCTGCCACACCGGCAGGGCGGTGCCACCCATGGGGTCAGCACCCAGTTTCAGGTCACTGTTGCGGATGGCGTCCAGATCCACCACGGTATCCAGCAGTGCGATGTATTCGCCGATGTAGTCGTATTCGCTGGCGGCTTTCAGGGCGTCGTCGAGTGAAACGGTTTTTACCTCAGCACAGCCATTGGCCAGATACTGGTTAGCACGGGATTCGATCCAGCCGGTGACATCGCCATCGGCCGGGCCGCCATCCGGGGTGTTGTATTTAATGCCGCCATCTTCCGGCGGATTATGGGATGGGGTGATGATCACGCCGTCTGCCAGCCCGGTGGTTTTACCGGCGTTGGCTTTCAGGATGGCCCGGCTGACCAGCGGCGTGGCGGTGACCTGTTGATCGGCCGCAATGCGCACGTCCACTTTGTTGGCCACCAGAACCTGCAGACAGGTTTCCCACGCAGAGCGCGACAGGGCGTGTGTATCCAGACCTAAAAACAAGGGGCCTGTGAAGTGTTCCTGACGGCGGTAATCCGCGACGGCCTGAGCGATGGCGAGAATATGCTGTTCATTAAAGGTGCTCTTTAACGCCGAGCCCCGGTGGCCGGACGTACCAAAGGTAACCCGCTGAGCGGCATTCTGTGCATCCGGTTTTTGCTCGCGGTAGGCATCCAACAGAGTCTTAATCACACGGCTTCCCTCGTAATATGGTGGTAACAAACCGCACATCACAGGCGCTCCGGCCGGATCAGTGCCATAACAGGCTCTACATTAACAAATATAAGGGTAGGAAGGCAGCGTACCCGGGTTAAGCGCCGGATTTTGGTTGGATTTGCCGGATTGGCAGACTGAAGCGCCTGTGGCATTTAAATGATTGTTTATGTTCAGTCGTCCGCGTTTTCAGGCATACGGCGGAGATACTTGGGCAACTGTTTTTTAAGCTGAGGAGCAGGGTTGTCTCTTAAAAATAATGAAGCAAGACTGATGACGTACATCACGAACGAAAACGCCAGAACAATCAGAGAGAGTAATTGCAGTGTTGGGTTTTCGACGAATTGGATAAAGGCTGTTGATATAAAAATAGCAGAGACAGACCCAATAACGATGGCTAATATAATCAGTTTTTGTCGAAGTAACTGCAGACGTTTCTTTCTGAATGGTAGTTTAAAGCGATATGTTTTAATGCAGATGTAGTTTTTTCCATTCTCTTGCCACAGCCTGGTTGCATAGCGACCTTTAAAGTAGGTACTTATCTGTTCTGAATTCAGATCTTCTGTGTTTATAAAGTTGATTTCTTCGTTTGATACCGTTTTGCCGTAGTAATCGGAAAACATACGTTCACGAAAATAGGTGGAATGTTTTATATTCAGATCATCTGCGTGTTTGATCAGAAACTCGCTGAGAGGCAGGCGATGCTGCAGGCGGGATAACGCTTTTTTGCCCAGAAACGTATAAACCGTCCAGATTCCAGCGGCTAAGGCGATTCCTGCGCTGACCAGAGTATCTGCTGCTATATCCATGCTGCCATCCCTGAGCTTCAAAATTACACTATGATAAATGTATCAATATTGGCATAAAGCGTAAATCACTGACGGTGGAGGCAGGGCAAGGGCAATTCTCACGCTTAGAAGCCATTCTTCCACTGGTGTGGGGATAATTTAGGTATGGTGTCGCGATAATCTGGTCATAAAGATAATCTGGTTATAAGTAGGGGGCGTGGGTACAGGAGCGCATTCAGGAAAGCAGCGGAACGCTCAAAGATACAGTTTCCGGAAGGGCAGATGACTCACATCCTGCGCCATACCTTTGCATCACACTTCATGATGAACGGCAGGGATATCCTCACACTGCAAAAGGTACTCGGTCACTCTGATCTCAAGATGACTATGCGCTATAGCCATTTAAGCCCCGACTACCTGAATCAGGTCTTGGAACTCAACCCCCTGAAAAACTGCAGGCTTGGTGAGAGGGCTAGGGTTGTTGGGTTGTATTGATTGATTAGATAATAGATTTATTCTTCAGCCGGCGTTCTAGTTAGTTTACTATATTTACTGAATGTGAGAGCTGTATATCCTTTTTTATCTTTATCTTTTAAGTATTCATATACCGTTGGGTCTAGCATGTATGCCGGATTTTCATTGAAATGTGCTTTGAATATTTTGCTATTATTGATTATGCTGGCTGTTTCTTGATCGATGTGTGAGTCAAAATTATATTGGAAAGACTCGATTGCGTTCCATATTTTGGGCCCGTATTTGCACTCTTCGTTAGCTATAAGATCCTTGCCCATTTTTCTGCAAAACATTAGCGTCACTTCTTTGAAATCTTTTGTTTTAAATTCGTACGTTGATTCGAAGTCATTCAGACTAAATGAGCGACTTATTACTTGTTGTTTTAGTAATGAATCTATTATTTGATTGTCATCATCCTTTCTAATTGTATCAAGTATTGCCATTTCATAGAGGATGGTTAACTCATCTTCTCTCCTTAGTGGTAATGACTTTACAAAGTTCTCTATGTTTTTTTGTTCTTTTTGGGCTTTATCTTTTAACGCTTTATCTTCTTCTGCTTTTGTTTTTTTTCTTTTTCTATTTTCTTTAATCGCTGCACATATGTATTTAATTGATTCTGTTATTATTTTGGCTGTAAGTGCTCCTCCTGCAAACCCTACAGTGAATAGCATGATTGAAAATATTATGAATGTTATTTCACTTATATCTTTGCTCATCGTTGTTTCTGTGATGAGTACATATACGAGTGACGCTCCCGCTCCCATTCCAGATAAAAGTAGGAATAGGCCTTTAATTGAGGTGTTGTCTTCTGTTATTTCGAAGAAATCTTTTATGTTGAAGTTAAACATGGCTTCCATTCCAAAAAAGAAACCCCGCCAAGTTAGTGTTTGCTAACCGGGCAGGGTTCGGAATACGTGGTGGCTATGGGCAGACTTGAACTGCCGACCCCAGCATTATGAAGTACTTTTAGTGCGATAGTATTAGTATCTGAAAATATTGTTTGAGTGGGTGTCGTTATTATGTAAATTGCAATCTTGTAGATAAATTTTCAATAAATATGTGGAGTTGCTATGGGTATCAAGCCAGGTCCAAAACCGATTGCTAAATCTACAGGTAAACCAGATCGCCGTCGAAGAGATAATAAGCAAACTCCCGGTAATACACCCGGGTTAAAACCGCATAAGCATAAAAAGAACGATTAGGTTTAGAAGAAGAGCCTGTCTCTTTTGCTGTGACAGGCTCGCTATTCCGGAAGGGGATTATGCTTGTTGTTTAAAATCAGTGTCTTCTTCTAATACATTGATCATCTTTTCTGGATTGATTTGTATTAGGCGCAGAAGTTTCTGTGTTGGTCCCGTTGGGTTGCGACGCTTTGTTTCCCAGCTCTTTATTGTTTCAGCACTGATTCCCAGTATGAGTGCGAACTCATCTCTGTTTTTTCCAGCTGCTTCGCGGATGGCTTTTACATCTAACAGATCGTAGCTATGGCTGTCTTCTTTAGCTGGTTCTTTGTATCCTTTTTCAATGGATACCATTTCCTTAGCGCTTGTAAGCAGGTCATTAAACAGTTCGTCTTTCATCGTGTACTCCTTAGCTAAGCTGATCAGCTACTTGTTTCAGCATGGCTTTTTGTTCGTTTGTAATGTTGTCGGCTTCATTCTTCGCATAGATCAGGGCTAAATATAGTTTTCCACTAATTGCCGATCGGTTGTAATAGATGATTCTAACTCCGCTACTTTTTCCCTTTCCGGGCCTCGACCAGCGGAGCTTTCTGAACCCTCCTGTACCTTTGATGACGTTCCCTAGCTCAGGGTTTACAATGAGAGCTTTCTGCATTTCTCTGAACTCATCATCTTCTAATAATTCAGCTCTGTGTTTGCTGAAACCACTCAGTTCAATGAATGTAAACATTTGCTCTCCATGTACAATGTACCTTAATATATCATGTACATTGTACATGTCTATATTGGATTTAGAAATTTTGTAAGTGATTGTAACTTGCTTTAGGGCTTCGTCTTTTTCTGTTCATGATAATGTTATTATTAGTTGCGTGTATACTTGAAAAGGATGTTTGAGTTGAGTAAGTCATTGATTATTATAGGTTTATTGATTTCTTTCTATGTCCATGCAGGGTCTAACTGTACGACTGAGTCTTCTTGTTTCCGCCCACGAATAACGTGGAAATGGGATTCCAATTATAAGTTGTATGATGTTTGCTCTCGCTACGCTAAACACCATTGGAAATACAGGCATTGCCGTATGGATGCGTACAAGCTTTTTAAGCAGAAATGTAAGTACGCTAAAAAGCAGAAGCGTCTTACCGGTGGTGAGTTGCGGGATAAGTACCGCATCGAAGAGAAAATTTATTGCCGTACATTTCGTCCGTAGGGTGTGAGCCGCTAACGCTTCCACCTGATCGCGGCTCTGTATGCAATCAGCCAGCCTTGGGGGTTGGCTTTAGCCTTTTCTGCTCCCGCTTTGTCATTGGACTGATTTGCCCGGCTTCAGGCAGTTCTTCTCCAGTTGCTAACCAGTAGCCATACTCTGGCCATAATTTGGCTAAAGCCTCTGTTTCCGCTGCACGCATTTCTACGCTTCCTGCTTTCACAGTTGCCCACCTTTTTCGTTTTATCCCTGTTCTCTCTTCAAGCCATGGGAGTTTTACTCCTTCCACTTCAAGAAGTAGCAAAAATCTATCAAGAGGCGTCGACATATAAAAAAATAAAATTAACCAATTATTTGGCTTTTATTGCAAATAATTGGTCATTCTCCTATTGTGATTCCTGTCAGGGTGTTGCAGCACCCGGTTAAACGTTCGTAACCGTCCAATGTATCCGAAAGCGCTGATTTCTCAAAGCGTAGGGGCCTTGGGCAAGGGGAATCTAAATGGCTATGCAATCGCCTATACCGCTTCAGGAAGAACTGCTCCCAGTCGATGAGGTTTGTCTGCTCGACGAATTCCGCGCCACCTTCCGCAATGAAACTGCTCATATGCCGGAAGTTTCCCTTCGTTACCTGCTCTGGCTTGTTCTCTCAGATCAACCCCTGGACGACGTTAAACGCTTCGCCAATCAGGTGCGTATTGATCTCAATGAACAACGACTCTCCCGATTTATTAAAGAGGCTCCATTTACCGGGCCGAATAACTCCGTCCGTCATGCTCTCGCGGTCGGGTGAAACATCAGAGGGCTTATAAAGAGGATATGACTATGCAATTTGAGATGCCTGTAACTCTCGTCGGTGGTATGACTTTTCAGCCGGATAACGGCAACCGCATTAACCAGCTGTTCGTTCTGAACAGTGATCCGACCAACCCTATGTATCGTGGTTTTGTGCCGGCCAAGATGACCTGTGAGCAGGTCGTTGTTGATTCCCTGTCACAGAATCCGGCTGATTACCCAATGAACGTGAAGCTGACAGTGATCAATAAGACTCAGGGCGGCAAAACTGTTCAGCATTGCCTTTCAATCATTAAAGAACAGCCTTCCCGTAAGGCGTCTTGATCATGAGTTTTATGCTCGTTTGTGATGGTGAAATTACAAGCGCGCTGGAATGTCCGGGCGGTTGGGTAGTTACGACGTATACCCCTCCGTTCGACATAACGCAGCTGTCTCCTGAGACGGCTGTTCAATACTTCGGTGCAGGATTTTTACTGCCCGTTGTTCCTCTCTCGGCTGCACTTGGTGTTGCCATTTTACTTAAACTTCTGAAAGGGTAAAAAACTATGGAAACTGCAATTACTGCAATTACCACAGCGGCGGATTTCTCGCCACTTGTGACAGGTCTCGGTGCACTGGGTGCCGCTCTGGCGGTTCCGTACATCACATACCGTGGTGTAAGTATGTTGCTCAGCGCTATTCGTCGCTAACGTGCCTGGAGAGGGGCTGGGCCCGGCCCCTGTTTTTATGCTTGATCTTTATTACTTCTCTTTCTTTGTTTCTGGTCTGGTAACAGCTTTTCTATTTTTTAACTGGATTAAACCATGAACAAGATGGCTTCTTATATTTATATCATTTTCGGTTTTTTATTAAGCCTGTCTCCTTCTGTTTTTGCTGAGTCATTGGATGATCTTTGCCCTTATGGTTATTCAGCTGAAGGGGGGCGTGTGACGTCTAAAGTAACTGATGAGTGGTTGAATGGTCCTGCTTCTTCCGGCTTTGTTTGTGCCGTTTTAGGCTCTGAAGAGCAGTCTGATGGACGGACTTTTTATCAGGTAGATTGCGTTCAGCAGGATTATTGCCCTCAGCCTGACCCAAACTGCCCGGAAGGGAATATGTGTACTAATCCTATTCCTGATCCCAATTGCCCTGAAGGTCAGGTTTGTACCCCCTCCTGCAATCAGGGTGATCTTGTAACGACTTCGACAGGGTTTCAGTGCGCTAGTCCTGATCCCGGTGGCCCAGACCCAGACCCAGACCCAGACCCAGACCCAGACCCTGATCCAGACCCAGACCCAGATCCTGATCCTTGTGATGATTTCGCACCGGGTAATCCTATGGATTCTTGCGGCCCTGATCCTGATAACCCTGGGTGTTATGAGAAAACCGTTTATAACTGCCGCCCTGATGGCACTCATTGCGTCGCTATGGTTTATAACTATTGCCCGGGTTCCGATGATGTTGGTCCTGGGGACAATTCCGGCAGCAATCCCGGTGATACTGGCGGTGGTGATAATGGTGGTGGTACCGGTGGCGGCGATTCCGGTGGCGGCGATTCCGGTGGTGGAACCGGTGGCGGTGATTCTGGTGGCGGCGATTCTGGTGGCGGCGATTCTGGTGGCGGCGATTCTGGTGGTGGTACGCAGCCAGACGGCTCTGTTTGTCCGACAGAGCAGGGCTATTCATGGATACCACCTACTGAGCCCGGCGGTGTAGGGACCTGCATAGCACCTTCCGGGGACTGGGGGAATGGCGGTTCCGGCGGCGGTGACGGTCCCGATAATGGTGACGGCGGCGATACTGGCGGTGGTGATACCGGTGGCGGCGATTCGGGTGGCGACACTGGTGGCGGTGATACTGGCGGTGGTAATACGGGCGGTGGTTCTTCTGATGACTCTGAAGAGTTCACCGGTGAATTGCCCGGTAAATTCTCAACAGGCGCTGAGACTTTCGGTGAAGCTGCTTCTAATTTTCAACATCGTATATCAGAGTCACCCTTAGTCCAGTCCGGTGATCAGTTAGTCGATGTTTTTAGAATGGATAATGGCAGTTGTCCATCATTGTCCGTCACTCTTCCTCGTCCTATTAATGCAACTATATCAACTGACATACATTGTCAGATTATGAATGACATTAAAGGCATTATTTCGTCCGTGATGTTGGTTATTTTTACCATCATAGGCTTTCGGATAATAATGGGGGCTTGACATGTCAGATGTTAATTTTGATCAGCCCGGGTATGAAACAGAGCCACCTGCAGATAGTTGTGAAGTATATGATCTTTCATGCCTGGGGGGCTGGGTTCAGGATCAACTATCCAGTTTTGCACTCTGGGTTTTTGAGAAAATTTTAAACGGTATGGCCGCGGTTATTGAAGCTATTCCTGTTCCCGACTTTATGCAGAATGTGGGCTCTTTGCACATTCCTTCATCTGTCGCTTGGTTTGCACAGTCATTACAGTTGGATACCGGTATGGGCATTATCGTTACTGCTTATACCATTCGCTTTATTATTCGTCGGTTGCCGGTGGTCGGGTAATGAGTATATCGGCTTATACCGGCTTGCCCGGGCATGGTAAAAGCTATGGCGTTGTAGAGAATGTCATTATCCCCGCCTGTAAGAATCACCGGCTCGTTTATACCAATATCCCCTGTAATACAGAGCTCTTTCTAGAACGGTTCGGTATGGCGCCGGTGCAGTTTGATTCACAGGAAATTATTGATAATGAAAATTGGTGGTCCACCGATTTTGAAGCGGGGGCCATTATTGTTATTGATGAGTGTTGGCGCATATGGCCCGCAGGCACTAACGCCAATCGGTTACGGCAGACTGACAAAACCTTCTTTGCTGAGCATCGTCATGTTGTCGGTGATGATGGATTTTCGACAGAGGTTGTTCTCGTTACTCAGGACCTGTCTCAGATAGCATCTTTTATGCGTAACCTTGTTGAGACTACTTACCGCGTTAGCAAGTTATCTAAGGTTGGCGCGTCAAAAATGTACCGGGTTGATGTCTATGGTGGTCCTGTTACAGGTCCGTCCCCGCCTATTGCTCGTCGTGAGCGTGAAATTCCGGGAAGGTTTAAAAAGGATGTATATCAATTATATAAAAGTCATACGAAGAGCACGGTCGGTGCTGGTGATGAGACTCGCGCAGATGGGCGTTTTAATGTTCTCAAAGGCGCTAAGCTTAAAATGCTGGGCGTTGCCTTGGTGGCTTGTTTGTTTTTTGCTTATTTCGGCTTTAATAGTTTTCTTAATGAATCTCCTTTTGCTGGTTCAGATGCTCCTGTTTCTGAGTCAGTAACTCAAGATGCTAAACCTGCACCATCCGACCGGTTTAAGCCAGTTAAAGCCATTCCTGTTGAACCTGATCTGTCTGATTTTCTTGATGATGCGGATCGGGTCTTTATAACTTATAACGCCGGTGTTTTTCCTGATATTCGTTATGAGCTCCGTGCTGTGTTCGGTGATGGTTATGCGGACCTTACGCCTGGACAGCTTCGTGATGCCGGTTATCAGGTCACCCCCGTATCACAGTGCCTTGTCCGTATCTCTCAGAAAAACCGTTTTTATATTGCTGTATGTGAATCCCGTCAAAATGAAAGGCGCGATTTTCTTTCTGATTTAATGACTGATTCTAATTCCTCAGGAGCCCGGGGGGATGCTGGGTGATGGTTGGGTATTCCTTTTTATTGATTAACCGCTGGGGTAGGCCACAGGCCGTAGGGGACGCAGTATCCCTCACTGTCTGGGGTATGGGGGCGACAGCATCCCCATGGTCACCGCTGCGTAGCAGCAGAATATTCAGCGCTGAGCGCTGGTCAGCCAAGCGTAGCGCGGGCGGCCAGCGGCAGCGCCTGAAATTACGTACCTGTAACACGTAAGTTAAAAGGGGGGTGATCCCTGCGCCATAGCGCTGCAAATCATCTTCGTCATGGATAGGGGGTTTTATGGCACGCTTTGAAAATAAACAGATGAAACGCGTTTATGACCGGGATACTGGTTCTGATGTGTATTACACAGAACGGCTCACCGCTGAATATGATCTTTCAAAACTGCGCTTTCTGCATACCGGCATAGACACCATTCGTCAGCTGTACACCTGCAGCATCCGTCCTGCCGTGCTGGAACAGATCAAAACCCATTACGACACCAAAGCCTCAGACGTGATTCAGATCGGTGAAATAGAATGGAAGCTGGCCGGCTCCGGTAAAAAGTCCGGGTATCAATATATCCTGAAAAATTTGCAGATCGGCATGGTTGTTCTGCTCAAGTCCTTCTATGCAGAAGCGGATCAGAGGGGCCCACACCTGAAAATTGAGGTAACCCCTCAGCTGATTGACGATTTAGGCTTAGAGCAGCTGACAAATCGCCTGCGGCAGATCGGGAACATCTTTGGCGATACTCTGGAAGCCTCCGGCATGGCTGTTCATATGTGCGTGGATATGAAAGGCCTTGAACTGCCTGATGATTTTGAGACCAAGCTGGCCACACGTTCAAAGCGAAACCTAAAGGTTAACGGCATCAGCTCTGCCAATTTTGAAGCGGCTACGGCAGCCTTTATCTACGGGCAGGGCCAGACTTACCTTTTTGGCAATTCCAGCTCCCTGCAGATGTGCCTGTACAACAAATCAGAGGAAGCTGTGAAGTCTGACAAGCTGGACTTCTGTGAAACCCTCTGGAAGCGCACACCGGGCTTAGATGATCCCTTTGAATGCGAATACAGGGATGGGAAGGACGGCAATGAAGCGGATACTGTTCACAGGTTAGAATTCCGTATTCATCACAGCATCATCAAAGAATTCGAAAACGGTAACTTCAATAAAACCGGTCAGAGCGTCTGTATTCGTGAACCTCGCGACCTGAAACCTCACCTGCAAGGGCTCTGGGATTACTGCCTGAATAACTTCCGGCTTCATCATAGCTCTACCTATATCCACCCGATATGGCAAAAGCTTATGCAGGACATAGAGTGGTTTCATGTTCACCCGACCTTCATCTATGCCCGGGATCAAAAAAAAAGCCCGGGACAACCGACCCGCCGTAATGTGGCCATGTGGATCGGTAATCACCTCAGGCTGGCAGCCCGCAAAGGCTTCACTACTGAACACGTTGTAAAACACCTTCTGTCATCCGGCCTGGAAGCAGATCTCGCCGACTACTTCGGGCTGCTCCTGTACGGCCACTCAGATGAACTCTTTCTCTGTCTCGCAGACTTCGTAGACAAGCGATTAAGAGACCATCGCCTTAATGGAGTAGCTGCCTAATGGATAATTTTGAAATTGAATTTTTTAAACACTTCGGCAAAGCGTTCTTAATTCAAACACCAATAGCTGCTGCCATTGGTTATTCGGCCGGGCTACTTCTTGATTACCTTGGCTTCGGCTTCACTATAACGTTGTGAACCATGCTTAACCCGGCAGAAATCCATCTGTCAGAGCTCATAGACCTCTGGCATAACGCCCACGGTAAAACTCTGAAGGATGGCGTATACCGTCACTCCCGTATGCAGGCTGTCGCTGATCGTCTGGGTAATCCTCTTCTGTCAGACTTTACTGCCGACCTGTTTGCCAATTACCGGGCTGTGAGAGTCACTGAGGTTAAGCCTGCCACCGTTAACCATGAACTCCGGTACATTCGGGCACTGTTTAATGAGATGGATCGTCTCGGCTTCTATGAGGCTGAGAACCCGTTAGGGAAAATGCGGCAGTTCCGGGAAGCTGAACGGGAAATGGGCTTTCTGACAAAGGAACAGATACCTATTTTGCTGGAAGCCTGCACAGAATCTAAGAACCGGCACCTGACGACCGTGGTTAAGATATGCCTGGCTACTGGGGCAAGGTTTGGGGAAGCTGAGTATTTGCCCCGGACAGGCCTGATGAACACCAAACAGCCGGCACTGAGGTTTGCAGATACAAAGAACGGAAGAGGGCGAACTGTCCCCATCAGTGAATCCCTGATGATGGAAATCAAAGCAGTGAGCAAGGCTCATACGGAAAAACGGTTATTTGATAACTGCCGGACGGCATTCAGGAAAGCGGCGGAACGTTCAAAGATACAGTTTCCGGAAGGGCAGATGACCCACATTCTCCGGCACACCTTTGCATCACACTTCATGATGAACGGCGGGGATATCCTCACACTGCAAAAAGTCCTTGGTCACTCTGATCTGAAGATGACCATGCGCTATAGCCATCTGTCTCCTGACTACCTGAATCAGGTCTTAGAACTCAACCCGCTGAAGAACTGCAAACTTGGGGAAAGGGCTGGGGTGGTTGGATTGTTTGTTTAATTATTTCTGAAATAGATTTTTAGCTCTATTTGAAATATCACTAGTCGTCGTTGTCTTTTTTAAATTTTTTTGAATTATTTTTAGTCGATGGAAGTTTTCTTTCATTGATTTTATATTAATATCTTTTGCGCCGTAGACGGATAAATTTATGTACTCAGTTATTTCTTCGCAAAATATATAAGCGTCTAGGTTTAGTTCAATTGCATCTTCATAATTTATGAATGGTATATCTATTTTAAAGTAAGATATTGGTGTTTCTAGTTTATTGGTGAGTTTTTTTGTGTTGAAAATTTCATTGATTAAACTTGTGTTTTTTATTAAAAAACGTAATCATCTTTTGTGAAGGAATCTCTCTTGTCGTATATTTGTAGTGTGTAATCTAGTGCTCTTGCTGTTCCTCCTATAATTCCATAGATGCCAAATGGATTGATCTTTGGAATTCCTTTTTCTGGTTTTCCATTGAAGAATTCTGAAAATGTCTTTGAATTTATAGAGAAGTCTGGGTGAACTCTGTAGAAGTGTTCAAAGAAGTTATTTTTAAAATTGTAATATCCGTTTTGATTGGCTTCTTGCTCTATTTGTGTAAGTTGTTTTTGATTTATTTCTTGGTTGCTTGTAATTGTCCACCAGGCTGCTGCAATAGCCAATATACCTGTTGTTAACGTTGCTAGTGCCGTTAGCGCATCTCCGGCATGTATTTGCCAGTCCAAGATAAATGCTGTAATTGCAGCTCCCATTGAAGATCCAATGATGCAACATATTGCTATTACTAGAATTATTGGGCGCCAATTTTTACAGCCGTTCATTCCTTGAGCCTCTTACTCAAAACCACCATTTCCCTGCAGTCTATCTGGACTGGCTTTGGTTTTGAATCTCCCACAACGAAAAAAGCCCCGCAAGTTAGTTGTTCCTAACCTGCGAGGCTTCTAGATTCGTGGTGGCTATGACTGGACTTGAACCAGTGACCCCAGCATTATGAATGCTGTGCTCTAACCAGCTGAGCTACATAGCCACTTCATCAACCTGAGTGGCTGTGCCTCTCAAGTGGCGCGTATTATGCCAAGATTTCAGAACCTGTCAAACACTTTTTTATGAGAATTTTCAAAGAGTTAGTCACGGCTGTCGCAGGCCCGGCCGGGGCCTTGCGGATGGCGTGAAGCGCGCTCTTAACCTTCGCGTTAATAAAGGCCCTGATAAGGCCATAAAAAAGCCCGGCACAGGGCCGGGCTTGTTGGGTGCCGTTGCAGGCGGTTCAGATAATGCCGGCTTCCTGCAGATCCGCGATCAGGCTGTCGAGGCTCTCGTTGTCCGCTGCCAGGCTGATATCAGCGTGGTCTGCACCACCGGGTACCAGCGCGACCAGGCCTGCGGCTTTGAGGAACAGGGCGCTGTCGTTGCTGGCGATGGCGGCGACACGCCCCATCTGGAACAGACGGCGGTCCAGGGCTTCGGCAATGGCCTGTGGATCAACGGCGTTGATGGCCACGATGGCAGGCTTCTGGCTGAAGCGGCGGGCTTTATCTTCGGCGCTGACCACGCGGTCGTCGTCAGAGTCGGACGCCGCACCGACGATCATGCCGGCACCAATGGTGACGTTGCTCAGGCGGTCAATGATGATGAAAGACCCGGTGCCCGGGATTTTGCTGTAAGCATCGAAGGGCACAGGCTTATCCAGCGACACTTCGGTGAGGGCGATTTCGTTGAGTTTAACTTCATCGGCCTGACTTTGTTCCAGCGTGTTCACGTCCACCAGATGGTGAATTTTGCTGACGGTTCCGGCGCTTTCGCCGGTGGCGAATTTCAGGCTGTAAGGCTTGCCGGGAATCAGCGGCTGTTCGGTCATCCACACCACGTTGGCGTTGATTTTACTAGCCACGGTCGGCAGATCATCGACTTTGACGATAACGTCGCCACGGCTGATGTCGATTTCATCTTCCAGTGTCAGGGTGATGGCCTGGCCGGCGAAGGCTTCATCCAGATCGCCGTCGTAGGTGACGATGCGTTCAACCTTGCTGGTTTTCTGCGAGGGCAGCGCCATGATGGTATCGCCGGGTTTGACGATGCCGGAGGCAATGGTGCCGCAGAAACCACGGAAATCCAGATTCGGGCGGTTAACGTATTGCACCGGTAAGCGGAAGTTTTCCAGGTTTTTGTCTTTGTGGACTTCCACGGTTTCCAGAATCTGCATCAGAGTCTGGCCGTCATACCATGGGCTGCGCGGGGATTTTTCCACCACGTTGTCGCCATCGAGGGCTGACATAGGCACAAAGTAGATGTTTTCCAGGTGCAGGTTTTCTGAGAACTTGAGGTAGTCTTCTTTGATTTTGTTGAAGGTGTCTTCATCAAAATCCAGCAGGTCCATTTTGTTCACGGCCACTACCACGTGCTTGATGCCCAGCAGGGAGGCAATAAAGCTGTGACGTTTGGTCTGGGTCTGTACGCCGTAACGGGCGTCGATCAGAATAATCGCCAGCTCACAGGTGGAGGCACCGGTGGCCATATTGCGGGTGTACTGCTCGTGTCCCGGGGTGTCGGCGATGATGAACTTACGCTTGGCAGTCGAGAAGTAGCGGTAGGCTACGTCGATGGTGATGCCCTGTTCCCGTTCAGCCTGCAGGCCATCAACCAGCAGTGCCAGGTCCGGGCGGTCGCCGGTGGTGCCGACTTTGCTGCTGTCTTTGGTGACGGAGGCCAGCTGATCTTCATAGATCATTTTGGAATCAAACAGCAGGCGACCGATGAGGGTGGATTTACCGTCATCGACGTTGCCGCAGGTCAGAAAGCGCAGCAGTTCTTTGTTTTCGTGTTGCTTCAGGTATTCGAGAATATCGGAGGCAATCAGATCGGATTGGTGTGACATATCAGAAGTACCCCTCTTGCTTTTTCTTCTCCATTGAACCGGATGAATCATGGTCAATGGCGCGGCCCTGACGTTCAGATGTAGTGGTCAGCAGCATTTCCTGAATAATTTCCGGCAGTGTATCGGCTTCCGATTCCACCGCACCGGTCAGCGGGTAGCAGCCCAGGGTGCGGAAACGCACGGATTTCATTTCCGGTACTTCGCCTTCTTCCAGCGGCATACGGTCGTCATCCACCATGACCAGCATGCCATCGCGTTCTACGACCGGGCGCTTGTCAGAGAAGTAGAGCGGTACAATCGGGATCTGCTCCAGATAGATGTACTGCCAGATGTCCAGCTCGGTCCAGTTGGACAGCGGGAAGACGCGGATACTTTCGCCTTTATTAACTTTGCCGTTGTACAGGTTCCACAGTTCCGGACGCTGGTTTTTCGGGTCCCAGCGGTGTTTGCTGTCACGGAAGGAGTACACGCGTTCTTTGGCGCGGGATTTTTCTTCGTCCCGGCGTGCGCCACCAAAGGCGGCATCAAAGCCGTATTTATCCAGCGCCTGCTTCAGCGACTGGGTCTTCATGACGTCGGTGTGTTTGGATGAACCATGGGTAAAAGGTCCGATTCCCTGCTTCACACCTTCCTCATTGATATGGACAATAAGGTCCATACCGACTTCGGCGGCCATTTTGTCGCGGAATTCGATCATCTCGCGGAATTTCCACGTGGTATCCACGTGCATCAGCGGGAAGGGCGGCTTACCCGGGTAAAAGGCTTTGCGTGCCAGGTGCAGCATCACCGAGGAATCTTTACCGATGGAGTAAAGCATCACCGGATTGTCGAATTCGGCTGCGACTTCGCGGATGATGTGGATACTCTCCGCCTCAAGCTGTTTCAGGTGTGTCAGGTTGTAGTCAGTCATCTCGTTCGATGGCTCCCGTAAAGTGTATGTCGGGCAGTTTTAATGGCGGCAAATATATCAAGATGTCCGATATATAAGAAGGCATGATTAATAACATTTAGCTATATGAATATGGGTAAATATCTCCCTTTGGCTGGCAGACTCACGTCCGCCGGGGGCGGATAAATCCACATGAATAATCAGGAGTAGGCAGCGCTATGGCGCAGGAAAAAGCAATTGAGATACAGGGCCCGGCCGGTGTGCTGGAAGGGCGTCTGGCAGAAGCAGAACAAACGCAACTGGGTGTACTCATGTGTCATCCGCATCCGTTGCATCAGGGCACTATGAATAACAAGGTGGTGACCACAGTAACGCGCACCGCAGCGTCTCTGGGGCTGCCGTCGCTGCGCTTTAACTTCCGTGGCGTCGGCGCCAGTGACGGCCAGCATGATCACGGCAAAGGTGAGCAGGAGGATGTGCTGGCGGCGCTGGATTACGTGCTCAACACCCTGGGCTGGGAAAAAGTCATTATGGCGGGTTTTTCGTTCGGTGCCGGCATGGCCTGTCTGGCGGCCTGCCGCGCGCCGGAGAAGCTGGCAGCGCTGGTGTTGCTGGCCCCGGCAGTGCATCACTTTGACGCGCCCAATACCTTACCCAACCAGTTTGAAACCTTTGTCTATATGGGCGATGGCGATGAGGTAGTGCCCTTTGATGAGGTTGATAACTGGGCGTCGCTGGTGATCCCCACGCCGCATTTCCGCGTGTTTGCCGATGGCAGCCACTTCTTTCATGGCCGCCTGACCGATCTGAAAGCCAGCCTTAAAGAAGATCTTGCGCCCTTGCTGGAACACCTCTGACAGGCCGGCTGAACTGTGTGTTATTTGCACTTTCGGGCCGTGTTCGCTACATTTCGCGCCCTGAAAATCCTCCGCTGCGTGCCGCCGGTGCGCGGTGGCGCTAACCGGTGGGATGTCCGCCATCACTCTCCGCAGGAGCCAATCCGTGAGTACACCCTGGGAACTGTATCAGGAAGACCTGAAACGCGATGATTTTTCATACGATGCCGCGCAGGAAATGGCGGTTAAGCATCTGCAGCGTCTGTTTGATGATCTGGTCGAGGCGGATAAGCGCCGCAGTCAGCAGGGAGTATTGGGAAAGCTGGCCGGCAAACTGAGCAAGAAGAAGCCGGAACCGGAAAAAGGCCTGTATTTCTGGGGCGGTGTCGGACGCGGCAAAACCTATCTGGTGGATACGTTTTATGAAGCTTTGCCGATTAAACGCAAAATGCGCACCCACTTCCACCGCTTTATGCAGCGCGTTCATCATGATCTGACCACGCTGGCCGGAGAGAAAAACCCGCTGAAAATCATCGCTGACAATATTGCCGACGAAGCGCTGGTGATCTGTTTTGACGAATTTTTTGTCTCCGACATCGGTGATGCCATGATTCTGGGGGGCCTGATGCAGGAGCTGTTTGACCGCGGCGTATCCCTGGTGGCGACCTCCAATATTATTCCGGACGGTCTTTATAAAGACGGCCTGCAGCGCGATCGTTTTATTCCGGCGATTAAACTGCTGAATAAATACACCGAAGTGGTGAATGTGGATTCCGGTGTCGATTACCGGCTGCGTTCACTGGAGCAGGCTGAGCTTTACCATTACCCGCTGGACAGCGAGGCGGAGCAAAGTCTGCAGGAAAGTTTTAACCGCATTATTCCTGATGCCCGCCAGGCGGAATATAACGTCGACGTGGAGATTCTGGGGCGTACCATTACCGCCAAAGCCGTGTGTGATGATGTCGCCTGGTTTGAATTTGAAGCCCTGTGTGATGGCCCGCGCTCACAGAAT
This sequence comes from Thalassolituus sp. UBA1087, assembly GCA_002314145.1. Lineage (GTDB taxonomy): Bacteria > Pseudomonadota > Gammaproteobacteria > Pseudomonadales > Oceanobacteraceae > Venatoribacter. The sequence continues at coordinate 374 of DCCG01000026.1, read as the reverse complement.
GACTACATTGAGCTGGGCAAACAGTTTCATGCGGTACTGATTTCCAATGTACCGGTGATGAACGCTAAAAATGACGATCTGGCGCGCCGTTTTATCAACCTGATCGATGAATTTTACGATCGTGGTGTAAAAGTGATTATGTCAGCGGATGCAGCGATCGCCGCGATTTACGGGCAGGGCAAGCTGGAATTTGAATTTCAGCGTACCACCTCGCGGATGCTGGAAATGCAGTCACAGGAGTACCTGGAGCGGGAACCGCGCAGCGATTGATCGCGTTTGTTGCGGATATTCAGAAAGATGGAAAGCAGCCCCCGGAGGCCACTAGTGTCCCACAAATTTTTATTTAAACTTTTGCGAGAAACTCCAGGTCCCTT
>DCCG01000025.1 GCA_002314145.1 Thalassolituus sp. UBA1087 | reverse complement strand
TCCGCTCGCCGGGCATCCATGCCCATCGGGCCGGAAAAATCATCGTTCATTTCGGCGCTCCAAGATGCGAAGGGTTGGCGACCTTAATGCCACTTTTCAATACAGCTCAGTCGCTGAATTTTAGTCAGAGACATAAAATTCAGATTCAACGTGAATTTTGAAATAAGGCGAGAGGGGTAAGGCCCCTCTATGAGGACAAGGGGGCTGGAGTTTCTCGCAAAAGTTTAAATAAAAATTTGTGGGACATCAGTGGGCCATAGGCCGGCTTTATTACACCCGGACGCTCCTGTTCCGGGTGCCCGTTTCAGAGGGTCAGCCGCAGAACACCAGCCGCACAGAGTCCAGAATCAGCTGGGAATTGCTGATGGCTTTGATAACGGCTTCGCGTTCGGCTTTCACATCGGCAACCAGCTGTGGGGAAATCGACGGATTTTCTTCCGCCAGTGCATGCAGTCTGGCAATACGTGCGGCGAATGCCTCTTCCGCTCTGGTTGTGGCCTGATCGACCATTTTATCCAGCTGGCCGGCCCCCAGTTTTTCCAGTTTGTGAATAACAGGCTGAATCTGTGCCGTTTTCTGATCCACCAGTCCGCGGGCAGTGCCTTTTTTAAGCGGCAGCGGAAAGCCCGGCAGTTCGCCGTCATTGACCTTCAGATCACCGCCCGGAGTCATCATCAGATGCATGGCATTGGGGGGCAGATAACGCTCAACCGCCAGCGCTTTGGGAGCCGGGCACTGAGCGACAAACTGCAGCTCGATAAAGCAGTCACCGGTGCGGTGACCATGGTGCTCAATGTAGCTGACTGCTGCGTTACCGGCCGGGCTGCTGGTGATAAGCTCCAGCGCCTGGTCGATAAAAGGGTGTTCCCAGCTCAGGAACTGCACATCGTCACGGCTCAAAGCCACCTCGCGCCGGGTAGTGGCCATGAAACCGTCGGCGGGCAGGTGGGGCAGATCCGGTACCAGCATGTGATCACCGGGGGCTATGGTGATGCAGTCACCGCCAAGATCAATCAGCTCCAGACCAAAGGCGTCGGCGAATAACTCGATAAAGTCATTGAGTTCGGCTTCATCTTCTATATGCGTAATGGTCATATCCTGGGCCAGGCTGCGTGCTTTTTCCGGCGGACAGGAATGCAGTTCCAGCAGGCGGTCGCGACCCTGTTCCAGTTCGGCGAGCATTTTTTCCCGCTCAGCCGCCAGCAGAGTGATGAGCTCATCCATGCCTTCGCCGGACAGAATAGCCTGTTCAATGCTTTCCCGGTGAGCTTCCAGCAACGGCTGAGCGGCCGGGTTAGGGCGGCTCAGGGCATCCAGCCCCTGATTAACTATGTGGGCCCAGCGTCCGGTGGCGTGGTCGCTGAAGACAGGTACATAGAGTTTGATATCCTGCGCCTGTCCAATGCGGTCCAGACGGCCGATGCGCTGTTCAATCAGATCACAGTTGAAGGGTAAATCGAACAACACCAGATGATGGGCAAACTGGAAGTTCCGCCCCTCACTGCCGATCTCAGAGCACAGCAGAATGCGCGCGCCCTGTTCGTGGTCGGCAAAATAGGCCGCTGCTCGGTCACGCTCCACCAGATCCATATCTTCATGGAAGACAGCAACCTGCATGCCTGCGGTCTCCCACAGCCACTGCTCCAGATCCAGTACGGTGGAAGCGGCATGGCAGATAAGTACGATTTTATCTTTGCCGGTGCTGGCCAGCAGGGATAACAGCCATTCGCTGCGCGGATCATCATCACACCAGTTGTACACGCCGATTTCCGGATGCAGATCCTTCATTGACGGTGTCAGATCATCACCTTCCGGTGCCGGCATTTCGATGATGTCAGCCAGGCGCTGCGGAAATCCACTGACGCCATGACGGGTGTTGCGGTACAGCGCACGGCCCGGGCCGCGGCGATCAATCAAAGCTTCCAGTACTTTATTGCGCTGGGCGTCATCGCTCAGGTCACTGTTGGCAAATTCGGGCAGATATTCACCAATGGTGGCCTGATGCTCTGCACTGAGTACAGAGTCGTCCGCCAGCGCGGCTGCCAGATCGGCAATCGGGCGGTAAGCCTGTTGTTCGGCGATAAAATGTTCCAGCGACGGATAGCGTTCCGGATCAAGCAGGCGCAGGCGGGCAAAATGGCCTTCAATACCCAGCTGCTCCGGCGTCGCGGTCAGCAACAGCAATCCCGGTGTTTTGACCGCAACATCTTCGGTCAGGCAGTAGGCCGGGTCGCCGCCTTCGGCTTCACTCCATTCGAGGTGGTGAGCTTCGTCGACCACCAGGATATCCCAGTCGGTTGTCTGAATGTCGCGGCTGATATGCTCATCCGTTGCCAGCGATATGGGGCACAGGAACAGCTGGCCTTCAGAGAAAATATTCTCGCTGTCTTCAGCGGCCACACGGCTGACAATATTAAAACGCAGATTGAAGCGGCGGATCATTTCCACCAGCCACTGATGAATCAGATGGTCGGGTACCAGTATCAGTACCCGGCTGATGCGTTGCTGCAGCAACAGGCGGTGCAGAATCAGGCCAGCTTCGATGGTTTTACCCAGGCCGACTTCATCGGCCAACAATACCCGTGGGATGGAATCCTGAGTCACCTGTTGAGCGATGTGCAACTGGTGCGGCAGCAAACTGGTGCGACCACCCAGCAGGCCATAGTAGGGGCGTTGACGAAGGGCGGACAGTTGCCGCAGGGCAAACTGGCGCAGTTCAAACAGGTTATTGTTATCAATCTGGCCGGAGAACAGGCGGTCAGCGGGCTGATTCAGCTGAATCTGGCCGCTCAGGTGGATCTCTGAAATATGACGCTCGCCATCGCTGTAAAACACGATGCCATCAATGTCTTCCAGATCGGCGACGGTCAGCGTGGTGCCATCGGACAGAGGAAGGACATCACCTTCTTTAAAGATAACCCGGGTCAGAGGAGCATTCTGACGGGAGTAGGAGCGAACGTCATCAATAACGGGGAAATACAGTGTGACCACACGGAAGTCTACGTTCTGAACCAGGCCAAGACCGAGGTCGGTTTCGGCTTCACTGATCCAGCGCTGACCAACTTGATACATAAAGACGGATACCTGCAGGGGAATTTGCGCGAAGTCTAGCGTAAGGCCGGATTAAATCCCACCGTTAACGCCAGCGCGACATTCAGGTTTGAGCATTTCTCCGGTAGTATTGCGCAAAAGTGTGAAAAATGACTGACTGATAACTAAGGATGGTGACAATGACTAAGACTGGCGCAACCCTGACCGGATTGCTGATTATCTCGCTGGCCGGGCTGGCAGGCGGAACCGGCTATCTTACCCTGCAGAATATTGAAGCCTATGAGCGGGAATCAGAAATCTCACTGGCCAACGCCAAGAAAACGCTTAACCGGCAGGGGTTTGATCTGACGCGCCAAACCGTCAACACGTCTCTGATGGGGGCGCTGCGCGAAGAGGTCTACAGCATCCGTGAACTGCAGCAGGGCGCTGAAATTCTTGCCATGCGTCAGACAGTCACTATTGAGCCTTTCCGCGCGTATGGGGAATTCCGCTTTGATGAAAAAGCGGGCATGGCCGCCATTGTATTCAGTGCCTTACCACAATTGGCCCAAGGTCAGCAGGGCCGGTGGCAGTTTGATCCTGTGTCCGGGCTGATCAGCAGTGAATACCGCTCGGGTACGGTTAATCAGGCCCTGCAGGATGGTACCCGGGTTAATATCTCACCATTAATTATTCATACGACGAACGATACAAAAGGCCAGCGAAAAAGCGTCACCACAGCAACGCTCAGCCAGGTCAGCGTTGCCAATGATACACTTGGAGAGGCACGGGTTGCTGGTGTTGCCTTCGAAGGCAAAGGTCATCAGCGCGGCGGTCAGGCTTTCCTGGACCGGCTGAGTTACCGCATTAATAATGTGAAGGTCGATGCGCCACAGGGAAAACTCGCCCTGTCAGGATTTAACCTCAATTCCGGGCATCTGGTGCAGGGTGATGTGCTGGCGTCATTAATGACGGTGACTTTTAACAACCTGAAACTCAGCACTCAGGATAAAGATCTCAGTGTTGATCCCACCACACTGCGGCTGTTTATCGACGCGATAGACTGGCCGTCACTGGAGGCTGCCAATAAAAAAATGGATGCTGTTTCCGGTAATGAAGCGGATGCTGCAGCCCTGCAGGATGCCGTGGCGGCATACGCAGAAGTGGCCGCCCGGGGGTTACGGGTGTCGCTCGAAACACTGGAAAGCAGTTTTATTCTTAACGACCGTGGGCCGGCGGGGATGAGTGTATCCGGCGATATGCTGATCAATGGCCAGGCGGTACTGGAGGCCGGCGCGGCGGACAGTCTGATGGAGGAATGGCCACAGCGTTTGGCAGCAAATCTTCGTTTCGACGGCAGCCGCAGCCTGATGCAAAGTCCGTTTGCTGAATACTTTGTCGAATTTATCGACACGGGATACATCCGTGAGGAAGGTGACCGCCTGGTGTCCGATTTTAAATACGCGGGCGGGCAGGTAACCGCCAATGAGCTGCCATTGGATGGCATGCTGGCAACACAGATGTAGCCCGGATAGCGCATGAGTAGCTATGTCTGGTAACAGACAGCAAAAAGCCGGCCTGATGGCCGGCTTTTTTGTTTGTGGGGGATTGATGACTTCAGGGTCAGAGTGTCGCCATATCGATCACAAAACGATAGCGCACGTCGGCTTTTTCCAGCCGCTCAAAAGCTTCATTGATCTGGTCCATACGGATCATTTCAACGTCCGGATGTACATTGTTGGCGGCGCAGAAATCCAGCAGCGCCTGGGTCTCACGTATGCCACCCATCGGGGAGCCGGAAATCCGCCGGCGCCCGGCCACGATCGGCATGGTATCTACCGTTTCCAGCGGACCGAGCTGACCCACTAATACCAGGGTGGCATCGATATCCAGCAGGGGAACATACGGCATAATGTCGTGCTTAACCGGCACGGTATCTATGATCAGGTCGAAGCTGTCGGCGGCGGCGTCCATGGCGTCAGCGTCGGTTGATACCAGCAGGGCATCAGCACCCAGCGCCATGGCGTCATCGCGCTTGCTGTCTGAACGGCTGATCACAGTCACATGGGCGCCCAGCGCAGCGGCGAGCTTAACCGCCATATGGCCAAGCCCGCCCAGGCCGACAACCCCCACGCGGCTGCCGGTGGTTACACCCCAAGTGCGCAGTGGTGACCAGGTAGTAATGCCGGCGCACAACAGTGGGCCGGCTTTGGCAATATCCAGCCCTTCAGGAACGCGCAGTACAAATTCCTCGCGCACAACAATGTGCTTTGAATAACCACCCTGAGTGATGGCGCCGGTGAGCCGGTCCGGGCTGGCGTAGGTTTCGGTCACCTCATGGCGGCAAAGCTGCTCTTCGCCTTTCTGGCATTGGTCGCATTCCATGCAACTGTCGACCAGGCAGCCGACGGCAACCAGATCGCCGGTCTGATACTTTGTTACGTCCGGGCCGTGCCCGGTCACGCGGCCAATGATTTCATGACCGGGAACAATAGGGTATTCAGTCTCGCCCCAGTCGTTGCGCACTGTGTGCAGGTCAGAATGACACACGCCGCAGTACAGAATTTCAATGGCGACATCGTTGGCAAGCAGGTTGCGGCGGTCCAGCTCATAGGGTGTCATAGGGGATGTGTGGCTGTGGGCAGCATAAGCTTTGGTTTTCATACGGGTACCTGTTAACAATCAGACTTAAACGGAGCAGGGGCTGCTCCCGTGTTTGCAGAAAAGCGGGGGCCTAATCTGACAGCCAGGCAGTGGCGCTGCTCTGGGTATAATGGCGGGCATGGTGTAAGCCATGCTGCGGCCAGCTGATCGCAGAAAACATGGTGATGTCCTGAGCCGGTAAACAGCAGACAGTACTGCCTCAGTGTGGCAGCGTCCATACCCCCTGAAGAGTAAGCGACCTCTGTTATTGGGATAATATCGGGATGGAATGATGGGGTCTGAAGGGGCCGCCAAGCGGTCTTCAGGTAAAAATGAGAAGGAATGTTCTGAAAGCCGTGGATTATTTGCTTTGCCGGAACAGTTACCATGAAAGTCCCAAAATTGATTCTAGCTTATGCGCAAACACAACACGGCGTTAATACACGGCCATATTCCCACCGTTACTATTAAAATGGCGCTCGGCATGCTGACCGGCTTTTTTGCCATTACAGCCTTTAATGTCGTGGACACCTTCTTTGTCGCGCAACTCGGCAGCGACGAGCTCGCGGCGATGACTTTTACCTTTCCGGTGGTCCTGATGATCGGCTCTCTGTCGATGGGCATGGGAGTCGGGATGATTTCCGTCGTTTCCCGTGCGCTGGGGGCGCGCCGTGAACGGGATGCCAGACTGCTGATCCGTGACGGGCTGTTGCTCTCTGTTATCGTCGCGCTGATTTCCACCCTGGTCGGGTTGTTGAGCATGGAGGTTGTCTTCCGGGCATTAGGGGCCAGTGGCAAGGTGCTCAGCCTGGTGCACGACTATATGTATACCTGGTTCGCGGCAGTGCCTTTTGTGGTTTTCACTATGGCCGGGAATAACGTTATCCGTGCAACCGGAGATACCTTTACGCCCAGTGTCATAATGGGACTGACGGTACTGGTGAATATCATTCTGGACCCGCTGCTGATCTTTGGTCTGGGGCCGTTCCCGGCCATGGGAATTCAGGGGGCGGCTCTGGCGACGGTCATTGCCCGGATCTGTGCATTAGGCTTCTCCGCCTGGGTGCTTATCCGGCGTCTGAAGCTGATTGCTTTCGAACGGCCGGTGCTGGCCGATATGCTGAGTAACTGGAAGGCGACCCTCAGGGTCGGCCTGCCGGCAGCCTTGGTGCAGGTCGTTAACCCGTTATCCATGGCCTTTATCATCGGCGTAATCGCCGGTTATGGCGAAAAGGCTGTGGCCGGTTTTGGTGCTGCCGGCCGGGTAGAAATGTTTCTGATTATGGTGCCGATGGCATTGTCCAGTGTTATGGGGCCGTTCAGTGGCCAGAACTGGGGGGCGGAAAAACCACACCGCATTCTCTCTGCGCAGCAATTCACCTCGCTGGTTTCCGTTATCTGGGGACTGATTGTTTTCGCCGTGGTGCTGGTGTTTGCTGACGTGATCGTCAGTGTATTCAATGATGATCCGGAGGTGGTTGCCGCCGGCGCTACCTATCTTAAATATGTGGCGATCGGGTACGGGTTTATGGGTGCCGTGATGATTGCCAGCCAGACGCTGTCTGCGATTGGCATGCCTATGCGTTCCGCTGCTGTTATTTTTGGCCGCCTGATTCTTCTGCTGATTCCTCTGGTGTTGGCCGGTTCAGCCTGGAAAGGGCTGGAAGGGATCTATCTGGCCATTCTGGCTGCAAATACCTTATCTGGTATCGCGGCCTTTATTTATCTCCGGGCCGGCGTTTTTCATCGCCACGTATTGCCTGAGATGGACCGGTCTTTGTGACAGATTCAAACAGAGGACTACTGTGGCAGCGATACGTGCATGAACCAGGGCGAATTGATTGAGTCAGCGCCTGAATAACATAAGAAGAGCATAAAGAGTCCTGGCTCTGGTCCGGATCTCAGAGATGCGACCCGAAACCCGTAAAAATCCTTTCAGAACTGATCCGGCAGGTGCTTGGTGATATTCTTATAATTCCGATAATTAAGTTTATATAAGGTAAAGGAGGTAAAACCCTTACAAATAGCAGGTAAATCAATGGCTTACATGTAAGGATAAGGTCTCTACAGCTCAGAATCCAGCTCAATTGACGTGATTTTTGTTTCTTCCTTTATATAGTTACCGTGTCGGTCTTTTACTTTGAATTTCATCATTACAGTCTCTTTTCCAGCTTTAATTTGCCCATCGCTCAAAGGGCAAATTTCTAAGGAGTTCTCCTTGTTAGCAAACTCTATTGTGAGCTTAGGCGTAGACCTCATTTGAGTGGCGAATATTATTTTGTAGATACCATTAATATCAGGGGAGATTAGAATTAGGTCTTTTGTATTATGGGATAACTGGAAAACTTAATTAGCGCAATGTTTTCACTTAATAACTGGGCATCATAAAGACCTGCTCTAGGTGCAATAAATAAGAAGTGGGAGTTGACACTTCGTGAACAGCTATTAAAGAGGTCCGGCCGGGGGATGCACGTCAGCCATAGCTGT
>DCCG01000030.1 GCA_002314145.1 Thalassolituus sp. UBA1087 | reverse complement strand
GCTCCTGCAAAACCTGCATTTCCGCCATCCATGGCGGTCAGGAGTTGAGCCGGTCCGGCGAGAGGGGCAAGGCCCCTCTATGAGGACAACGGGCTTTGAAGTTCTCGCAAAAGTTCAAATAAAAAATTGTGGGTCAGCAATGGGGCGTTACCGGCCCTTTTTATATCTGCAAAGGAAAACCGCACAGACGCTGCCTACCAGGCAATTACCATATCATCGCGTTGTATGGCCAGATGCTCGGCGCTGAGCTGCATTTCAGCCACGACAAATTGTGGCTGCACCTGTTTCACCACCACTTCCGTCGCCATATCACTGAGCTCCGTACGTGGTTCAAGATCGAGGTTATAAAAAGTACCGGTGCGGTACACCTGAAACTTATCGCCCGGACGGATACCGGCGCCGGCGCTGGCTTCAATATGCAGTCGATTGCCACGGGCTTTTACAATCCGCGCCATAAAGGGCTGGCAACGCAGAACCTCATCGACATCATCCACCACACCCGTCAGCAGATCACGTACTTCGTCACCGTATTGGGTTTTCCAGAACTGAGGCGTGGCAAAGCCGGTACGTTCAGTATTGGCACGGGTCCATTCCCCATTGGCTGTGTATGTACGGTGGAACAGCATGGCGCCACTGAGGCCGTCGTGCACAAATACATCCATCACAAACTGGCGCTGATGAGCGTCTTCATCCAGACCGACCAGAGTCAGCCAGGGATTCATGCGGCTGTTATCCGGATGGCGGGTTTTTTCCGGTGCCTCATCTATCATCGACAGATCCCGGACCACTCCGGAGACCACATACTGCGCTCCCATCTGAGTGGCCAGCGCAACGGATGTTGTCAGCCGCTGCTGCTGTGTTTCCATGGATGGCGCGCGGCGAGGATCCTGAAACAGACTGACCCGGGTGGCATCCAGTGCATGGACTGCACCCCGGCCATTCAGAGTGTTCACCAACAGACGGGGCAGATCCTGCTCAATATTTTCCAGCCGCCCGACACTGGCCTGCATGGGATTGGCCAGTCCAAAACCGGCCACGGCAATCGCCTTGCGATAGCGCTGAGTACTGGCCGGACACATGGCCTCCGGCGTCACATCCGCCCGGATAGATACCTGATACAGGCCATTGTTCTGGTCTTCCCACAGCACTTCCACATTTTTCAGCTGCGCCTGGGAGCGGACGCGCACATCGTCCTGTGCCATCACGCCGTGCTCCATCAGCTGGGTACTGCTGATATGGGCACCGGCGCGCAGACTGGCCTGACGCATGGCATCTTCCAGAGCCTGCTCGCGGGCAAAAGAAATGGCACCGGTTAACGGCGCTTCGCCGGTTGCTTCTACGGTAATGGCGCGGGCGTCCACCCCCAGCAATGACAGAATAAGCAGAAAATAACGCATAGTGAGCACCCTGTAGCTGAAAAATCAGGCCCGGAGATTATTCAATAAAATAAAAGCCGGCTTCCGGCATTGCTGCCTCACCCTGCACCCGCTGACGCTGGCTGGCAGCGAACTGGTTGGTTCTTTCACCACCACCCAGCGGAGCACGGCAATCAACATTGAAGCGCTGGCTGTCCATCGTCTGCAGACAATTACGGAAGCCCTGATCAATCACCATTTCCAGAACGGTTTCCACGCTGCCATCCGGCATCAGATCTGACGACACCACGCGGGCACCGTGCATATAGGTTTCTACATAAGTACGGAAACGGTCATTCTGCACGACCATATCTTTCACCGTGGTGCTGCCTTGAATGGAGGTGCCATATACCCGTTCGGCCATCGCCCGGTAAGCGTCCATTTTTGACGCACGGATCGCCATCAGACGGCGCTGAACTTTAGACTTGTTGCCAGACTCCTCAACCGCCCCATAGCCCACAACACGCAGTACCATAGGCGCAATCGGGTCAATCTCCTGTTCCACCGGCTGGAAAAAAGCCTCCGGGTCTTCGTTCACATTCTGTTCTTCGAGCAAAGCACTGGAACAGCCCTGTAATATCAGGGCAGAAGCAGCCGTGACAGCTGCCAGTTGAGGCCATTTCATATCCGTCTCCCATACAACAAAGTCTCTGTAGGATCTGTGTCGGCAGAAGACGGAAAATATTTAGGCCGGATTTACCGGCGCCCGTTTGCGGTCGCGGCGCAGCAGCCTCCGCAGCCAGCGGTCAGGCCAGTAGTTCCACTGGTACAGAGCCAGGCCACCCAATAACGCAGCTGCCCCTGCCAGAGAAGCAGAAGACAGACGTTCGTCTTTCAGCCAGAACCCCCAGAACACAGCCAGCACTGGGGCGATCAGGGTGATCAGAGTCACCCGCGATGTGGGCAGGGATTTGAGCACAAAGAAATACAGCATAAAGCCCAGCAAAGAGCCGAATACGACCAGATATCCCAGCCCGGCAATGGATTTCATATCCCACTGCGCCGGAATATGGATGCCGAAAAACGGCATGGTCAGCAGATAACCCATGGATGAGACCCACAGGGTACCGCTGGTCTGCACCAGCGGATGCAGACCGGCATTCACTTTTTTAACCAATACGGCACTGGCCGCAAAACAGCTCACCGATACGACCGTACCAAGCACACCGCGCCAGGCATTGCTGTCCAGCGCCAGACGGCCACTGACAACCATAGCCAGACCAGACAGGGCTATCAGCAAAGCCAGAAAACGCGCTGGTGTCAGTTCCCGTTCTTTCAGCCACAGCCAGGCCATGGCACCGGACAGCATAGGGGCCAAACCATAAATCACAGAAATAAGCCCGGAGGGAATAAAATGAGCCCCCCAATACACGGCCATCATGGCGCCATAAATCCCCAGACTACCGGCCAGGTAACTTTTTAACGCCTGTGGACTCAGCTGCAAACGCTGGCGCAGAACCCACAGCAACGGCAGAGACAGCGCCGCGCTGACCCACATTCTCAGACTGACACCGGTATAAAAATCCAGCCCCGTAAGACTGAACTGAATTGCAATCGGCGTGGTGGACCAGATCACCACGACGGCAAGATAAGCCAATAAAAGCTGCATGTTTCTTTGTCCGGAAAAAGGAGGCAATAACGGGGCACAAAAAAGGCCGCGATAGCGGCCTCAGGATACGTACTTCTACTTAATTCCCTGACCGCATAACGACACGCACTGCCCAGCGCAGCAGAGCACACGGGCACTGGCGCATCACAATGATCAGTACAGATGTCGGTTTGATGACAGTCAACACAGGAAATATTCGCGTAAAAGATGAATAAAAATAACTTTCTTAACAAAATGTAGCATACAGGTCACCCTGTGAATTAGGCAAGCTCGATATTAGCGGCTAGACTTTTTGAGACATGAGAGCACTGCTCAGATTTCAGCACGGGTCAGGAGGCATCCGGGCTGCAGGATCAGATTATTTATCAGGATTTATAACAGGACTATCAATATGATCAAACGTTCCCTTCTGGCGACTGCTATCGCCGCCCTGACTGTCCAGTCGGCCAATGCCGCCCCTTTTATGCCGATGGATGCCCGCGGGCTGGCCATGGGTAACACAGGTGTCGCCAGCGCCAAACGTGCCCATGCGCCGGCTTATAACCCGTCGTTGCTGTCGCAGGCATCAGAGGACGATGATTTTGCCCTGCTGTTTCCGCAGGTGGGTGCTGATATCGCCGACGAAGAAGAATTAATTGATGAAGCAGAAAGTATCAGTGATGATATTTTCCCGGCCTTTGAAGACGCCATTGAAGGTGCTGCCGGTGTATCCAATGGTCTGGACGATAACCTGGACACTCTGACCGTCCGTATCTCAGAACTGGAAACTGCGATTGGTACAGGTAACGCTGCACAGATTGCGACAGCCAACAGCAATCTGCAAACAGCACTGAACGATGTAGACAGTGATCTGGTCATTACCCAATCTGCGATCTCAGACCTGACAACCTCTCTGAACAGTATTTCTGGCAATCCCTTATCAGCCCGGGTGGGTGTCGGTTCTGCTCTGGCTATCCCAAGCAAAAAATTTGCTGCCGCCATCAGTTTATCCGGATCGGCGAACATTTCAGCCAAAGTGAATTTTTCTGATCGCGACCTGAACCTGCTGAACAGTTATGTGCCTGCTGCACGCGGCTATGTTGAAGCCGCTGATACAGTATCTTCAGAAATTGATAATGCAACGGCAGACAACACGCTTACTCCGGGAGAAATCACCGATCTGCAGACTGCGGTGAATAGTCTGCAGAATTATGATTATTCGTCCTCTGATGGCACGGTTATTTTTGATAACGGCGAGCTGAGCAACGAAGCCAGCGATGCTGACCTGAGCTCTACCGCCGAAGTCGTTGCCGTGGCCACTGTCGATCTTGGTCTTTCATTCTCGCGCGAATTTAATATTGCCGGCGAAGATATTGCGATTGGTATCACACCTAAACTGCAGAAAATTATTACCTACCATTACGCTGATGAGGTGGATGGTTTTGAAGATGTAGAAGAAGACGATCTGGAAGATTCGAAAGAAGAGTACAGTAACTTTAACCTGGACATCGGTGCATCTTGGCGCTTTGGCGACAGCAAAAACTGGATGCTGGGTCTGGTGGCGAAAAACCTGATGGGTGGCGAGTTTGATTATTCGGATGTCACCGTCACACCAAAAGATTCCAACGGCAATCCGAATGGTCTGCCATACACCATCGAAGGCGGCAGCGTATCACTGGATCCTCAGTACCGCGCCGGCGTAGCTTACAATGGTGACTGGGTCTCCGCCGCTATTGATGTTGATCTGGTGGAAAATGACCCAGTGGCTTTTGAAACCCCAACACAATTCGCGTCCTTCGGTGCTGAGTTTGATGTCTTTAAAACGCTGCAGCTGCGCGCTGGCTACCGCACCAATCTGAGTTCATCCGGTTCAGATGTTGCCTCCGTTGGTCTGGGCTTCTCACCGTTCGGTGTGCATATTGATATCGCCGCTATGGCCAATATCGATGATCCGGAATCCGAAGCAGGCGTTGCCCTGGAAACCGGTTTCTACTTCTGATACCGGCTTCTGCATAACGCCCAACCGGGTTACACTGAAAAGCCGCTGCCATGGCAGCGGCTTTTTTATTGCCTGCCGTTTTGACACGGAGACAACACAACGGATAACACTATGCAGATTTATCTGGTGGGTGGCGCAGTACGGGATGCCCTGTTAAATATTCCGGTCAAAGACCGCGACTGGGTGGTCGTGGGTGCAACTCCTGATGACATGCTCGCTCTGGGGTATGAGCAGGTGGGTGCGGATTTTCCGGTCTTTCTGCATCCCGACAGTCATGAAGAATACGCCCTTGCCCGTACCGAACGTAAATCCGGTAAAGGCTACCAGGGTTTCGATTGTCGCTTCAGCCCGGATATTTCGCTGGAAGATGACCTGCTGCGCCGCGATCTGACCATCAATGCCATGGCACAGGATGCGGACGGTCATATTATTGATCCGTATAACGGCCGTGATGATCTGAACAGCAAAATACTGCGTCACGTATCACCGGCATTCAGCGAAGACCCGCTGCGTGTGTTACGGGTGGCACGGTTCGCCGCCCGCTACGCGCCGCTGGGGTTTCGCGTTGCAGACGAAACCATGGCGCTGATGCGGCAAATGGTCAACGACGGTGAACTGGATTTTCTTGTCGCCGAGCGGGTATGGACAGAAACCCAACGGGCACTGGGAGAAAAAGATCCGGCTGTTTATTTTCAGGTGTTGCGCGATTGTGGCGCATTGCATACCTGGTTTCCGGAGCTGGACAAGCTGTTCGGTATCCCCCAGCCGGAACAGCATCATCCGGAAATCGACTGTGGTATTCATGCACTGCTGTCATTAACTGCAGCAGCGGGCCTGTCCGAAAAAAATGCCGTGCGCTGGGCTGCACTGATTCATGACCTCGGCAAGGCACTGACACCGGCGGATGAATTACCCCGCCATATCGCCCACGAAAAGCGCGGGCTGAAACCCATTAAAAGCCTGTGCAAACGTTTAAAAGCGCCCAAAGAACATCAGACACTGGCGTTATTAAGCAGTGAATTTCATACCCATGTTCACCGCGCCTTCGAATTGAAAGGCGCAACATTAAATAAGCTGTTTAATCAGACCGATGCCTGGCGGCGCCCCGAACGCTTTGAGGAATTTCTGCTGGTCTGCGAGGCGGATGCCAGAGGCCGCACTGGTCTGGAAAATACGCCGTATCCGCAGGCCGATTACTGCCGTGCAGCGTTTGCATGCGCGGCAGCGATTACGGCCAGAGATATGCTGGCAAAAGGCTTACAGGGAGCCGCTATCCGTGAAGGGCTGGACGCTGCACGCGCCGAAGCTCTGCAGCAATGGAAAGTACAACGGCAAGCACAACAGGCTGAGCAGTAACCTCAGCCAGCTGAGTAGCGGGCAGCGGCGGGTTGAGTTTCCCGCCCGCTGACACCTTCCGCGTCGATCCGGTACAGAGGCTGCCCGGCCAGGGGCGGCCAGAAATCCGTCAGCGGGGTTTTGCTTTGCGGATCAAGACCGGTGGGGAAAATATCCAGCAATGGTCGCAGAACAAACGCGCATTCGTAAATGTCTGAACGCGGCAGAGACAGACCGGAAAAATCCCCCACCCAGTCGTTATAAAGCAGAATATCGATATCCAGCGAACGGCTGGAAAACTTCACGGCATCCAGCGGGCGGCCGAAATCGTACTCAATCTGTTTCAGTTCGGCGCGTAATTGCAGCAGGCTGCAGTCACACTCAACTTCCAGCACCAGATTGATAAAGTCGGGGCCATCAAACCCCAGCGCCGGCGAACGGTACCAGGGAGATTCACGCACGATGCGGTAATCCTGATCCAGACGGGCGATACCGTCGGCGATATTCTGCCGGGCATTCAGGTTGGAACCCAATCCAAGAAAAACACGGGCCATTAATGATCTCCCGGCGGACGTTCGCCGCGTTCAATGCTCAATCCCACGGCCCGGGCCTGAGGCACCACCGCGGGTTTTTCTACCTGAATGCGAATCCATGGCATGGCAAACTCCTGCAATAAAGCGTCTGCCAGCCTTTGTATCAGAGATTCCAGTAACTGAAAGTTCTGTTCGCGCACAAACTGTTCAATATATTCCGTCACCGCCTGATAGTTAAGCGCATGAGCCAGGTCGTCCGTTGCTGCCGCCATGCGGATATCCCAGGCCATTTCAAGATCAAACACCAGCGGCTGACGCACCTGTTTTTCCCAGTCATAGACGCCAATGACGGCATCCACTTTCAGCCCGCGTATAAAGACTTTATCCATGAGAAACACCATCCACCGGTTGCAGGGAGGTCATCGGCCAGCGCGGCACCACAGACACCGCCAGATCCGACTGCTCTCCGGCCAGCAACCGCTGAGTGCCCGCATACGCAATCATAGCGCCATTATCGGTGCACAACTCCGGCCGGGGATAATAGACAGCGCCTTTTAACGCTTCCGCCGTGGCGCGCAGTTTGTCACGCAGATTGCGGTTAGCCCCCACGCCACCGGCAATGATCAGGCGGTTAATACCGGTCTGTTGCATGGCGCGTTTACATTTAATCGCCAGGGTATCAACAACTGCGGCCTGAAAACCGGCAGCAATATCGGCTTTATCCTGCTCCGCCAGCACACCGTCCACCGCGCATTCGAGAATTTTTGTACGGGTAAAGGTCTTCAGCCCGCTGAAGCTGAAATCCAGCCCCGGGCGGTCAGTCATGGGGCGGGGAAACTTAAAGCGCGTTGCGTCGCCGCTGTCGGCCAGTTTGCTCAGCGCCGGGCCACCCGGATACGGTAAGCCCATCATCTTGGCGGCCTTATCAAATGCCTCACCGGCGGCATCATCCAGAGATTCGCCCAGCAAAGAATAACGGCCGATGCCATCCACCTGGACCAGCTGGGTGTGACCACCGGACACTAACAGGGCAATAAAAGGGAAAGCCGGCGGGTTATCTTCCAGCATGGGGGCCAGCAAATGGCCTTCCATGTGGTGCACGCCGATGGCGGGAATATCCAGCCCCCAGGCCAGACTGCGCCCCATGCAGGCGCCGACCAGCAGTGCCCCGACAAGGCCCGGACCCGAGGTATAGGCAATACCATCGAGATCCTTCAGCGTCAGACCGGCTTCCGTCATGACTTCCTGAATCAGCGGACGTGCTTTGCGGATGTGATCACGGGACGCCAGCTCCGGCACCACACCGCCATATTCCGCATGCAGCGCAATCTGTGAATACACGCGGTGAGCCAACAAACCGCCGTCGCTGTCGTAGAGAGCGATGCCCGTTTCATCACAGGATGTTTCCAGGCCCAGAACCCGCATATTACCTACCCGCTTGCGCTGAAGATCAGAGAAAGCGCGCAATGATACTGCTGCTGCAGGGCCGATACCAGACGTTCCCCCTTCTGCAGGCAGGATTTGCAGCTAAACTCCTTTGCAATTGGCGGACAAAGGCTATAGAATGCCCGCCCTCTGACTGGGGCCTGTGGTTCCCCCGTTGATCAAAATTGACTGAATTTATATGTAGGTGATTGGATGCCAGCTGTAAAAGTTAAAGAAAACGAGCCTTTCGACGTAGCACTGCGTCGCTTCAAACGTTCCTGCGAGAAAGCCGGTGTACTGTCTGAAGTACGTCGTCGTGAACACTACGAGAAGCCAACCTGGGTTCGTAAGCGTAAAGCTGCTGCTGCTGTTAAGCGCCACCTGAAAAAGGTACAGCGTGAACAGCGTAAAATGACCCGTCTGTACTAAGCACGGGTGGTCCAGAGGTTGTCATGAGCACACTCGTTGAAACCGTAAAAGCTTCTGTTAAAGACGCCATGCGCGCCAAAGACAAACCCCGTCTTGGTGCACTGCGTCTGATTACCGCAGAGTTTAAAAAGGTTGAAGTGGATGAGCGCATCGAAATTGATGATGCCCGTGCACTGGCCATCCTCGACAAAATGACCAAACAACGCCGCGACTCGATTGCCCAATACAAAGAGGCAGGTCGCGACGAACTGGCCGATGCCGAGCAGTACGAAATTGACGTACTGAGCGAGTTTCTGCCGGAAGCCTTAAGCGAAGAAGAGTTGGCCAAACTGGTGGCTGATGCGATTGCACAGTCCGGTGCTGCAGGAATGCAGGACATGGGCAAAGTCATGGGCATCCTGAAACCACAGGTGCAAGGTCGTGCCGATATGGCACAGATCAGTCAACTGGTTAAGTCTCAACTGGGCTGATTCCGCACAGGGCTGAAAAGCGCTGCTCATCACAGGTGAGTAGCGCTTTTTGCATTTCTGAGGCTTAATTCCCCTCCGGCACGGCTACAACCGGCGCCGATTAAAAACCGTGACCCGGTGTGTGCAGCAAGGCAAAGAGCGGGTTTATACTCCACCGATTGCGCGTTACTTATTCTCCGGAGCCCTTCCGGCAAAGCGGAGAACACCGCTGAGCAGACCCATGCCCGTTTGCAATACAGCGGCAACAACACAGGTAGTTTTTGATGGCTGGCCGTATACCACAGTCTTTTATTGATGATCTGCTCGCCCGTGTCGATGTCGTCGACGTGGTCGACAGCCGCGTCAAACTGAAAAAGACCGGTAAAAACTACTCAGCCTGCTGCCCTTTTCACAACGAAAAGTCACCCTCGTTCACCGTCAGCCCCGACAAGCAGTTTTACTATTGCTTTGGTTGCGGAGCCACCGGCAGCGCACTCAAATTCGTCATGGAATATGACGGCCTGAGCTTTCCTGACGCCGTCGAGAAACTCGCGACCCAGGCCGGTATGGAGGTGCCGCGGGAACAGGCCAGCTTTGAAGTACGTCAGGAACAGCAGCATCAGCCGCTGTTTGAACTGATGCAGAAGGCCGGACAGTATTACGAACAGATGCTGCGCGCCCATGACAAAAAACACCGCGCCGTGGATTACCTGAAGAACCGCGGCCTGTCCGGCAAAGCCGCCAAATTCTTCGGCATTGGTTACGCCCCGCCGGGCTGGGATAACCTGCAGAGCCACCTTGCCGGCCAGGGCGACAAAGAGACCATCAAACAGCTGATCGCCTGCGGCATGCTGATTGAAAAAGACGACGGCGCGGACAAATACAGAACCTACGACCGCTTCCGTGACCGTATTATGTTTCCCATCCGCGATGCCCGCGGACGTTACATTGCCTTCGGTGGCCGTGTACTCGGTGACGAAAAACCCAAGTACCTGAACTCGCCGGAAACGCCCATCTTCCACAAAGGCCGCGAGCTGTACGGGCTGTATGAAGCACGCAAAATCCGCCAGAAGCTGACCCGCTTTGTTATCGTGGAAGGCTATATGGATGTCGTCGCACTGGCTGAATTTGGCATCCATTACGCCGTCGCCACCCTGGGTACTGCCACCAGCGAACATCACCTGCGCCGGCTGTTTAAAATCGTACCGGAAGTCATCTTCTGCTTTGATGGCGACCAGGCCGGACGCACCGCGGCGGCACGTGCCATGGAAACCGTCCTGCCGGTGCTTGACGACGGCCTGCAGGCACGCTTCCTGTTTCTGCCCGATGGCGAAGATCCGGACACCCTGATCCGCCGCGAAGGCAAAGAAGCCTTCGAACAGCGTCTTAACAAGGCTGACCATCTGCCGGAGTTTCTGTTCGAGCACCTGAAATCCCAGGTGGACTTCGACACCCTGAACGGCAAAGCCCGACTTGATCAGCTGGCCGCGCCGCTGATTAACCGCCTGCCACGCGGCACCACACTGCGCAACCTGATGGAAAAAACCCTGCAGGACCAGATCGGCACCGAAAGCGCCGCCCTGAAAAAACTGGAGAATCAGCCCGACAGCGAACCGCCCCCGGCCGCAGACAGCCACGACCAGCTGCCTGCCCACCTGCAGGAAGAGCCGCAGGAACCGGATATTCCCCATGTTGACCACAGCGCTGATACGCTGGCCCCTCTGGTTCACAAAGCCCTGAGCAGTCTGGTGAAGAAACCCTCACTGGCGGAAAGTCTCGAACTCCCCGACGCCGACCCGCAGAGTGAGCATGAACGGCTGTTGATCGAAGTGCTGAAAAAACTCAAAAATGCGCCCCAGAGCAGCTCCGTCGGACTGCTGATCCAGTGGATCGGCACTCCTTATCAGGCTGAACTGCAGCAGATCGCTGATAACCCACACAGCCAGATACAGCCATCAGCGGCAGACATTGGCAGCGTTCTGAAGCAGATGAACGCCCGCACCCTGAGTGCCGAGCTCAATGTACTGGATGGCAAACTCAAACGCGGTGAAAAGCTGACCGATGAAGAAAAGACCCGGCAGCGTGAAATCCGCCGTCAGTTACACAGCATTCACAAGAAACGGGCAAGAATTTACAGCCAGAACCCGCACTGAAAGCGACATTTCAGCGGAGATGCATCACATTCAGCAAGAATTTTCCATTTGCCCCTTGAGATCCCCGCCGATGGCCCTATATTACCCAGTCCCGCCGCACACATGCAGCGGAACTGCAGCAGCACAGCAATCAACGTGACACAGAGCCAAGCGGCCAGCACCGGTGCATCAGGGCATATCTTCGCCATACCGGGCACAGACTCACGGGAACTGACCATGCTGAAGACAAAAAACAACTGACCAGACCTCTCAGGCTGCCGTTTCACGGGAACAACCCCGTCTGACTGTGGCCTAAGAAGCGGTTAAAAGTTATACTTCGGCGCTTTTCTTCCGCCTTTTTGAAATCGGAACACAGGGCTTTTATGTCAGCGAACACGCACCAATCCCGTCTCAAAGAACTTATCGCCAAAGGTAAGGAACAGGGTTACCTCACCTACGCTCAGGTTAATGACCATCTGCCAGACGATATTGCCAACCCGGATCAGGTTGAAGACATCATCCGTATGATCAACGATATCGGTATTCCGGTATCCGAAGTCGCACCGGACGGCGAAGCTCTGTTTATGAGCGATGCCGCCGACGACGCCGCGGCAGAAGAAGCCGCCGCCGCACTGGCCTCTGTGGAATCCGACGTTGGCCGCACCACCGACCCGGTACGTATGTACATGCGTGAAATGGGCACGGTGGAACTGCTGACCCGTGAAGGCGAAATTGTCATCGCCAAGCGGATTGAAGAAGGCATCCGTGAAGTCATGTCTGCGCTCGCCTATTACCCGGGCGCAGTGAACGTTGTGCTGAACGCATTCCAGGAAGCCGAAGAAGATCCTAACCGCGTGGGTGACATATTCTCCGGTTTTATCGATCCGTCCGATGAAGATCCTGAGCCCGGCCCGCAATCCGGTCCGGAAGCCAGCAGCGACAACAAAGATTCCGACGACAGCGATGATGATGACGAGGAAGAAAACAGCGGCATCGATATGGCCGAAGTTTCCCGTCGTTTCAATGAAATCCGCTCGGCCCACGACGCCGTGGAAAAAGCACTGGCGAAACACGGTCGCGAGCACAAAAAGACCGAAGAAGCCCTGCAGGCGCTGGCCGCTGTCTTTGCACCGATTAAGCTGACACCGAAGTACTTCGATCAGCTGGTCAGTGAAGCGCGCGTATCCCTGGACAGCATCCGCACCCAGGAACGCCAGATTATGGTCATGATGACCCGCAAATGCGGCATGGACCGTAAAGACTTTATCAAAGGCTTCCAGGGCAACGAAGTCAGCAACGACTGGGTTGATGCCCTGATCGCCGCCGGTAAGCCCTACTCCGCCAAACTGGACACCTACCGTCTGGAAATCTTCCGTGCGCAGAAGAAAATCAAAGCAGTGGAAGAACGCGTGGGTCTGAGCATTCCGGAAATCAAAGAAGTTAACCGCCGCGTTTCCATTGGTGAAGCCCGTGCCCGCCGCGCCAAGAAAGAGATGGTTGAGGCTAACCTGCGTCTGGTGATCTCCATCGCCAAGAAGTACACCAACCGTGGCCTGCAGTTCCTCGACCTGATTCAGGAAGGCAACATCGGCCTGATGAAAGCGGTAGACAAGTTCGAATACCGTCGTGGTTACAAGTTCTCGACTTATGCCACCTGGTGGATCCGTCAGGCGATTACCCGTTCCATCGCCGACCAGGCACGGACTATCCGTATTCCGGTACACATGATTGAAACCATCAACAAACTGAACCGCATCTCCCGTCAGATGCTGCAGGAGATGGGTCGTGAGCCAACACCGGAAGAACTGGCTGAGCGCATGGAAATGCCGGAAGACAAAATCCGCAAAGTGCTGAAAATCGCCAAAGAGCCGATCTCCATGGAAACCCCGATCGGGGACGATGAAGATTCGCATCTGGGTGACTTTATCGAAGATACTCAGTCTGAGTCGCCACTCGATACCGCCACTACTGACGGTCTGACTGAAGCGACCCGCTCGGTACTGTCCGGCCTCACCGCCCGTGAAGCCAAAGTACTGCGCATGCGTTTCGGTATCGATATGAACACCGACCACACGCTGGAAGAAGTCGGCAAACAGTTCGACGTAACCCGTGAGCGGATCCGTCAGATTGAGGCCAAAGCGCTGCGTAAGCTGCGTCACCCAAGCCGCTCTGACCATCTACGTGGCTTTATCGACGAATAAGCCAGCCCGACCTGAAAAGCCCGCGTATGCGGGCTTTTTTATTGGAAAATCAAAGGGGTGGCGCGAACAGCTTGAGGTGCTTATAATGCCCGTCTGATGTTAGCTGCCCTATTCCATGTGGCTTTTAACAGTGGCTTTTAACAGCAACAATCAGAGCTCTGTGCGCCGCGCCCGGCCGCAGCACAACAGAGACAGAAAACGGGCCTTTAGCTCAGTTGGTTAGAGCATCCGACTCATAATCGGCAGGTCGACAGTTCAAGTCTGTCAAGGCCCACCATTTTCTCCTCCCGTTTTGTCCTCATTTACGTCTGCACCACCAACCACCGCACCTTCCAATCTGCCCCCACAAATCTGCCCCCACAAATCTGCCCCCACAAATCTGACACCGTCTTGACACTTCCCGACACTCTGCCCGCTCCGGCCGGAGAATCATGCAAGAATCTCACACTATCGCTATAAAGCCTGCTGACAGTCCTCGCTGATACTTACACGCTGGACTAGTTTAATACCGTGCGTGGTCGTCAGGCAGGCACAGATCTGCCAACCAGCCGGGGCAGCAACCCTCAATTTGCATGCTGCACCGGCGGGTGCGCGTCCACACAGCAGCCGGCGCAGGCTGCTGCTCTGTAAAACCACAAGAAATCAGAGGTAGCAAGATGATCAAGGTCACCATCAACGAGACAGAACATTCGCTGGATGTTCCTGACGATACCCCCATTCTGTGGGTACTGCGGGACACTCTGAAACTCACCGGCACCCGCTTCAGCTGTGGCATGGCACTGTGCGGCGCCTGTACTGTGCATGTCGATGGCAATGTCGTGCGCGCCTGCTCTACCCCTATCGCGTCTGCCGCGGGCAAGCACATCACCACCATTGAAGCCATGAGTGCCGATCCTGTTGGCCAGAAGGTGCAGCAGGCGTGGATGGACGAAGCCGTTGCCCAGTGCGGTTACTGTCAGAGTGGCCAGATCATGAGCGCGGTCGCATTACTGAAGAAGCACCCAGCCCCGACCGATGATCAGATCGACAGCCTGATGAGCGGTAATATCTGCCGCTGTGGCACCTATCCCCGTATCCGCAGAGCCATCCACCGCGCCGCAGACAAGCAGAGCGCGAATATCGACAGCGCACTGTTTACGGAGGTGAGAGCATGAACAGCAAAGTGAATACCAACACCCCGCAACAGACGTCAGACAGCCCTCAGGAAGTGATGCTGGCCAATGTCAGCCGCCGCCGCTTTATGCAGGGAGCAGCGGCCGCCAGCGCTTTTGTCCTGGCTGCACGCTTTGCCCCGGCCAGTGCGGAAGAGAAAAAACCGGTATATGGCGCCGCGGCCATGCCCCATGGCTGGGTCGATGACCCGGATGTGTTTATCAGCATCGCCAGCGATGGCACCGTCACTCTGATCAACCACCGTGGTGAAATGGGCCAGGGCATCCGCACCAGCATCATTATGGTCATGGCCGACGAAATGGGCGCTGACTGGCAACAGGTCAGAGTTGAGCAGGCTATTGCCCACGAAGAAAAATACGGCAACCAGAACACCGACGGTTCGCGTTCCATGCGCCACTGGTTTGAGCCGATGCGCCGCGCCGGCGCCGGTGCCCGTTATATGCTGGAGCAGGCGGCAGCCAAACATTGGAATGTGCCGGCATCAGAATGTAAAACCGATGTTCACAAAGTGGTTCATAAGCCCAGCGGACGCTCACTGTCGTTCGGCGAACTGGCCGCGGCAGCAGCGGATATTGCGGCGCCGGAACGTGCTCAGCTGATGCTGAAAAAACCGGACGAATGGCGTTACATTATGCAGAAGCCGGAACAGTTTCCGGCGGCCAACCAACAACAGCCTCTGGCCATTGATGGCATGGACATTGTGACCGGTAAAGCTCAGTACGCCGCCGACGTTTACTGGGACGATATGCTCTTTGCCGCCATTGCCCGCCCGCCATCCTATGGTTCCGCGGTAAAATCCTTTGATGATGCGGCAGCCCTGAAAGTACCGGGTGTGGTGAAAGTTATAGAAATGCCCACCGCCAGTCAGCCGTCCGCGTTTGAGCCATTGGGCGGCGTCGCCGTGCTGGCGGAAAATACCTGGGCGGCGATCAAAGGCCGCAATGCGCTGACTATTGAATGGGACGATGCCCCGGCTGGCGACAATGCCACATACGATTCCGCAGACTACCGCCGCTACCTGGAACAGACGGCGGAAAAGCCCGGCAAGCTGGTGCGTGAACAGGGTAATATTAAGCGTGCCCGCAAAGGCGCCGAACAGGGGCTGACGGTAAATTACTATGCCCCTCACATGGCTCAGGCTCCGATGGAGCCCATGGCGGCAATCGTCCGCATTGAGGGCGATAAAGCCCATGTCTGGACTTCGGTACAGAATCCTCAGGCAACCCGTGACGGCGTCGCCGGCCGGCTGGGTCTGGAACCACAGAATGTGACGGTTGAATGCGGTTTAATGGGCGGTGGTTTTGGCCGCAAAGCCAAACCGGATTACGTTTTTGAAGCCGCCGATTTATCCAAAGCCATGGGCGGGCGTCCGGTGCGTGTGCAGTGGACCCGGGAAGACGACCTGCATAATGGTTTCTTCCACACCGTAGCGCTGGAACATATGAGCGCCTGGATGGACAACCGCGGCAAAGTGACCGGCTGGCTGCACCGCTCCGTTTCGCCCAGCATCAGTTCATTGTTTGCCCCGGATGCCAACCACCAGTCTGCCATGGAGCTGGCCCAGGGCGTGCGCAGCATGCCGTTTGATATCCCCGCCATCCGGCAGGAAACGGGCGCCGCGCCGGGGCATATCCGTATTGGCTGGTTCCGCTCTGTGTATAACATTCCCCATGCCTTTGCAGTGCAGAGCTTTGTCGCCGAGCTGGCGCATAAAGCCGGGCGCGATCATAAAGAATTCCTGCTGGAATTACTGGGCCAGGACCGGCAGATTGATCCGCGCAAATTCAATGAGACATGGAACTATGGGGAAAACCCTGAGCTCTACCCCATCGATACCGCACGTTACCGCGCTGTGATTGAACGTGCCTGTAAAGAAGCAGGCTGGGGCAAAAATATGCCGGCGCGCCGCGGGCTCGGACTGGCAGTACACAACAGCTTTGCGTCTTATTGCGCGGTTGTCGTCGACGCAGAAGTCACTGACGATGGTGACGTTATTATTCATCGCGCCGACATGGCCTTCGACTGCGGGCCACAGATCAATCCGGACCGGGTAAAATCTCAGCTGGAAGGTGCCTGCGTAATGGGAACCGGTATTGCACTGATGACGGAAATTACGGCTAAAGATGGACACATCGAACAGAATAATTTCCACCAGTACAAAGTACCGCGCATTCCGCAATCACCCAGGGCCATCCACGTTCATGCGGTGAACAATGATATTAATGTACCACCGGGCGGTGTGGGCGAACCTGGCCTGCCTCCGGTTGCGCCGGCGATCTGTAATGCTATTTTTGCGGCGACCGGCCAACGCATCCGCAGTCTGCCCGTTGGTGATCAGCTGAAAGGAAATGCTTAATGCAACATCTCGACACTCTGGTAGCTGAACAGGCCCTGAACTGGCTCAATGAAGGCGAAACAGTGTGGTTCTGCACTGTGCTCTCAACCTTTGGTTCATCCCCGCGCGAGCCGGGATCAACCATGGTGGCCAGAGCCAATGGCCAGCATACCGGTTCGCTTTCCGGCGGCTGTGTCGAAGATGATTTTCTTGAGCGTCTGCAACAGGGCGAATTTGCTGAACGGGTGCGTCAGGAACGCTACGGCGAGGGTGGTCAGTCTGACCGCCCTCAGATTCAGTTACCCTGTGGTGGTCTGCTCGACGTGCTGATCGAACGCCTGACACCGGATGAAACCAATAT
Organism: Thalassolituus sp. UBA1087; assembly: GCA_002314145.1. Taxonomy (GTDB): domain Bacteria; phylum Pseudomonadota; class Gammaproteobacteria; order Pseudomonadales; family Oceanobacteraceae; genus Venatoribacter. The sequence continues at coordinate 28,528 of DCCG01000030.1, read as the reverse complement.
CCGGCATATGCAGGATCTGCTGGCCACGCTGCAGGGTCAGCAGCCCATGCTGCGCAGCGTTTCGCTGAGCGATGGCAGTATGCAGCTCACACCCACCGACACTCAGGGCGGACAACGGATAAAAACCATCGGAGACCGCATCCATATCCGTGTCGGTCCGGCACAGCGGTTAATCATTGCCGGGCTGTCGAGTGTCTCCCGTTATTGCGCCGAATTTGCTGTCGCGATGGGCTATGACGTGATCGTATGCGAACCCCGCGAAGAAGAATATCAGGACTTCTCCTGTCCCGGTGCCCGCCTGGAAACCCTGATGCCCTCGGCCTTTATTAAACGCGAAGGCAATGTACATGCGCAGACGGCGATCGTCGCCATGACCCATGACCCGCGCATTGATGATCTGGCCATGATCGAAGCGGTGAAAACCCGGGCCTTCTATATTGGCGTGATGGGCTCACGTAAAACTTCGGATAACCGCGCCGCCCGTCTGATGCGCTCAGGCGGATTAAGTGCCGAACAGATTGAGCGCATCCATATGCCGATCGGACTTTCGCTGGGATCAAAAACACCGGCGGAAATCGCCCTGGCTGTGATGGCGGATATGCTGCGCAGCATGCGGGGCATAGAACGTCATGCGCTGTGAAAACACCGCAACGCTGAATGCGGCACATACCAGTCCTGAACCTGAAAACAGACTCGGGCTGGTCATGGCGGCCGGATTTTCAACACGGTTCGGAACACAGGATAAACGCTGTGCACAGTACGCCGGTACAACTTTACTGAACGCGTCGTTAAACAACCTGTTACCGGCCTTTAAAACCGCGGACGGAGATTATCAGCTGGCGGTGGTGGTACGCCCGGAAGATTCGGTGGCGAGCCTGGCGATTCCACCACAATGCACAATTATACGTGCCGCCAATGCCTGTGACGGCCTGAGCAGCAGTATCTCTGATGCCGTCACCTTCATCAGCCAACAGCCGCGATGGCAACATATTCAGACACTGGCGCTGATGCTGGGAGATATGCCCGCACTGCAGACGGAAACGGTAAACAAGCTTGCGCAATACGCGCACCAGAACAGGATTATTCGCCCGGCTTTCAGACAACAGCCAGGCCACCCGGTGTTTTTTGGCCGCCGTTTCTGGCCGGAATTAATGACGTTATCAGAGACCACATCCGACCCTGGCCAGAATTATGGCGGGCAGCGCTCTGATGCGACGGGCGCAACCAGCGTTGGTGATACAGGCGCACGCAAAGTTATTAAACAGCACGCGTCTGAATTTTCTCTGATACCGGTGGAAGACGAAGGCGTTATTTTTGATATTGATACGCCGCAACAGATTATTCCAACGGATTAAATATGCCATATGGCCGGTTTATTCAAACAAAAACGGTTAATGAACGACGGCCACGGGTGTGCCCATTTTTTATTTTCCCGACTCAGGCCCCAAACAAGTTGTTCAGCCGCTGGCGGAAAACATCCTACACAGGTACATCACAGGTACATCACATCTACACCCGGGCGGTGAAATACAGTCTGTTGTCTGAGTGCGCCTTATCGCCCGTTGGCCGGTCAGCTATAACAACTGACATAACATGGTTCTTTTCATGAACCCAGCTCATAACTATATCCGGACTCAGTACATTGATTACCTTGCCCGGGAATGAAATCTTAAATAACGCCTGATTCAATGACGGAGAAACAAATGTCGACTATTTCTGCACAACATCCGTACCAGCAAGATCAATCATCGCCTGCTCACTCCCCGGCGAAAGGCAGAGGGTTAATACGTAACATCCTGAATACATTGTCATTGTCAGCGATTATCGGGCTCCTGCCTGTCACTGCAGAGGCTGCAGAATCCGGCAACACATTAAGTGACGTATCACCGGCACTGGCGCAGGCCGACCAAACGCTGGTTGGCAAAGAATTATGGCAGCGTGCCGGACTGTCAGCCCGGGACCGCAGTCTGGTCACGGTGGCTGCACTGGTCGCCAGAAACCAGAGCTATCTGCTGCCACGGGAATTAGAACGGGCACTGGAAAACGGCGTAAAACCAGCCGAACTGTCTGAGTTGATTAACCACCTCGCTTATTATGCCGGATGGGATAACGCGCTCAATGCCGCCAACATCTGCCATGTTATTTTCGCCGACCATAAAATCCCGTCCGAACAATTGCCAGCGGTTGACCCTGAACTTTTATCTTTTGATAAAGAAGCAGAAGATCAGCGCCAGTCGTTTGTCTCTTCAACCTATGGTGAAGTATCTCAGGGCGTTGTCGATTACACCCAGACTCAGCTGTTTCTCGACCTCTGGCGCCGTCCGGATCTGGCACCCCGTGACCGCAGCCTGATTACCGTCAGTGCATTGGTTGCTTCCGGACAACCGGAACAGATTGGCTTCCATCTGAATAAAGCTATGGATAATGGACTGAAGCAAAAAGAAGCCGGAGAAGCGCTGACACAACTGGCCTTTTATGCTGGCTGGCCGAAAGTTTTCTCTGCCCTGCCGGTGGTCAAAGACGTACTGAATAAACGCCAGAAATAACGCCGGGCCTGTGTCACAGCAACTTTTTCAGGTTGCTGTGATACAGGCTAATTCTTCGATTCCCGTTATTTTATTGATACGCAAACCCACTCACATTGACCGCACCAGATCAGGAGACAACCTTGGAAAACAGTGGCAACAGGCTTTCATTTATTGCTGCAACTGCTTCACTGCTGATGGTGTATCTGGCCTCTGCGGCGCCTATCCCGCTGTACGGCATTTATCGCGCAGAAGATGCGCTGAGTTATACCGACCTGTCACTCAGTTCCGTTTTTTATTTCGCTGGCGCAGTCTCAGCACTGGTTATCTTCGGCCGCCTGTCCAATCACTTCGGCCGCCGTCCTGTCGCTCTGCTGTCCGTCGCTATGACGGCTCTCGCGTGCCTGCTGTTTTTTAATGTACACAGTGCCACCCCTTTATTGGCCGGGCGTTTATTGCAGGGACTTTCCTGCGGTCTGGCGTCCACAGCGCTCGCTTCCTGGGTGGTGGATTGTGCTTCTTCAGTACCGGCCTGGCTGTCACCGGCCGTGCTCAGTACCGGTCCGATGACCGGCCTGACCATAGGCGGAATTGGTTCTGGCTTTCTGGTGGAATATGCCCCACTGCCAAGGCAATTGATTTTTATGATCGTCATTGCCCTGCTGGCATTGTGCGCTCTGCTGATTATTAAAGGCACAGAAACCATAGACGCAAAACCCGGGGCACTGGGTTCTCTGAAACCAGACCTTAAATTACCGGCCACCGCCCGCCGGGCTTTTCCTCTGGCCGCGGTGACTTTCGTCTGTACGTGGTCATTAGGCGGTTTTTTTCAGGCCTTTGGTCCGGCCATGGCACGGGAACAATTACACAGCGCCAGTGCATTAGCAGCGGCCCTGGTATTCGCCTCGATTATGGCACCCGGTGCCATTGGTGCATCACTGGCCGGACGTACTCATGCGGTTAAAGCGCAGCGGCTGGGGATGCTGTCCTTTACCGTAGCCGTTATGGCCCTGCTGTGGACACTGGACATGGGCAACCTGACAGCGTTTCTGATTGTCAGCGTGATTACCGGGATTGCCCAGGGCACGGTACTGGCCGGCAGTATTCAGACCATGGTGTCAGATCTCGACATAACCGAACGTGCCGGTGTGTTATCAGTGATTTATGCCACCTCGTATACAGGGGCAGCCATTCCGACCCTGTTAGCCGGAAAAATGTCAGAACATTTCAGCCTGCTGAGTGTGGCCTCCGGTTATGGCGTATTAGCCCTGGCCGGTTGCGCTATTGTGTTTATAACGCCCCTTTTCAGCAGGAATCACACGACCAATGAAACCTGTTAACTATGCTGTGAATTTAATACTGACCAGTACCCTGCTGTGTGCCCTGACAGTCAGCGCAGATGCTGGTCGGGCGCAACCGGAAGAAAACAAATCATTATCTGCGGCTGAGGAGAAAAGCATGCGAATTACCATGGAAATTGATGGCCAGACCATCAACGCCACACTGGGCTCAGGCAGTGCCGCAAAGGATTTTTACGCCCTGCTGCCATTGACCTTAACGCTGACGGATTACGCCGCAACGGAAAAAGTCAGTGATTTACCGGACAGCCTGTCGATACAGGGTGAACCGTCAGGCACCAGTGCAAAAGCCGGTGACCTTACCTACTACGCCCCCTGGGGTAACCTGGCTATTTTTTATAAAGATTTTCACCACGCATCCGGCCTGGTGAAACTCGGCACCATGGAATCTGGTGTCGATCTGCTTAAGAAAAAAAAGGGCGCATTTGACGTCACCTTCAGACCTTATGAGTAGCTTCTGCCACAACACGGAACACCCATCACTCAGAAACGAATGAGGAGATAGCATTATGTCTGCACCCATCCGCGTTGGATTTATCGGTCTTAACCCTGACAGTCATTGGGCTGCGACCGCCCATATTCCGGCATTGAATACCCTGTCCGATCAATTTCAGGTTGTTGCGGTTGCCAACAGCTCGCTCGCCAGCAGCCAGAAGACCGCCGATGCCATGAATCTGCCCTACGCCTTTGCCAGTGCTGAAGAGCTGGTACAGTCGCCGGAAGTAGACATGGTAGTGGTCACAGTCAAAGTACCTCATCACCTGGAACTGGCATCCGCGGCTATTCATGCAGGCAAACATATTTACTGTGAGTGGCCACTGGGCAATGGTCTGCAAGAAGCACAGCAGCTGGCCCAACTGGCCGCAGAGAAAGGCGTTGTGGCTGTGTGCGGAACCCAGGCCCGGGCAGCACTCGAAGTAAAACATCTCGCGCAGTTAATTAAAGATGGCTATATCGGCGACGTTCTGTCCACCAGTATTATCGGCTCTGGCGGTAACTGGTCCGGTGAAACCACGGATGAATACTATTATCTGTTTGAGAAAAAAAATGGCGCCAATATGCAGACCATTCCGATGGCTCATACCTTAGCCGCGGTGAAAGATGTTTTGGGTGACTTTGGTGATCTTCAGGCCAGTTTCATAAGTCATTTTGATCAGGTTAAGATCACAGACACAGGGGAAACCAAAGAAAAATCTGTCCCCGATCAGATACTTGTGCAGGGCAAGCTGAGCAGTGGTGCTGCCATCAGCGTACATTACCGCGGTGGCGTCAGCCGTGGAACCAATCTGCTGTGGGAAATTAATGGTACCCGTGGTGATATCCAGGTAACCGGTGACCTGGGGCATGCCCAAATGATCCAGCTGACGGTGCGGGGAGCGCACGATGATGACGAAGCATTAACCACACTGATGCCGGAAGAATCCGCTTATCAGGGTCTGCCGGAATTTCCCGGAGCGCGCAATGTCTGTGGCGTTTATGCTGCTATGTATAAAGACATTACCACGGGCAGCCGGCAGGCACCTTCTTTCGACGATGCAGTAGCACTGCACGAAGTCCTCGATAAGATTGAAAAATCAGCAGGCTATTGAGGTCATTCGCTATTGAGCTCACCTGCTATTGAACTCATCCTTTATGGCCGGCTATGCCGGCCATAAAGCGTCAGATTAAAATTCAATGTAATGGAAATAACCGGAGTCAATTATGAATAAACTAAAAGCACTGATGCTGACATCTCTGATGGCAGTATCTTCCTCTGTCGTCTTAGCCGGCGGTATGGAAATCAGTAAAAACGGCAGCCGTGAAGTGATGGACGGACCAGCGGACAAATTCACAGGCGACGCAAAAGTCGAAATGCTGTTCAGCAATAAAGAACCTTTTGCCGTCAATGGCGGGAAAGTCCGCTTTATGCCTGGCGCACGTTCCAACTGGCACACGCACCCTGCCGGTCAGGTGCTGATTGTCACCGACGGTCAGGGCTGGGTTCAGGAAGAAGGCAAACCTAAACAGGTGATGAACCCGGGTGACGTCATCTGGTGCCCGCCGGGTGTTAAACACTGGCATGGCGCTACCGATAAAACCGCCGTCACCCATTCAGCGATTCAACAGTTCAAAGAAGGTAAAAATGTTGAGTGGCTGGAGCCGGTCACGGACAAGCAATATCTGGGTAAATAATTATTTTCCCTCAATATTCTTTTCTTCAGGCTTTGCCACCGGCTTAGCCTGAAGAACAGGATTTCGCCCCGCTGTAAAAACAGGCTTCTGCCAGAAGGTGCAGAGCAGTATAAAGACCGTTCAAACAGCAATAGTTAAAACACCATCAGAAAAACAAAGAAAGCAGCGAGGCCGCAGAGTGAGGAAATTAATGTTGGTGTCAGTCATTATAATCATAGTCGTTGCCGCAGGTGGCTATCTTTACCTGCAGTCACCAAAGTTTGGCAAACTGCCTTCAGGCAAAGATCTGACGGCTATCCAGCAGTCACCTCATTATCGCAACGGTGAATTTAAAAACCTGATTGACACACCCATGTTTACTACCGACCAGTCGTTTCTGTCGGTGTTGTATCAGAATATGACGACAACGGTGGAACGTCTGCAACCGGAACAGGCAATCCCGTCAGTTAAGACTGACCTGAAAGCTATCCCCGCAAATCAGGATGTCGTTGTCTGGCTGGGGCATTCTTCTTTTTATATTCAACTGAATGGCAAACGGATTCTGCTTGATCCTGTATTCAGTGATCATGCCTCCCCGGTATCCTTTGCTGTCCCTGCGTTCAAAGGCACCAATATTTATCAGGCCAGCGATATTCCGGATCTGGATGCTTTGCTGATCAGTCACGACCATTGGGATCATCTGGATTACCCCACGGTAATGGCGCTGAAAGATAAAACCGCGCGGGTGATTACGGCGTTGGGCACGGGTGCCTATTTCCGCCATTGGGGTTTCAGTGCCGATAAGGTGCATGAAGGTGACTGGTATGATGTGTTCGAACTGGGCCAGAACACCCGGATACATCTGGTTCCGGCGCGCCATTATTCCGGCCGCCTGCTGAAACGCAATCAGACGTTGTGGACAGGTTTTGTCGTGGAAAGCCCACAGCAGCGGTTACTGTTTGGCGGTGACTCAGGCTACGGACCACATTTTGCGGAAATCGGGCAACGCTTCGGCCAGTTTGATTGGGTCACGCTGGACAGTGGCCAGTACGATAAACGCTGGGCCTATATTCATATGACACCGGAAGAGGCTCTGCAGGCTGCGGAGGATCTTAACGCCCGGCAGTTTATGCCCTGTCATATCGGCCGTTTCGCCCTGGCCAGACACGCCTGGGATGAACCTTTTCAGCGCGTTGCCACAGCCCGGAAAAAGCAGGATATTGAACTGCTGACACCAGAAATAGGTCAGCCGGTAATGCTTTCTGCAAGCTCGTCCCAATCCTTCACCGACTGGTGGAAAAACTGATTCAGTGCCTGAGGCACATAAAAAAGCAGCGCATCAGCACCAGCGAGTCCAGAGGACTATTTACGGAAATCTCTCTGCCTGTTTACAGGATTCACAACGAAGTTGAATTTCATGGCTCTGACTAAAATTCAGCGACAGATCTGTATTGGAGAACAGTATCAAGGAAGCCATTACTTCGCCTCTGGAGCGCCGAAATGAACGATGATATTACTGGTCCGCCGGGCATGGATGCCCGGCGAGCGGACAGCGACAGGGATGTCGCACGGGCGCGTGGCCAGAAAAATCGAGAGAATGAGGGGGAACGCTCCAGAAAGCGAAAAGCTGGGGGCGGCCCTGCCGGCCAGGGGATAAGTTCCCCTGGGAGGCATTCGGCATTGCAGATTTAAAATCCGCTTATAGAAAACAGTTTTCTTTCAAACGATAGAATACCAGTGGCATCAGCGCTGCTTTCTTCCGGCTAATAAAAAGCCTGAGATACTTCAGTCTTTTTTAACCTCACCGGACAGGTATTGTTCGTCGCTCACAGGCTCCATCCACTCTACCGGACTGCCATTCAGCGATTCCTGCACTGCCACATGCTGCATGTAGCTTTTATCCGTAGCACCGTGCCAGTGGCGGCGCCCACAGTTGCAGTAAATTAAATCACCCGGGCGGATTTCTGTGCGTGGTCCGCCTTCGCACTGTGTCCAGCCAACGCCATCGGTTACCAGCAACACCTGTCCCAGTGGATGAGTATGCCAGTTAGTGCGGGCACCGGGTTCAAAATTCACCACGGCCACGCCCAGACGGGAAGGCTCTGGCGGGTTCATCATTTTGTCGATACGCACAGTGCCGGTGAACCATTCTGCCGGTCCTTTGATCGCTTCGGTCGAACCGGCGCGGATAATCTGCATATCTTCAGATGATTGGTCACTCATAACGAACTCCTCAGCAATCGTGTTAATCAGGCAGTTCAGAACCTGCCGTTGAGAAGTTTTACTCTAGCAAAGTGATATTAGGTCGTGTATACGTAAAATACTGAATTCAGTATGAAGTAATACTTAACAATGACAGAACACAGTCTGGATGATCTTAATGTCTTTGTGACCGTCGCCCGGGAAGGCAACTTTACCCGCGCAGCCGCCCTGCTGGGGGTTTCTCCTTCTGCCGTCAGCCAGACGATCCGCAATCTGGAAGAGCGCCTGAGCGTGCGCCTGCTGACCCGCACAACCCGCAGTGTGACACGCACCGAAGCGGGTGAAAATCTGTTGCGCGAGGTTGCTCCACTGCTGGATCAGCTGCAAAGCAATCTGATGGCGGTATCCGATCTCAGTCAGCGTCCCTCGGGCACGGTACGCATTAACGCCGATGAATACGCCGCCCGTGCGGTCCTGTGGCCCAGGCTGCAGCCCTTGCTGGAACGTCACCCGGATATCGTGCTGGAACTGATCACCGACTACGGTCTGACGGATATCGTATCAGAACGTTTTGACGCCGGCGTCCGCCTTGGCGGAATGATCGCCTCTGATATGGTAGCAGTGCCTATCAGTGCCCAGATGCGTATGGCCGTCGTGGCATCACCGGACTACATCGAAAAATACACGGCTCCGCTGACGCCGGAAGACCTGACCCGCCATCGTTGCATTAACCTGCGCCTGCCCACCCACGGCGGGCTGTACGCCTGGGAATTCAGCAAACAGGGGCGGGAATTTCAGGTACGGGTCGAGGGGCCTTTAATCATGAACAGTGTCATGCAGATTCTCGACAGCGCCCTGGCCGGCGCCGGTCTTGCACAACTGCCCGAAGGACTGGTACGTAACCACACCGCCGCCGGCACTCTGGTGGAAGTTCTGAGTGACTGGTCTGAACTCTTTGATGGTTATCATCTTTATTACCCTAACCGCCGCCAACAGACGGCCGCGTTCCGGGTGGTACTGGAAGCCCTGAAAACGACCGCATAAAAACCGGGCCACCAGCACCGGCGCGCGTGCTTATCCCGAATGACTGTCTGCCCGTGCCTTATGGCGCACAAGCCGTATGCCGTCACGGGCATTCAGAATCATGAGGCTGATATTCACCGCACCGGCCAATAATTCAAGCGCCTGAACCAGATAAAAACCGCTCGTGAAATATCCGTTTTCAGCCGCTGTTTTCAGAAACACCGCTGCCGGAATCAAAATAAACAGTCCATTGGCAGCAATCAGTCGCATACGTTTTTGCTTACGCCTCTGCCCTGCATTTTTTCCCGGCGACACCAGTTTATAACCACTGAAGCCGGTCAACGCCATCAGCGGAATTAACAGCCAGATACCATAAAATATACACTGTTTAACCGTCACCCATTGCTGTTGTGAAGCAAATATTTCAGACACCAGCGTGGCAGAAAAAAAACTGATAATCAGCAGCAGCGCGGCGATTCCGGCCAGGGCATGCAGGGACGTCAAATATTGTTTCATTGTACCTCTCCTACCACAGCGTACGGTATGAAAACGGCCGGTGGCAGGCGCGGCAGCTGCTGACAGAGAACTGCAGCGCCTGTTCAATCTGCGACTCATCCTGCTGACGGATACCCGTTATGATATTGCGGTAGTCACCTGCCAGATCCTGCAACTGCTGATCAAAGTCCTGCCAGTTATCCCAGACTTTATCCCGGCTCCGGCCTTCGCCTTTCGATGACAGCGGAAACAGATTACGCAGACTCAGTACCATTTGTTCCAGTCCGGCGGCTGTGATTTCTGCACTGTCGTATTCGCCGTTTTTCAGTTGTCTGGCGAGTGTTTTCGAATCCTCTTTAAGGTCGCTGAACAGCTGCTGTCGCAGCCCGGTTTCCGGCTCTTCAGCCTGTGACTGTGTGCCGAATATTAGCGGCACGATAAGCCAGATCAGCAGCCAGGTCCGGCTGCGGTGTCTCAATCCTTCCGTCATCATTCCACCCTCTCTCCAGGTTATTGACCTTTTTACAGTATATTGCAATTACAACATTTGCAAATGCAAATTTATCAAATGATAAGATACTGTGGTAAAAAGTAACTCTGAAGCCGGGTGAAACAGACATTGTCCGACCTGGCCTGTGAATGAACGGAGCTGTAGATTGTGAAAATTGTTGAAAGTGATGCACTGTTACCACGCCATACCAGCTTTGGCTGGCTGATTGCCGTACTGGCGTCGCAACTGGAAAGTGATCTGGACAGCAGGCTCAGAGAAATTGGGCTGAACATAGGTTCATGGCCGACGCTGTTCGCCCTCTGGGAAGAAGATGGTCTGACACAGACCGAGTTAACAAACCGTTGTCACACGGCACACTACACCACCACGCGTACGCTGGATGCACTGGAGAAACAGGGACTGGTGGAACGCCGGCCTCATCCCACCAGCCGCCGCTCCCATCTGGTCTGCCTGACCGCGCGCGGCAAAAAGCTGGAAACCTCAGCAACGGCCATGGCACAGGCTTGTAATGAAGATGTTCTGTCTGCGCTGTCGGCAAAAGAAAGAACCCAGCTGAATACATTAATACTCAAACTGCTGGCGGAATAAACGCCTTTTCTTTATTTATTCAGAGGTTGTTTATTCGCAGCCTCTTTATTCCACCCGGTAGCGGATGCCGCCTCAATAGACGCACGGATACTCCTGTCCTTAAACAGCAGCGCCAACACCGGCCGTAACAGATCTGCCATTTTGGCTGACAGTGTCATCTGAAATGGTACGGTGCGGAACGACTGACGTTTTTTCATCATCTTGATGGTGACTTTTACCACGTCATCGCAGGAAATCATTTTCCAGAATCCACGGCGGTTGCCGCCCCAGAGTTTACTGCCGGCAGAATCCTGCAGCGTGTTTTCCATCATTGCGGTGCGGAAAAATGTCGGATGGATGGAGCCCACTGCGACACCATAAGAACGTAACTCAAGCCGGATACTGTTACACAGTGCCCATACCGCTGCTTTGCTGGAGGTGTAATGAGCCTGCAGCGGCGAATGAAAAAACGACGCCATCGACGCCGTTGCCAGCAAATATCCTCGGCTCTGTTTAATATGGGGAATGGCGGCATGGAACGTACGCCATACACCATTTAAATTAATATCGATAACCCGCTCGAACACCTCCGGCTGCATACTTTCCATCGGTGCAAAGGCGGTGATACCCGCGTTGGCAAATACAATATCCAGCCGGCCAAAATGCTCTGCGGCTTCATTCATGGCCGTTTCAATACTCTGCATATCGCGCACATCCACCTGCCAGGCCCGTACTTCATCCTGTGCTCCCAGCGCGGACGCCTGGGTCGTCACGCGCCCGGCATCGATGTCCATCAATGCCAGTTTCGCGCCTTGTGCCAGACAGGCTTCCGCCACCCCACTGCCCAGCCCGCCGGTAGAACCGGTAATAACGATCACTTTATCTTTCAGATTTATCGCCATGCTGTTTCCTTTTATTGTTGTCGTTATTGTTGCCGTTTTTTATTAAAGCGGTACCTGCTGTTTCAGAAACGCCAGCTGACGGCTGACAACCTGTTCAAACGGCACCCCGCGGTAAATATCAAAATGACCAAGATTGAGTTCCATAATTTCCCCGCGTACAGCCTTGTGCGCATAACGGCGCGTTGTTTTCGCCGGCGCAACCGAGTCCTTTTTACAGATGCAGAACAGCACCGGAGACCGGATCGCCGCCACACGGCGGCCCGGGTAATAACGCAGAATATTCAGGCCAATACGGGCCGCCACCTGATTGCGGAACGACGAGCCTTCCGGCACCAGCGCCAGATAGCCGGGCATGGCATCCGGCGCCGTCATCAGCGCAGCCGAAAAAGGTTTACCGGCGGTGTTCAGCATCACAGGCTTTGCACCAAGCCAGCTGCCGATAATATCCACCAGACTGAGTAAGGTGACCTGCAGAGAGGTGATGGGATTGACGGCCAGCACCGACGCCAGTCCATCGGTAAAAGGACATTGACTGATCACAGCGGCGAGATTGGAATCTTCAGCGCCCAGCGTAAGCACATGCCCACCGCTGAATGAACTGCCCCAGAGAATGACACGCCCGCTGTCTGTCCATTCCAGGCTGCGGGCAAAGCCGATGGCAGCCCGCCAGTCATCCAGTTGCATACTGATATCCAGAATCTGCCGCGATATTCCCCCACTGTCGCCGAAACAGCGGTAATCAAACACCACACAGGCGTAGCCTGCGGCACAGAAGCGCTCTGCGAAGGCATCCAGCCGCATATCTTTGACCGCCCCCAGACCGTGGGCCATAACGATGACAGGACAGGGAGACTGACCCGGCGGGCGGTACAGCCAGGCGGCGCATTCGGTTTCGCCGGATACAAAATGCACATGGGTTGGGTTACTCACAGGACTCCCCGGATGTTGCTGATTGTTATTATGCTTGCTCTTAAATTTGAATATACTCAAATTTTGTATACATTCAAATTTAATTTTGCATGCTAGAATGCCGGCATGAACAGCCAAGCCCCTCTCAGACGCAATAACACCAAGTCTTCCAGCACCCGCAACAGCATCATTGCTGCGGCCGAGGCGCTGGTGATTGAGCATGGCATCAGCGCGCTGACGCTGGACGATATCGCTTCACAATGCGGTATTACGGTTCAGACCATCTACAACCGGGTTGGCGGGCGTTCGGCGATTCTGATTGCCATTGCCGAAAAAGCGCTGGAAGAAAACCGCTACTACATGAAAGAAGCCTACGACCGTGACGGCACACCGCCACAGCGCCTGCTGGCGGTTATCGAAGGTTACTTCCGCTTCGCGACTGAAAAACCCTACGCTTTCCGCTTAATGGCCAATCCGCCGGAAGACCCTAAGGCGCTGAATAAAATCACCCAGCTGGTACAGAAACATAACCGTCAGCTGGAAGAAGTGATTGAGGATGGTATTCAGGCCGGCATGATTGATGCCGGCATTGATGCTGCCAGCGCGGCAACGGCACTCTGGGCCGCTGCCAATGGCTTACTGGCTCTGAACTGGCGTGCCGACCGGGACGCCATGACCGGCAATGATCTGCAGGGCGTGCTGAATACCGGCATTCAGCTGGTGATGTCAGGTCTCTTCCTGCAGCATGGGTAATCCCTGTAAAAAACTCTGCAGACAGGGGTTATCGTTCGTTCCCTGCCAATACACGCCCTGCACTACGGGCGGTGAATAAGCCAGCGGCCGGAAGACGGCTCCTTCCAGTTGCATACGGCTCATGGATTGCGGCACCAGAGAAACCCCCAGTCCTTTGGCCACCAGATTGACAATGGTTTGCTGCAGATTGGTCTCCAGCGTGATATCCGGCTCGAACTGATCGACCGCACAACAATCATTTACCGCACCACGTAATTCCGGCGCGGCACTGTGAGGCAGAGAAATAAAAGCCTCGTTGTGCAGATCACCGGCACGGATTTCCCGTTCCCCGGCTAACGGGTGCGTGGCCGGCAACACCGCACACAGGGACTCACGGAACACCGCCTGAAAAGACAGCGCAGAAGCCACCGCAGGCGGAAAGCTGATGCCCACATCCACTTCCCCGCTCATCAACGCCTGTGGCAGGTCTTTGGGCAAGGTTTCGGTCAGCTTCACCGTCACATCCGGACACTGGCGGCGATAAGCCGCCAGCAGATCCGGCAACACACTCCAGGCAGCGTACATGGTAAACCCGATACGCAGCTGCCCCACTTCTCCCCGCGCGGCTGCCTGCGCGGAACGTACGGCAAATTCATAGTCATCCAGCAGGCGGCAGACATTGTGATAAAAGTGCTCTCCCGCGCGGGTCAGACTCACCGCCCGGGAATGACGCTCAAACAGCTGTATGCCCAGCGCTTGCTCCAGCGCGGCGATCTGCCGGCTCAGTGGCGGCTGCGTCATATGCAGTTGCCGGGCAGCCTGTCCGAAGTGCAGCGTCTCCGCCAGAACAACAAAACTGCGCAGGTGTCTGAGATTCACAGCCGATACCTTTTCTGCATTAATTGTCATTTAAATAGCATTAGACGGTATCAATAAGCAAGATTATGCTGCCCGTACCGGCTCCATTATTATCCCTGACCCATGGATATCCGCATCGACAGCTTCCGTTAAAGGCCACACTATGTTGTTTATTATTTCCACTCTGCTGCCGGTGTTTGGCCTGATTTTTCTTGGCTGGTTACTGCGCACCAGCCAGCGCCTCGGGGAACAGGCCGCCTCGGAACTGAACCGCTTCGTTGTCTGGCTGTGCCTGCCTTCTCTGCTGTTTCATGCCATGGCCACAGCCGCCATGGAGGATATCTGGAATCCGGGATTCGTTACCGCGTTCACCCTTTCAACCCTGCTGATCTATGGGCTCACGCTGCTCTGGCGGGTGAAGCAACACGGGCTGGCGGTAGCCAGTCTTGATGCTCTGAGTGCTTCGTACGCCAATACAGGTTATGTCGGCATTCCTCTGTGCCTGTTTGTACTGGGTGATGCCGGGCTTGCACCGGCGCTGGTGTCATCACTGGTCGTGGTCAGTGTGCTGTTTGCGATTGCCGTGATCGGCGTGGAAATCAGTACGCAGAAAGGAAAAAGCGTCTGGCAGGCAGCGCTCAAAGTCACGCTGGCGTTACTGAAAAATCCGTTGGTTGTGGCGCCGTTTCTCGGGGTTGGCTGGAATCTCGCGGGCTGGCCTCTGCCGCATATCGCTGCCGACTTTCTGCAGCTGATCGGTGATGCCACGGTACCGGCGGCGCTGGTATCACTGGGCGCTTTTCTTGCCCACAAACAACCGGGGGCCGGCCAGGGAGCCTGGCCACTGGTATTCATTAAACTGATTATTCATCCGTTGCTGACCTGGGTGCTTGCTTACCATGTGTTCGCGCTCGACCCTCTGTGGGCCGCGGCAGCGGTCTTGCTGGCAGCTCTGCCCACCGGCACCGGTCCTTATATGCTGGCCGAATTCTACCGTCAGGAAGCATCGGTGGTGTCGCGTACCATTCTGTTTTCGACTCTGGCATCGGTACTGACACTGGCCGCCATTCTGCTGTGGCTACCACAGGCATCATAACCACGCCCGATAACAACGCCTCATAAAAACGCCTCGCTGCCAGTCGTGACAGTGACCATCACTGCGGTGGCAGACCATTTTCCTTTGTAGCCTGCCAATGTCGGACATTGCCGGCGAAGGCAAAACGGCGCCCCGCCGGTAAAATCCTCTTTCACCTTGTTTTATAACGCTTTATTCGCCATGGCACGCTTTTCGCTCAAACGTTTGTAAATGCACAGACAGTTTTAACGGAGCGGAGCCAATCATGGGCGCCACAATAACACTTGATTATATAACCCACCGCTATCGCGCAGATGGCCCCACTACGCTGGAAAATATCGATAACCGCATTGATGCCGGTGAGCGTGTGGCACTGATCGGCCGCAGCGGCTGCGGTAAATCCACGCTATTGCATATGCTCGCCGGGTTGTTGCTGCCATCCGAAGGCTGCGTGCGCATTAACAGCCACCAGGTCACTAAGCCCAGCGCGAAGTGGAATATGATGTTTCAGAAACCATCACTGTATCCGTGGATGTCAGTGCAGGAAAACGCCGCCCTGGGCCTGCTGTTCGCCGGTATGGGCAAACAGGAAGCTGCCCGGCGTGTCGGTGAGCTGCTGGATAAAGTAGGCCTGCACGATAAAAAAGATGTGAATGTGCAGAGCCTGTCCGGTGGCCAGCAACAGCGTGTGGCACTGGCCCGTTCACTGGCAACCGATCCGGAAGTACTGCTGCTCGATGAGCCTTTTTCTGCGCTGGATGCTTTTACCCGTACCGCGTTACAGGAAGAAGTGCCTGCCCTGTGCGCCGCCCGTGACATCACTATGGTCATCGTCACCCACGATATCGATGAAGCCATCACCATGGCCGACCGCGTACTCATTATGTCGCAGAACCCTGGCCGTATTGTCAGTGAGCTCAGAGTAGACCTGCCCTTTCCGCGTCGCAGCCATGATCCTGAATTCCAGACACTGAGAAGTGAACTCATGACACGTTTCCGCGACACCGATGATGGTCTGGCAGGGCGTAAAAGCGATAAGGACGACACACAAAAAAAGCAGCCAGCGGTGCGCCGCGTCGTCTGAAGCAGTGAATTTTAAACGTTAATTAAGCGCAGAATATTAAGGGGTAACCACAATGTCCGATATTAACCATAACAGTGACCAGTTAAGTGAAGAAGAGCTGGAATACCTGCAGAATTACGAAATGAGCCGTCGCGACTTTATGCTCGACTCATTAGCGATGGGCGGCCTGGCTGCTGCCGGCCTGGGCGCGTTAGGCACCAGCGCCAGTGCATTCGCCAATCTGCAGGCGCCGGAAGATGAAGTGGTGCGCATCGGCTATCTGCCCATTACCGATGCCACGGTTTTACTGGTCGCACACGCGATGGGATATTTTGAAGACGAAGGTCTGAAAAGCGAGAAACCCACACTGATCCGTGGCTGGTCACCTCTGGTAGAAGGCTTTGCTGCGGGGAAATTTAATCTGGTGCATTTCCTTAAACCAATTCCGGTCTGGATGCGTTACAACAATGGTTTCCCGGTGAAAATTATGTCCTGGGCGCATCTCAATGGTTCCGGTGTGGTGGTGGGTAAACACACCGACGCGGAAAGCTTTGCCGACCTGGGTGGTAAACAGGTTGCAGTACCTTACTGGTATTCCATGCACAATATCGTGCTGCAGATGGCTCTCAAACACGTTGGTCTTAAACCGGTAATTAAAAGCCAGGGCGAACCGCTGGCCGCCGATGAAGTGAACCTGCAGATAATGCCACCACCGGATATGCCACCGGCTCTGGCAGCGAAAAAAATCGATGCCTTTATCGTCGCCGAACCCTTCAATGCCGCCGGTGAAATGCTGGCCAAAGGTAAAATGTTGCGTTTTACCGGTGATATGTGGCGCAACCACCCATGCTGCGTTGTGTGCATGAATGAAAATCAGGTGAATGCCAACCCTGAGTGGACTCAGAAGGTGATGAACGCCATCGTCCGCGCCCAGGACTACGCCCAGAAAAACAAAAAAGAAGTGGCTCATATGCTGTCCCGTAACGGCAAAGGGTATCTGCCGATGAAAGCGCCGGTGGTGGAACGTGCCATGACTCAGTATGACGTCACCAACTACAGTCAGCCTCCGGCCATTCAGCATCCGGAATGGGGCAGTGGCCGTATCGACTTCCAGCCATGGCCTTTCCGGTCCGCGACCAAACTGATTGTTGACCAGCTGAAAGACACACTGGTTGGCGGTGATGCCACTTTCCTGTCGGAGCTGGATTCTGACTTCGTCACCAATGATCTGGTGGACTACAGATTCGTTAAAGCGGCCATGGAAAAATACACCGGCTGGCAGGATGCTCCCGGCTTTGATGCCGACAATCCCTTTGACCGTGAAGAGGTGGTGTCGCTGTGAGTCAGACAAGTATTGCCCTGCAGCCAGGTAACACGCCATTTCCGGCACGCCTGCTTGGCTGGATAAAATCACTGCAATACCCGCTGCTGGGGATTGCAGGTCTGTTAGCCCTCTGGTGGTTCGGCGGTTGGCTGATTGCCAATGACCCGGATACCGAAGCCTTTGCCGCCTTTGCCCCTGCGCCGACGTTTGATGCCCTGGTGTATCTGGTCAGCAGCGGCAGCCTGTGGCAGACCATCGGCTCCAGCCTTTACCGTATTCTGACCGGTCTGATATGGGGGGTTGGTATTGGCGTGCCGGTCGGGGTTCTGATCGGCTACTTCAGCCGTGCCATGCAGGTTTCCAATGTGCCCTTTCAGTTTCTGCGCATGATCAGCCCGCTGGCGTGGATGCCCATTGCCGTACTGGCATTTGAAACCTGGGATGCGGCCATTATCTTTCTGATTGTGATGGCCAGCGTCTGGCCCATCATATTTTCCACCGCCCACGGGGTAAAACGTATTGATCCGAACTGGTTTAAAGTGGCGCGTAATCTCGGTGCCAGCGGACCACAGATGCTGAAGCGCATTATTATGCCGGCGATTATGATGGACGTAATGGCTGGTATCCGCCTCGCCGTTGGCGTCGCCTGGGTGGTATTGGTACCGGCAGAATACCTCGGGGTAACCAGTGGTTTAGGGTATGCCATCAACGATGCCCGTGACACACTGGAATACGACACTCTGGCGGCGGTCGTCATCGTTATTGGTGTTATTGGTTATGGTCTCGACTGGATATGCGCTCAACTGCTGCAACGCTTTAACTGGCATGTGGAGTGACCCTTAACTGTTATCCATCCCGACATTTTCCGATATCGTTTTATCGCGGCCCTGCTTTGCAGGGCTTTTTTATGCCTGTTCATAGTGCACATAGGGACAGTTAAAAAATATCAGCAGGGACAATTCATAAAAACACGAAGAAAATCCATTTAAATACAAAACAGGATCACTCAAAAACCGGGACAGTTAATAAATAACGACAGGGACAGATTGGTCAGAATAAATCAAATAACTGAAAACGCCTTATAAAAAATAAAAAAGCATTTAAATGTTATTTTTTATTCACTTTAAACAGTCCACAACCGACCTTAATCAGTGCAAAAAAACAGGCAACGGCCTTGCCCTTGTGCATATTAATGTCTCCTAATATATCTGGATGAAGGCTTTATTCCTCGGATCGTCACTATTCTTAAGCCTGACGACAATCTCTCCATCATTGTCCATCAGGGCACAGCTATTGCAGACAATGTTAACAAGGTAAAACTAAAAAAACGTATCCATGCAAGATACCTGTGCAGGAGTAAACCATGAACGCATACGATCCGGCTGATAATCTGATTCCATTAAGTGAAGCCGATAAAGGGGAAAGTGACCTGATGGTCGTCCATGAAGGGGCCAAGTTAATCGGCCAGGCCGCCACCCCGGAAATCGCCATCACCAGTCTGTTAAGACTGATGTCCCAGATGCTGGGGCTTAACCGTGGACGGGTATTACTGCCCACCGCCTCGGGGAATGATCTGCAGATACGTTATTCTTACGGCCTGACCGATGATGAACGTGAACGCGGCGCTTATGCTCTGGGCGAAGGCGTCAGCGGTAAAGTGATGAAAACCGGCCAGGTGGCCGTGATTCAGAACATTGATGAAGAGCCACTGTATCTTTACCGTGCCGTAGAACGTTCAACCCTGCCCCAGGAAATTGTCGCTTATATCGCCGTACCGGTTCTGGATGGTGAAACCCCCATCGGCGTATTAGCCATTCACCGTCTGCGTAAACGCCGGCGCGCGCTGAACAGTGATGTTGTTGTGATGCGTATTATGGCGACCTTCATTGCCCAGATGCTGAAAATCAATGCTCTGATCGAAGACCGCACAGCGAATCTGCGGGCAGAAAACCGTGAATTAAAAGACGCGCTCAGTAAACGTCGGCACAGCCATGGCATTCTTGGTGAAAGTCCGGCACTGCACCAGGCATTACAGCAGGCATTACAGGTGGCTGATACGCCGGTTACGGTATTACTCAGCGGCGAGTCAGGCACAGGTAAAGAAAAATTCTCCCATATGATGCACCTGAACAGCAGCCGTAAGAACGAAGCATTTCTGGCCATTAACTGTGCCGCCATTCCGGAACAGTTGCTGGAATCCGAATTATTTGGCCATGAACGCGGTGCCTTTACCGGCGCCACCGCCATGAAAAAAGGTAAAGTCGAACTGGCCAGCGGCGGCACCCTGTTTCTGGATGAAATCGGTGACCTGAATCTGGAACTGCAATCCAAGTTACTGCGGGTACTGGAAGGCAATGTTATTCAGCGTGTAGGCGGTGTTAAAGACGTACCGGTGGATGTACGAATTATTGCCGCGACTCACAAAAACCTGCAGCAGGCAGTCAACGAAGGTCGTTTCCGTCTTGACCTGTTTTATCGGCTGAATGTATTCCCGCTGAACCTGCCCCCCTTACGCGAACGCAACGGCGATATAGGCCTGCTGGCCCGGCACCTTTTACTGTCAGCCAATAAAGAATATGGCCGTAATGTGGTGCTGGCTCAGGGAGTTATGGAAAGACTGCAGAGCTTCAGCTGGCCCGGCAATATACGCCAACTGGAAAATGTTATTAAAAGAGCCATTCTGATCAGCCAGAATGGCCAGGTCGGCACCGCGGAAATAGAATCCATTCTGCAGCAGGAATCCCATATCAGCAGCCATGTTGAAGCCGGTCAGTCCGCATCTGCCGATATGACCCCCACCTACTCAGGTGCCGGACAGCCGCAACCCGGCTATCCGCATCCACACTCCGGCCAGCCGGTGTACCACAATCCGGCTTTCAGCCCTGCCCCTAACAGCCCCTCTTATCCCGGGGCCAGTGGTCAGGACGCCAATGGCTTTCCGGCCAGTGGATACAACACACCAAGACCTTACAGCTGGGTCCGTGAAGACGAGGCTGAAACTCTGCTGGAAGCTCTGCGTATGGCCGGTGGCAATAAAACCCGGGCCGGATTAAGTCTGGGACTGACGCCCCGGCAATTCCGCTACCGTATGCAGAAGCTGGGGCTGGAAGGCAAAGCATAATCAGCGCCGGACACCTGGTTCGACAGAAAGGCATGCAGGGTTCGTCACCCTGTTATTGATTGCCGGTGCTGCGACAAAGGATCGTCCGGCACCCGCTAAATCCGCTATAATGCAGCTCACCCTATGTGAACGCCGGACATGAACATGGTGCCCCCATGTTAATCTGTTAACTTCCGACAGACATGTCGCAACCTCATCGGCCAACCGCCTTTCTGTGTATGCCGGAATCTTTATGCCGCTTTTTTCCGACTTTGATTTAAATCCTGCACTGCTCACCCGCCTTAACCAGCTGGGACACCATGAACCCACCCCCATTCAGAGCAAAACCATTCCCCTGATTTTAAACGGGCGGGATGTCATGGCGGCGGCCCAGACAGGTACCGGAAAAACCGCCGCCTTTGCCCTGCCTTTACTGCACAGGCTGATGAGCAGCGAACAGACGGGCAGCCTTTTGCCACGGGCGTTAATTCTGGTTCCCACCCGCGAGCTGGCCGAACAGGTGCTGCAGTCACTGCAGAGTTACAGCCGTCTGTTACCACTGCGCAGTTACGCTGCCTATGGTGGCAGCAGCATCAGCCCCCAGATCACGGCACTGCATGAAGGCATCGATATTCTGGTGGCCACACCAGGACGTTTACTTGATCTTTACCGTCACGACGCCGTGACCTTCCGTGGTCTCAAATATCTGGTTGTGGACGAGGCGGACCGTATGCTGGATGCCGGTTTCGCCACGGAACTGGACGACATCCTGTGTGCGATTCCCCGACAGCGCCAGACGCTGTTGTTTTCCGCCACCTTTTCTCAGCCGGTAAAAGAAACCGCCGCCAAAGTGCTGCAGGACCCGGTCAGTGTCGAGGCGTCAGCTCCGAACAGCAGCGCCGATACACTGACGCAATGGCTGATACCCGTGGATAAAAAACGTAAAACGCAAGTACTGCAGCAGTTGCTGGGACACAAAAGCGGTCAACAGGCACTTATTTTCGTCAACACCCGCCACAGCGTCGATCAGCTGGAAGCCGGACTGCACAGCGCTGGTTTCAGTGTCGCCGGCATTCATGGTGAGAAAACTCAGGCTAACCGGACTTCAGTGATGCAGGCTTTCCGCCGTGGTGATATTCAATATCTGATTGCAACGGATGTGGCTGCCCGCGGACTGGATATTCCTTATCTGCCACAGGTTATCAATCTTGCTTTGCCACTCAATGCCGAAGACTATATTCACCGCATTGGCCGCAGCGGGCGCAATGGCCGGGACGGCGAGGCCGTTTCACTGGTCTGTGCTGATGAAGTACATCAGCTGGCAAAAATTGAACAACTGAGCGGGCAACTGCTGGAACGCAGACCAATGCCAGGTTACGAACCCACTCATAAAGTGCCACTCACCGCTGTCGGAGGCACTGTGCTCACCAAAGCAGAAAAAACACTATCAAAACCGCGTCCGGCCCGCAGTCCGTCAGCGAAAGGACCGCGCCTGTTTGATCACAGTGAGGATGGCCAACGCCGGCCTGACCGCAGACGCCGGCGAAAAAAATAACCGCCGGCAGATAAAGATACGCACTGTTTCCCGGCCGGAAAACAGTGCGTGTGTTGCAGACAATTACACCAGTGACCAGTAACGGCCGGCCACACCAATAATCACTTCGCAGATGCCCAGCACCAGGTTGGTAGCAATCACAGGCTTCATATTATTGTTGATAATTCTGGCCGCCAGTTCCGTGTTGCCAGCGTCGGCAGCCTTACACAAAAGCTTATAAGGCATAAAATAAAGCCACGCGAACGCCAGTATCATAAACAATCCGACCGCCTGCATCAGATGAATATAAGGCGGTGCTTTCGCCATGCTGCCCAGCATCCATATTTCGCTGTATCCGGTAACCAGAATGACGGCAATAAACAACCAGACCCAACGGAAAAAACGGCTGAACACTTCGCGCAGCAATGTAATTCTGTGGGCTGGCTCCAGGGTCGCTGCGGCAGATGGTCGCAGCACCATAAACACCAGAAAAATACCGCCAACCCAGAGTACTGCAGCCAGCGCATGAAAAGCAGGAATTAAAGACATCCAGAACATAAACGTACCTTTGTAGTGATCACAGGGCTTATCAGTGCATAAAAAAGGCCGCATAAAGCGGCCAACCTGCGACATTGTGCTGAATCAGCTGGCGTATGGCAGGCCTTCTTCTATTGGCAGCGATTCATCACGCGACCATTCGTTCCAGGAACTGAAGTAGAGTTTAACATCTTTAATACCCGCTGCCTTCAGTGCCACCAGAGTATTTGATGCACGGGCGCCTTTGAAGCAGTAAAGGTATACGGTTGAATCTTTAGTGACTCCCGCAGAGGCGCAGTCTGCCAGAATTTCTTCCGGCTCTTTAAATACCGGCACGGAACCAGGTTTCATCAGCCGGTACCATTCCAGCCATTTCGCTCCGGGTAAACGTCCTTTGCGCGGACAGAAGTCTTTGCCGTAAGGAGATGAGCTGGTACCCACCCATTCATCGACGTCGCGGACATCCAGCAGCACAATGCTGTCATCATCCAATGCTTTCAGTACATCGTCTTTGTCGATCATCAGATCATGGCCGGTATCTTTCAACGGGAATTCCGCTGCTACCGGTTCGGTAACATCGGTGGTTACCGGCATACCGGCCGCGTGCCAGGCCTGAAAACCACCGTGCAGAATAGACACTTTCGGATAGCCCAGATAAGAGAGCAGAAAATAACCACGGCAGGACTGGCCGAAGCCTGTGTTCATCGCATCTTCATAAATAACCGCAGTCTCTGCCCCGGAAAGCCCGGCAGCGCCAAATTCTTCGGCAAACTTACTTTTCAGTTCCTGAATACCGTCTGCTGTCGAGGTCGCCAGAAAGGTAAAAATATCATGCATATTGATAGCACCCGGCACATGCCCGGTGGCAAAAGCCTCGGGATTACGGGTATCAATAATCACAGTGGGTTCATTTTTGATCAGTTGGTCCAGGTCCTGTGGGGTTAACAGAATGGCGCTCATGTTCGTACCTCCGGTTTTGGTTTTAAATTTCCACAATTGGAAAATGTTCGTCTGATGTCCGTCCCGTCAGAGACTTTCACCATGGGTTTTACAGGGTTGAAACGTCAGGCCACCGCCAGCGATGGCATATCGGAAATCAGGGTTTTATGCATAGCAGCAGCCTGTGACGTACAGCGGCCACTCAGCGCGAAACCGGCGATCTTGCCATTAACCCGGTATTCCATGCGGCAGTTATTACCGTCCTGCTCAGCCAGATGCCAGGCCCCCTGCCCGGCAAATACCAGATCCGGCGGGCATATGGTTAATGCCAGACCGCGGGTTTTGACCCGGATCAGCGTGGGCATAAATTCAAACGGACTGCTGCCACCACACAGGGCAGCGGACAGGCAGTCCGCCTGACGGCGGATAGGTTCAAGATAAAAATAGGTACGCCCCAGGGTTTCAGCGCAATCACCCAATGCATAAATGTGAGGGTCACTGGTCTGCATGTTGTGCTGATCAACAAGAATGCCCCGGTTGACGTCCAGCCCGGCCTTTTTCGCCAGACTGATATCCGGTGCCAGACCCACTGCAGAAATGACCAGATCACATTCCACCGCCTGACCATTCAGCAAGGTGACCTGATAGCCGGTCTCTGCATGATCCACCCGGCTGACACTGGTACCTTTATGAAAACGGATACCCTGACTGTGAAAGTTATCCTGTAAATGAGCGGCCAGTGGCTGCGGTGCCAGCCGGCCAAGCAGTTGCTCCCCAAGATCCACTACGACGGGGGAATGTCCGGCACTGGCAAAGTCTTCTGCAAATTCAGCTCCGATCAGTCCGCCACCAATAATTAAAACCCGCTTCTGACCTTCATCCAGTTTTTCACGCAGCTTGCGATAGCTGGCCAGGTCATTAATTCTCATCACATCGTCCACGGCATCACCATCCAGTGATAAGCGGATCTGACGCGCTCCCATGGCAATCACCAGATCGCCATAAGCAATATTCCCTTTACCTGTCATCAGTTTTTTGCGCTGCGCCTTAATCCCTAAGACACGGGTGTTGGCCTGTAAGGTGACCCCCAGTTTATCGGCCATTGCCGCGCCGGAAACTTCCACCAGGCTGTCAGCACTGCGCCCCTGACTGATCGCCATCGACAGCGCAGGTTTCGGGTAATAACAGCCATCATCGGCAGTAATCAGGGTAACCGGGCGTTCACGGTCCTGTTCACGGATCTGCTCAACCAGTGTCCAGCCGGCATAACCACTGCCGATCACCACAATGGCGTCATCGCCGCCAACTTTGCCACGTGCACGGCGCGGACGGACCGGTGCCGCTGCCTGTTGTGCCGCCGCGTATTCACTCAGACGGATAAAATCCGTTTTATCCACGCCACATAACGGGCAGTACCAGTCATCCGGTATATCTTCAAATTCGGTGCCCGGTGCCAGACCGCTGTCCGGATCGCCTTTCGCCGGGTCATAAATCCAGCCGCAGGTTTTACATATCCAGCGGTCCGCCAGTGTATTGGCATCACTCATGTCTGTGCTCCAGTCTTTTCCCGCTCAAACGGGTGATCCTGCTCAACGTTGTGCATTCAGCAGCGCTGAAAAATCCACAACCATTGCCTCAAATAATGGATCTAATTCATTTTCTGCGAGGTCGTTTAATGCCTCGTTCTGCCAGCGGGCAAATACTTCACCAGGCAGGCGATAATTCATCTGTAACTGCCCTTCTGCATTACGGAATATATGAAAACGCAGAGGAATATCGATGCCCGCCTGAGGACACGCCGCCCATACCCGGGTGGCATAATCCGGACGGAATATTTCATAGATACGCTCGCAGCTGACCTGATGGCCAATCAGGGCTGCTTTTTGTTGGCCGTTGATACAGGCAACCAGCTTCATGTTGTTGGCATCCAGCACCTGCGCCATCACATCATCGAGCCGGGCTTCATGGTCTGCGAGCGTAATCGTCTGCATCAGCTGGCCGCCATCGCATCAAGTTCTTTACGCAGGTGTTTAATCGCCGGCGTTACGATGGCAACAAAATAGGCTTCACGCAGTTTGCGTTGTGCCGGTGCTTCCACCAGATAACCGTTGGCACCGGTATGCTGCATAGCGGAGTTTGCAGCACGGATGGATAATTCACCGCCCAGCAGGCGCGCTTCCAGTACTGTCCGTATGTAATCAATATCCGGATTAAAAGGCGTCGTACAGAGTTCAGCGATGGCTTCCCGTGCATCTTCGAGTTCTTCGCGCAATTCGTCCGGGCGGTCATCCAGGTAACAGTTAACATGAGAAAGGCGCGGCTCAACCTCTTCGCATAACTGTATACAGCCGTCGATCATTCCTGTTGCCATGCCCGTCTGCAGCAGAATAAAACCGGCTTTCATTTTTTTCAGATAAGGCATCAGCGGATCGCCGACGACGTGAGATTTCGGCACCACAACATCATTGAAATGCAGCGCATAAGTGCCGGTACCCTCCATACCGCAGAACGTCGCCAGGCGTTTCATTTCCAGCCCTTCCCAGCTGGTATTCACCATCGCCATAATGTCACGGGATTCGTCACCGGCGATGTTAAAAATTGAGCCGAACCAATGGCCCTCGTCCAGATTTGAAATCCATGGCAGCTTACCGTTAACGATATAGGCATCGTCAGTTTCTTCTGCGCTCAGATGTAATGGCTCAATACCGGCCAGATATTTCATCGGGTTGGACAGTGCCGTTCCGCCCAGCGCTTCGCCACTGACCAGCTTGGGCAGCAGGTTGTCTTTCAGATACTGGTTGTCAGACATTTCCACATACCAGCAGGCGACGTCCTGAGCCCAGACCATAAAGCCGGTGGACATACATTCCTGTGACACGATATCCATCACTTCAAGTGCTGCCACAAGGTCATGAGTACCGCTTTTATTCTCTGACGCAATATGCTGACGGAAAGCCCCTGCGGCACCCAACTTACGTAATAATTCAGCCGGGTAATAACCGTCACGGTCGATTTTTACCGTCAGAGGCTTGAGGTCATTACGCACTATCTCACGGATTTGGTCATACAGTGCCTGGCCACAGGCCGCAGTCTCAGAAGCTACAGAAGTTACAGCTGTCATAGCATTTTCCTCATGGTATTAAGCGGCGGGGCCTGCGGCTTTTATCGTTACTCAGCGGCAAACCCTTCAGAATATGGTGCTTTCATATTCTTCGTTTTTGTTTACGGCTCTGCGCCTGGCCATGCAGATTTCGCAAATCTTTCAGCAGGCGGTCAGCAGAGGCTGTCGGATAGTTATTGGCAGCAACCATGCCATTTTTAAATTTTTCTTTTAAATCAAAGTCTTATAAAAAAATATCGTAAAAATCCCGCCGTAAAGGAAAAACCGCCGGCAGTAATGTCTGACAATGTCGGACAGCTGTGCGGACAAAGTAAAGGCAGTGCATCAGCCTGAACAATTCCAGACAAAGTGACATTGGCAGCGCCATGCTCAACATTGCTTACATTGCATAGCCGAAAAACCGGCTTACTTTTTCGGTTTTTTATATTTATTTATATTTTTCAAACACTTATATAATTGGCCTGGTTTTTGTCATATCCCCGCTGTCAGGTGACAAAAACAGGAGCGCCAATAACCGGGCGAGCATCCTGCAATAAACATCGCAGAATCGGGGAATTAACAATGAAAAAGATGTTCCGGGCCACGGCCGGACTGCTGGCCACAACGTTCGCCAGCCTGCCTGCTGCTGTCAATGCGGCAGAAACACTGACAGAAGCTGTTCAGCAAGGCACCACCAGCCTGCAGATACGTCCACGCTTTGAATATGTTGATCAGGACGGCCGCAATAAAGAAGCCAATGCATTAACCACCCGCACGCAACTGGGGTTAACGAGCGGTGACTTTCATCATTTTAAAGCCACACTGGAATTCGAATCGGTTAACGCAATCGGTGACGACAATTACAACAACACCAGGAATGGTAAAACCGGTTACCCGGTTGTCGCAGATCCGGCGGATAGTGAAATTAACCAGATCAATATCAGCTACAGTGGTTTCAGTCATACAACCGTTACCTTTGGCCGCCAGTTAATTGCCTATGATAATCAGCGTTTTATTGGCACGGTTGGCTGGCGCCAGAACGAAGTAAGCATGGATGCTTTCAGTATCGACAGCCAGCCGCTTGAGAATCTGGCGCTTCATTACGCCTATGTGGATAACGTTAACCGCCTCTTCGGTAACAGCCATCCCGGCGATTGCAACACGGGGGCCGCCTGTGCCGAGTTTGATATGAGCTCACATCTGCTGAATGCTTCCTACACGGGTCTGGCATTTATGAAAGTTACCGGTTATGGATATTTTCTGGAGTTTGATGACTTAGAAGCGCGCTCTTCCCAGACTCTGGGGATTCAGTTAAGCGGAGCACCAAAAGTCAGTGACATCCCGCTGATCTATCATGTGGAATACGCCACTCAAAGTGACTACGCCGACGGCTCAGACATCATCGACGCCACATACACCAGCCTCGCGCTGGGTACTGAAGTCGGCGCTACTATGGTGAAACTCGGACAGGAAACACTGGGCGGCGACGGCCGTTACGGCTTTGGTACACCGCTGGCCACCGTGCACGCTTTTAATGGCTGGGCGGATATGTTCCTGACCACACCCGTGACCGGCCTTGTCGATACCTACCTGCAACTGGCTAGTGGTCCATGCGGAAAATAA
>DCCG01000009.1 GCA_002314145.1 Thalassolituus sp. UBA1087 | reverse complement strand
CCCTCAACCCCGAAGCAGGCGGCGCATATTACGCTCTTTCTGACCGAAGTCAACAACCTGTTTCAGAATTTTTTCGAAGCGGCGGAGGATGAAAACATCGCCTGGCCAGCTTCTTTCTGAAGCCCTCAACAGCGGTCTGAAACCGTTTAAAAAACGCCTTAGCGCTGAAGAGGAGGCGCATTATAGGGCTACACATTTCTGGGTCAATCAGTTTTTGAAAATTTTTTACAGGAGGTTTTTTAACCTGCATCTAAAGTACGTATACTGGCGCCCGCTGCGGAGTCGCCGCAGCAAACGGGCAACCCCGTTCTGACAGCCGGACTGTTTTTCCGGCACATAGCTGAGAGGTAACCACGATGACTGAGAAAGCCGTCGTTATTTATTCCGGTGGGATGGATTCCTTCACCATTCTGAATAAGGCTGTACGGGAAGGCCTGGAGGTTTTCGCTCTGACCTTTAATTATGGCCAGAAACACAGCAAAGAAATTGAGTACGCTGAACGCGTGTGCGAAGAGCTGGGCATTAATCACCGCATTATCGACATCACCGCCATTAACCAGCTGATCCACAATTCCTCCCTGACCTCGGATACCGAAATTCCCGAAGGCCACTATGCCGATGACAATATGAAGTCGACCATGGTGCCCAACCGCAACATGATTCTGCTGTCGCTGGCCATCGGTTACGCCGTGGATATCGGCGCCGGAAAAGTCTATTACGGTGCTCATTCCGGTGATCATGCTATCTACCCTGACTGTCGCCCCGAGTTTGTTCATGCCATGAATGACGTAGCTAAAATCGCTAACTATGAGCCGGTGGAGATTGTGACGCCCTACCTGACGGGCGATAAGATCTCAATTCTTAAAGATGGTCTGGCTATGGGGCTGGACTATGGTAAATCCTGGACCTGCTATAACGGTCGCGAGAAAGCCTGCGGTAAATGCGGCTCCTGCGTTGAGCGGCTGGAGGCATTTGAAAAGAATCACACCACGGACCCGCTGCCCTACGAGACAGAGGCATGAACGGCGTTACATCAGGGGGAAAGCGCTACCGGATAAAAGAGGCCTTCTATACCTTACAGGGCGAAGGCGCTCAGGCCGGACGCCCTTCGGTGTTCTGCCGTTTCAGCAAGTGCAATCTTTGGAACGGAAAAGAAGAAGGCCGGGCGTCTGCTATCTGCGATTTCTGTGACACGGATTTTGTCGGCACCGACGGGCAGAACGGCGGGCGCTATTCGTGCGCAGAGGTGGTCTCTCTTCTGACATCCCTGTGGCCGGATATGCAACAGGGCCATCCCTATGTGGTCTGTACCGGCGGTGAACCTCTGCTGCAGCTGGATGAGGAGCTGATTACCGCCCTGCATAACGCGGGGTTTGAAGTTGGCGTGGAAACCAACGGCACTCTGCCCGCCCCTGACGGCATTGACTGGTTGTGTGTCAGTCCGAAAGGAGCCTCTGAGGTTGTCATCACTGATTGTGATGAGCTGAAGCTGGTGTATCCACAAGCCCAGGCCATGCCAGAGCGTTTTGCCTGTAGCCTGAAGGCATCACACTACTATCTGCAGCCGCTGGCCGATTACCGCCCGAAACTGTTGGCCGGCGATCTGATCGCTAAAACGGAAGCAGAGCGTGATGGCCTGTCGACCGACAATACCCGCCAGGCGACACAATATTGCCTCGCGCATCCACAGTGGAAGCTGAGCCTGCAGACCCACAAGTATCTGGGAATCGATTAAAGCGGACTTAATAATCCGCTTTAATTACCAGTTTACGGTCAGCGCCTTCTGCTTCGTAGCGGCGGTGCACTTCCGGCAGCTGAGTACTGCTGAATGCCTCTGTTGCCAGGGGCTGCAGCCGGCCGTTATCCAGCTGTTCCGCAACCGCCTGCAGGCGCTTACCGAAAGCGTCACGTCCCTGACCATTCAGTAATGGCAACAGCACAAACACGGCATGCAGGGTCAGCGCTTTCGCATGAGCCTGAGCCAGATCATATTGCGCGCGGGCATTAATGGTCGCTACCTGACCGTAAGGAGCCGCCAGTTGCAGAGCCATCTGCAGGCTCTCTCCACCAAAGGTATCCAATAGGTTACTGAAGGTTCGTCCTTCAGCGACCAGGTCAGCCGCCTGGCTGTGCAATATTCCCTGACCGCCCAGAGCTTCGATATGAGTGACACGCTCAGCGGAACCCGCGGACCCGGTTACGCGACACCCTTCTGCCACGGCCAACTGCAATGCCATCTGCCCCACGCCGCCGGATGCGCCGCAGATATACACTTCGTCGCCTGTCTTCAGGTCGAGACGCTGTAGCGCCTGAGCAGCTGTCAGTGTTACCAGTGGCATGGCAGCCGCCTGCTCATCCGTCAGGCTTGCCGGTGCCAGTGCCAGTAAACGGGCATCGGCAACCTGATACTGTGCCAGCGTCCCCTGAGTTCCCCTGACCCCACCCGTCATGCCATACACCCGGTCGCCTTCTTTAAACCCGCTGACGCCCGGACCAACCGCTTCAATGTCGCCACAGACATCGCAGCCCAGAATACCGGAGGCCGGGGCTATCAGCGCCAGTCCGGCGCGGATTTTGGTATCAATCGGGTTAAACCCGGAGGCCCGCACGCGGATTAAAACCTCTCCTTCCCCAGGTTGAGGCATGGCTACTTCCTGCAGCGCCAATACGTCCGGTGATCCGGTGTCTGTCATAACCCAGGCTTTCATAATGATCCTCTTTTAGTGCGTTGCCGCTTTACTGCAATTCGGTGTCACTGAGCTGTTCGCGAATCAGCCCGATGATGGTTTCTATCAGGGTTTTACGGCCACTGTCCGCCTGGAAGCTGGCGTACACCGTCCGGTTCACCACGGATGCATCCGGCACAATATACAAACGCCCGTCATGAACATGCTGACGGATCAGGTTAGCCGGCAGGTACGCCGCCCCGCCATTGGTTAACAGACAATCCAGGGCAATACGGCCGGTATTGGTCTGCAGCAGCGGCGGATTGGCACCTTTGAACTCCTGCGCATGCTGGATGCGGAAGGATGTTCCCCAATCCACCAGCACATAGTGTTTCTCCAGCGCCGCCTGCCAGTCTTCACGCGGCTGGGATGACACCAGATACAGCGGAATGTCCATCACCGCCACGGTGGTCAGTTCTTCCGCCTTGGGGGCATCAAAGACAAAGGCAATATCCAGCGTACGCTCAGCGATCTGCCGCACCAGATTACCGCTGCTGTGCGCCAGCGCACTCAGCGCCACACCGTCCAGAGTATTCATCAGGACGCTGAGCTGATCCTGCAGAAAAGCGTCCCAGAGATTCGGCGTTGCCCCCAGCGATATCTGTTCATGCATTCCCTCGGCGGTAGCCACCTCCTGGCGGATGCGCTGCTCCAGCATGACACTGCTTTCGGCCAGCGGCAGCAGCTTCTCCCCGGCCGGCGTCAGGCGGATGTTATTACGCTGACGCGAGAACAGCTCAACCCCTAATAACCCCTCCAGTTGACGCACCCGGAAGCTAACGGCCGACTGTGTCAGGTAGAGATTTTCTGCCGCCCGGCCAAAGTGGCGGGTACGGGAGACTTCCATGAAAGTTTTTAATAATTCTGTATCCATATCGACCAAAAATAGTGTTCGTAACGATAAGATTTTTTTGTTTTACCGGGGGAGACTGTCTGACCATACTCCGCCGAAAATGACCCTTAACCGCGATAGTAGGTGCAGAATGAGCAATATCCAAGAGAAGAGTTTTGCCACCAGCAAAAAGTATTTTGATGATCGCAACTTCCCGCGCGGTTTCCAGCGCTCGGGTGACTTTACCCGCAATCAGGCCAGTATCCTTGAAACCAAAGGGGTAGCTCTGAAAGAATTGCATGAAGGGGTACGTCAGCCGGAAACGGAAGAGGAGTCCCGCTTTGTGGCCACCTGTCTCGGACAGGAACAGCCACAGACAGACGTTGAGAAGGCCTGGGCGACTTATGTGCGGGCGCTGCAACGTAAACAGATTTATTTTACCGCATCGTCAGCGGCGGTTGCCGATACCAGCAGCAGCGACGATGACGACGTCAATGATGGTGATGATGACTAAACCAACCCTGGGTTACATTGAGCCGGTGGCATTGCCCGGTCTGGGCATTGAATGTGCGGCCAAAGTTGACACTGGCGCGTGCACCAGCAGCCTTCATGCGGAGAAAATAGAGCCCTTCGAACGTGACGGGGAAGCCTGGGTACGCTTTCACGTATTGTTTAAAGGGCCGTCCAGCCATATCGACCAGCTGTGCGAGGCCAGGGTTATTGACCGGCGGGTCATTGCCAGCTCTAATGGGCAGCGCAGTCACCGCTATATTATTGACGCTCAGATCACCGCTGCCGGCCAGACATGGCAGGCGGAAATCAGTCTCAGTCACCGCGGCAGCATGAAGTACCCGATGCTGCTCGGTCGCAAAGCCATCGCCGGACGTTTTCTGGTCGACGTTGCCCGGACGGGTAAAAACATGGATTCATTATGAAAATTGGTATTCTCTCCCGGGGGCCGAACCTGTATTCCACCCGGCGTCTGGTAGAGGCTGCCCGCGAACGCGGGCACGACGTGGAAGTGCTGGACACCCTGCACTGTTACATGAACATCAACAGCCTGGAACCCGTGGTGCATTATCAGGGCCGGGAACTGAAAGATTTCGACGCCATTATTCCGCGCATCGGAGCCTCAATCACCTTTTACGGCGCCGCAGTGCTGCGCCAGTTTGAAATGATGGGGGTTTACCCGCTGAACGAATCCGTGGCCATCAGCCGCTCACGCGACAAGCTGCGTGCCATGCAACTGATGTCACGCAAAGGCATCGGCATGCCGGTGACCGGCTTTGCCCACAGCCCGGATGATATTCCGGATCTGATCGATCTGGTCGGCGGCGCACCACTGGTTATCAAACTGCTGGAAGGCACCCAGGGCATCGGCGTGGTGCTGGCGGAAACACGCAAAGCCGCAGAAAGTGTGATTGAAGCCTTTATGGGCCTCAAGACCAACATCATGGTTCAGGAATACATCAAAGAAGCCGGTGGCGCCGATATCCGCTGTTTCGTCGTCGGCGATAAAGTCGTGGCCTCCATGAAGCGCCAGGCACCGGAAGGCGAGTTCCGCTCCAATCTGCACCGTGGTGGCACCGCAGCGGTCATCCGCATTACACCGGAAGAACGCGCCACCGCCGTCAGAGCGGCGAAAACCATGGGGCTTAATGTGGCCGGTGTCGATATTCTGCGTTCCAATCACGGCCCGGTGGTTATGGAAGTGAATTCATCCCCCGGTATTCAGGGGATTGAAGAAGCCACCAGCATTGATGTAGCCAGCAAGATTATTCAGTTCATAGAAAAAAATGCCCGTGTAAACCACACGCGCACCCGGGGCAAAGGCTGACGTCAGGAGTCAGCCGCCTTCTCCTCCAGCGCCAGATCCCCTTCCAGAGAATGCCCCTGCAGTTCGCCCGCTAACGTATCCTGCGCCAGGTGCGGGTAGGTCGCTGCGGTGTGTCTGAGAATCAGCGCATAGGGAAGATCCGCCCACTGACCATGATCCTGCAAATACTCCATATAGCGCTGGCCACTGCCGTCATACGCCTGAAAGACAGAATCTTCCCAGCCGTTGAAGGTCAGCGCCTCAACGCCCATTTTTTCGCACAGTGATCGGTTGAATGCCGGGGTGGCTTTCACCCAGCGACCGGCCAGAAGCAGTTCACAATAGCCATGCATGGCAAAAACATCCGTACGCAGATACGCCAGCAACTGTTCTGATGACAGATGATTGCGCACGTCCGCAAATCCCAGCCGGGCAGGAATATTGTGCGCCCGCGCCAGCGCCGCCAGCAGCACCGCTTTGGGAATACAGTACGACTCACCGGCCTGCAGACAAAAAGAGGCTTTAAAGCTGTCCGCCTGAGCCCGGAAACTGTACGGGTTATAACGGATTTCATCACGCACCCAAAGGTATAGCGCGCGGGCTTTTTCAATATCACTGAGGTCCGCGGGTACGATCGTCTGCGCCAGTTCCATCACCCGCGGATGATCGCAATCAATAAATGTCGTCGCCGTCAGATATTCCTGCATATCCTTGTCTCCTGATTTTCAGGCCAGCAGCCCTGCTGCCAGAAAAGCCCGCTTTTTTATATGGTATTGCACGGATACGGGTTATGCTGCCCGCCCGCATCCGCGGACTCAAGGAGCAAAGCGCGCAGCCGGAGTGACGAAATGGCTCAGCGCCGGTTCAGCGGGCGAACATTTACAAACCCCCCGCCCTTTCGTATTATCCATGCCCTTCCGGGCAGCAATAGCTGCCTTTTTGCGTTTCTGAGGATTTAAGCATGCAAGCGATCATGAACACCTACGGGCGTTTACCGGTAACTTTTGTGAAAGGCGAAGGCAGCTGGCTGACGGACACCGAAGGTCGACGCTATCTTGATGCACTCAGCGGCATTGCCGTCTGTGGCCTCGGTCATGCTCACCCGGCGGTAACAGAAGCCATCACCCGGCAGGCCGGGCAACTGATTCATACCTCCAACATTTACAACATTGAGCGTCAGCAAGCCCTGGCCAGCGCTCTGACCCGTATTTCCGGTATGGATAACGTCTTCTTCTCCAATTCAGGGGCTGAAGCGAACGAAGCGGCCATTAAAATTGCGCGTAAATACGGTCACGACAAAGGCATTGCTGAACCACAGATTCTGGTGATGACCAAAGCCTTTCATGGCCGCACCATGGCAACCCTGACGGCAACCGGCAACGCCAAAGTACAGGAAGGTTTCGGCCCTTTGCTGAACGGCTTTATCCGGGTTCCGTATATGGACATCATCGCCATTCATTCGGTTTTGAAAGCTAATCCGGATGTGGTCGCTATTATGCTGGAACCCATCCAGGGGGAAGGCGGACTGGCGACAGCGTCAGCAGAATATCTGCAGGCTGTGCGTACTCTGTGTGATGACAATGACCTGCTGATGATGCTGGACGAAGTTCAGACAGGTAATGGCCGTACCGGCAGTTACTTCTGCTATCAGCAGTTTGGCTTTACCCCGGACGTCGTCACTACGGCTAAAGGCCTGGGTAACGGCGTGCCGATCGGCGCCTGTCTGGCTCATGGCAAAGCGGCCGATGTTCTGAAACCGGGCAACCATGGTTCTACTTATGGCGGTAATCCGCTGGCCTGTGCGGCCGGTGTTGCCGTGGTGGAGACCATCGAAAATGAAGACCTGTGTGGCAATGCACGCACCATGGGCGAATACCTGCGCAACGGTTTCCGTGAACGTCTGGCAGACAGCGAACGCCTGCAGGAAATCCGCGGACACGGCCTGATGATGGGCCTGGTTATTAATCAGGACTGCCCGTCCCTGATGGCCGATGCTTTAGAAAAAGGCCTGCTGCTGAACGTTACGTCCGGCAATGTTGTACGTCTGCTGCCGCCGCTGAACCTCAGCCAGTCTGAAGCAGACCAGATTATCGCCACCGTCAGCGAACTGATTGAGTCGCTGTAAGCAAGAATAAGGATACATTGTGAGACATTTTCTGACCCTGCTGGATCTCTCACCGGAAGAACTGAACTGGCTGATTCAGCGCGCCATTGAACTGAAACAGCTGCACAAACGCGGTGAAGTGTATGAACCACTGAAAAATCGTGTACTGGGGATGGTATTTGAAAAATCATCCACCCGTACCCGGGTGTCATTTGAAGCCGGTATGGCCCAGTTAGGTGGCCATGCGATTTTTCTGTCACCCCGCGATACCCAGCTGGGCCGGGGGGAGCCGGTTGAAGACAGCGCCCGGGTACTGTCACGCATGCTGGACGTGGTGATGATCCGTACCTTTGATCATGAAATGATTGAAACCTTTGCGGCCTATTCGCAGGTGCCGGTGATTAATGCCCTGACCGACGATTTCCATCCCTGTCAGCTGCTGGCCGATATGCAGACCTTTGCTGAACACCGTGGCAGCATTCAGGGCAAAACCGTGGCCTGGATCGGCGATGGCAATAATATGTGCCATTCCTATATCAATGCGGCACGGCAATTTGACTTCCACCTGAATATCGCCGCTCCGGAGGGCTTTGATCCGGCGCAGTTCCTGCTGGATGAAAACAAAGACCGTGTGACCCTGATGCGGGATCCCAAAGAAGCAGTGGCTGGTGCTCATCTGGTAACCACGGATGTCTGGGCATCCATGGGGCAGGAAGAAGAACAGGAAGAACGTGCACGTAAGTTCCGCGATTTTCAGGTGTCACGCGAAATGCTCGATCTGGCCGCAGAAGATGTTATTTTCATGCATTGTCTGCCCGCCCACCGCGGCGAGGAAATCAGCGAAGATCTGCTCGACGATCCGCGTTCCGTGGTCTGGGATGAGGCAGAAAACCGCCTTCACGCTCAGAAAGCCCTGCTGGAATTTCTACTCTGCCAGGAAGACTGAGAGAGCCCCATCAGACATAAAAAAACGGCCTGAGGGCCGTTTTTTTATGTCTGTCAGTCAACCATTTCCCGCACCCGCTCCAGACTTTCCGTGATCACCCGGTTGCGGCCACTGCGTTTGGCTTCGTACAGCAGCCGGTCCGCCCGGTTAATCAGGGCGTCACTGCTCTCGCCGGGGTGATACTGCGAAACGCCGACCGACACGGTTAACGGCAGCGCCGATTGTGAAAAGCGTTTTTCCATCACCGCCATCCGCAGACGGTTCAGCGCCGGTTCTGCGGTCACCAGTGTCAGGCCGTTGAGCAACAGCACAAATTCTTCGCCACCATAACGGGCCACCAGATCCACTTCCCGCACCGACCCACTGAGCAGAACAGCCAGCTCCTCCAGTACCTGATCCCCCACTTTATGCCCGTGCTGATCATTAATCTGTTTAAAGTGATCGATATCGACAAATGCCAGTACGAAGGGCAATCCTTCACGGTTGGCCAGCGCCTGACGCCGCTCCAGTGAGCCCAGCAGGTAACGGCGGTTGTAGAGGCCCGTCAGTTCATCGCGCACCGCCAGCTCTTCAATTCTGACCATTGCCTGACGCAGCTGACGGTTTTTATGGCGGTATGCATCCCTGAGTATTCCGACCTCACGGCCGAGCAAACTGTAACTGAGCAGGCTGATCAGAAACGCCACGCCGAGAATGGCTTCATGACCGGCCGCCCACTGCATTTTATTCTGATGATGCAAAACCAGCATCACGCTGGTATAGCCAGCCATGGCCAGTAACGCGACGCCGAGAAATCCCCGCCAGGTGAGACGGAAGATGCCGTAGGGTAAAACCATCAGGTAGCCCAATAAAATCAGTTCCCGACAGTCGTAACAGAGGTATAAAGCCGCAGAAAGAAAGATGACCGCCCACGCCATCATCACGCCCGTGATCCCGGGATCACGCAGAGACGCCGTATGGCCGGCGGCAATCAGCCAGAGCATGGCGCCCTGCCCGAGCCAATAAAGCAGATGCACTGCCACCAGGGCTGGCAGATACGCGGCCGAGGTCACCAGTGCCTGAACCAGGAATAGCAGGGAAAACAACATGGCCCCGGCACTCGCCAGAGCGTGGCGCCGGATAATATCCCTCTGTGTCCTTCCCATACCTGCACCCGCATCCATAACAGCAAAGGCGAGGATTATATCGGTCCAACAGAGGTTCGCTATGTCAATTCGCGTAAAATTTGATCTGCCACGACTGTCTTATAGCCGGGTCTTGCCGTCAGCCTGCGCTGCGCACCCGCTCAACCGCGGTACGCCAGCCCTGATAGAGCTGCGCTCTAGCTTCATCATCCACTTGCGGAGTGTAGGCTTTGTCGTCCTGCCACAGGGTCGCCACTTCATCCAGTGACTGATACATACCGGCCTGCAGTCCTGCCAGAAACGCAGCGCCCAGGGCGGTGGTTTCGGTGACTTTCGGGCAGGCAATGGGAATACCCAGCACGTCGGCCAGAAACTGTACCAGCCAGCTGTTAGCCACCATGCCGCCATCGGCACGCAGATTTTCCGGCCGGATGCCGTCTTCGCGCATGGCTTCCAGCAAGTCCCGGGTCTGATAACACACCGCCTGCAGACCGGCCGTGACAATCTCTTTAATGCCGGTATCACGGCTCAGCCCCAGAATGGCGCCACGGGCCTCAGGGTCCCAGTAGGGAGCGCCCAGACCGGTGAATGCCGGCACCATATACACAGGATTCTCATAGCCGGTCTGATGGGCCAGTGACTCACTTTCACTGGCATCGCGGATCAGACGCAGGCCATCGCGAATCCATTGAATGGTCGCACCGGCCATGAAAATAGACCCTTCGACCGCATAGGTCACCTGATTGTCCAGCCGGTAGGCCACGGTGGTCAGCAGGCGGTGAGTGGAACGCACGGCTTCATCACCGGTATTCATCACCATAAAACACCCGGTGCCATAGGTACTTTTTGCCATGCCGGGCGTAAAGCAGGCCTGACCGATGAGGGCAGCCTGCTGATCGCCGGCAACGCCACCAATGGGAATACGGCGGCCAAACAGATCGGCGCGGATGGCGCCGAAATCATCGGCGCTGTTTTTCACTTCCGGCAGCATTCCGGGTGGAATCCCCAGCAAGGCAAGTAACTCGTCATCCCAGCATTGGCGGTGAATATTAAACAGCATGGTGCGCGACGCATTGGTAGCATCCGTGGCATACACTTCGCCTCCGGTCAGACGCCACAGCAGGTAAGTATCGACAGTACCGAACATCAGTTCCCCGCGCTCTGCACGGGCGCGCACGCCATCCACGTTGTCGAGTAACCAGACGATCTTGGTGGCTGAAAAATAGGGGTCAAGCAACAGTCCGGTATGGTCTGTAATCAGCTGCTCAATATTCTCATGCTCATCTTCGAGCTGCTGACAATAAGCGGCGGTGCGGCGATCCTGCCAGACAATGGCATTGTACACGGGCTCCCCCGTATGGCGGTCCCAGATCAGAGTGGTTTCACGTTGATTGGTGATGCCTGCTACCCGGATGTCCGCAACATCAATGCCGGCCTGTTCAATCGCATCCCGCGCGGCCTGCAGAGTACTCTCCCAGATATCATCCGGATTATGCTCAACCCAGCCGGAATGCGGGAATATCTGTGGAAACTCATGTTGTCCGATGGCACAGATTTCACCCCGGGCAGAGAAAATAATGGCACGGCTGCTGGTCGTTCCCTGATCAAAGCTCAATATGTAATCAGACATCGTATTCTCCTTTTTATCAGGCATATTACTGCCTGAGTCAGACTTCTCAAGCTATTGAACAAAAGCATCAGCAGCGGCAAAACAACAAGCCTTCACTATAATGGACTCATGCCATCCAAAACGAGGAAGCAACAGGCGTCAGAAGCCCACAGATCCGGTCACCTGTGAAAAAACACACCGGACCGGGCTGTTGCAGAAGCAGAATAACATCGCCCTGCGCTTCCAACAGGATTTATGAAAAGTTAACATGCAAAGCATTACCAGCGTGAAATGAATTCATATGAGTGACTATGCTTGATATCAAACACCTGCGTACTCTGACGGCCCTGCGTGATGGCGGCACCCTGGTGGAAGCGGCCCGGCGTATGCACCTGACGCAGTCAGCGCTGTCACATCAGTTGAAAGATCTGGAAGAGCGGCTGGGTTATTCCCTGTTTCTGCGCAAGACCAAACCTCTGCGTTTCACCCGCGCGGGACTTGAACTGCTGCAACTGGCGGACGAGGTGCTGCCACGTATGCAGCAATGCGAACGTAATCTGCAGAAAATGGCCGGTGAACAGGCCGGTCGTCTGCATCTGGTGCTGGAGTGTCACAGTTGTTTCGACTGGCTGATGCCCGCCATCAACAGCTTCCGTGATCACTGGCCGGAAGTAGAAATCGACCTCAGCACCAGCTTCAACTTTGAACCTATCCCGGCACTGATCCGCGGCGATGTCGATCTGGTGGTCACATCGGATGCCACCGACAGCAGCGAGGACGTCGTCTACTGCCCGCTGTTCCGCTATGAATCTTTACTGGCGGTGGCCAATCAACATCCGCTGACCCGCAAAACCACAGTGATGCCCAGCGACCTGAGCAGCGAAACGCTGATCCACTACCCGGTGGACCGCAAACGTCTGGATATCTTTGAATATTTTCTGACCCAGGCCGGCGTCGAGCCTAAAAACACCCGTGAAACCGAACTGACACTGATGATGGTGCAGCTGGTTGCCAGTGGACGCGGTGTCGCCTGTTTACCTAACTGGGCGTTGCAGCCCTACCTCGACAGCGAACTGGTCAGCGCCTGTTCGCTGGGCAATAACGGCGTACGGCCGACCCTGTACGCGGCGGTCAGAAAAGGCCAGGCCGAAACGCCTTATATTCAGGATTTTATCGCTCAGGCGGTGGAGAACTGTTTTAAGAATCTGCCGGGAATCGAACCCGCCGCGCAGTAATGGTGGGGAAACAGGCATAAAAAAAGGGCCCGTAAAAGAGCCCTCAAAATAAGCGAATAATTCGCTACATTCTCACCACGTCTCCAAAGGACACGCAATCATTATCATGCCTTTGCCCGGATCAGAGGTCTGTTGCGGCTGAGTATCATTCTGTAACCTTTTGTAGCTAGCCGCGCCCGGTTCAGCAATGTGGCATCCGGCGGATCAATCCTGATGGCGGCGTGGCCATATCAGACTGAATCGTGCCCCACCGAGCGCCTCACTGCGCCCCACCAGGGCACGGCCACCGTGCCAGTAGGCGATGCGCCGGACAATGGATAAGCCCAGCCCGTAACCGCCGGAACTGCGGGTACGGCTGTCATCCAGGCGGGCAAACGGTGTAAATACGCGGCTCCATTCATTTTCCGGTATGCCCGGGCCGTCATCTTCCACATCCACCCGGCAGGTATCCGGCCCGATAACACAATTGACCTGCACCGCCGAGCGGGCATAACGCCCGGCATTACCCACCAGGTTCTGAATAGCACGGTGAATATAGCGTGGTTCGATTTCCGCATGACTCGCGTCCGCCGGATCCATCCCGACATAACGCACGCTGACCTGCTGCGGTGGTCTGGCCTCTTCCACCACCTGAACCGCCAGATCGGCCACATTCGCATCCTGGAAATCCAGCAGCGGGCCGCCTTCCTCCAGCCGGGCATAGGTCAGGATTTCATCAATCAGCTCATCCAGTTCCTGAATATCTGAATCCATACCATTCAGCTGTTTGGTCACAAAAGGGTCGTCAGCCACATCTTCGATAATCTGCACACCAAAACGGATGCGTGCCACCGGAGTACGCAGTTCATGAGACACTGCCCGCACCATCTCCCGCTGTATCGAAATCAGGCGCTGAATATGCTCAGCCATTTTATTGAACGCCAGCCCCAGACGGCTCACCGGATCGGTTCCGTGAATGGCGACCCGGGCATTCAGATGCCCCTGCGCCAGACGACTGGTGGCCTGTTCAAGTTTGCTGAGCCGCAGCTGAAACGAATTCACCACCCAGTAGACGCCAAGCCCCAGCATCATAAAAACGATCAGGGTAATCACCGCGATGGCCTGCCAGGAATAAGGATTAAAGGCTTCTATCGGTCCCAGCCGCAGGGCCTGGGGACGTCCCGGCAGCTTGGCCAGTGCCTCAGCCTGGCGGCCTTCGATGGAGATGCGGGCCAGCACATCCCCATACTGGATACGGGCGTAGTCACCTTCCGACAGCGTCAGTTGGTCCATCGGCACCACAGACAACGGGAAGCCGAAATGTGGCTGCATGGTCTGAATAAAGTCATGAATCTCAGTGCCGGAGCGTTGCCAGTCTTCCAGCAACAGATACGCCGTTGCCTGAGCCTGAATTTCAGTCACGGTATCAAGCTGTACTTCCAGCAGTTGATCCGGGTTCAGAGTCTGCAGTAAACGGGCTGTGCGGCCTTCATTGGCACTGTCGATCAGCACCTGACCACGGGCCAGCCGGTCACGCTGATATTCGTCGTCAGGGCCTTCGGAAAGGGGAATAATGCGGATATCGGCATCAAAGCGGGCAGACAGTTCATCAATGGCCGCCGGGTCCTGGCGCAGGCGCTGGGCAAGCAGAAACAGACTGCCGCCTACCATGTTTTCATTAAACTGGGCAGTCCTGACCACGTTAACGAGCTGCAGCGCCGCTATGCTGATGACAGTGACCATCAGTAAAGCAGCGACCAGCCCGGAATAGACCCGGATAAAGATAGGCGTTCTCCCGTTCAGATTTCCTTAACGAACAGGTATCCCTTACTGCGTACGGTTTTGATACGTTTGGGGTTCATCGGATCATCCCCCACTTTCGGCCGGATACGGGATACCCGCACGTCGATGGAACGGTCCTGTCCATCGTACTCAATACCGCGCAGCTGATGGAATATTTCTTCCCGTGTCAGAACCCGGCCGGCGCTGCTGCTTAATAGCCACAACAGATCAAATTCGGCGCTGGTCAGATCAATACTCTGGCCATCCAGCCAGGCCTCCCGCATGGCGCTGTCGACCACCAGGTTGCCGAAGGTAAGACGGTTTTCTGAGCTGGTTTCCAGTTCCTGTTCTTCCGGAGCATCTTTCACCCGGCGCAATAAAGCACGGATGCGGGCCAGCAATACCCGTGGCCGCACAGGCTTGGCAACATAATCATCGGCGCCCATTTCCAGACCCAGAACCTGATCAAGGTCTTCGGTACGGGCTGTCAGCATGAGAATGGGGCCTTTGTAGTACGGCCGCACAATCCGGCATACCGCCAGACCGTCTTCGCCGGGAAGCATCAGATCCAGCACCACCAGATCCGGCTGTTCTGTTTTGATTCTTTCGATTGCCCGGCTGCCATCACCTTCAACCGAAACCTTGAGTCCGTTACTTTCCAGATAGTCTTTGGTAAGCGTTGCTAATCGTTCGTCATCTTCCACGATCAGGATGCGCCAGTTCTCTTCCGGATTATGACCGTTTTCATGATTTACCATGGGGTCTTACCATTCCTTCACCAGGTGGGTCGCGGAGGATTTCCGCAAACGTCTGTCATTAACTTTAGACGCTGTTACGCTTTGTTGCATAGTAACTAATTCAGTCTTTTTTTGGTAAGTTTCAATGCTTTGAACAACTTAGAAAATCCAGTCACACCCTGTCCACCAGCTACGCACAGGTTATCCACACCCCAGATCAATAACCCACAATATCTTGGGGTTGAATTCATACTGCCACCGCATTATCTTGTGGATCAGCTTTAAAATATGTCGGTAACTCAGTTACTTAGACCGGCTCCTACATCTAAAGCAGGGCCGTCGTCAAGCATTTTACGGACCCCATCAAAATATCAGGGACAGATGGAGTAAGTTTCCCTTGAATACAGGCACAGAGATCATGAGTGAGCTAAAGGTCACCAAACGTGACGGGACCCAGGAATCCCTTAATCTGGATAAGATTCATAAAGTTGTTACCTGGGCCGCAGAAGGGCTCAATAATGTGTCAGTCTCAGAAGTCGAATTAAAAGCCCATCTGCAGTTTTTTGATGGCATTCAGACGTCTGAAATCCACGAGACCCTGATCAAGGCAGCCGCCGATCTGATTTCGGAAGATGCCCCCGATTATCAATACCTGGCAGCCCGCCTGAACATCTTCCACCTGCGCAAAAAAGCCTATGGCCGCTTTGAGCCGCCTGCGTTGCTGGACCATGTCAAAAAACTGGTGGAGGCAGAGCGTTATGACCCGCACCTGCTGAGCGATTACAGTGCGGAAGAATTTGCCGCCATGGACGCCTTCATCGACCACAGCCGCGATCTCAACTTCAGTTATGCCGCGGTAAAACAGCTGGAAGGCAAATATCTGGTGCAGAACCGCGTCAGCGGTGAAGTGTTTGAAAGCGCTCAGT
The DNA here is from genome assembly GCA_002314145.1 of Thalassolituus sp. UBA1087. GTDB lineage: Bacteria > Pseudomonadota > Gammaproteobacteria > Pseudomonadales > Oceanobacteraceae > Venatoribacter. The sequence goes on along the minus strand of DCCG01000009.1, from coordinate 136,814 downwards.
TCCTGTATGTGCTGATCGCCGCCTGTCTGTTCGCAGAATATGATAAAGAGCGCCGGCTGGATTTTATCCGCCGTTTCTACGATGCCGTCTCGACTTTCAAGCTGTCACTGCCGACGCCGATCATGGCCGGTGTGCGCACGCCGACCCGTCAGTTCAGCTCCTGTGTTCTGATCGAAGCCGGCGACAGCCTGGATTCCATCAACGCGACGTCCAGCGCGATTGTTAAATACGTATCACAGCGCGCCGGGATTGGTATCAATGGCGGCCGCATCCGTGCTCTGGGCAGCCCGATCCGCGGTGGTGAAGCCTTCCACACCGGCTGTATTCCGTTTTATAAGCACTTCCAGACGGCGGTTAAATCCTGCTCTCAGGGCGGTGTCCGTGGCGGTGCTGCCACACTGTTTTACCCGATCTGGCACTACGAAGTAGAAAACCTGCTGGTACTGAAGAACAACCGCGGGGTTGAAGAAAACCGTGTGCGCCACCTCGACTACGGCGTACAGATCAACCGCCTGATGTACACGCGTCTGATCAAGAACGGCAATATCACCCTGTTCTCGCCATCCGATGTTCCGGGCCTGTACGACGCTTTCTTCGCTGACCAGGATAAATTTGAAGAGCTGTACGTTAAATACGAACAGCAGGAAGGCATCCGCAAGAAGACACTGAAGGCAGTCGACCTGTTTTCCATGATGATGCAGGAACGCGCCAGCACCGGCCGTATTTATGTGCAGAACGTCGACCACTGTAATACGCACAGTCCGTTCAACCCGCACAAGGCGCCGGTGCGTCAGTCCAACCTGTGTCTTGAGATCGCTCTGCCGACCAAGCCACTGAATGACGTCAACGACGATGAAGGCGAAATCGCCCTGTGCACACTGGCAGCCTTCAACCTGGGCAAAATTAACGAACTCGATGATTTTGAAGAATTGTCCGAACTCATCGTACGGGCCCTCGACAGCCTGCTCACCTATCAGGACTACCCGGTGCCGGCAGCAGAACGCGCCAGCCTGAAGCGCCGTACACTGGGTGTGGGGGTAATCAACTACGCCTATTATCTGGCCAAAAATGGTGTGAAATATTCTGATGGCAGTGCCAACGGCCTGACCCACCGCACCTTTGAAGCCATGCAGTATTATCTGCTGAAAGCCTCTAACCAGCTGGCCAAAGAACAGGGTGCCTGTGAAGCTTTCTCAGATACCACGTATTCAGAAGGCCTGATGCCTACAGATACCTATAAACACGAAGTCGATAAGTTCTGCGATGAGCCCCTGCTCCAGGACTGGGATACGCTGCGTAAAGATATCGTCGCCCACGGCCTGCGTAACTCCACACTGTCGGCCCTGATGCCGTCGGAGACTTCGTCGCAGATCTCCAATGCCACCAATGGTATTGAACCACCACGGGGATATATCAGTGTTAAACAGAGTAAAGATGGCATCCTCAAACAGGTGGTGCCGGATTACGAAACTCTGAAGTCAAACTATGAGTTACTGTGGCAGATTCCGAATAACAACGGCTATCTGCAACTGGTGGGCATTATGCAGAAATTCGTCGACCAGGCGATCTCAGCCAATACCAACTATGACCCTTCCCGTTTCGACGGTAAGGTACCGATGCAGCAGCTGCTGAAGGATCTGCTGACAGCTTATAAGAACGGTGTTAAAACCCTGTACTATCACAACACCCGGGATGGCATGGAAGACCCGCAGAAGGATGTACAGAAAGAAGACGACGACTGTGCCGGCGGCGCCTGTAAAATTTAAGCGTTTTATAACCCCTGCAGCGCCTACGGCGGGCGCTGCGCTGAGACAAAACCTGTATGGCTTACACCACTTTTAACCGTAACGAATTTGATACTTTTAAACAGCCGATGTTCTTCGGCGAGAACGTCAACGTAGCCCGTTACGATATTCAGAAACACAAAATTTTTGAAAGTCTGATTGAAAAGCAACTGTCGTTCTTCTGGCGTCCGGAAGAAGTCGACCTGACCAACGACCGCAAAGATTACATTGATCTGCCGGAACACGAGAAACACATATTCATCAGCAATCTGAAATATCAGACCTTGCTGGATTCCGTCCAGGGGCGTTCACCGAATATCGCCCTGCTGCCGGTCGTCTCGCTGCCGGAGCTGGAAACCTGGATTGAAACCTGGTCGTTCAGTGAGACGATTCACAGCCGTTCTTACACCCATATTGTGCGCAATATCGTGCCGAATCCGGCTGAGATTTTTGACGACATTACCAAGAACGAATACATCGTCCGCCGGGCGATATCCGTCACCAAGTACTATGACGACTTCATTCAGCTCAGCAACTATTATCAGCAGCTGGGTGAAGGCACTCACAGCATTAATGGGGAAACCATTGAAGTCAGCATGCATGAGCTGAAACGACGCCTGTACCTGACCATGGTGTCCGTCAACGTACTGGAAGCCATCCGCTTTTACGTCAGCTTTGCCTGCTCTTTTGCCTTTGCTGAGCGCGCCAAGATGGAAGGTAACGCAAAAATCATCAAACTGATTGCCCGCGATGAAGCGCTCCACCTGACCGGCACACAGCACATGCTGCAGATTATGGCGAAAGGCAAAGATGATCCCGAGTTTGCGCAGATCGCCAGCGAATGTCGTGACGACGTCGTCAAGATCTTTGCAGAAGCGGCACAACAGGAAAAAGACTGGGCCGAATACCTGTTTAAAGATGGTTCTATGATTGGTCTGAATAAGGACATCCTGTGTCAGTACGTCGAGTACATCGCCAACCAGCGCATTACCGCCCTGGGTTTTGAGCAGATATTCCCGACCATCAAGAACAATCCGCTGCCGTGGATTAACGCCTGGCTGAACAGTGATAACGTTCAGGTCGCCCCACAGGAAGCTGAAATCAGTTCCTACCTGGTGGGTGCCATCGACAGTGAAGTCGATACCGCAGACCTGGGTGACTTTGACCTCTGATGTCCGCCGCTTTGAAACAACGGGATAATGACTCAGCCGGAACCGACGACGAATTCGAACTGACCGGAGACACGGAGGCACAGCCCTTTGAGCTGCAGCCTGTGGTTCCGGACAGTGCCGGTGACAGTCAGGTTCAGACTGAGTTTTTCCTGCCCGAACACAACCCGGAAGAGCCGGACGCATCGCCTCAGATCGAATTTGAGGGCATGCCGCGTCCGGCCTATGCCGTGCAACTGGACGACGGTCGTCAGGCCGTTTTCCGCAACGCACACACCCTGCTGGAATCCCTGGAAGCCCAGGACATTGATGTTCACTATCAGTGCCGTGAAGGCTATTGTGGCAGTTGCCGTACCCAACTGCTGGAAGGCAGTGTGCACTATCACGACGAGCCGATGGCGTACCTGGATGACGATGAAATCCTGCCCTGCTGCTGCATTCCTAAAAGCGACCTGAAGATCAAGCTTTAAACCCGGCCAATTTTCCTGCCCGTCTTATTACTGCCATATATCAATTTCAAAATCTCACAGGTAACCTAAGATTGTTTCCATAAAAGACAATAACTGAGAAAGGGAGACCTGAAAGATGGCCTTTATCTGCATCACACCCAATGTAGCCATGGTACGAATGAACGCACGTGAACACCTGGAAGAGATTCCCGGTAACTTTTACATCAACCTGGAATCACTGGTTGAAGCGCGCATGAAAGAGGTACGCGAAGAGCATGAGGGTGACTTCTGCGCCGACGTACTGCTGGTACTGGAGAACAAAACCCACGAATTCGTCTTCCGTAACAGTCCTGCGGGCAATAAAGCGAAAGAAACCCTGAGCAAATACCTGACTGAGCGCAGCATCAACTGCTGAGCACAGTGGCACCCGGCCGGCTTGATTTATCAGGCTGGTCCGGTACCTTTATCCTCTTTGTTCATCCGGGCCCGGCCCGATACGGAGAGGCAACACCATGAGTCTGAATTTTCCCGCCATCGATAAACCGGCACCAGCCTTCAGTGCACTGAACCAGAATTCTGAAACCGTGACCCTGGACAGCCTGAAAGGTAAAAAAGTCGTCCTGTATTTTTACCCCAAAGCCATGACCCCGGGCTGCACCACGCAGGCCTGCGGCATCCGGGATACCCGTAAAGAATTCGATAAACTCAATGCCGTCGTGCTGGGCATCAGCCCTGATGCCCCGGCCCGCCTGCAGAAATTTATCGACAAACAGGAACTCAACTTCGACCTTCTGTCCGACGAAGATCACAGTATCGCCGAAGCTTACGGTGTCTGGGCGCTGAAGAAGTTTATGGGTAAGGAATACGTCGGTATTCACCGTGTGACCTTTATCATTGATGAAGACGGCGTGCTGCGTCATATCATGGAAAAGGTGAAAACCAAATCTCACCATGACGATGCACTGGCCATTCTGCAGTCAATGTAAGCCCTGCCTGTTACCCGGCCAGCCGGTGTTTATAAACAGAGAATCTTAAACTTCTGCCGCGGACAGCCGATACAGTCCGCATGAAAATTGTCTGTTGTTTATGTCTCTGTCTTATTCCCCTGCTGAGCCACGCCGGCACCCTGAGTTGTCAGGGCGGCTGGCGCTGGCTGGCCATGGCCGGCATTGATTCTTTACAGGATAACGGTGATCAGACCCCCACTGCCGGCTGTCGCTGGAACAGCCGCCTGACACCTCAGCGCCGCTGGTTGCTGCCGGCTTATCCGTCGCTTGCGTATGAACGCGCTCTGCCCACCGAATACTCCCGCAGTGAAGGTTACATCCGTTATGAAGCCTGGCAGGTGTCGGTTCCCCTGCTGCGTCTCAGCAAGGTTTATATGCTGCTGGATATCACCTCAGACTATCGCCAGCAACGCCATCAGCTGAATGATCTGCTGCGCTGGCAGGGCGCTGTCTTAAATACGGGCACCAGCCTGTTACTCGACAGCCATGAACATAATTACCGGCTGACATTTGATCTGCAGGCGCTGGAGACTCCGGTGTCCGCTGTATGGCTGAATTACCGCCGCCAGTACCAACCGGTTAACGTCACCATCAATCAACAGGAAGTGCTCGCCAATGCCCTGCTCACAAGCCGCACGCTGGGGATTGGTCACTACCCTTCCGCTTATGGTATTCATCCCCGTCTGAGTCTGGCGATTGGTCAGGGCGATATCGGCAATGACGGCAATACTGCGCAACTCGACGATGCCGGTGAGCAGCTGGATTATCTGCTGCTGGAAGGTTATCTCGGAATTCAGGGACGCTACCGTGCCGGGCAACATCTGCTACTGCAGGCACTGGCCGGCATGAAATGGCGCTACTTTATGTTGCCGGACGGCGACGACACTGACGCCATTAAAAAAGACGCCTTTACCAGCGTGGATTATGGTATCAGCGCTGGCCTCAGCTGGCGTTTCTGAATACCCGGCGCTGTGCCTTTACCCGGATGTCGCATCCTGCCGGTATTCCAGCGGCGTCACGCCTTCCCAGCGCCGGAATGCGCGGGTAAACGCACTGCTCTCTGAAAAGCCCAGCTCTTCGCTGATGCGGGTGATGGTCAGCTCGGTTGTCGCCAGCAGAGAGCGGGCGCGGCGCTGACGCTCTTCATCCAGTAATTGCTGAAAACTGGTTGCTGACTCCTGCAACTTCCGCTGCAGCGTACGACTGCTCATATGTAAGCGCTGTGCTGCCGTGTCCCGGTCAACGTTCAGGTCATCGCTGTTGACCAGAAAGTGACGTACCAGACCAGCCGTATCAGGCTGCTGTAACGCGGCCAGCTGGCGTTCCAGCATCTCTTCATGCATGGCCGCCAGTTTTTCATCCCCCAGCGCCAGGGGCTCCTGCAGAACCTCAGGGGCGAACACCAGCGCATTGCGCGATGCGGAAAACACCAGTGGGGCATCAAAAATGCGTTTATAGTCTGAGATATCAGCCGGTGCTGCATGGCAGAATTCAACCCGCTCCAGAGGGACTGGCTTGCATGCCAGCCAGCTGGCGAAATTACGCAGTAGCACCAGAACGGCATCCACCTGATGACGGCTGAAATCCGCCTGCTGAGGTTCATAACAGATACAGACTTCCCGTTCTTCCTGCTGCAGAAAGTAGCGGCCACCGTCACTGAGGACCCGGGTATAGCGGATGGATTTCTCAAACGCTGCCGCCAGCGACGTGGAGTGCATCAGAATCAATGCAAATAACTGAAAATGGGTTGGCTTGACCTGTTCTCCCATTAACAGACCAAAATCACGCCCTGCGCATTCTCTTTCCGCGACCCGCCAGATCTTCAGCGTCGCATCCAGGCTGACCCGGGCGTACGGCGTGCCCAGAATATCGTCCGTCAGGCCGGCAGCACTCAGTAATTCACCATGATCAGCGCCCTGCTGCTCAGCGGCCTGCAGCAGAGCTTTAATCCATAAAACAGATACGGTTTTTTCATTCATAACGGGCAGTTCCGCACGCCGGCGGGTTTTCTTATTATCAACAGAGACACCGAGTGTACCCTATGTGCCGCCCTGCCACAGCGTCAGCGATAGCGGACCGCATAAAATATACCCGCATGCCGGCAGAGCCAATGGCATCCGGCGAAAGGCGCTTGACGGCGTGCCTGCACCTTTTGCTAAATTCCTGTAGGGTGTAAAAACTCTTCTCAAATAAAAATTAAGGAATAAAACTATGACCATTGGCTACTGGTGCGTGTTGGCTGCTGCTGTGCTGCCTTATGTTTTCACTCTGCTGGCAAAGTCCGGCGGTCGCTACAACAATTACTCGCCGCGGGAATACCTGGAAAAACAGCAGGGTTTGCAGAAACGTGCTCACTGGGTACAACTGAACAGCTTTGAAGCGTTTCCGGCGTTTGCTGCGGCTGTGATTATTGCTCATCTGAGCGGTGGGGATCAGAGCAGAATTGATATGCTGGCCATGGCATTTATCGTTATCCGGGTGATCTATGGCATAACGTATCTGGCCAATATGGCAACCCTGCGCTCTGTGGTATGGATGGCAGGCATGGTGACCGTGATTGCTTTATTTGTTGCCGGGGCATAACCGGCGCTGTGAACCGGAGTGACTCCGGTTCACAGCACTCACACCACCACAGCTTGCCCGCGGTGTTTATAGCAGTAGGCTGAGTTGCAATAAATCACGATTTCACGCCCTTTGTCCTGAGTCTCAATGATGTAGAGGTCGGTAAACTCCGGCGTGACTTCCATAAAGGTCGCGTTACGTATCAGATTGGTTGCCAGACGCTCGTGTGCGCTGACCGTTCCGCCATCACCGGCATGAGCGGGCACCGAACACACCACAGCCATCAGCATAGCGGCCAGGCCTTTTATTAACTGTGACATACATTTCTCCCGACAAGAGTCTTAATCTGAGTATAGGAGTGGTCTGTGTTGGAGGGAGGATTGTTTTGTTATAAAAGGTATAGCGAAAACAGCGTTACCCTGTGAATAAGACATAAGCCACTGATGCATGCTTATGTCTTATCAGGCGGGTACTCAATCAGCCCGAAGCAGTTTCAGTGTGCGGGCTGACGTTTCAGAGAGACCAGTAATTCAGCTTCACCACGGGCCATACCGCAGTTGTCCACCAGATCACTGGCACTGGCGCCGAGTCCGACCAGGCGGGACGCCTGTTGGTAGGTAGCTTCGTCTGTGGTCGGTAACACCACTTTGCGTTCGGCACTCTGTATACGGCCATCCAGCTGGCGAATCTTACGGCCCATGCCAATCGTACTTTTACTCATCGCCTGATACGACTTCTGCAGATGATTCACTGCCCCGTCAAGACGTCTGGATTCCCGGTTCTGCTGACGTCTGAGGCCGAACATCATCAGACCAACCACAAACATCAACGCCATATTACCAATCAACAACCAGTGCATTAGAGACAGAGAGATCATAATCAGAGACCCTGAATTTCTGTCCACTCCTCATCCGTCATCAGTTTTTCCAGATCCACCAGAATCAGAAGCTCATCATTTTTGTGACAAACACCCTGAATAAATTTGGCGCTTTCTTCGTTACCGACGTTGGGAGTGGTTTCAATTTCCGACTGCCGCAGATAAACCACTTCAGCCACCGCATCCACGAGGATCCCGACGACCTGATTTTCCGCTTCGATAATCACGATACGGGTCTGGTCGGTGGTGTCAGCGGTTGGCAACCCGAAACGCAGACGGGTATCGATCACCGTTACCACGTTGCCGCGCAGGTTAATAATACCGAGTACATACGGTGGCGCACCCGGTACCGGGGCAATTTCGCTGTAACGCAGGACTTCCTGAACCTGCATCACGTTGATTCCGTAAGACTCATTTTCAAGACGGAAGGTAACCCACTGAAGGACCGGATCTTCCGCCGCTTTATTTCCGGCAATCGCTGACATAATACATCCTCGCAAAGAAAGGCCGCAGCCTGACCGTGTCGTGCTTAAACGCAACCTCTTTCCGGCTTAACAGCGAAAAAGAGGCCGACGTGTCAAAAAACATGACGAACCTTTCTTTAATATAGATCAGAGCACAAAGTGTACCAGTTAAATTTTGGCTAAATTTTCATACCATCTGCTGAGATCAGCGACGAACATTCTGCTCCAGCAGCGTCATCAGCCCGTTAACATCCACCAGTGCGCACATTTCTGAGATCACCGTTCCCGCCAGCCAGGGACGTTTACTGGTTTCTCCGCGCCACTTAATGGAATCATAGACCAGTGTCACGGTATCGCAGATTTCCTGGCACGCCAGCGCCCAGGGGGAGCGGTCGAGCTGAATAAAAAAGCTGTAACCGTCGTCAGCCAGACTGACATTGCGCTCCGGCATAATCAGTTTGGCACTGTCAATAATAGTCATTTTGCCATCTTCCCCCTGCCATACTCCCAGCGACCAGGCGGCCTGGCCAAATAAGGGGGTCACTTTATCGGCAACGTTATGTACGCCCCCTAACAAGGGCAGCGGAATGGCCAGTTTAAGACCGGCAACTTTAAAGATCAGACACTCAATCCCCTGTACCGAGCGCCAGTTTAATGGCGCTGGCTGCACTGCCAATGGCGGCGTTTCAGTTTCTGTCTGTTCTTTGACAGTCAGCGCCGGCTCATCAACCACGGTTTCCGTCTGGAATGCGGTAACAGTCTCGGCCGGGGTCTCGGTTTTAACCTCTGTCGCAATGTCTTCCTGTGGCGTTTCCACATCCGGCACGGTCAGTGTCCGGGGCAGCGTAGATAAAGGTGGTGGTTCCTCGGCATAAGTCACCGGACGTGCGTCTTTCGGCGACGTTTCCGGGCGGGTTTTCAGTTCAGTCACTGTCGGGGGGCTGTCGGCAGACGCAGGCTGCGCGGTCGCCGCGACCAGCAGATCGTTAAGATAATCCTGCAGGACAACATCAACCTGATTGTCATCGCCTGTTTCCGGCTTACGTTCACTCATTAAGAATGGCCTCACCGATAAAAGGGATTGCAGACGCCAGCATATGACGACGTAACCTGCTCTGTGGCAGGGCTCCGGCATGATGAAGGATATGGAACAGCTGAGTACGGTGTTCGGCACGGTTTCCGGCACCTAATGTCATCAGTTTCACCGGAGCAAAACCAGGGCGCAATGTGGATGCATTGATCGCATCTTCGAGCTTTCCACGGCGCACCGCATCACTGAGCAGATCATCCCAGTTAACCGATTGCCCTTCGACTTCCCCCTGAGCGGACAGCAGGTGGCTGAGGTAATCCGTAACCGGATCGTCCTGCTGCTCCGTTTTACGCTGCTCAGGCACGCTGACGCTCCGGTACATCGAGCGAAGTCAGCAGATGCCGGTAGGCGCGGACACCGCGGCCATCGTCATCCATCTGATGGGGGAAAATGCCTTCGTGGCTGGCATCCCGCAAGCGAGTATCCACCGGAATCGCTTCCTGCCACAGGGAATCCGGGTATTGCCGGCGCATTTCTTTCAGCGTGGTCAGGGAAGCCGTTGTACGGCGGTCAAACAAAGTGGGAACAATGGTATAAGGCAGCTGGCGATTCTGAGAGCGCATCACCATTCTGAGCGTATGGACCATACGCTCCAGTCCTTTCAGCGCCAGGTGTTCCGTCTGGGTCGGAATGACCAGTTGCTGACAGGCCGCCAGCGCATTAACCAGCAAGACGCCCAGTATGGGTGGCGTATCCAGCAGGGCGTAATCATATTCATCCCACAGTTTTGCCAGCGAGCGGGCCAGCACCAGGCCCATACCATCCTGACCACTGACCTGGCGTTCCAGTGTTGCCAGTGATGTCGTTGCCGGCAGCAGTGATACGTTATCCAGCGATGTTGGCTTTAACACCGAACGGACAAAATCCCGGTCTTTGTAGCGCTGTTCGAAAAAAAGATGATAGAGACTGCGCTCAAGGCTGTCCGGGTCCTGCTTAAAATAGCTGGTCAGCGAACCATGAGGATCAAGGTCAACCAGCAGCACACGTTTCCCCTGAGCCGCCAATAAGCCGCCCAGTGTCACCACACTGGTGGTTTTTCCAACACCGCCTTTCTGATTTGCAATGGACCAAATCCGCACGTCTGCCACCCTGATAATGTTTATTACAGCCAATTCACCGGCACTGAACCAACCATACGCAAAATTCGTGTCAGGTTTGAATTCAGTCAGAAAAAATGACCGACCTTTAGAGTGTATCGTCCATTTTTCCGATTAGTTTAAAACAGCTTTACCTTTGACCAGACAGCCTGGCCAAACCACAACGCCAATACCTGCCCTTAACCGGACAGAATGGTGTGTATTATTCAGGTGATAGCGGCAAACAGGAAAAACAGCGGCAATAAAATGCCGCTGTCAGGACAGGAAAAGAACAGAAAAGCGTCAGTTCACTTCTTCAACAAGACGGGGAGCGACATCTTTCAGGGATAAAACTTCGTCGCTGATACCATCTTTGATGACGGCCAGTGGCATGCCAAAAATAACGCAACTGTCTTCATCCTGAGCCCAGATACCGGCACCCGTTTCTTTCAATAACCGGGCACCTTCGCGCCCGTCCGATCCCATCCCGGTCAACACGATGCCCAGCGTTTTTCCGGGATAGTGTTTGGCTGCAGAGGCAAAGGCAATATCCACACTGGGACGGTAATTCACCCGTTCATCGCTTTCGCGGATATGGATAGTACCGCCGCCGCGTTTATCCACCATCAGCTGCATACCACCCGGGGCCACATACACATGCCCGGGTTTAATATGATCACCATCGGCGGCTTCTTTAACAACCAGCGGACTGAGCGAATTTAATCGTTCGGCAAAAGCTTTGGTAAAAGAGCCTGGCATATGCTGGACAATAATAATGGGGGTCCGGAAGGAGCCGGGAATACCTTTGAACAGTGTCTGCAGCGCGGCCGGTCCGCCGGTAGAAGTACCTATCATCACCAGCTCGGTGCCTTTCAGGCGACCTTTAACCACAGGTTTACTTTTTTGTGTAACCGTCTGCTTTTGCTGATTTCTGGCAACCGCGGCGATTTTGTCGGTCAGTGCCCGTTTAATCTGTGCCGCGTCTTTGGCAATCTGATCGAAGTTTTTCGGCAGAAAATCCAGTGCTCCGGCATCCAGTGCATCGAGCGTAACCCGTGCACCTTCAAACGTCAGCGAGGAAAACATCAATACCGGAACCGGACGGCGCTGCATAATATTGCGTACCGCCGTGATGCCATCCATGACCGGCATTTCATAGTCCATGGTAATGACATCAGGCTTGAGCGATTCATTCAGCTCAATCGCTTCCGCGCCGTTTGAAGCAACGCCCGCCACTTCCATCCGGGTGTCGGCATTTATAATGTCGCTGACCCGCCGGCGAAAAAATCCTGAATCATCAACAACCAGTACACGGATAGTCATTCATTCTGCTCGCTTATAAGATCCGGCCAATTATCCTGGCCGGCATCAATGGTCCTGTCAGCTGACCCTGTTTATGCATCAGGCAGCATGTGATTGCTTCGCCGCATAACGGCCCAGCATACTCGGAATATCAAGAATCAATGCGATGCGGCCATCACCTGTGATGGTTGCCCCGGCCATTCCGGCGGTACCATGCAGCATTTTTCCTAATGGTTTAATCACCACTTCTTCCTGACCAACTAACTGATCCACCACAAAGCCGACGCGTTTGGTGCCTACCGACACCACCACCACATGAGCACTTTCATCAGCCTGGGCATTTTCTTCCCCGGCCACCAGCCAGCGCTTCATATGAAACAATGGAATGGGTTTTTCCCGCACCACAACCACTTCCTGACCATCGACGATATTTGTCTTGGTAAGATCCAGATGGAAAATCTCGTTAACACTGACCAGTGGGAAAGCAAACGCCTGATCTTTCAGCATCACCATTAAGGTCGGCATAATGGCCAGTGTCAGCGGCACTTTAATACTGATATTGGTACCGGTTCCCGGTTTGGAATCAATATTAACCGTGCCATTTAATTGGGTGATTTTCGTTTTTACAACATCCATCCCCACGCCCCGGCCAGAGACATCGGAAATCTGTTCTTTGGTGGAAAAACCCGGTGCAAAAATCAGATTAAAACATTCGTTATCTGTCAGACGATCAGCGGCGTCCTGATCCATCACGCCTTTTTCAACCGCTTTGGCACGTAATTTATTCGGGTCCATACCTGCGCCGTCATCCTGAATTTTTAACAGGATATGATCCCCTTCCTGCTCGGCTGACAGCACCACCGTACCGACCCGGGCCTTACCGGCTTTTTCCCTGATATCCGGCATTTCGACCCCATGGTCTACCGAGTTACGCACCAGGTGAACCAGTGGATCGGCAAGCGCCTCGACCAGGTTCTTATCCAGGTCGGTTTCTTCACCGCGCAGTTCCAGATTAATTTCTTTCTTCAGCTGGCGGGCAAGGTCACGGACCACCCGCGGGAAGCGGCCAAATACTTTTTTGATCGGCTGCATCCGGGTTTTCATCACCGAAGCCTGCAGATCACCGGTCACAACATCCAGGTTAGCAACCGCTTTCGACATCGACTCGTCATTGCTCTGTAATCCCAGGCGCACCAGGCGGTTACGTACCAGCACCAGCTCACCCACCATATTCATGATGTCATCAAGGCGTTTGGTATCCACCCGGACCGTCGCTTCTGCCTGATGAGTTTCTTTCTCAGCCGGCGGTTTGGCCGCTGCTTTAGCGGCTGGTTTGGCTGCCTCTGCAGGCTTCGCCGGTTGGGCTGCAGCTGCTGCTGCCGGTTTCGCTGGCGGCGGTGGAGGAGCCTCTGCCGCTGTTTTCTCAGGCGTCGCAGGCGCCGGTGTGTCAGCGCTGTCACCATTGTCGGCGGCTCCGCCGGCAGAGTGTTTTCCTTTGCCGTGCAGCCGGTCGAGTAACTCCTCAAATTCAGAGTCGGTAATCAGGTCATCGCCGGACGCAGCCGGATCAGAAGGTTCTGCCGGTGCCGGTTCTGCGGGTGCAGCAGCGGCCGGTTCACTGTCTTCCGCAGGCGCGTTGCCGGTATGTTTTCCTTTGCCATGAATCTGATCCAGTAAGGCTTCAAATTCATCTTCAGTAATTTCATCGTCACTGGCCTCAGCGGTATCACCACCGATATCAAACAGGTCGTCTCCGCCATCGTCTGCTGCCGGGGCCTGAGCCGCCGCAGACGGTTGTTCATCGTCCAGTGCATCCAGAAGCTGTTCGAATTCGTCATCAGTGATGTCCCCGTTGTCAGCCGCCGGGGCCTGGCCCGCCGCTGCAGGGGGTTCGTCAGCCGGAGTTTCTGCGGCGGAGGTGGCCGCCGGTTCTTCCGCCACGGGAGGTTCCGCAACGGGCGGCTCTGCCGCCGCCGGCGCGTCTTCGGATTCCGGCAGTGCTAGCTGATGCAGACGTTCAAGCAGTTCGGGTTCCGCTTCCTCCGGTTCCACACCTGAGCGGACGTTTTCGAACATTTCATTTACGCTGTCCAGTGCCTGCAGAACCACATCCATGAGATCGGAGTTTACCGTCCGGTTGCCATTACGCAGAGTATCGAACACGTTTTCAGCCGCATGACAGCAATTCACCAGCGGGTTAAGCTGCAAAAAGCCTGCACCACCTTTGACGGTATGAAAACCGCGGAAAATGGCATTCAGCAGATCTTTATCTTCGGGACGCTGTTCAAGATCGACTAATTGTTCAGAGAGTGACTCAAGAATTTCGCCGGCCTCAACCAGAAAATCCTGGAGTATCTCTTCATCAGCATCGAAACTCATCCGTTAGCTCCTTTAAAAACCAAGACTGGACAGTAAGTCATCAACATCATCCTGGCTGGCAACTACGTCTTTATTGGACTTATCAATCTGCGGTCCTTCCGCAGCAACGGTTTTTTCGCCATCTCCTGGCTCCTCAGGCTCAACCTCGGGGTAAGCGTGAGTAATTCCTGTTATTGAATCAACTTTTCCGGCCATGGCGACAAGATGTACCAGCCGGCCTTCTACATCTTTGACGAGCGCAGCGACTTTATGTATCACCTGCCCGGTCAGATCCTGAAAATCCTGTGCCAGTACAATATCGGATAACTGGCTTTTTAATGTCTGCGACTGTTCGGCACTGTCCGTCAGAAACTGATTAATATCTTTGCTCAGTGCACGGAATTCATCCGGTTTCAGTTCTTTATTCAGAAACCGTTTCCACTCAACCGATAAACGATTGGCACGCTCATTAATATCATTAGCCAATGGCATCCCGGCATCAGCCAGATCCATTGTCCGGTTAGCCGATTTATCCGTCATCTCCAGAACGTATTCGAGTTTATCGGTCGTGCTGTCAATTTCTGAAGCAGCACCCACCGAGTCAACCTTCAGGTTTTTAATCGACTCGTGCAGTGCTCGGGTCAACCTGCCGATCTCGTCATACAGCGTGCGGTCCCGTACCTGGTTAAGATCATTTACCAGGGCAACGGCTTTACCGAAGTCACCGCGCTCTACTTCCCTGAGCATGCTTTCTGCAAGATCACGGATTTCAGTACCAACGCTGGCGATATCGGCCTCACTATCTTTATTGGTCCCGGCCATCAGGTCGCCTTCCTGTTATCCTTCGACGCGTTCAAAGATCTTGTCGATCTTTTCTTTCAGCACCGCCGCGGTAAATGGCTTTACTACGTAACCGTTAACACCGGCCTGAGCCGCCGCTACGATCTGATCACGCTTGGCTTCAGCGGTCACCATCAGTACCGGCAGGGTTTTCAGCCTGTCGTCTTCACGGACTTTCTTCAGCAGATCCAGACCGGTCATGCCAGGCATGTTCCAGTCTGTTACCAGGAAGTCGAAATCCCCGTTCTGTAACATCGGTAATGCTGTCAGCCCGTCATCCGCTTCCTGAGTATTGGTGAAGCCCAGGTCACGCAGCAGGTTTTTAACGATACGTCTCATTGTTGAGAAATCATCGACAACGAGAATTTTCATGTTTTTGTCCAAAACGACCTCCAGTAATCGACTTTCTATATTCCAAGTCGTTCCTAAGATTTAGTGTAGACGCAGTTATCGCTTTATCCAGAAACAAACCCGGCAGGATGGTATTTTTAAGGCACAGGGCATGGCCTGCATGGCGGCGGCTGTCAGGCGACCCAGCCGCCCAGTCGGGCGCGCAGGCGGTGGGCCGCCTGACTGTGCAGCTGACTGACGCGGGATTCGCTGACACCCAGTACCGCGCCGATCTCTTTCAGATTAAGCTCTTCGTCATAGTACAGAGCCAGCACCAGCTGTTCGCGTTCGGGCAGTGTCTGAATGGCTTCAGCCAGCTGTTTGCGGAAGGAGTCCCGCTCGATGCCATCCAGCGGGTTGGGGGAATCATCTTCAAAGACATCAAAACCGGCATCACTCTTTTCCAGCACTTCTTCAAAGCTGAACAGGCGACAGCCGGCGCTGTCTTTCAGTATCGCATGATACTCATCCTGGGATATCCCCAGAAACTCGGCCACTTCGCCATCTTCGGCATCCCGGCCTTTTTCGCTTTCAATCTGCTTGATGGCATCACTGATGCGGCGGGAATTGCGGTGCACCGATCTCGGCGCCCAGTCACCACGGCGGATTTCATCCAGCATGGCACCGCGGATACGGATACCGGCATAGGTTTCAAAGCTGGCCCCTTTTCCACCATCGTACTTACGTGACGCCTCCAGCAGGCCGATCATGCCGGCCTGGATCAGGTCGTCAAGCTGCACACTGTCCGGCAGGCGCCCCAGCATATGATGGGCAATGCGCTTTACCAGAGTCGCGTGCTGCCGCACTAACTCGTCAAAATCCTGATTCTGTACGTCTGAATACACAAGTGAACTTCCTGCAGACATTGGGGGCCTGTTTTAACGCTTACACAGACTCATGCCCCGACTTCCTGAACAAGCCGGTCCACGAAAAACTCAAGATGGCCACGGGGCGTTGATGGCAACGGCCAGGCATCGACTTTTTTGGCCAGCGCACGGAATGCCGTGGAAGCCTTCGCTCTCGGGTAGGCTTCTACCACCGCTTTCTGACGCTGCACAGCACGCTTGACCGCATCATCCTGCGGAATTGCTCCCACGTATTGCAATGCCACTTCAAGAAAACGGTCGGTGACTTTTGTCAGCTTGGCAAACAGCGCATTGCCTTCCTGCGGCGTACGCACCATGTTGGCAACAATCCGGAAGCGGAACATACCGTAATCGCGGTTAAGCAGTTTAATCTGTGCGTACGCATCGGTGATGGAGGTAGGCTCATCAGTGACCACCATGATGACTTCCTGAGATGCACGCACAAAACTCAATACGGTATCGGAAATACCGGCGGCGGTATCCACGATCAGGACATCAATATCGTCGCCCAGGTCACTGAACGCCTGAATCAGTCCGGCGTGTTCCATGGAATTCAGCTGGGATAATTTCTGTGTGCCGGATGATGCCGGAACAATACGGATGCCACCCGGCCCTTTGACCATAATTTCTCTCAGGTCACATTCGCCTCTGAGCACATTTTCGATGGTTTTGTTGGCACTGATACCTAACAGAATATCAATGTTGGCCAGCCCAAGGTCGGCGTCCAGCACCACGACCCTGCGCCCCATCTCTGACAACGCAATGGCCAGATTAACTGAGACATTACTCTTACCAACACCGCCTTTGCCACCGGTAACTGCAATCACCTGTACAGGACGCCTTGCCATAAATTTCTCATGCTCCATGTTGAATGCCGGATTGCTGATTGGCGATATTCATCGCTTCAGCGGCCTGCCAGCGGGTTTTTGCCATGCGTGCCATCTGTTCGGCAAGTTTCACCAGCTTAGCGGCATCCGGGTAATGCACATCGTCGGGAATATGTGGACCGTCTGTCACCAGTGCGACAGGCAGATGCGTCAGCGCTGAAATGCTGAGCGCAGGTCCAAGACTGAAGCATTCATCCAGTTTGGTATAAACGCAGCCGGTTAACCCAACAGCTTTGTAATGTTCAAAATTTTCCTGCAGGCAGCGGCCCTGACTGGTCAGTGGCAGGACCAGAAGTTTTTTCAGGCGCGGCCCGGCTTCCTTAAGCATAGACAATTGCACGCTGAAATGTGGATCCTGACTGGCAAGTCCGGCTGTATCGACCAGAACCAGCTTTTTATCTTTCAGTTTGGCCATCACTTTGCTGACCGCCTGTCCTGGCGGAACAATATGCAGGTCCACGCCTAACAGCCGGGAAAAAGTTTTCAGCTGGTCGTGAGCCGCCACCCGGTAGCTGTCCAGGGTGACAAACGCCACGGACTCTTTACCGTGACGGATAACGAACTGCGCCGCCAGTTTACCTATGGTGGTGGTTTTTCCGGCCCCGGTAGGGCCAACCAGTGCGAAAACGCCGCCCCGCTCCAGTAACCCGGCAGGGGCTACCGGTATATCGCTGGCCACCAGTTTCAGCGCCTGCTCCCAGGCATCATCCAGTGACATATCAGTATCAAGACGGCTGGCAATACGGTCAGCCCAGGCTGGCTCCAGCCCCACATCCTGACAACGCTGCCAGAGCTGCGACTGTTGCCAGGTCATCGGCCGGCTGCTGTCCCAGGCGCTGCCCTGATGGCTCACCAGCCAGTCTTTGAGTTCTTTCAGTTCCCCGCTCATCTGTGCCAGCGCGTTGCTGTACCAACTTTCATCGCGGTCGGTTTCACGCCGCCGGGGGGGGTCTGCAGCGGCAGGCGTTGACGCTGGTTTTTCAGCCGCCGGCGGCGTGCTGAAGGAATCATTTTTTAAACCATTCAGTACTGCTTCCAGCCCTTCCCGGCTGCTGACATCCGAGCGGCTGGCAAATTCGGTACGGCGCTGGCGCTGCGGGTGTTCATTCACCGCTTCACGGGAGGCCTGTTTCGCTTCTTCAAGCTCAGACTGCAACCGCAGCTGGCGTTCAATCTCCGGGCTCCCGGCATCCTGTTCGGAGTGGTAATCCAGTGCCGCCACGACTTCGATACCATCATTTACTTTTTTGCTGGACAGAATCACGGCATCCGCTCCCAGCTCCTGGGAAACCATGCGCAGAGCAATTTGCATATTGGCAGCGGTAAAGCGTTTAACTTTCATATCCATCTCTCATCATGGCTTACTTACCGCCAATACTGGCGACAATCGTAATACTTTTGTTGTCCGGAATTTCCTGATAAGCCAGTACATGCAGCTGATCCATACTGTTGCGGACAAACTGTGCCATCGCAGGCCGCAGTTGGGTGGTAACCAGCAATACCGCCGGACGCCCGGCGGCTTCCTGAGCTTCCACGGCTTCGCTCAGTGAGCGCTGCAGTGTTTCAGCCATCGCCGGTTCCAGTACCAGGCCATTCTGTATTCCCTGCTGGGCACTCTGTTGTAGTGACTTAAGCAACAACTGTTCCAGTGACGGATCCAGCGTCATGACTACCAGCTGATCCTCGTTACCAAAGATGTTCTGGACGATCATGCGGCTCAACGACAGGCGGGCCACCGTGGTCATGGCGGCGATATCTTGACTCTGGCCACTGAAATTCGCCAAAGACTCGGCAATTGAACGCATATCCCGGATGGGCACATGTTCACGTAAGAGGTTTTGCAGGACACCCAGCAGCTGGCTCACGTTGATGGTATTGGGCACCAGTTCTTCGGCCAGTTTCGGCGACGATTTAGCCAGCATATCCACCAGTTTCTGAACATCTTCATGGCCCAGCAATTCATGGGCATGACGCTGCAGTTTCTGATTCAGGTGGGTTGCCACCACCGTACTGGCATCCACCACGGTATACCCCAGAGTCTGGGCGCGGTCTTTTTTATCGCTGTCGATCCAGAAAGCGTCCAGACCAAATGCCGGGTCCCGGGTTGGCTGCCCGTCTATTTTGCCGAATACCTGGCCCGGGTTAATGGCCATTTCCCGTTCCGGGAAAATCTCGGCTTCCGCCAGCGTAACGCCCATCAGGGTAATGCGGTATTGGTTAGGCAACAGGTCGAGATTGTCACGTATATGCACGGAGGGCATCAGAAAGCCCAGCTCCTGGGAGAGCTTGCGGCGCACGCCTTTTATGCGGTTGAGCAGCTGCCCCCCCTGATTTTTATCCACCAGAGGAATAAGGCGGTAACCGACTTCCAGACCAACGCGGTCAACCGGTTCCACATCGTCCCAACCCAGTTCTTTGACTTCCATCTGTTTGATGGCTGCTTCGGCTTTTTCTTTCGGTGCCGCTAACGCATTACCACCGGCCGGAGCCGGCAGGCTTTCCGGTGTTTTCGAGGCCACTCCCAATTTACGGGCAATTTTATCACCGACCTTACCGCCTTCTTTATTCCAGCGAATGTAGTAAGCAACAACACCGGCAACCAGCGCCGCGCCAAGAAAAACAGTATGCGGCATACCCGGCACGGACCCCATCAATGCCATCAGTCCGGCCGATACAGCCAATGCCCGGGAAGAGGAAAACATCTGACCGAACACCTGTTGGCCCATGTCTTCGTCGTTACCGTTACGGGTCACCATAATAGCGGTCGCGGTTGACAGTAATAATGAAGGAATCTGAGCGACCAGACCGTCACCGATGGCCAGCAGCGTGTAAGCGGACACAGCGTCACCGAAGGTCAGGCCATGCTGAGCCATACCAATTGCGAAACCGCCCACGACGTTGATAATCAGAATCAGAATACCGGCGACGGCATCGCCTTTTACGAATTTACTGGCACCGTCCATCGCGCCATAAAAATCGGCTTCGGCAGCAATATCAGAGCGCCGTTGCTTGGCCTGATCCGCATCGATCAGGCCGGCGTTCAGGTCAGCATCAATGGCCATCTGTTTACCCGGCATGGCATCCAGCGTAAAACGTGCTGATACCTCAGAAACCCGTCCCGCCCCTTTGGTGACCACCACAAAGTTGATGATCATCAGAATCATAAACACCACCAGACCCACTGCGTAGTTGCCGCCGATCAGTACTTCACCGAAGGCTTCAATCACCCGGCCGGCGGCATCCCCGCCTTCGTGACCATACATCAGAACGACCCGGGTCGAGGCCACGTTAAGCGCCAGACGCAACAGCGTGGCGACCAGCAGAATGGTGGGAAAAATAGCAAAGTCGAGCGGGCGTTTGGCGTAAACACTGACCAGTAATACGACGATGGAAAGGGCAATATTAAAAGTAAAAAAAGTATCCAGCAGAAAAGGCGGTAATGGCAGGGTCATCATGCCCAGCAATACCAGCAGCATCACAGGAATACTCAGATTGCCCTGCGCCAACATCCCGGCACCGCTGCGCAGTGACCCCAGAATCTGATCTTTTGTGGCTGTCGCCATAGGTTAATTCCGCCAGAAATCCATCAATAGCACTGACTTTGCAAGAACCTTTCCGGTTTACATTCCGGTAACAAAAAAACATTATCCGGGCTAATCATTGCGGCAAATACGGGCTCAGTCCTGAGGATCAGGATCGACACGCAGATCCTGTGGAATCGGCATATCCGGTTTACGTTCCGGTTTAGGTCCGCGCCCTTTCACATACATATCCATCTGATACATATAAGCCAGCACCTGTGCCACCGCGACGTACAGCCCTTCGGGAATTTCTTCGCCGACCTTACAGTGGGTATAGAGTGCCCGCGCCAGGGGTGGCGCCTGCATCTGTGGCACATTATTCTCTTTGGCAATTTCACGGATTTTTAAGGCCGCCTGATCGGCTCCTTTAGCCACCATGGAAGGAGCCCGCATCTCACCGGCTTCATAACGCAATGCCACGGAATAGTGAGTCGGGTTGGTAATTACCACATCGGCGCTGGGTACATCTGCCATCATACGGCGCTGGGCCACTTCGCGCTGCAGTTGGCGGATTTTACTTTTGACTTCCGGCCGCCCTTCGCTTTCTTTATATTCGTCCTTGATTTCCTGCATGGTCATGCGCAGTTTTTTGGTGTGGCTGTAGATCTGCCAGGGGACATCCACAATGGCAATTAAGGCCGTGGATAAACACAATAAAATAACGCTCCAGATAATAATGTGAACCGAACCTTCAATGGCGGGTTCAACATCTTTTCGCAGCAGCATCATAGTGTCATTAAAGTAGAATCCCAGCACTAGCCAGGCCATCAGTCCGACGACCAGAACCTTGCCCCAGGATTTAAACAGCTCCACCAGAGAATTGGCAGAGAACATACGTTTTAATCCACTCAGAGGATTAAGCCGGTTCAGCTTAGGCGCCAGGGCTTTGGACGAAAACATCCAGCCGCCCAACCCCATCGGGCCAAATAATGCGGCCAGTAACACAATAACCAGCCATGGCGCTAACGCCAGCGTAGCCTCATAGGCCGAAGCACTCAGGTGATTGGCCATAACACTGGTATCGTAGGCCGCGCTGCGCTCAAGCGAAAAAGCGAACAAAGCGACATTATTCATGCGCTCTGCCATCCAGGGGCCAAAGAACAACAGCCCCACCGCTCCGAGAACCAGCACCATGGTGGTGTTGAGTTCTTTGGAACGCGGTATCTGCCCCTCTTCCCTGGCTTTTTCAAGTTTTCGGGGCGTGGGTTCTTCGGTTTTTTCCTGGCCGGTTTCTTCTGCCATCAGGAAATCTCCGTCAATTTCTTGATGAATTCAAATAAGATTTCCATATAGCCTTGAAAACTCTGTGCCATATCACTCATGGTAAGCCAGAGAATAAATAAGCCCACGATCATAGTGACGGGAAAACCCAGTGCAAAAATATTCAGCTGTGGCGCTGCCCGTGTCATCACACCGAATGCCAGGTTAACAATCAGCAGTGCCGTCATGGCCGGGATGGATATCACTACCGCGGCCGCAAACATCCAGCCACTCCAGCTGACGATCAGTCCGAAGGTTTCCGCACTCAGACCGGTAAACCCCACAGGTAGTGTACGGAAACTGTCTGCCAGAATTTCAATCAGCACCAGATGGCCATTCAAAGACAGAAAAATAAGGCTGATCAGAAACAACAGCCATTGGCTGATAACAACAACCGAGGCGCCCTGAGAAGGATCGACGGTGGTGGCGATCCCCAGGCCAGTCTGCATCGCGATCAGCTGTCCGGCAATAACAAAAACCTGAGTGACTATTTCGACCACAAAACCAATGGCGATACCGATCAGTAACTGCTGCAGAATAATAATCAGAGACCCCAGAGACAGCGCATCAACATGGGGAAGTGGTGGCAAAACCGGCACAATCACCAGGGTAATGGCGACGGCCAGCAGCAGGCGTATCTGCATAGGCACCATTTGCGAGCCAATCAATGGCATAACCATTAACATGCCGGAAATACGCGCGAACGGATACAGATAACGTGATATCCAGTGGCTGACTTCCAGTGCATCAATTTCCAGCATGGATGACCTTCAGATCAACCGATAATAAAGGGAATATTCATGTACAGCTCTTTGGTGTAGTCGATGACCGCCGTGACCGCCCATGGCCCCAGCATAATAATGGCCAGCAGAGTCACCACCAGCCGGGGCAGGAAGCTCAGCGTCTGTTCATTAATTTGCGTGGCCGCCTGAAAGGTACTGACGACCAGACCAATAATCAGACTCGGAACAATGATAACGACCACAATCATCAGCACCAGGTACATGGCGTGGGTGAATAAATCCCCGATTTCGTAAGGCGTCATAATATCCTCCTATACGGTGCCGAAGCTGTTCGCCAGGGTACCCATAATTAAAGCCCAGCCATCGATCAGAACGAACAGCATGATTTTAAATGGCAGCGATATAATAATCGGCGACAGCATCATCATCCCCATGGCCATCAGAATACTGGCGACCACCAGATCAATAATCAGAAAAGGGATAAATATCAGAAAACCGATCTGAAATGCGGTTTTCAGCTCACTGGTAATAAAAGCCGGAATCAGAATATGAATGGGAGTGTCTTCAGGGCTGTCAATATCCTGCCGGCCACTGATGCGCATAAACAGCTGCAGGTCGTTCTCCCGGGTTTGTGCGAGCATAAATTCGTGCAGAGGTTTCACCGCCCTTTCTGCTGCTTCCAGTGGTGTGATGGTTTCTTCCAGGTATGGCTGAACCGCATCGGCATTAATCACACGGAAAACCGGCATCATAATAAACAGTGTCAGAAACAGAGATAACCCCAGCAGGATTTGATTGGACGGTGTCTGCTGGAGCCCGATGGCCTGACGCAGAATAGCCATCACCACAATAATCCGGGTAAAGGATGTCATCATGATCAACAGAGATGGCAGGACCCCCAGCAGGGTCATAATAGCCAGTATCTGAATACTGATACTGTATTCGCCGCCGCTGTCGGTTTCCTTATAAGTGACCGCCGGAATACCTAAATACGACGGATCGTTATCCGCCGCCTGGGCGAGCACAGGCAACAGCGGAATAACCACCAGAAGTAATAAACGCAGTATATTCATTGCCTGATTGCTTTCTTCAGAAGTTCCGAAAAACTGACATTACCCGTCTGGGGCGATTGCTCCAGCGGTTCATCAAGGTCTGCAAGATGCGTAATCTGCTGTGGCGTAATGCCTACCACCATTTGCTTGTGACCCACCTGAATCACAGCAATTTTTTCTTTCATACCCAGCGTCTGGGATTCCAGTACCCGGATATTGCCGTTCGACTGAACAAATCCCTGCCCTTTTAAACGACTCAATGCCCAGGCCAGTGCGATAATCAGAAGAATGATCAGTACCAGAAATATCAGCACCTTGCCGGCCGAAGCCATTGGGTCCGGTGCTGCCGGAATAGCTTTTTCTTCTGCCTGCGCCCAGGCGCAGAACAGGGTAATAAAAGCGATAACACTTCGTTTAACGCAGACGCTGAATACGTTCACTCTGGCTCACCACATCCGTCAGCCGGATACCAAATTTATCGTTTACCATCACCACTTCACCGTGGGCGATCAGGGTGCCATTCACCATGACGTCCAGAGGCTCACCGGCAAGACGATCAAGTTCAACAACTGAGCCCTGATTGAGCTGCAGCAGGTTGCGGATAGGAATCTGTGTGGAGCCGACTTCCATGGAAATCCGCACCGGAATATCGAGAATAACATCCAGCTCCGGGCCGTCACCGGAAGTCGGCAGCTGCGTGCCTTCATCCTGAACTTCGTCCAGCGAAACCTGCTGCACATCATCTTCCGCTGAGGTGTCATCATCGCCTTCCGCGTCACCGGACTCTTCCATGGCGGCAGCCCATTCATCAGCCAGCGCTTCTTCGTCTTCGCTGGCTTCACCCACTTCGGATGCTACAGAATCCGCCAGTGCATCAGCATCGATATCACCCGATGCCGGGTTATCGTCCGCGTTTTCCGGTGTCAGATCATCTTCTTCATCACTCATAATCTGTTCCTTTCTGTGTTTTTTCAGCGACGCCGTTTATGCAGCTGATCAATAATTTTGACCGCCATGTTTTCATTGGAAATGCCCATTTTTCCACGGAATATAGGCACCCCGTTTGCCTGCAGAATAAATTCTTCCGGCATATCCACCGGAATAATATCGCCGGCCTGCAGCTCAGCAACTTCCCGCAGGGTGATCTGCCGGTCTACCAAAGTGCCATGTACAGGCACCCTGGCTTCCAGAATGTCCTCACGCAGAGATTGCATCCAGCGTTCATCAACATCATCGACATCACTCTGTACACCCGCATCCAGTACTTCACGGATGGGCTCAATCATGGAATACGGGAACGTCAGATGGAGATCACCACCACCACCATCCAGCTCAATGTGAAATGTACTGACAACCACCACTTCACTGGGCGATACAATATTTGCCATCGCCGGGTTCACTTCTGACCCGACATATTCGAAATCCAGTTTGACCACTGGTGCCCAGGCTTCAATCATATCGCTGAACACCTGACTGAGTACCAGCTGTACCACCCGGACTTCGGTGGGTGTAAATTCCCGCCCTTCAATTTTGGCGTGACGACCGTCACCACCAAAAAAGTTATCCACCAGTTTGAACACCAGTTTGGCATCCATAATAAATAATGCCGTTCCGCGCAGCGGACGCATTTTCACCAGATTCAGACTGGTCGGTACGTACAGAGTATGAACGTACTCACCAAACTTCATTATCTGCACACCGCCGGAAGCCACATCCGCACTGCGGCGTAAAAAGTTAAACATGCTGATGCGCGTATAACGGGCGAAACGCTCGTTGATCATTTCCAGCGTCGGCATTCTGCCGCGCACGATCCGGTCGTTACTGGTCAGGTCGTAGGATTTAACCCCGGTAGAGTCAATATTCTCTTCCGGTTCTATATCGCCGTCATCTACACCATGCAACAGCGCATCAATTTCATCCTGCGACAATAAATCCTGCACGACGACCTTCCCTATTGCATAACAAAGTCGGTAAAGAGGACGGCTTCAACACCTTCCACACCGGATTCACGTTTAATCAGCTGATTAACGTGTTGCGTCAGCTGATCCTGTAGTGCCATACGCCCTTCCGGAGTACGTAAGGCTTTAAAATTCTGCTCACCAAGAATCCGTATAATATTGCTGCGGATCATGGGTTCATGCAGGCTGAGAGCATCAGCCACGGTTTGTTTCCGGGTCATGACTTCAATATTGGCCTGTAAAAAACGTTGCCGTGTGCCAACCTGAAAACTGACCACAAATTCTGGCTTGAGAATGATGTACTGAGCCGGAATATCCGGTTCTTCAACCACTTCTTCAGCTGCTTCTCCACCTTCCTCTCCGGCCTCGCTTTCGTCATCACCGGATAAAAAGAAGAGTGTTGCGCCTACCGCCGCCCCGATCAGTAATAAAACCGCGACAATGATAATGATCAGTTTCTTTTTACCACCACCGGATGGTGTTTCCCCGGCGTCGCCACCGCCATCCAGTTTCAGATCCTGTTCTGCAGCCATGTCAGACTTCTCCTGCTTACCTGTCAATTTAGCAATAGCCGTGCCACTGATTTCCGTCAAAATTCCAGCGAAGCAATAACGTTCAATGACACACGAACCACGTGACAATGCGCCCGCCATTGGCGGGGGCCCGGGACAAGATCATTTCTCGTCCGCCGTTGTCAGTATTTACCTGTAACAGTTTAGAAGGTTCTGAGGACAGCGCCGGAAATACGGCGCTATTCAAAGGATTGCCGGGTTATTACCTGGAACTGCGCCGGGTAACGGAAGGAAAGAACATGGACATGGGTTGCATCAGCCGGCCCTTATTCAGGCAAATGTATCCAGCAGGGAATCACTGACAGAAACACGGGCCTGGCCGTTACCAGTCTCTTCGCCCACATCTTCGTCGGCCAGCAGTGTGCCGCTGCCGTTACCGGATGAAGACCCCTGACCGTCACCGGATTGCTGACCGGACGAACCGGACTGGGAAGATACATCGAATTCATTCAGGGTCATGCCCTGCTGAGCCAGCGCTTCCCGCAGCCGGTGAGCATTGGATTCAAGCACGTCTCTTACCTGGTTATTCTGGACATGGACCTGCACATTGGTCTGGTCCTGATTCACCTGTAGTTTGAGTTCCATACTGCCCAGTTCCGGCGGATCCAGCTGAATACGCGCTTCCTGAACACCTTCCGCTACCATGGTCACGATACGGCTGCCCAGCGCAGGCCCCCACTTCTGGCTGTCGCTGCCGAAATCCAGTTTATCTCTGGCCGCCAACCGTTCGTTTTTATGAAATTCTTCCAGCGTATTGTCAGCATCACTTTCAGTGAATTCTTCAACAGCATCAGTGACGCTGGCGGCGTCTTCCGTCATCCGGGCAAAGGCACTGGTATCCGCACTCGTTGCCGCCTGAGGCTGAAGCTGAGGTTGCGTCTGAGGCTGCATCTGCAGTTGCCCGTTCAGACCTGGCGATCCTGAAGCCTGGCTCTCTTTGGCTGATTTATCGGTTACCGGTATAAAAATATCGGAATCCGCTTCTTCCTCACCCGTGGTCAGCGTCCCGGTCGGGCTATCCGTTTGCTGACCATCTGCGCTGTCAGCCGTCATTGACAGCCTGCGTTCCTGTAACGGCGTTCTGGTGCGATCCTGCAGCGGCTGAGAAACCTGTCCGCCAGACTGCGTCTGACCATTGCCGGCCGTCACCTGTGCCGATAGCGGTAATGCGCTCAGCAGAGACTCATCAGCGCCGGAATCCGCGCCGCTGATCTCCGTCAGTGGTGCGCCCTCTATACCAGGCTCAGAGTGATCACTGTCATCGCCGGCAGCCGCGACATCACGGACCGGGATCGGATTCCTGCCCTGGGCAATCTGCTGCAACACGGATTGCAGACGACTGCTGCTGTCGTCCACCGGTGCCAGATCACTGAAATCAGTAAGACCGGTGCCGGGCTCCGGCAGTTGCCCGGCTGACAGCGGCAAGGAAGCGTACGAAAGCGGCAAGGCCTGCTCCTGCAGCGGCAATCCCTGTAACGCAGACAGCGTGGCACTCATGTCGCCGTTTTCCTGCTGCAGAGATGAAAGGTCCTCTTCTGAGAGTCCAAAATCCGCCAGCAGGGAAGAAAACAGACCGCCTTCTTCCCCCTCGGGACCCAGCGATCCTGTATCGTCTCCCAGCCCCTGGCCAAGCGACATAAACAAATTGAGAATGGAGGTATTGGATCCCATTGCGTTCATGCGTCACTCCGATCTGGATAATATCCGTGCCCTGAAGGGCGTGGTTGTTACGGATAACGCAAACAGTGGGCCAATATATTGAAGGTGGGATAAAAATAAGAAATCAGACGGATACCCGCTGTCAGATCATACTCCGCAGTAACGCTTCAACCTGCTGATATTCCTGCTGTATGGATTGATAAAGCCTGTCAGCATTACCGAGTTGATTTTCCCGGCCGGCTATTTCCAGTTCATAACACAGCTTGGCAAGCGGTGCGGCGCTGATATTACTGCTGGCGCCTTTAAAACTGTGTGCCAGTTCGCGCACCGTCTGCGCCTGACCCTGCTCAATGGCGTTCTGAAGCATCGGCATACGGGCCACGGAATCTTTCAGGTATACCTGAACTAACTCTGCAAATTCTTCTTCCATCACTTCGCGCAGCATTTCCAGTGATTCGGTGTCGAAATGCTCTGACAGCTCTGACAAGGTCAACCTCCTCCTTCCTGAGATTGAGGCCATCGTATCACTGCTTCGACCTGATTGCCTACGCCAAGGTATCGTAATGAAGAACATATTGAATTAATAAGGGGAATCCCTCTCCCTGAGTAATGATTATTGCCGGTACTGTTGTCCCGCTTACCGACCAGTGCAGAGTAGTCAAACCCCGGGCCACTGTCTTCCAGACGCAGTGTCAGCTCACCACTGTGTCCGTCACCACGGTGCTGCATAAAAATACGCACATACCCTTCGTCCAGCGCGCGCAGTCGTTTTTCACGTTGCTGGTAATACTCCAGAAAACCGGTCGCCGAATGCTTCAGTTTTGAGTTCAGCTGCAGTACACCATGCTCAAAGGCATTGGAAAAAAGCTCCGCAAACACAGTGTATAATTGCCCGCCCATCTGCCTGAGACCGGGCACTTCCATCATGATATGCATCATCAGCGGCATAGGGTTAAAGTTCTTCAGGCTGTCTGGCCCCAGCTCGTAAGTCATCTGCCAGTCGACCGGGCCGGAAACCGGACCCGACGACACTTCCATGATCACATCGCGGTAAGCTTCCTGCTCTACCATGGTCAGCTCCAGTAAGGTTGTATCATCATCCTTGTCATGCCCCTGCAGAAATTCTGACAGCGCATGCTGAATATCCTCAAAAACATCCTGCGGTGCCGCTGCGCGGCGGAAGACATCCAGTAACCGTTCTTCACCGAACATTTCACCGCCCAGGTTTCTGGCTTCCTGAATACCGTCAGACCAGAGAAAAAGCCGGTCACCGGGGGTTACCTGAATCTCTTCCAGCTTGTCGTCAAATTTTTCATTACTGAGCACCCCCAGTGGCAGGTGGGTTGACGACAACACCTGTGTTTCACAGCTGTCGGCGCGTAACAGAATACAGTCCGGTAAACCGCCCATCCATACGCTCATCGACTTACGGTCAACATCCAGATCCACAACGGCGGTACAACAGAAAAAGCCCACCGGCAAAATACTTTTCAGTTTGAGGTTCATTTCCCGCAGAATATCGGAAAGCCCGAAACCTTTAGCCGTCATGCCGTAAAATATTTCAGCCAGTGGCATAGCGCCGATGGCGGCCGGCAAACCATGGCCGGTAAAGTCCCCCAATAACACATGCATACCACCGGCGGGCTTGTGTGCAGCGAGCAATACATCACCATTAAATACCGCAAGAGGCGATAACATATAGCGTATATTCGGTGAAGAAAGACATCCGGCATGGGCAACGTTGTCAAAAACCGCTTTGGCTACATGCTGCTCATGCAACAGGTGTTCGTTATTCTGGGCAATCGTATCGCGCTGTTTCTGCAGTGTGCGGTTCATCTCCCGCATGCGATAAAAAGAGTTAATTTTCGCCTGCAGAATAATGTGGTTATAAGGTTTGGAGAGAAAATCATCGCCACCGGAAGCCAGACAATCGGCAAGACTCTGTGCATCGGTCAGAGAGGTAAGGAAAATAACCGGAACAAAGTCTTCGCCCGCCAGGCCTTTGATATGACGGGCTGCTTCACGCCCGTCCATCACCGGCATCATTACATCCATAAGAACCAGATCGGGCTGATACTGCTCAAATGCCGCAACGGCCAGTGAGCCGTTTTCCGCTTCGAATACCTGATAGCCCTGATTACGGACAATGCGTGACAGCACCATCCTGTCGATCTGATTATCATCCGCAATCAGTACTTTGATGCTGTCCATGGCATTCAGATCTTAATGAATCTGGAAAAGCTGTTCGAAATTGGAAATCGTCAGAATTTTACGTACGTCCTGATTGCAGTTCACGATCTGAACATTGGCATTATCACCACCGGCGAAGTCCCGCAGCAGCAACAGCATGCCCAGCGCAGAACTGTCCAGGTATGAGGTTTTACCCAGATCAACAACAAAGCTTTTGACATCCGCTGCTGTATTTTCATAGGCATCACGGAAATCCTGATGAGCACTGAAATCAAAACGCCCGTCCACTTTGATGGTTAATTCCCGTCCATCGCCTGCGAGTGATGCTTGTACACCCATCGATTGATCTCCATAGATTTCGGTAAGTAAAGCTGCCTGGGGCAGACCTGACTTCTGTTACTGTTATAGTTTTAGCACATGGTGCAGAATTGTCATTTCTGCAACCGGATTATCGTGCTTCTTTCAGCATTGCTTCAGCCATTTTTCTGAGTGGCAGTACCTGATCGGCGGCACCGAGATCGACCACAGCTTTCGGCATTCCCCATACTACGCTACTGGACTCGTCCTGTGCTAATCCAGGGACACCCGCATCGTGCAAACGTTTCATCGCCTGAGCACCATCCGTTCCCATACCGGTCAACATCACGGCCACCAGCTTTTTACTGTCAACCTCCTGCGCCAGCGAATCAAACATGACCTCAACGGACGGACGATGGCGGTTAATGCGTTCAGAATCATCCAGTACGCACAGCAGCTTCTGACCTTCACGGCGGAATTTCAGATGAAAATCACCATGGGCAATAATCACCCGTCCGGGCCGGACTTCCAGCCCGTTACAGGCCTCACGGACTTCCATGGCCAGGTTACGGTCCAGCCGGGTGGCCAGTGATGCACTGAATACCGGCGGAATATGTTGGGTAATAACGATCGCAGGACAGGTTGAAGGGACTGTGCTCAGCAACTCACGGATCGCCTCCGTTCCGCCGGTGGATGAACCCACCGCAATCATTCTGGAGTATACGACGTCGGGCTGAGGCACAGGGTTGACGTTGAGCGTCTTTTTACCCGTGATTGGCTGCACTCTGGCAGACGCCGCCATACGCACTTTCTCAATCAGGCGGTCGGCGAACTTACGGAAGCTGGCTTCATCCTGCGCCGTTGGTTTGGGGATATAATCGACGGCTCCCATTTCCAGCGCATCCAGTGTTGCCGGCGCTCCGGCTTCGGTCAGAGTCGAGACCATAACCACCGGCATGGGGCGCAGGCGCATCAGATTACCCAAAAACTGAAGACCATTCATCTTGGGCATTTCAACATCCAGTGTCAGTACGTCCGGGTTGAGCTGTTTGATCTTTTCCCGGGCGATGTATGGGTCGGCCGCCATGCCCACAACCTCGATATCGTCCGCAAACTGAAATACCTCTTTGAGCATTTTACGGATCAGAATCGAGTCGTCGACAATCAGCAGACGAATCCTGTTTTCCATGTCGCTAACCTCCAGAGTTCAGAACAGGTCAATGCTGCCGGCATCAGATACCGCGGGTTTGGCCATTTCTTTCTGGTATGCAACTTCGCGCTGAATAATCGTATCATTCTGCAGCTGTTTGATACGACGTACCTTAGCAGATCCGGTATCCGGGAAATAAAGAACCTTACGGGCAAACTCATCGCCCAGATCGGAAGCTGCTATTTCCAGCTTTTCATTGCTGAGATAATTGTAGGCAAAGAGAATATTGCGCTGACCGATATCCGTCATGGAGGCAATCATCTGGCCTCCGCCGAAGAGCTTCACTTCCAGGTTCTCGCGCCGGCCTCCGCGCTTCAGGATCTCATTAATCAGATATTCCATGGCCCAGTTACCGTAGCGGGAGGCATGAGTGGTAGGGTTACTGCCCCACACATCGGATGAATGTTCACCCTGCTCCGGCAACATAAAGTGATTCATACCGCCGATTCCCCGGACACGATCGCGCACACAGGCCGATATACAGGACCCCAGGACCGTGACGATCATTTCACCGTGAGTAGAAACATAAAATTCGCCGGGCAAAATCTTGGCAGCCCACACTTTATGGACGTTATCCCAGTAGCGGTTAACATGTTCAAAGCCGGCGCTGACCGGTGGCTGAACCGGCCGTGGTGCATCATGAATACTCATCGTACCTTCCGGTATATTGTCTGACCCAGGGATTCAAAACGGCCGCTGATGCCTGACAGGTTTTCTGAGTGTCCTATCATCAGATGAGCACCATCAGGCATAATATTAGCTATGCGTTCGAACAGAACCCGCTGGGTATCTTTATTAAAATAAATAACCACGTTACGACAGAAAACAATGTCAAACGGCCCTTTCATCGGCCATCCTTCGAGCAGATTCAGGCGTTTGAAATGCACCATGTTTTTCAGCTCATCTTTTACCTGAATTGAACGGCCATCTTTACTCTGCCGGAAAAACTTTTTGAGAACCGCCGGCTCCAGTCCATCGGAATTGCTCATGGAATAAATACCTGCGCGGCCGGTGTCCAATACATTGGAATCAAGGTCGGTCGCCAGTATTTTGATATCCCAGTCGGATGGAAAGCCGGCTTCCCGTATGGTTATGGCAATGGAATAGGCTTCCATTCCGGTGGAGGAGCCCGCTGACCAGATACGGATTTTCTTACTCTCCCGGCGGGCAAAGCGCAGCGCCGGTAGTAGTTCGTCTTTGAGGTAGCGGAAGTGATGTGATTCACGGAAAAAAGACGTGAGGTTCGTCGTCAGCGAATTAATAAAATCCGTCGACTCTTTATCCAGATTAGCATCCAGATAGGTCAGATATTCCCGGAATGACGAAAAACCAAGCGCCCGTACCCGCCGAGCAATACGGGAATACACCATACTGCGCTTATGCTCGGCAAGCACAATGCCTGTCAGGTCTCCGGCCATTTTAGAAATCTGGTCGAAGTCCTTATCCGTCATCAGGAATTCACGTTCTTCCTTTTCGGCAAAAGAACTCATAAGTCAGGCAGGATCCTGTCAGAACTCTGCCCAATCATCGTCGTCAGAACTGACCGAGATGCCGCTGTTCTTTTGTCCATGGGTCATCGCCGGGGCTGGCGCCGGAGCAGCGGTACTTGCCATACCGACCGGTGCTGCAGCGCGCTGTCCTTCATTGATACTGAAGAACTCCATCATCTGCATCATGGATTGTGCCTGCTCAGCCATAGCTTCGCCGGCAGCGGAAGCTTCTTCCACCAATGCGGCATTCTGCTGAGTCATTTCATCCATTTGAGCCACCGCGCTGTTGACCTGCTCAATACCAGACGACTGCTCTCTGGCGGCTGTACTGATTTCCTGAATCATGGCCGATACGCGATCGACTGAGTCAATAATTTCACCCAGTGTTTTACCGGATTCATTAACCAGCGAGGTACCGGCCTCAACTTTATCGACACTGTCGCGGATCAGATCTTTAATCTCACGCGCCGCTCCGGCCGAGCGCTGAGCCAGATTACGGACTTCACCAGCCACCACGGCAAAACCGCGCCCCTGCTCTCCCGCCCGGGCTGCTTCGACCGCCGCATTCAGAGCGAGCAGATTGGTCTGGAAGGCGATTTCATCAATCACACCAATAATGTCAGCGATTTTCTTACTGGCGTCGTTAATTTCATCCATGGCCACCACGGCTTTACTCACGACTTCGCCACCGGTTTCCGCTTTTTGCTTGGCCGATGATGCAAGCTCATTGGCATGCACTGAATTTTCACTGGTTTGTTTCACCGCACTGGTCATTTCCTCCATACTGGAGGCCGTTTCTTCCAGGCTGGAGGCCTGTGATTCCGTACGTTTACTCAGATCAGCATTACCCTGGGCTATTTCGCTGGCTCCGGTGGACACCGTGGAAGCAGCTTCGCGTATTTTGGTAATAATTTCTGTCAGGCGATCAACGGTTGCGTTGGCATCCTGCTTCAGCTTATCGAACGCACCCTGATAATCGTCATCGATTTTGCGCGTCAGATTACCATGAGCCAGGGCATCGAACACCCGGATGGTATCGCTGACGACACTGTCGGAGATAGTTAACAGGCGGTTAAGTCCGTCGGCCAGTTTAAGGAAAAATCCATCTTTACCTTTTGTTTCAATCCGTCGGGAGAGGTCACCGGCAGCAGCAGCGTCGACGATCTGATCAATCTCCCGTTCGGCCGATACTTCCTGTGTACGATCTTTCCATTCAACAATAGTCCCTATACGCTCATTGCTGTCATTAAAGATAGGGTTCGCAGTCAGTGCAAAGGTTCGTCCACCAACATTAATTTCGGTGTTATAAGTTGTACTCAAAGCACTTAACATTGAACGCTGATGGGCCGGGTTTTTATGGAATGTATCAATATTCTTACCCAACAGAGAAGAAGCATCAAAACCCGGAATATCAGTTCTGAGGTCAGACTCAGCATCACGCATCATACTGGTGACGGCTTCGTTCATATAAATAATATTGCAATCGTTATCGGCGATCATGGCATTAGTTTCTACAACGTCCAGCGCCTGCTTAACCCTGGCATTGGCATTGGCTTCTTCACGTTCAGCCGCGATGCGCGCCATTTCATCGGTTTTATCAACCCACTCAACAATAGTACCAATGCGCTCACCTGAAGCATTAACCCAGGGCGTGGCAGTCAATGAAAATTTCAGCCCGGCAACATCCAGAATGGTATTGTATGGGTCTGTCAGAGAGGAAATCATCTTACGTTGATGTTCTGGTTTTTTATGAAAGGTATCAACGTTAGTACCGATAAGATCTTTAACCTTGAACGATGGCAGCGCCTCCTTCAGGGAAGCTTCCCGGTCAGTCAGCATCTCTTTCAGACTGTCATTCAGATAGACGATATTCATGTCGTTATCAGCCAACATAACATTGGCCTGACATACTTTAAGCGCACCAGCGGCGTCGGCATTGACCTGGTTAGTACGATCACGCATAACACGATCAGTTATATCTGTGGCAAACTTAACGACTTTATAAGGTTTTCCCTGCTCATCCAGAATGGGATTATAAGAAGCCTGAATCCAGATTTCTTTGCCACCTTTACCAATACGCTGATACTCAGCCTGATGGAACTTACCACGGTTAAGGATATTCCAGAAATCGCTGTACTCTTCACTTTCTCGATAAGCAGCATCCACAAACATACGGTGATGCTTGCCCTGAACTTCATCCAGCCGATACCCCATGACACTGAGGAAATTCTCATTGGCATCCAGAATAATACCGTCCATGGAAAACTCGATACGCGCCATGCTCAGATCGAGTGCGGTCATAACCGATTCCAGTTCTTTTTCGCGCTGACTCCGGCCTGAACCCAGAAAACCGTTAAAAATGCTCATTACCTTCTCCTCTCCTGCAGTCTCTCTGCCGAATGCAGTGATATTTATTCTGTTATGTGGCCAACATTTCTAAGGCTTCCCGGAATACTGAGAAGCTCGTTAACATCAAGAAGAATGACCATCTTTTCATTGACATTGACCAGGCCTTTGATAAAGCCTGAGTTTTTATCTTCCGTTAGTTCCGGTGGCCGGCGGGTCGATTCATCTGAGATGGTGTACACATCGGATACGGCATCAACAACAATACCCATTACCCGTTCTCCGTTGGTGTTTTCTACTTTCAGTATGATCACCACCGTCACCGGACTGTATTCCACCTGCTTAAGACCAAAGCGGATTCTCAGGTCCATAATAGGAACAATGGTGCCGCGCAGATTAATCACGCCACGGATATACTCAGGTGCGTTAGGAATCATGGTAGCTTCTTCCCAACCACGTATTTCCTGAACGGCCAGAATATCCACACCGTATTCTTCATCGGCCATCATAAACGTCAGATACTGTTGTTCATGACTGTTGACCGACTCACTGACGGATTCTGCTGAATTCATGAATTCACCCTACGCTGCCTGATCCGAAGATGTTATTTTTTTCACGGAATCGATATTCTTGCCGATATTGGAAATATCAATAATCAGGGCAACCGTACCATCGCCCAGAATAGTCGCTCCCGAAATGCCGTTAACCCGTTGATAGTTCTGTTCCAGGCTTTTGATAACAACCTGTTGCTGGCCCAGCAGATCGTCCACCACGATGCCAATCTTTTCCGTATCACCTTCCACCACGACCAGCATAGGATTATCCAATTCTTCATCATGCCGGCGCAGACCAAACAGTTCATCCAGGCGTACGATGGGAATGTACTCATCGCGTAATTTCATGACGTACTGACTGCCGGTGATATGATTGAGAGACAGTTTCTGCAACTGTATGGATTCCACAATCGACACGAGAGGGAAAATATAGGTTTCATCTTTCACTTTGACGAGCTGGCCGTCGAGAATCGCCAGCGTCAGAGGCAGCCGGATTGTAAAAGTTGACCCTTCACCACGGCTTGATGTCACCTCAATCGTGCCATTCAGCTCATTAATATTACGGCGGACCACATCCATGCCAACGCCACGTCCGGAAATATCGCTGACCACATCGGCGGTCGAGAAGCCGGGCATAAATATCAGCTGATGTATTTCTTCTTTGCTCAGTTCAACATTGTCAGCGACCAGTTTATTACTGCGCGCTTTGGCCAGAATTCGTTCTTCGTTCAGACCTGCACCATCGTCTTTCACTTCAATGACGATATTGCCACCCTGGTGATAGGCATTTAAGGTAATCGTCCCCTGCTCTGATTTGCCTGCTGCACGACGTTTTTCGGTGGTTTCCAGACCGTGATCCATAGAGTTCCGTACCAGGTGAACCAGCGGATCTCCGATTTTTTCCATCACAGTTTTATCAAGCTCTGTATTTTCTCCCAGCATCACCAGGTTAACTTTTTTATCCAGCTGACTGCCAAGATCGCGTACCAGCCGCGGAAAACGGCTGAAAGCAAAGCTGATCGGCATCATGCGGATTTTCATCACACTTTCCTGCAGCTCACGGGTATTCTGCTCAAGCTGTGATAAGCCTTCCTGTAAACGGGCCAGGCGTCCCATGTCAAAGTCCTGGCCTAACTGACCGAGCATGGATTGAGTAATGACCAGCTCACCGACCATATTAATCAGGCTGTCGACTTTATCGATCGAGACCCGGATGGAGGATGGTTCTGAGGATTTCTGCTGTGTTTTACGGGCTTTATTAGCAACCGCAGCGGTAGTGGCATTCGCCGCGTTCACGGCTTCTGTCACCTGCTGTGGTACCTGTTGCGGTACCGCCAGAGTATCTTCATTGTTCTGTTCAGACTGACTGTCTGAATCTTTTTCTGAATCTGCCGGCCCCGCCACAGCAGGCTCATCAACGGATTCAGCTAATGCCGAAGTACTCAATGGTTCGATACTGATCTCGCATTCATCGGCTACCCATTCGAACACACTTTCAACCGATGCTTTATCCACGTCGCAGGTTACTTCCAGAACCCAGCTTAAATAACAGAGCTCCGGTGTCAGGCTGCTGAGTTCAGGCACGCGCTGTATTTGTGGATAAACGTCCAGATTATCGTCACCCACCAGTTCCTGTAATTCACGGAACATGCGAAACGGATCATTACCGGTCTGCAGAATATCTTCCGCCGGTACAAAAGTAATCCGCCAGCCGGTCGCCGCCGTTACGCCACTGACGTCCGCCTCTGCCGCATCAGATTGTGTTTCTGTGCTATCACCTTTAAGGATGGCTTCGAATTCGCTTTTCAACCCGGCTGCCCGTTCAGAATCCGGTTCTTCTCCGCTCTGTAAACTGGTCAGCATAGCTCGCAGACAGTCGACCGATTGCAGGAAAAGGTCGACATAACGCGTTGTCATCTGCCGGGTTTCAGAGCGGATTTCATCCAGTAAGGTTTCCACTACATGGGTAAAATTCGATACCTGCATAAAACCAAAGGTGCCGGCACCGCCTTTATATAGAATGCGCAGCACGGAATATGGTGTTGACGGTTTCGGCATCAACCTCTTCCGGAATCAGCTCAAGGAGCTGACTTTCCATGACATCCAGTCCTTCGAAACTTTCTTCGAAAAAAACCTGATGAAATTGTGAAAGATCGATGCTCATAGCATTACCCCAGTACGCGCTTTATGGTTCCCAGTAACTGGTCCGGATTAAAAGGTTTAACAATCCAGCCAGTGGCACCCGCCTGCTTGCCCTGTGTTTTCATATCACCGGCTGATTCGGTGGTCAGCATCAGTACAGGTACAAACTTATAATCGGCCAGTGCGCGTAATTCCTTAACCAGTTCAATTCCATTCATATTTGGCATATTGACGTCGGACAGAACCAGATCGTATTTTTTCTGGCTTGCCAACTTAAGTGCTTCCACGCCATCCGATGCTTCCTGAACATCATGGCCGGCGCCCCGTAAGGTAAAAGACACCATCTGACGCATGGATGCAGAATCATCAACAGCTAAAATGCTTGCCATATCAGTCACTCCTGTTGCTTATTAATGCTCGGTATTATCAGTAATATGTAAGGCACGGCTTAAACCAAGATAGCCGGCGGTTTCACGTACCGCATCGGATAGGCTGTGCCAGTGAATACGGTGGCCGGTTTTTTCCAGTGTAATCTGCAGCGACAGCAGCAGTTGCAACCCGGCGGTATCACAGAACTGTACGGCGGAAGCATCCAGTGTTATTTCACCACCGTGATGTACCGATTTTTCTGCTTCGCTGAATAATGCTTCCGCCTGATCAATACTCAGACGTTGGCCGCAATCGATGGTAATTGTGTCTGTCATATACAGTCCCGGTCAGCCTGACTATGACTCTAAGACTAGACGCAGATTTAAGGGCCGCTAGAGAAAACATTGTATTGATAGTTGTGTAACTATTTGTCACACAGGGTCGTGAAGAGAGGTTGTAAGAAGAAAGTAGTAGATTAATTCAGAATGAACGCCGGCCTGATAGTGCCGCGGCCCGGCTGGCCCATTCATCGGATTGTTTCTGAGCTTCTTTATCGGCCTGCAAAGCAGCTTCTTTTTCCAGCCGCTCAATCAGATCCTGTAAAGCTTTGGCTTTCCCGTGGACGGCCAGATATTGCTTTTGTGCCGCATCCGCCTGTTGTTTCAGTAATGCAATCTGCTGCTGCTGAGCGTCAATCGCCTGGTCAATCTGACCAATAAACCCGAGGGTATTGTGAATCTGCCCGGCGCCCAATGGCGCCGGAGAGGGAGAGGATATCTTCTGTTGATATTCCTGACTGTACAGCTGTAACTGCTGGCGCTGCTCCTGCTCCTGCGCCAGACGCTGCTGCAATTCGCCCCATTGCTGCAGTGCCTGCTGCTCTTCCCTTTCTGTCAGGTCCAGCACAACCTGAAGACGCCGGGCACGGGGATGCTGGCGGGTCATTTAGCGTTTCCCTGCGCCGGAACCGGGAAGAGTTCATTGAGGCCTGCTTCACTGGCCTGCAGATCTGCGCCTTCGTTCAGCCCCTGGCGCAACATGGCTTTTATTTTCGGCAACCGGTCCATGGCCAGATCCAGCACGTTATCGGTGCCGGCCTGGTACGCACCGACGGCCACCAGATCCTGATTCTGCCGGTAATGGGACAGCAGCTGTTTACACAGCTGCGCTTTGCGTAACCAGTCATCACTGACGATCTGAGGCATTACCCGGCTGACGGAGGCTTCCACATCAATGGCCGGATAATGCCCTTCTTCCGCTAATTTACGCGACAGAACAATATGGCCGTCGAGAATCGCCCGGCTGGCATCCGCCACCGGGTCCTGCATATCGTCGCCTTCGCTGAGTACCGTGTAAAACGCGGTGATCGAGCCGCCCCCCTGGGGACCATTCCCGGTGCGCTCCACCAGTTTCGGTAACTTATTAAATACCGACGGCGGATAACCTTTGGTTGCCGGCGGCTCGCCCACGGCCAGCGCAATTTCACGCTGAGCCTGGGCATAACGGGTTAAAGAATCCATTAACAACAGTACGTTTTGCCCCTGATCACGGAAATACTCAGCGATGGAGGTGCAGTATTGGGCCGCCCTTAAGCGCATCAGGGGCGAGTCATCGGCCGGCGATGCCACCACCACCGAACGCTGCAGGCCTTCTTCACCGAGAATTTCGTCAATGAATTCTTTTACTTCGCGGCCACGCTCGCCTATCAGGCCGACGACCACGACGTCCGCATTGGTAAAACGCGTCATCATGCCGAGCAGCACACTTTTCCCCACCCCGGAACCGGCAAACAAACCGATGCGCTGTCCACGCCCGACGGTGAGCATGGCATTAATGGCGCGGATACCAACATCCAGCGGTTCACGAATGGGCGCACGGTGCAGTGGGTTAATGGTCTGCCCCTGGAGGTTGCCCTGATCGATATTCTGTAACGGGCCTTTCTGATCAAGCGGACGCCCGGTGCCGTCAAGAATGCGGCCCAGCAGTCCATGGCCCACAGGGACATCAGCAGCCACGGTCAGCGGCCAGACACGGGCTCCGGGACGTAATCCATCCATCTGCTCTATCGGCATCAGGAAAATGCGCTGGCCATCAAAGCCGACGACTTCGGCTTCAATGTCTCCGCCATGGTTGCGTTCCACCATACAGCGGTCACCCACACGCACGTTCAGGCCAATGGCTTCCAGTGTCAGTCCAACCATACGGACCAGTTTGCCAGCCACTCTGGGCTGATAGGGTTTGGACTCCGTCAGTACTGCAGCCCAGCGCTCACTCAGGCTCATGGCGCGGGTCCTGATCCGTGGCCTTTTTATCATCCTCTGCGGCGCTGTCAGCAGGCTGGCTTTCAGATTCTATATTGTCCGCCCGGCTGAGCACTTCGGTGGCGGCTGCATCATCAACCACAGGCTCAGCTGATGACTGTTCTGTCGTCTGCGATTCAACCCCGGCAGCCACCTCACTGACATAGTCGTCTGCTGCCGGTGTGTCCTGCTGATGAATCTGGTTCTGTTCCGCTTCATCCGGAAACGTGGCCGCCTGATGCATCAGCATAGGCAGCACCCGTTCCAGCAGCTGATTAAGATGTTCGCCGGTGGAGTATTCCACCAGAGAGTGTTCGCTTTCGACCCGGCATTCGCCTGCCGCCAGTTTATCATCAACACTGTAGTGAATATCGTCGCCGCTGATATCCAGACTGTTCTGCAGGTGAATGGCATCATCCGCCCCGATAAACACCTGAATATGTTTTTCACCGGCAGGCAGTTCATCCAGTGCGTGACGCACATAGCGATATATATTACGCGCACCATTGTGCAGTTCTGTCTGCAGTACCTGTTCACACATACCGGCGACCATGGCGGCCAGTACTTC
Source organism: Thalassolituus sp. UBA1087 (assembly GCA_002314145.1). Taxonomy (GTDB): domain Bacteria; phylum Pseudomonadota; class Gammaproteobacteria; order Pseudomonadales; family Oceanobacteraceae; genus Venatoribacter. The sequence goes on along the minus strand of DCCG01000009.1, from coordinate 95,402 downwards.
CGGCAGCGCCTCATCGCGCTCATTCAGCGTGGATTGCAGTTGCCGCATGACACGGGTAAGGCGCTGAACCGTATTATTGATATCCGCCTGACCCTGACGCAGACCGAGTGCTTTTCCCTCTTCCTGGCCTTGTTTCTGGCCGTCGCGTTTACCGGCGGTGAACCCTGCGTCATAACTTTCTTTATGACCGGCGTCATAGCCTTCCTTATGCCCCTGCTGCCGGCCTTCCACCAGCCCCTGCTCCAGCCCGGCGTTGTATGCTTCGCGACGGATATTCTCAAGCTCTTCGGCGGTAGGCAGATCCACCTGTTCAGGCGTTTCTTCTTCGTTTGCCTGTTGCTGTTCAGCGTGTTCTTTTTTTTCTTTTTCGATCAGCCAGGCCGGAGGTTCCGTCCAGAAAGGCAGACGCCAGGGTTTGACGTCTTCTTTATTTTCAACGTCTTTTTCGTGAATCGGATGAAAGTGATGGGGCTGACGGATTCCTGTCATGTTACATCATGGCCTCGCCACCGCCGCCCAGTACAATTTCGCCGGCATCGGCCAGACGCCGGGCAATGGTAAGAATTTCTTTCTGCGATGCTTCCACCTCACTGACTTTAACCGGCCCTTTGGCTTCAAGATCATCACGCAGCAGTTCGGCTGCACGTTTGGACATATTTTTGAATATTTTTTCCTGCACTGTCGGGTCAGCACCTTTCAGGGCGACGACCAGCAGATCGGTCGAGACTTCGCGCAACAAACTCTGAATACCGCGGTCATCAACATCCACCAGATTATCGAATACGAACATAAGATCCTGAATCTGAATACCCAGGTCCTCATCCACTTCTTTAATCTGTTCAAGCAGGTCCGCCGCCATGGTGCTGTCAACAAAGTTAACGATATTAGCAGCCACTTTAACACCACCCATACTGGTGGTCTGGGCGCCGCCTTTGCCAGAGAACTGACGCTCAAGAATATCGTTCAGCTCCTGCAATGCAGCAGGCTGGACCGCTTCGAGTGCCGCGACCCGCATAACAATATCAAGACGTACTTTTTCCGGGAAATTGGAAAGAATTTCAGCCGACTGGTCGGCATCAAGATAAGACACCACAATGGCCTGAATCTGAGGGTGTTCGTGGCGGATTAAATCAGCAACCTGCCTTGACTCCATCCACTTAAGTGAATCGAGCCCGGTGGTATTACCGCCCAGCAGAATACGGTCGATCAGCGCCCCGGCTTTATCATTACCAAGCGCCTGGGTGAGCATATTGCGGATGTAATCATCCGACCCCAGCCCCATACCGGTCTGTCCGCCAACGGCTTCTAAAAATTCTGCCACCACGCCTTCAACCTGAGTCTGGTTGACATTCGCCAGCGTCGCCATGGCAGTACCGACTTTCTGAACTTCTTTCGGCCCCATGTGCTTAAGAATTTCAGCGGCGTCTTTTTCACCGAGCGTCATTAACAGAATGGCTGAACGTTCCAGCCGATTCAGTTTGGAGAGCTCGTTGCCAGCGTTATCATCTTCCGCCATTGTCTTCGTTCACCCATTGTATAACCAGATTGGCTACCCTGGCCGGATCTTCAGCGATGAGCCCTTTCAGCGCATCCAGCTGACGTTCAAAACTTTCTGAAGCACCGGGTAACAGGAAATCATCCATACCCGCCAGAGTCACTTTATCATCGTCCAGGCCAGCCTCGGCGTCTTCCAGTTCATCCAGTAATACGGATGCCTCATCCCGGCCACGGTTAGCAATACTTTTAATGGTTGGCCGGATGACGCCGAAAATCAGCACCAGAATAAACAGACCAGCCAGTACCTGCTTCATAATTTCCCAGAACCAGGGTTGTGTCCAGAAATCCGGATCGCCCAGTTCCAGCTCACCTTTACCCATAAACGGTGAGTTAATAACATTCACACTGTCGCCACGGGCGGCGTTAAATCCCACTGCGTCTTTGACCAGCACTTCCAGACGCTGTAAATCAGCATCTTCCCACGGCGTATAAACCGTGTCGCCGTCTTCGTTCAGTGAAGCCCTGTCATTTACGACAACTGCGACAGTCAGACGGCGTATACGACCGACCTGTTGCTGTTTGTAACTTAACGTACGATCGACTTCATAATTCCGTGTAGCTTCCGAACGACGGCTGACCGTGCCACCACCCTGACCACCGCCGGCCGCTTCCTCCGGTGCTGTTGCCGCCGGTGGTGGCTGGTTGGACAAGGCGCCCGGAATACCGCCATTCGCCTGATCCGCGTTTTCTTCATCGACCAGCTGCTCACTGCGCAGGGCAATCAGATCCGGATTGTAAAGCTCTTCACTCTGTTCCTGTACGGTAAAGTCAACGTCCGCCGAGACTTCCGCTTTGTAATTGTCCTGTCCCAGCACAGGTTTAAGAATATTATTGACGGCCTGAGCAATGCCTGCTTCAACCTTTTCAGAATATTCCAGCTGCTTATGCGCCACCATTTCAGTGCTGTCTTCTGCTTCCAGTTTAGACAATAAATTACCAAACTGATCAACAACGGACACATCGGAGCGTTCCATTTCTGCAACGCTGGACGCCACCAGGTTAACGATGGCTTCGACCTGATCACGGGACAAATCCTGCCCGGCATATAATTCGACAAACACGGACGCTCTGGGCTTGCGGTGGTCCCGTACAAACACAGACTGCTTGGGCAGCGCCAGGTGCACCCGTGAATTACGTACGGCTTTAACGCTGGCAATGGTGCGCGCCAGTTCGCCTTCAAGACCACGGCGATAACGTGCGTTTTCAATAAACTGGCTGGTGCCCAGGGTATTGTCCTGATCAAGCACTTCGAGCCCCACGGTTTTGTCATCGATCAGACTGGCTGCAGCGAGTTTCATCCGCGCTTCGTGCAGATCACTGGCTTCCACCATCAGAATCTGACTGCCAGGATCAATTTCGAAGTTAATGCCTTCCTGCTGCAGGATTTCAATAATGTCCTGTGCATTGTGATCCTGCAGACGATGCACCAGCGGCTTATAGGTCGGTTCCTGGGACCACAGCAGAATGGCTATGGACAAAGCAATGACTAAGGCAATACCACCAATGACAGCAATCTGACGGACGATGGATAAGCGGTTAAAGCCGGCCAGTACCGGATGACCACCTTCCTCACCATTCAGTGAAGATTCCGCAGGCAGCTCTGTGTCTGGCGGGGCAGCGCCGGCGGTCGTTTCAGCGGGAGCATTTTCCATAATCTTTTACCTGTTACACCGGCATATTCATAACTTCTTTATAAGCCTCGACCAGCTTATTACGGACCTGCGTCATCGCCTGAAAAGACACGCTGGATTTCTGCATGGCAATCATAACTTCCGGCAGATCCACCGATGGGTCTCCCTGTTCAAAGCGGGTCGCCAGCTCGGCCGATGTTTTCTGATGGGTATTGACCGTATCAATGGCATTTTTAAACATGGTCTGAAAATCCGGCACGCTGTTATCGCCGGTGATGGCTTCCGTCGCCTGTTGCTCACTGAGCTTCTGGACTTTATCAGCAAGCCCGGTGCGTGTTTCGGTATTGATGGCTGCCGGCTGTTGCTCACGTAACTGAGACTTCACCTGACGCATCTGCATTAGCACGGAATTAATATCGACACGATCAACCATAATCTTCCCCTCGGCCTGGGCGTAAAAGCCCGGAATATTGACGCTTTGCGCCGGGTTTATTGCATTACTTTCTGACTCTGCAAGGGGCTTGCCAATTTATTGCGCTTAATTCCTTTTTATTACGTCAAAAAAAAGCGCCTGAAAAAGGCGCCAAGAAGGGAAACATTGAAAGCCGCCAGCGTCAGGCGATCATGGCCTCTACATCGATACCGTCATCTCGCAGACGTGCCATCTTATACCGCAGTGTGCGCGGGCTGATGCCCAGCCGGTCAGCAGCCTCTTTACGGCTCGGCTCTTCTTTCAGAGCTTTGACGATGAGTTCGACTTCGCGGTTTTTTAAATCATTGCCCAACGCTTTGTCCGATTCCTGCAGCGCGGCACTCATATCCTGTGGCACGTCGGCCTGACGGTTTTTCGGAACGGGCGTCAGAATAAAATCACTGGAAAACAATTGCGGCCCTGACTGAATGATCAATGCCCGCTGCATGGTGTTATCCAGCTCACGGACATTACCCGGCCAGGCATGGCTGATCAGCCGCTGCTCCGCATCCGCAGCCAGTGACGGCACCGGCCGTTTCATTTTACCGGCATGGTGAGCCAGCAGGCGCCGGGCCAGTGGCAGAATATCTTCTTTACGGTCGCGCAGAGGTAACCAGTGAAGCGGGAATACACTTAAACGATAGTAAAGGTCTTCACGGAACTGACCATCGGCGACATATTCAGCCAGGTCACGGTTGGTGGTCGCAATAATACGGACATCCAGATCCAGTACTTTTTTACCGCCAAGCCGCTCCACCTGACGCTCCTGCAGCACCCGTAATAATTTAGCCTGCAGGCCAAGGTCCATTTCTGTTATTTCATCCAGTAACAGAGTACCACCGTCCGCCTGCTCAAATTTACCCGGCATTGCATTATAAGCACCGGTGAAGGCACCTTTTTCATAACCGAACAACATGGCTTCCAGCATATTTTCCGGAATGGCGGCACAATTAATCGCAATAAAGGGCTGCATCCGGCGGGTGGAGTTCTGATGAATATAACGTGCCAGCACTTCTTTACCTGTACCACTCTCACCACTGATCAGTACCGTGGAGTCGGTCTGCGCCACGCGTTCAGCTAACTGAAACAGCTGTCGGGAAGCAATGGCTTCACACACAGGCTCAGAAATGTCCTGTGTTTCCTGTGGCTGAGCCTGATTAAACTGCTGAAGAATTTTATCCAGCTCCGGCAGCTCAAATGGTTTCATCAGATAATCATTGGCACCACGCTGCATGGCTTTGACTGCCTGCCCGACATCGCCATACGCCGTCATCAGCACAACCGGCAACCAGGGATGGGCGGTTTTAATATTATCCAGCAGTTCCAGTCCATCCATGCCGGGCATATTAATGTCGGACAGGACCAGATCAAGCGACTGAGCACTGACGATCGCCATCGCATCCACACCGTTGGCGGCTTCACAGACTTCATGCCCTTTCATCATCAGAGTATCCACGATGGCTTCACGCAGACGCGGATCATCCTCAACAACTAAAAGACGCATATTTCTCTCCTTTCTGACTTCCGTTACTGAAACCATGGAGGTCAGTTAACCGGTAAAATAAATTGAGCTGACACACCGCCGGAGGGACTGTCTGTCAGGTGAAATTCCGCTTTATGAGCCCGCGCAACGGCCTGTACAACCGCCAGCCCGAGGCCGGTTCCGTTAGCCTTTGTGGTATAAAAAGGCTCAAGAATTTTTGTTTTCTGCTCGTCTGTCATGCCGGGGCCATTGTCGCTGATGACGAGACTGATGCGCGCACCGGACAGCGCACTGACATGAAGGGTCAGGTCAACCGATCCGGCTGACGATTCAATGGCGTTATTTATCAGATTCATAACAGCGCTGATCAGTGCATCACGGTTACAGATCAGGCGTTGCTGTGGTATTTCATTGACGATCTGACAGTGACTCTGACTGTTCTGCAGTGGTACTTCCATGGCGTCTGAAATTCCCTGCACCAATTCAGCCATGGATATTTCATCATTCAGCGGCGCTTCGCCCCGGGCAAAGATGAGCATATCCCGCACCTGATTTTCCAGATGGCGCAGACGCTCCTGAAGTTTTCCGGCAAAGCGGGTACGACTGTTGTCATCAAGATGCTCACTGGATAAATGACCGGCATACAACGTCGCGGCGGCCAGAGGCGTACGGATCTGATGCGCCAGAGAAGCGACCATTTTCCCCATCGCAGACAAACGTTCATGCTGACTGAGCTGCGCCTGAAGCTTGCGGGTTTCGGTCATATCGGTGAGCAGAATGACCTGGCCGGGTTCATTCGTCATGGCTGCCGTCCGCACCTGAACACGGCGCCCGTCAACCAGAGAAATTTCATGACCATCATCCAGACGTGGTTTAAAACATTTCTGAATAAGCTGACGCCAGCGCTGCCCTGCTAATGAATCGGTTGCAATTAACGGCAGCAGCAGGTCATCAGCCGCACGGTTACTCTGACGCACACAACCGAACTGATCGAGAACCAGTACCGCCGCCGGCAGTAACTGTAATAAGCTCTCCAGGCGGTCTGCCAGACGCTCTTTCTCCGCCATTTCCTGCATACGCTGGGCAGAAACACTGGCTAATTCCCCACTGAGTTCTTCGACTCTGTTTTCCAGAAACTCGTACGAATCGGTGAGCTTCCGGGACATCTCATTAAACATTACAAAGGCTTCACGCAGACCCTGCCGGTCTTCTGAAGAGCCGGAAGTACTGGGGTAGTCCAATTGTTTCAGAGCGGAATCGGCCATAGCCACCTCATCAGATTTGCCGGAATTCCGGCATAAAACTTACCTGATCAGTGATTGAGCAATTAGCATGCCTGTTTTTTAGCGCGAAAAATAAAGAAAGGAGTCAATTATTTGTAAGCCGTGATGATCAAAGGGATAAAGGAAGGTAATAAGAATCAAAAAAGCCGCACAAGGCGGCTTTCTGATCGGCTAACAGGGTCGCCATATTGATTCAGGCAAAATCTTTTTCTTTACGGCCTAAATTATATTTCCGCATTTTTTCCACCAGAGTGGTACGGCGGATATTCAGTTTCTCAGCCGCGCGGGCGACCACCCCGTTAGCATCATCCAGTGCCTGCTGGATCAGGGAACATTCAAGATCCTGCAGATATTCTTTCAGATCCAGACCATTCACCGGCAATAACGCGGGTGAATCAATACCGGCCAGACCATCAACCGGATTTACATCGGTTACCACAGGCACCGGATTACTTTCATCGTTATCATCCACATGGCGGAATTTTTTCGGTAACTCATTCACTCCGATTACGCCGTACGGATGTAAAATCGCCAGCCGTTCAACAAGGTTGGCCAGTTCACGGACATTGCCGTGCCAGTCATGACGGCAGAGGGACATAATAGCCGCCGAGTTAAACCGGATGGAGCCACGTTTTTCATTTTCCAGGCGCGAAATTAATTCGTTGAGCAGCAGCGGCAGGTCTTCAACACGCTCACGCAGTGATGGCATATCGATGGGGAATACGTTGAGGCGATAATAGAGATCTTCACGGAATGTGCCGTCTTCGATCATCTTTTCCAGATTTTTATGCGTCGCGGCGATAATCCTTACATTAGCATTAATGGTTTTATTGCTGCCTACGCGCTCAAAAGTATGTTCCTGCAATACACGCAGAATTTTCACCTGCATATTCAATGGCATATCGCCGATTTCATCCAGAAACAGTGTCCCGCCTTCGGCCATTTCGAAACGCCCCGGACGACTGTTAATGGCGCCGGTAAAAGCGCCTTTCTCATGACCAAAAAGTTCACTTTCCAGCAGCTCTGCCGGAATGGCGCCGCAATTGACGGGAACGAAGGGTTTGGCGCGACGATGGGAATGATAATGCAGATTACGGGCAACCACTTCTTTGCCTGTGCCTGATTCGCCCTGAATCATAACACTGACGTCTTTATCGGCCACCTGCATGATAAGCTCACGCACATGCTGTATCTGACGGCTGGTTCCTACCAGGCTGCGGAATAACTGTACTTCACGGCGCTCACCGCGGCTGCGGTTATGGGTGTACTGTTCACGATAGACCTGACAACGATGCAGGCTATCCAGTAATTTATTATAGCTCGGGGGCATTTCGACATTGGCCAGCAACGCCCGGCGCACGGGTTCTGCCAGCGTTTCCGGCAGGCCACTGTCGCCCATATACAGAAGCGGGATGCCTTTATCCCAGCTCAGCAGACCTTCGATCACATCCCCCAATGCTAACGAATGACTGTCACCTAAAAAAACAGCACTGATTTCTGTGCTGTCTTCTATTTTACCTTCGGCTTCGCGACGCCAGTCTGTGGTACCGGCGACGATGGCCTCTTCGCCGAGAAAATCGAGAATGACTTTCATATCGTGGCGACGCTGCTCGTCGTCGTCCACCAACAGAACTTTAATTTCTCTCCACATAGTGGTTAGCCTTCCTTCCCCTTCAAGGTATGCCCGCAGCGGCAGCCTGTTATCTGATTCCGCCAGTTCGTTGACGACTGCTCAACCAGTTAAGTACCTAAATCACCGCAAGTCAAACTTCTGACGTTAAAAAAGACATAGTCAGCAAATACTATGCCTGCCGGGCTTTTATATATGAAAATGTCGTTAAAAGACAATACCAGAAGAGGCCCGTCAGGGCCTCATTCTGTCAAAAAGGAGGGGAAAAAAGGATAAAATTCAGGCGGAAATATGACTGCTCAGACGACCGGCATTTTCTGCCCCACTGCCCGGCGCTGTATTTCCGGCGGAACCAAGACTTTTCAGATATTCCTCGCGAATACCGTCCCAGCCCTCTTTTACCTGCAACATCAGACCCATAACCTCATCAATAATACGGGTATCGTTCTGCGCGGTGGCGGTTACCAGTCGCCGTGTCATATAGTCATACAGGCTTTCCAGATTACGGGATACATCACCGCCGGCATCGTGATCCAGGCTGCCCTGCAGGCTTTCTATAATGGCATCGACCCGGCCAAGCAAACTGGCTTTTTCTTCGTAGTCTTTCCTTTCGATCGCACCTTTGGCCTGCGACATACGCGTCAGCGCCGCTTCCAGCAATAGCTGTATCAGACGGTGGGGATCGGCGTCCAGTACCTCCGACGTGACGTTGACCTGCTGATATTGCTTGGCACCTCTGTTGTACATACCAGTCTCCTGCAGAATGTTCTGTTGTTCTTAGTATGACGGCATGGCGCGCGGAATCTTTAGGGCCGGTTACCGATTTTTGCTCAACTGCTTGCTACCAGAGTGGCAACTGGCAACCGCTGCGGCAAATAAAGACCGCCTTTGCCGCTGTTATATTTGAAATAAAATACTTATTAATCAAAGACTTAAGAAATGGCACAGTAACTGCTTATCAGCCTCTGAACACATTTTGTACACCCGAGGCTACCATGGCCAGTGCACAGCTAAAAACCGCAGAAAGGCGCCAGACCGGTAGCGAATACCGCCGCCTGTTTGATATCGCCAGCAAACTGTACGGCTCAGCGCAGCAGTCCGGCGACCGGACCCTGTTGCAGGAAGCGGCGACGGTTGCCCGTCAGGCGTATCTGCTGAAGCCTGACTATCTAACCGGCCTGAACCTGATGGCTCGCATTGATATGCAGCGCGGTCACTTGGAAGAGGCTGCCAACTGGCTTAATGAAGGTCTGGCCCTGAAACCTGACAGTGTTTCTCTTCTTTACAGTGCCGGCCAGCTGGCACTGGCACGCAATCAGCTGGACAGTGCAGCGGAATACTTTGAACAGTCTGCGCGCATTTCACGGGTGGCAACCAAGTCATATACCTGGCTGGCGCATACACGCCTATTACAGGGCGATTATGTCGAAGCCTTCCGCCACTACCGGGAGCTGATTAAAACCCAGTCTGATAACAAACAGCTGCGCAGCAAACTGTTTGAATCAGCATCCAGTGTGGTAGCAGACTTCTATGCTGAAGAGCTTGAGCAGGATCTGCTGCGTTACCTTGATTTCCAGGATGTGGATTACAGTCAGCTGCGGTCACTGACGACCTCACTGCTGAAACATAAGCTGCGCCTGACCGAATCCGGTTGCCCGCTGAATTTTGACGATATCATCAGTGATCCCTTACTGTTGAAGTCACTGCAGCGCTTTTATTTCTGTGACCCCATCATGGAGCGGCTGCTGATCACTCTGCGCCAGTCGCTGCTGCTCAGCTGCAGCAAAAGCCTGTCCATCAAAAACAGCCTGCTGCCGTTTGTCACCGCGCTGGCCGCCCAGACGCAATTAAATGAAGGTGTCTGGTACATTGACGCTCAGGAACAGCAACTGACCGAGCAGCTGGAAAACCTGGTCAGCAAAATTCTCAGGCTTGATAACGCCGGCGCTGATGATATCAGCCCCGCACTCACTCTGGTGCTGATGTACAAACCACTGGCGCAGTGTCAGTTCGTCAACCAGCTGCACGATACTTCTATGGACTGGCAGCGCTACCCTCTGATTGCCGACACCGTAAAAGCCTCTGCCGATTTACAGCAAGCCAGAAAAAACGTTTCTTCACTGACCAGCTCAGGTGACAGCGTTTCCGCCGCCGTGCGCGAACAATATAACGAAAACCCCTACCCGCGCTGGACCGATATTGGCTATAACCAGCCCGCCAATTACCGCCAGTCTCTGCAGGCCGTATTCCCTCAGGCGGACTTATCGGCTCTCGCTCCCGCGCCCGGGGTTCTGGTTGCCGGTTGTGGTACCGGACGCCACGCCATACGTTTAGCCCACTATTTCGCCCCCATGCAGGTGACTGCGGTCGATCTCAGTGATACCGCCCTGGCGTACGCCGCATTACAGGCACGCAAACGCAACACACGCGACATCCGCTTTATTCAGGGCGATATTCTGAACCTCGGCGAACTGCAGCAGGATTTTGATATCATTGAATGCTCCGGAGTCCTCCATCATATGGAAGACCCGCGACAGGGCCTGCAGGCCTTGGCTGCATTACTGAAGCCGGGCGGTGTTATTAAAATCGCGCTGTACAGCACCACTGCACGGCAGCAGATATCATTATTACGCCAGCTTATGGGCAAGAGTCTGCCGTCAAAAGCACAGGATATGCGTCTTGTGCGCGAGGCACTGTTGCAGAATCAGCTGCAGGGAGACTGGTCTGACATTTATAATTCACCGGATTTCTACAGCCTGAGTGCCTGCCGCGACCTGCTGTTCCACCGCCAGGAACATACCTTTGATGTGCTGGATCTGCCGGCATTTTATGCCGCCAGCGGACTGCAGTGGCTGGGCATGCTGGCGCCGCCTGGTGCCAATGAATTACTGGCCATCGCCGGCAAGACAGCGGCACAGATGAGTCATGAAGAATGGCATGCACTGGAGCAAAATAATCCGCAGCTGTTTTCCGGAATGTATCAGTTTTATTTACAGAAACCGGCGGAATAATCTCTGCTACCGGATACCACGGAGAACAGAATGGCAGTTTTACAACTGCCAGTTAACCGGTGCCTGGCCCTGATTAATCAGATACTGATTAATGGATGAAAACTGACGGTTACCGAAAAATCCCCGGTGAGCAGACAGTGGTGATGGGTGCGGTGATTTAAGAACCAGATGGCGCTGCGGATCAATCACTGAGCCTTTCTTCTGCGCATAGCTGCCCCACAAGACAAATACCAGACCCGAGCGCTGTTCATTCAGCGCTTTAATCGCTGCATCGGTAAATTCTTCCCAGCCCTTTTTCTGATGGGAGCCGGCATTGGCCTGTTCCACCGTCAGAGTAGCATTCAACAGCAATACGCCCTGATCAGCCCATGGAGTTAAATCGCCGCTGCCTGACATGCGGATACCGAGATCGGCTTCTATCTCCTTAAAAATATTAACCAGCGACGGTGGCACTTTGACGCCAGGCTGCACCGAAAAACTCAGTCCATGTGCCTGCCCCGGGCCGTGATAAGGGTCCTGGCCGATAATCACCACCCTTACCTGATCGAACGGCGTGTGATTAAACGCATTAAAAATCTGTGCCCCCGGAGGAAATATAACTTTGCCGGCGGCTTTTTCCTGCTTAAGAAACTCGCGCAGATTGTGCATATAAGGCTTATCAAATTCAGCCCCAAGCACAGCCTGCCATGACGGATGTAGTTCACCTGCTTTGCCCACGGTGAGCTCCTTTTAAGTATTCAGATATAAAAAAACGGGTAATGCGATAAATAACATTACCCGTTTATTTTTCTACACCGCGATCAGTCTGCCAGTGGCTTCATGTGCGGGAAGAGAATCACGTCTTTAATAGTGTGACTGTTGGTAAACAGCATCACCAGACGATCGATACCAATACCTTCACCGGCAGTCGGAGGCATACCGTATTCCAGCGCACGGACGTAATCATCGTCATAGTGCATAGCTTCATCATCACCGGCGTCTTTTTCTTCCACCTGTTTGCGGAAACGCGCTGCCTGATCTTCAGCATCATTCAGCTCCGAGAAGCCGTTCGCCAGTTCACGTCCGCCAACGAAGAATTCAAAGCGGTCGGTCACAAACGGGTTGTCGTCGTTACGACGGGCAAGCGGTGATACTTCCCATGGATACTCAGTAATAAAGGTCGGCTGATCGAGTTTTTCTTCCACCGTAGCTTCAAAGATCTCGGTGAGGATTTTACCTGGTCCCCATCCGGCCTCTTTCGGACCAAAGTGAACGCCCACGCTTTCTGCGTATTCTTTCAGTTTTTCTGCATTGTTTTCTGCATCACGGATCACTGCCGGGTCCATATCCGGGTTAAACTGAATAACAGAATCCACCATGGTCAGGCGGTTAAACGTGGCGCCAAAATCATAGCGGGAGTCACCGTATTCAATGGTGGTCGTCTGCAGCACATTTTCGGCAATAAACTTCAGCATGGCTTCCGTGATATCCATGAGATCATTGTAATCGGCATAGGCCTGATAGAATTCGATCATGGTGAATTCAGGATTGTGGCGGGTACTGGTCCCTTCATTACGGAAGTTACGGTTAATTTCAAACACCTTGTCAAAACCGCCGACTACCAGACGCTTCAGATACAGTTCCGGCGCAATCCGCAGGAACATATCAATGCCCATAGCATTATGGTGAGTTTCGAAAGGCTTGGCCGTTGCACCGCCCGGTATGGTCTGCAGCATAGGCGTTTCCACTTCCATAAAACCGCGCTGCGACAGGAAGAAGCGGATGGCTTCAATAATTTTCGAGCGCACCATAAAGGTTTTACGGGTGTCATCATTGATGATCAGGTCTACGTAACGCTGACGGTACTTCAGCTCCTGGTCGGCCAGGCCGTGATGCTTATCCGGCAGCGGACGCAGGGACTTGGTCAGGATGCGCAGGTTTTCAATCTGATCCACATCCACATACAGCTCACCTTTGCCGGATTTATGCAGCACGCCGGAGGCGCCCACAATGTCGCCGATGTCCAGCAACTGCCAGGCTTCAGACTCTTTCTGCTTAGGCTTGGCCATATAGAACTGAATAGAGCCGGTGGAATCCTGGATACCGACAAACGGCCCGCCACGACGCATAACGCGACCGGCAACAGAAACCCGTACGCCTTCTTCGACCAGGGTTTCTTTATCTTTTTCGCCATGCGCCGCTTTCAGTTCACCGGCCAGATGTTCACGGTGAAAATCGTTCGGGTGACCATTGGCTTTGCAGTTACTGCGCAACTGTTGCAGCTTGCCACGGCGCTCAGCGATGAGTTTGTTTTCTTCCTGTGCCGCGGTCTGATTAGTTGAATCTGTCATCTTTAAACCTTAACAATGTAGCCGGTCTTTACAGACCTTTCTTCAGGCTGGCTTCGATAAACTGGTCGAGATCACCATCCAGCACGGCCTGGGTATTACGGGTTTCAACGCTGGTGCGCAGATCTTTAATGCGGGAGTCATCCAGCACATAAGAACGGATCTGGCTGCCCCAGCCGATATCCGATTTGGTTTCTTCCACCGCCTGCGCCGCCTCATTACGCTTTTGCAGCTCAAACTCATACAGCTTGGCTTTCAGCTGTTTCATCGCCTGATCTTTGTTCTTGTGCTGCGAGCGGTCATTCTGACACTGAGTCACAATGTTGGTTGGCAAGTGGGTAATACGGACCGCAGATTCCGTCCGGTTAACGTGCTGACCACCCGCCCCGGAGGCACGGTATACGTCAATGCGCAGATCCGCCGGATTGATTTCAATATCAATGTTGTCGTCCACTTCCGGCGACACAAAGACTGAAGAGAAGGACGTATGGCGGCGGTTACCTGAGTCAAACGGACTTTTACGCACCAGACGGTGAACACCGGTTTCGGTACGTAACCAGCCGTAGGCATACTCACCTTCGACACGGATGGTGGCACTTTTGATACCCGCGACTTCCCCTTCGGAGACCTCCATCAGCTCACCCTTGAAGCCATGGGCTTCAATCCAGCGCAGATACATGCGCAGCAGCATATTAGCCCAGTCCTGCGCTTCTGTACCGCCGGACCCGGCCTGGATATCAAGGTAACAGTTATTCTCATCCAGCTCGCCGGAGAACATGCGGCGGAATTCCAGCGTCTCAAGCTGGGCGTTAAGCTTCTCCAGCTCAGCGCGGATATCCTCGACGGCGGCTTCATCGTCTTCTTCAACGGCCATCTCCAGCAGATCACGGGAATCACTCAGTCCGCCATCCAGATTGTCGATAGTTTTCACCACGGCTTCCAGCGACGCCCGCTCTTTACCCAGCTCCTGGGCCCGCTCCGGGTTGTCCCAGACATCTCCCTGGGACAGTTCGTGCTCAACCTCTTCTAAACGCTCAACTTTGTTGGCGTAGTCAAAGGTACCCCCTAAGCACGTCGGTGCGCGCACTCAGGTCTTTAATGACTTCAATAATCGGATTAACTTCCAAGACAATATCCCACGATTCGTATGTATTGTTTCAGGTACAGCACTAATAACACAATAAGCACTGTTCAAAAAGGACGCAGCATTTTACAGAAATGCAGGAACTGATGCGAGCCGGGCAGCATGAAAGGTGTTGCATACAGACTTTCGTGACCCGACAGAGATTTTATTTAAAAAATTGATTGCAAATCCTTCTCATTCAGACTAAATTTCAAATCAAAGTGATTCTCATATGGATTAGCAACATGTACGTATGCCTCTGTAAAGCCGTGACCCAGCAGCAGATTCAGGATGCTGCAGCCGATGGCGCAAGCTATGCCAAAATCCGTAAGGAACTGGGTGTAGGGACTGACTGTGGCTGCTGTGGCCAGTGTGCGAAGCAGATTGTGCGGGAAACAGCCAACACGCTGCCCGCCTGTGACTTTTCAGAGGCCTGCTGATCCGGGATTTCAAAACACCCTGTTCCAGGCGGGGTGACCTGCGAAAACAAAAAAGGAGCCAATGGCTCCTTTTTTGTGTCTGACTGTCTGTTTCAGCTGATTTCCGGGCGCTTCCCGGGTCTTCACTTTACGATCACAGCTTTCTTATCGCAGCTTTCTTTTTGTTCAGGCTGTTCAGGTTATTCAGGGGCTGAAGCCAGCGGCACATCTGCCAGAGCCTATGCGGCCCTGTCAGCCTCAGGCTCTCGCCAGCCGGGTTAACCCGCCTCTGACCCATCTCTACTAACCCACCATAGAGACTTGCGACGGCTCCACGTTCAGCTGACGCTGCAGCTCGGCTATATCCACCAGTGTATTCTGATGCAGCACCTTACCCCGGCGGATTTCCCAGGTAGAGATACCACCGAAGCTGATCACCCGGTGATTGGGTTCCATCCCCATCAGAGGCTTTTCGAAACAGCCTGAGAAAGTCGAAACAGAGATCACCCGGTTACCTTCAGCCATAATATCTTCGATACTGACCTCCAGATCAGGAATAGCACCCCGGATCTCAGTCACATACTGAATAAAGCCTTCAAGGTCCTTAAAACCTTCAAGAAAGCTGGTGTGGTAGACGAAATCCGGACATACGATATGTCGTAACAGATTGAAACGTCCACTGTTCCATGACAACTGAATAAAATGTTCGACCAGCCGTTTGTTGAAACTTTCCATGTTTTCTCCCGGTTGGATTTTGGACGACGGCATAAGTTGTTCAGCTACAATGATATGGAAGCTTTATAGTAAATACTAACTTAACTTAATGTAGGATATATCTCACAAAAATAAACGAAGGCTTTACAATCAGTCATTATTATTACCGTTCAGGGCAGCAAACTGCTGTTCAACGAAATCCAGCGTCGAATTCAGCGTCTGAATAATAGAATCATTATAAAGAAACTGAGACCTTAGTCTCGCTTCACGCGCTTCCATTTTCGCGTTCAGCTTTTCTCTGTCTTCATCAATCGCCGTCAGATCCGTATCAAGGGCAGCCAGGCGAGTCGACATCACACTCTCCTGACCATTCAGAAAACCATCCATAATGGTTTTAAGCTGATCTCCGAATCCTGAGATATAAGTGACGCTTCCGCGATCTCCTAACCTGTCGCCCGTTACTTTCAGACGAATACCTGAGGCGTCATCGATCTGACCAACCTGGGCCTTCCCGGTTTCGCCATCACCTTTCCCGAGTGTAAAACCAAAGATTTCGGCAATACCAGTTGAAACAGCTTTTATCTCAACAGAGGAAGATGCGCCGGTAGAAGCCGAAATAATACCAAATTTGCCATAAGCATAAGAGCTGGTGTCGTCGGTATACTCGACTTTTACCCCTAAATCTTCATCGTAAAACGCGGGCGTATCATTAATGGCCTTCTGCAACGCCTGAGCGAGACTCGCACCACTGTTATAGGTTGCCGGCTGATTCAGGGATACCTCAGCTTCTACGCCGTCAACAGCAATCGTAAAGGTATTATTCGTAGAGTCGATATTGACCGGGGAACTGAAGTCAGCAGCAACATCACCGAGATAATAACCATTAGTTGCATCCTGATTACCGTCAACCGCTCTTAAAAATTGTCCCGATCCAGTGGCTTCAACACCGTTAATTTTGCCGGCAACATCCCTGCCGGAAGCGATAACGGGTGAATAGATACTGGCATCCTGTAGCCCTAGATGCGAAATAGCTGCAGTATCCAGATCAGTGAAGCCGACACTTGTCCCCTGCCCGCCAACCGTAATGTTAAATGAGCCGATATCATTTTCCGGGTCGTACACATATTCAACATTTGTATCCAGGTCATAACCAAATGCTCTGTCGTTGGTTACCAACCCTATGCCATCATAACCATTACTTATGCTTTCTGCCGTCAGGCCCAGAGATGATGTGGCAGTTCCTCCCAGATTTTTAACTTCCAGAGAGGCTGAAGCGCCAAAAGTCGCCGCTGTTTTAACGCCCTCTTTAGACTGAGTTTCAAAATAGAGGCTTCCTGCTTCACTGACTTTTGCCTTTATATCTCCGGCGTCGAACTGTCCGGTTGCAACCAGAGCGCTATCAAGTGCCTGCTGAATCACCGTAAGATTTGATTCAGCATTATTTCCACCGACACTTCCATCTCCGCTGACATCAACATTGATATCCACACTATCCATGGTTAATGTGAAGGTAGCGTTTTGTCCGCCGCTGAAATCAATACCAGATGAGATATCTGCAAACTCAGATGTCCTCGTCCCACGACCATCACTATTAACTTCAATATATTCTTCGTGCCCGGTCGCTACGGTGGTGAGTTTCAACCCGGTATTGTCCAGTGCTGCAGTTACGACCCCCGTACCGTAAGCGCTATCCAGTGCAGATTGAATATCAGCAATATTGTCACCACTATTGCCATTAATAATTATTTCCTGTTCATTTCCCGACACATTCAATACAAATCCGGCATTGGCTGCACTGAAATCAACCGCCGTTGATATGTCTCTTGTTCCTGTCGCTGTTTCAGCCCCTTTCACAACCCCAGTGAAATTGGGGTCAGTACTCAGAGTAGCGTTTATCTGATTCTGAATTTCGGTAGCCAGTGCTTCACCAGTAAGATAGTTTCCGGCAGGTACTGATACTTTATTAAGACTATCTATACCATCAACCTGAACACCAAATTCAACCGGCGAGTCAAACGTAATTCCGGGATCTTTTCCGTTGGTCTGAGGCCCCAGGGTTGCATCCAGGCCCAGAGAAGTATTTGTGCTCGAGGTACCTGCGGAAGATATTTCAATGCTTCTGCCACTGCCCACGTCATTCGTTTCGAAACGCAGATAACCGCTACTATCAAAAGAAGCTGTCACCAATCCATTCAGCCCTGGCTGCGCATCAATAGCTGTCTGAATGGCCTGCAGGGTATCTTTCCGGTCTCCGAATACACCATCACCGTTAAGATCCTGACCACTGGCATCAAGGTCAACGGTCACATTAACTGGCCCCGCACCATCCACATCCAGGGCAAAGGTGGCATTATTGGCCGCGAAATTGATCCCGGCACTTTCGCTGACAGTGGTACTTCCCTGCAAAGTCATTGCACCTTCGCCATTGAAAGCGTCGGCACTCAGAGTGGATAAGCCTATTCCCTGATAAGAGCCCTGCCCTGTCCTGTTGAACCCCAGAACATTGGAAACATTATCACCAACTGATGAAAAGTATACCTGGGAGGATGAACCATATTGGTTAGATGTTATTGAAAAGTTAAGATCATCCGCATCGTAGTCCACTGATACCGTATTGCCAGAAGCTCTCAGTGTTTCGTTGCTATTGATCTGTAAAGCAATTTGCTTAGCAAGATCTTCGCCCGAAGTATAACTGCCCTGCGTCAGTTCAATTGAAGCACTGGTTCCGTTGACATTAATACTGAACCTGTTACTGCTTTCATCGATGACAACCGGTGAAGAAAAGTCCAGCAAAGCAAGAGACTGACCTTCATATTTTGCCTGCGTGGCAATTTGTGTAATTTCGATATCATAAGTACCGGGTTTGGTATTAATGGAGTCATTAACGTAGGTAATCTGACTGTCTGTTGTTGTCCCGGATTTGGACAACAACCCGATGAGAGACGATCTGTCTCTGCTTATCGCTCTATTGAATTCTGAGGTATCAAAGGTCAGTTGGTATTCATTGTTACGGTCAGTATTAACACCCAATTCCGTTAATGAGCGGTATCTGCCGTTTAACCCTACAATTGGCTCACTGATCAGATTCCGTATCTGGGTCATCATAGAGCGGATGGTCGAATCGCCGGTGAGCAAGCCCGCCTGCTGGGTGTCCGTATCATAAGACGAGAGGTCATCCACGAAGGTTTTCAGATTGTTATAGCTATCAATAAAGTTCTGCAGCGTTTCTGTTAAGTCTTCTGTATCAGCAGAGACAGACACAGTCACCTGTTTACCAACATCGGCCCCCTGAAGGTTCAGTGATACGCCCGGAATTACTTCATCAACCACATTACTGTCACGGGTGATCATCAGGCCATTCACCTGAAGCTGTGCGTCTTCTGCAGCGGCCGTCTGAGTGAGGCCCGACGACATAGTCTGACTTTCATTAAACGAAAGGGCCGCAAGTCCGGATGTCAGAAGGTTTCCGCTCTCATCCTGAGCTTCAATCCGGATCGCATTTTCAACACCCGTTTCATTGGATGTCATCAACAGACGGTAGCCACTACCATCATTTACAATGCTGGCTGACACACCCATGTTGGCATTGTTAATCGCATCCCGTATACCGCTCAACGAGCGATTGGATTCATTAATGTCTATCGTGTGGCTTGCACGATCCGCATTAACCTCCTGCCCCATGACATCACCACTGCCGTCATAGTTCAGTTGGCCGAATGAAAAGATCAGCTTGCCTGTGCCCACCGCTTCATCAAAGCTACTGAAACTCTCTGTTGCCAGCGCGTGCGCTTTAGCAGTATTAATCACTTCTACTGAATAGCTGCCGGGATCGGCAAGGCTGGATGTGGTTGCAGTGAGGATACTTTCATCCGAAGACGTAGCCGTTGTTGAACTGACAAGACTCGGACTGGATAACTTATTCGCTGCCGCCTGAATATCGGCCATCATCGACTGAATTTCGCCATACGCTGTGATTTTGGCTTCGGTAAGCTCCTGACGACTGTCAAGACGAATGTCAGTCACTTCCCTTTCAGCGGTAATCAGCTGTTCTACCAGATCCGAGGTGAGAACACCGGAGCCCAGTCCTAACGATTCAATAGATGGCATAAAAACACTCCTCGGGCGCCCAAACGCAAAAACCCTGTACCAGCTTTATCGGCCAGTACAGGGGAGTCTTAAGGGTTTGGTTAAAAAGTCATCAAA
Organism: Thalassolituus sp. UBA1087; assembly: GCA_002314145.1. Lineage (GTDB taxonomy): Bacteria > Pseudomonadota > Gammaproteobacteria > Pseudomonadales > Oceanobacteraceae > Venatoribacter. The sequence goes on along the minus strand of DCCG01000009.1, from coordinate 75,549 downwards.
CCTGAGCACTGAACAATAAAGTCGGTTCCTCATCATTCAATTTCTGCGCCAGTTCAAGAGCCAGTTCGCTCGGAATCTGCCGGATCAGCTCTGACGACGATTTGTCGTACACCCTGATTACTGTTCTGCCACTGTCTTCATCCAGTTGAAAGTCCAGTGTGCGTTCTGTTTGCTGTACATATTCATTGATGCGGGATACGGCTTCCTGAACCTCATCCTGGCTCAGCTTAGTCACCGGACCTTCTGCCGGTGGCAAAACCTTGCCGCTTTTCGCACCTGTGGCAGAAGCATGATCAGACTTTTCTGATGCTCCTTTCACAACTGAAGGTGATACAGCTGGTTGATCAACAATATTCAGTTTCAGCTCACTCATAAATCACCTCTCTGGTTCCTCAGTTAAGCAGCTGGGGGAAGGTAAGTCCCTCCCCCATCAGCTCTCTGTTACCCCAGGAGGGACAGAACCTGCTGACCGGAAGCGTTAGCCTGAGCCAGTACTGAAATACCTGCCTGCTGCAGAACCTGAGTACGTGACAGTTCAGCCGTTTCCGCTGCAAAGTCAGCATCCTGAATCCGAGAGTTCGCAGAGTTCAGGTTTTCAGACGTGATCTGCAGATTACTTACAGTCGATTCCATCCGGTTCTGAATCGCACCGAGATCAGCACGCTGACTGGCAACCTGTGCAATGGCGTTATCCACCGCAGTGATCGCCGCCTGAGCACCTTCAAAGGTCGATATATCAATGTCTTTGAGGAACTGGCCATCTTCACCACCACCAAAGGTACCAGCCTGGAAGCCCAGGGCGTCCAGTTCTTCCTTACCATTGGTTCCCACATTCACTTCAAATTCAGAAGCAGAACTCAACTTGATCTTGCCAACGGTTGTTTCGTAAGTCTGAGCTTCTATTGACAAGCCCGTTGGGTTAGTACCGGTATCACCGAAGACCGCTTCACCAATACCATCCACATCAGCGCTCAGACCGAACAGAGCACCAATTCCCTGGTTACTGCCGGTATTACCTGATTTATCGTTAATTGCTACGGATATGTTACGGCCATCCTCAGCAGTCAGGGTGATCGAAGTACCGTTATCAACGGCAGTTACACCGGTTTTACCTGCAGACTGGTTAATCAGGTTGATGGCATCCGCTTTCGCTTTATCGGTATCAATGGTTGAACCATCACCGGTATCCGCCAGAGTCACATTCCCCAGATTGACACCATTAATGTAAAGCTCGCCCTGATCACCAATTTCATACCCTGTAGTGGTCGGTTCCGCAGCCCCTGCATTATTACCAACAATTACAGTGGCCAGAACTTCAGCAGTGACTCCAGTCTCATCAGAGACGTCATTAATCGCGGCCGCCACAGAAATAGCTGATGCTTCTTTTGAAGAAGACAAAATGGTTTCGCCATCACTGGCAACGGTTGCAGAAGCAGTATCCTCGGAAGCCTTAGCTGAAGAAATAGCAACCCCATTAATGGTCAAGTCACCCTCTCCAAGGCCATTCGGCGCGGAATATTTCGTACCGGCTGCAGAGAGATCCGTATCTGCCAGTAATTCATCAGCACCACCATCAACATCACGAGACAGAGAAACTGTTGCCTCATCCCCATTCTCCGTGAAGTACTTCACCTCACCCTGCACGTTAGAGCCAGCCGCTTCCAGCGCGGTAGCACCAACAGCCCCGGACGGATCAAAGGTGTAATCGCCGTCAGCGTCGACCGTTATACCAACACTGGTTGCCGCAAAGTTTTTAATACTTAACGAGATAGTGTCCGTAGAAGCACCGTCATGGGTGGCGGTTACTTCGATATTCGCACCAAAATCACGGGTATTTATCTGGTCGGCCAGATCCGCCATACCGTCAGCATCCGCAGACAGCAAGTTGAAGTTCTGACCACCAATAGTGATTTGCTCACCTGCCAATGATGCAGCGTTAGTCAGATCACCGGAGACTTCTTCATAAGCGGTAATACCACTAATATTAGCGTTAATGTCGTTCGCCAAGAAGGCGACGGCATCCTCGAGATTGGTTGCTGCCGGAACCTGCCGGGTGGTGGTGGTTTCTCCTACCGTGGCTGTATAGGTATAGTCCTGGTTGATCGCTGTAGTACCATCAGTCACCACGTTATTAAACGCCGTACCAGTGGTCGTTAACGTCCCCATTGTTGTACTGTACGTTGTATTTTCTGTGGTAACCGATGCAATCCCCTGATCATAGGTACCTTCGGTCAAACCAGAGTTCGACAGATCACCAATGCCACTGCCATCGCCACCTTCAATAAGAATCGGCCCGTCTTGAGATACCAGAGTAAAACCACCTACGTAAGTATCTTCTTCAGCCAGGCCCGTTGCCTGTGCGGCGATTTCATCCGAGGTAAAACCAGAGAAATCGATATCGATGTTACGTCCATCTGCCGCTACCAGCTCTACACCTCCTGAGGTGCTGCCGGTATCGACCGCGGTTACACCGGTCTGCTTAGCTACGGAATTGATCGCTTCCACGACAGATGCACGCGAACTGGCTGCATCTGTCGACGTCTGAATGTTAATCGCAACCCCATTCAGCGTAAGAACCCCGTCTTCCTGTTGCGCTACCTGCTTAGTACCTACAGCCGTGTTTTCATTAACAAAAGCTGTTACGCCTGTTTGATCAGACACTTTGTTAATGGCTGCAGCTTTTGCGATAGCAGAATTAGCACCATTAACTGTGGATGCGGTATCGTCGGTCGCCTGGGTCGCCTGAATATCCACACCATTAATAGAAAGGTCACCATTACCCAGCGCAGCATTAACACCAATCGCACTGACACCGGATGCATCGGAAGCCCCCAGCTTATCAGCGGTTAATTCTGCAATAGAGATATCGACAGTCTGACCTGCGTTCGCGCCTACCTGGAAGGTGGCAGAGAAAGAACCATCCAGCAGCTTACGGCCGTTGAAGTCGGTTTCTTCAGAGGTACGGGTAATCTCAGCAACCAGCTGATCAACCTCTGCCTGCAGAGCTTCACGGTCAACGTCAGAGTTGGTGGCGTTGGCAGACTGTACCGCCAGCTCACGGATACGCTGCAGGTTGTCGTTCATGGAACCCAGGGCACCTTCAGCCGTCTGTGCCAGTGCGATACCGTCACCGGCATTACGTACTGCGACGTTCAGACCGTTGATCTGAGAAGTGAAACGGGTGGAAATTGCCAGACCTGCGGCGTCATCCTTCGCACTGTTAATACGAAGACCGGAAGACAGACGTTGCAGAGCCTGCTGGTTTGCGGACTGGGACTTGTCCAGGTTCCGCTGAGCGTTAATGGACGCAATGTTGGTATTAATAATTTGAGGCATAGTGGATTCTCCTGTACCTACTTATGGAACCGGCATCGCGATGATGCTCATCGGCTCCGCCTGACCTTGTCATACCTGTTAACGGCACAGAAACAGATACCTTTAGGACTTTTTTTAAGCAGCCAGAGAAATAAACAACCGGTTTAACAACAACCTTATTAACCGGCCTGATTCGTAACAAAAGGTAAAAAACGCGTTGAAAACGGCGGGATATATGGCCCTTAAGCGTCATTTTTTTGTAGGCAGAAAGTTACCACTGTTGCACGAAAACCAAAACGACAGAAAACCGTCAATCGGGTACTCAATGGTTCACTCAGAAGAAAGCATGGTTAATGAAAGGCGCAATGGGCGACTTTGTCAGTGGCAGCAATTCAGAGGCAGATTTCAGGAAGCAGAAAAAAGATTGATGGAGGAGTGACGCTCTATCAGGCAAGCCTGAGACTGCGTGTTAAGCAGCCCCAGACGACTTCACTCACCCGTTACTATAACTGATTAAACAGAGACAGACGTGAAATCGTGGTATAACTTTGCTGAGCAGCTTCCAGCAGGTAGGTCTGCATGGACAGACGGCTGACCGCCTCGGCGAAGTCAACATCCGACAGTTTGGATAAGACTTCCTGGTTGACGATCTTGACATCAGCGGCCAGATTACTGGTGTTCTCAACGACATTCAGCCGGGCACCCAGGTCACTGACTTTTTCTGAAATGGATGTCTGGGCACTGGTCAGATTATTCAGGGTATCTTCCAGCAGGACATCCAGGGTGGCAGAATCCTGCGGGTTATCACGCAAGGTGTTCAGCCCCGCCGTGAGCCGGTATAGGGTATCAGTAATACTTTGTTTGGGTGATGATTTTGCCAATACTTCATCACCGGGCTCGGGTTCACCACTTAATACCAGCTGCATTCCGGCAACACTGATATCCGCGCCCGAATAGTATTCTTTATTGGCCAGCCCTTCTACGACACGATTATCCGACGCCCGGCGTACCGTATAGTTTGGTCCGGGCGGATCGATCGCGGATTCCGGATTGAATGTCACAATCAGGTCGTCCGGATAAAACTCCGCATAGTCTTCTTCATCCGTTACAAACCCGGGGTTCACCTGCAGTGTGCCGGTATTCAGAGGATTTAATGAGGTGGTAAAGGTATTCTTTGCTGATTCCACATCGACAAACAGCCCTTTACCACTGTCGCCGGTAGCCACGGTGGTGGTGGCGCCAATGGCCAGATAGCGCTGGCCTTCATCCCCTTTAAACTCATAGCGTCCGTTAGGGGCTTTAACAAAGGGTTCACTGCCGCCTTTAAAGCCGGCAAAAATATGCTCACCATTGGCGTCGCGGGTATTAAACAGATCCGCCAGCGCTTCCTGTAGCTGATAAATTTCAGCCGCAATGGCCTGACGATCTTCAATCGTATAAGCACCGTCGCCGGCCTGTACGGTCAGTTCTTTTACCCGGGCAATGTTTTCGGTAATGGACTGCAGCGTGGCTTCCTCAAGATTGAGCCGGTTTTCTGCCGCGGTCATATTGCGGGTATATTGTTCATTTAAGGCCAGATCCTGCTGCAGCTGCAGGATTTTGGTTGCGGCGATCGGGTCGTCCGCGGGGGTCAGTACCCGGCGTCCGGTAGACACCTGTTGCTGGGTTTTATTGACTTCCTGTTGGTTATTCAGGATGCCATTAAGGCCAGTGGTATATTGTTGCAGGGTGGCGACACGCATAATGTATCTCCTATCGGAATGTCGATATCAGGGTGTCGAAAATATCCTGAGCGACCTGAATCACCTGAGCACTGGCGTTATAGGCCAGTTCATAGCGGATCAGGGCTGAGGCTTCTTCATCAAGGTTAACGCCGGATAAACTGGTCACCGCATCCTGCGAGTTATTCAACAGCACTTCAGATGAATCGCGGTTGGTCTGTGCGCGGCTGGTCAGGGCACCAATATTCTCAACCAGTCTGGCGTAATCTTCTGAATAGCTGGTGTTACCGTTGACCGTATCGGTATTTTCAAGCGCCGCCATAGCGACCCCATTACGGCTGTCGGACGTACCGTCGGTATTAAAACCGACGGTGAACTCGTCTCCGGCTTTGGCAAGACCATCAATGGTAAAATCAAAGCCAAAATGGACTGGTTCACCCTCCGGGTTCTCTTCAAACAGGTTATTGCCCGGTGGTTCAACATCCAGACTGTAGCCGGGATCGGTAACCACTTTAATCTGCCCGCCCATGGCAATTTTGGTTGACCCGTTCACACCTGTGGAACGCATCTCAAGCCGTGACTGAAAGCTGATACTGCCACGCTCATCAATGGCAACATCCAGATCACCGGAAAAACTGAATCCGGCATTCTCCAGCTCGGTACGAAAGGCATTCAGGACGTCTTCTCCGGTTTCATATTCACCGGTCATTTCAATGCTGTAAGTCCCCTGCCCTGGCATATCAAATTCGTAGGTATAAGGCCCGCCCTCATCAAAGTTATAACCATCGTATTCGGAGAGTTCGATAAAGGGGGCGGCACCGGTTTCCCGTAACTGAATATCCTGAGCATTACTGATGGAAAAGCCATCGCCTTTATCACCGGATATTTCAATATCAATATCCTCACCATTGAGCGCGGTAATTTTCAGGGTTGCGCCATCACTGCTGGCGATAATGCCCATTTCCTGAAAGTCATAATTCGCATTAATGCGGTCAGCGAGAAAATTCGGGGTAATGGGATCAGGGACCTCGGCCGGATAGGAATCATCGTATTTATTCTGATTAACGCCCAGTGTATCGGTCAGTCTGATACCGTTTACAGTCACGTCCAGCGGCAGGAAATCCTCATCGTCCTCGCTGAAGTCGGTGAGTTCGATGGTGGTGCGGGCACTAGCCTCTACGCCTTCGCGTTTACTCAGTTCCTGCGCTATTTCTTTGGCCGATGCATTGGCCTGAGTAATTAATGTCGGCTGGCTGGTTACCTGGCCACTGTCAGGGTCGGTGTAGCTGATAACAACCCGTTCCGGGAAAAAGCCATTAACCGGATCTATATCCGCCGCTGGCGCCGGCGGCTGATAGGTCGGCCTGACCGGTAAGTAGCCGCCAAAACTGGTAAAGGATGTTCTGCCATCATTCTGCGGCAGAATATCGTTGGAAATACCCGGCACGTAGGTCTGATTCATCAAGGGCGGGAACAAAGGAATCGGATTCGCCGGGTCAGTATTATCCAGCACATCGTATGTGGTTTCCGATGTGAAGCGAATCAGAATCGGTGGTGTCAGGTCACCCTCTGCGGAAAAATACGGCGTGGAAGTGTCGTATACATTGCCCTGCGAAATGACTGCATTACCCTGGTTACCAATGGCCGCATCCGTCAACACCGGGCTTGCCACAGCAACCTGTTCAGGGCGTGAAATATTCAGCTCCAGTTCGGCCGCCTGGGTACGGGTAGGCATGACGAGGAAATCATCCCCGGCAGCAAAGGTGCCGGCTTCAAAAACCAGATCAAAACCTTCCACTGAGACTGTTTCAGGGTAGGCACCGGATAAAGCACTGTGCTTTATTATTTCACCATCACTGACTCTTGTGATGCGGAAGGTATAATCATCCGGGCCGGGAAACTCAACCTTATAATCACTGGTGGTCAGTGCGCCGGCATCCGTGATATTTACAGCAATAATACGGTCATTCGGTGGCTTATTTTCTGCGTCGCCGAGAATACGGGTATAGGGTTTTGAACCTTCATTGACGCCGGTAAAAAAGTTCTCCCCCATCTGTCCATCATAATCCACGCCCAGCTTATGCTGGTCATTCATGGTCTGATTAATCACCAGCGCCGTACGCCCTAAAGCATTCATCACCGGGTCCAGTACCTCATTGCGGAATTCCAGCGTACCGCCTAACTGACCACCGGTAATCCGGTTGGTGATGTTTTCAATCTGATCACCTTTGCGGAAATAAATATCTTTGCGGCCCGGATCGGATGCGCCATCGTCAACGAAGACTTCATTATAATCATTGCCGATCACCAACGACTGGCCGTTACCGATGAATACATTCCACACCGCATCATCCTGTTCAACCACTTCCACTTTGACCAGCTCGGTCAGATCTTTCACCAGCTTATCGCGCTGATCAAGAAGGTCACTGGGTTCAATCCCCTGCGCAGATGCCGTTGCAAACTGAATCTCTTCATTCAGTTCCGCCAACGCGGCGGCGATGGTTGAAATCTGGCCAGCCATCACTTCCATCTGACCATTGATAATATCGTTCTGGGCGGTAAGGCGATCGCTGATGGTACTGAAGCGATCAATTAATCCGTCACTCTGGCTGATCAGTACCGAGCGCGCCGGTAACGACGAGGGATCATCAACCACGGCCTGTAAAGCACTGAACATGTTTTCCAGCCCAGGCTGAATACCGGTGCCGGTATCTGCCAGCAGACTGTCTATCTGCTCGGCATTGGTTGCCAGCGTTTCAAAGCTGTTAAATGCGGATGAGTCGCGCCACATCTGTTCAGTGAGGAACTGGTCATACACCCGGTTGACCGTGTCGATGCTGACCCCGGAACCGACCCAGACACCGCCTTTATTCTGCGGAGAATTGGCACTCTGACCAATTACCTGACGACTGTAGCCTTCCGTGCCGGCATTGGTGATATTGTGGCCGGTAATCGTCAGAGCCGTCTGGCTGGCCCGTAAACCACTGATACCAATTTCAAGAATATCAGCCATCGTTATTTTCTCCGGCAATGTCAGCCTGCGGCGGGACTACCGGCTCAGGCATTTTCTGAGACTGCTGTAACCGATACAGGGCTGCGTTAAGCGTATCCCCTTCAGAAATACGCTCAATTTTTTGTCCATATTGAGGGTCGGTGGCATAACCTGCCTGCTGCAGTGCATGGCCATACTGATCAGCACCCAGATTGTTGCCTATCGCCTGCTCATAGCGGGCACTCTGGCTGAGGAAATCGGCGTAGTCCTGTAAGCCTTCTGCCACTGAACGGTAAGAGCGGAAACCGGCCTGCTCTTTCACCGCCACCCCCTCACGGAATTCGTGGGTGGTCACTGTCACAGAATCACCCTGCCAGCGGCTGTCTGCTTTGATACCAAAGAAATTAAAGCTGTTTCTGCCCTGTTCATCAGTGATCATATGTTTGCCCCAACCGGTTTCCAGGGCAGCCTGGGCAACCACAGCTTTAGGATCGACACCTATTTTTTCAGCCACCTGCTCGGCCAGCGGATACAGGGTGGCAACAAATTCCTCGGCAGAGGAAAACTGTTGCCCCTTATTGCCCTGACCACTTGCCGCTGTCTGATACTCATCCGCTGCGGCAGAACCCCCTGTGGTACCGGTTTCACGCATTACGTCGGCAACCGTATTCATAGCCTGCTGCAGAGCCGGTGACGTATGGGTTCGACGCTCTTCAAGCTTGCTGAAATCGAGCTCCGGCGCTTCTTCCGGCTGGTCACCGTAAGAATTCATTAACTGCCGGTAAATCACATTAGCCAGCCCGGTAGAATTGCCGTTGGCCAGCGATACCGCCATCTGGCTATCGTACATATTGCGGTAAAAATCGGATTCCGGGCTGTTCAGAAGGGAGTCTTCCTGGAAGACTTCATTGGCCTTACGCATGGAGCTGAGCATCATGCTCAGAAACATAGACTCAAACTGCTCCGCAACTTCCATTAAAGCAGCGTCTTTATCGCTTCGGCCCAGCTTATTAATATCCTGAAGACTGTTCAGATCAGAATAAACAGAGCCAGGATCAGACTGAGTTAATGTGGAATTTGCGAGCATAACATTCTCCTTTCACAGGAAAATGCAACTAGCTTGCCAATATCCGAAAATTGCCGCAGGATTAACAAATAAAAAGAGGGGAATAAACCTGTGGTGCCTGTGGCCCGGCACCACACAGCACCCATCAGGGTTCAGCTTCAGTGACTGTTTTTGAGGGTCTGCTGATATTGACCCAGCTGACGTTTGCCTTTCTGGTGGCTGGAATAGTTTTTCTGTTCGGCATTGAGTTCATCCACCAGCTGACGTTCTTCCTGCAGTAACTGCTCAAGAAACGTCTGCTGATCATTCGTCATATCAATCAATTCGGATATACCGGCAAACCATGCCTGTAATTTTTCATTGCGGGAACGGATTTTTTCTTCCACCCCTTCACGCACTCCCTGCTTTATCAGGGAACGGATTTCCAGCGACAATAGCTTAATTTCTTCAAACTGATCAGTAGCATTCATATAACAATAAGTTCCGCTTTCAGAGCACCGGCCTGTTTCATGGCTTCCAGGATGGCCATCAGGTCGCCCGGCGCGGCACCGACCTCATTAACCGCTTTCACGATACTGTCGAGTGAAACGCCCGGTCCGAATTTAAACATGCGGTTATCGCCGCCATCATCAATATTAATATTGGTTTCCGGTACCACCACCGTATCCCCTTCGGCCAACGCGTTGGGCTGCGCCACCTGAAAATCTTCGGTAATGGTCACTACCAGATTGCCGTGGGTCACAGCCACAGGTTCAATCAATACATTCTGCCCCATTACGATCGTGCCGGTACGGGAATTAATAATCACCTTAGCCCGCTCTTTACCCGTCTCAATCTGCATATTTTCAATTAATGACAGATAACTGACCCGCTGACTGGTATCTCTGGGCGCGCTGACACGTACCGAGGTTGCATCCAGTGCTTCTGCCGTTCCCGGCCCCATGGTGTTGTTAATCTGATCCACCATCGCCTTGGCAGTGGTAAAATCCGGCCGGTCGAGGTTAAAAATCAGGCTGTCGCCACGGGCAAAATTGGTCAGCACCGTACGCTCGACTGTTGCGCCGTTGGGAATACGGCCCACACTGGGCACATTAACGGTGATACTTGAGCCGTCATTGCCGTCGGCACCAAAACCGCCAACCACCAGGTTCCCCTGTCCCACCGCATAGATATTGCCATCAGCGCCTTTTAACGGCGTAAATAATAAAGAACCACCGCGCAGACTTTTGGCATTACCTAATGAAGACACCGTGATATCCACTTTTTGTCCGGGTTTGGAAAAAGGAGGCAATTCTGCCGTCACAGATACCGCCGCGACATTTTTTAATTTCGGATCTTCACCCGGCGGCAATGTAATGCCGAATTCACTCATCATGTTGCGGAAGGTCTGTGTGGTAAAGGGTGCTTTATCACCGGTACCGTCCAGCCCCACCACCAGGCCATAACCAATCAGCTGGTTGGTGCGCACGCCTGAGATACTGGTGATGTCTTTAATACGTTCAGCCTGTACCGGCTCAACCGCCACCATCAGCATAACCATCAGACAACACACCACAGAACCCACTGTCGGGATTTTTTTCATAGCCTGCTCCACGCCTGCGCTTACATTGGCCACCAGGGCGAATTAATAATACGGTCGAACCAACCCTGTTTGGTTGAATTATTCAGACCACCGCGACCACCAAAGGATATTCTGGCGTCGGCCACTTTACTCGATGATACCGTGTTATCCGGCGTAATATCCTGCGGCCGGATCAGTCCGGTAATGCGGATATATTCATCCCCTTCGCTGAGGGTCAGCCATTTTTCTCCGCGGATGCGCAGAATGCCATTGGGCAGAATTTCCGCCACCGAGACACTGATCTGACCACTTAAACTGTTCGAGCGGTCAGCTTCACCTTTACCGGAAAATTCCCGTTCCGCATTGGTATCAATGCCCAGACCGATATTTTTCCAGCCTGGTACCATGCCCATCATACTGCCCACCTCAGCTGATGAAGTGGACGACTTATCGGCGGATGTTTCCGCTGATTTAGACGACTGATACTGCTCATCAAAAATCACGGTAATAATATCGCCGGCCCGTTTCGCCTGCTGATCAGTATAGAGCCCCACACTGTAACGGGACTGAAAAAGTGATCCGTTCACGGTCGGTGGTGGCTGCAGGCTTTGTGCCGACACGGGCGCATAGTAAGGATCGTCCGGATAGACGTCTTTTTCCAGCGGAACCGATGTACATCCGGTTACCGTCAGTAAAGAAATCAGAAAACACAATGTAAAACGATACATAACCCGCCTCCTACACGTTCTGTGTCAGGAACTGCAGCATGCCATCCGCTGCGGATACCACTTTCGAGTTCATTTCGTAGGCCCGCTGGACGGTGATCATTTTCACCAGCTCTTCCACGACTTCAACGTTGGAATTCTCCAGTGCACCCTGTTCAATATTGCCAAAGCCATCTTCACCAGGCACACCGGCGACCGGTGCACCACTGGCGGCTGTTTCGCGGAACAGGTTTCCGCCCGCCGCCTGCAGACCAGCCGGATTAATAAAATCCACGGTTTCTATCTGGCCCAGATCCTGCGGCGCCGGATCGCCAAACAGTGTGGCCTGCACAATGCCGTCTTCCGACACCGTGAGCTGGTTGGTCTGCTCAGGAATGGTAATTTCAGGCTCCAGCGGATAACCGTTGACGTTCACAACCACACCTTCGTTATTGATGTGGAAGGTGCCGTCCCGGGTATAGGAAATAGAACCATCCGGCATGGTAATCTGGAAAAAGCCGCGGCCATTAATCGCCATATCCAGCGGCTGATCAGTAAGCTCCAGAGAGCCCGTTGTAAAAATTTTCTGTGTTCCTGCGGTGCGCACACCGGTACCTAACTGCAGACCGGAGGGTAAGCGTGTATCCGCAGAGGAGTTAGCCCCGGGCTGACGCTGTACCTGATACAGCAGGTCTTCAAACACCGCGCGATCTTTTTTAAAGCCGGTGGTGGATACATTGGCCAGGTTATTGGATACCGTGGTTAATGCCAGATCCTGCGCTTCCAGTCCGGTTTTGCTGACCCATAATGCTGGTAACATAATAATTACTCCTTACTGTGCGGACAGAAGCTGGGTGGTTGAAGCGGCGTTTTCATCCACCCGCTTCATCAGCTTCACCTGCATTTCATATTGTCGATTCAGCTGTATCAGGCTGGTTAATTCCGTCACGGCGTTAACGTTACTGCCTTCAACGAAGCCATTAATCAACGACACCTGAGGTTCAGCCTGAGCCGGTCCCTCGTCCGGATTGCGGAAACGGAACAGCCCGTCTTCACCTTTTTCCAGTGCCTGAGGGTCCGGATTCACCAGTTTCAGCTGCACAGGCTCCGCCACCGCAGCCGGGACTTCACCGGCGGGCTGAATGGAAATAATGCCTTCTTCACTGATGTCGATTTTTTCGAATTCCGGTAATACCACCGGGCCGCCATCACCGATCAGCTGCAACCCGGAACCGTTAATCAAACGGCCATCCGGCGCTACACTGAGCTCGCCCGCCCGGGTATAGGCTTCTTCCCCCTCGGGGCCGACGACGGCAAACCAGCCTTCGCCGGCAATGGCGACGTCCATATCCCGGCCGGTTTCCATTAACGGGCCCTCACGCAGATCACTGGCGGGACGTTCGGTCATGGCATAGGCACGGGTCGGGTAGTGCTCACCGAAGACGCCCATGGCACGGCTTTGGGTGTAATCGGAACGGAAGCCTGCTGTACTGGCGTTGGCCAGATTATTGGCGTGTGCTGACTGGCCCAGCGTGTTCTGCTTGGCCCCGGACATTGAGATGTATAACGCTCTGTCCATACTCTGAACCCCATATCATTGCGGCGGAAAACCGCCTGTTTGCTTAAAGGGTTGCAGAGGCTGTGCCAAATATAAAAAAGACTTTAATTTCAGTATGTTAAGTAAAACAGAGAGGCAAAATGCGATGTCAGGCAGGCAAAAGCGGCAGCCTCTCCCCAGAGAAAGGGAAGAGACTTGCCGCTGACGGTAAAAGCCGCAGAAAGCGTCAGATATTCAGAATGGTCTGGGTCACCTGATCCGTGGTTTCAATGGTTTTGGCGCTGGCCTGGAAGTTACGCTGCGCAATAATCAGCCCGACCAGTTGCTCCGACAGGTCAACGTTGGAGTCTTCCAGTGCTGACGACTGAATCTGACCAAAGGATGCCGTCCGCGGTGAGCCGATGGTAGGCGTTCCGGATTCGAACGATTCCCCCCAGGCAGTATCCCCCAGTGGCGTCAGACCTTCATCATTGCGGAAGTTAGCCAGCGCAACCTGGCCCAGCACTTCCGCCTGGCCATTGGTGAAGCGGGCGAAAATGATCCCGTCCTGGTCAATTTCCAGTCCGGTCAGACGACCGGTACCGTAACCGTTCTGGTTCTGGTCGTTAACGTCAAATTCACCGGCATGTTGGGTGGAACCATCCAGATCAATCTGGAAGTTGGAGTTCGCCGGTGGTTCGGTCAGCGGCAAGCCACCTTCCAGCACATTCACGGAAGACAATGCCCCGGTCGGGTTACCCTGAGAATCCAGCGGATCCCAGTTAGTCACATAAATATCGCCGGTGGCAATGGGGTCGAAGGAACCATCCTGATTAAAGAAGAGTTCGTGCCGGGCCCGTGTTGGTTCCAGGTTTTCCGGGAATGGCAGGGTCGGATCGGGATCACCGACATCGTTCCCGTCAATCTGGATATACATAGCCCAGACGTTTTCTTCATTCGGACGATCCGGATCGAGCGGTTCTTTGACGAAGTACTGGGTCATAATATGGGAATTACCCAGGCTATCGTAAATGGTCATCGACGTGGCGTGGTTGTAGGTGTCCTGATCATCCGGATCAAAGGAGTTCAGTGTATAGGGTGTGAACTCGTCTTCGGTCAGTGCACCAAACAAACCGGAGATCGCCGGGTCCGGCTGGCTCAGAGCGTAGTCTTCATTAAGAATAAAGGTGACAACCCCACCCACGGCAGCGGCTTCAGCTGCGGTGGAAGAGCCCCCCAGAACCACAGGTCCGGTGCCTTCAGCCCCCTGCACCACCAGCGAGTCGGTGACCACAGAGCTGTTCATGGCCAGTTTAATATCGCGGCCGATTTCATTATTAATCACCAGGTCGCCGGCGGCGTTAATACTGGCTTCGAATCCCGGCAATGTGGTGCTGCGATAAGAGTTAATTTCTTCCGCCAGATCTTCCAGCGAGGTGGAGGTCAGATCCTGGCCATTGAGCTGCAGGGTCATGTTATTGCCCGGGCTGTTGTAACTCGCCAGAGGAATGGTCATGGTGGTCAGGGCTGACGCCGTAACCCCGGGCTGCTGGTTAAAGAGGGCAACGATTTCATTCGCTTCTGCGCCATCCGGGATAACAATTTCTGTTTCTTCACCATCCGGGTCGGTCAGCACAACGCGCTGCTCAGGGTACTGGTTATTCACCCCCTCGATCCCGGTGGTCAGCAATGTGCTGTCGTTCGGGTCCGTCTGCAGCAGGGCATACAGCTCCGCTTCTGTAATATCCGGACCGGAAGCCGTCACGTTAGAGATGCTGATAATAGAGGCCTCACCCTCTTCCGTGGCCCGCAACTCCAGCTGATACTGAGGTGGGGTCGTTCTGGGCTCAACTTCGACTGCCGCCGCGCGCACGCCGATATAGGCATCGGCATCCTGACTGTTCAGCTGCCGGTTAATCGACGCTGCCAGCTGCTGTACTGAGCGGAATTCTTCATCCAGAGAAATCAGTACCGAGCCACTGCGGTTATCACTATCCGGTGCCGGTACCGTCAGGTTAATGCGGAAACTGTTGGAGCGATCAATTTCATCTTCCCCGGTAACCACAAACATACTGTCAAAGCCTAATGAAGCGACAGCCTGAGGCTCGGCAACGGTCGGCGTGATCGCAATGCCCTCACCGGAGCCCACATTGGTATTGGTAAACACCAGCTGGCCGCCCACGGCTTCCACACTGACTTTATCCGCAATACCGGAAGCACCAATGTAGATATCAATCTGCTGCTGAATCGCGACCGCCAGGTCATCCAGCGAGGCGTAATTGGCCGGTGGGATGGTGATGGTGAAAGGGCCACCGCCACTGCCTGTGGTACTGGTCACTTCCAGCTGGAATTCGTTATTGGCCTGCACCGGCTCAATGCCGCCATCAAAGCGGTTGCCCTGCAGGAAGCCCAGGTTATCCAGCGAATAGTTAATTGACGAAACGGTATTGTCAGCAATCTGAACGTAATCGCCCTGAGTCGCCGGCGCCTGTACCTGGAACTCCACCAGACCGGCATTATTCACCGCCAGAACCTCTTCATTGCCCGGGCCGGCCGTAGCGGTAATCTGGGTATTGATTTCGTTCACCAGATCCGTGATATCCAGAGAGGCGAAACCGGAAGCCGGTGGGTTCGGCAGGCTTTGCCAGGCGGCTTCAGACAGGTTGATGGGGTAAGTCGCCCCGGTTTCGGTGGCAATAGTGAACGCCAGTACGTTACCGGTACCCGTGCTGATATCCAGCGCGCCATACAGATTCGAGGCTGTCAGATCCGCATAGGCCCCCGGATCACTGGCCACAATATTGAGCGTTGGCGTTGCGGTGGTACGGGTGGTGGTCGAGGTACCGGGCACGCTGGTGAAATCCGCGGTTAACGCCGTGGAGCCAACAAACAGACGGGAGCCCTGAGTACCAGCGGTTACGGTACCGGCGGCGCCGAACAGCGCATCCCAGGTTGCGGTATTGGTCACGGTGTAACTGGAACCATCCGTTGCCGCATAACCGGCGCGTTCAATCACCAGCTGACCGGCACCACCAACACTGGCGGTTAACTGCTGAGATCCGAGGGTGGTATCAAACGCCTGCTGAATAGCGGTAATCACTTCTGCCGGGGTTGAACCGGCCGGGATAACCGGCATGGTTATGGTCTGCAGACCATTGCCGTCGCCCAGATCCACATCGATGGTTTCAGTCCCTGTGGTCCCTGAAGTCCCCACGTCAGCCACGGTAAAACCGACCCCGCCGGCAAACGCCATCTGGGCGGGAATCCCGGCCGTCGTTGGCTGGTTCACAGAAGACAGTGTTGAGGTGGTGGAATCCAGAATACCGGAATCCGCAGCGCCCACCACCAGACCATTCGACACCAGTTGCAGCCCCTGCTCCTGCAGTACTTCCTGACTGGCATCCAGGTTCAGAATGGAGGTCACCATATTGGTCAGCCTTGGCGGCTGATTGGAAACCTGAATACGGATATCGTCGAGTACGCCATTCACCACACCGTTACCGTTGGCGGCATAGCCCTGCAGGCGTGAGCCATTATTGGCCACCACATAGCCATCTTTATCCAGTGAGAACATCCCGGCGCGGCTGTAAGACACACTGCCATTGTCATCCAGAATAAAGTAGCCGTTACCGTCAATGGCCATATCCAGCGCCCGTTCGGTACCACTGATGTTGCCCTGACTGAATTCCTGGCTGACGTCATCCACCATCACACCACTGCCCACCGGCTTGGTACCTGTGCCCAGCAGAGTGGTGGTGTAAACATCGGAAAATTCGGCACGGGATTCTTTAAACCCTGTGGTGCTCGCATTCGCGATATTGTTACCGGTTACCTCAAGATCGGTTGAGGCCGCACGGATACCACTTAAACCAATATTAAAAGCCATATTCTGTTACTCCGTTGCCCAACCGGGACTACTCATCCAAAATCTGTTTAATTTCATCCAGCGCGGCGGTCTGGCCGCCTGCCAGATTCAGCGTCACGCTGCCGTTATTCATGGTCACGCTGTCAACGGTCGAGCTCATCTGCATGCCCAGCTCTTCGGTTTCACCTGAGACCATACCGCTGACACGGAATACGTATTCGCCCGGCGGATAAGGAATCGGCACAGGGTCACCATTCGCATCCAGGATCGTTTCACCTTCTTCATCAACGTAATATTCCTGCCGGTTCAGGCTCTGCGGATCAATGTCCTGCACTTTGCCGTCGACCATCAGATTGAGGCCATCCCAGCGCACTGACATGGAACCGGACGCATGGTTGCCAAGCGAGAACTGCTCGAGTACCTGACCATTTTCATTTTCAATGGTCAGCTTGATATCGGCGGCACTGTCCTGCAGCTCGGTATAGCCGCTGACCACACCCTGATTCAGCAGCAGACCAGTCTCATTGCCTTCCACAATCACTGACTGCCCGACCAGGCTGGAGGCCTGCAACGCTGAGGTCGACGAGAAATTCGACATCATGGCTTCAGCGGTGGTGTTCAGGTTGTCGATACCTTCCACTGACGAGAACTGTGCCAGCTGCGCAACGAAGGCCTGGTTATCAGTCGGCTCCAGCGGGTTCTGGTTATTCAGCTGCGCGACCATCAGTTCCAGAAAAGCATCCCGGCCGAGTTCGTTCTCCTTCGGCTGAGTGGTCTCTGAAGTCCGGTACTGATCCAGTATCGCGCTGTTATTGGTTACGTCATTCACTGCCATGTCAGCTCTCCCTTACTGCCCCAGAGTCAGCGTGCGCTGCATCATCTGTTTGGCGGTTTTCAGGACTTCAACATTCATCTGATAACTGCGGGACGACGACATCATGTCGGTCATCTCTTCGACGATGTTCACGTTCGGGTAATACACATAGCCATCTTCATTGGCCATCGGGTGGTCAGGCTGAAAGCGTGCTTTCAGTGGCGCATCTTTTTCAACAATGCCGTCCACCTGAACACCGGCACCAATGCCGTTTTCCACGGTTTCAAACTGGTTATTGGCGTTCACTTCCATAAAGGTTTTTTCCATCACAGAGAACCAGGGCTTACGCGCCCGGTAGGTTTCATCAATGGAGCTGGAGGCGCTTTCCGCATTGGCGATATTACTGGCGGTGGTGTTGATCCGGATGGACTGAGCATTCATGCCGGAGCCGGCGATATCAAACACATTATTCAGTGACATAATTATTCTCCGCGGATGGCACCTTTCATGCCTTTGAATTTACTGCTGAGAAATTCAAAGCTGGTGTTGTAATTCAGCGTGTTACGGGTGAACAGCGCCTGCTCGATCTGAGAGTCGACGGTGTTGCCGTCAATGGATGGCTGGCTGGGGTTGCGGTACAGCAGGTCTTCATCCACTTCGCGCTTACCTTCCAGATGGCCCTTCTGGGTACGGTTCATGCCCAGACTGGAATGCGCAGCTGTCTCACCGGCCAGCACCGCCTGAAAGTTAATATCGCGGGCTTTGTATCCCGGGGTATCGGAATTTGCCAGGTTGTTGGCCAGAATTTCCGCCCGTGCGGCACGCAGCTGCAATGCAGAATCATGTACACCCAGGGCATTGGTAAAGTTAATCGCGGCCATAATCCAACTCTCAATCTGTGACTATACCCAGACTTGAGCAATGCCTGTGCCAACATTATTTTTCTTTATTATTCAATAACTTACATTTTACAAAGGACGCTGACGGCGGCCGGGCGGCAAGGCTTTTCCTGCCAGCGGCAAAGGATCAGGAAAGCGGTAAAGGAAGGGAAAAGGAGCGGCAAAGCGGACAACAGACGGGAAAAGGCAGGCCGGCTGAACTTCAGCCGGCCGGGGTTCAGCGGGCGCGGTAAACGATCCCGGGATGACACTGGACCATTTCATAGTAATCGCCCAGGTTGTTCATGGCTTCCGATGCTCCCAGCATCAGATAACCGCCAGGGTTCAGACTGGCGTGCATACGCTTGAGAATATCCAGTTTCAGATCGGTGGAAAAATAGATCAGCACATTACGGCAAAAGATAATGTCGAATTTCCCCAGAGCCGAAAAATTCTGCTGCAGGTTCTGCTGCCGGAAGTCCACCCGCTGACGGATGGTATTACTGATGCGCCAGCGGTCTTCAGATACCGTCTCAAAGTAGTTTTTCAGGTGCTGATCATTCATCCCGCGACGGATCGCCAGCTGCTGATAAACGCCTTCTTTTGCCTGAGCCAGCGAACTGGGAGAAATATCCGTGGCCAGAATACGTTCACCATTCATCAGCGCGCCGGGGTTTTTCTTTTTAAATTCTTCGAACTCAATACTCAGCGAATAAGGTTCCTGCCCGGTCGAACAGGCCGCCGACCAGACTTTCAGTGGCCGGCGGTTTTTCGCCAGCTCCGGCAATAACTTTTCCCGGAAAATACGATAAGGATGATCATCACGGAACCACAGAGTCTCATTGGTGGTCATCGCATCGACGACACTCTCCATCAGAGTACGGTTACGTTCCATGGTGGTCACCAGATCCCCCACGGAACCGATGGCCTCACGCTCCATCAGGCGCCGCAGACGGCTGGTCACCAGATATTCCTTGCCGTTCCCCAACAGAATACCGCTGGACTTTTCCAGCACCTGCTGGAAGCGTTTATATTCGTCTGCTGACATCTCTTTGCTCATGCACTATTCCAGGACTGCGAAAATTTAAGCGTTAATGCGGCTGGCAACCCGCTCGGCCAGAATATCCGGATCAAACTTAGCGATAAAATCATCGGCCCCTACTTTCTCAACCATGGCTTTGTTAAACACACCACTTAACGACGAATGCAGCACCACGAAAAAATTCGACATACGGCTGTCGCTGCGCACCTGAGTGGTCAGCGTATAACCGTCCATCTCCGGCATCTCAATATCGGAAATCATCATCATATAGTGATCATTGACGTTTTCACCCGATTCGGCAATGGCCTCCAGATGCTTCCAGGCCTGCATACCATCGTTCAGTGCTACTACTTCAACCCCCACATTTTCCAGACAACGGGTCACCTGTTTACGGGCAATTTTTGAATCATCCACGATCAGCACCTTACGCTCACGGGCCTTTTGCTGTACCTCTTCCGTAATCACACCTTCACTGATTTCTTCACTGATAGGTGACACTTCGGCGAGAATCTTTTCCACATCAATGATTTCGACCAGGTTTTTTTCCACCTCAGTCACTGCGGTCAGATAATGCTCTTTACCGGTTCCCTTCGGTGGCGGATGAATATCCCCCCAGTTCATATTGATAATGCGTTCAACCCCTGCCACCAGAAAGCCCTGGGTTTTCAGGTTGTATTCCGTAATGATCACAAAAGCGTTTGTCAGATCCTTCAGCGGCTGGTTACCGGTCGCCATACTCATATCCATAATCGGAATCGTACCGGAGCGGATATGCGCCACGCCGCGGACAACCGGATTACTGCCGGGTAAGATAGTGAGTTTCGGGCATTGCAGGACTTCTTTCACTTTAAACACATTAATGCCGTAAACCTGCTTACCATTCACCCGGAACAAAAGCAGCTCCAGACGGTTCTGCCCCACCAGCTGGGTGCGCTGGTTCACCGAGTCCAATACACCTGCCATAAACAAGCTCCCTAAGCTAACCCGACAAGACCGGCATGGCCTTTGCTCAAAACTTCCTGAGCCATCCGAAACGCCGGATTAATGACATTCAGTTGAATCTGATTAAGAGCATAGTTCAGAACCTGCGTATGCACAGGATTATTACAGCTTTTTTAGCCCTTGCCCTGATAGCGCCAGCCACCGCCAGTACTGGGCAGGAGTGGCAACAGGCCATCTCCCGTCAGCTGCTGAAACGCTGGCAGGAGATCAGTGGCAACCGTACTGATACTAAGGTCAGTTTTCCCGGACTGCCGGCCGGCTATCGCCTGCAGCCCTGTGACAGTGAGCCCCAGGTAAATATGGTCAAACCTCTGCAACCAGGGCGTAACGGCCTGGAAATACGCTGTACCTCGCCCTACTGGAGCCGGCATATGGCCGTTCAGCTGCATGTTTACCGCCAGGTGGCCGTACTGACTCACAACACCACATCCGGTACCCACTTAACCGGTGCTGACATCCGTTACGTGCGTCATGATACCGGCGAACTGACCAAGGGCTTTTTCAGCCGCAATATCCCGCTGAGGGGGCTGGAAGTAAAACGCAGCCTGCGGGCCGGCACTGTGCTGTCACCGGATATGGTGGATGAGCCGGTGATCATCGGCCGTGGTGATCAGGTCGATATCCGGGTCAAGCGTCCGGGCATCAGCGTCACCATGAAAGGCACCGCCATGGGCAAAGCCCGGGAAGGCGAAACCCTGAGGGTACGTAACAGCCGCAGTGGTAAGATCATCTCAGCCACCGCGGTTGCGCCCGGGATAGTACAGGTGAAATAAAAATTCCAAAAAAAAGTTAAAGTTCCAAAAACGCTGGCCGATAACATCTATGCAGGAGTGTAAAATGGCAAACTGGCTGGGAGATTTATCCATGAATATCAATAAGTTAACGGGTGGCACAGACACCGGTTCGAAAACCCGGAGCAACGCCGCAGGCGCTGAACCGGTCAATCAGGACAACAATGCCAAAGCGCAGGAAACCGCCAAGGTTTCTGATCAGGTCAAACTGAGCGCCAGCAGTAAGAGCATTCAACAGATTGAAGCAGAAATCCGTGATATGCCGGAAGTGGACGACGCCACCGTGGACCGTATCCGCAGTGCCATCCAGAACGGCGAATACAAAATCGATTACGACAAGCTGGCAGGGAAAATGCTTTCTTTTGAGGATAAACTTAACTGAAAGTGATCTGCCATGAGCATCGACACCCAGCACTTTGCCACTCTGCTTGACCAGGAACTGGATATCGCGCGTCAGATTCACGATCTGATGCAACAGGAGCGCGGCGCCATCCGCGCCAACGACATCGCCACCCTGCAACACCTGCAACACACCAGCTCACAACACCTGCAACAACTCAGAGACCATGCCTGCGGACGCCTTCAGTGGATGCAGCAGGCCGGCCTCGACACCCCGGAACAATGTCTCAACCATCCGGATATCCGTGCAGCGGCAAACATCGGCCGCCTGTGGCAGGATCTGGACCAGCAATACGCCCGCAACCGCCAGTTATCGCAACAGCTTTGCGACATTGTCCTCAGTGCCCGTCACCGCACGGTCCAGAAACTTAAAATCTTGCGCGGGCGGGATAATGATCCACACTTATATAATGATCAGGGTAAAGAAAACCACCTGAATAACGGACGAGGATACATAGAGGTCTGACCGTGTCGGAAGCCACAGCCATGTCGATGGATAGTAATCAGGAATACCTGCTCGAAGAGCCGGAAGACATTTATGGCGCACTGCGCAAAATCGTGCTGATGGCGACACCAGTGCGGGTCCAGATTGACGGCAGCAGTGAAGAGTTTCACTCCGCCATTACCAAAACGGATCTGAAGAGCCGCAGCTTCTTTATGGACAAAGTCATTCCGCAACAGGGGAATGAAATGATCCGCTCCGGCAAACGCTTCACCATAGAATGCGACACCCAGGGCATCCGCATCGAATTCCGTATGACCGGCCGTCTGACCTATCAGTCCTCCCAGGAACAGTACCGCGCCGAATTTCCGCAGAAAGTACTCTACCTGCAGCGCCGCGGTTCCTACCGCGTGGTTATTCCGCCGGCCCATGAAATTCTGATCAAAATTAAAATGACCGACGATGACGGTGATCTCATCGGCAAACTGCTGGA
The DNA here is from genome assembly GCA_002314145.1 of Thalassolituus sp. UBA1087. Taxonomy (GTDB): domain Bacteria; phylum Pseudomonadota; class Gammaproteobacteria; order Pseudomonadales; family Oceanobacteraceae; genus Venatoribacter. The sequence goes on along the minus strand of DCCG01000009.1, from coordinate 52,927 downwards.
TATTTCGTCCAGCGGCTTTAAAGCGCACTTTAAAGGCAACGTGAAAAAACGCCTGCAGCAGCAGGAAAAGTTTGATATCGGCCGTATCCGCTTTAACCGTGAACACACCATGGACTGTTCGCTGGAAGCCCGCCATGTCGTCAACACCGAAGAAGGCGACACCTCCTGCGGCTTTTCCTTTACCCGCATCTCCCCTATGGCGCAGCGCTATCTTGACCGCCTGATCACGGAACTGCAGTGGGAAGAACGCCACCGCAACGAAGACGACGACCCCTTCGGCGAACTGTAAAACACCGGCACACAGACAAACACAGCGGGGCTGACAAGCCCCCGTTCAGCCGTTAGAATGCCGTCCCACCTCCCTATAGCTCAACAGGATAGAGCAGTCGCCTCCTAAGCGACCGATCGGGGTTCGAGTCCCTGTGGGGAGGCCATCGGCCCGCCTTTCTTTTTTACCTGTTTTCTCACCAGCCACGTTTCAGCACCCACGTTTCAACACCCATGCGGCAGCGGATCACAGCAGTATCAGGCTGACAGTGGTAAACTCGGTCCTTTTCTGAATCAACGGAGCCCGATATGTCTGCCCTGACCCGTTCTGCTGCTGTCCTGCTGGTATTCACGCTGTTAAGCGGTTGTGCCGCCTTACAGGATGTCGCCAAAGTCGATAAGCCCAAAGCCTCGGTGGCGGGTGTGTCGGTATCGGACCTGTCGCTGCAGGCCGTTACGCTGTTGGTGGATGTGGAGGTGGCGAACCCCAATGCGTTTGCGCTGAATACATCCGGATTTGATCTGGATCTGGACATCGCCGGTTCGACCCTGGCCAATGTGGCACAGCCGGATCGTCAGATGAGTATTCCGGCAAAAGGCAGCAACCACGTGAAGCTGCCGGTCACGCTGGCATTCAGTGATGTCTATAAGGCGGTATCCGGTGCCGCCGGTAAGAATTCTGTGCCCTATGGTATTAACGGCAATGTGATGCTGAACCTGCCGGTACTGGGCGATGTGAGCCTGCCTCTGAGCTTTGAGGATATTCTGCCAATTCCGAAAATGCCGGACATCAAACTCAGTCAGGTCCGCCTGGTGGAAGCCGGTTTCTCCGGTGTGAAGCTGAATATGGAGATGCAGGTTACTAACCCCAACGCATTCGGTTTGTCGGTGAACTCGCTGAACTATGCGCTGCAGGCGGCCGGAAAATCGCTGGGCAGCGGCGCGGTGAAAAGCCTGAACATTGGCCAGGGGGAAAGCCAGACCGTGTCGGTACCATTGTCACTGAGCCTGTCGGAACTGGGGATGAGTCTGTATAAAATCTTTACCACCCGTGGCGATGTTGATTTTGCCCTGCAGGGGAAAGCGGATATCGCGCCGGATCTGAGTGTGTGGAAACCGCAACCAGTGAACTTTAACAGCCAGAAATCTTTCTCTTTCTGACAGCCTCCGTTCAGTTGTCAGCTCAGAGGTTAAAGGATGGGATAAAACGGATAAGCGTTTTTGAAATCGTCCATTGAGAACTGCTCCACTACCTGATCTGAAAACTCTGCCCGTCGCATACGGCGGGCATCAATCCCCTGATACTGCAGTACCGACAAACATTCCAGACAGACACTCTGGTGTTGCGGGTGAAAGTCGCCGGTACTGATCTGAATCGCCTGTTCGCGATGCCTGAGTGACTGTACGGTTTTACAGTAGGCCAGATGAATATCGTCGCCTTTCTGCAGCCAGACACGGCTGTTTTTATACGCCAGGGTTTTATCTTTCAGTACCCGTAATGCCGGGGCTGCCAGCTCAACCAGGCCGGATTCCAGGGCTTCACGTTCGGTGTAAGTCAGCTGCTTCTCCGGATCGAATAATTCAAATTGTCCCGGTGATTCGGCGCCCATTGTCCGCCGCAGCTGGTTGAAGTCTTTATCGTCGAGAAAATCAGGCAGTTTCATAAGCGCTACTGCAATACTTTGTCGAGAATCGTGGCAATGCGGCTTTCTGCATCGGTCCGTACGTGAAATTCGACCCGCCGGGAACGGTCGCCGTTTTCGCTGCCGTCGTCATTACGGATAACCTTCGCCGAGGATAACCCGTTGGCGGTCAGGTGCGATTTCAGCCAGCGTTTATCATTATGCACGGCCTGCAGGCCCAGTAAAAAACCCAGTGTTGAGCGGGTCCGTTCCTGCGATAAATCCATATTACGGATGTAGGCATCGTCGTCACTTAATGCCCCGGACCAGGAACTGGAAGTATGCCCTTCAATGCGCACTTCCAGAATGTCATTGCGGTATTTGGGCTGAGCAATAATCTGCATATAACGCGGAAAGAAGTCGGCCAGAATATCTTTAAATTCCGGCTTCAGTTCGGCCTGGCCTTTATCAAACAGCACATCGGTATTGTTAAAACGGAAAGTCAGATCTTTGTCGAGCTCGGCGCCCCAGGTTGCCATATCCGGCTCAAATTCATTTTTTAAGTCTTCGTACAGCTGCACCCGCAGGTGATCATAGAGAATGGCCACGTCGCGCACTTTATTGCGTTCCTGTTCAACGTTCACCATAAACACGATGGAAATCAGCATAAACACCATCATCAGGCCGGCCATTAAATCGGACACGGCAACCCAATGGCCCTCCTGCTCTTTCAGCTGTTCGAGTTCATTTTCATTCATCGATCTGCTCGGCCATCTTAACCAGACGCTGGAGTTTTTCCGTTAATGGGGAGTAGTCACTGACAAACTTCTCTGACAGTGCTGTCAGCTGCATACCAAAGGATTTCAGCGCTTTGTTTAATTCTTCTTCCATGCTTTCGTCGAGCACGGTCACCTGGCGTTCAACCCGCTCACCAATACGTTGCAGCTGCTGCAGGCTCTGATTCTGCTGTTCCTGCAGGCGGGTATCACTGTCGCTCAGTGCCTGTTGCAACTGCGTCTGCAGCCCCTGCTGCATACCGGTCAGCTGCTCATTTGACCAGCGCTGTTGTTTTTCCACCGCTTCCGCCATGCCCTGGGTCAGTGCGACGACGCGTTCTTCCAGCTGTGGCAGGCCATCAGCGGCATTGTTAACCAGGTCAGCCAGGCTGCTTAACTGCGACTGCAGATTCGCCCGCTGAGCTTCCAGTCCGTTGAGCAGATCCTGCAGGGATTCAGAAATGCCGTTAAAGGCATTGGCGTGACGCACCATGTATTCAAAGGCGTCACTGGCTTCTTTCATGGAGCCGGAAGTTCGTTTCTGTTCGTCGATCAGTTCCGTTATCTGTGATTTATACTGCTTCTGCCACTCCAGCATGGAAATCACAGATTCGTTAAGACGCTTGAAGTTATCGCCATACTGTTCGTTGATCTTGGTGTTGAATTCACGCATGACGGTTTCAATCGCGCTGATCAGTGCTTTGGCGTTGGCCTCTGCCATGCGCTCTTCATAGCTTTCCAGCGTATTCACAACCCGGCCCATGGCATCCAGCGACTGCCGGTGCTGGCTGGCGAGCTGTTGTGGCAGGCCGTGGGGTGATTCCGGATTCAGCTGATCCGCCAGATGTTTGAGTGAGGCATCGAGATCATCAATGGTGGCTACCCGGGTCTGCGTCGCCTCGCGCCGGCCGGTCTGCGACAGAGCGGCGCGGATCTTCAGAGTCAGGGCTCCCAGCAGACCGACAATGGACGACCAGAAAGCGGTTTTCAGGCCATCCATCAGTTTCGGCACACTACCCTGAATATCCGTGGTATCAAAGTACCAGAGCCCTAATGCCACCCCCAGAAAGGTACCGAAAATACCAATACTGGTAAGAATATTCGGAGCCACCTCGGCCGTTCTGCTGGAATAGCGGAAGACGTGGAAAAAGACTGTCAGTGCCGTTATCAGCACCATCAGTCCTAATGTCCAGGCGGAGAATTGCTCCATCATGCGTTGCGCCCCAAAAAGATGATTTATATTCCCGATAAGTCTAGTTGAGATTAGATGTTTTGCCCGCGCGCTATAAAGACGTATTCACATTTCGGTCAGTTAAAGGCTTAATAACCACTGACTAAAGGAGGCTTTATGCTGATAAGCAATATGGAAATCGTCCCGTCCAAACGGGTGGTACAACATCTTGGGCTGGTTCAGGGCAGTACCGTAAGGGCCAAACACGCCGGCCGTGACATTATGGCCAGCTTTAAAAATGTGTTTGGTGGTGAACTTAAAGGTTACACCGACCTGTTATCTGAATCCCGCGATGAAGCCGTCGCCCGCATGACGGAGCAGGCAACCGCTCTGGGCGCCAATGCTGTGATCAATGTGCGGTTTTCGACCTCGTCTATTGCCGCCGGCGCGTCGGAAATCTTCGTCTACGGCACCGCCGTCATCGTTGAAGACCGCTGAGGGCAACAGGCTATGGAACAGCTGATATTTGTGCTGGTGATGCTGGCCCTGGGGTATGGCTTCGGCCGGCTGGCGGAACAGCGCCACTATAAAAGCATTCATGAGCGCGAAGATGCACTGCGCAGCCTGCTGGTGTTGCCAGAGAAAACCCCGCCCCCGCAGTATCTGAACCATAACAGTACCCTGGTGACCGGCTCGGTGGTGATCTCGGTGGACTACTTCAAAACCTTTGTGGCCGCGCTGCGCACCTTAGTGGGCGGTCGCGTCAGCAGTTATGAAAGTCTGCTCGACCGGGCACGGCGTGAAGCCATCCTGCGTATGCAGGAAGAAGCCGCCGCGCAGGGAGCAGAAGCCGTACTGAATCTGAAATTTGAAACCAGCCGCATCGGCCAGAATGGTCAGCAGGGCCTGGGATCGGTGGAAGTACTGGCTTACGGTACGGCCTTCATTCCCGCTGCCGGACGCTGAACGGTCATGCAGCTGCCCAGGGGAAACCCCAGGTTACCGGACAGAATCAACAACCGTGATCAGAAGCCGCTGCAGGATTTCCTGATCCTGGCCGCAGGCGTCATGCTGGGGATTTTTCTGCTGTCCGTGCTGCTGTTAAAAAGCGCCCAGTGGCTGGCTCCGCACCTGCCTTATGAGTGGGAGCGGGACTGGTTTGGCGCTGACTGGTCAGCTGCGGCAGACGCTGCCCCGGCTACAGAATCAGACAGCCGGGCTAAAGAAGCAGCGCTGACGGCGTTAATGGCGCGTTTGCTGTCATCTCAGCCTGATGCTCTGCCGGTAACGCTGCACTGGCTGAATCAGGACGACCCCAACGCCTTTGCAGTGGTCGGCGGGCATATTTTTGTCACCCGTGGACTGCTGCAGCAGGTCTCTTCAGAAAATGCTCTGGCCATGGTGCTGGCCCATGAATACGCCCATGTGCAGCTACGCCACCCCATAACCCTGGCTGCCGAACAGTTGTCTCTCACCACGCTCAACCTGCTGCTGGGCGACACCACGGCCTCTGCCCTGACGCAGCAGGGCGGATGGCTGGCTCTGTTGTCTTACAGCCGCGATATGGAGCGCGCAGCAGACCGGCAGGCGCTGGCTATTCTGAGGTCTTATTACGGCCATACCGCCGGAGCCGGTGAATTTTTTCAGCGTATGCAGGAAGAGCATGACGACAGTGCCTGGCAGGCCATGTTCCGGACCCACCCGCTGACGCAGGAGCGGCTGGATGTTATCAACCGGCAGCCAGCCAGCAGCGGCGCCCAGCTCACCCCATTAGCGCCGGTGTTCAACGCGCCGCAGGGCTGATCACGGTGCTGCCCCCCCCCTGAAAACTCATCCCTGAAAAACCAGCCACTGCAACCAGTCCGGCATTAAAGCGGCGATAAAAAAAGCCCCGCGATGGCGATCATCGCGGGGCTTTTTTTAATGCGTAACGCCGGATTACTTCAGGTTATCCAGATAGCGTTCTGCATCCAGTGCCGCCATACAGCCGGTGCCGGCAGAAGTAATCGCCTGACGGTAAATGTGGTCACTGACGTCACCGGCGGCAAACACACCTTCCACACTGGTTTGTGTGGCATTGCCGGCAGAGCCGCTTTCAACTTTGATGTACCCGCCTTCCATGTCCAGCTGGCCATCGAAGATGCCGGTATTGGGCGCATGACCGATGGCGACGAACACGCCGTCGACGGCGATATCACGGGTTTCACCACTGTCACGGTCTTTGATACGCATGCCGGTAACGCCCATATCGTCGCCCAGCACTTCGTCCAGTTCACTGTTCCAGTGAATGGTCACATTACCGTTGGCGGCTTTATCCAGCAGTTTGTCGGCCAGTATTTTCTCTGAGCGGAAGCTGTCGCGGCGATGAACCACAATCACTTCGGAGGCAATATTGGACAGATACAGCGCTTCTTCCACCGCGGTATTACCGCCGCCGATCACGGCCACCGGCTTCTTGCGGTAGAAAAATCCGTCACAGGTTGCACAGGCCGACACCCCTTTGCCCTTGAAAGCTTCTTCACTTTCCAGGCCCAGATATTTGGCGCTCGCCCCGGTTGCGATAATCAGCGCGTCGCAGGTGTACTCACCGCTGTCCCCTTTCAGGTGGAAGGGACGCTGCTGCAGGTTCACTTCGCTGATCTGGTCAAAGACGATTTCCGTATCAAAGCGTTCAGCATGGGCTTTCATACGCTCCATCAGCTCCGGCCCCTGGACACCGGCGACATCGCCCGGCCAGTTGTCGACTTCCGTGGTGGTGGTCAGCTGTCCACCCATCTGCATCCCTGTAATCATCACCGGATTAAGGTTCGCCCGTGCCGCATAGACAGCGGCGGTGTAACCAGCCGGGCCAGAACCAAGGATGAGTAACTTAACGTGACGTGCTTCGCTCATACAGATGAGTCTCCGGTGTAAGAAGAATGGATCAGATATTGAATTGGCCGCCATTATAGGCGCCATAGGCCCGGGGATAAAATCCTCTGTGGGAACAGAGTTATGTAGGTCCTCTTTTATTTTCTTCAAGGGCTGCCGGATCGCCTGTTTTCTTATCCGCGCAGGAAAGACAGGCGCCAGCGAAGTACGTATGTGCCTTCTATACTCTTCTCAGTGAACAGCTATTAAGCCATTCGGGCATGGCATTGCCGGCTGTCTCAGCGCCATGCGGAAAAAGGACAGGTTGTTCAGAGCGGCCATGGCTTGCCTGGCCTGTGGGGATCAGGCAGCATGATGACAGCTCTGAATAACAATAATGAAAAGGTCAGACTATGAATAAACGTCAGGATATACAGCAACGTTCCCGTCTGGGTACCCTGCTCATCCACAAAGGGCTGATCAGCCGAACGCAACTCGATGAAGCACTGACCATTCAGGCCGCCATGGGAACCCGTCTGGGGGAAGTCCTGCTGGACAAAGGCTGGCTGAGCGAGAAACAACTGAACCGCGCCCTGCGCAAACAATCCCGTTACCGTCTGGTCGCCGCCATCAGCGCGATGCTGATTGGCCCCTTTCAGCCGTTTATGGCCAGCGCCAGCACGGTTGCCGACGACAACATCAGTGTGGCCGAGCAGATGGTTCACAGCCGCAACGGTATGCAGGGTCTGTCGGAACAGGCTATGTCAGCGGTCAGCGCCCAGGGCGCGATGGAAAACTACGAACGTCTGCTGGATATCGTCAATAACGACAACGCCAGTGACGAAGACGCCGCCATCACGACTCTGGAAAGTCTGGCGTCCTCTCTGATTCCCGGCACTAATCTGCTGGATGCCGATATGGAAGTCAGTGGCGTGGAATATGAGCCCGGCCCGCGCACCACTATTAACGCCGACGGCTCACTGGACCTTCAGATGCCGACCCGTATCCGTGAAATCGCCTTCCGCAATGTCCGTGTCGCCGGTTCCGAAGGCCATCATATGGGGGATGTTGTGATCCGCGACGTGTCGTTCGGCGCCGGCACCAGTGTCAAAATCCAGCTGCGCTGAACCCACAGCGGAGCGGGATCAACCGCCCCCGGCCCTGCGGCCAGCCAGTTGAATAGCCCGGCCAGTTCATGAATAGCCCAGCCAGAGCGGTACGAAGGCCACGATAAACAAAGCAACCGCCATGGTGGTTAACGGCAGCAGAATACGCTCGTAGCGGTACCAGAAGGACTGCCCCCGGGTTTCTTCTTTCGCCAGCCGGACTTCCTCTTCCCCGACCACCTGCCGGGTCAGCAGATGGTTCAGTGCCACCGGCGGGCTGAGATACCCGAGTTCGAACGCCACCAGGGTCACCATCCAGAAGTGAACCGGGTGAATACCGCTGTCATAGGCAATGGTGGCGATCGTCGCACTGACCAGAATCACCGCACCGTAAGGGTCCATGACCATACCAATCACCACCAGCAGCGCGACCAGTAACGCCATAGCCAGCCACACAGAATCAAAGGTGGTCGGTACCATGCTCATCAGCTCTGCGCGCTCAACCACACCGCCGATACTGACCGACAACCCCATCAGCATCAGTAATGCACCGATATGGCCAGTGGTTTCTGTGGTTGCTTCGCGGATGGTTTTTTCGATGGAATCGTTGCCTTCACGCAGATCATCCCAGGATTTTTCCAGACGGTTTTCCACGTAGTCGATATTCATATTTTCGCGCTTTAACAGCCCTTTCTCCTGAGCCGCGCGTTCATAGATAAGAATCACCAGTAACAGTACCGGCAGAATAAAAGGCGCCGAAAACTCATCCAGATACGCATTCAGTGCCAACGCATAAACTAACAGGGTAATACCGATAATCACGACATAAGGCATTAACGGCTTCAGTGCCTGCAGAAATTCAGGCAATGCAACCGCCGGTTTTTCCATATAAACAGAGTTACGGCCGGTAAGCAGCGACATTCCGGCAAACAACAGGGTCGTCAGCAGAAATACTTTTACCCCCCAGCCAAACAGCTGGTCCGTCGTTACTTCGTTATTTAACGCAGCGATAATAACCACCAGCAGGCAGGGTCTTAATACCACACCCAGTGAACCGGACATTGCCGTCGCCGCCAGTGCCAGTTGACGGCGGGCACCGGCACGGCGTAATTCCGCATAAATCAGACCGCCGACGGCGATAACAAAAATACCGGAAGCACCGGTATACGCCGTGGGAATAGCCGCTATCGCGACCACCACCACTGCCAGCAGTTCCGGCGTCATTTTAAAAGGACGGAATATATTAAATACCACCTGGGCCAGCTCTGTGCGCTTCAGCAGCATACCAATCCAGACGTACAGCCCGACATTAAGAAACAGCTGCGACAATTCCATCATCTGGTTCAGATAAATACCAATGCCTGCGCTGTGACCGGTGGCAATAAAATACCCGCCGGAAATAATACACATGGTGGCGTACAGAGGTACGGATAACTGGGCTTTAAGAAAACTGCCGCCCGGCTCAGCCTCTTTGGGAATAAACATAAGCTGATACAGGCTGAGCAAAAAGATAAAACCAAAACCGGCAATCCAGAGGTTGTGCAGAATGGTGTGCTGTGTCGACACTCCGACACCGGCGCTGAAGGCCACCTCACGGAAGCTGTAAACCGAATAAAAAAGAATACCACTGGCCAGCAGCTGAGCGACGGCCGCGACCCGGTAATCCATGGCAGTGGTCATTGGCCGGATGGCGATATGATGGCGGCGGAATAAAGCTGTTAAACCGCAGATAAGCACCAGAACGGCGAGCATAATCCGCTGCGCTGTCAGACCAAATTCACCAAACGCCGCCACGCCTTTTTCCACTGAGCGGAACACCTGCACAGCCGGTGTAATACGTTCGCTGGTCTGCTGGTAAAACTCATGTTTCTGTACACACTGAGCCTGCGCTGCCAGCAGAGATTCCCGCATAGCCACCGGGTCCGCCGGTTCGGGCTCAAACAGATCCCATTCATCGTCCTGACTATCCGCTTCCGCCATCAGGCGTGCCAGTTCTGAATCAATGTCCACGGCCGGATTACAGGAAGGCGACACCGGGTCTGAACGCAGCTGGAAATATCCGTCCCAGACATTTTCTCCCAGCTGTAACAGCTGGGCATGCAGTGCATGGCTGGTATTAAGAATAACGACGAACACCAGCACCAGAAATGCCGGTAACGCGGCAACCCATTCGTACGCGGTGCGGTTGCCCAGGCGGACCGTCTGCTCCATGAATTTACCTCATCACAGAATGGCAGACATCCCTGCCACCAGTCTGACTTTTTTATTTATTGTTATTACGGCCTTTGGCCTTGTTAGTGTTTTCTGTCTGCTGGACGGTTATTCGAGTTTTTCCACACATTCCGCCGCAGCCGGATTGCCGGCACAACGCAGCTTACGCAACAGTCGCAGTGTCACCGGGTGATACACCCCTTCATCTCTCAGCTCAATACGCACATTGCGCAGCATTTGCTGATACTTTTCGTAATCGGCGTCGCTGAGTTGCATCCAGTATTTTTTATCAACCGCCGCTTCATCTTTATGAATCAGCGTCAGAGCACGATCAAAGTAAGTCGCCACTTTGCTGCGCGATTTCTGCCCGTAACCTTCCGGAAAACGGTCTTTGTGCAGGATGATCTGAAAATCCAGATAAGCGAGATTAAACTGCATGATGCCACCGTTATCTCCCAGTCCTTTGTACATTTCCAGAGGCTTGTAAGCTAACGCCGGCGCATAGGCAGCATCGACGCTGCCGTTGTTGAATTTGCCGGAGAAGTTGGCCGAATTGGCCGGCACCACAGCGGCGCCAACATGATTGACCATTTTGATGGAAGGCTCATCGTATTCAAAGGTTGCAATCCGCTTGCCTGACAGCTCTTCTACTGAGTCCACGCTGCGGTCACGTACGAACAGATAAATGGGGCCGGCCGGTAACATACCGCCGACCTCATAACGGCCTTCCACCATAAAGCGCGCGGCTTTAGGCGAAGACACCGTCATGATTGCCTGACGCATAATCTCGTCATCCGGTACGGCACCAATGGCTTCTACGGTAGCGGCAAACTGATTAAACGGACGCGCGCGGGAACCGGTAATTAACATGCCATCACACTGTTCTGCTTTAAAATCATCAATGGCAATTTTCTCATCGGTATAGGCGCGCAGATGAAAGTCCACCCCCCAGTCCAGTGCAGCCGTCTGATAATCTTTGCTCAGCCCGAACAGAGTGCCATTGGCACCCAGTGGGTCATACACGCAGAAGGTACGTTTTTCCAGCGCCATGGTCTGATGAGCCATGGCCAGCGTCAGTAAACAAAACACCAGTCGTAACATCGTTATTCTCCCAGCAGGTCGTCGATATCCAGCCCACCGGTGGAAGGTGGTGCGTCATCCCAGAAGGTCCCAAGGCCACCGACCGGGGTGCGCGAACCGGTGGCTTCCGTCCACAGACGGTCTGAGACGGCCAGAATCTGCCGGTCAGCCATAATATCCATCATGCGGTATGCGGGGTCTGGCGACACCGTCTGCAGCGAATCGGCATGACGGCGGATAGCGTCTTTCAGCTGACGGGTATTACCCGAACCGTCGGCAATCACCACCTCAATGGCGTGAGCCATGCGCACCCCGGAAGCACTGGCCAGGCGGCTGGCCGCCGCCAGCTGTTTCCACGGGTCCACACCGTCCGGCGCCGTATCCGGCATCATGACCCACAGGCCGGCCTGCAGGGCGTCGGGTAAGCCCCACCAGCGTACGTTATCCACACACTGCAGGCCGCGTACCGTCTTCATGGCAATATCTTTCGGCACATTCACCGAGTTCTGGGAGCGCAGATCACTCATCACCGACTGCATACCCGCGATAGAACCCAGCACCCAGAAGAGTTCTTCATCCTCATCCAGCGCCGGGCACCCGCCACCGGGCTCACCAAATTCAGCGACCATATGTTGATACGCCTGATACTGACGCTGAGCCGCCACCGCGAACTGACGCTTCTCCCGGATACGGGCATCTTTGGCTTCACTGACGTTCTGAGCATTAAAAGCACGCAGGTAACTGAGTGCCTCTTCGTGGGCCCGTTCTTCCGCGCAGGAGCCCGCCATCATATACATGCTGATGGCGGCGCGGTCCGGGGTATACGTCAGCTCGGTAAATGACAGCAGGGCCGGCGTCATGGCCGTGGATAAGCCACAGGCCATTTGCGGGTCATTACCTTTCATGGTGTAAGGAATGGCGTAATCTTCGGTGTAGTCATACGCGAACCAGCCGGTGGTGCGGTATATGGTTGAACAGCCTGACAGCATTGCCAGTGCCACCATGGCCAGCACGCAACGCACTGTGTATTGATGAAGTTCCGTGAAGCGGTAACCGCTTTGCGCGCCGTGACAGACAGCAGCCAATGCGGCTGATGCAATACCTGACACGCGACCTGAGCCTGACGCCGTATCTGAAGCAGTACCTGGGCCTGAGGCAGTACCTGGGATAGTAGCGAACATAGTTCCCCCGGTGATGAGTTTTTTGTTGTTATTATCAGCGGCTGACACTGGGCCAGTCCCGGCTGTTCAGATGACTGATCGCCGGCCTGCGGCATCCGCATCATGGCCTGACAGTGTATCCTGTCAGTGCCGGTGGTTCTTGTCCCGAACGCCATCGGGCCAGCGACAATAGAGTCAATCGGTTGTTATCAAAAGGTTAATATGTGCCAAACCCAACCCCCTGCTCCGGCCCTGTCAGCGGCCGCCCATGAAGCGGCACTGGCGTCCCGGATTGAGCAGCATTTCAATCAGGCAGAAGCCCGCGTCGACGCTGTCTATCAGGCACATTTTTCCCGGGCCTCAGCCGTTGCCGCCCGTCACTGGCGTCACCGTCGGGACATTCCGGGCGACCTGCTGGTGCTGCCCCGGGTGCTGGGCAATCTGCTGCTGCGCCGACGCCGCAACCTGCCGCGCAGTGGTAAAGAAAGCGAATTGCGCCACATCATTGAGCATGAATTGCTGGATCTGCCGGGTCTTGAACAGACACTGCAGGACTACTGTGAGACCGTCATCCGCCACAGCGGGCCGGACCTCAGTGAGCACCCTCTGAGCCCGGCTCAGCGGGCTGATTTTGAGCACTACGTCAGCCACCAGCTGCAGCGTCTGCACCTGCCCGGCGAAGGCATGCGGGAAGCCTTACTGGCCCTGACCATTATGCTCAGCGGACGTGCCCTCGGCGATAAAGCCATGGTGAGTAGCGCAGCCAGTCTGGGCAGCACACTGGCAACCTCGGTTTACCTTGGCCAGCAGACCTGGTGGGGGGCATTCTGGGCCAGTTGGTTCGGCGTTCCGGGGTGGGTCAGCTGGGCCGGTATCGGCACCGGAATCGCCTCCGTTATTCTGATTTCTCCCCTGTTAGCGCCGGGCATTGAATGGGGCATGAACCGCCTGCGGGCCAGGCGCCTGCTGACCCAGACCGTGCAGCAGGCACGCGAACAGCTGCTGCAGAAAGACCGTGTGCTGTTGCTCAGCCGCCTTGGTCTTTATCTGCAGCTGTTACCGGACATCGCCCAATATCTCGCCCGTCTGCGCGGCTGAGCCGGGTGCAACTGAGACAATATGAACAATTGATGACCCGCCAACAAAGACTTGGCAGAACGCCCTGTTATGTTCATAGTAAGGGGAGCTTCGGGAGTAAGCGCCTGAAGCCTGACCCACGGAGGAGGGTTGTTGTTGCAGACAACGCATCTGTCACAGACTGGCAGATCAGGCAGGTCCGCAGCGGATCTGTGTGAACAAAGCCAGTACCATCAGGCGAAGCCCGCTACGGGCAACGACGCCGGCCCCCCTTACCGCTCAAAATCATCCCCGAATTTACTGACCACTCTCTCAACTTCACCTGAAAAAAACACACCGCAGTCCATGCCCTGCCTGTGTTCGGAGAACCGCTCCGGCATGAATTCCTATCCGCGCAAATTACTCAGCCTAACCTGCCACCAGGAGTGCTTATATGGCCGCACTTAAGACCAACACCAAGCTGTATGTTCTGGATACGAATGTTCTGATTCACGATCCCGCCGCGATCCTGAATTTTGAAGAGCATCAGGTTGTGATACCCATGACCGTTCTGGAAGAGTTGGATAAATTAAAAATGGGCAAAGCCGCCATCGCCACCGATTGCCGCGAAGCCATCCGTAAAATTGATAAAATCATCGGCGATGCATCGCCCACGGAAGTCGCCAAAGGCGTCCCCATTATCCGCGCTGACGGCTCCATTCAGGGCCATCTGTCCATCCTTCTGGATAACTTCGATAACGCCAGCCGTTCATTGCCGGAGCATCTGAACGACAATAAAATCATTAACGGCCTGGTGGGCTTACAGGAGAAGAACCCGCGCCGTGAAGTCGTACTGATCACCAAAGACATCAACATGCGGCTGAAAGCCCGCGGCTGTGGCGTTGGTGCCCAGGACTACCAGAATGACCAGCTGCTGGATGACGTTTCGCTGCTGGAAACCGGTTACCACACCTTTATGGATTCGTTCTGGGAAACCCAGGCCGAAGTGGAAACTTTCCACGATGAAACCGGCACCTTTCACCGCATCCCGCTGGTCAATCTGCCGGAAAATCTGTGCCTGAACCGGTTTATCGTCGACGAAAAAGGCTTTATTGGCCGTGTGGTAAAACTGGAAGAACACAGTGCCGTACTGCAGGATCTGCCGGCAGCAGAGCTGATGTCACAGAGTGTCTGGGGGCTGACGCCGCGGGATATTCCCCAGGCGCTGGCGCTGTACCTGTTACTCGATCCGGATGTGCATCTGGTGACACTGTCGGGCCAGGCCGGCTCCGGCAAAACCATTCTGGCACTGGCCGCGGCCATCGAAATGACGGTGGCCACACGCCAGTTCAAGCGCATTATCGCCACCCGCTCTACCCGCGGACTGGATGAAGATATCGGCTACCTGCCGGGCACGGAGGCGGAGAAAATGGAACCCTGGCTGGGCGCCATTACCGATAACCTGGAAGCGCTGCACAATGATGACGAAAACGCCACCAGCAGTGTCGATTACATTCTGCAGAAAGTGCCACTGCAGTTTAAATCGCTGAACTACATCCGTGGCCGCAGCTTTCAGCAGAGCCTGATTCTGATCGATGAGTGCCAGAACCTGACACCGCACCAGATGAAAACCATCATCACCCGTGCCGGGGCCGGCAGTAAGGTCATCTGCCTGGGTAATCTGGCGCAGATAGACACACCCTACCTCAACCCGGTCAGCTCCGGTCTTACTTACCTGATTGAGCGTTTTAAAGACTTTGGCCACGGTGGCACCGTGCACCTGGAGGGCTCGCCAAGGTCCGAACTGGCAGAGTACGCGGAGACGCATTTGTAACGCTTTTTTGCTTACCTGCTTTGACGATATAAGAAGTGTGAACTATATAACTAAGAGGGCTTTGTTAAATCAAAGCCCTCTTTTTCATTATCCATTCACCATCCGCAATCCACGGAAGGTACAACATGATCAAAGCATTAACGACCGCCTTACTGGCCACCTTATCACTCAGCCTGATGGCAGCCGAGCCAGAGGCTGAATACAAAGTGTACGAACTGGAATTTGAAACCGATTCCAACTGGACCAGCATTGAGATACGTGACGACGCCGTATTTGTAAACGCGCCCGCCGGTGAAAATATGAACATCACCGCCAAAGATGGTCTGCGCTCCTTTACCATTACTCCGAAAAAAATCCATCTGCGTTCCCGTACCCGCGGACTGGTTAATATGAACCTGTTTGTTAAAACCAAAAACAACGTACTCGGGCTGACCATCTGTAAGGGTTCCCCAAGCAGCTATACGTCGATTAAATCGGAACAGGCCAAACAGAAAAGCGACCTGCGCGAGAAAGACCACTGCGAACCCGCCGCTCTGGTGCTTAAACTCTTCTGATTCCGTATTTCTCTGAGGCGCCGGCAGGCGCCTTTTTTATGCCTGCCGGCCGCGTTCCACTGCCCTTTCTCTTACTCTTACCCGCCGCAGTGAATAATCACGCCACCAGCCGGTTGCGTCACAGGTGACGTCACAGTCGCGTAATGCTGTGTTCCGGAAGTCACAGGGAAAACCCGTTATACTGAGCGGCGATAATTCGACGGGAGAGCTGATATGAAACGTGTCGCTATTTACTGCGGCTCCCGCCGCGGCAATGATGATAAATACGCGGGGGCAGCTGCGGCGGTTGCCACGGCACTGGCGGACGCCGGAATCGGTATTGTCTATGGTGGCAGCAACACCGGACTAATGGGGGTGGTGGCCGACAACGCACTGGCCGCCGGCGGTGAAGTCATTGGTGTGATTCCGGAAGGTCTGTTCCAGCGCGAAGTTGCCCATCAGGCGCTGACCGATCTGCGCTATGTAAAGGGCATGCATGAACGCAAAGCCATGATGGCCGGACTGGCTGATGCTTTTATCGCCCTGCCCGGCGGTATCGGCACACTGGATGAACTGATTGAGATCTGGTGCTGGGCGGGCATTGGCAGTCACAGCAAACCCTGCCTGTGTTACGACGTGGATAATTACTGGCAGCCACTGTTTGATCTGCTGCAGCATATCCACAGCGAAGGATTCGCCCACGGTAATGAGACTCTGCTGAAAGTCTCCGACACCGGCGCTCTGCTGGATGTATTGCAGCGCCCGGCCTGACAGGCCGCCGTCTTTTCCCGGCCTTTTTCTGCGTCCGGGCGCAATCTCCGCTCATACCTGCGAGGCAATATCCAGCGGCCGTTCACTTTCCAGCAGATGCTGACTCTCGGCGGCGAAACCGGAACCAACCTCAGAATAATAATTAAAGGCCACATTGACCCCCATGCTGAGCAATTCTTTACGCTCATCTTCGTAACGGGCCACAGCCGCTACCTTGCCCTGGTATCCGGCCATACGCAGCATTTCCAGCGTGCTGCGCATTTCCACCTGGGACGGCAGCGCCAGCATAACCAGACTGATGTTGTTTTTAGTGACAGCCTGCCAGAATTCATAGTCATCAGAGTCAGCCGCAATCACATTTACCTTCTGTTCACGCAGCAGGTTGACGCGCTCAGCATCGGATTCAATGCCGCAGACGCGCTGATCGTACTGTTTTTCCAGCGCCATATAGGCACCCTTACCTACCCGTCCCATACCCGCGATAATAATATCCACGCCATCAGGCAAATGGATGCCCTGATGCGATTCCGGTTTTTCATAGCGATTGATCAGCTTGTTGTAATGGGCATAAACATAGTGAGCACGTTTGAATACAAAGCTGCTTAAAACAAAAGAAAAAGACATCACCAG
Organism: Thalassolituus sp. UBA1087; assembly: GCA_002314145.1. Taxonomy (GTDB): domain Bacteria; phylum Pseudomonadota; class Gammaproteobacteria; order Pseudomonadales; family Oceanobacteraceae; genus Venatoribacter. Next base: position 35,860 of record DCCG01000009.1, on the reverse strand, counting down.
AGCAATGATCACCAGCCATTCGTCCGGTATCCAGTTATTTTCCATGCCCACATCCGCAACAATAAGACCGAACTCACTGAAGTTGGTTAACGCCATGGACGTCAGATAAGAGCTGCGGCCGGACATACCGAGCCAGGTCAGTAAGCGGAAAAACAATACAAATTTAACCAGCAACAGAACCAGCAGAAGCAGTGCTGTCAGCATCATATCCAGCGATGGCAGCGCGGTAAAACCGATGCTCAGAAAAAAGCCAATGAGGAACAGGTCTTTAAATCCGATCAGGGATTTATAGAGTTCAGCGGCTTTGGTGTGAGAGGCCAGCAACATACCGGCAATCAGCGCACCCATATCCCCTTTAACATTCACCAGACTGAACAGTTCCGCCCCGCCCAGGGCGAGAAAGAACCCCAGCAGCGGCAGCAGTTCATCATGACCCACATGCGTCACCATTCTGTGAATCAGCGGCCGCGCCAGTGGTAACGCCAGCAAGGCGAACGCCCATACGGAGGGCAGTTTTCCGGTTGATGCCACGAGAAACAGAACCGCCAGCACATCCTGCAGTACCAGAATCGCAATCGCCGTTTTACCGTGCTTTGTTTTTAATTCGGATGCCTCTTCCAGCATTTTGACGACGCAGACAGTGGAAGAAAAACTCAGCGCAAAGCCAATGACCAATAAAGATTCAAGCGGCAGATCGAAGTAGTAACCTGTGCCCAACAGAGTGATCAGCGACAGACAGCTGACAACCACGACAATCCACACCAGGGTGTGCGATACCGCCGTGACCAGGACTTCTTTTCTGATCAGTGCCCTGACGTTCAGTTTCAGACCGATGGTAAACAGCATCAGTGTAATGCCAAGGTCGGCCAGCAGTTCCAGATCCCCTTCGGGTTTTACTCCCAGAGCATGCAGTCCAAAACCGGCTAACAGAAAGCCGACCAGAGGCGGCATTCCCAGTTGTTTAACGCCAAACCCACAGGCAAACGCCACCAGCACCCACAAATAATCCATGCGCTATGCATCCATCCCGATAACCTAATGTCTGACCGGAAGTGTATCGTATCCGGCAGGATAAAATCGCCTGCAACAATGTGGACTTATGTCAGTCTGGCTTCAATATTCCAGCTGAAAACTCAGGTACCCCTGGGTTTCTCCCACATCATCATTCAGTCCATGGGCAATCCCCAGCGTTAAGGGGACCGCGACGGAATATCCCAGCACCACCTGCGCGGTAAATTCCATCCCCACACTGTCCAGTGCATCGCGGTGCTGATCGCGGAACCAGGCACTGCCGCGGCTGTACCAGGTGTTGAAATAGTAATCGCCAAGCCCCAGCGGCCATAAATCCCAGTTGCGCTGTACGCTGCCCAGCCACCACTGATAGTTAACCGACGCGAGGTAGTATTGGTGGCCGATCTGAGTCCCTTTGTCGTAACCGCGCAGGCTGAACTGATCACGGCCGAAAATCATGTTTTCTTCCGTGCTGCCGCCCCCCAGTGTGAAAGGTTCTGCGCCACGGTCGGCCCGGCCACCCAACGCAGTAAACTGCAGGGTATTGCGGCCGGGCAGATCCCAGGTCTGCTGCCAGCGGCTCTGCCATTGGGCACCATCAAAATCGCTGTCGATCACATCGTTGGATTCGTAGACCAGATCCACATAGGTTCCCCAGCCCACCCCGGCAACATGCCGGTAGTACTCGCGGTTATCAAACGTCAGTGCCGCGCCGGCCAGTCCCTCCCGGTAGTGATACTGCGCGTCAACCAACGGCGGCATTCTGACCAGCTTTTCGTCGTCATAAACCGCCCCGGCATGCAGCGCCAGCTGATCTTCAAATGCGTGCCAGATATAACGCCGGCTCAGTACCACCAGATCTTCACGAAAGGCGAGATAATCGTCGTCCAGTGGCAGGTTCAGGTCTTCAAAACTGTGACTGCGCTGATACGCCAGTGACCAGCGGTTATCGTACTGATATACAAACTGACCTTCGGCCCAGTCCTGTTGTGTATCCCAGCCAACGACAAGGGAATAATTATGGCGGTTCAGTGCATCCGTCCCACTGGTGGTTATGCCCAGCACGGTGGAGTTATCTTCAACAGTCCACCAGGGAAACCAGTATGCGGGCATCAGGCTGGACCAGGGGCTGTAGGTGGATATTCCACTGTCCGGCGCTGCGCGGTCTGCGGACGGAAAGCGCGGATAATCGTAACGTCCCTGATAGTCACTGATGGCAAAGCGGCGGATTCCCTGCGCCTGTGGCGTCAGTAATCTGAGCTGATACCCCTCGCGGGTATATTCCTGATAGGCAACCCGCCCGGCCAGCCATTGCGGCCGGAAAGCCCCGCTCACAACGCGGGTGATCTGCTGCGCCTGGCCAGTGCGCGGATTGAGAATATGCAGGTTATAAATGCCGTCGTAATCGGCACTGAACAGGACACGGTCGTCCGGTAAAAATACCGGCGAATTCTCCGTCGCCCGGGTCTGAGTCAGCGGTTGCCAGTCAAGAGACTCTGCTGTCATAACGGCCGGCAATACGGCCTGCTCCAGATTCCAGCCCTGCTGTGGACGCTTTATCGCGGCCACCAGCCGGGAGCCGTCGGCACTGACATCAAAGCCGCCCAACACCAGCCCTTCACCGCCCTGCCATAACATGACAGAGTTACCCTCACGGTCGAGCCACCAGAGTTCACTTAAGCCATGTTGTTTGCGGCTGGCCAGCAGATACTCCGGCGCTACCCAGCGGACTTTGCGCAGGCGCATCTGGTGGGTCAGACGCTGCCAGCCATCATCCGCGCGCCAGAGAAAAATATCATTGAAGACCCGCCCGGAGGCATAGCTGATCTGGCGTGCCACAGCCAGTGTGCCGTCGGCTCCCATATCCATATCGCTGACGCCTTTGGCGCTGGTCAGACGGCGGGTGTTTTCTGCATCGCTGCCGGTCTCTGAACGCAACAGCTGTGATTTATCTTTGCCATTATTGCTTACCCACAATAACGCCGGGCCTGACGCTGCGGTCACCATGGCATAGGCGGGTTCGCTGACAACATCGTTGCCGGCAACTTCGTCCTCCTGCAGTGAGGCCAGCACGGGTTCATACGCCTCCGTCATCTGGTTACGGAATCCTGACCAAAGCCCGTCAAAGCGACGGCCGAAGGTATTGCTGGCCTCATGATTCTGGAACACATAAGGCACCAGTTCATTACTGTACCTCTGCAGGTATTCACCGATATCGTCGTCGCCGTAGGTACGGGCCAGATAATCCATAAAATAGCCGCCATACAGATAGGCTTTGTTGGATGGCCAGTCATCCAGTGTCAGTACCGCCTGATCCAGTGCGTCCGGCCCCGGCCCGGCCACTTCCATGCGCAGCTGCATATCGTAAAAACTGCTGTCGAGACGCCCGTAACCAAGCTGTTTATTGGTTTCCAGATGCACCGCCAGCCCTTCTTTAAACAAAGACGGAGAGAAAATATGAGGGAAAAACAGATAGAAACGGCCAAACAGATCGCGCCCTGAGGTGGTGATGCCGCTGTTCATGTCCAGATGCAGTATGTGCACATACTCGTGCCGGATCAGGCCATGCAGCCAGCCATCCATATGTTCCAGACCATTGACGTCTTCCGGTGGGCTGGCGAACAGGCGTATCTGATTATAAGGCCAGGGCGTTGCCCAGCCATTGGAATAGTCCACGTCATCGGTAATCACCATCTGGGTTCTGACCTCAGGCGCCTGACCAAAATAGGGAACCAGTTCGTCGTGCACCTGTTCGGCAATGGCGAGCGCTTTCTGCGCCATGGATTCATAACTTTGCAGATAATGAATGTCGAAATGCGCTGAACGGCGTGTCATCCATTCCTCGCCGTCCTTATCCCAGGCCACCGGCTGAGATTGTGCAAACGCAGAGAACAAAATGCCAGAGAGGAAAAATAAGGCCGCAATCCGCGTTTTCATTGTCACTTCCTGTTATGCCGGAGCCTGAATAAAGAGCTCAACATACTCAATCCCTGATATGACCACAAGATGACGGGCTGCGCCTTCCGCCAATCTCTTGCTGCCTTGCCGCAGCTGGCTTAGAGTAAAGCTCATAACACGGAGGGGTTGATATGCAATGGTCAGATCACTACCAGCGTTACGCCCGCTATAACCGCTGGATCAATCACAGACTGCTTGACGCAACCGCTACCCTGCCGGCAGACATTATTCAGGCCCCGTGCGGACTGTATTTTGATTCTCTGCTCGGCAGCTGGAACCACCTGCTGGTCACTGACCTTATCTGGATGAGAAGGCTGAGCGGCATTTTCCCGATTCTGGACGAGCTGCGTCATCTGCCGGTGCCACAACGGCTGGATGAAATACTCTGCCCGCAGCTGGACGATCTGCGCCCGCTGCGGCAACAGGTGGATGAACTCATGATCCGCTGGTGCGACCTGCTGCGCGCGGATGATGCTCACGATGTGCTGGAATACACTAACAGCCGCGGGGAGGAGATCGCCAGACCACTGAGCCTGATCCTGCAGCACCTGTTTAACCACCAAACGCATCATCGCGGACAGGTCACCGCAGAGCTGAGCCGGCAGAAGGTGGACTACGGAATCACCGACCTTCTCTACGCGCCGCTGGACTGAGATCAGCTACTCTGTTCAGAACGGCCGGAAACGGCAATCATAATAACAAGCCTCCCCTTAAGGATAAGGCGTAAGGACAGGGCGTAAAAGGAAGGCATAAGGAGCAAGCGTGCTGAATCCCAACCTCTGGCGTGGCCAGCAACAGGCATTCGACTGGCAGGGCCACCGCATCAGCTATCAGGACCAGGGCGACGGTCCGGTCCTGCTGTTGCTGCACGGACTGCCCGGCAGCAACTGGGACTGGCATCTGCTGTGGACCATGCTGTGCGGCCAGTTCAGGCTGATTGCACCGGACTTTCTGGGGTGTGGTGATTCCGATAAACCCCTTGCTTATGATTACCGCCTGGCAGATCAGGCAGATATGTTGCAGGCCCTGCTGAGTGAGCTGAACATCAGCGGCTACCATATTATCGCTCACGATTATGGCGCTGCCGTCGCCTGGCAGCTGACGTCTCAGTCAGTTCCCCCGGCTTCCGCGGCTGATCAGAGCAGCCCTCACTCATCACCAGTGGCACTCAGTATGTCCTGGCTGGCACCGCGCATCGCCGGCGATCACGACGGTTTTCTGTGGCGCGAGCGCTGGCTCAGCGGCCCTTCGGGGCAGCTACTGCAGGGCCTTATGACCGCCGGACTGTTTGGCCGTTACCTGGAGAAACTGACCGGACCTTATGTTCCGCTGAGCCGCCAGCGGCTGCAGGACAGCTGGGAATTACTGTGTGCCCACCAGGGCCTGCAGGTCCTGCCGCTGCTGCTGAACTATCGCTACGAACTGCCCCAGAGACGGGAATGGCGGCACTATCAACCGCCATTGCCGCTGCAGATTATCCGTGGCAGCTTTGATCCGGTTAGCCGTTCGCTGCCACAGATTCCCGGCGTGCAGTACACAGACATCGCCTGTGGCCATTTTCCTCAACTGGAAGATGCCGAACAGCTGGCGGATGTGCTGCTGGGTTTCCACAGCCTGGCGCAACCGCCGTGTGCGGCGCTGTTCTCCAATCTGAAAACCCGGTGAACCGGTTACAACGCAGCTTCTGCGTTGTTCAGCCGCACACGGTAAATCTGAAATGGCGCATGGTCGCCGTCAGACGTGTCCGTCAGCCCCATCACCTGATGCAGGGCCGAACAGGTAAAATAGAGCTGGTCCTGATACAGACTGAAACCGTCCGGCCAGCGGATATCCACACTGCGCAACAGCGTCTGCAGTTCGCCCTCTGGTCCGCGGCGCACAATGGCCGAATGCTCAATATCCGACAGATAGACATTGCCGTGGCGGTCCACCGCCATGCCATCCGTCATGGTTTTTTCGCCCAGCGCTTCCACTCTGTGGGCCAGCGACGCCGCCGGTAAGTCAGCATTCAGCAGGTCGGCTGTGCGTACCCGGTACAGCTGATCCGCCGACACCGCGGCGTAGTAAAGCCACTCATCCCTGGCATCCAGGGCTATCCCGTCCACGCCTGGATTCACCGTCAACAGACCGAACAGTGTCATCTCCTGCCCCTGCACCACAGGCTCGAAAGGCCCCGGCAGTACTGAGGGGTGATCCTGCAACAAACGCCGGCTTTTGCCATTTTGCCGGTCATACACCACCAGCGCCGGCGTGCGGGCCAACAGGCTGGCATCGGTAATAAAGAAATAGCGCCCATCACGACTGATACGGAAATCATTGGCAAAGGAACCCAGCGGAAAGACATCGCGCGGAAAGCGGTAACTGTGTACCAGCTGACCGCTGGTCATATCAAACGCCAGCAGCCGTACACTGCTCAGCCCGTGGCGGCCATTATCCAGCAGCCAGAGATTCTGGCCGGAAATACGCAGCGACAGTACTTCCCTGAAAGCGCCCTCCTGCGCACCACCGGGTTGCCAGTCAGGAGACGGAAATGGCTGGTAGCTGCCTGCCGACCAGTGCGCCACACTGACTGATGCATCGCCCAGCGGATGAAAGGTGAAAAAGAACTCGCGGTCGTTCCGTACCGCAATATTACCCGGTGGGTGTGGTAACTCAGCCACTAACTCCATGGCAGTGGAAGCCATAACCGGTGTGCCGCTGCGGTCCGGAAAACGGCCCGTTTCAGTATAAACCAGGCGCACCGCCACCAGCATGGCAGCGACTGCAACCAGAAACATGAATATCCAGACACGGACCATGACGACTCCCGGCTCCTGTTGTTCACTCCGCGGATGCTGATCACTGACTCCGGAATACGCTTAATCCGGAACCCGCTGACTGCAGAACACGCTTTCTGCAAAACAAAGGTAGCGAAAAATATCCACTGATTCACCCATGGCTTGGGAATCGGCCCACGCTGGGGTAAAGTCCCCCGCTTTCGCAGCCAAAGAAGCAACAGAATCATGACCACCGAACTCGATATTCTTTATCAGGATGACTGCCTGGTGGTCATCAACAAGCCCAGTGGTCTGCTGGTGCACCGCAGCGAAATTGATCGCCACGAGACCCGCTTTGCTTTGCAGCTGTTACGCAATCAGCTGGGTCAGCGGGTGTATCCGGTACACCGGCTGGATAAGCCAACCTCCGGGGTTCTGGCCTTTGCCCTGTCACAGGAGATGGCCAGTCAGATCACGGATCTGTGGCGACAGCGCACCGTGGAAAAGAAGTATCTGGCGATTGTGCGTGGCTGGATGCCGGCATTCACTCACCTTGACTACGCCATGTCGCCGCCGGTGGATAAATATGCCAGACACGAGAAAAAGAAACCGGCGCAGGAAGCCATAACGGATTTTCACAGTCTCGCTCAGGTGGAAATTCCGGTGGCCGTGGATAAATACCCGCAGTCACGCTATTCCCTGCTGGAGTGCGTGCCACACACCGGGCGCAAGCACCAGATACGCCGTCACCTGAAACATCTGGCCCACCCCATCATTGGCGACGCACGCTATGGTAAAGGCCGTCACAGCCGCTATTTCCGCGATCATCTGGACGCCCCACGGCTGCTGCTGCATGCCAGTGAACTGACCATGCAACATCCGCTGTCCGGCCAGCCCCTGACCCTGGTCGCCCCACCAGACCGGATACTGCGCCAACTGATCCGGCGCTTTGACTGGGATGATGCCCTGCCGCTCAATATTCGGGAAACACTGCAGACACCACCTCATCCATCGATGGATTTATTCCTTAACAGCAATAATGATCCGGACGAATCCGCCGAAACTGCCTGACATAAATCATCCACAGGGGCTGCAAGCCTTATTTTCCGGCGTTTTTCAGGGTTATGCACATTTTCTGTGGATAATTCTATGGATAAGTCGCTGAAAGAGGCTGCAAACGCAGTATCTATGCGGACTCAGGTCAGTTTGAACGAAATAACACCAACTCACCAATCCCTTATTTTTCAATCACTTATACTGAAAAATCGAATTTATTACATTTTTTTGACTTTTGAATTTACGTTCAGAACATCCGGCCGGAAAATGTGCGTAACAAGCAAGAGCTGATTTCGTCAAGGAATAATTCTGAATAAATACCCGCATTTTTTGCGCGGGATCAACAAATAACAGAGGGTTATTTTTCTGTCCACAAAATCTGTGGATAAATCTGTTAAAAAGCTATTTATATCTTGCTCTGAATCCCGTAATCAGTGCGCTTATGTTAAATTGATTATTTTTTAACCAATAAAAATATCTTTATTTTTCAACAACTTAACTCTTTCAATAGATCGACTGTAATATTTCAGGCCAATAACAGTGCGTTTATGACGATAATTTGTCAGTGTGAATAACACGCCTCAAAAAGTCCCCCGGACGCCCCATAACAGGGCTTTTTGAGTATTTTATCGTTTAAATCAGTAAATAAAGGCCCAGACTGTAAGCAAGTACTCACACTCACCTATGTGGATAAGTAATGTTTAAGAAATATGTATTATTTGTTACCCGGAATGCCAAATAAATGACATTTACTAATCAATCAACAGTGGAGAATTCAAAAGTCTGACGACCGGTTATGCCGGCCAGCGCACAGACAGAAAGCACACGGGCCTGAACCTGGAAAGGAAAGCTGGAAAGGAAAGTGGCAAAAAAAAGCGCCTGCCCCATCAGGGCAGGCGCCAGTATGTCCGGTTGGGAGTATATCTCAGAGAATTCCCATGCGACGGGCAAGCTCATCCGCCGGCAGATAACCGGGGAATAAACGTCCGTCTTCCAGCACGATAGCCGGTGTACCGTTAACCCCCATGCTTTTACCCAGACTGTACTCTTCTGCGATCGGTGCGCCGCAGTCCTTACTGTCTGCAAGCATGGCATCCATCTGGGATGACAGCGCTTTGTACTGATCCTCCAGCATGACAGCGCCGCCCTGACGTAATCTCTGGCCCAGTACACTCAGCTCACGCTGAGTCTTCTTCATGGTATTCATGGCCGCTTTACGGTCATCCTGACACCACACATAGTTGATCTTGCGATAGGAGTCTGTCAGCTGGCCGGTCTGCGGGTTTTTGATACCGGCCCGGGGAAAGGCGAGATAACGTACGGTGATACCCAGCTCATTCAGGCGCGGTACTTCGGTATGCAGTTTCTGACAATAGCCGCAATCAATATCGGTGAACACATTGATCAGCCCTTTCTGTTCACCCTGTGCCGGAAACACCACGGCCTGATTATCATCCAGGGATGCCATTTCCTGCGCCCGGCGTGGGTTATGGCGGTTCTGTGTCACGTTATTCGCCCCCGCGGCGCCCAACTCGTACAATTCATCCTGATACAGGAAGTGAGTCAGGTCAGGGGTCATGTGCATGACGGTACCGTCTGTTAACAGCACTTCCAGAATCTGACCGCCGGCCAGTGGTGCCACTTCCTGCACTTTAAGACGCGGACCAAACGCAGAAGTGAGTTTGGCTTCAGCCTGTTGTTGAAGGGATTGCTGCGGGGATTCTGATGCCGCCTGTTCTGTATCTGCCGCACTGACCGGCAAGCTCATAACCAGACCAACAGCTGCAGCAAGCAGTGTCTTTTTCATTACAATTACCTTAGGTATTGGTACCCACATAACCCGGAAAGACAGGACAGCAGATACGGACTTCTGTTCGCTGCTAACCCTTTCAAATGCCGGGCAGGCTGTCAAGGAAAGGGGGATCAGCAGGCGACCGGAGGTATAAGAATAGCGCCGTAATGTGACTTTAAGGTAAAACGGCGGATTTTCAGACACAAAAAAACGGGCAAACTGCCCGTTTTTTTGTGTCTGAGTAAAAGAGCCGGTTTATACCTTTTCTTTAATACGTGCAGACTTACCGCTACGCTCACGCAGGTAGTACAGTTTCGCCTGACGGACATCACCGCGACGTTTCACTTCGATGCTGTCAACCATCGGGCTGTGCGTCTGGAAAGTACGCTCAACACCAACGCCGTGAGAAATCTTACGTACAGTGAACGCAGAGTTCAGACCACGGTTACGTTTACCGATAACCACACCTTCAAACGCCTGCAGACGCTCACGGTTACCTTCTTTTACTTTCACCTGTACAACGATGGTGTCGCCTGGGGCAAACGGGGGTACAGATTCTTTCAGCTGTGCGTTTTCGATCTGCTGAATGATTGTGTTTTTGTTGCTCATTCTATGCTCCTTAACAGTCTGCGGAGTCTTCATTCTCACGCAGGTACTCTGTCAATAACCTTTGTTGCTCGTTTGTCAGTTCCAGTGCATCCAGAAGGTCCGGTCTGCGCTGCCAGGTTCTGCCCAGTGACTGCTTAAGCCGCCACTGACGGATCTTTTCATGGTTGCCGCTCAGCAGTACCTCAGGTACTGCCTGCCCTTCATAAACTTCCGGGCGTGTATAGTGTGGACAATCCAGCAGGCCATCCATAAAGGAGTCCTGTTGCGCCGACTGATCATGCCCCAATACACCGGGCACCAGCCGTATCACGGCATCCATCAGGGTCATGGCGGGGAGTTCTCCGCCACTCAGAACAAAATCGCCAAGAGACCACTCTTCATCAATTTCGTTCTGAATCAGACGCTCATCAATGCCTTCGTACCGTCCCGCGACCAGAATCAGTTTGTCGCGCTGAGCAAGCTCCAGCACCCCGTTCTGGTCCAGCTTACGGCCCTGCGGTGACAGATAAATCACCTTAGCGCCGTCTCCGGCGGCCGTTTTAGCCGCCCGGATGGCATCCTGCAGAGGCTGAATTTTCATCAGCATACCCGGGCCACCGCCGTAGGGACGATCATCCACTGTCTGGTAGTTATCATGGGTAAAGTCCCGGGGATTCCAGCACTCAACCTGTATTTTTTCCTGTTTCACTGCCCGCCCGCTGACACCAAATTCAGTCAGCGCCCGGAACATTTCCGGAAACAGGGAAATAACACCAAACCACATAATTACAGCAACACCGGATTAAAAATCCGGATCCCAGTTCACCTGGATTTCACTGCCATCCAGGTCAACCTCTAGAACGATCGGATCGGCATAGGGAATCAGTCGCTGACGTTTATCAACGCTGCCTTCGCAGCTGTTGACTGTCATTACCTGGTTACCACCACCGGATTCAAACAGTTCTTTTACCTGGCCCAGCAATACGCCCTCGGTTGTAACAACCTTCAGGCCTTCGAGCTGGAACCAATAATATTCATCTTCTTCGGGTTCCGGTAATTCGCTGGTTAACACGCCGATTTCAGCCTGGCGTAATGCCAGTGCCTGATCACGGTCTGTAATACCCTGCAGAGAAACCGCTAACCCTTTCGTCTGGAGCTTGCTGCCTGTCAGACTGAAGTTGCGCCACTGACCGTCTATTTTTAACAGCCAGTTTCTGTACTCCAGAATATTGGTTACAGGATCTGTGTAGGAATACACCTTCACCCATCCTTTAATACCAAATGCGGTGGTGATTTTACCCAGAACGGTTACGTCCTGATCTGCCACCTGATCTGCCAACATCAAATCTCCGTCTTGTGCCAATTAAGCCTGAGCTTTTTTGACGTCTTTCAGTAACTTGGCGACACGGTCAGTCGGCTGTGCACCTTTACCCAGCCAGTACTCAACGCGTTCCAGATCAACACGCAGAGGCTCTTCCTGGCCACGAGCAACAGGGTTGAAGAACCCGACACGCTCGATAAAGCGACCGTCGCGGGGAGCGCGCGCGTCAGCTACGTTAATGTGATAAAAAGGACGTTTTTTAGAGCCACCGCGGGCTAAACGGATTACTACCATAAATTCAGATCACTCCGATCGTTTTATCAGGTGACAGGTTTTGGGATCGCCTGCCGTTAATCATCCTGTGTACCCCAAACCCACCACATCAGTTGTTATGGCGTGCTCCAGATACACGGGGCCTATTAAAAGGGCGCGTAGTGTATAAAATCTGATCCGTGGAAACAACCTGTTTTTTGCCTGCCCGGTGGTGCGCCAGAGCCCGCCATGACGGTCATCAGGCAATCCCGCATGATAGCGACACCAGCACCTTCAGGGTTGGCTCCAGCGCTGGTATTCGGTGGCATGGATGCGGCGACTGCGGGTACGCAATAACGGCCGGTCCACCTTACTGTTGTGGCGCCGGTCCGTGGGCATCACCGTCAGCCGGTAAATATCAACCTCTGACACCCCCAGTGTCATCAGCACCGGGGTTAACGGCGCCAGCAGGTCTTCTAATGGTTCATCACAAACCAGGTACAGACGCACCCCATGGTCTCCGCCGGCACTGCCGATCAATGCACAGCGCCGGATACCCGCGACTGTGTCGATCTGCTTTTCAATAACATAAGGGTGCACCACCTGCCCCGCCGCATACACCAGATCCTTGATACGCCCGGTCAGCCACAACTCGCCCTGTTCATCGAAATAACCGGTATCACCGGTGCGGTGCCAGACCGCAGCAGAATCACCGGGCGTGACTGCGCGCGGAATTTTATGCTGCATCACCGCCTGTGGGTTATTAATGTAGCGGGCCAGCACATGGGGGCCGGCAACCAGGATCTCGCCAATTTCGCCTGTCGGGCAGCGATTCTGCTGTACCTGTACCGGATTCAGATGCTTGTCGTCCAGCGCGCGGCATACCATCAGCTCAGTGTTTTCCACCGGCGGCCCTACCCGGTAGCCCGGTTTATTCTCAGCACGCAGGTAATCGTTCAGTGTGACTGCGCAGATGGGCTCAGCTTCGGTGGCGCCATAAATCAGCCAGGCCTGCGCCTGGGGAAAGCGGATCAGCAGTCGTGCGGCTAAGCTGGCACTGACAGTCGCGCGGCTGATCATCAGCTCATCCAGTTGAGGAATGCGGATGTTGTCTTCTTCCATACAGTCACACAGGGCGGCAAAAAACGCCGGTGCGCCCGACAGCCGGGTGACACGGTTGTCCGCCAGCTGCTGCAACGCCCGCCTGGCCTGACGGCGTGTCAGCTGTCCCGGATGAGCAAAATCAATCGCAGGCAGAACGGTGGGCACACCCGCACTCAGATTATGCAGAACCGTCAGCGGGAAACTGCTCATTTCCACATCCTGTGCCTGCCCGGGCCAGAAACGGCTCATGGCCAGATAATGGTGATGCAGGCTGCCATGGGTACGGTCAGCCCCCATGGGAATACCGCGGTTTTCTGAGGTAAAAGAAATGATGCCGTGCTGATCCGCAGAACAGGGAGACACGCTGAGGGGTTGATCATTTTCATCTCTGGCCAGCTGCGCCAGCCGGACCGGCATCGACGTCAGTCCGGGAAACGGGCCATTAATACTGAAGCGCTGGCACTCTTTCAGCTCTGGCACCAGCCAGTGCCAGCGCAGCGCCCGGCGCGTTGCGATCACCGCCACCGGCTGCGATCCTTCCAGCACATAGCGCACATGATGACGTGGCATCTCCACATCGATAAACACCGGCACCAGTCCACTGGCAAGCAGACTGAGGGTGATGGCATAGGCATGGGGACCCGGTGTAATGGCCATAACAATGCGCTCACCCGGGCGGAATCCCTGCCGGTGCCAGTAGGCCTGCCAGAAAGCAGCTTCAGCGGCCAGCTGCCGGTACGTCAGCACCCGGTTCTGCTGCCCCTCCGCAAAGGACAATGCCATCTTATGCGGAGCTTCCTGCCAGCGGGACACAAAGCGACTGACAAAATTAATATGGACGCCGTCTTTGCCGGCATGGCCCGCTTTACCAACATCAGTCTGGGGCTGCCCCGGTTGTTTCATATCCGGTTAATCCTCTGCACGACCCTTTATCAAGGAGCGCCCGGACAGAGACTGCGGCCAATAGCCTACCCGTCACCACCAAGGCGCTTGCTTTACATTCTTTAAACTATAGGCGCTGCACTGCCTTTGTCAGCTGCCAACCGATGTACGGGCAGGCAGTGCATATGGGGGGTCCTCCTGCCTATAAAACCGTCAGAAACAGAGAAACCCTTATCGTCAGCGGAGATAATGACGACCACCACCGACAATTCCGCTCACTTATCACACCGGCCCTGAAACAGCCGCCAACAAGGTATCCATGCCGGCAATCAGGTACCGGCTGTCACTCCCTTGACCAACTTCCCACTGACAGAACAGTCAGTTTCATAAGACGATAGTCGTACAGCTGGCCCGCTTTTACCTAAAATAATCCGGCTATGATGTCCGACCAGCTGAGCAGGCGACTCCCTCCCGCCCCCCACTAAAAGCCGATCAACAGGCTTAGCCAGCAAAAAAATTATTCTGGAGAAACGTATGAGCGGAATATCCCGTATTCAGTGCCCTGTACTGCGCAACCGAATTATGACGGCCGAACAGGCTGCCGAACTGATACCCAACGGTGCCACCGTTGGCATGAGCGGCTTTACCGGCGCCGGTTACCCCAAAGCGGTGCCCCAGGCACTGGCTGAGCGTATCGGTAAGATCAATCAGGATGGTGGTCGCTTCCGTATTAATATCTGGACAGGTGCCTCAACCGCACCGGAACTCGACGGCGCGCTGGCCGAAGTGGATGGCATTGAAATGCGGCTTCCCTTCCAGACGGACCCCATCTGTCGTAACCGTATTAATGACGGCCGCATGGATTACGTGGATTACCACCTGTCCGAAGTTTCCCAATACGCCTGGTCCGGGTTTCTCGGCAAAATGAATCTGGCCATTATCGAAGTCGCCGGTATCCGCGAAGATGGCAGTCTGATTCCGTCGTCTTCTATCGGCAATAACAAAACCTGGATCGAGCAGGCTGATCACATCATTCTGGAAGTGAATGACCGCCAGAATATCCGCCTGGAAGGTATGCATGACGTCTATTACGGCACGGCTCTGCCACCGGACCGCAAACCGATACAGCTGACGTCACCGTCCGACCGCATTGGTGAGCAGTACATGCAATGCCCGCCGGAAAAAGTTATCGCGGTGGTGGAAACCAGTGCCCCGGACCGTAATTCCCCCTTTAAAGCGCCGGATGAAGTGTCGAAGAAAATCGCCGACCATATTCTCGAGTTTCTTGAACGCGAAATTGACGCCGGTCGCCTGCCGAAAAACCTGTTACCGATTCAGTCCGGTGTGGGCAATATTCCCAATGCGGTACTGGAAGGCCTGGATGCCGGCCCGCATAAAAACCTGACGGCCTACACCGAAGTGATTCAGGACGGCATGTTAAAAATGCTGAAATCCGGCACACTGAGCATCGCCTCAGCCACAGCCTTTTCATTAAGTCCGGACGGCATCAAAGAATTTGACGAAAATATCGAGCTGTACCGCGATAAGATTATCCTGCGTCAACAGGACCTCAGTAACCATCCGGAAATTATCCGCCGCCTTGGTATCATTGCCATGAACGGACTGATCGAAGCCGATATTTATGGCAATGTGAATTCAACCCACTTAATGGGTACCCGGATGATGAATGGTATCGGTGGCTCCGGCGATTTTGCACGCAATGCTTATCTGTCTATTTTTGTCACTCCGTCCATCGCTAAAGACGGTGCAATTTCTTCCATCGTGCCTATGGTCTCTCACGTTGACCACACAGAACACGATGTAAAAATCATTGTGACGGAACAGGGGCTGGCCGATCTGCGCGGACTGTCGCCAAGACAAAGAGCGAAAACCATCATCCAGAATTGTGTTCACCCGGATTACCGCAGTGATTTAATCAGTTATTTTGAACGCGCCTGCAACAGCGGACGCGGAATGCATACGCCGCATTTATTAGGTGAAGCATTAAGCTGGCACCAGCGTTTCGAAGAAACCGGCAGCATGAAAAATTCCTGAGTAAAAACCCGGTATTACCTTTCCGGTCTTACCTTTATTGGTAAGGCCATTTCTGTAGCCAATAATTGGTCGGACCAGCATAACGTCAGACCAATTCAGAAATGCAACAGTTCGTCGCATTGCTCCCTGATATTCACCAGGACATTGGAATATCAGGGGGCTTTTTTTAATCTTTTTATTAATAAATTGCTCACAAAATTATTAATAAAAAAATATCATTAGATCAAAGTCTTATAAATTCTGTGTTTAATTAAGACAATTCTACTAACGGATCAGATAATCCTGCATTGTTTACTTGTCGCCTGAAGATTACAGGAATACTCTAATGCCAGATTCCCGCACAGGGAACATGGAGATGAGTTTATTCTCAACAACCATCTTCTTTTCATAACCAACCGATGAGAGAACCGACCGCCAGTTTTGCACCCGGTGTTAATCCCCTGTGCGATGAGCGGTCAGATCGCAGAGGATCTCCGCATGTCGCACATCGAAACATTTTATGAAGTAATGCGGCGCCAGGGTATTACCCGCCGCAGCTTCATGAAGTACTGCAGTTTAACTGCCGCCGCTCTTGGCCTCAGTCCCGCCTTCGTTCCACAAATCGCCAACGCCATGGAAAACAAACCCAGAACACCGGTTCTGTGGTTACACGGTCTCGAATGTACCTGTTGCTCCGAGTCTTTTATCCGTTCCGCTCATCCATTGGTTAAAGATGTTGTGCTGTCCATGCTGTCGCTCGATTACGACGACACTCTGATGGCCGCCGCCGGTCATCAGGCTGAAGAAGCACTGGAAGACACCATCGAAAAGTACAAAGGCGAATATATTCTGGCCGTGGAAGGTAACCCGCCACTGAACGAAGACGGTATGTTCTGCATTATCGGCGGCAAACCCTTTGTTGATCAGTTAAAACATGCAGCAAAACATGCCAAGGCTGTCATCGCCTGGGGTTCCTGTGCCAGCTGGGGCTGTGTGCAGGCGGCGCGTCCCAATCCGACACAGGCCACGCCGATCCATAAAGTCATTACCGACAAACCCATTATCAAAGTGCCCGGATGTCCGCCCATTGCGGAAGTTATGACCGGCGTTATTACTTATATGCTGACCTTCGGAAAATTACCTGAGCTCGACCGTCAGGGCCGTCCGAAAATGTTTTACGGCCAGCGTATTCACGACAAATGCTACCGCCGTCCACACTTCGATGCCGGTCAGTTTGTGGAAGAATGGGATGACGAATTCGCCCGTAAAGGTTACTGCTTATATAAAGTCGGCTGTAAGGGCCCGACCACATATAACGCCTGTTCCACCGTACGCTGGAACGAAGGGACTTCCTTCCCGATTCAGGCTGGTCACGGCTGTATCGGCTGTTCTGAAGATGGTTTCTGGGACAAAGGTTCCTTCTATAACCGTCTGACCGATATTCATCAGTTTGGTATTGAGAAAAACGCAGACGAAATCGGCACCGCTGTCGCCGGCGGTGTTGGTGCCGCCATTGCTGCCCACGCGGCGGTCAGCGCTATTAAACGACTATCCGGTAACAACGAAAATTCTGAGGATACCTCCGCATGAACATCCCACTGAACGCCAGCCAGCTCGACAACAATGGCCGCCGCGTGGTGGTCGATCCGGTGACCCGTATTGAAGGTCATATGCGCTGCGAAGTGAACGTCGACAGCAACAATATTATCCGTAATGCCGTATCCACCGGCACTATGTGGCGCGGTCTGGAAGTGATTCTGAAAGGCCGTGACCCACGCGATGCCTGGGCCTTTGTAGAACGTATCTGTGGCGTCTGCACCGGTACCCACGCACTGACGGCGTGCCGCGCCGTCGAAGACGCACTGGATATCCAGATTCCTTACAACGCGCATCTTATCCGTCATCTGATGGATAAAACCCTGATGGCGCACGATCACATTGTGCATTTTTATCATCTGCACGCCCTCGACTGGGTGAACCCGGTGAACGCACTCAAAGCGGACCCACGGAAAACATCCGAGCTGCAGAAAATGGTGTCGCCATCTCATCCGAAATCCAGCCCTGGCTATTTCCGTGATATTCAGAACCGTCTGAAAAAATTCGTCGCCAGTGGTCAGCTGGGCCTGTTTAAAAATGGTTACTGGGATAACCCGGCGTATAAATTATCGCCGGAAGCGGACCTGATGGCCGTCACCCATTATCTGGAAGCGCTCGACCTGCAGAAAGAAATCGTCAAAATTCACACCATTTTTGGCGGTAAGAACCCGCACCCGAATTATCTGGTGGGCGGTGTGGCCTGCGCCATTAATCTGGATGATGTCGGTGCAGCCGGCGCGCCGGTGAATATGACCAGTCTGAACTTTGTGCTGCAGCGTATTAAAGAAACCCAGGAATTCACCAAAAACGTTTATCTGCCTGACGTAATGGCCATTGGTGGTCTGTACAAAGACTGGCTGTACGGTGGGGGTCTGGCCAGCGAAAACGTGCTGGCTTACGGCACCTATGCACAAACACCTTACGACAGTTCAACAGACATGCTGCCCGGTGGCGCCATTGTGAACGGAAACTGGAACGAAGTACTGCCGGTGGATGTGCGTAATCCGGATGAAATTCAGGAATTCGTTGACCACTCCTGGTACCGCTATGCCAACGGCGCCAAAGGTCTGCATCCCTGGGATGGTGAAACAGCCCCCAGCTTTGAACTGGGGCCCAACACCAAAGGCACCAAAACCGATATTAAAGAGCTGGATGAAGCCCATAAGTACAGCTGGATTAAAGCACCACGCTGGAACGGCCATGCCATGGAAGTGGGTCCGCTGGCCCGTTACATCGTGGCCTATGCGTCAGGTCAGGAAGCTGTCAAAGAACAGGTGGACCGTTCTCTGGCAACCTTCAACCAGAACACAGGACTGGATCTGGGCCTGAAACAATTCCTGCCGTCCACCATTGGCCGTACCCTGGCCCGGGCGCTGGAATGCGATCTGGTAGTAGATTCCATGCTGGATGACTGGCACGCGCTGGTAAACAACATTAAAGCCGGTGATTCATCCACGGCCAACGTGGAAAAATGGGACCCGTCAAACTGGCCGAAAGAAGCCAAAGGGGTGGGCACGAACGAAGCACCGCGTGGCGCACTCGGGCACTGGATCAAAATCAAAGACGGCAAGATTGAGAACTATCAGGCCATTGTGCCGACCACCTGGAACGGTTCCCCCCGTGACAGCGACGGCAACATAGGTGCATACGAAGCTTCTCTGCTGAATACACCGATGGAACGTCCGGAAGAACCGGTTGAAATTCTGCGTACCCTGCACAGTTTCGACCCGTGCCTGGCCTGCTCCACTCACGTGATGTCAGAAGATGGCGACGAAATGACCCGGGTTAAAATCCGTTAACTGAGGAGGCAGTGATGTCTGAACAAAGTGTGAAGGCTGAACAACCGGCTGCAACCGTTCCAGCTGCTGAAGGCGACAGCGATATGCTCGTCCGCCGTCAGACTGCCGTCTACGTGTACGAAGCCCCTTTGCGTCTGTGGCACTGGATCACCGTGGCCTGTATTACGGTACTGTGCATCACCGGCTATTTTATCGGCTCTCCCCTGCCAACCATGCCAGGGGAAGCCAGTGATAATTTCCTGATGGGCTATATCCGCTTTGCCCATTTTGCCGCCGGTTATATCGTCACGATCGCGTTTATCGGCCGCATTTACTGGGCCTTTGTCGGTAACAGCCATGCGCGTGAACTCTTCATTTTACCCATTACGAAAAAGTCCTGGTACAAAGAACTGTGGCACGAAATGCGCTGGTACATGTTCCTCGAAAAAACGCCGAAAAAATACATTGGCCATAACCCGATGGGCCAGAGTGCCATGTTTGTATTTTTCGTGCTTGGCCTGACGTTTATGATTTTTACCGGCTTCGCGCTGTATGGTGAAGGTCTGGGTTATGACAGCTGGGCAAGCCAGATGTTTGGCTGGATTATTCCCTTAATGGGGCAAAGCCAGGATGTTCACACCTGGCACCATCTGGGCATGTGGTACATCATCCTGTTTATCATGTCGCATATATACGTCGCCGTGCGCGAAGACATCATGTCACGTCAATCACTGATCTCCACCATGGTGGGTGGCTGGCGTATGTTTAAAGACGACCGCCCGGACTGAATATGGATAAGCGCTTTTTATTACTCGGTATCGGCAATGTCCTCTGGGCCGACGAAGGCTTCGGCGTGCGCTGCCTGGAACACATAAGCGAGCATTATAGCTTTGCGGAAAACGTCTCACTGCTTGACGGTGGTACCCAGGGCATTTATCTGCTTCAGCACGTACAGGACGCTGATATTCTGGTGGTGTTCGACGCCATTGATTATGGCCTGAAACCCGGCACCTTAAAGTTAGTGCGTGATGATGAAGTGCCCAAATATATGGGGGCTAAAAAAATGAGCCTGCATCAGACCGGTTTTCAGGAAGTACTGGCAATGAGCGAATTTACCGGTCATTACCCGCAGGAGATTCTGCTGATTGGTGTGCAGCCAGACATACTGGAAGACTTCGGTGGCAGCCTGACCGATGGCGTGCGTCAGCAGATTCAGCCCGCCGTGGATGTGGCTCTGAAATTTCTGGCGGAACGCGGCGTACACCCCCTGCCCGCCGGCAGTGATGCAAACAGCAGAGTGGCATCTATTTCACCGGAACTGGCGATCAGCGAATACGAAGAAGGCCGGCCCTCTGAAGACGCAGCGTTCCGTTTTGGTGATGCCCGTTTTATTCCCGCACCGGAGAACAACCTCTGATGTGTGTTGGCATTCCCATGCAGGTGGTGCTGGCAGAAAACGACAAAGGCATTGCCCATTGTCAGCCCTGGCCCGCAGATCCACAGAATGAATCCGCGCCGGCAGTCATCGATATCCGTCTGGTCGGTCATACCGGGCCGGGGGAATGGCTGCTGGTGTTTCTTGGTGCTGCGCGCGAAATCATCAGTGCCCAACGTGCACAACAAACCGGTCAGGCGCTGCAGGCACTGCAGCAGATTGGCGCCGGCGACACATCCGGCCTGAACGAATTGTTCGCTGACCTCGACCGGGAACCGCAACTGCCCGCGCATCTGCGCGCGGCGGCTACTGGAGAATAATCCGTTATGTCCCATCCATTAATCGGGCGCTTGCTGAACGATTTTGGTTATCCTTTGCTGGATCAAACGAATCTGGCTGAATTCCTTGCAGAGAATGAATTCAGCGTGCTGTTTTTCACCGACGATCCGGCGCGCAATAAAGAAACGCCGGATGTGGCTGTGGTACTGCCCGAATTAGTTGCGCAGTTTCCGCAACTGAAGGCCGCGGTCATTGATCGCAGCTGTGAAAAACAATTGCAGGGTACCTTTGGCTTTGCGGTATGGCCGGCACTGGTGTTTATGAAAGGTCAGGATTACCTCGGCAATATTATCCGTATTCAGAACTGGGATGATTACTGCCACATGATTCCGGAAATTCTGCAGCGCAAACCACAGTCGCTGGACCTGAACTCACTGCAAGGGGAGGCCAGCTGATGAGCGGCGATATTCCACTGTTTGATCTGGCCAAAGGCGCGGTTCCGTCACAGACGGGCGTCGCTCAGACCGGCCCTGGGTCTCAGGGCGAAGACGGTCTGCGTTATATGCAGATGCCCACCGAAATGGACACCTTCGAAATTCCGGCCTTACCGGAAGCTCAGGAACTGGCCATGTATCCGGAAGTCGGGCAGATTCTGCTCGACCTGCAAAGGTCGCTGGAACAAGGCGCCGCCAATTTAAGCGGTGCCGTCAGCTGCTCACGCATTGGTCTTGATCATCTGAGTAATGATGCCTGTGCCCTGCTCTACCAGACGCTGGGGGAAGGCGAAGTTGCCGCACGGATTGAACATCCGGGGCTGAATCTGCGAATTCAGGAAACGGTGCTGGCCGGCGTATGGTGGCTGCAGCAACTCGACAGTGATAAAAAAGTGACACATCAATGGCTGGAAGTCGGTGCCGTACCTGACCACCTGTTAACCGACAGCTTTCCGTTCAGCAGCGATTTTCAGATGCCACAGGTTCCGGATGGGCTGCTCAATGCGCCGCCGGTCCTGCTGGAGCTGCTGGATAAAGCCAGCGCGCACCAGCAACAGCCGTTTACTGATCCGCATGTGATTAATTTTTCACTGCTGCCTTTTACCGAAGAAGATCACGCTTTTCTGGGGAATACCCTCAGCCACGGCGGCGCGGTCATTCTGTCGCGGGGTTACGGTAACTGCCGTATCACCAGCTGCGCCGTTCCGGGCATCTGGCGGGTACAGTATTTCAACAGCACTGACCAGCTGATACTGGACACCATTGAAGTCATCAGTATTCCGCAATCCGCCTGCGCGGCACGCGAAGATCTGGAAGATTCAGCCGAACGACTGCAGGAAATTTACCAGGCCATGATGGCTGACTGAGGAGCACCATGAGCACGCCAACGAAAACCTTTGAAGGCAGCTATCTGGGCGACAACAGCCAGCTCAGTGACGATGCCGTACTGGAATGTAAAATCTGCTGGTATCAGTATCATCCTGAAGACGGGGACGCAGACCAGCATATTCCGCCGGCGACCCCTTTCAGCCAGTTACCGGACAGCTGGCGCTGCCCGCAATGCGATGGCGAGCGTGATCAGTTTATGGTGGTCGATGACCACTGAGTTAAACAGCGCCGGGATCACCCGGTTTTATCTGGCCGCCGCCGGACGAATGCGCGAACTTCCCTGGTTTAATCCGGCGCTGCGCGTGGAAGTAGTCGGCTGGCAGGCGCTGCCGGACGGCACTAAGGCGCCGGAACACTGCCACTGGTTCGGGATTGTCATTACCCCCTGGTCGCTGCTGCTGTGGGCAAAACCGGCGCCGCACATAACACTGGAAAAAGGCAGTGACTGGGGTCTGACGTTGCCCGCCGGCGAGTGCATTCTGACGTCGGCCTGGGCAGAGGAAACCGGCCCTTACGCCAGCACCAGTCTGTTGTCGGACACCACGGATATCCGCACTCAGGACGACGCACGCACCATTGCCGAAGAAATTCTGCAGCAATTATTACAGCCTGCTGACGCCGGCCATAAAACGCTCAGTCAGCAGAGCAAAAACCAACCACCGCAGCACAATGCACAGCCGGCCTCAGATACTGATGAGCAGCAAGCAGACCCTGTGCAACCGGACAGCCCTATGCTGTCACGCCGCGGTTTTTTAACCGGACTTCGCACAGGCAGATAACACATGAGTCTGAGCATCAACCTGAGCTATCAGAATGGTCTTATCGGGGATGTGACCACCACTATGGAGCGGCCCGGCACGGCGCTTGGTCAGTGGCTGCAACAACAGCCGGAACAGGAAGCGCTGGCCGCCCTGCCGGTGATTTTCAGTGTCTGTGGGCGTTCGCACGATGTCGCCGCCAGACTGGCGCTGGGGCTTCTGAAAGACACAGAAGAAGCGCGTCGGCAGGCTCACCGGGCAGTACTGGAATCCATCCGCGAATACCTGATCCGTTTACTGCAGCACTGGCATTACCCGCTCGACAGAGCCCGCCTTGGGCAGTGGATGCAGGCCGTCAACAGTGATACCGACAGCCCGGCCGTACTGGCTGCCGGTGCCAGAGATTTAATGCCGGACCGGCAACAGACAACAGCCTGGCTGCAGCAGCTGGAAAAGAACTGGCAGCAGACACTGGCCAACACCCACATCGATTTCAATCACTGTGCACAACAGGCCGGCGGGCAGCCATTACACTATGACGAATGGTCACCGGAAAACAGCGGCTTCACACAGACGTTTTTTGCCGGCGGCGGCGCCCAGGTGCTGGCGCATAACAAGGGGCCGCTGATCCCGCTGCTGAGCCAGGTGATTGACCGTATGCTGACGGATCTGACCTATTTAACCGGGCGCCTGACCGGGGAACTGACCGGTTATGCCCTGATCCAGCATTGCCTGCGTGAAGACCGTCACGGCAGTCACAGCGAAGGCTGGGTGCGGACCTCCCGAGGCTGGCTATGTCATCGAATCAGCACGACCCGGGAGGGCCGCCAATGGCAGGTTATTGCGCCCACGGATATTAATTTTTCTCTGACCGGCTCACTCTTATGCACAGGCCTGCAGGGCCAGCACATTCCGGAGGACGAACTCGTGGCGGCGGTGGCAGCCATCGTCAAAGCCATCGACCCCTGTGTGGCCTTTACTCTGCTGATTAACGGCCAGACCGCAGAGACAGAGAACAGCGACCCCGGCACGGATAACCAGCATGCATGAAATGTCCGTAGCCGAAGGCATTATTCAGGTATTGGAAGATCAGGCCGTCAGTCAGAATTTCAGCCGGGTAAAAAAGGTGTGGCTGGAAATCGGTCCGCTCGCCAGTATCGACAGCGATGCTTTACGTTTTTGTTTTGACGCCGTGATACGCGGCACTCTGGCAGACAATGCCAGTCTGGAAATTATCGGCTTACCCGGCCTCGCCTGGTGCCTCGGATGCGGCCAGAGTGTCGCCATTCAACAACGCTACGACGCCTGCCCGGAATGTGGCAGTTACCATTTACAGGTCACGCAGGGCGACGAAATGCGGATTAAAGAACTGGAGGTTGAATAATGTGTACGGTTTGCGGTTGCAGTGAAGGCGAGACCCGTATTGAAGGTCATGCCCATCAACACAGTCACGGGCACAGTCATGGGCATGAACACGAACACAGTCATGACCACGGACATGAGCATCATCATGAACACAGTCATGAACATTCACAGCATCACAATCATGCCCATGAGCAGGATGAAGCGCACTCTCATCAGCACGGTGACGGCCTGCATGACTATGGTCAGGGCGCAGCCCGGGCCCATGCCCCCGGACTCAGTCAGAGCCGTATGGTACAGATCGAGCAGGATATTCTCGGTAAAAATGATCAGTACGCTCATGCTAACCGCGCCCGCTTTGAGCAGCAGAGTATTCTGGCGCTGAATCTGGTTTCCAGTCCGGGTTCCGGTAAAACCACGCTGTTAACCGAAACCATACGCCGGCTGCAACAGCGCTGGCCACTGGCGGTTATCGAAGGCGATCAGCAAACCAGCAACGATGCCGACCGCATCCGTGCAACCGGCGTTGCCGCAATTCAGGTCAACACAGGTAAAGGCTGTCATCTGGATGCCCACATGGTTGGCCACGCGCTGGCAAGCCTGCCTGAACTGGAAGGTGGTGTACTCTTTATTGAAAACGTCGGCAACCTCGTGTGCCCCGCCGCTTTCGATTTGGGTGAAGCCCATAAAGTCGCCATTCTGTCGGTGACTGAAGGGGAAGACAAACCGATTAAATACCCGGATATGTTCCATGCGGCCGATGTCATGATTCTGAATAAAACCGATCTGCTGCCGCATCTGGATTTTGATGTCGACGCCTGCATTGAATACGCCCGCCGGGTGAATCCGGATATTCAGGTGTTGCAGTGTTCGGCGCGCAGCGGTGAAGGTATGGACGACTGGCTGAAGTGGATTGAAACACAACGGAGCCAGCGCATTGAGCAGCGTATCCGCAATCTGCAGAACCGTATCGATCAGTTGCAGGCGCTGTAATGCAGGAAGTGGTTGCGGACCAGGTTGCAGACAATGAGCCCTGTGGCTGGATCATTCGCGTACAGGGTATCGTGCAGGGGGTGGGCTTTCGCCCGGCGGTGTATCGTCTGGCAACCTCAATGCAGCTGCCCGGCGATGTCTGCAATTTCGGCAACCGGGTCGACATCCGCCTGTATGGTCTGCGCAAACAGGTCTCCGGGTTCTGTCAGGCGCTGCAGCAGCATAAACCGCCGCGCGCACAGATTACCGGTATTAAAACCGATATTCTGCACCACTATCAGGCCAGTGAATTCACTATCCGTGAATCAGAAGCCGCTGCCACTTTAACCGCCAGTGGTGTTATTTCTGACCTGGCCCCGTGTGCGGATTGCCTGGCCGAATTATTTGATCCGCAATCACGCCGTTACGGCCATCCGTTTATTAACTGCACCCAATGCGGCCCGCGCTTTACCCTGCTGAAAAAACTGCCCTATGACCGTGCCCACACCAGCATGGCAGAATTCCCACTGTGTGCTGCCTGTGCGCAGGAATACGAAGACCCGGCCGAGCGCCGCTTTCACGCACAACCGAACGCCTGCCACGACTGTGGCCCGCGCATCTGGCTGGAACAAAACGGCACCCGACACAACGCTGACGATAGCGCCGGGGTGATTGATCAGGCGCTGGCGGTCATCCGCAGCGGAGGGATTCTGGCGTTAAAAAGCGTGGGAGGTTTTCATCTTATCTGTGATGCGACAAACCCTGATGCCATCGCCCGCTTACGCGCACGTAAGCAGCGCCCGGCCAAACCGCTGGCCATTATGTTAGCCAACACAGAGTCGGCCCGGAACTGGGTAACACTGACCTGTGCCGGACAACACAGCCTGCGCCAGCCTTCCGCACCGATTGTGCTGCAGACGATCAGACAGAACACCACTCCGGAGTTATCCGCTGTGCTGGCGCAACTGGCCCCGGGTCTTAATGCACTGGGCATTATGCTGCCGCAGAGCCCGCTGCACTGGCTATTATTCCATGCCGCGGCCGGACGTCCGGCCGGTACCGGCTGGATGCACCAGCAACAGCCCACAGCGCTGGTCATGACCAGTGGCAACGCCTCAGGCTCGCCGTTGCTGACGGATAACGCAGAGGCCAGAGAACAGCTCGCCGGTATTGCCGATGCCCTGCTGATGCACGACCGCGATATCGTTAACCGCTGCGATGATACCGTCGTGGATGCCCGTGACGACAAGCCACTGCCCGCCCCGGACACAGAGGCAGCCATGCCGGCGCTCCCGCCTCTGATTAATCGCATTGGCCGCGGACTGGCACCGGTGAGCTTTACGCTCACAGCCTGTGATCCGCAGTCTGAGCTGCCGGCGGTCATGGCCACCGGCGGCTACTTAAAAAATACCCTGGCCGTTAACAGCGGCGCGCAGCTGTATGTATCACAACATATCGGTGATCTGGATAATCCCGGTAACGCCCGGCAACAACAGACCACCGCCCGGCAGCTGAACCAGCTGCTGCAGATTTCTCCCGCCATCATCGCCTGCGACCTGCACCCGGAAGGCAGCGCCCGGCGCCTGTCGGAACGCAGCGCAGAACACTATGGCGCGCTGCTGAATCCGGTTCCTCATCATATTGCCCACATTGCTGCGGTCATGGCGGAACAACCGCAGACGACGGAGAACGGCAAACCCCGTCCCACCCTGGGTCTTGCACTGGACGGGTTTGGTCTGGGCTGGGATGACGCCGCCCGGGGGGGAGAACTGGTACTGCTGTCAGCCCCGGATTTTCTGCACTTTGGCTCCTTCTCCGCCCTGCCGTTACCCGGTGGCGACATGGCCGCACGTGAGCCCTGGCGTATGGCCATCAGCCTGCTGTATGCCTATGGAGACGAACCACAGATGCAGCTCTGGCTGGCACAGCAGGCTGCGCAACAGGATAAAACCCGCATCGTCTGCGAACAGCTGGATAAAAACATCAACTGCCCGCTGACCACCAGCGCCGGGCGCTGGTTTGACGCCATCGCCGGACTGCTGGGCGTTTGCCGGATACAGACTTACGAAGGGGAAGCGGCGATGCGGCTGGAAGCACTGGCGCAATCGGCACTGACGGCAGAAGGCGAACCAGGCATTCGTCTGGCGGCGGACGACCGCCTGTGCCGCAGTGAACTCTACAAAGGCAAACGCCGCCTCAATATGCGCTTGCTGGCCCGGCGTATTATCACTGCCAGCCTGGAAGGAGCAGACCCGGCACGCCTGGCGTTACTGTTTCATCAGCAACTGGCTGCCGGCCTGAGTGAATGGGTCAGTAAAGTGGCTCAGGACTATAATCTCAACGCCGTGGTGTTATCCGGAGGCTGCGCGCAGAATGCTCTGTTACGGCATTTGCTGCGCCTTGAATTACAGCAACATCACATCCGCCTGATACTACCGGAAAAAGCACCGGTGAATGACGGTGGTCTGGCCGCCGGCCAGCTGGCCTGGACACTGCTGACACACACCGCCGACAGCGCCGCAAAAGAAAATATCGACGGGCTGCCTGCCGCCCCGTCCCATACAGTGGAGCACTGACACCATGTGCCTTGCGATTCCCGTACGCATTGAAAGCATTGAAAACGACGACACCGCCATGGCTGACATCGGCGGCCTGCGTAAAGCCATTAATATTTCATTGGTCACAGATATCAAGCCCGGTGACTACGTCATCCTGCACGTCGGCTTTGCGTTAAAAAAACTGGATGAAGACGAAGCGCAGAAAACCCTGGCGATGATTTCTGACATCGACCTGCAGAATGCCGTTGCAGCAGAAACAGCCGGAGTCTGAGCATGAAATATGTCGATGAATTCCGCGATGCACAGCTGGCAAAAAAACTCGCAGAAAAGATTAAGGTAGCGGCTGCTGCTGATCGTACCTATCGCTTAATGGAATTCTGTGGCGGGCATACCCACGCCATCTTCCGCTACGGTATTCCCAATCTGCTGCCGGACAATGTGGAACTCATTCACGGCCCTGGCTGTCCGGTTTGTGTGTTACCGATTGCCCGTCTGGATATGGCCATGATGCTGGCGAAAAACCCCGGCGTTATTTTATGCACCTTCGGTGACATGTTGCGGGTGCCCGGCAGCGGACGCACCAGCCTGCTTAATATCCGCGCTCAGGGCCACGATGTGCGCATGCTGTATTCACCCATGGATGCGATCAAGCTGGCGCAGGAAAATCCGGATAAAAAGATCGTATTTTTTGCTATTGGTTTTGAAACCACCACGCCCCCCACTGCCGTTCTTCTGCAGCAGGCGAAAACGCTGCAATTAGATAACCTGAGTGTGTTCTGCAATCATGTTCTGACGCCTTCTGCGATGCATGCCATCCTCGCCAGCGATGATGTCAATATTGACGGCTTTTTAGGCCCGGCTCACGTCAGCACATTAATCGGCAGCCAGCCCTATGAGATTTTCCCACAGCAATATAACAGGCCGGTCGTCATTGCCGGCTTCGAACCACTGGATGTGCTGCAGGCGATTCTGATGCTGATTCATCAGCTCAACGAACACCGTGCAGAAGTGGAAAATGAATTTACCCGCGCAGTCACGCCACATGGCAATGAAAAAGCCATGGCATTATGCGACCAGGTATTTAAAACCCGCGATAGCTTTGAATGGCGGGGTTTAGGCTCTGTGCCGCACAGCGCACTGGCAATCCGCCCGGAATACGCACAATGGGATGCTGAAGTACAGTTTGCTGACTGGCTGCAAGAGCAGCTGCAAAAACAGCAAAAACCACCGGCCGACAACAAAGCCTGTGAATGTCCGTCGGTATTGCGTGGTGTTAAAAAACCCCACCAATGCAAATTGTTCGGCAACCCCTGCACACCGGATAATCCTCTGGGTTCCTGCATGGTATCATCAGAAGGTGCCTGTGCGGCCTACTACCAATACGGGCAACGACGTATCGCCGTGGCTTCCGGTGAATAACGCCGGTAGAGCAGCCAACCATTGAACGCCCGGTGATCATCGATTAATAACTGAGTACAGCCAGCGCATGAATATAAAAAACGGACAGGTGGAAATGATCCATGGCAGCGGTGGCCGCGCCATGATGAAGCTGATCCACGAACTCTTTGCCAGACACTTCAGTAACGAATGGCTGGACCAGGGCAATGATGGCGCCCGCCTGCCGGAAATTCCGCCGGGCTACCGGCCGGTGATGGCTACCGACAGCCACGTTATTACGCCCCTGTTTTTTCCCGGAGGTGATATTGGTTCCCTCAGTGTGCATGGTACCGTGAATGACGTCGCCATGATGGGCGCCACCCCTCTGTATTTAAGCGCCGGTTTTATTCTTGAAGAAGGGTTTCCACTGGCCGACCTGCAACAGATTGTGCAATCCATGGCCGCAGCAGCAAAAGAAGCCGGCGTCGCCATTGTCACCGGTGATACCAAGGTAGTGGAAAAAGGCAAAGGGGATGGCGTTTTTATTAACACCACAGGTTTTGGCATTGTACCGGCAAAGTTAAATCTCAGCGGTGACCGTGCACAGGCGGGCGACAAAGTGATTGTCTCCGGTACCCTGGGGGATCATGGCGTCACCATTCTGTCGTCACGGGAAAGTCTTGGCTTTGAAACCGGTCTGCAGTCTGATACTCAGGCTTTAAACAGCCTGACGGCAACCATGATTAATGCGCTTTCCAACCCGGCTGAACAATTAAAATGCCTGCGCGATCCGACCCGGGGCGGGCTAGCCAATACCCTGAATGAAATCGCCAGCCAGTCCGGTGTGGGAATTCACCTGCAGGAAGCGGATATTCCCTTAAACCCTCAGGTTGCGGCGGCGTGTGAATTTCTGGGGCTTGACCCACTGTATGTCGCCAACGAAGGTAAGCTGATTGCTGTCTGCTGCGCCGACATTGCTGAGGAATTACTTGCCGTTATGAAGCAACACCCTGCCGGGCAAGATGCTGCGATTATTGGTGAAGTGAAGAAAGATGATCAGTGCTTTGTGGAAATGACCACCCGTTTTGGTGGTCAGCGGATGGTGGACTGGTTAAATGGCGAGCAGCTGCCGAGGATTTGTTAACCGTCCGTCCCTGTGTCGATTCATTTATCACAGCCGCTGCACAGAAAAATCATTTCGGACTTCCTGGTTCAGCCATGAAGGCCGTCAGAAAATATTATTCAGTGCGATAAACGCCAGCGCGGATAACAGCCCCGCCGCCGGCAAAGTAATCACCCAGGCCAGACCAATTGACTTCATCAGCCCCCAGTTAGTACTGCGGTTAACTAAGCCAACGCCTAATACTGCGCCGATCAGAATATGGGTACTGGATACCGGTAATCCCATCACCGAGGCCAGCATAACCACGCCGGCGGCTGCAAGTTCAGCCGAGAAACCGGACGCCGGATGCATTTTAGTCAGATTATGACCCACGGTCTGAATCACTTCTTTGCCGATAAACCACAAGCCCACCACCAGAGCAACGCCAAAGGTGAGCATGGCAATCGTAGGAACCGCCGCCTGAGAACCAATGGCACCGGTTCTCAGTACTTCGAGAATAGCGGCGAACGGGCCAATTGCATTGGCAATATCATTCGAGCCATGACTGAAGGCAAACCCTGCGGCAGTAAATACCTGCATCCAGCTGAACATCAGAAACGTCGAGCGATCCAGATCTTTGCCTTTTAAGGTTTTGGCGAAAATGGCAGTGGCCAGCCAGATGGCCGCACCCACCATACCGATAATAAGATAGTTATTGAGACTGCTGAGCCCCAGGTCCATATGCTTCAGACCTTTAAACAGCAGCATGCCGGTAATCAGCATGCCGCCAAAAGCGGCAAACAGTGGCACGTAAGTTTCCAGCGCCTGAGTGGCCTGCACATCGCTTTTACGTTCTTCGATCTGATGCAGTTTTTTAAAGTAATCCGATTCCAGATCATCAGGATCGAAATCGCCGTCGCGAACGGTATAGGCATCACGGGCCATGGCACTGGTGTAGGCAATCTGCTGCAGCTCGGCCATATGTTCAAACCGTTTTTTATGTTCTTTAACGTGCTCTTTCTTCGCCAGTTTAATGGCTTTTAATTCCGCAGCGGCTTCGTCGTTGTAACGCAGTACAAATTTTTTGATATTAAAATACAGCACATACGACACCAGACCACCCAGCACAGGGGACAGTACCCAGGAAAATGCAATGGTGCCGATTTTTTCCCATTTAACCAGCGCCAGCCCGGTTTCTGACCCACCCAGAATAAAGCCCAGTGCCACCGAACTGCCGACAATACCACCGATGATGGAGTGCGTGGTGGAGACCGGCCAGCCTTTTCTGGTTGCGATTAACAGCCAGAAAGCGGCCGCCAGCAAAGCCGCCATCATAATGTAGACAAACTGCATGGGTTCAACATGCAGTGCCGACAGATCGACAATGCCTTTACGGATAGTTTTGGTGACTTCACCACCAGCGATCACGGCGCCGCTGACTTCAAAAATCGCCGCCACAATTAACGCCTGCTTAATGGTTAACGTGCCGGCACCCACACTGGTGCCAAAGGAGTTAGCCACATCGTTGCCGCCGATATTAAAGGCCATAAATACGCCGAACAGAGTCGCCAGTATAAAAATCAGGCTGTAATTATGATTGGTATAATCCGCTCCCCAGAATAAGAAGTATCCTGTCATGGCAATCATCAGCGCGGCAAAAAACAGACTCAGACGCATATCAAGTGGTACCGGTTTATCGGATAAACCGGAGGAAGGAAGCGTATTACTGGTTGTCATAATGGTCTCTCGCAGGGAATCGGCCGACAGACATTAAGACAATTGTGTTACATAACAGTGAAACCTGCCGGCCGCTGGTCTGAGCCGGTGTGAGTGATCGTGTGAGTGATCAATGGCAGGCTTAATAAACGACAGTGCCGGTGAACAGCAGATCTCCGGACGTCAGACATAAAAAAACGCCGGACAATGCCGGCGTTTTTTTATGCGTTAGCTGAAGGCTGAACTCAGTGTTCAACACCACCTTCGCCATGCACGTGGCCGTGGCTCAGCTCTTCTTCGCTGGCATCACGTACAGAATCCACTTTCACGCTGAATTGCAGGGATTTACCTGCCAGCGGGTGGTTGGCATCAACGGTCACAACCGCTTCATCCACTTCCGTTACAACCAGGTTGATCGGGCCCTGTTCAGTCTGAGCAGTAAATGCCATACCCGGCTCAACTTTTTCTACGCCCTGAAACGCTTCCATCGGAACCTGTTGCACACGCTCGTCGCTGTATTCGCCGTAAGCGTCTTCGGGTGCAATGGTTACTTCCAGTTCATCACCAACGCTTTTGCCTTCCAGTGCTTTTTCCAGACCAGGAATAATGTTCTGGGCACCGTGCAGGTAGGTCATTGGCTCTTTGCCTTCGGAGGAGTCGAT
Organism: Thalassolituus sp. UBA1087; assembly: GCA_002314145.1. Classification (GTDB taxonomy): domain Bacteria; phylum Pseudomonadota; class Gammaproteobacteria; order Pseudomonadales; family Oceanobacteraceae; genus Venatoribacter. The sequence continues at coordinate 3,129 of DCCG01000009.1, read as the reverse complement.
GGTTTCGCCACTGTCCACATCAACCACTTTGTAGTGAATGGAAACGACTTTCTGTTGTGCAATGGTCATAGGATATTCCTCTGTTCGTCCCCGTCTGTGCGGGGCTTGCATGATTGAAAACTCTTGATGAGCTGTAACGCAAAGACGACCTGGGAGCTACCCGTGCGACCGGACTCTACGAAAGCCGCCAGTATAACAACTGGTGTGTGTATTCATAGGGGCCGGGGCCTGTGCGGGCGGCTCTGTTCAGTCTGTTCGCCACAATTGTTAAAAATCTGTCGCATTGGGATCAGTTCAGACGACGGATATGGGTCATTGCCTGAGCTTTGGCCAGGGTTCTGGCGTGCTTCTCGCCGTCAAAACGCACTTTCAGATAGTGACGGTCTTCCGACAAGACGGTTCCCGCCCCCAGAACCGCGTGGCTGATACGGTATTCGGCCCCCGCATGCTGCTTGCGCTCAATAATATGATCAGCGCTGTCCGTTACGGCAGGCCCCGCTCCGGCAGCCGATGCAGTCGCCGGTTTGGCCATCACCAGCTGCAGTGTCAGCTGCAGGCGCTGCAGATACTGATCCAGCCACTGCGGCAGGGCACCGCCGGTGGGGCTGACTTCTGCACTGTCTGCCTGCTGATACAGCGCCTGACCGATGGCCAGCGAGCGCTCGTACTGCATCTCCTGCTGGAAACGGCTGGGCCACAGCGGATCAGCTTTGGCCGCAGGCCTGCGCTCACCACCGGTGTCCGGAGCCAGCAGATGCAACTGCTGGCGGGCGCGGGTCATGGCAACGTATAACAGCCGGCGTTCGCTTTCTTCACTGGCCGGCGTGGTGAACTCACCTTCCGGCGTATAGGGATAATAATGGGCATTGAGGCCCGGGATAATCACTACCTGCCATTCCAGCCCTTTGCTTTTGTGAATGGACGTCAGATGAACCCCCTGCTGCCCTTCCCGCGTCTGCTGCAGACGCTGTGCTTTAAGCTGCTGCAGATAATCCCAGCCATCACGGCTGCTTTGCCCTGAGTCCCGCATAAAGCGGACAAAGGCTTTAATGGTCTGGAGTTTGTCTTCAACCTGCTGCGCCGAAAAAGCAGAGTCGGCGATGCCATCTTCCAGATTGGTCTGCTCAACATAGTTGTTAAGCAGCCGCCAGGCGTGCTGATTGATGTGTTCAGCATCGGCGATGATTTCTGCCCGTGCCTGAATTTGCTGAACCTGCCAGCGGCTCAGTTCATCAGGTATAGCTGCCGCTAAGGCTTCACCAAAATCCTGTTCTGCCTTAGCCGCCTGAGCAGCAACGCTTTCCAGCACCTGACGTTTCACCTTCGGATAGGGCGTGGTGAGAATATGCAGCCAGGCGTCGCGTCGTTGCTCTTCACTGCGCTGCTGAAAGCGCCCGCCAGCAATTTCCAGCAACAGCCAGAAGATCTGTAACTCCCAGCGATCCAGTACCGATAATGAATTATGCAACTGATAGGGAATCCCAGCCTGCAGTAACCCCAGCTCCACCGGCGCGCACAAAGCCCACAAACGGTTGATCACAGCGATCTGCTCCAGCGGGCGCTGTTCTGCCTCAGACTGAATCAGTTTTAAAATCAGCGCGGCTTCAGAATGCGCTTTATGTAACCGGATTCTGGTCTGCGGGGTGGAGGTATGTGACAGACACAGGACGTCATCGCGCTCTTTGTTGTGGGTAATTAAATGATTGGCCAGCAACGACAGACAATGGCCGTAGCGGAAGGTATGAGGCAGCTGATAAGTGCTGACTTCGCCCATGGATTGACGGAAACCACTGACAATAAACTCCGGCCGCGAGCCACGGAATTCGTAAATGGTCTGATCGGGATCACCGATGACCATCACCGAACCCCGGCCACCGTACAGCACCTCAAGGAATTTCTGCTGGATGGCATTAATATCCTGATATTCGTCCACCAGAATCCACTGCATATGGCCACCAAAATGCGCAGCCACTTCGGGCTGATAAACGAAGGCCATGACCGGATCGTAAATCATATCGGCGTAGCTGATGCGGCGCTGCTGACGGCGCCAGTCTTCAAACTGATCGAACAGTTCGATAAATATGCGACACTGAGGAGGCAGATCGAGCGCTTCGAACACCTCCTGTGGTGAATCTAAGCCAGACTTCACCAGATCAATAAACCCCAGCGCCGGCTCCACCCACTTTTTGCGCTGGGAAAGAATATCCTGCCGCGTGTCTTCGTCAGCCAGCTGCTGCAGCATGCGCCATACCACAGGTTCACATTCACCATCGGACAGTGGCTTGCCATGAAACGGCGGTAAGACACCACGTTCAATCAGACGCTGATAAATGCGCAGGCCCAGCGAATGGAACGTACGGACTTCCGGCAGAGGCTGACCAGGCAGCAGCCGGCCCAGTTTGCGTTCGAAATCCACCCGCGCTGCGCGGTTATACATCAGCACCAGCATGCGCCGGGGGGCGATCCCTTCATTCAGCCGGGCACCGATAAAATGAGTCAGTGTGGTGGTTTTGCCGGCGCCGGCCACAGCCACTACGCGGGCGTGCCCCTGACGATGAGCCACCACCCGGCTTTGCTCCGGCGTCAGGCCTGAACCGGCAGTGCTGGCCGTAGATTGTGGATATTCCGTGGGCTGATCAGTCAAAAGGTATCGTCTGCGGCTGTTTGGTGAACGCTGCAGTTTAACAGATCACAGCACCCGCTGGCTGCCCTCGGTCACGTCACCTGGCGCGGCGTAAGCCGGGGCATACATCAGTGCTTTAGTCAGTTCTTTAGTTGGTATCAGCGTCACAGACTGGGGAGGGATATATCAAGACCTGAAAAAGCGGGCCGGGCCAGTTGCCCAAGTCCCTTCGGGCAGGCCGGAAAGTTCTTCGCTTTCTGCGACGGGTCCAGAGGCGCTGTTTTACGGCAACCTCACAGCCTGTTTACAAGATTCACAATGAAGTTGAATTGTATGTCTCTTACTAAAATTCAGCGACTGAGTTGTATTGAAAACCGACATTACGGGAGCCATTCCTTCGCCTCTGGAGCGCCGAAATGAACGATGATTTTTCCGGTCCGCCGGGCATGGATGCCCGGCGAGCGGACAGCGACAGGGATGTCGCACGGGCGCGCGGCCAGGAAAAG
>DCCG01000004.1 GCA_002314145.1 Thalassolituus sp. UBA1087 | reverse complement strand
TGCACTTATTATGCGAAACCGCGAGCGATAAAAACACGCAGGAAATGACTTACAAGTTATCACTAAATTTGTAATCAAACATTGCCAAAGTCCCGTTCGTGGTCAAATCTTAATTACCAGAATTAAAAAATGGTTTTTATGTCCCCGGGGGTTCTGATGCAAAACCTATCTGTACGCTATCGTTTAGCCTTATTGGTTGCGTTAGCTGTGTTAGCTCTGATCGTATTAAAAACGGTCAGCCTGATTGACTGGCGATCCAGCATGATCGATGCCAGGCAGGCAGAGCTGCGCTCATTAGTGGATTCCGCCCACAGCCTGCTGTCCACTCAGCATGCCCTCAGTCGCCGTGGCACTCTGTCTGAACAGGAGGCTCAGAAAAACGCCATACAACTGATTGAAAATATGAAATACCGGGATAATGAATATTTCTTTATTCTCGACCGTTCCGTCACCATGATGGCCAATGGTGGCAACCCGGGTTTAAAGGGCAAAGATTTTTCTTCCGTGACAACAACCGATGGTGTGCGGGTATTTGCCGATATGACCACGGTCAACCGCCGTCCGGAAAAAGCCGCTTTTTTCTCTTATGGCTGGCCGAAACCGGGGGGTACCCAACCCGAGCCTAAAGAAAGTTACGTACGGGCATTTGAACCCTGGGAGTGGACCATCGGCACCGGGGTTTACGTCGATGATATCAATGATGCCTTTAACGCTGCCCTGCTGAGATTTTTTTCTGAGGTCATCGTGGTCACCCTGATACTCGGTGCCGTCTCTTTTCTGCTGATCCGCAGTATTACCCAACCACTGAAACGCATTGAAGATATTATGCGCGATATCTCAGATAAAGACCTGACTCAGCGTATTAACCTGCACAGTAACGATGAATTCGGCACCGTCAGCCGCTGCATTGACAACACACTGGATGTATTTCAGGAATTAATCCACCACCTGAGTCTGTCCATCGGCCAGATTCAGCAAAGTGCACTGCAGCTGGCCTCCAGTGCTGAGCAGACCAGCGCCGGTACTCATCAGCAATCACAGGAAACAGAACAGCTGGCCACCGCCATGTCGGAAATGGCTTCCACCGTGCAGGAAATTTCCCGCAGTGCCTCAGAATCTGCCAAAGCCACGGCCGCCGCCGACTCGGAAGCCGGCGAAGGCAATGAAGATGTGGAAGATACCGTCAACCGTATCCGTCAGCTGGCAGAGGATGTGAATCAGGCCGCCGGCATCATCCGCAACCTGGAAGCAGATACCGAGCAGATCAGCAATGTACTGGAACAGATTCAGAGTATTTCAGAACAGACCAATCTGCTGGCACTGAATGCTGCCATTGAGGCGGCCCGGGCCGGGGAATCCGGTCGTGGTTTTGCCGTGGTCGCGGATGAAGTCCGCCAGCTGGCCATGCGAACCCAGGCTTCCACCACCGAAATCCGCGATATGAATGAACGGCTGCGCAGCGGTGCCAAACAGGCAGTGTCGGCCATGCAGCGCTCCAGTCAGGGCGCCGAAGAAAGCGTTCAGTCCGCCAATGCCGCGGGAGAAGAACTGGCACGCATCGTTAATCAGATCGACAATGTGCGTGACCTGGCCATTCAGGTGGCCACCGCCACGGAAGAGCAGACTCAGGTGGCGGAAGAAATGAACAGAAACCTGGTCAATATTGCGCAGGTATCGGATGAAACCGCGCTCGCATCCAACTCCGTCGCCACCAGCAGTGAAGAACTGTCCGGCCTGGCAACAGAGTTGGAAAAACATATCTCGCTGTTTAAAGCCGGCTGACCGGCCCGGCCTCTCCACTAACCGCTTTCTCTACTAACCGGCCGGTTGCCAGCGCGTCTGGCCGGCGGCCGGCACTTGTCACGCCGGCGCGACGTGGTAGTCTTGCCCCGGACTTTTCAGCCGGAAACACATCATGGCCTCGCACAGGGACTCCCAGACCAGCCTCCTCCACTGGCTGCATCCGCAACAGATGCTCAGCCACCTGCGGGATATTGATACCCAGGCCGCCGCCGAGCGCCGTACCATCAGCGAACAAACCCTGTGGCTGCGGGCCTGGACTGTTATCGCAGTAGCCTGTGTGTGTCTGCTGATGGTTCATTATCTGAAATACTCCAGTAATCTGCGTGAAGTGATTCCGATGCTGGAGAGTCTGTTTAATATTCAGGATCAGGCCTGGCACAAGGCCTACTCCCGCTCCGGCTACCGTGAATTAATTGGCTATCTGTGGTGGGGATTCTGGCACCTGCTGTGCTTTATTATTATCCCGATGCTGACCATCAGACTGGTATTAAAACAATCACTGAAAGAATACGGCTGGCAGTGGGGAAGTGTTAAAGAACACTGGCTGGGCTATGTACTGCTGGCAACGCCGATTATCGGCTTCGCCATTATCGCCAGCTTTGGTGATGATTTTTCCAGCCATTATCCATTTTATAAACGCGCGCACCGCAGCTGGACAGACCTGCTGCTGTGGGAATGTATCTACATTATTCAGTTTATTGGCGTGGAATTTTTCTTTCGGGGTTTTCTGGTTAACGGTCTGCGGGTGCAGTTTGGCAGCTTATCCGTCGCCGTTATGTGCCTGCCGTATCTGATGCTGCATTTTCCGAAACTCTGGCCTGAATCCATGGGCGCGATTTTATTCGGTTTTTTCCTCGGTATTCTGGCAGTACGCTCGCGTTCCATCTGGGGTGGCGTGGCCGTTCACGTATCCATTGCCCTGACCATGGATATCGCTGCCCTGCTGCAGACCAGAGGCCTGCCCGACAGCTGGTAATCAGCCATCAGCAGACATTAAAACCGCCAGGCGATAAAACGGCTCTGCTTTTGCCCCTGTGCCATGGCAACCACTTTGACCTCACGCACACTGATACGCTTAAGCTCACGTTTCAGCGGAGCGATATTATCCTCTTTGGAAATCAGGCAGCTGAACCAGCCAACCTGTCCGCCATACGCCAAACTTTCCGCCAGCATGCGTTTTACAAATGCCAGCTCGCCTCCGTCACACCAGAGCTCGTGGCTCTGCCCGCCGAAGTTGCGCTTCACTGAATTACCCTGGCCTTTCAGGTTACGCCATTTACGTTTTGCCTGCGCGTGGGCTTCTTTTTCAGAGGCAAAGAAAGGCGGGTTACAGAGTGTCAGGTCGAAATATTCTCCCGGCGCAATCATTCCCTGAAAAATATGTTCAGCATGGCGCTGCATACGGATTTCAATGCTGTCCGCCAGACCTGGGTTAGCGGCAATAATCTGATGGGCATTGCGTACGGCCACTGCGTCTGTCTCAGTTGCCACGAACTGCCAGCCATAAAGGCGCTGACCGATCAGCGGATAAATCAGATTCGCACCGGTGCCGATATCCAGCACTCCTGGTGGCTGATCAGGGTTACGGCCGTCACTCTGTGCCAGCAGATCGTGCAGGTAACACAGGTAATCCGCCCTGCCCGGAATAGGCGGACACAGGTACCCATCCGGCAGCTTCCACGACTGAATACCATAGTGATGGATCAGCAATGCCTTATTCAGTGCCACCACCGCATCCGGGTTACTGAAATCCACCGTTGTTTCACCGCGCGGATTGGTGGTCAGGCAAACTTCCAGTTCAGGAGCAGCACTGACCAGTGCCGCCATATCGTAACGGCCATGATGCGGATTTTCAGGATGCAGACCACGGGCTTTGTGGCGCTGCCAGGGAGACGACGGTTGTTCAGACACAGGCATTCCAGTCACAGAAAAGAGCCCTATGATACCACCCGCTGCCGCTCAGGTAACGACAGTTATATTGACAAGCCCATACAGAATTTCCCGGTCAATATCCGGGCTTATGATAAAATAGTCTGCCGTTGCTGCGCTGCGGGAACATCAGCACTGTTATTTCCCCAGACAGGATAAGGTTTAATGAACGAGCTACTGGCCACTTTTATCTTCTTTTTTGCCGTCGTCGACCCCATCGGCACGGTGCCGGTATTTATTGCTGTTACGGCGCAATACACAGAAGCCGTTAAACGTCGGGTTGCTCTGCTGGCCACCCTGTTTGCGGCATTGATTCTGCTGTTTTTTGTCATCGCCGGCGAAATTATTCTGGATGCAATCAATATTCCGCTGTCGGCTTTTCAGATCGCTGGCGGCATTGTGCTGTTTTTATTCGCCCTGACCATGATTTTTGGTGAAGGCAAACCGGAAGGTGAAAAACGCTTTATAAAGGACGGCAAAGAAACGGCTATTTTTCCGCTGGCAGTGCCCTCGATTGCCAGTCCCGGTGCCATGCTGGGGGCAGTACTGATGACGGAGAATAATCGCTTCAGTCTGTTGGAACAGAGCCAGACCACCATGATGATACTGGCAGTGCTGGCCATTGTGCTGGTGCTGCTGTTACTGGCCAGCTATGTTCACCGTATAATCGGCGATGCCGGTGCCAGCATCGTCAGCCGGGTTATGGGGCTGATTCTGGCGTCAGTCGCTGTGAACAATATTTTATCTGGTATCAAAACCTACTTTGCGCTGTGACGACCGTCCGGGAACGGAATTCCCTTAATGCGGCTGATCCGTTGCGCTGCTTTGGCGATGTAACGCCTAGTTTTTTCTGTCTTCTGTGTTTTCTTCTGTTCTTACGTTAACAATGCCGGGTAGCTGGCCGCCCGTGCTGGTATCCGCGGTTGTCAAAGTATCCGGCTCGCCGGCAGAAGCAGATTGAACCTGTTTGCGTAACTCATCAGCATCGGCATACAGATAGGCACTGCTCAGTGCCATAAAAAGAAGAAGGGACATGTTTTTCATCGGAGCTTCCTGTTCAGTGCACTGATTATCGGAATGGGTAACGTATGACAGACATTCGCTCCGGAAGGTTGCGTCAGGATTCGTCAGGGATGTTAAAAAAATGAGAATAACCTTTTATTTCAGAATGAATTCGTTGCGATCTGAACCCGGTAGTTCAGTAGGTAGTTCAGTAAAAGAAAAGTCCGCTGTTGCGAATGAGATAACGGCACTGGGCTTACGGTATTAGACTGTCTGTATCGGAGTCACGGCTGCAGGATCTTTAACCAAATAACTGCAACCGGATGGCTGTAGCGGTATAACGACAACAGAAGTACAGCAGCGCATGGCCGGGATAACGCCAGCCAACGCTGACGTTATCCGGGCACGGCTTCAGACCTTCAGGACCTGAGGCTTTACTCAGTTCAGGCGGGTTTTCAGAACATCCACCAACAGATCAACTTTGCTCTGCGGCTGTTTTTGTTTTACCACAATTTCTTTACGCTCAGCCTGCTGATCCTGCTCGATCACTTCGCTGGTTTCTTTGGCTTCAGCCATGGTGGCGCTGGCCAGACAGGCGATACCGGCAATCAATGCTTTATTTTTCATGGTCTTTACCTCGTTCTCTGCGTTTCTTTTCCTTGTCACAGTTGATTAGTCAGGTATAAACAGGAAAAGTTCGACGCAATTGTTGCCCAAAAAAGAACAATATAATTTACTCATTCGTATATTTCTGGCGGCTTTTATGCAAATCGCAGGCAGGTAAATAGCGGGCTGGTGCAGGCAATCCTAAACCCTGCTGCCCTGCTGACCATCGACAGTGATAACGACACCACACAACTCACATTGTCAGCCCGTACATTCGTGCGGCCCAATGCTTCGGTTGCAATCAGCTACAGTGATTTCAACCTCAATGACAGTGACCTTGACAAAAACCAGCTGGATGTCTCCGCCGCTTTCCGCTTCTGATACCCACCGGATAACAGGCATAAAAAAGCCCGGCTGAAAAGCCGGGCAAAACGGTCTTTTAAAAAGACCCACCCATTAAACTAAAACATTCTGCTTACAGTACCAGACGGCGGACATCACTCATCAGCGCCACAAAGTGCGTGAAGAAGCGGCCACAATCAGCCCCATTAATGGCGCGGTGATCGTAGGATACCGTCAGTGGCAACATGTTACGCGGTACGAATTCCGAACCATTCCAGACTGGCTTAATCTGAGCTTTGGATACACCCATAATCGCCACTTCCGGTGTATTGACGATTGGCGTAAAGCCAGTGCCGCCGATCGCACCGAGACTGGAAATCGTAAAGCAGCCACCCTGCATCTCGTTGGGCTTAAGCTTGCCATTGCGGGCTTTATCAATCAGCTCGTTGGTTTCTTTGGCGATCTGATAAATACCTTTCTTATCAGCGTCGCGCAGAACCGGAACCATCAGGCCATTCGGCGTATCGCAGGCAATGCCAATGTGCACATAATTTTTCTGCACAATGTGCTCACCATCGTGATGCAGCGATACGTTAAAGCTTGGCTCCGCCACCAGAGAGGCAGCAGCGGCTTTGATCATGAATGGCAGTGGCGTTAACTTCACACCCTGCTTTTCTGCTTCCGCTTTCATGCTCTTACGGAATTCATCCAGATCAGTAATATCCGCTTCATCAAACTGAGTGACGTGCGGTACGTTCAGCCAGGCACGGCTCATGTTGGCTGCCGTAACCTTTTTGATCTTGCTCATTTTCACCAGTTCGATATCACCGAACTGAGAGAAATCAACCGCAGGAACGGCCGGAATACCTGCGCCACCTGTCACACCAACCGCACCACTTTCCGACTGTTTAACAACCGCTTTAACGTACTCGCGGATATCGTCTTTGGTGATCCGGCCACGCATGCCGGTGCCTTTTACTTTGGTCAGGTTCACACCCAGCTGACGCGCCAGACGACGGGAGGAAGGCCCGGCATAAACATTATGAATGTCTTTTTCGTCCGTCACTTCATTCAATGTCTGGGTTTTGCTTTCTGCCGGAGCCGCTGCGGGCTTCTCAGCCGCCGGTTTTTCTGCAGCCGGCGCAGCCGGTTTATCTTCCGCCGGAGCTTTTTCATCGGCTTTGGCCGATGCAGAGCCACCGCCACTTACCAGCAGCTTGGCGTAAACATCACCTTCTTTAACTTTGTCATCAACGCTGACCAGAATTTCCTGCAGGGTTCCGGCACGCGGTGCCGGAATATCCATACTGGCTTTATCGCTTTCCAGCACGATCAGTGAATCGTCTTCTGCAACCTCATCGCCGGCATTGGCCGCAATTTCGATCACAGTCACTTCATCAGCACCGCCGAGATCCGGAACGGTCAGCTCAATAACTTCTTCCGCTGCCGGTTCAGAAGCTGGTTTTTCTTCAGCCGCTGGCTTCTCTTCTGCGGGCGCTGGTTTTTCTTCAGCGGCCGGTTCAGATTTTTCTTCCGCAGCAGGCGCAGCATCAGTTTCGAGTTCAAAAATTTCAGAACCTTCTGACACTTTATCTCCGACATTCACCAGAATTTTGGCAATTTTCCCGGCCTCAGGGCAGGGAATTTCCATGGTGGCTTTATCGGTTTCCAGAACCAGCAGATCCTGTTCCTGTTCTACGCTGTCACCCACGGCGACATTGATTTCAATGATTTCAACATCTTCTGCACCACCAATATCGGGCACAGTCACGGTCATAGTACTCATGATGGCCTCCTGATCAGTGGTTAAGTGGGTTAACTTTGTCTTCAGAAATACCCAGTGCAGCGCGGGCTTTCACCAGATCTTCTTTGGCAAATTTGCCGTCTTTCGCCAGTTCATCCAGTGCCGCCAGCACAACAAATTCACGGCTGACTTCAAAGTACTGACGCAGTTTTTTACGCGTGTCACTGCGGCCGAAACCATCAGTACCCAGCACTTTATAAGCGCCCGGAATATACGCACGCAGCTGCTCGCCGTAGGCTTTGATGTAATCGGTCGCCAGAACAAACGGGCCTTTCTTACCTTTCAGCGTTTGTGAAATGTAAGGGACCTGCTCTTCTTTTTCCGGATTAATCATATTCACACGGTCACATTCGTTGGCTTCACGCACCAGCTCATTGACCGAGGTAACACTCCAGATGTCGGATTCAACGCCGTAATCTTCGCGCAGAATATCGGCAGCGGCTTCCACTTCACGCAGAATCGTACCGGAACCCATCAGCTGAACACGTGGCTCAGAGGCTTTGGTTTTCTTACCGGCTTTCAGCTGATACAGACCTTTAACAATGCCTTCTTCCGCACCCACCGGCATATCCGGATGAACGTAGTTTTCGTTCATGGTGGTGATGTAGTAGAAGCAGTTTTCTTCATCCTGATACATACGCTTGAGACCGTCCTGAATAATCACGGCCAGTTCAAAGCTGTAAGTCGGATCGTATGATTTACAGTTCGGAATGGTGTGCGCCAGCAGATGGCTGTGGCCATCCTGGTGTTGCAGACCTTCACCGTTCAGCGTGGTACGGCCGGCGGTGGCGCCGATCAGGAAACCACGTGCCTGCATATCCCCAGCTGCCCAGGCCAGATCGCCGATACGCTGGAAACCAAACATGGAATAGAACACGTAGAACGGAATCATCGGGCAGTTGGAATTGCTGTAAGCAGTTGCTGCGGCAATCCACGCAGACATAGCGCCTGCTTCGTTAATGCCTTCTTCCAGAATCTGGCCTTTTTTATCTTCCTTGTAATACATGATCTGGCCGGCATCCATCGGCGTGTATTTCTGACCCTGAGAAGAATAAATACCCAGCTGACGGAACATGCCTTCCATACCAAAGGTACGGGCTTCGTCCGGTACAATCGGCACAACGCGGTTACCGATTTCTTTATCTTTAACCACCTGAGACAGAATACGTACAAACGCCATCGTTGATGACAGTTCACGCTCACCACTGCCGCTGATCTGGCCTTTGAAGACGTCCAGTGCCGGCGTTTTCAGGGGTTCAAATTCGGTGCGGCGGGAAGGAACAAAACCGTTCAGTTTCTGACGGCGTTCCATCATGTATTTCATTTCCGGGCTGTCCGGTGCCGGGCGGTAATAAGGAACGCGCTCCAGCTCATCATCCGACAGCGGAATTGCAAAGCGGTCACGGAATTGCTTCAGTGAATCTTTGTCGAGTTTCTTAACCGAGTGAGTGATATTCGCCGCTTCACCGGCATCACCCAGACCATAACCTTTAACAGTCTGCGCCAGAATTACCGTTGGCTGACCTTTGTGTTCCATGGCTTCGGCGTAGGCCGCGTACACTTTAAACGGATCGTGACCACCGCGGTTGAGGGCGAAAATATCTTCGTCGGTCAGTTCCTTAGCCAGTTCTTCCAGCTCCGGATATTTACCGAAGAAGTGCTCACGGGTATAAGCGCCACCGTTGGCTTTGTAGTTCTGCAGTTCACCGTCACAGACTTCGTCCATACGTTTCTGCAGCATGCCGGATTTGTCTTTTTCCAGCAGCACATCCCAGTGACGGCCCCAGACGACTTTAATTACATTCCAGCCGGCACCACGGAAGACACCTTCCAGTTCCTGCATGATCTTACCGTTACCCCGTACCGGACCATCCAGTCGCTGCAGGTTACAGTTGACCACAAAAATTAAGTTTTCCAGCTGCTCACGGCCAGCCAGAGAAATGGCACCCAGTGTTTCCGGCTCATCACACTCACCGTCACCCAGGAAAGCCCAGACTTTACGGTCACCGCGCGGCACCAGATCACGGGCTGACAGATAGCGCATAACGTGCGCCTGATAAATGGCCTGAATTGGTCCCAGACCCATAGAAACCGTCGGGAACTGCCAGTAGTCCGGCATCAGCCAGGGGTGCGGATAAGAAGACAGGCCATTGCCGTCCACTTCGCGGCGGAAGTTATCCAGCTGCTCTTCGTCGAAGCGCCCTTCCAGATAAGAACGGGCGTAAATACCCGGTGCCGAGTGGCCCTGGAAATAAATCAGATCGCCCAGGTTGCCATCGTCGTTGCCACGGAAAAAATAGTTAAAGCCGATATCGTACAGCGTGGCAGCAGAGGAGAAGGAAGCAATGTGTCCGCCCAGACCTTCGTCGTTGTCATTGGCACGCATCACCATGGCCAGTGCATTCCAGCGCACCAGAGAACGGATACGGCGTTCCATAAACAGGTCGCCCGGCATGCGTTTTTCTTTCTCGGTGGGGATGGTGTTGCGGTAAGGGGTGGTGATTGCCGGTGGCAGATCCACGCCTTTCGCCAAAGCGTTATCAAAGAGGGTTTTCAGAAGAAATGCAGCCCGTTCCGGACCGGCATGGCGAATGGTGGCATGTAGTGAATCCAGCCATTCCTGAGTTTCATATACATCGACATCTTGTGTCATGAGGACTCTCGTCTCCTTATTATTGCACCAATAAAGGTGGTCGGTGCGTTGGCTTTGCTCCGCCTTGTGGGCGGCAACCAGAGCCTGATCCGCGGTTACCGCGGCAGGCGCCAGGCAGTCGCAAATGGTCTTACCTATTATCCTTTCGGTAGAAAGTAACCATAGATAAACTCATTTCACCCTGCCTATGTAGTTTTACGGCCGGAAAAAGCTAGTAAAACTACATAATTTATTGTTATAGCAGCGTCATTCGTTATAGTTTGAATGTTCCGACTACAAAAAACAACGCCATTCCTGTAGTTTTTTTACAAGACACTGTTTCCTTACAACCAAAGTTGAATCAGCCACCACTGAACAGCTTCAGTCTTACCTTACGCCGGAAATCCCCGGGTGTCTGCCCGGCCAGCCGGCGAAATACACGGATAAAGTAACCTGCATCATTAAACCCGACCGTGGCTGCGATATCCGTCACCGTCAGGTTGGAGTTCTGCAGAAGATCCCGTGCACTCTCACAGCGTAGACCATGCAGGTACTGGGTGGGAGTACGGCCGGTCACCTGCCGGAAGCGGCGGTCAAACTGTCGTTCACTCAGGCCAGTCATCTGTGCCAGCTGCGCCAGTGACAATGGCCGCTGCATATTCTGCTGCAACCAGGTCTGTGCCATGGCGATCGCTTCATCCGGGTGCTGTTCCGTCTGCTCAGCATAAAACACCTTCTTTTCAATCGGGTTGCGCACCTCCGGCGAAAACTGTTGTTCCACCTGCTGCGCCAGCGTGCGGTCATATTGCAGACCAATAAAGTGCACCATCATATCGGCACCGGAGTTCACACTGGCAGCGCAGTAAATTCGCCCGGCCTGGGTCAGCAGATGCTGACGCTGCAACTGAACCTGCGGATAATCCCGCGCAAACTGGTCCAGGTAATGCCAGTGGGTCGTCGCCGGTTTACCATCCAGAATGCCGGCTTCGGCCAGCAGACACACGCCGGTCCCTACCGCCAGAACACTGGCTCCGGCACGGTACTGGCGGGCGATCCAGTCAATGGTTTCAGCCTCCTGCTGCAGCTGCCGCTTGGGGTTACGCCATAACGCCGGGACAACGATCAGATCGGTATGTTCAATCTGATTGAGCGCTTTGGCAGGATGTAAACGAAAGCCACCAAGCATAGAAATCGGCTGCATTTCCCGCGCCGCGGGCTCCACAGCAAAGGCGGCACGCGGGTCACGCCGAACTTTCAGGCGCGCGCGGGCCGCTTCCAGCATTTCCAGCGGAATAGCCACACTGGAGCTGAGCATCTGCTCCATGGTCAGCAGGGTTATATGCTTAATCACAAGTGTTCACGGCTCCTGTGCCTTTTAGTCGGCAATAATGTCTTATTCATTCAATGATATGACTGAATCGTACTAATATCGAACGCAAAGCCAATCCTACAATAGGCGCAGACACTATATCCGCGTACATCAGTAAGGATTCGCATGAGAAAACTGGCAGTCATCACCGCCTTCGGTGGCATCAATGCCGCCGGCCGCAGCTCCGGCCACCAGGCCTTCCGCCGCCTTGTGCTGGACCAGCTCAGCGCAGCGGAACAGAACAATACGCTGACATCACTGGCTCAGTTAATGGGGCTGGATGCGACGCAGGGTAACGACGCCATCAAACAACAGATTCTCGATGGCACCCTGGTGCGTGAATGGGACAACCTGCCATGGGACGCCCGCAAGGTGCCCTTCCATGAACCATTCAAAGATGCCGATGGCCATCCGTGCTGGCGCGAAACCACCAAACCTCTGGCGGTTCAGAGTGCCGGTCAGACACCCAAAGGCTTCGACCCGGCAGCTCAGTACAATTCCCGCCATCATCCGCGTGGTTTATCACTGGCGGTGTACGCTGCCTCCGATATGCTCGGCCAGCTGGGCATGGACTGGGACACGCTGCGCGAACACCTGCATCCGGATCAGATTGCGGTATACGCCGGGTCGGCCATGGGCCAGCTCGACGGTAACGGTCATGGCGGCATGATTCAGGCGCGTATGCAGGGCAAACGCACCAGCTCCAAACAATGCGCCATGGGCTTAAGTGAAATGCCGGCGGACTTTATCAACGCCTATGTACTGGGCAATGTCGGTGCCACGGGCAGCATGGTCGGTGCCTGTGCAACCTTTTTATACAATCTGAAAGTCGCCATTGATGATATTCAGAGTGGCCGCCGCCGGCTGGTGATTGTGGGTAACAGTGAATCCCCGTTAACGCCGGAAATCGTAGAAGGCTACAGCGCCATGACGGCGTTAATTACCGAGAAAAAACTGCGCGAGCTGGATGGCAGAACTGAACAGGAAGCCGCAGATTTCCGCCGTGCCAGCCGCCCGTTCAGCTACAACGCCGGTTTTACCCTGGCCGAGTCCGGGCAGTTTTTTGTATTAACCGACGACGAACTGGCCACCGAACTTGGGCTGACGATTCATGGCGCCATCGGCGATGTGTTTGTGCATGCCGATGGCTATAAAAAATCCATTTCCAACCCGGGCGTGGGCAATTACATCACCATGGGCAAAGCCATGGGACAGGCACGCCGGTTAATTGGTGAGCACGCGCTGCAGAATGGTTCTTTTGTTCAGGCCCACGGCAGCAGCACACCGCAGAACCGCGTAACAGAAAGCCATATTCTCAGTGAGCTGGCCACCGCCTTTGGCATCCGCCAATGGCCGGTAACCGCCGTGAAAGCACACCTTGGTCATTCCATTGCCGCCGCTTCCGCTGATCAGTTACTGATGACACTGGGCACCTGGGCACACGGTATTATTCCGGGTATTACCACCGCCACCGAAGTCGCCGACGACGTGCACCAGCAGGGGCTGGATATTCTGCTGAATCATCAGCCGGTGAATGCCGATGCCCTGCCGCTGGCCTTTATTAATGCCAAAGGCTTTGGTGGCAATAACGCCTCCGGTTTTATTATCAGCCCGCAGCAGACACACAAACTGCTGGCCAGTAAGTATTCCGGCCAGGAGTGGAAGGCGTACCTCACCCGCAATGAATATATCCGCCAGGCAGCGCTGGATTACGATGCCAAAGCCAGTGCCGGCGAAACCAGCGTGCGTTACGTGTTCGGTGAAGGCGTGATGGATGCCGAAGATCTGGATATCCGTGATACGCGGATTCGCATCAAAGGCTGGGAGCACGATATCAAACTCTGACGCACTGGCAGATACCGCCGGGCGTCGTACCGACGACCTCCTGATTAGAGCAGCTCCCCCTTTTGTTTGCTCTTAATCAGTTTTCCGTCGCGGGCAACCGCGACGGTCTTTTTATTCTTCTGGCCTGGCCGAACAGACGGCCTCAGCCAAGGGCACTCAGTTTACCCGCTGCAGCCGGTAACCTTGCTGTTCAAGCAGCTCAATCAGACCTTCATCACCGACCAGATGCCCGGCCCCGACCAGCACAAACTCCCGCTGTGCATTGCGGAAATAACCCACCAGTTTACGCAGCCAGTTGTGGTTACGCTGCACAAACAACGCCTGATAGGAATCCGGATCGTCTTCGATCATAGGCTGCAGCACCACGGTTTCGATTTTATCCAGATCGCCGCTACGCCACGCCGCAATGGTATCCGTGAGAAGTTCTTTGGCCTGCGGAGCTTCCTCCAGCAGACCCTCGATAAAGGCGTTTTCATCATCCTCACCCAGCTCTGCCAGTACCCGCGCCTGATACTCCAGCGCTTCCAGAAACCAGATGGGTTTATGGCCTTGTTCTGCCCTCTGCTGAAAATAGGCATCCACACCGGCACCATTAATACCAGCCTTCTGGCTTTCAATCTGCGTCGCCAGCATAAGAATAAACCCGGGTGTAAAGCGCTTCATATCCGCCAGCGCAACCCCGTTCTCCGCCAGATAAGCCTCCAGCTGCTGATACATATCCGCCGACAGCACCGTCCTCAGCGTGCGGCCATCGGCGTATTTCATACTGTCGATAAATGCCTGCTGCGCCGCCGGTGTTTTCGGCAGCTCCGTTTCCAGCACCAGTACATCGGTGTCGGCGAAGGCTGTCTCATAGGGTTTGGGTAACGGGAAGTCCGACTGAGGTAATAAATGGGCCGAGCCGCCCAGATAAAAATAATCACTGCCTTTGCTTACTTTCCAGACGGCGCCATCCGCCTGGACAGACACAGGCATACACAAAGAACAGACCAGACCCAGCCAGACCAACAGGCTTCTATACAACATAATCAACTACCCGGTATTCAACATTCAGATAAATTAAAACAGACCCACAACAGAAAAGAACCCGCGACACAAAAGAAAAAGGTGCTCAGTGAGCACCTTCTTACCGCAAAAACATAACCATAAAGGCCAGAATCAGAACGGCACGTCGTCGTCGTAATCCGGCATCATCTGCGAGAAAGGATCAGACGAGCCCTGAGATGGCGCCGCACCACCGGAACCGGCGCCCTCCACTTTCCAGCACTGCAGGCTGGTAAAGCACTTCTCCGGCTTACCCGGGGCATTCCACAGACGGCCAGAGAGATTGAAAGTGACCACGACCTCATCACCCGGCTGGTAGGCATCCATCAGCGCACATTTGTCTTTGATCAGCTCCAGCGCCACATAGTTGGGGTAATCCGGATTCTCGCCCTCACCGCTGAGCTTGATCACGAATTCACGCTTGGTAAAGCCATTCTGGCCGTATTCGCGGGTCTGGTCGATGGAATGGATGATTCCCTGGGCTTCAAAGCTTTTGGACATGGGCTAAGGGTTCCTGAGTGTTGTTGGGTTGCAAGTGTTATTGGGCGGAGATCATAGCATTGATGGGGGGATGGGTGGAGGGGGTCCGGAAAACGCCGTCATCCGGGGTAAAGCCGATTGTACCTACAGATTGTCCCTATATGTCCCCGGCTTTTGCGCAACCATACAGTTGCGGTACCTGAAGTCCCGGCGGGGACATACCGCAAACATTCATTTAATAAGGAAAGAATTATGTCTAAGAAAAGCTCAATGACACCAGCCGCTGCTTCCCGAATCCAGTCTGCCAACGCCAAAGCCAATGGCGGAAAGACGGCCAAAGGGTCCTTTACAGCACGCGCTCAATCAGCTGCCGCCAAGAACTCTTCTGGCGGTAATAAATCCGGAGGGAAGTAATATGCCGGATACCTCCGACATGACCAAAGACGAACTGGATCTCTGGTCTGATATCAACAACCCGAATAACGAAGCGGATATGGAGGACTGGTCTGACGCCCACAATCCTAATAACGACGCTTATTTGGGCGATAAGACTGAAGAAGGCAGTTAAGTAGCGAAGCTGGCAGACTCACTTTTTGGTGTCTGTCAGCTTTTTTCCGACAACCACAGAAACGGCCTTAACATCTTCCAGGAGAGACTCATCTTCTATTGAGCCTTCGATATAGCCTCTGGCAATGAAGCCCGTTCCTTTCTTCTGATGCAGTGAAGAAGCGAAATCCCATAGTTCTCTGAAGTCATATTCAGAAATATCCCTTTGGAAAGCCTTCTTCAGCCTCTCGAACTCCTTATCATTTCCATTGGCAAACTCATTCAAAAAAACAGTCAGACTCATTCCCAGTTTGCTGATGCTGTCGCGAAGGTTGTCTTTTTCTTCCTGTGAACAATGTCTGTTAGTCATATCAGTTTTCTGAACATCCCGGTGTAGCATCTCGCATCGCTGAACCAAATGCAGCAATGACCTCATCGGGCTCATTACGGTTGCGGCCAGTACCGATTTCGTCCAAAGCTTCTTCGATTATGCAACCACACACCTCGGATTTGTTAGCCCAAACAGCCTTTGACAGAACCCGGCGGTCACCAGACATGCAGGCGTCCATCAGCTTGTATTCGGCCGCGTATGGCAATCTGTCGCTGGTAACAATATTGGTTACCGATACCCCGGTTGCAGCTGCAATAATTAGAAGATAAGCAGTACTGGCGCTCCTTTTTTTCATTAAAAAATGGCCTTCACTGACTTTTTCACCACATGACTTGCATTCAAACTGTTCCCGTGTCTTGTAGGAGTTTTCATGCTTGCACGCAGGACATTCAAACGTGAATAAATTTCCTTTATTTTCAGACATTTCGTTCATTCCATTTTATTTTGGTTAAGCTTCCACACGTGTTAAAATCAGATATTACGACCCCTTCCGGTACTTCCGAAAGTTCTCCGCCTGCTCAAAAATCTCTTTGTACACTTCGTCTTTGTCCACCGGCGGGTAGCCGTGTTTGGCTAACAGCAGGATTAGCCCGACTTTCAGCTCTGCTTTGATGTCTTCGCGCTGGTCCCAGTCGGTAAACTGAGCTTTGTCGTCCACCAGTTCTTTTACTGCTTTGGCGAGGGTTAACAGTTTGTCTTCCGGGTAGGTGAAGTCGTATTTCCGGGCGAGCTTCAGCAGGATGTCATAGAAGGCTTTTTCTTCGAGGTCGATGCCAAGGTCCGCGAAAGATTCTTTCTCTTTTTTCAGTGCCTGTAACAGGTCGACCAGTTCTTCAGAGAAATCTTCAAGCACATCACTGACCAGCGTGTTTTCTTCGTCGCGTTCGTTGTAGTTTTCCACCAGCTTGCGGAATTTCTCACTGAAGTTCATGCCCTGAGTTTTGTTGACCTTTTTAAAGTCTTCAATGGCGCGGGCAAGCAGTTGTTGCAGCAGTTTGATGCGGGTATTGGGCAGTTTGATTTTTTCGATTTTGGCCAGATAGTCATCATCGAAGATATCAACTTCACCGCCCTGGTCTTCTCCCAGTTTGAAGATTTCTTCCACGCCGTCGGCTTTCAGCGCTTCGGCGATCATCTCACGCACGCGGGCGTTCATCTGGGCGGTATCCGGTGCGTGGCCTTTAGTGAGCTTAAATACGATGGAGCGCACAGCAAGATAGAAGTGAATCAGATCGCGCTCATCCTTAGAGATAGACTCTGAGCCACTGCAGATATCGAAGGCGGCTTTTAAGCGTTTTACCAGCGCCATAAAGCGTTTTTCGATCTTATCGGTAAGCTGCACAAACTCCGCCGCCATATTCAGGCAGTTAAGCTGCGCCAGCGGGCTACCGTTAAAGTAAGGTTTGGTATCAAATTTGTGGAAAATTTTGCCGAGTAAATCGAGGTGATCTTTCACCACAATCACCGATTGAGCGATCTCTTCAAAATTCTGCTGGTCGGCTTTGTTGTAGTGGGCCAGCGCCATATTCATCTGTTTTTTAATGCCGATGTAATCGACCACCAGACCTTTTTCTTTGCCTTCAAACTTACGGTTTACCCGCGAGATGGTCTGAATCAGGTTGTGGCGCTGGATGGGTTTGTCGATATAAATGGTATCGAGGAACGGCACATCAAAGCCGGTCAGCCACATATCCACCACAATGGCGATCTTAAAGTTAGACTCAGCTTTTTTGAACTGACGACTGAGCATCTCGCGATACTCTTTTGTGCCGAGCATTTCATAGAGTTCTTTCGGATCATCTTTGCCACGGGTCATAATCATTTTGATCCGTTCCATCGGCTTAATATCCTGTTGCTCTTTTTCGCTAAGCCCTGAATTTGCTTCCCCTGCTAATACGTCATTCCACGCCGGGCGCAGGGCAATCACTTCCTGCCAGAAGCGGTAAGCAATGTCTCGGCTGCTGCATACGAACATGGCTTTGCCCTTAAGGGTGGAGCCTTCTTCGATGCGTTTTTCGTAATGTTCTACAAAATCTTTCGCCAGCGCTTTAATGCGGTCCGGATCACCCAGAATCGCATTCATATTGGCGGTGGCTTTTTTACTTTCTTCAATCTGATAATCGCTGCTGCCCTGCTCGGCGCATTCGCTGTAATAATTTTCAATTTCCTGCAGTTTGTCGTTATCCAGCACGACTTTCGCTGCGCGACCTTCGTAAACAATACGCACGGTAATTTCATCTTTTACCGATTCAGTCATGGTGTAGCTGTCGACCACTTCGCCGAATACATCCAGCGTGGCGTCGATCGGCGTGCCGGTAAAACCCACAAAGGTGGCGTTAGGCAGCGAGTCGTGCAGGTACTTGGCGAAGCCGTAGGTTTTACGCACTCGACCATTTTTCTGATCAATCACCACTTTCTGTTCCAGGTTGATCTGGCTGCGGTGGGCTTCGTCAGAAATACAGATCACATTGCTGCGGTCAGTTAACAGTTCTGTGTCTTCGGTAAATTTATGAATGGTGGTGAGGAACACTCCGCCGCTGTTGCGGCCTTTTAACAGCTCACGCAGGTGAGAGCGGCTTTCCACACTCACCACTGTGTTATCGCCGATATACTGCTTGGCATTCACAAACTGCCCCGACAGCTGATCATCCAGATCGGTACGGTCGGTAATCAGCACAATGGTCGGGCTTTCAAACTCCACGCTTTTCATCAGCAGCCGGGTTAAAAACAGCATGGTGTAACTTTTGCCGCAGCCGGTGGCACCAAAATACGTACCGCCTTTACCGTCGCCATCGGGTTTGCGGTGCTCCTGAATGTTTTTATACAGTTTATTAGCGGCGTAAAACTGCGGATAACGGCAGATAATTTTATCTTCTTTCTTGGACACATCCGGGAAGTAAATAAAGTGGCGAATCACCTCACGTAGCCGGGCTTTATTAAACAGCCCTTCCATCATGGTATGCAGCGCGTTAATACCGTCCTGGCCAATGGTTTCGTTGCCGCTTACCTTGCGCCAGGTGTAGAAAAATTCATAAGGCGCAAACAGCGAGCCCATACGCGAGTTCACACCATCGCTGATCACACACAAAGCGTTGTACTTCATCAGTTCGGGAATATGGTTTGCGTAACGAACCGTTAGCTGCTCGTAAGCCTGAAAAATGGTCGCTTCCGGGCGGATAGCACTTTTAAATTCAAACACCACCAGCGGCAGGCCGTTGATATAAAGAATCGCATCGGGAATGCGCAGCTCTTTGCCTTCAATCTCCAGCTGGTTTACCACTTTATAAATATTGCCGTCGCCGTAACCGGCGGCAGAATCCGCAACAGCCGCCAGTTCATAATCACGTTCGCCTGTCTGCAGGATGCGCTGCTCCCGTAAGCCGGAGGAGCCTTCAGCCGATAAAGAGCCTTCAGCAGGCGACTTGTCGCCAGTAGGTGGAGGGGAAATTAGCTGAACGTACAAATCCTTTTTACTACGGTCTTCCCTTTTCAGCAGAAAACCATCCGCCACCAGTTTATGAATACTGCGGTTAGAGTCGTACAAATCTGCAGCGGATAAACGATCCAGACGATTAATTACAGAATCTATCTCAGCATCGGTAATGCCATCTGCCACATACCGCTTGCTTAAAAAAGCGCGCAAGTCATCTTTTAACAGCACCTCGTGCGGAGCGCGGTCAAGAGTGCTACCCACTACATGCGGATACCCCTGCTGAGCAAGTAAATCAATAATTGCCTGTTCCAGCCTGGCTTCGGTAAAGCTCATTCCCTGCCTCCGCTTATTTGGTTATATGTTTGCCTTTTTTGCAGCGTAATTAAATTGTTTTAATCGTCTTTATCGTTTCTGAATAAATCCAACATAACCACATTATCAGGCACTGTTGGTTGTGATACTGATTGTAATGCTGACTGTAATGTTTGCTCTGATCGTCCGGGTGCCCTGCCCGATTTATTGCCGGGATAAATCTCATCAATAAAATCCAGAAACGCTTGTTTCGGTAAGATAAATTCTTTCTGGCTCTTTACGGTACAAGGGCGTTCAGCCAGCCATGCGCTCATCTGGTAACCCGTCATATCAGCCACATTAATCGAATCAAAATAAATGGTGTGTTCAAGGTCCTGTCCTATCTGATTCATCGTTCCCAGAATTGAGCGGTCGGTACCACCCTCAAAAGACAAAGGCTGCAATAATGCGGCCGCCGTATCCAGCTGCTCCTGCGTAGCCTGACACTTCAGCAAAGTATTCATAAGAGAATCTTCAAACCAGCGGTCGATATTAGCCATATCCGCTTTGGTTAATGCCGGAATAAACACCGGAAAACGCGTCCGGTCATGCACAAACAACAGACAATTACGGCGCTGAATCGTCAGCAGATTAGCATGCCAGCTGCCCAGTTTACCCGGAGCTGCGGTGCCGGAGTTTTCTGTAACAGAATCTTTCCGGGCCGGCTGTTTGGCGAGAAGTTTTTTAGTGGCGTGTACAGTAATCATGCTCAGCCCTGTGTACTCAACATATTCATAATCAGGCGGATCAGTGTTTCTTTCTGTTTCGGGTCAGATTCTGCAACCAGCAGGGTTAACGCTGCCAAACCGGTATCGTTTATTACCGGGTAGCCTTCTTTACCGAACAAGCGCCCATTGCGGTGTAAAAAGTCGACAAACAGAAACGCGCCGCTGCGCTTATTACCATCAGCAAACGGATGATTCTTCACCACAAAATAGAGCAGGTGTGCAGCTTTACTTTCAACAGTTGGGTAGGCAGGTTCGCCAAATATTGTTTGATTAAGGTTACCAAAAATACCGGCCAGGCCATGTTCCCTCACTTTGGCGAACAGCCCGGTCGCTTCACCGCGCGACATCAATTGCTGCTTAAGCTGCTCTAATGCCAGCATGGCGTCGTCCGGCGATGGTAACTGGCCCCCGCTTTGCCCGGCGGGTTCTTCCAGCAAGCCTTCATCGTAGCGCTGCAACCACAAAAAGGTCTGGGTATAGCGCGAAACAATATCCACCAGCCCACGACCGGCCGGGCCGGACAACTCAGGGCTTTGCGCGGCTTTCTGAATCAGAGCTAACGCCTGCTCAAGCTCGGCGGCGTTTTTCTCGAAGCGGGCTTTGTCCAGCGTGTAGCCCTGCACCAACAACTCTTTTAACCGCTGGGTCGCCCAGATACGGAACTGCGTGCCTTGCTGAGATTTGACCCGATAGCCTACCGAGATGATCACATCTAAGTTGTAGTGCTCTACATCGTAGGTTTTACCGTCTGCCGCAGTTGTCGCAAAATTTGCGACAACTGCACTACGGGGCAATTCCCCCTCACGAAAGACGTTATTTACATGCTTACCAATGGTCTTCACATCCCGCCCGAACAGCTCAGCAAGCTGCTGGCGGTTCAGCCAGACTGTTTCAGCTTCCAGCCGGACCTCTATCTGAGTCTGGCCATCGCTGCTCTGGTAAATCTCAATCGGGTTATTGCTCATATCGCCTCCCTGCGACAGAAAGTTAAACACGCGTGCAGATCGTCCCTGAACAGATCGCTCCGGGTCAGACTCCCGGTTTTGCGGCAGGCTGAACGTCCCTTTTTCTCCGACACACAAAAGAAACCCTGCTCACCGGCCGCTTCTGCGCTCAAAGCTCCGTCAGCAACACCCGCCAACAGAAAAGCGGCATGTTCCTGCCCGTGCGGATAAACAGTCTCTGCCACAAATCTGGACATAAGGGTTAGTTCACCTCGTCTATCGCCTGTTCGGCTGCGGGAATGGTGAGCTGGCCGGAGAGGAGCTTAGGGAGCAGGGAGTCGCGGAGCTGACATAGCAGCTCCATCTGCCGGTCATTATCAAACTGCTTTTCTCTAAAAACGGCGACTATTTGGGAAAACGCATCACAGACACTCTTAGAAACAGGATATTTCATCAGTTTGTTTTTCAGAGCGGTATAGGTGATTTGAGGTTGAGCTGAACCGCTAACACACTCTGAAAAGTCTTCACTCAGAAAGTACAAATACAAAAAATACTGCGATCCATATTTTGAGCTACATGCGAAAGAGTTGTTAGAAACCCACGAAGGAGATTGAGTGGTTTTTATTAGTCCACAATTTGATCCCCTGCATGTCATCAAAGTGACAGGCTCTTCATAAGCTTTTTTCAAAGAATATCCCAAGATTCCATTCCCCCCCCAAACCGGATAGATGAAATCTCCTTCAGGGAGCTCTTTCATTTCGTCTTTGGCCAAGTATTTGCCTTGCTTTGCTTCAACCAAATCTGAAAACTTTATCGCTTCCCACCCCTCAGGCACCCAGCCCATTTCTTCAGTAAAGACAAAGCGGTCGGGGAAGAGTTGTTGTATCTCAGTCGGCAGGAGGCCGTTTGGCAGGGGCTGTTCTGCGCTGGCGGCGTCGGTGGTCTCTGTGGTTTTGTTGATCTGCTGGCACAGCGCTTCGTGTCTGGCGGCGCGGGCCTGCGCTCTTTTTTGCAAGGCGTCGGGGATTTCATGACCGGCGGCGAGGGCGTTGTCGATCACCGGATCAAAATCCACAAACCAGCTTTTAAATAATGCCTGTGCCATGGATTCGAGGGTGGTGTTGATCTGGCAGTTCAGAGCGATTTTGTCATCAAAAGCTTTCAGAACAGCGGCTATCCGGAACTGAACTTCTGGATTAGGGAAATCAATTGTTAACCGGCCGATCATTTCATTGTTCAAACTAGCTCTTGTCGACATAGTCGAAAACGCTAGCATTTTCGTACGGAATGCAGGACTACGGAGATAGTAAGCAACGTATTCTGGAACAAGAGAATTACCCTCTTTAGGCCGAAGTCTCTTTGTAAATCCGTTAAATGTAGCTTGGGGGTAGTCTTTTAGAGCAACACTGCTCATGCCAAGCTCATTCATAGTTTCGCTGGTTCTCGTCAGAAAAACGTCTCCACGCAAAACTGAGCACTTTTGCTGTTCCTTTTCATTGGATTGAACTAGTTGTTCCAACTCAGCAGGCACGAAAACGTTGTTGAAGACATCTTTAAAAGCCAGAAACGGATAACCGCTGCCAAAGTCTTCAGCAGGTTTCGATAGGCCAGAACCAATTTCATATAAATCTGTTAGAAATGCTTGTTGCCACTCACTCACCATAACCCAGCCCCTTCAGGTTCTGTTTAATCACGGCATCCAGCTCCTGCGCTTCGGCCATTTGCTGAAACAGGGTTTGGGTTAACTCACGCATTTTTTCTTCAAACAGTTCGCCGTCGTCTTCGATTTCGGCGGCGCCGACGTAGCGGCCCGGGGTTAATACGTAGTCGTTGCTTTGGATATCGGCGAGGCTGGCGCTTTTACAAAAACCAGCAACGTCCTGATAGCCCTCTTCCCCATCGTCTGAAAGAACGGGCTCACCCCGCCATGCGTGGTAGGTATCGGCGATGGCGGCGATATCGTCGGCGGTGAGTTCTTTATGGGTGCGGTCGACCATGCTGCCCATATTGCGGGCGTCGATAAACAGGGTTTCGCCTTCGCGGTTGCGGTGCTGCTGGCGCCCGTCACTGAAAGTCTGCGCCTTTTTATTTTTGGTTAAAAACCACAGGCACACGGGAATCTGGGTGGTGTAGAACAGCTGGCCCGGCAGGGCGATCATGCAGTCGACCAGATCGTTGTCGATAATCTGTTTGCGGATTTCACCTTCCCCCTTTGTGCTTGTAGACATAGATCCGTTAGCCAGTACAAAGCCCGCGACGCCGTTGTCGCTGAGCTTGCTGATCATATGCAGAATCCAGCCGTAGTTGGCGTTGCCGGTGGGCGGGGTTTCGTATCCGGCCCAGCGCGGGTCGTCGGTGAGTTCATCGGGGCCGCGCCATTCTTTTAAGTTAAACGGCGGGTTGGCGATGATAAAGTCGGCTTTTAAATCCGGGTGCTGGTCTTTAAAAAAGGTGTCGGCGGGCACGTCGCCGAGATTGGCGCTAATGCCGCGGATCGCCAGGTTCATTTTGGCCAGCTTGTAGGTGGTGCTGGTCTGTTCCTGACCGTAGATGGAGATGTCTTTTTTGTTGCCTTTGTGGTTTTCAACAAATTTGACCGACTGCACGAACATACCGCCGGAACCGCAGCATGGGTCGTAAATTTTGCCGTAGTAAGGCTCGATCATTTCCGCCAGCAGATTGACCACACATTTGGGCGTGTAAAATTCACCGCCACCTTTGCCCTCGGTAGCAGCGAAGTTGCCGAGGAAATATTCGTACACCCGGCCGACGATATCTTCGGTACTGGCTGCTTTCTGCCCTGAGCTGTCGGCACCTTCTTCCTTAACGAGAGTATCGATATTGTTGATGCCGTCGATCAGCGCCGCCAGCTTGCTGACGTCGAGGTTAAGACGCGAGAAATAATTATCCGGCAACGCACCGCGCAGGGATTTATTGTTCTTTTCGATGGTGTGCAGGGCGGTGTCGATTTTAACGGCGATGTCATCCTGCTTGGCGTGTTTGGCAATAAAATCCCAGCGGCTTTCTTCCGGCAGGTAGAAGGTGTTGGCCATGGTGTAAAACTCCACCATATCGACGTAATCACCCTGCCCTTCGTCAATCATCTGCTGTTTGCGCTGTTCGAATTTGTCGCTGATAAATTTGAGGAAGATCAGCGACAGCACCACGTGCTTGTATTCAGATGATTCCACCGAGCCGCGCAGTTTATCGGCAGTAGCCCACAGGGTTTGCTCAAAGCTTTTTTCTTTTTTGTTTTTAGCGGTTTCTTTCTTGTCAGCAGGCTTGCGTGCCATGGAGTGTTCCTTAACTGATACGGGGTTACTGCAGATATTGCAGGGTAAACCCCGTATTTTTCATTTTGGTTTTTAACGCAGGGCGGATTAATTCCCGCCTTCAATTTTCTGGGCTCAGTTTTCTGGGCTCAATCTTCTGCAAAGTAGTCCGAGTCTATCGCTTTTACCTGATACGTTTCTTTTACGCTGACGCCCAGGTTGTGTTTGATCATCAGTTCCGCCAGTTGTTTGCCGTCGATCAGTACCACGCGTTTGCCAATCATCGACACGTATTCCAGCGCATCGCGGCTGAAACGACTGGTGGTGATAAACACGCCTTTGCGCGCGCGGTTCATTTCCAGCGCGCCAACAAAAGCCTGTATATCCGGGCGGCCTACGGCCGATTCTGTGTAGCGTTTGGCCTGCAGGTAGATGGTTTCCAGCCCCAGCGGATCTTCGTTGATGATGCCGTCGATACCGCCGTCGCCAGTATACTGGGTTGCACTGCCTGAGTCCTTACTCCAGCCGCCATAGCCCATGGCCTGCATCATCTGCACGACCAGCACTTCGAAGAACTGCGGGGTTTGTTTTTTGACCAGATCGAGAACGTCTTCTGCCAGGCTGGTCTGAAGCTCGAGATGAGCGGCTTCCAAACGCTCTGTGGGGTCCAGTTCCGAATCCGGCTGTACGGCTTCTTCTGCGATTGGTGCTGTTTCCCGGTCGATAGACTGAAACCGCTGGAACATCTCAAACTGGCGCAGATAGCGGTTATCTATCTTTTCCGGGCATTCAATCAGCGCCCTCTTGCCCCTGGCTGTCAGCTCGTTGATACCGCGTTTGGGGCTTTCTATCAGGCCTGCTTTACGCAGGTAGGTGGCCGCCCAGGCGACCCGGTTGTACATCAGCGGACTGCGTTTGCTTGGTGTGAGCAGCTTGCGTTCTTCTTCGCTGAGGTTGTACAGGTCGCTGAGGCCATCCACCAGCTGGCGTAACGACATTGGGCCCATGCCTAACGCTTCGAGCATCGGGCGCATCAGTGTTTGATAGTCGGGGATCGGCATTCCGTTTCCTGTGTCGTATTTCTTCCCAAGTATACTGATATTTTTGTAAGCAAAAAGCATCAAAACCCGTCAATATCCGCGGTTCTGTGTCGCTGGATTCAAGTTAAAAGCCGCTTACCTCACAGTGGGAGGTACTTCAGCAGCCAGGGCCGCAAGGTCTGTGTGGTTTCCGGGACGTGTGTATAGCGCAGAGGCTGTGTATGTCCGGCTGGCGCCGGATTTCGCAGCTGAAGCAGCTCCTACACTGAACATCGCAATGGCGGTTAACGGAATGTGTGTATGGCGCAGAGGCTGTGTATGTCCGGCTGCGCCGGATTTCGCAGCTGAAGCAGCTCCTACACAGATAGATAGCGGCGGTATCCGGAATCCGTGCAAAGCGCGCAGGCGGTGCATGTCCGGCTGGCGCCGGATTTCGCAGCTGAAGCAGCTCCTACACAGATAGATAGCGGTGGCAGAATACGGAATCGGTGCAAAGTGCGGAGGCTGAGCATGTCCGGCTGTCACCGGATTCGCAGCGGAAGCAGCTCCTACACAAATTAATAGCGGCGGCAGAATGCGAATCCGTGCAAAGCGCGGGACCGGGCATGTCCGGCTGCGCCGGATTTCGCAGCTGAAGCAGCTCCTACAAAAGTTAACAGCGGTGGCAGAATGGGAATCCGTGCAAAGCGCGCAGGCGGTGCATGTCCGGCTATCGCCGGATTCGCAGCTGAAGCAGCTCCTACATACAGAGCACAGGTGTAGCAGCGCCTGCAGATCAACAGGGGCGCCGTTTAAAACGGCAGCACGCTGCCATCCCAATGCAGCAGGTGGCCGTTCTGCTCTGCATTCAGCTCTTCCAATATCCTGCTTAACCGCTCTGCGGTCAGCTCTGGTGTATAGAGTTTGCCGTCTTTGATATTGGCCTGAAAGGGTTCTGACAGTGCGCTGTCGGTGGTGCCGGGATGGGTGGCGACGACGATGCTGTCTGGCGCTTTGCGTTGCCATTCGATGCTAAGGGTTTTGATAAACATATTGAGCGCGGCTTTGCTCATGCGGTAGCTGTACCAGCCGCCGAGCTGGTTGTCGGTGATGGAGCCGACCATGGCGGAGAGTGACATCCATTTCAGCGTTGAGCGGCGTTTCAGCAGTGGCGCGACGGCCTGGGCGAGATGGATATGCGCCAGCAGGTTGATCTGCATATTGTGCAGCAGGAAGTCATCGGTGATGTCTTTTAAGGCTTTTTCCGGCAGGGAGGGTTTGCCGGGCGTGTCACCGCCCTTTTGATCAGCCGTCTCATCAGTGTGCAGAAAGCCAGAGCAGACGATAACGGCATCCGGCAGGCCGTAATTTTTAAGCCATGCAGTGATGGCGGGGATATTCGCGACGTCGGTTAAATCGGTTGTCAGATGCCGCGAATCGTGCGCGTTTTCCCAAACCTCTGCCCCGGCGGCCCGGCCCATGGTCAGCACGCGCGCACCGGCATTTTGCCAGTGTGCGATCAGGGCTTTGGCGATGGTACCGCCGCTGCCGGCAATAAGAATGGTGTGGATATCGGTCATGTGGATATCGTGCGCGGTTTACCGGCGTTTGGGAAGGGCTCCGCACGGTTCTGTTATGGCGGGTGTCGCAGGGATGAGGACGTATGGGCTGGGTGATTTGCGGGATGTGTGTATAAGGCCAGGGCTGTGCATGTCCGGCTGTCGCCGGATTTCGCAGCTGAAGCAGCTCCTACACGAATACATAGCGGTGGCAGAATACGGAATCCGAGCAAAGCGCGCAGGCGGTGCATGTCCGGCTGGCGCCGGATTTCGCAGCTGAAGCAGCTCCTACACAAATTAATAACGGCGGCAGAATGCGAATCCGTGCAAAGCGTGCAGGCTGAGCATGTCCGGCTGTCGCCGGAATCGCAGCTGAAGCAGCTCCTACACAAATTAATAGCGGTGGCAGAATGGGCATCCGTGCAAAGCGCGCAGGCGGTGCATGTCCGGCTGGCGCCGGATTTCGCAGCGGAAGCAGCTCCTACACGAATACATAGCGGTGGCAAAATGCGAATCCGTGCAAAGCGCGCAGGCGGTGCATGTCCGGCTATCGCCGGATTCGCAGCTGAAGCAGCTCCTACACAGATAGATAGCGGTGGCGGTATACGGAATATGTGCAAAGCGCAGAGGCTGTGCATGTCCGGCTGGCGCTGGATTTCATAGCGGAAGAAGCGCCTGAACAAATTAACAGCGGTGGCAGAATGGGAATCCGTGCAAAACGCGGCGGCTGAGCATGTCCGGCTACGCCGGATTTCGCAGCTGAAGCAGCGCCTGCACAAATTAACAGCGGTGGCAGAATGGGCATCCGAGCAAAGCGCGCAGGCGGTGCATGTCCGGCTGGCGCCGGATTTCGCAGCTGAAGCAGCTCCTATATATAGAGCTCAGCTGCAACGGCGGCGGTCATTAAGTCTGCCGGATTTAATACACGTCGCGCCGGTAGCGGCCATCGAGGATAAGGCTTTCCAGTGCCTGTTCGCCGAGTATGGATTTCAGGGTGTCGTCAACGTCTTTGGCCATGCCGTCGCGGCTGCCGCAGACGAGGATGCAGGCGCCCTGTTCCAGCCATTGTTGAATTAATTCTGCTTTTTCAGCAACCACCGCCTGCACATAACCCACATGGGTGTATTCCGCCGGTGGAACGTCTTTGGCGCTGTGTTCGGCGTCGCTGAAGCGGGAATAGGTCAGATCCAGCTGGTGCAGATGACCACTGCGCACCCAGCCTTTCAGTTCGGTGTGCCAGGGGCGGTCGTGGGTCGGGCTGCGTTCGCCGAATATCAGCCAGTTGCGCCCGGTCGCACCGTTTTGCTGGCGCTGCATCAGGTGTGCGCGCAGGCCTGCCAGGCCAGTGCCGTTGCCGATTAAAATCAGCGGCACTTCGTTATCAGGCGCGTGAAAATCGGGATTGGAACGGATGGAGGCAGGCATCCAGTCGCCGGGGGCGGCTGCACGGCACAACCAGCCGGAACCTATGCCCGGGCTGCCGTCGGGGTAATTTTTTTCGCGGACTAACAGGCGCAGGTTCTGCTCCGCCGGCACACTGGCGATACTGTATTCGCGCTTCGCGGTGCTGCCGTCAGGCGCGGTCAGAAAACATTCGAGAATATCGCCGGCCTGCCAGTCGCTTAAGGTGCTGTTGTAGCTTAATTCAATGTCGTATATCGGCGCGCCGGGGCTGCCGGGGTTGACCCAGGCACGGTGCTGAAAACGGATAACATGCAGGGGCGCCTGGGTTTTGGCGGAGGTGACCAGTGCTGCGGCATTATTGCCGCTCACATTGGCAGCGCTATCTGCTGCGCTGTTGGCTAACGGCGTGCCGGCAATGCCCTGCCCGGCCAGTTGGGTGTGCCATTGCTCGATGTCGGCGACATTCATATCGTCAACGGTCACAACGTCAAATAATGCTGAGGCGCCACTTTGATGCAGCGCCTGATGCAGTGCTAACCCAAAGCTGCAGAATTGTGAGTATTCACTATCGCCCAGCGCCAGCACGGCAAAATTCAGATGGTTCAGCTGAATATCATTCAGCCGTGATAAAAATAACCGCCCGTTGTCCGGGGCGTCGCCCTCACCTGTGGTGCTGGCAATAATAAACACCTGCTTTACCCGGCGTAAATCATCCGTGGATAATTGATTCAGCGTCAGGCATTGCGCGTCGTCAAACGCCGCGCTGAGCTGTTCGGCCAGCGCGCGGGCTTCGCCGGTTTCGCTGGCATAGGCCACCACGACACCGCTCTCGTTACGCGGTGCTGCCGGGTTATGCCGTTGTTGCCACCAGCGCTGTAACGGCACGCGGTAGCTCCATAAGGTGAATATCAGAAACGCCGCCACCAGGGCGGCGGCGATCAGATACGACTGCAACGCGATCATCAGTCCGGCAATACCTCAAACACGGCCGTGTAAGTAGCAGAACGCATGGTGGCCGGTTTCTGCGCTTTATCGTCTTTGTATTCGGCTTCCATAAAGTAACGGCCTGCGCCCTGCCAGCTGACCTTGATTTCGCCTTTTTTATCCGTGGTCAGGGTGATTTCATCCTGACTGTCGCGGTAGCGCGTGCCTTCTTTAATCAGCACGACGTCGGCACCGGCCAGCGGTTTACCGTTAAGCATCAGGGCGAAGCGTGCCTGTTCTCCGGCGTACAGATCGTTGGGGTGCGTGAATGCTTTTAATTCCACGCCTTGACCACTGATTTTCTGCACGTTATCAGACGGTGCACCGGCGGTGACGAAGGTTTCAGAACGGCGGTAGCTTTCCATCACCCGCAGGTCTTCGGCGTCATCGGGAATAGCATCCTGAATTTCTTCCGGTGTGGCGGATTTTCCGCGTCCCGGGAACATATGACGTTTTCCGTCAGCGTCTTTCCAGAAGGCGTTCATACCAGCCATGGACAGATACACCCGGTAAGTGCCTTCCTGTTTCATGCTCAGATCAAACACGGTGCGGTAGCGGGTTTTGGCCGCATTTTCGGCGTCCACATCGCTGCCGTCCGGCGCCGTAATATGGATGGCTTCCGGGCGCAGTGCGACGTGATCAAAATTAAAAATACTGTTGGATACCGCCGCGTCAAACGTCGCGGTCGGCTCTTCGCCGGAGAGCACTGTGACATCCGGCAGAATCCATAAACGGTGTGCCTGTACCGATAAGGTACCTGTGATTAATGACGCAAATACCAGAGGTTTTACGAGACGCTTTAACATTGTGTTCTCCTTAAGGTTTGATCGTCAGTACAATTTCGCCCAATTCCGAATCGCCCCGGGCTTTTAATGTCTGTGCTTTTTCTGCCGGCCAGCTGAACGGAATATTCAGCAATTCACGGCCACCCACTTCGCGCGCGGCTTCAACACGCAGGCGGTAATCACCGGCGGCGATACTCTGCAGCTGTTGTTCTCCGACAGTAAAACTCAGATCGTATTTACCCGGGCCCTGGGTGGCAGCACTGACGCCATCCACCGGCATGTCCAGACTGCGGCCACTGCGACGCCACCACTGACGCATATCCTTGAGCCATTTTTCGCCTTTTTTGTTGCGCATTTCTGTGTCGTACCAGACGGCGAGATTGGTGACGTCTTTGCTGGCGTTATTTTCCAGCCAGATGGCGACGTAGGGATTATGGTATTCCGCCACTGACATGGCCGGAATTTCTACAGAAATATCCAGTTCGGCAGCCTGTACAGACAACGCAGCCATACCAGCCATCAGCGGCAACAGAGAACGGGTTAATAACTTCATACAATCTCCATTAATGAAGTGTCAGGATAATAATAAGTAACGGAATCAGTACGCCCAGTGCGACTACCGGCCAGGTGCCCGGCCGCTGCTGACTGTAGCGGAACAGCAACCACAGACCGCTGAGCGAGAACACAATACAGAGCACAGAAAAAACATCGATAAACCATGCCCAGGCCGTCCCGGTATTGCGCCCTTTGTGCAGATCATTGAGAAATGAAATGGCCCCCCGGGTGGTATTTTCATAAATCAGTTCACCGGACTCACGGTCAATGCTGAGCCAGGCGTCACCACCGGGTTTGGGCATGGCCAGATACACTTCCATCTCATCCCATTCGGCATCCGCCGCCGGGGTGGCAATGCCATATTCGGCCTGCAGCCAGCGCCTGACGGCCAACGGCAGAGGACCCTCATCCCGCTGTGCCAGTGTGGCCAGCAGGCCTTCACTGAGCTCAGCTTCTGTCGTTTGCACCTGTGGACTGGCTTCAATATCGGCGGCATGATTGAGGGTGATACCGGTAAACGCAAACAGCAGCATGCCGACCAGACATACTGCTGAGCTGATCCAGTGCCACTGGCGCACTGTGCCGGGAATAATCCTCGCGATCAAAAGATAATGATTCCTATTTGAGTTAACAACGGCATCATAAGGAGATTGCCCGGGTTTTTAAACCCGGGAATCGTAGGGAAATGTCAGAAATCGACGGTTAATCCGACATTCAGACGGCGGCCATCCAGTACCACACCGTAATCGTCGTTGGTGACTTCCCGGTTCAGCACGTTGTATACGCCGGCTTTGACCGTGGTATCCGGCTTGAGCTTAAAGTTCAGACCGGTATCCACAAAACCATAGCCCGGTGTGGCGTCAGACATGCTGTTGCGCCCCAGGTATTCGCTGGCTTCGCCACGGTAGTTACCCTGCAGCCACAGGCCGAGACGATCGGTGGTTTGCCAGTCGAAGCTGACGTTGGCCATATTTTTCGGATTTTTGTTCAGCGGGTCGCCTTTAAACTCACCGGATTTCTGTTCAGATTCGGTGTAGGTGTAGCTGGCATCCATGCTGAGGCTCTGGGTGATACCGTAATCCAGGGTGATTTCCACACCGCGCAGCTGTGCTTCGTCGATGTTCTTTTTGGTACTCAGGAAGCGGTACACATTGCTGCCAAAGGTACAGGTCCAGGTGGAGGCATCATCGGAGTCAAAACCGGGCTCATCGCTGGTGTCGCAGTAACGGTCTTCTGCGATTTTGTCTTTGTAATCGGTCTGGAACAGCATCACGCTGGTGGTAAAGTCGGCAACCATGGAATTAA
The DNA here is from genome assembly GCA_002314145.1 of Thalassolituus sp. UBA1087. Classification (GTDB taxonomy): domain Bacteria; phylum Pseudomonadota; class Gammaproteobacteria; order Pseudomonadales; family Oceanobacteraceae; genus Venatoribacter. Next base: position 121,195 of record DCCG01000004.1, on the reverse strand, counting down.
ACACCATGCCGACTTCATAGCTGGTGCTGGTTTCCGGATCGAGATCCTCATTACCGATAATCAGAGCATTAGGCAGGTCACTGCGGACTCTGTTGCGCCCACCGGTCGCGCGGCCAAAGCCTTCGGTGGCATCGGTCAGGGTTGGCTGTTTATAGCCGGTGGAAACACCGCCCTTGAAAGTCACGGTATCCGTCATGTGATACACCGCATACACGCGCGGGGTCAGATGACCACCAAACAGCTCATCATCGTTGTAACGCAGGCCGGTGGTGACGCTCAGATCGTTATTTAACGCCCAGTCGGCTTCGACATACGCTTCTGCCAGCCAGCGGTCCATGTCGGTTTCAGCGCCGACCACCCCCGAGGTATACAGGCCATTGGTTTCATCCGTCAGTTCTTCCTGACGATAGCGGCCGCCATAGCTGATGACATTCATCCCCATGCTCTGCACGACGTTGCTTTCCAGGGTGTAAACGGTTTCCCGTTTGGTGGCACTGGCCGCGGTGTTGTCGGAGATATCCTGCTGCAGATAGGTTCTTACCCGGGTGCCATTGGCGTTCTGGAAGGTGTGCTCCAGAGTGAAGACGTCTTTGCGGTATTCAGACTCAGCCGGATCTTCATCCGCAGCAATACTGACGCCGGGTGTGCTGGTACTGTTATATTCCGAGACATCAAAGGTCGCGCTGAATTCGTTATTCGCCATCGGCGTCAGGTTCAGACCACCGGCGATTTTACGGCGCGTGCTCTGTGGACGGCTGCCGGAAGATTTACTGCCGCCTTCGAATCCGGATTCGTCGTCATAAACCCAGCTGCCGTTAACATTGGCGGTCAGCAGTCCGGGCACCAGCGCACCACTGGTGTAAACATTCGCGCGCATGCCATCGCTCATCAGTTTGCTCATGGAATCGATGTATTCCAGACCAATCTGGCCGCGCCATTCATCACCGGCATCTTTGGTAATGATGTTCACCACACCACCCATGGCATCAGCACCATACAGAGAAGACATCGGCCCGCGGATAATTTCCACACGCTCAATCGCCGATAACGGCGGCAGTGCCAGGTCCTGGGTACCGGAGGCCGTACCATTGGTGTTCACGTTGCGGCCGGCAGATAACGGTTTACCGTCGATCATATACAGGGTGTAACTGCCGGTCATACCGCGGATACTGATTTCCTGCGAGTCACCGCCGCCGGTCACGTATACGCCGGGAATATTGCGTACCGCATCCATCACGTTGGTATATGATTTTTTATTCAGCTCTTCCGCGCTGATCACACTGATACTGGCCGGGGCATCAATAATATTCTGCTCAAAACCGGATGCCGTCACCACGGTTTTGCCCAGATCCACTGAGCTGTCTTCGGCGGCCGCTGCCTGGCCTGCCAATACGATACTTAATGGCAGCACCGCTTTTATAAATGCCGGAAGAGATTGTTTTTTCATAACCCACCTGTGTCCTGATTAATATCCTGATAATTAAAATCGGGTGGGGCGCAGAGGAACCTGTGCCCGGAATGGTGGGAGATGCTATCACCGAAGAATCTTATTGATAATAATTAGCATTAAGAATTCATGGAACAATACTTTTCTGCAACTTTACATTTCTGCAGATTGACACAACCCGGGACTCGTGCGTAATCCGGTTGCATCCGCCCCCCACAGGCAGGTATAAAAAAACACTGCCCTACCCATTAAGAAAGACAGAAAATAAGGAACCCGCATGATCAAAGTTATTATTGAGCGGCATATCGCCGAAGGGATGGAATCAACCTACGAGCAGATCATGAAAAATATGCTGCGTACTATGGTGGAAGCCCCCGGGTATACTTCCGGCGTTAATTACAAAGATGCAAAAAACAGCCTGCACCGGGTGATTATTACAAACTGGCAGGACGAAGCCGCCTGGGATATGTGGAAACACACAGAACAACGTGCGGCTCTGCTGGCAGCCATTAAACCCATTCTGATGGGTGAAGAAAAAATCACTATTCTGACCGCCTGAAGCTTTATTCTTTCCTGCCGGAGCATCCGCCCTGCCGCCTGAGCATATTGCCGCGCGGCAGGTGTTTTCAGAACTAATTCAGAGTTAATGATGGCGAGCGTATTAAGAGTACGCTCTGTTTTTGCCCCTGCTTTGCAAACGCATTAACAGCGCTGACCTTCGCCGGATAACCGGAACCAGCCATAAAAGCCATGAGGTTTTTATGGCTTTTATTCTGTATCACTCCTGCTGTTAACTCTGATTTTCAGGCCATCCCTGCTATGCAAGGCAACGATGAATAAACTCTGCCACGGCATCGGCGGTGGTCTGCAGATGCTGCGCCTGAGTAAAACCGGATTTCACTCTGGGTTTTAAATCGTGATTACCGTCTTCCAGCCACAGAAATTCAATGGCGCTATCCAGTGAGTAACCCTTTACCTCCTCCTGCGACCCAAGCGCATCACGGGTGCCCTGAGCGATGAGAAGCGGATGCTTCAGCTGTTGCAGATGCTCTGTGCGCAGATTTTCCGGCTTACCCGGCGGGTGAAACGGATACCCGAGACAGGCACAGCCTTTGATGAAGGGCGATCCGGCGTCTGCATCAGCCCTTTGCATGAATACAGAGGCCACGCGCCCGCCCATGGATTTACCGCCCACCACACAGGGCCGCCCCAGCAGATTGACCAGCGCCTGATAGTCATCCAGCAAGGCCGGCAGACGGTTGGGCGGGCGCCGTTTTCCGTCGTTTTTGTTCATTTCCATGTAGGGGAAATTAAACCGCACTACGCAGATGCCACGCTGTGCCAGCAACTCGGCCATGGTGGTCATAAATTCACTGTCGGCAGGTGCACCTGCGCCATGGGCAAAGATAAAAAGAGGGCCGCTGTCTGGCCCGTTTTGTGTGTATTTTTTATTCATGCATCCCGCTCTTATTGACTGAAATTGCACAGTTTTTGGCTACGATTGAAATAGTGTTTCCCGTATTTTATCCATCTTGCGCTATATCAAGGTTAACCGGCGCTGTTTCCTTATGATTTGTCAGAACGCTAAAAGGATTAACTGTGGTTAGTTCTGGCTGCGCGAAGATTATGGGAATCTGAGGGTCCTGACCAGGCCGTATTGAGAGATGTTCTCATTAAGACCCCATAATCTGATAATAAGCAGGTTAACCTGCTGTAAAATCAGGTGTTTTTCGTGTGTCTGATTGCAAATAGCACTACCAGACACCATAATTGCGCCGATTTTTTTAACCCTCAATCCCGCTGTTAAATGGAATCTGATCATGAGCACAGCATTTGACCATCCCGAGTACAACTACAAGGTGGTAAGACAATTTGCCATCATGACTGTTGTTTGGGGCATTGTTGGCATGGCAGTCGGTGTTTTAATCGCTGCTCAGCTGGCATGGCCTGCTTTAAACTTTGACCTGCCATGGCTGTCGTTCGGGCGTCTGCGTCCGTTGCACACCAACGCGGTTATTTATGCCTTCGGTGGCTGCGCACTGTTCGCCACTTCTTACTACATTGTGCAGCGTACCTGTCGCACGCGTCTGTTCTCAGACACCCTGGCAAGCTTCACCTTCTGGGGCTGGCAGGTGATCATTCTCGGAGCTGCGATCACGCTGCCTCTGGGTCTGACCTCTGCGAAAGAATACGCTGAACTGGAATGGCCACTGGATATTCTGGTTGCTCTGGTCTGGGTTGCCTATGTTGTGAACTACCTGGGTACCATTGCTATCCGTAAGGAAAGCCACATCTACGTTGCCAACTGGTTCTTCGCCGCGTTCATGATCATGATCGCCATCCTGTACATTGGTAACAACCTGGAAGTACCGGTTTCTCTGACCAAGTCTTACTCCATCTGGCCGGGCACTATCGATGCCATGATCCAGTGGTGGTGGGGCCATAACGCGGTAGGTTTCTTCCTGACAGCGGGCTTCCTGGGGATTATGTACTACTTCGTGCCTAAGCAGGCTGGCCGTCCGGTTTACTCTTACCGTCTGTCCATCGTGCACTTCTGGGCGCTGATTTCTATCTACGTATGGGCTGGTGGTCACCACCTGCACTACTCTGCTCTGCCTGACTGGGCACAGACTGCGGGTATGGTTATGTCTCTGATCCTGCTGGCTCCGTCCTGGGGCGGTATGATCAACGGTATGATGACGCTGTCCGGTGCATGGCACAAACTGCGTAACGACCCTATTCTGCGTTTCCTGGTGGTATCTCTGTCCTTCTACGGTATGTCTACCTTCGAAGGCCCGATGATGTCTATCAAGACTGTTAACGCGCTGTCTCACAACACTGACTGGACCATTGGTCACGTACACTCCGGCGCTCTGGGCTGGGTTGCTATGGTATCTATCGGTGCTCTGTATCACCTGATTCCTATCCTGTTCAGCCGCCGTCCTGGCGAGATGTACTCCATCAAGCTGATCAACACGCACTTCTGGCTGGCGACTATCGGTACCGTACTGTACATCGCTTCCATGTGGGTGAACGGCATCATGCAGGGTCTGATGTGGCGTGCGGTTAACGCTGACGGCACCCTGACTTACAGCTTCGTTGAATCTGTTGAAGCCTCTCATCCTGGTTATGTTGTCCGTGTACTGGGTGGTGCTCTGTTCCTGCTGGGTATGCTGCTGATGGCATACAACGTGTACAAAACTGTCCGCGCAGGCAAAACAGAACCACAAAGCACTGCAGCAGCTCAGGCGTAAGGAGTCGGGAAGATGATTACACACGATAATATTGAAAGAAGCCTGCCTCTGATGGTGATCATGATTGTGATCGCTCTGAGCTGGGGTGGCATGGTAGAAATCGTTCCTCTGTTCTTCCACGAAGACACCACAGAGGCGGTCGATGGCCTGGAGCCATACACTGCCCTGCAACTGGAAGGCCGTGACATCTACATCCGTGAAGGTTGCCACGTATGTCACACTCAGATGGTTCGTCCTTTCCGTGCTGAAACCGAACGTTACGGACCTTACTCTGTATCCGGTGAAAGCGTTTACGAACACCCGTTCCTGTGGGGTTCCAAGCGTACTGGTCCGGATCTGGCCCGTCTCGGCGGTCGTTATTCCGACGAATGGCATCGCGCTCACCTGTACAACCCACGTGACGTTGTACCTGAGTCCATCATGCCGTCTTATCCATGGCTGTTTGAAGACAAAGTTGATGGTCGTCTGACACCTAAGAAGATGGAAGCTCTGCGTATGGTCGGCGTACCTTACACAGACGAAGACATCGAAGGTGCTAAAGACGCCGTTGACGGCAAGCCTGAAATCGAAGCTCTGGTTGCTTACTTACAGCACCTGGGCACAGTGATCACTAAACGGTAATCCCATGGATATTAACGACGTGCGCGGTCTGGGCAGCGTATTCGCCCTCATAGCTTTCTCGGCAATCATCTGGTGGGCCTATGGCTCCAGCCGCAAAAAGCGCTTTGACGACGATGCTCATATCCCATTCCGCGATGAAGAAAGCGGCAATGGATCGCACGGCGATAAAGATCGGAGTAATTAATTATGTTAAGTACTTTCTGGCAAGTATGGATCGCAGTGATCACACTGGGTTCCATCATCGGCTGCGGTGTGCTGATCCAGTACACCAGCCGTGGCATGCGTAAAGAAGAAACTGACCAGACGACTGGTCACAACTATGACGGTATTCAGGAATACGATAACCCGCTGCCACGCTGGTGGGTATTCATGTTCTGGGGCACCATCATTTTCGGTATCGCCTACCTGGGCGTTTATGGCTTCGGTAACTTCAAAGGTTTCCTGACAGTTGAAGTTGACGGTGAACAGGTTACCTGGACGTCCACTAACCAGTGGAAAGCAGAAGTTCAGGCGTTCGAAGAGACTATCCAGCCTCTGTATGATGAATATTCAGCCACCCCTGTGACTGAACTGATTCACAACGAAGAAGCTCTGCAGTCTGGTCAGCGTCTGTTCAAAAGTAACTGTTCTGTCTGCCACGGCTCCAACGCCAAAGGTGCACAGGGCTTCCCGAACCTGACTGATAACGACTGGCTGTATGGCGGTTCTCCGGAAACCATCAAACAGACCATTACCATGGGTCGTAAAGGCGCTATGCCGGCCTGGGGTGCGGTTCTGGGTGAAGAAGGTACGGCCAATATGGTTGAGTACGTTCGCAGCCTGTCTGGCCTGAAGCATGATGAAGCTATGGCTGAAGCCGCTGCGCCTCAGTTCCAGCAGATCTGTGCAGCTTGTCATAAGCCTGATGGCACTGGCATGCAGGCGCTGGGCGCACCTAACCTGACCGATGATGTATGGCTGTATGGCGGTTCCAGTAAACAGATCGCTTTCACCCTGAAAAACGGTCGTAATGGTAATATGCCTGCACACGCAGAAATTCTCGGCAACAATGCTGATGCCAAGATTCACCTGCTGACCACTTACGTTTATTCTCTGTCTAATGAGTAATAACTGAGTCGTCTGGCAAGACCCTGCAAATCATTCCGATTTACGGGGTTGAGCTAAGGCAATAAAACCTGAAAAAAGCGGCTCTCAGCCGCTTTTTTCATTATGGCTCTATAAAACTGTCTATATAATTGAGCCGTTATATAGAGCGCTGCTGAGCCCCTGATCGAGCCGGTTAAATAAAGCGCCGTTTTGCACTCTCAACCAAGGTGATTTGCCGTTATGAGTAATATTCCGGTCAAAAACGTCGAACCCAACGACCCTCAACCCAAAAGCATGTACGAAAAGCGTAAAAAGATTTACGTGCGTGAAATTCAGGGGGTATTCCAGCGTTTGAGAACCTGGACTCTGTGGGCCCTGATGCTCGGCTACTTCGGTACCGCATGGCTCAACTGGGAAGGCCGCCAGGCCGTTCTGTTCGACCTCCCCGCCCGCCAGTTTCATATCCTGGGGATTACATTCTGGCCACAGGACTTTATGTTGCTGTCCTGGTTACTGATTATTTCTGCCTTTGGTCTGTTTACGGTCACTAACATGGCTGGCCGTATCTGGTGTGGTTATACCTGCCCGCAGTCTGCCTGGTCTTTTATCTTTATGTGGATCGAAGAAAAAACCGAAGGCAGCCGTAACGCGCGGATTAAACTGGACAAGGCTGAGATGTCGGCCACCAAGCTGCGCAAAAAAGCCATTAAACATATTCTCTGGTTGCTGGTCGCTTTCTGGACCGGTGTAACCTTCGTGGGCTATTTCACGCCTATCCGTGAATTAATTCCCGATTTATTTCAGATGGCCGCCAATCACTGGGCTTATATCTGGATTGGTATCTTTACCGTACTGACTTATCTGAACGCTGGCTGGATGCGTGAGCAGGTGTGTATTTATATGTGCCCTTACGCCCGCTTCCAGTCGGTAATGTACGACCGCGATACACTGGCCGTTTCTTACGACTACAACCGTGGTGAACCGCGTGGTAAACGCAGCAAAAAAGCAGAAGACGCGGAAGACCAGAATAAACTGGGTGACTGTATTGACTGCTCGCTGTGCGTGCAGGTGTGTCCGACCGGTATTGATATCCGCGATGGCATGCAATATCAGTGTATCGGCTGTGCCCTGTGTGTGGATGCCTGTGACTCCATCATGGAAAAAATCGGCAAACCGAAAGGTCTGGTGCGCTACACCACCGAAAATGAGCTGGAAGGTCAGAAAACTCATTTCTTCCGCCCACGCCTGATTGGCTACGCAGCGGTTATGCTGGTGATGCTCAGTGCCTTTACCTATGCCCTGACCACCCGTACCGGTTTCCGTCTGGATATTGAACGCGACCGTGGTGCGCTGTATCAATGGACGGTGAACGATACCATTACTAACTCATACACCGTGAAGCTGATGAACATGTCGCAGAACGACCGTGAATATCTGCTGACGCTGGACGCGCCGGAAGGGATCGGTATGGATGCAGACGAACATCAGTATCTGGCGGTGAATGAATTAAAAGAAGTACTGGTGACGCTGGAAATGGACCCTGAAATCGCCGACGTTAAAACCACTAAAGTTGATGTGGAATTTGTTGTCAGCGATGCCGAAACCGGCGAAGAAATTGAACGCGAAGAAACCCGCTTTATTGCGCCGCGTCAGTAAAGCATAACACCAGCCGGTTGAATCAGAACTTCTGACAAAACCTGACTGGAGACTGGCCGCCCAAGTGGTTACACTTGGGCGGTTTTTTATTTGCCTGACAGGTTAACCATTATGAAATCCCAGGAACCCCAGAGCCGTTGGTACAAAGAGCCCATGTTTTATCTGGTTGCCGGCATTCCCCTGCTGGCCATTGGCTGGGGTGTCGTGATGCTGAATCTGGCCATGTCCGGCGAAGACTCCCTGGTGTCCGACAGTTATTACAAAGACGGCGTCAGTTATACCGAAAACCAGGAAGTGCATGAGGCCGCTGAGCGTTTACAGGTAACCGGTGATCTGGTGTTTAACACTGATGAAATCCACCTCGATCTGGGTGGCTATTTCGATGAATATCCGAATACCCTGAACCTGCAGCTGATTCATCCGACCCTGGAAAAACGGGACGTCACTGTGCTGTTGCAGCGTCTGCCATCCGGCCAGTATGCCGGCGTCAATGAAATCGAACTGCCGGAACGCCGCCATATCTGGCTGGAAAGCCCGGAACAGGGCTGGCGTGTGGACACCACCGTATTGATTGAACCCGGTCAAGTTGTTCATCTGCAGGCCAAATGACATCCACAGCACACGACGACCTCTGCTTCCACTGTGGTGAACCCGGTGCTGATGGTGAACGCTGGTCAGTGGTTATTGACGGCCAGCCACGGGCAATGTGCTGCCCGGGCTGTAAAGCCATTGCCGAAACTATTGTCGCCAGCGGCCTGAAAGACTACTACAAACACCGCACCGAACTGCCGGAGCTGACCCCGGCGGAATTCGATGACAACGATCTGACCGCGCGGGAATCCCTGACACTGTACGACAGTGAAGCCCTGCAGCGCCGCTTCGTCGCGCGCCTGGGTGAGGACCGGAATCAGGCAGAAGCCACCTTTATCATCGACGGCATCAGTTGCGCCGCCTGCGCCTGGCTGATTGAACACAGAGTCGGGCAATTACCCGGCGTGACTCAGGCCGTACTCAATCTCTCTAATCACCGTCTGGTGGTGCGCTGGGAATATGACCGCATAGCAGCGTCTGCGATTGCCGAAGCCATTTACCGCCTGGGTTACAAAGCCTCCCCCTTCTCTGCCACCGAACAGGAAGAACAGCGCTCGCGGGAAGGCAAACAGGCCATCCGCCGCTTAGCCGTGGCCGGTATTGGCATGATGCAGGTGATGATGATTGCCGTGCCTCTGTATGTGGGGATGGCGGAACAATACGAATTCTTTATGCGCCTGGCTTCCATGGTGCTGACCCTGCCGGTGGTCCTGTACGGCGCCTATCCGTTTTTTCAGGCCGCGCTGCGTGATCTGCGTACCCGTCATCTGACCATGGATGTGCCGGTATCGCTGGCCATTTTTCTCGCCTTCTGTGCCAGTATCTGGAGCACTCTGAACCATGGTAAGGAAGTGTATTTTGATTCCGTCTGCATGTTCACTTTCTTCCTGCTGCTGGGCCGTTTCCTGGAAATGCGCGCCCGCCACCGCATGGGCAAAGCCGGCAACAATCTGATGACCCTGCTGCCCAATGTGGCCCTGAAAGTCAGCGACGACGGCAGCGAAGACGTTATTGCCAGCGAGGATATCCGTGTCGGCGATATTCTGCGCCTCAAGCCCGGCCACGCCATTCCGGCAGACGGCATCGTACTGGAAGGCCGCAGTTCCGTGGATGAAGCGGCACTGACCGGCGAATACCTGCCGATCCGCAAGGAAAGCGGCAGCCCCCTGATTGGTGGCACGTACAACGTCGAAAGCCCGCTGCTGATGAAAGTCACGGCCACCGGCGCCGAGGCTCAGCTGTCCACCATTATGCGCCTGATGGACCGTGCCCAGCAGGAAAAACCCCGCATCGCCCTGCTCGCCGACACCGTCGCCAGCCGCTTTGTGCTGGCAGTGCTGATTATCTCCGCCTCGGTGTTTGGCTACTGGTGGTTTGCCGGCCATAGCGATGCATTTTTTATTGCCCTCAGTGTACTGGTTGTTACCTGCCCCTGTGCCCTGTCACTGGCAACGCCCACGGCCCTGACGGCTGCCACCGCCACCCTGCGCGAACGCGGCCTGTTAATCAGTAAAGGCCATGTACTGGAAGTACTGAATCAGGTAAACCGTGTGGTGTTTGATAAAACCGGCACCCTGACTCAGGGACGCCTGACGCTGGAAGACATAGTGCCGCTGGCGGACATCGGCAAAGACGAGCTGGAAGCGTTGGCCGCCGGACTGGAAAGGCATTCAACGCATCCCATAGCCCGGGCGTTCCGCCGTACGGACTATGCCGGTGTCACTCAGGTAGAACAGATTCCCGGCCAGGGCGTGGTGGGGTTATGGCAGTCTCAGTCTCTGCGTCTGGGGCGCGCCGATTTTGCCTGGCCGGACAATACGCCGGCAGAACCCGGGCGGACGCACAGCGGCCAGTGGCTGTTGTTAGCCAATGATGAACAGCCACTGGGCTGGTTCCGTCTGGATGACAGTGTGCGGCGCAATGCCCGGCAACTGATTGATGGCCTGAAAGCACGGCACATTCAGGTCTCACTGTTAACCGGTGATCCGGGCGATGCCGGCCCCCGTCTGGCACAACAGCTGGGCATTGACGATATCCGCTCGGGCGTATCGCCGGAAGACAAACTCGCAGCCGTACGTGCGTGGCAACAACAGGGCGAGGTCGTGATGATGGTGGGTGATGGCATCAATGATGTGCCTGTGCTGGCCGGTGCGGATATCGCCCTGGCCGTCAACGAAGCCTCAGACCTGGCCAAAACCAATGCCGATGCCATGCTCACCAACGGCCGTCTGGAAACCTTGCTGACCGCACTGGATGGCGCCGTCAAAACCCGCCGTATAATCATTCAGAACATCGGCTGGGCTTTGCTGTACAATCTGGTGGCACTTCCGGTCGCCGCCGCAGGCTATGTTCCGCCATGGGCGGCAGCCATCGGCATGTCGCTGAGTTCGCTGCTGGTGGTAACCAATGCACTTCGCCTTACGCGCCTGCCCGGCGCACGCCAAGAGAATTGATGTATGGATATTATTTACGCCCTGGTTCCGCTATCCATTCTGCTGATCGGTATTGCCGTGCTGGTCTTTTTCTGGGCGGTAAAAAATGGTCAGTTCGATGATATGGACTCACCGGCACACCGTATTCTGTTCGACGACGATGACCTGCCCACCTACCAGAATCCTGAACAGCAGAATCCGGAACAACAGAATTCAGAACCGAGAGAAAAGCGCACTCAGGAAGGTAAAACCACCTCTCCGGAACAACAGAGCGACACCAAACCGGACTGAGTATGACCGAACCCCTCTCTCTGCTGACCGCCCTCTTACTGGGTCTGTTTGGCTCCAGCCATTGTCTGGTGATGTGTGGTGGAATATCAGCCGCCATTGGCGCCCGCGCCGGTGAGCACCGGGTGCGCGCCGCGCTGTTATTTAACACTGGCCGGATATTCAGTTATGCCATCGCCGGGCTGATTGTGTCTTTGGCCGGTCTCTGGCTGGCGCAACAGAATGCCATTCTGATGCTGGTATTGCGCACGATTGCTGCTGTTATGCTCATTCTGATGGGACTCTATGTTGCACGCTGGTCAACGGTCCTGACACGGTTTGAGCAGGCCGGTAATCTGCTGTGGAAACGCCTGCAGCCGTTGACCGTGCGCTTTATGCAATCGCCCAAAGTGTCTGATCAATTAGTATTGGGCATGCTGTGGGGCTGGCTGCCCTGCGGGCTGGTCTACAGCACCCTGAGCTGGGTCGCAGCGAACGGCAACCCGGTCATGGGGCCGTTATCCATGCTGGCCTTTGGTGCCGGCACTCTGCCCGCGCTGTTTGCTTCCACGCTGGCCGGTACACTGGTCAGTGACCTGCTGGGAAATACCCATGTACGGCGCTTTGCCGGCCTGTTGCTGATCATTTACGGGATCTGGACCGGCTGGGTGGTATGGTTTCCGGCAGGACAGAATCCTTGACAGACGCGCCACTGGCAACGAATATTAGGCAACTTTAAGCTCTGTGACCCTCACACCCTCTGAGGCGCGTTGACAGGAATCTGCTATGAAACCAACACCTGCCGCTCATGCACCAATCCGGGGCACTCAACCACACTGCCAGACCTGTTCTCTGAATGCACTGTGCCTGCCCCTGTCCCTGAACGATTCGGATATGGAACGTCTGGATGACATCATCCGCCGTGGCCGTCCGATCCAGAAAGGGCAGCTGCTGTTTCAGCAGGGTGAGCCGTTCCAGTCCGTGTTCGCGGTACGTACCGGCGCGCTGAAAACCTATACGCTGGCCAGCAATGGTGAAGAACAGATTACCGGTTTTCACCTGGCCTCCGAACTGGTCGGCCTGGCCGGCTATGACAACGGCAACTACCCGCTGACCGCGAAAGCGCTGGAAACCACCACCGTATGCGAGATTCCGTTATCACAGCTGGAAAGCCTGGCTGACGATCTGCCGGACCTGCGCAAACAGCTGATGCGGACGATGGGCACAGAAATCCGTCATGACCAGAATATGATGCTGCTGCTGAGTAAAAAGAACGCAGAAGAGCGCGTTGCGTCCTTCCTGCTGGATATTTCCCAGCGCTATCACCGCCGTGGATTCTCTGCGACCCAGTTCCGCCTGCCGATGTCACGCGTGGATATCAGTAATTACCTCGGGCTGGCCGTAGAGACCATCAGCCGGGTATTTACCCGCTTCCAGAAAAATGGCCTGATTGAAACTCAGGGCAAAGAAGTGATCCTGCAGGATTCTGACACTCTGTTTGAACTGGCAGGCTTCAACGAAGAACACGAGTGCGAATTTCAGAACGAAGAATAAGCACCACTCATCGCCACCCGCAGCCGGATTATCCGGCCATCGGAAGCCATCAGGCCGGTCACTGACCGGCTTTTTTGTGCCCCTCTTCCACCAAGCTGGTATGGGATATGCAATAGTTCCTGTTAACAGAATGTGGTCCTGTCGACAGGGAATGACAGACCCACCGCGCCGTAAGCCGCTGTGTGCCACGTCCCTATCCATTGGTATAAAAAAACCACGGATAAAATATTCTGTTCTAAGCTGTCAGTAATATGACCTGTTGGCCGATTTGGCCCAGGGGAGGAAAAGACGATGGGAATCTGTGCAAAAGAGCTGTTGCGCTGGGTTATTGAGCCAACTCTGCAACGTATCGGCGTCACCACGCCCGGGGCGGCTCAGCTGTTACTGGCCACGGCCGCTCAGGAATCCGGTCTGGGCGCGCATATCCGTCCGGATGGCCAGCGTGGCCTGGGCATTTTTCAGATTCAGGGACTGACGCACCGCCATGTGTGGGATAATTATCTGGTTCACAACCCGGAGCTGGCCAGTACGGTACGGGGGTTGGCCAGCCAGCATGACTTTCTTAACCATCCCCATGCCGAACTGACCACCAATCTGTCGTACGCCACTGCGATTGCATGGCTGATTTACGCCCGTAACAGCGATTTTAACCTGCCTGCAGAGCCTGCCGCCGAAGATTTTGCGGTTTGCTGGAAACGTTTTTACCGTCCTAAAACCGATGTCAGCGCTGAAACCTTCTGTCACCACTACCGCACCCTGACCACAGACTGCGAGGCCGCCGCCTGAAGCGGTGGTTACACCAGTCAGCGCTCAGTTGTTGCCCTCACCGTTTGTCAGCTGTTGCCCAGTTTCTTCAGCTGATCAACGACGTCCACGTCCGAATCCATGCGTTGTAAGGCTTCCATCACCGAGCTGATATTGGCATGGTTTTCACGGATATTCTGCCCTGCCGTAATGGAAGAATTCAGCAGTTCATCCAGCTCGCTGCTCAGTGACTGACTGCTGTCGAGAATACCATTCAGGAAATCTTCTGTTTCGGTAATGGCTGACTGAATGGCGGCGGTTGAATCCGTCACCCCGGTAATGGTTTTTTCCGTTTTATTCAGGCTGTCCTGGGTGGTATGAGAAAGCTGACGCACTTCGTCAGCCACCACCGCAAAACCCCGCCCGGCATCGCCGGCTCTGGCCGCTTCAATGGCAGCATTCAGCGCCAGCAGGTTGGTCTGCTCAGCAATACCGGAAATCACGCTGAGGATCTTGAGCACTTCTTCAGAGCTGTCTTTCAGTTGATTGAGCGTACCGTGTAAATGCTGCCGGCCCTGTGTCTGGCTTTCAATATCTGCAGAAAACCCGGCAAAACGTGTCTTAATATCCTGCAATACTGTACCGGTCTGACTGGCATAACCGGAAACCTGATCGAAGTTAACAATAATGTTCTGCAACATATCCCGGTATTCGGAAAAATAACTCATCAGCGTGTTCTGCAGGTTCATAATGAGTTCGTTGCGGTTAATTTTCATATGCAGAAAATACTCACGGAAGCCGGCATACCGGACCGGGAAGTTATCGGCGTATTCATCGTGGAAGGCTACGCCGTCCGGTACGCGGAAGAAGGCGACCGACGTCAGCGTCTGATTCATGTGAACGCCCAGCAATTCACCGAAGGTAGAAAAACCGGCCACCGGAACATCGCCCAGTTTTTCCAGACCGTCCAGACTTTCACTGTTATTCAGACGGCGCAGAATACAGTCATTAGCAATCATGGCTAACGGCTGCCCCGGCTTACCCTGCATCATGTTCCGGAAGGCGGCAACCGTGCTGTCGACAAACCCCTGAGGCTCGGCAAGAATCAGTTCATCACCAAAATCCAGATCACAGAAAAAGGTGACACTTTTTTCACCGATATTAATGCTGGCCACGGAGCGGATAAATAACTCGCCACCGATATCAATGGCAAAGGTTTTTTTGCCCAGTGTGTCCTGCAGTGTTTCTGCACTGCAGCCCAGTTCATCACACAGAACATCCACAAACGGCACAATACGGAAATCTGACTTACGCACCACCGAGCGCACTGTGCGGGTATTAACGTCTGCGTCAGCAATGACAAACGACGTTTGTGTGCGCTTGAAGTTATGTGACTTCATAATGCCGTAACGGACATCCGGCTGTAATTTCATAAAGATAATCACAGCTTTATTGGTGGCCACACCATTGCCGTCATCCACCAGCGCCTGTTGAAAATCAAGCTTACCGCCCGCCGACCCGCCAATAAAATAACAGGGAAACTGACCACTGGCATACAGCGCCTGCATAAAGAAGTTTTCACTGGAGGACAGCCCGTCAAAAAAGGTCAGCGCCAGCGTATCCTGATAATTCACCGCAAAAGGTACGGATACTTTGCGGATTTCGGCGGTCATTTTTTCGATGCGCTGAGCACTGGTTAACTGCGGCTGACCGGCGCGTATATCCTCACAGTGCAAAGGGATAGCAGCCACCCGGATGTCGGCAATCATGTCAGCGCTGAAGCTCTGCAGGACAATGTTATCCCAGTCGCCTTCGGCGGCATGATAGAGAGTTTTCGCCTGGCAGGAGCTCAGCTCACCGGCGGTCATAACACCAACAACCTGCTCTGCAAAAGGCATCGCCTCACGTAATTTGCTCATCACCGCCCGGAAGTCCAGCCCCGGCGCTACAAATGCCATCACCAGCGGCGTTGACTGCTGGCCAAAGTCCAGTGTTTTTAATTGCTGTGCCGATATCTGCTGGCTGCTGATACTGCAGACTCTGACTGCCTCTGCGGCCTCGGCCGCGATATTTTTCTTCTTTGCCCGTGAAAACCAGCCCATGGGATAAATGCTCTTACCAGTGAATTCCCCAGAGTCTAGTTCACTGAAATGGCTGATAATTTTCTTACTTTCATACCAAAATCTCAGGTTGTCAGTTAAGTCGTACATTTTCTGAAAGACCACTGAAACGACTCAGATATCACCCTGTGCTGACGCATCCGGCTTTCTTGGGTAAAATGCGCGCCTTGATTCACCCTGGCAGGCTCTGCCGGCAAACCGGAACTGTTATGACCACTGATCCCGCTGCACGAAAAGAACGCACTGAATTCAACAAGCTGCAGAAGCGCCTGCGCCGTAATGTGGGCAAAGCTATTGAAGACTATCGCATGATTGAAGAAGGCGATAAGGTCATGGTGTGTCTGTCCGGTGGTAAAGACTCATACACCATGCTGGATATTCTGCTGGGGCTGCAGAAAAGCGCGCCGGTCCACTTTGATCTGGTGGCCGTGAATATGGATCAGAAGCAACCCGGCTTCCCGGAACACGTCTTACCGGAATACCTGAGCCAGCAGGGAGTCGAATATCACATTGTGGAAAAAGACACCTACAGCGTGGTGAAAGACATTATCCCGGAAGGCAAAACCACCTGTGGTCTGTGTTCCCGCCTGCGGCGCGGCACCCTGTACGGGTTCGCCGAGAGCATCGGCGCGAATAAAATCGCTCTGGGTCACCATCGTGATGACATCATTGAAACCCTGTTTCTGAATATGTTTCACGGCGGCAAACTGAAAGCCATGCCGCCCAAACTGCTCAGCGACGATCAGAAACACGTCCTGATCCGCCCTCTCGCTTACTGCAAAGAGAAAGATATAGAGCGCTTCGCCCAGGCCCGGGAGTTCCCGATTATTCCATGCAATCTGTGTGGTTCGCAGGAAAATCTGCAGCGTCAGAACATTAAAATGATGCTGGCACAATGGGAAAAAGAGCAGCCCGGGCGCTCAGAGAATATTTTTGCGGCGATCTGCAATATCGCCCCGTCACAGCTGGGCGATAAAGATCTGTTTGATTTTGAAACCCTGCAGGATAAACAGGAAAAGAGCCACCTGTTTACCCGCCTGGATGTGGTTCAGGTCGACTGATCCGGCGGCTACAGCCCGCCTTCCAGCAGGTGGGTGACGCCCAGTTTATAATCCCCCGGCCCTTTCAGAGTGAAGTCAAAGCGATAACGGCGCTCACTGGTAATGTCTTCACCAATGGCGCTGAGCTTACAGGCATGAGGGCCCAGCGTGGCAGCAGGCATCTCTATACGGACTTCATAGTCTTCTTCCAGCTCCTGTACCGGCACAGTGGACGTCGCCTGCGTCGGCGCACCGGCAATGCCGCGCCGTACCCATTGCAGATAGAGGCGGTGTCCGGTCAGGGCGTCGGTACGGATCAGGCGGATATACCCCTGTCCGGCTTTGGAACGCCACGGGCAGACCCGGCTGACGGCGTTAATTTCAACCGGTAACTTATATATCTGAGTCATGAGTTTGTCGTCAGCGGCGCCTGCGGGGCGGGCTATGACCAGCAGCATCAGCATCCATAAAGTGCACACTGGCTGTTTCAACAGAGCGCTGTGTCGCATCCGTACCTCCTGCAGGCATAAGTATGACGAATGACAATAAGCCTAGCAGAGCCTGACCCGGTTGCTGCCCTTCAGTGCCGCTTAATCGCGCTCTTCAAATACCGCCGTGGATGAACCGCCGGTGTCCCACTGCGGCGGCTGATATTGCACAGCCACAATCAGAAAGTCCTGCTTCCCTTTCGGCAGGGTAACAGTGACGTCATCGTCCACGGATTTGCCCATCAGTCCACGCGCCAGTGGCGCGTCCACACTGATATAACCGCGTTTCAGATCGATTTCGTCTTCTCCGACTATGCGGTAACGGTGCAGTACTTCATCCTCGTCTTCCAGCTCAATCCAGGCACCGAAATACACTTTGTTAACATCGGCAGGTAAACGGTCAACGACCGTAACGATTTCCAGCCGCTTTTTCAGAAAACGCAGGCGGCCATCAATCTGGCGCAGACGTTTCTTGCCATAGATATATTCGGCATTTTCAGAGCGGTCACCCTGCTTGGCCGCATCGGATACTTCCTGTGTGACTCTGGGACGCTCTTTGCGCCATAAAAAGTCGTATTCATCCTTCAGCGCCTGCTCCCCTTGCGGAGTAATCAGATGCGCGCGTTTCGGCAGTGGTTTTTTCTCGGTTTCAGCCATACTCAATCAATTATTACCTGTGTCGCCGCCGACGGCTGCGTCATGGAATCGCAACACTCAGCTGTCAGCTTAGGTGTCTGTCAGGTAACCAGGACCTGTTATACATTTATGATCCGCCGTGGTCTTACTGTTGCTTCCGGCAGTGCTTTGATACTGCTGGGGCTGATTATCACCCCGATGCCTATACCTCTGGGCATTATCCTTATCGTGTCAGGGCTGTCCATGCTGGTCAGCAGCCTGCCCTTTATGCGCCACCGCCTGCGTGAACTGCGCCGCCGCTATGGCAGCGTATCGCGCCGGCTGAATCAATCCAAACGCTATCTGCCCGGCTTTGCACGCCGCATGATCGAAGATACCGATCCCGGTGACTCCGCTCCCTGATGTTGGTTTTACCGTCATAAACGCCTAGGATTAGGTCATGCCCAATCTTAACCCGAGCGCCACAGAAACCAGCGGTAATCAGGATGCCTGTGACTTTTCAGCCCTGATCACCCTGCTTGATCACTACCTCAGTCAGGGAACCCGCGTCAGTGAATTTGACTTAATGCGCTGGCTGCAGGCACCGGAGCGCGCCATTTTCCGCAGCGATGCCCTGAGCGATCCGCTGACCCTGTTCCGCAGCCATTTTATTCTGATGCATTGCCTGTATCGTCTGCGCCGGCAGTGGCATGAGCAACAGAAAGGCGGGCTGGAGATATCCGCGCTTGCCATCTATCGCACGCCCTATCGCCCTCCCTGCCACACACCGGATACAGCGAACACTGACCGGGCGCCGGCACACCATGACAGCCTGGCCGCCTATTACCTCGACCTGAGCCAGCTCAACACCGGGCGCGAGGATGTGGAAAGCCTGCTGAGAAGCTTCTGGCAAAGCATGCTGCTACCGGACACTCAGCACCAGGATCTTGAACTGCTGGAACTTGAAGAGCCTGTTGACGCCCAACAGATTCGCCGACAATATCGCCGCCTGGCCATGCAGCATCACCCGGACCGTGGTGGCGATCAGGATTACTTCTGCCGCCTGCAGGCAGCCTTTCAACGACTGAAAACGCGGTATTCATGATAAAAAATCTGATCACTCTGTTATTTTTTCTGGGCACAGCCCAGGTAAACGCCCAACTGGTTATTCTGCAATATCACCATGTGGACGCCAGCACGCCCCCGGCCACCAGCATCAGCCCGGACGATTTCGCCAGTCACCTGCAACTGCTGGAAGATGAAGGAATGCAGATCGTCGATCTGGCCACCGCCATGCAGAAAATTCAGGCCGGTGAGAGCCTGCCGGATAAAGCCGTAGCCATCACCTTTGATGACGCTTACCGCTCGGTGTATGACACGGCCTGGCCCATGCTGAAAGAGCGCCAGTGGCCATTCACCGTGTTTGTGAATCCCGCCTTCGTTGATCAGCAATACAACAGCATTATGAGCTGGGACGAACTGAAAACATTGCAGGATGCCGGCAATGTGATCGCCAACCACTCCATGCACCACAAATATCTGATTGAGCGCCCGGCGGATATTCCGCTGAATGACTGGATGAACCAGGAAGTGGAAGCCGCAGAAACACGGCTGGAGGAAAAACTGGGCACCAGCCACCGCCTGCTGGCCTACCCTTATGGCGAATTTAATCTGGCAATGACCGCCTGGCTGAAAGATCATAATTATCTGGCGTTTGGGCAGCATTCCGGACCGGTAGGGAAAGTATCCCATATGCAGGCCATTCCGCGCTTTCCTGCCGCCGGAGTCTATGCCAATACCAAAACCCTGCGCACAAAACTCTACACCATGCCCTTTGCTGTCGGACCACAGCAGCTGCAGGAACCGGTACTGCCGGATGCCAGCCTGCCGGCGTTATCACTGACGATTCCGCTGCAGGATTTTTACGCTTCCCAGCTGCAGTGCTTCGCCAGTAGTGAAGGTAAAATAGCGACGGAAAAAGAAACACAAGCGGATGGCGGTCTTAAGGTGCGTACCCAGGCCAGCGAGCCCATGCCCGGCGGACGCAGCCGCTACAACTGTACGGCGCCCAGCAAAGCCCACAAGGGCTGGTATTACTGGTACTCACAGCTTTGGATCAATAAAAGCGTGGCCAACCGCTGAACCTGAGGCCACAAGGCTTCAGTAACGCAGCAGGCGGGAGAAATCTTTAAGTTCTTTTTCGCGCTGGCGCCAGTCGGGCAGACAGGTGGACATCAGCTGCTTAAAACCCGGTCCATGGTCAAAATGTTTCAGATGGCATAACTCGTGGACCACCACCAGCTCCAGCAGATGTTCCGGCATCTGCATCAGCGCCAGATTGAGGTTGATATAGCCTTTCTGTGACAGACTGCCCCAGCGGCTGCGCATTTTCTTAACCCGCAGAGTCGGCCGCTGCGCAGAAAACCCGGCAAACGCCGGCCACCAGCGTTCAATCATCCGCTGGTATTCGGTTTTCGCCGCGGCTCTGAGCCATGCATCCAGTGCGTTCTCACGCTCAGACTGCGACCAGGCCGGCGGAACCCACACCGCCTGATCCGTGACCAGAAACTCATCCAGAGCGCTGATTTCCCACGGCAGCTCACGCCCTCTGATGAATACCCCGGTCTGTTTCTGACTGTTCTGCTGCCGGAATTCCCGCCGCTGCTCCAGCAGCCAGGCTTCGTGTTTACGTACAAAAGTCAGCACTTCGTGCTTCGGACAGCCCAGCGGTATACGCAGGTCCACATCCCCTTCTCTGGTCAGCGCCAGACGCATGCTCTTACGGCGCATAGCGGAGACGCAGACGCGGATCTCTTCATTACCAAGGGGCAGAATAAATTCCTGCTTGCGGGAAGCTCGTGTGGTCACTAGGATTGGCACCAGTTTCAGGAGTGAAGAATGACAGACCTCAATAGTATCCCATCCCTCAGCGAAGACGAACTGGAAACCCTGGGCGTGATGCTCGAAGACGAAGCCGAACGTCAGGACAGTTTCGATTTTTTTGCCGTTCACGGCCTGATGACGGCACTGATTTCCGGCCCCGTCGACTTTGAACTGCAGCAGGTTATGGAAGCAGCCTTCGACGCTGAGACAGGTTTCAGCGCGGCTCAGAAGGCAGAGCTGGAGTCTCTGCTGATAAAACTGGCGAAGGAAATTCAGGCCTGGCTGGATTCCGGCCAGGACTTTCCGGTACCCGCGGATCTGACCCTGATGGACGACGAAGGCGAGCCACCGCTGGAAAGCTGGGCAATGGGCTATATGACCGCCGTATTACTGCAGGAGCAAGACTGGTACCGGCGCAACGAAGACGACGTTGCCCAGCATCTGTTTCCGATCATGTATGCTTCAGGTCTGTTTATGGATGAACCTGAGATGGCAGACATTGATGAAGACGTCGAATTGTCTGATCAGATGTGCGGCAATATTCCCGCCGCCGTGGTGGGACTGTATCTGCGTCTGCACGCGGAAAAATAATCCGCCACGCAGAAAAAATCCCGGCCAGGCCGGGATTTTTTGTGTCTGTATTCCGGTGTCTGTCGCAGCGCCTGTTCAGGATGCCTGCCGCACCCAGACCTCGACCCGGCGGTTTTTGGTTTTACCGTCATTCCCGGTCAGCGACGCCACCGGCAGATTATCGCCATAACCGACCGATGCCTGCGGATAAATGCCCTTACGCACTAACTCGCGACGTACAGCCATGGCACGCAGTTTTGACAGCAGATCTGAGCGCGCTTCGTCTTTTTTCTTATCACCAAAACCAACCAGAACCAGTTCCGCCTGCGGATGCTGATTGACATACCCCACCAGACGATCCAGATCACGCAGTGCTTTGTTATCCAGTTTGGCACTGCCTTCGTAAAAGCGGAAATTAATGGTCAGGCGTTTGGCGTCATCGGTGATTTCGCGGAAGTCCTGTGGTAATTCGGAGTAATATTCCGGTACCACGGCTTTCACTTCCTGCGAAATAAACCCGGTATCGGCGACGATTTTCTGGCCCTGATTTTCCGTCACGAACTGAATAAATTCGCTCACGTAGGGGTTGGCCGGGTTGTCATCGGTATACATATACAGACGCCGGGACAGAGCATAATCCTCAGTCGCCACCGTCAGTTTATTCGGTAACAGGGATTTCGCTGAACCATCCGATACCGACACCACTTTCGCCAGACGCACTGAAGAAAGACCAACAAAGCCAATGCCACCGGCATCCACGCTGACCGCATCCGACAGATCAGCATTGGATTCAAACCGTCTGGCGGAATCAATCAGCTGATGGGTTTTGCCTAACACCATGCCTTTAAAACTGTCCCAGGTACCGGATTTATCATCCCGTGCATACACATGAATGGGTCCCGGTACTCCACCCAGTTCTGACCAGTCGGTGTACCCCCCGGAAAAGATCTGTGCAATCTCCTCCACGCTGAGATCATTAACCGGATTATCCGGGTGAACAATGATCGCCAGACCATCAATGCCGACGATATGCTCACTGGCCGGGCTGCGCACATCGGTCATCCCCTGCAGCAGCACGGCTTCTTTTTCTTTGGCCGGACGCGACGCGGCGGCAATATCGGCAGTGCCGCTTTTAAGACCTTTAAACCCGGTACCCGACCCATGAGCAGCGACCTTGACGGATACCCGTTCCATCGTCCCTACCTGACCGGTAATCAGGGTTTCGTTTTCTTCTCCAGCAGGCGCACTGCGGATGTCAGTTGCCCCTTTGGCTCTGAGGTAGGCCTTCACCAGATTCGGGGCTAATTCGGCACCGATGGTGTTGGAACCGTGAATGGTCAGTATCCGGTTATCACCCGGCTTAAGATCATCAGAAAAAGGTGCC
The DNA here is from genome assembly GCA_002314145.1 of Thalassolituus sp. UBA1087. GTDB lineage: Bacteria > Pseudomonadota > Gammaproteobacteria > Pseudomonadales > Oceanobacteraceae > Venatoribacter. The sequence continues at coordinate 98,443 of DCCG01000004.1, read as the reverse complement.
GGAGCAGCAACGGCCACCGCCGACGAAAACAAAAGAAGAAAAGTGAGAACGTGTTCGCGGATATTCATAATTACCGTAATCATTAGTTTCAATTGCGGCGAACTCTATGAAGGTTTTGTTACGGGAGAATGACAAGGCTGGTACAAAACAATGAATTATCCGTGGATTAGTCTCGCCGCAGGGTTAATCAGTATCTTTGATGTGGTTTATTTCTGTACGCTGGTAAACCGGCTGACGCACCATTTCGCGCATCTGTTTCAGTGTCTGGTAAGGGTTATCCACCACCACACTGTTGGCCAGCCACGCCGGAATACCACCGCCCGGTTCCGCGTGTACCTGATAGATGACTTTGACGACGCCGTCCGCACGGGGAATAAACTGCCACATGCCACGCATCTGACGGATGCGTAAAAAATCGTCGTTGGGGGGAAAGCTGTCCGGCTCAGCCTGCATATCAATGGTGACGATGCCGCTAGCCGGGTCCTGGGTCAGAATGCTGCGGAACACGCTGTCGCGGTCAGAAACCGGCCAGGGGGCATCGGTTACCATATAGAACAGCTTTTCATGGGCTGACTGGCGTTCGATCAGCTCCAGTGCGCGGCAATGATAAAGCCACTGAGGTGCTGCAGCATTATCTTCAATCAGTGCAACCAGAGGCCGCAGCCGGGAATGCAGGGTCATTTCACCGCGGAATTCTTTCAGGTCGGAACCGGCGATATCCCGGGTGTAGATCTGTATGTGGTGTTCATCATCGGACTGACGCAGCGTCCAGTCTTCTGCCGCCACACTGACTGACGGCGACATAAGCGCGAGCGCAAACACACAGATTAAAAACAGCTGATGCATAATCATTCTCTGAAACAACTGAGCGGAGAATGCCCGCCCCCGTAGCCGCTCTCAAGGTTCGCACAGGACAATCCACCCGCAAGGCCCGCTAAGAACCGGCGGATGTTGTGCTCAGTGTTTGCCCTGGCAATTGGGCGACGCCGGTACTTCCGCCTCCTGCCACTCGGATGGGGTATAGAGGTGCAGCGCCAGCGCGTGCACGGGGCCGGCCAGCTCGTCGGCCAGACGCTGATATACCGACTGATGGCGGGCGACGACCCGTTGTCCGTCAAAGGCTTCACTCACCAGCACCAGTTTAAAATGGGAATCTGTCGCCGGGCCCGCGTGCATATGGCTTTCGTTGATGAGTTCCAGATGCTGTGGGTTCAGATCCGCCAGTTTGGTTTTAATACTTTCTGCAATGGTCACGCTTTACTCCTCAACACGATGTAGCCATGCCGTCGTGTGTCTGTTGATCCGACAGGGCGTATGCGCCACTACTATAAAGCAGCCCAAAGCCATGGCAAAGCATCCATCGGCCGGGGCAACAATCTCACAAAGCGGTCACAGCTGAGCCGGCCTGCTATTGATGAAACCGCTGTAAGCCTATACAGTAGTCACCTTTCTGATCATTCACATTCACCCAACCGACGGAAGTTCATCATGCAGGATTTCGACACAACCAGCACACAGTCTCTGATCGACCGCTACTACGAAGAAGAAAAGGCGCAACGCGAGATAGAACAGACACTTGCCGCGCTGACCATGCGCCTGGATGCCAACGATCTGGCGATGCTGAATGTGATTGCCCGGCGCTTCCGCAAAACCCGTGATGAAGTGGCTCAGGAAGTGCTTTCCAATGCACTCATCGACCTGTTTGCCCGCCTTGAAGCCGGCGAGCGCAAGCTGATCGCCCGCGACGCTGACGACGCCGCCCGCGCCCTGGCCGATGAAATTGCCGAAGAAAACGGCGTCGCAAACGTGGATGTAAAGACCGGAGTGTGGGCTAACCACGATCGCCAGATCACTAAGCTGGAGCGTAAGAAAGCCAAAATGCAGGAACAGCAGGCGTCCGAAGCGAAGAAAGCTCAGGCCCGTTCAGGCGCAACAGAAACACCTGCACCAGCTGCGGCAGAAGCCAGCAATGAAGACTCTGATGCACAACAAAATGAGCAAAGCGTCACTAGTGCGGCCACAGAACAGGCGGAAGCGGAAGGCGTATCAGCGGAAACTCCGGCGCCGGCCACCGACGCGGCTGATGATCAGAACGAGCAGGACGAAGACACTAAGGTATCCATGTTTGGCGGCTGAAGGCGGCCAAGCGATTCAACAGGATGCAATCCAAGCCCGCTCAGCGGGCTTTTTTATGTCTGTGCGGTTACTTACGCCAGATTCTCAGTTCGCGGAACTCACCCGGACCGGCCTGCATCCAGATCACTTCCTGAGCATCTGAAAAAACAAACCGGTTGCCCAGCAGAAAGCCGGAACGGCGGCGCCCGGACACAGTGGCAGAAGCCTGACGCCCCTGCTTTTTTACGGTATCAGCAATGTCTTCAGGTAAGACATCCATACTTGTCTCCAATCCGATCACAATCACCCGATGCGGACACGGATGAGCTTAATCCGTCATTGTGACAGCTCTGTGTCGTGCGTTTGTCTGCCGCTGCCGGCACTGCCCGCGCGCAGTCACAGAGGGGCACTTGTACCTTTGCGCCCTTGCTTTACAATGTGCCGCCCTTTTAAACAGTCGTCAATCGGAAAGCGTCACTATGGCCATTCAGTGGTTCCCCGGACACATGAACAAAGCCCGTAAGAAGATCAGTGAGGCGATGCCCGGTATTGATCTGGTGGTCGAGGTTCTGGATGCGCGCCTGCCCTGGTCGAGCACCAATCCTCTGGTGGATGAGCTGCGCGGCGACAAAACCTGCATCAAAGTCCTTAATAAAGCGGACCTTGCCGATCCGGCGGTCACCCGCCAATGGGTGACGTATTTTGAACAGCAGCTGAATACCAAAGCCATGCCGCTGGTGGCAGAAGAGCGTCAGCAGGTGAAAAAACTGATTGCGCTGTGTAAACAGCTGGGAGCCGCCCGGCTGGAGAAGAAACAACCGGTGCGCATTATGATTATGGGCATTCCCAATGTTGGTAAATCGACCCTGATCAACGCGCTTGCCGGGCGTTACATCGCCAAAACCGGCAATGAACCGGCCGTCACCAAAGCCAACCAGATGATTGATCTGAAGAATGGTCTGGTGCTTTCCGATACGCCGGGAATTCTGTGGCCAAAATTCGAAAACGAACATTCCGGCTATCGCCTGGCTGCCAGTGGCGCAGTAAAAGATACCGCCATGGAATACACCGAAGTAGCGACCCATGCTCTGGACTACCTGCTGACGCATTACCCGGATCAGCTGTCCACACGCTTTAAACTGAAAGCCCTGCCAGCCTCAGCCAATGAGGCACTGGCTACCATTGCCGCCAAACGCGGCTGCCTGAAACCCGGTGGTGTCGCGGATCTGCACAAAGCCTCGGAACTGACCCTGCATGAACTGCGTGCCGGAAAAATCGGCCAGATAACACTGGAAGATCCACAGACGGTGGAGACGGAACTGGCCGCGCTGCAGGCGGCCCGCTCAGCGGAAGAAGAAGCGCATCAGCAGGACGAACGGAAGTAAACCTTCAGTTGCTGTCGCGGATGACGTCAAAGACCTGAGTGAAGGTGCTCCATTGCGGATCTTCATCGGCGACGATTTCAATCGGATACAGGCCACCATCGGTGGGAATCTGATCCAGCCCCTGCTGCAGCTGCTCCAGATCTTTGCAGTAAATCACCCACTGGTTCGTGCCATTATTGGTCAGCATCATGGTCACCACGGCGTTATCGCCGGTTTCCAGGTGGGTCTGCAGATGTTCATTAAAGACCAGAATCCGGCTTTGCTCCTGCAGGCCAGGGAAACCGGTATTGTCATCGATGCTTTCAGCGTTCCAGGCGATCTGAACACAGACCGGTAATTGGCCGGAATCTCTGGCGCTCTGCCAGTCTTCACGGTATTGAATGCTGATGGGTTTGTCGCGCAATGTACCGGTTGCCCGCACCCAGCGATTATTCGCCAGCATGGCCTTATTCCTTTTTGTTTGGATACATTCAGCCTAATATAAAATCGACCAAATGCAACGCAGGCCCGGGCCATATCGGCCCGGCAGGCGGCAAATTGACGTATTCAGAGCAGATTCAGCGGCAGTTTCAGGTAGGCAACGCCGTTATCTTCGGCTTCCGGCAGGGCTCCTGCACGGATATTGACCTGCAGAGACGGCAGGATCAGGCGTGGCATATCCAGCTGCGCATCACGTTCTGAGCGCATACGGATGAAGTCATCACGGCTGACGCTGTCTTTCATATGAATGTTGTTTTTACGCTGTTCTGCCACGGTGACAGACGAGACGATATCGCGTCCCTCCGGCGGATAATCGTGACACAGGTGAAGCACCACCTCATCGCCCAGCGCCATCAGCTTACGGACCGATTGCCAGAGTGTTTCAGCGTCACCGCCCGGGAAGTCACAGCGGGCGCTGCCCACGTCCGGTGCAAAGATGGTATCGCCGACAAAAACGTCCGAATCATTGACGATCAGACTGTGGCAGGCCGGTGTATGACCCGGGGTCGCCATCGCCCGGATGACGGTATCGCCCAGACGGATCTCTTCACCGTCCTGAATCAGAACATCAAACTGATGGCCATCGGGGAGAAAGCGCTCGCCTTCGTTAAAAATCTTTTTAAAGGTGCCCTGTACAGTGGTAATCGGTGAGCCGATGACGATTTTCGCCCGGGTACGGTGGCGGATGTAGTCTGCTGAGGTCAGGTGATCCGCATGAGCGTGGGTTTCCAAGACGTACACCAGTGACAGTCCATCCTGCTCAACTTTTTGCAGAATGTCGTCAATGAATGCCGTGGCGGTGCGTCCGGATTTCTGATCAAAGTCCAGCACCGGGTCAATCAGAGCTGCCTGACCGGTCGCGTCATCTGTTAACAGATGAGTGAAGGTGAAGGTATCTTCATGAAAGAAGCTCTGAATTTGATGGCTCATGGTTCCTCTCCTGCTATAACGTATAATGTGATTATATTAGAATATTCTTATTTAGCAATATTTGATATATACTATCAATATGTCAATGAATGAGATTGCCTATGTCCGATCAGGAATCCCTTCCACCGGCGGTGCAGGACTACGAAGCGCTGGACCAGCATCGCCAGGAGGCGGTGCGTCTGCTGAAAGCCCTGGCCAACGAACACCGGCTGAACATACTCTGTTGCCTGCGCCGCGGAGAAGTTTCTGTCAGCGAGCTGTCCAACTGCCTGCCGCTCAGTCAATCTGCCCTGTCCCAGCATCTGGCCTGGCTGCGCACCGAGCATCTGGTGCATACACGCCGCTGCGCACAGAATGTTTACTATCAGCTCAGTGACGACAAAGCTGATCGCATCATCCGGGTCCTTAACAGTCTTTATTGCAATGCCGGAGATATGCTCAATGAAAGCGCCAAATAACAGTACGGTTTGTATGGAGAGTGTGCCATTAACGCCGGCGGATGCCGACTACAAAAGTCCCGGGTGCGACGCTGTACCGCAACGGCATTCACGCTATGAAATCAGCCCGCAACGCGGTGGGGCCCGCATGCGCGTCCGCTATCGCGAGGGATCTTACAGCACAGATAAAGACGCAGACTGCCCTTTGTGCCGCGGATGACAGTCAATTCCTTCAGCTGCCTTAATTAACCAGCCTATCGGCGTTATCATGCCTGCTTAGTCAGAACGGAGTTATGCATGAATACTACTTACGCTGTACTGCTGACCATCGCTATCCTTATTATTCTGCTCCTGGCCGGCTACGCCTGGTATCTGTTACGCCAGGTGAAAAAGTCGCAGGCGCAGCAGCAACAGGAACATGCGCTGGCGGAGATGAATCTGCGTAAACGCCAGCAGGATCTGCTGAAGGATATCCGCTTTATCGCCCGCGCCGTCATTGAAGAGCAGTGTGAAATTACCGAAGGGGTTATGCGCCTGCATTATCTGGTCACAGCACTGGACCCGGTGGCCTGGGAAGCGGCCGAATTGGCCTCCGTCCGCCGGCACCATGAAAAAACCGCCGCGATGCCGATTCTTGATGCCTATAAAGCCTTAACCCCAAGGCAGCAGTTCGCGCTGGATAAAGAACGCCTGTCGCTGGAAGACGAACATCAGGCTAGTATCCGCCAGGAACTTAAATGGTTAGTGAAGTATCCATTTCCCAACGTGACTCTTATTCAATAAAACCGGTTAATAACCCGGGTTCTGTCACGGGAATCCAGTGGCAACCCGGCAGTAATTAAGTAAAAACTCAGTAATAATTCAGTAACAACAAGGCAGGTCCACCTGCTGAATAACCCTCGACCAACCTAAAAGGTAAACTCTATGCGCTTTCTGATTTTATGTTCTGCCCTGTTGGCTTCTCTGTCCCACGCCGACTGGAAAATTACCGAGCCATCCAGCCTGACGTTCCTCAGTACCAAAAATTCGGATATCACTGAAGTCCACCATTTCCGCGATATTAAAGGCACCCTGGCAGATAACGGTTATGCCAGCATGACTATCAATCTGCGCAGTGTGGATACCGGCATTGAAGTCCGGAATGAACGTATGCAAAGCATGCTGTTTGAAGTCAGCGATTTTGCCGAAGCTAAGCTGACCACCAATGTTGATCCGGTGGTTATGGAAAAACTGGAAGAAGGCGATCTGTTAAAAACAGAGATCCGCGCCAAACTGTCCCTGCACGGTGAGGAAGTCACGTTTCCGGCCCATGTAATTGTCACTCCGGCCAGTGATGGCTCACTGACCGTCAGCAGCAGCGAACCCGTGCTGATTCATGCTGATCAGTTTGGTCTGGTTGCCGGCATCAATAAACTGCGTGACGTCGCTAAGCTCAAGCATATTGCCACGGTTGTTCCGGTCAGCTTTACCCTGACGCTGAAGCCTGAATAATCACGGTGATTGATGCACTCCTCTGGCCCGTTTACGACTGCGGGCCAGCGCCTCTTCAAAGTCGTGGATAGTATCATCCACGGCTTTCATAACACTGGTATTGATGGCAGATTCAATCAGCACAGATAAGCTGCCAAACGGGTAATCACCGATTTTTTTGCACAAATCTTCACCCAGTTCCTCACGAAACTGCTGAACGACTTTTTCGGCATGTTTATGGTGTGGCCGATCCTGCATAACATAGTCCCCCAACATCAATAGCCATCTGCCTGCCCGGTTCAGCAATCCATCGCCTGAGTGGCCGGCAGAATAATTAACGGATCCGGTGTCAGATCCAGCGTGGTTGATTTATTGGTGTAATCCAGTTGGCTTAATACATAGCGCATGGCATTTAATCTGGCGCGTTTTTTATCGTCCGAGCGTACCACGGTCCAGGGTGCATCCATGTGATTGGTGTAATAAAACATGGCTTCTTTCGCTTCGGTATAGTCATCCCATTTATCCAGTGATGCCAGATCGATGGGGCTCAGTTTCCACTGTTTCAGCGGGTCAATCTGACGGCTCTGAAAACGCCGCAGCTGCTCGTGCCGGCTGACCGAAAACCAGAATTTAAATAATCGGATGCCGGATCGTACAAACATGCGCTCCAGCTCGGGCACTTCACGCATAAATTCGAGATAGTCATTATTGCTGCAGAAACCCATCACCCGTTCAACCCCCGCACGGTTGTACCAGGAGCGGTCAAAAAATACCATTTCGCCATTGGCCGGCAGGTGTTTGATGTAACGTTGAAAATACCACTGTGACGCTTCGGTCTCGGTCGGTTTTTCAAGAGCCACCACTCTGGCACCACGGGGATTCATATGCTCCATAAAGCGCTTGATGGTGCCCCCTTTACCGGCAGCGTCCCGCCCTTCAAACACGATCACGATCTTTTGCCCGGTTTCTTTTACCCAGCCCTGCATTTTCAGCAGTTCGATCTGCAGGCTCTGTTTTTCTTTTTCATACTCAGCACGGCTCATCCTTTTGCCATACGGCAGATGTGGCGTACTCTCTTCAGCATCCGGTTGAATAATCAACGGCAAATGACTTTCTTTGTTTTGCGCCATGCTCCCTCCTTTTCAGGCTCTGAATTAACTGTAGCGCAGTGGTTGTAACAATACGTCTGATGCAGATCACTGTTCTGCGCGTATAAACTGATTGCGGCCGTTACGCTTGGCTTCATACAGATACGTATCAAGATGTTCGGTCACCTGGTCGAGCGCCAGCTGCTGATGTGGCCGCGGGGTGACACACAGATAGCTGCCGGAGGCGGTCAGGGGAACAATTTTTCCTGTGTCATTTTCCACCCGCATATCCCGGATGGCTTCCTGCACCCGCCCGGCGACGGACGGCAACTGATCCGGCTGACACCCTGGTACCAGCAATGCAAACTCTTCACCACCAAGACGGCCAATGTGATCGGTGGGACGCATAATACTTTTTAACGTCCTGCACAGGGCTTTCAGCGCCCGGTCGCCGGTGCCGTGGCCATGAACATCATTGACCTGCTTAAAATGGTCCAGATCAATCAGAATCATGGCAAATACGTGATACTGGCGCTGCCCCCGGGCCCACTCGCGCTGATATGCACGTTCAAAACCGCGCCGGTTCTCTGCACCGGTGAGCGGGTCGGTCAGGGCCTGTCGGGCGGTTTCTTCTGATTGCTTAACCATAAACAGACAAGCTGCGACCACCGCTGCCAGATGCTGCATAAAATCGGTGGCCATACCGGCCTGAAAGCGGTCAGGGTTAGCTGAATAAAGACGTAACTGGCCCAGGTAAACATCATTGCGCATCAGTGGCAGTGGCAGTCCACTGGCCCAGGGCGGTGGCGGCGATACAGGGCCGGCTTCGATCATGGGCACCCGGCCCTGGAATTCCAGCTGATTCAGCAGCACAGCCTGTTCCAGATCGAGTGATTGCAGCATGGAGGCTTTCAGATCCCCTTCCGGGTCGCAGACTTTCAGTGTCGCGGCGTCGAGATCAAACTGGGCGGGCAGGCCCTCCAGCAACAGGGTCAGGAAATCGTACCATGTCTGGCATGAAAGCAGTTGCAGTTCATACGCCTGCAATCGCCTCAGCAGGGCTTCATTGCGGCGGGCGTTTTCCAGCAGTTCTTCGAGTTCCACAAGGGTCCTTCTTATTGGTTCCGGGGCCTGACCCCGCTGTTAAGTATAGAAGCTTCCGTTGATTCCGCCTGTCCTCACCGGGATATTGAGTTCCCCGGCAGGTGATAATTCCCCTCTGCCGGCGGGTGATATTCTGCGTCTGCCGATAATTTGCTAGAATCAGCGTTTTTCAGCGGCGCAACCTTCCCATGACTCCATCCGTTCTGGTTTTTGACTCCGGCGTTGGCGGGCTCAGTGTTCTGCAGCATATCCGCCAGCAGATGCCGGGAGTCCCGTTACATTACCTGATGGACAGCGCTGCGTTTCCTTATGGCACCAAGGATGATGAGCTGCTGATACAGCGGGTGGTGGATGTCTGTATGGCAGGAATACGGGAATTGCAGCCGGCCATGCTGGTCATTGCCTGCAATACCGCCAGTACACTGGCTTTGCCTTCGTTACGCCGCCTGCTGGATATTCCTGTGGTGGGCGTCGTGCCGGCGATCAAGACCGCCGCCTCGCTGTGCGAGGATGGCTGTATCGGATTACTGGCGACACCGGCCACCGTTCATCGTCCCTACACAGATGATCTCATCCGGGATTTTGCCGGCCATTGTCAGGTCAGCCGCTTTGGCAGTGCCGAACTGGTTGAATGGGCGGAGGACTATCTGGAAACCGCCGCTCAGCCCGCGGGACTGTATGATCATCTGCAACCCTGGTTTGCCCGGCAGCCGGCGATGAGCCATGTGGTGCTTGGCTGTACCCATTTCCCCCTGCTGAAACCCCTGCTGCAACAGGCGTGGCCGGCGATCACCTGGGTGGATTCCGGAGAAGCAATCGCCCGCCGGGTGGCCACGTTACTGCCGGTTAACAGCCATGATTGTCAGACCGGGCCTCTGAGCTGTTTCTGGACCGATCGCCAGCGCCGGCCTGAAGGCGCGCTGAAATACCTTGTGACTCTGGGCAAAGTGCACCAACACGGCTGCCTGGGTCCGGATTTTGTTATACAAGACATCGAGCCTGTATAAGTTTTTTAAAATTGAGTAGAATCATCGGGTATAAATGACCCCTTTGATCGACAACAGCGGAATAAACATGTCAGATTTAGAATCTCTGTACCGTCAGGTACTGTCCGGACTGGGCGAAGACGTTGAACGCGAAGGCCTGCTTGATACGCCCAAACGCGCAGCCAAAGCCATGCAGTTTCTCACCAGTGGCTACCAGACCGACCTGAACGAAGTCGTCAACAACGCTGTGTTCAGCAGTGATAACGACGAAATGGTGGTGGTACAGGGCATAGAATTTTATTCTTTGTGTGAACACCATATTCTGCCGTTTATCGGCCGCTGTCATATCGGTTATCTGCCCAACGGCAAAGTCCTGGGGCTGTCCAAGTTTGCGCGGATCGTCGATATGTTTGGCCGCCGTCTGCAGATTCAGGAGAATATGACCAAGCAGATCGCCGAGGCCGTTCAGGATATTACCGGCTGCCGCGGCGTCGGAGTAATTGTTGAAGCCCAGCACATGTGCATGATGATGCGCGGCGTTCAGAAACAGAATTCCATGATGCGGACTTCCGTCATGCTGGGCGATTTCCGTTCCAGTCAGGCAACCCGCGACGAATTCATGCGTCTGGTCGGGCTCTGATTCACAACAGACAACGGGGGCTGAATGGCAATTTTTGAGTGGTGGCACTGGACTGTTGTTGTATACATTCTCGGTGCTATCGCAGCCGTTGATGCCCTGTTAAAAGGCCGTACAGCACAGGGGACCCTGGCCTGGGTTATGGGACTTTTGCTGATGCCGGTCATCAGTCTGCCGCTCTATACTCTGTTTGGCAGCCGCCGTTTGCATGGCTATCTGAAAGCCCGCCGTCATGGCGATCACTCACTGAGTTTTATCGGTGAGCAGGTTCAGAATGCCCTGTCAGGCTCCATCGCTGGCCGTGACCCGTTAACCAATCCCCTTGTTTCTCTGCTGCGCATTCCCCCCACCAGAGGCAATCAATGCCGCCTGCTGACCACTGGTACCCAGACCTTTGAGCGCATTTTCAGCCGCATTAAAGAAGCGCAGCAATACATTTGTGTGCAGTACTATATTCTCAGTGACGACCACCTGGGACAGGAGCTGACAGACCACCTGTGTGAAAAGGCCTCATCCGGCGTTGCGGTGTATCTTCTGTACGATGAAATCGGCAGCCATGGCATAAGTAGTCAGTTTCTGAAAAAGCTGACCCGGGCAGGCGTACGGGTATCCCGCTTTAATCCGCTGCAACTGCGCAACCGCTTTCAGCTGAACTTCCGTAACCACCGTAAACTGGTGATCTGTGACGGCCAGTACGCCTTTGTGGGTGGCTACAACGTCGATGAGGTGTATGTCACGACGGATGATATCCGTGACACCCACGTTGAAATTTCCGGCCCGTCCGTGCTGGCTTTTCAGCTGGCCTTTACCGAAGACTGGTACTGGGCAACGCAATCAGTGCCTGCCATTCAGTGGCAGCCGCCAAAAGCGGAAGGCACATCCAATGTCATGACGATCCCGACCGGGCCAGCCGATGATGCCGAGAGCGCCAGCCTGTTTTTCACCCACCTGATTCATAAGGCCAGGCAGCGTTGCTGGCTGGTAAGCCCCTACTTTGTACCGGATCAGAGCCTCGTAGCGGCCATGCAGCTGGCCGGCCTGCGTGGAGTCGATATCCGCATACTGATACCGGAAAACGGTGATAGTCATCTGGTTCAGCACGCCATGGGGGCCTTCGTTGAGCCCTTAACCCGCTGCAACGTGCAATTTTTCAGCTATCAGAAAGGATTTCTCCATCAGAAAGTGATTCTGGTGGATGACGAGTGGGCCTATATTGGCAGTTCTAACCTCGACAACCGTTCCCTGCGTATCAATTTTGAGCTGGGCGCGCTGATTCAGGACAAACAGTTTGCGGCAGAAACCGCCGCCATGTTGCAGGAAGATTTTGACAACGCTGTCCCGACCCGCCTGTCGACACACTGGTGGCAGGTATTTCTGACCAGAGTGAGCCGATTACTGGCACCCGTCCTGTAACGGCTTGCACTGACGTACCACTAACCATAGAGTAGATCCATAACAACAAAAATAAGAGAGGGACTCTCATGTTATGGACTGCCCGTACGCTGCTTTCTCTGCTCCTCATTATGGGGATATTTTCCACCAGCCATGCCAGATCAGTGGCTGGCTTCGACTTCCCTGACATTATCCCCGCTTCTGCTGAACATGAAGAAATGCGTCTTAACGGCGCCGCTGTCCGCACCATGTATTATCTGGTGGATGCCTATGTCGGCTTGCTGTACGTCGGCGAAACCAGCCGCGATCCACGACAGCTGATCAGCCAGAACACCAGCAAGCGTCTGGTCTACCACATTCTCGTCAGCCGTGTCAGCGGACGCCGGATTGCCACCGCCATGTACGAATCTCTGCAATTAAACCTCACCCGCGAAGAAGCGCTGGCAATGGACGACCGGCTGCAACAGCTGGTGACCATGTTTGACTCGAAAATGGTGCGTGGGGATGTGGGTTACGTGGAATATGTGCCGCAGACACAGGCATCAAAAGTGGTTATCAACGGCGAAACCAAAGGCACGATCGCCGGCAAAGATCTGTTCGATGCGCTGATGCGGATCTGGATCGGTGATCATCCGGTATCGGCGCGCTTCAAACAGGAGATTCTCGGACCGGACAAGGCCAGCGGCCAGGTGGCAACAGAGTGAAATAAAGTGCCGGAAGCAAAAAAGCCACGCAATGCGTGGCTTTTCTGTGAGGGTGTCAGAGCAGTAAGCCGATCAGAACTTGTAGCCGGCACCTACCATTACAACCAGAGGGTCGATTTCAACTTCGAGACCATCCGCAGCGCCACCACGAATTTCAGTATCGATATCCATTTTCCACAGTGCGACGTTAGCCAGCCAGTGTTCATCAACCAGATAGTCAACACCCGCAGAGTAGCTTAAGCCCCAGCTTGGTTTCAGGCTTGAAGTACCGATGCCCGCATCATCATCTTCATCAAAGAAGAAAGTGTGGTTAATACCTAAACCGACATATGGCTGAATTTTGGAGTCAGCGCCCATCGGGTAGTACTGAACCGATACAGTCGGCGGCAGGTGTTTGGTAGTTGCGATAGTCGCGCCATCAAGGGCACCGCCATCAGCTTCTACTTCGTGTTCAAACGGGGTTGCCGCCAGCACTTCCAGACCAATGTTCGGAGTGAACATATAAATACCGGTCAGACCCAGACCTGCATCATTCTGAACGTCCAGATCAGTATCCGGAACAACAGCACTCGCGTCTGCGTTATTGTCTTTAGGCATAACGTTGATATAGCCAGCCTTAACAATGATGTCACCAGCTTCATACGCCAGTGCAGGCATTGCAGAAACAGCTACCGCGCTCGCTAACAGAGTTTTCAACAGTTTCATTATGCACTCCTCGTCTTGTGCTTAAGTTGATGAGTGCAGATTAACGGAAGCCGGATTGTTCTGTTTGACACAAATCAAGAAATAAAATCCGCTGTTTTTATACCCCCTTAAACCTTGTGCCAAATCAAGATTTGCACGGCCACCCGCTCAAGCCTCATTAATATGGCACACAGTTTTCCTCTTATGCCGAGCAAATGCCGGATTAGCCATTATTCGTAGTGGGTACGCTTGTTTCAGGCTATAGTTAGGGCACACCCTGAATCGATCAAACAAATTTCATGTTCAGATATTCAACGGCCCTGGGAAGACAACTGCTGACGTATGTGCTGGCATTCAGTTTTGTTATTACCCTGCTGTCGTTGCTCTATATTCTCTATTCCGATTACCGCCGCGGGCTGCATCAATACAATGAGAACCTGGTGCAGATAGAAAACAGCTACCAGAAGAGTCTGAGCTACAGTCTGTGGAACTTTGACGCGAACCAGATTGACGCTCAACTGCACGGTATTCTCAACTTTCCCGGGGTCGTCTATACCTATATTGAAAATAACGACGAAGTACTCTATAGCTCAGGCAACGTCTATAACCATGTTGACCAGCGCTATCAGTTTGACCTCCGCTATCAGACCCCCGGCGAGGACTATAACCTGGGTACTCTGCATATCAGCCTGGATTATTCACAACTTCATCAGGAACTGACCGAGCAGACGGTCAATATCCTTATCACTCAGTTTATCAAGACCTTTACTATTTCACTTTTTCTGCTGTTTATCGTCCATCAGGTAATCACCCGCAGACTGTATGCATTAGCCGACTGGGCCCAGCATTTTTCCCTGGATAACCCCCGCGGGCCGGTACTCAAAACGCGCCGCACCGACGAGATCTCGGCGGTGAACCAGGCAATCCATCAGATGCTGATGCGCATGCGCCAGGACATCGATGAACAGCACCGGGCTCATCAACAGCTGGAGCATACCCGTAATCAGCTCACCATTGCCGTTGATAATGCCGGTATTGGCTTCTGTACCTATGACGCTGATAAAGACATGCTGGACAGTAACGGGCATTTCGCCGGCCATCTTGCCACCACGGAATTTGAGCTGGAATCCCTGCGCCATCCGATCAATGAACTGATTGACCGCATTCATGGCCCGGACGCGGTACAGCAACGCGAACGTATTAACCAGTTACTGATCGGCCGCCTCAGCCGGGTACATGATCTGATCTGGATTCAGGACTTTCAGGAAGAACCCCGTTACCTGGAAATAACACTGCAAGCTTCCCGTTACCGCGACACCCGGCCGGCTGAAATTATGATCTGCAGCGTTGACAGAACCCAGGAACAGAATGCGATGAAACAGTCCCGCGAGCTGACGCTGTCACTGGAAAACAAGGTAACCGCACGCACCGAAGACCTGTACAACGAACAGCTGCGTTCAAAAGCGACCATCCGTAAGCTGGAACAGGATCTGGAACGCCTGCAAAGTCACTACTCAAGTAATGCCCAGCAGGAAATCAATCAACTGTTACTGAAACTCCTGCAGCAGGTGGAGCCGGACACCGAACCCCGGCATCAAGTCTGTTTACAGGCCTTTATGGAATATCTGACAGTATCGGAACTCAGCCCGGACGGAGGCAGTATCGATCTCGCACAACTGATTCGTCAGTGGAGTGAAGAGAAATGCCCGGCATCTCACCGCCCGCAACTGAATATGCCCTTTTCTTTAATTATTGAAGAAAACCAGCGCGTTATTTCTTTCCTGCTGAACCACCTGTTGCTGCGCCGCCATCAGCAGACAAAAGAAGGTGGCAGCCTGATTACCCTGCGGCTGTCAGGCAATAAAATTTCCATTGAGGGACGCTTCTCACTGGCCGCAACCCCGGCTGACAGCGAAGATATGACACTGGGACTGGATGTCGATAACCTTTGCGAACATCTGATTGTCACGCGTTTTCAGGGCTGCCTGTTAAAAGAGGTCACCGATAGTCAGGAGATTATCACTCTTCAGCTGGCTATACGTAATCACTGAAGCCTGCTCCCTGATCGTCGGCAAAGCAATCAGCAAAACAGTGGCTGAGCAGAACTGGCGCCTGCTCAGCCTGCGCCTTATAAAAAACGTTAAAAGGCAAAGTGCTCTTCATCAATCTGCATCAGTGAGCGGGCATCTTTCAGCATCATCTTATTATGCGCTTTGGCCCTCGGCAGCATACGGTCAAAATAAAATTCTGCGGTTTTTACTTTGGTTTTATAAAAATCCACATCGCCCTCACCTGACTTAATACCGCTGAAGGCAGCATCAGCCATCTGTGCCCAGAAGTAGCCCATAATCACATAACCTGATTGCATCAGATAATCATAAGATGCGGCTCCGACCATATCCCGGTCTTTTGATGCTTTATAAGCGACACGAAAGGTACCGATACGCCAGCGCAACATATAGCGCTTAAGCTGTTTAATAAATGGCTTCATTTCAGCGCGGTTTTTATGATGCCTGATAAACTGATTCACCTCCTGGCGGAACTCGTTAAAGGATTTCAGCTTGCCCAGCAGTATTTTCCGTCCCAGCAGATCCAGAGCCTGAACCCCGGTGGTGCCTTCATACAGTTTGGCGATCTGGGTATCGCGGATAATCTGCTCCATTCCCCACTCTTTGATAAAGCCATGACCACCGTAAACCTGCACCCCATGGTTGGCGGCTTCATAACCAAGTTCGGTCAGAAATGCTTTCAGTACCGGCGTCAGAAAGCCCAGTTTATCGTCATAAGCATCATAGCCCCGGGTATCCCCGCGGGTATGCGCAGCCATCATACGGTCAGCCAGTCTGGCGGCATGATAGAGCATAGCGCGGCCACCTTCGGCGATGGCCTTCTGGGTCAGCAGCATACGCCGTACATCCGGATGCACCATCAGTGAATCGGCTACTTTATCCGGGTGTTTGGTACCGCTGAGCGAACGCATTGAGCGGCGTTCCCGGGCATAAGGTAAGGCGCCCTGAAATGACAGCTCCGCCGCACCGATGCCCTGAATGGAAGTCCCGATGCGGGCAGTATTCATAAAGGTAAACATGCACATCAGACCTTTGTGCTCCGGCCCGATCAGAAATCCTCGCGCGCCGTCAAAGTTCATGACGCAGGTGGATGATCCGTGAATGCCCATTTTTTCTTCGATGGAACCACAGGAGACCGGATTACGGTCGCCGAGGGAACCATCTTCGTTAACGTTATATTTCGGCACAATAAAGAGTGAAATTCCGCGTGTGCCTGCCGGCGCATCCGGTAACCGTGCCAGCACAATATGGATAATCTGTTCCGTCAGGTCATGTTCGCCGGAAGAAATAAAAATTTTGGTGCCGGTCAGACGGTATCCGCCGTCACCGTCCGGGATAGCTTTGGTTTTTACCTGACCTAAATCGGTACCGCACTGAGGCTCTGTCAGACACATAGTACCTGTCCAGCGGCCTTCGGTAAGCGGCACCAAAAACCGTTGTTTCTGCTCTTCAGTGCCGTGCATATAAATGGTATTCATGGCACCCAGAGACAGACCGGGATACATCCCCCAGGCCCAGTTGGCCGTGCCAATCATTTCCGATTTAATCACCCCCAGAGATAGTGGCAGCCCCTGCCCGCCGTATTCCACCGGTGCCGACATTCCCTGCCAGCCACCTTCAACATATTGGCCGTAGGCTTCACGAAAACCTTTGGGTGTTGTGACTTCGCCGTCGTTAAAGCGGCAGCCTTCATCCCCACTCTGATACAGAGGCGATATCACCTTTTCACTGAAGCGGGCGGCCTCAGTGAGAATGGCATCCACCATGTCCGGTGTTGCTTCTTCACCACCTGGGATGTGTTGATAATGTTCCTGAAAATTAAATACATCCCTGATCAGAAACTGAATATCTTTCAACGGAGCTTTATACTGAATCATGTTATTTCCTCTGCTACACAGCCAGGCGCAGGATGCATTCCACTGGCCGGATAAAGACGCTTTTTTTGATGACAGCAGAATTGTGGCAAGACTCTTTTATTGCGCCATTGGCTAAGGGGCCGGGAACGGCATGTCAGTTGGGCAGGTAACACAGAAGTCATAAGAAGAGGTAAAAAGAAAGGAGATGACAGGCATCTCCTTTCTGCAGGGGTCCGGGAGCAGAGCTGTTTAAACTCCTCTTAAAATCCCGGAATGATGACAAAAGGGAATCGTCAGGCGGTTTCGGTCGCGCTGGTGGCTTCCTCATCTTTCAGCTCGCGACGCAGGATTTTACCCACCGGAGACATCGGCAGCTCACTGCGGAATTCAATATAACGCGGTACTTTGTAAGCTGTCATATTGTCACGGCAGTGTTGCTTAATCTCTTCAGCGGTCACATCCGGATTGGCGGCCACAATAAAGAGTTTAACGGCCTCGCCGGTTTTATCATCCGCAACCCCAATTGCAGCGCAGTTTTCCACGGCCGGATGCTGCGCCACCACGTCCTCGATTTCATTGGGATAAACGTTAAAGCCGGATACCAGAATCATATCTTTGATACGGTCAACGATTTTAACGAACCCGTCTTCATCGATAATGGCGACATCCCCGGTACGCAGCCATTCTCCATCCGGCGTAAAGCTTTCGGTGGTTGCTTCCGGACGTTTCCAGTAGCCTTTCATCACCTGCGGGCCTTTAACGCATAATTCACCGCGCTCGCCAATGGCAACTTCTTCTCCCTGATCATCAATGCATTTCAGTGCGGTGCCGGGAACAGCCTGTCCGACGGTTCCGTCACGCTCCAGTCCACCGGCCGGGTTCATGGTCACAGCCGGCGAACACTCTGTGAGGCCATAAGCTTCCGATATGCCACAGCCAGTGAGTTCGCGCCAGCGTTTGGCCGTATTATCCACCAACGCGGTACCACCGGATAACGTCAGACGCAGCTGACTGAAGTCGCACTTTTTAAACTCAGGATGATTCAGTAATGAGACGAATAACGTATTCAGGCCAATAAAGCCTGTCAGTTTATGCGGCTTCACCATACGCACAAACATGTCGGTATCACGGGGATTAGCAATCAGAATACTCTGATCCCCCTGCTCAAACAGAGCCATCAGGTGCACGGTGAAAGAATAAATATGATACAGCGGCAAAGGTGCCACCACTTTTGACCCCACGTTGGGTTTAATGCGTTCGCCAGTGGCCGGATCAATCTGACTGAGGATGGCACTGGACTGCAGCATATTGGCCACCAGGTTACGGTTAGTCAGTTCCGCCCCCTTGGCCACGCCGGTGGTACCGCCTGTATATTGCAGAATAATGGTGTCATCCGGGTTACGCATGTAATCAGCGCTGAACGGCGGACAGGCAAGGCCTTGTTTCAGCGCCGTGCGGAAACGCACGGCATCCGGCAGACTGTATGCCGGCACCATTTTTTTAATGTATCTGGCCGCGGCATTAATCAATACCCGTTTCGGCGCCGGCAGCATATCCGCCAGACTGGTGACAATAATATGCTGCAATCCGGTTTTCGCGCGGATGTTCTGCACTGAACGGGCGAATACATCCATACACACCAGCGCTTTTGCCCCGGAATCATTAAACTGATGCAGCATCTCGCGTTCGGTGTACAGAGGGTTGGTATTCACAACCACCATACCAGCGCGCAGCGCGCCGTACATAGCAATCGGAAACTGCAGAATATTGGGCATCTGAATCGCTATCCGGTCACCGGGTTTCAGCGAGGTATGATTCTGCAGCCAGGCGGCGAAAGCGGCACTGTATTCGTTAATCTGCTGATAGGTCAGTGTATGGTTAATACTGGTAAACGCCGGGCGGTCAGCAAAACGCTGAAAGGCGTTTTCTATCACTTCTACCACAGCATTGTATTGGGTCAGATCGATTTGGTCAGGCACGCCGGGCGCACGCTTACCATCCCAGAATGAGATATCCACAAATTTCCCCTTTTAGTCAGGATGTTATTTTTGTTCTGGCGCTACTATGGCCCAAAGGCACATTGAGTAAAAGTGGAAAACGTGACATCCTTCCGGTCATAGCGCGCCACAAAACCAGTCAGCAGCGTCTGTTTTCATTCAGGAGTTAACCGATGTCCGCCTACCCACCCGCAACGGCACACACCTCTTCTGCGGCGAACCGGCCCTTTATCGGTACTGAATACCTGGCTCAGCTGATCGACATGCTGGCGCAGCAGGGCATCACCACCAATCAGCTGGCTCAGGGAACCGGGCTCAGTGCCAGAGTACTGGCCTCCCCCCAGGAATTTATTTCACCGCTGCAGTATCACAAAGTCATTGAAAATGCCCTGGCACTGAGCGGTGATCCGTTATTAGGGCTGGAACATGGCCGCCGGCTGAGTATTTCCAGTCATGGCTTTCTCGGTTTTGCCATTCTGGCCAGCGACAATCTGGGCCAGGCATTATCGCTGGCCATACGCTACGCCCGGACCCGGACCCTGTTAGCTGACATACGCTTTATCAATGATCAGGATACCGCCATCATCCAGATCAACCGGCTGGCAGCCATGCCCAGCACATTCTCGTTCGTGGTACAGAACATTATTTCCACCTTTGTCTCCATTTCCCGCTTCCTGACGCAGAATACCGATGAACTGACGGCTGTGGCCAAATTCACTGACGCCCCCAGTCGCCCGGCTTCCTGTTATGAAAGTATTCTGGATATTCCGGTGATGTTTAATCAGCCGCACAATCAGCTGTGTATTCCATCGTTTCTGCTGGATACACCGGTTTCAACCGCCAACACCACGGCCCGGCGTATGGCAGAAGCCGAGTGTGAAAAATTATTGGCTGAACTCGACCGCGGCCAGGATCTGGTCACTCAGATCCGCCGCAACATTGAACACATGAATGCCTACCCGACGCTGGCGGTCATGGCCAAAACCCTGAATTCCAGTCCAAGAACGGTGAACCGCCAGCTGGCACAGCTGAATACCACGTATCAGAATATTATCGACGAAGCACGGCGGGAACGTGCTTTACAACTGCTGCTGGAAACCCGTACCCCGGTAGAAGACATTGCGCATCAGCTGGGCTATAACGATCCCTCGAACTTCGGCCGCGCGTTCCGCCGCTGGCTGGGCATGTCGCCCCGGGCTTTCCGTAAAAACGCCGGCGCCAGTGAACACGGATAATTTACACCCCGGACTGATGCGGTAGTATGATCATCCTTCGTCTTCTGTTCATCAGGCACTTTCTGATGACCCTTTAAATCAAAAAAAGCGGAAAACGATAATCGATAAATAAAAATAAAAGTGGGCCCAGACCACTGCCTATAACAAAAATAACGAACCCGACGATATAACTAATCCGACTATGCCTCAGATTCATTTTCGCCGTGGCGAACGTCCACTGCATCAACAGCTGACACGACTCGCTGATGAGTATTTCGCACAACGCCGGCAAGCCCGCACCGGAACCGCCGCCCTGTATACAAAAGCGCTGATCATTCTTTCCCTGTATGGCCTGACTTACAGTGCCATATTCCTGTTGCCACAGACGCTGAACCTCATTGCCTGGCTGGCGCACGGCATTGCCACCGCCCTGCTGGGATTTAATGTGATGCATGATGGTGCTCATCAGTCATTCAGCCAGTCCCGGTTCCTGAACCGTCTGGCGGCGCTCAGTTTTAATCTGATCGGCAGCAACCGTTTTTATTGGGCACAGAAGCACAACCGCAACCACCACAGTTTTACCAATGTGGATGAGGTGGATGAAGATATTGATGCCATGGGCCTGTTGCGTATGAGCCCGCACCAGCGGCGCTACTGGTTTCATCGTGGACAGCACATCTATGCCTGGCTGTTATATCCCCTGACCAGTCTGTTCTGGTTTTTTGTTCTGGACTACAGGGCCTGGTGGCGACAGAAGATTGGGCAGCGTGACTTTGCCCGGAAACCATCAGGGCGTGATCAGTTCGAATTCTGGCTGAGTAAATGCCTGTATCTGGTCATCTATCTGCTGATACCACTGCAGTTTTTCAGTCCCGCCCATGTACTGAGCGGTTTTCTGCTGATGCATGCTGCTCTGGGGTTTCTGTTTGCGGTTGTATTCCAGCTCGCCCACGTGGTGGACAAAGCGGAATTTCTTTCCCCGGATGAGCAGGGCGCACTGGCCGATGAGTGGGCCGCCCATCAACTCAGAACCACGGTCGACTTCGCTCCTGACAACCGGTTGCTGAGCTGGCTTCTGGGTGGTCTCAACTTTCAGGTTGAGCATCATCTTTTTCCACGCATAAGCCATGTTCACTATCCGGCACTGCACAGATTACTGAGCAATGCCGGCATGGTACCGGCTGTCCGCTGCTACCCCGGCCTGTGGCAGGCCCTCAAAGGCCATTACCATCACCTTCGCCAGCTGGGCCAGGCCAACCGCCGCCAGCCATATTCCGGGGGAACTCCTGCCCACGACGCCTTGCCAAAGTGTTAATGCGTTAAAATGCCGGTGCAGACCGGACAGCCGCAAACCCAGGAGGCGACACTATGGATACCACAGAACACACGCTCAACCACTTATTTGCCCAGCTCGGACTGCCGGATTCAGATGATGAAGTAGCCGACTTTATTGACCGTCACAAACCGGTTCCGGCATCGCGCCCGGTGTATGAACTGGATATTTTTACCCACAGCCAGAAACAGTTTCTGCAGGAAGGCCTGCAGGAAGATGCCGCCTGGGCCGAAGCGATTGATGAACTGAGTTCGCTGTTACGCCACTGATATACACAGCAGGCCACAGTGGCTGCCCCTTGCTAATCCGGCTGAGCAGGGTTAGATTCGCGCCCATTGAGCAAAGAGCTGAGTTTTATGTCGTATCCGCACTTTATTGCCATCGATGGCAGTTCCTGGGAAGAACAGGCCCACCCGGTTGCCATCGCCTGGTCCATGGCCGATGGCCAGATCAAAACCACCCTGATTCAGCCGGAAGATGACTGGGACGACTGGGATATCGCCCTGCAGGATCTGCACGGTATTAATCCGGATACTCTTTACCAGCTGGGAGAGACCGTATGGTCGGTAATCCGTGAGCTGGAGAATGATCTGGAACAGCCCCACCTTTATGCCGATGAGGCCGATCGCGCCAACGAAATGCTGGAAAAACTCTATGAAGCCTGTAATCGGGATGTGAGTTTCGATGTAAGTGATTGCCGTGATGTGTTGTCAGAAGGTGTCCCTCAACCTGAAGAAATGAACTACCTCCCCTGTGATGACAGGGTCCGCCAGATGCTGTTGGCATGGGCGGACGAAAACAGGTCAGAGTGAGCCAGCGGCAGCAGGATGGGTAAAGCTTCGCTGAAACCCTGTTAACTGATTGGCATTTTAAGGCCCGGGCTGGCGTTACACTGAACACTGTGTACGAGCAATAGGTAGAGATTATGACTTCAGTCCGCGCTCTTCAAAAACAGCCCGACATACACTGGCACAACGCGTCTGCCGACGCGCTGATTCACAGCATCATTCAGGATGCAGTCGATAAAAAGCTGCTGTTCCCGTCAACAGTGAATGTGCTGAGCTTCAGCCAACACCAGAATGATCACCAGCGCCAGTTCAGTGTTCAGACGGAAACCGGTGCGCTGTTCATCAAGTGCCAGGGGCAGGATTACGCCGACCATTTCAAAGCCGAGCAGGCCTGCCTGCTGCGTATGATGGAAACTCAGACCATTGCCGTCTGTGCACCGCTGGCCGCCGCCGTCATCGCCGAAAGCGGACTCTCTTACCTGATACTGCAACATATTCCTATGGCGGTGCATGGCGACTGGTTCTCTGCCGGGCAGCAGCTGGCACAGATGCACAGTCATACGTCGGATCAGGGCTATGGCTTTGATCTGACCACTTTCTGTGGGGAAACCCCGCAGGATAACCGCTGGAGCAGCAACTGGTCCGATTTCTTTATTCAGCAACGCCTGGAGCCGCTGTTCGTTGAGCTGGAAAAAGCGGGTACACCGCTCCGGGAACGTGACTATGCACTGACGAAAGCGGCCGATATCCTGCACGGTCATCAGCCTGCCGCGGCGTTACTGCACGGCGACCTGTGGTCGGGCAACATAGGCTTTAATCCGGATAAACAGCTGTCTTACCCTGTGCTGTTTGATCCGTCCTCCTATTACGGCGATGCTGAAACCGATCTGGCAATGACCGAACTGTTCGGACGCTTCCCGAAAAAGTTTTATCAGGGCTATGAGTCGTTGCTGCCGCTCGACGAGGAGTATCAACGCCGGCTGCCCCTCTACCAGCTGTATCATCTGCTCAATCATGCGCTGTTATTCGGCGCTGGTTACATCAGCCAGAGTGAATGCCAGATAAAATATCTGGCATAAAGGCAACGCCAATAGCAGCGACTGCGTGTTATGGATTCAGCCGCTGCTTCTTCCAGCGACCATTACCCAGCGGCTGATATTCCACCCGGTCATGCAGGCGGTGCTCACCACCCTGCCAGAATTCCATGCGCTGCGGTGTCAGGCGGAATCCACCCCAGTGATCCGGTACCGGAACCTCATTGCCGGCATACTCTGCACTCACGCTGGCAAAGGCTTCCTCCAGCTGCGCCCGGTTATCCAGAGGGCGGCTCTGTGCCGAGGCCCAGGCGCCCAGCTGGCTCTCACGCGGGCGGGAATGAAAATAGGCTTCTGTTTCTTCACGGCTGATTTTTTCAATCTTGCCCTGAACTTCCACCTGACGTTCCAGATTCATCCAGAAAAAATGCAGGCTGGCCTGAGCATTGGCGGCAAAATGCTGGCCTTTATTACTGTCATAATTGGTAAAAAAGACAAAGCCATCGCCATCATAGGCCTTCAGCAGCAGCACCCGTTGCCAGGGCATCCCCTGAGCATCCACACTGGCCACTGTCATAATGGTGGGCTCCAGAGGGTCTGTCTCCCGGTATTGTTCAAACCAGGCATGGAATTGGGTCATAGGGTCAGCGGCGGCGGTTTCTTCATCCAGCCGCCCCTGAGTATATTGGCGGCGTATATCACCTAAATTGACCATGTCCTGCTCCTGTTTCATATTTATTCAGCAGTATTATCCTCCAATATCCACAGCGTGTCTTGATCTGCTGCACTCAGTGCTTCAGACCGCCACAGCGCTTTGCTATGATGCCGCGCGTTGCTCACCGAATGACACACAGGAACGCCAATGTCTGATCAGAATTATCCCACCGCCCCGCTGTACCGTCGTCTGGCGGCTATTATTTATGATGGCCTGATTCTGATCGCACTGTATATTCTGGCAGGCTTTATTCTGGTCGGTATTCTGCGCGCAGCAACGGGCGAATTCCCGGGCGCTTTTCCGGCGTCGGTCAATTTTTCGCTGATGTTTATTATCTGTTTTTTTTACTATACCCACTCCTGGATGCGCGGTGGACAGACCATCGGTATGAAAAGCTGGCGCATTAAACTGATCAGCGAATACAAGCCACAGATGCGTATCAGCCAGTGTATGCTGCGCACAGGCGTCGGTTTCTTTTCGTTATTGCTGGCCGGGCTGGGTTACTGGTGGGCGCTTTTCGATAAACGCCAGCGCAGCTGGCATGATATGGCTTCCATGACACGCATTATTTATATGCCTAAAGGTATGCAGGAAAAATAGCCACAATTCAGAAGCAGAAACCCCCTGGCCGGGTCAGCATTCAAAAAACGGGAGGCCAGACCTCCCGTTTTTAATGTGACTTTGTCTTTGATTGAGCTTTTTAACGCGTCAGCCGGCTTTACGCATCATCAGTATACCCGCCGCCAGACATCCTCCGATGGGAATAATACTGGCCCAAACGGGGGCAAAACCAAACACAATGCTGGCCGGGGCCAGCAGTTCTTCCGCGTATTTATACACCAGTCCGACCAGAATACCGGTAAAAATACGGTAGCCCGGCGTAACTGAACGCAGAGGCCCGAAAATAAAGGAAATCCCCAGAATCACCAGGGCAAAGGTGCCCAAAGGCTGTGTCACCTTGCGCCAGAATGACAGCAGATAGTTGTCGGCGTTCAGTCCCTGTTTCTGCAGATACTGGGTATAACCGTACAGGTTTGAAATGGACATATCGCGTGGTTCAATCATCACCACACTGAGTGTTTCAGGCGTCAGCTCCGTTTCCCAGCGGATGTTATCGTAGCGGCGCACTTCACTGCTGTCGGCGTAAATCAGTACATCTTTGACGTTCTGCATCTGCCAGTGAGAACGCTGATAAATGGCCCGCTGAGCCGTCCTTACACGCTGCAGTTCGGCGTCAACGTCAAATTCATACAGAGTAATACCGTGCAATACGCCGCCGGGTTCGACCGCGTTAAAACGCATAAAATCGTTTCCTTCACGGTGCCAGTAACCCTTGCCCTTATTAGACAATGAATCGCCTTTGCCCTGCGCCACCGCTTTCTGAGACTGTGCAATACGCTCCAGCGTCGGAATCGCAAACTGTGCCAGCAACAGGCTGATTACCATCAGCAAAGCCATCGGCTTAAGGACAGCCACGGTGATCCGGGACACGGACACACCAGCCGCCCGCATCACGGTCAGCTCACTGTTCGCGGCCATGGTGCCAAGCCCGGCCAGGCAACCAATCAGACAGGCCATCGGCATATATTCATACGCCCGCCGTGGCAGCCGCAACGCCATAAATTCCAGCGCCTGCAGAAACTGATAACTGCCTTTCAGCTGATCCAGTTCGTCGACTAAGGTAAAAATCGCATCCAGGCCGACAATCACGATCACCACCACCAGTGTGGCGAAAAACACATTCCGGGCGACGTAAGAATCCAGATGCCTCATGACTGTTTTTTCACCTTCGCCCTGCGGATAAATTCAGGCCCCAGCAACAGGCCGGCGCCGATCAGTGTGTAGATAATGTGCAGAATCCACAGACCAATCATAGGATTCAGCGTCTGTTTCTCAATCATTCCGGTCATGGCAATCAATAACGAGATATACACCATGAACAGAACAATGGCCGGGAACAGACGGGCAAACCGCCCCTGACGCGGGTTCACTTTGGATAACGGAAACGCGATCAGGGTCACAATGGGTACCATCAGAACCAGAGAAATACGCCATTGCAACTGAGCCTGATGCTTAGGGTCATCTGAGCCGATCAAATCCAGCGTTGGTACCGCTTCTTTGCGCAGTTTGCGCCGCTCTTCCGGTTCATCGGCAATTTTGACGCCGTAGCGTTCAAAATCCAGTATCTGTAACTCGGCACTGCCGGGATTCAGGTCGTAACGCCGCCCCTGATGCAGTTCCAGAAAGCGTGAGCCGGTGTCATCGCTGACATACTGAGTACCCAGCTCAGCCAGCATGAGTGTATTGCCGTCGGCAATAAACACATTGTTCATTTCCGTTTTATCGTCAGACAGACCTTCCGTATAGGTCACCCGGGTGCCCTTTTTCGTGCTCTGAAAACGGCCGGGGGCTAACAGTTCAAACTCCGTCAGCTGCGCCTGCTTCTGATACAGGTCTTCCATTTTCTGCGCTCCCCAGGGGCTTAACACCAGGGTAAAACTGGCCACCAGCAACATCAGCAGGCCGGCTGGTATCAGGGTATAACCCAGCAGTTTGCGATCAGAAAAACCGGTGGCCGTCAGAACCGTCATTTCACTTTCCGCGTACAGGCGTCCGTAGGTCAGCAGGATGGAAATAAACAATGCCAGCGGCAGAATCATTTCCAGAAACGATGGCAAACGCAGCAGCAGAGTAAAAAACACAATTTCCAGCGACACCTCTCCGGCCGCCGCCGCCGCCAGCTGCTGGATCAGGCGGCCGCTCATCAGAATCATCAGCAGCACAGTGGTCACTGCTAACATGGAACCTGCCAGTTCCCGGGCAAGGTAACGGAAAAGAATCAACTCAACACCTTAAAAACGGATGTGCTCCGCCCTTGATTTTCGTAAACTTGAACGCATCTTATATACACAGACTATTCCGAATCAGCCGTGGCTCAGCCACTGTCTGAGGGCCAGTAAAGATCACTCTGGCCAGTCGTCCGGCACAGGCCGGGCATTTCTCCCGTTTCATATCCGTCAGGAGCCAGCATGCAATACCAGATTTCATCCAGTTCCCCCGCCGATCTTCAAGCCAGCTGTATTGTCGTCACTCTCGACCAGTCAGGCAAGTTATCTGATGCCGCCCAGGCCATAGACAACGCATCCGGCGGCTTTATCCAGGCCCGTATCGACGGCCGCGACATTCGCGGTAAAACCGCAGAAACTCTGCTGCTGCCAGCGGTTTCCGGTATCAAAGCGGAACGTGTACTGCTGGTCGGCAGCGGTAAAGAGGATGTTAAACCGGCTGCAGCGCAGAAAATTCTCAAAGCCATTGCCGCAACGACCGGCAAAATGGACGGACAGATCGCTCTGGCACTGTCAGCTCTGGTCAATGATGAACTGACCGAGACCTGGTGGGCAGAACAGACGGCGATGGCCTTTGGCAGCGCAGCCTACCAGTTTACTGAAACCAAAGGTAAAAAAGATGAACCGGAAGCGGATTCCGCCCCGCAGGGCCTGATCTGGCTGGGCAATGACGTGACCGATGCGCTCAACAAAGGGGATGCCGTGGCCAACGGGGTTAACTTTGCCCGCGAGCTTGGCAATATGCCACCGAACATCTGCACGCCATCCTGGCTGGCCGGTCAGGCGGGCGAACTGGCAGCGGATAAGGCGCTGGATGTCAGCGTACTGGACGAAGAAGAGCTGGAAGAAATGGGCGCCGGCGCTTTCGTTTCTGTAGCCAAAGGCTCTTCCGAGCCGGGCAAAATCATCATCATGAAGTACATGGGCGCCGGTAAAGACGCCCCGGTGCATATGATTCTGGGCAAAGGCATCACTTTTGATACCGGGGGCATCAGCCTCAAACCCGGCCAGAAAATGGACGAAATGAAATATGACATGTGCGGTGCCGCATCGGTGTTTGGCACCATGAAAACCCTGCTGCAGCTCAAGCCTGCCATTAACGTCATTGGTATGGTCACCAGCGCAGAAAATATGCCCGCCGGTAACGCCAGCAAACCCGGCGATGTAGTGACCTCCCTGTCGGGTAAAACCATTGAGATCCTGAATACCGATGCCGAAGGCCGTCTGGTGCTGTGCGACGCCCTGACCTATGGTATCGACCATTTCAAACCGGCGTCTGTAGTGGATATCGCCACCCTGACCGGCGCCTGTATGGCGGCTCTGGGGGAAGTCAACTCCGGCCTCTTCACGCAGGACGAAACACTGGCCGGCGAGCTGCAGACAGCCGCTCAATACTCCTGCGATAAAGTATGGCGTCTGCCACTGGAAGACGATTATCAGGAGCTGCTGGACTCTAATTTCGCCGATATGGCCAATATCGGCGGGCCACTGGCCGGCGCAACCACCGCGGCCTGCTTCCTGTCACGCTTTACCGAAGGTACACCGTGGGCACATCTGGATATCGCCGGTACGGCATGGGTGGGTGGCGCCAAAAAAGGGGCGACCGGGCGCCCCGTGCCTCTGCTGGTGAATTATCTGCTGGGTAAATAAACCCGCTATTCCGTCGGCAGAAAAACAAACGGGCAGCCCTTAACCGGCTGCCCGTTTTTTGTGTCATGCTGTCCGCTGAGGGATTTGTGGCACATATGCCCTCTTTAGGACCGTCGTACACTGTTACTATTTCTCTACCCAGACGACAATGATAAGAGGACACCCATGTCACTCACCGATATTCTCAACAGCCGCTATTCCGTACGGGCCTTCAAACAGGATGCGGTCGACCCTGCTGTGCTGCAGGAAGTTTTTACTGCCGCGCAGAAATCCCCTTCCAACTGCAATGTTCAGCCCTGGAAAACCTACGTAGTCTCCGGTGCGAAAAAAGATGAACTGAAAAACCAGCTGGTGTCTGTGGTCATGAAACAGCAGACACCAGAACCTGAATTTAACTGGAAGGTTGCCTATCAGGGCATTCACCGCGAACGCCAGTTTGGTTCTGCCGCTGCGCTTTACAATGCGATGGGTATTGAGCGTGAAGACAAAATGAAACGCAATATGGCCATGCTGCGCAACTGGGCATTTTTCGATGCACCACATGTTGCTTTTTTCACCATGGATAAATACCTGGATATTATGGGAGCGGTTGATGTGGGCATTTATGCCCAGACGTTAACTCTGCTGCTTAAAGAGCGGGGTATTGATTCCTGCATGCAGGGAGCGCTGGGCCAGTTCCCGCAACCAGTGAAAGAATTTCTGAATATCCCGGACGAAAAAGGGATTTTATTTGGTATGTCGTTCGGTTACGCCGATGACAGCGCGGATGCCAATAAATGCCGTACCGACCGCGCTGATCTCGATGATGCCGTGGCTTTTATCAGCTGAGCCAGGATAAAAAACGGGAGTCAGAGTACTCCCGTTTTTGACAGCGGAGTGATAACAATGGGGTTATCTGACCACGGGATAGGCCAGTTCCCCCCAGTCATGTTCACTGTGTGTCAGCATGATATCCACCACCACCGGCATCAGTGCCATCAGCAGTTCCCCTCCGTCTTCAATCTGCTCACGGTTCACCCGGCTCTGCCAGGTTGCACCACCGCGTACCACCTGATTGTGCAGCACGTACAGACGATCCAGCACGATACCTAATAATTCCGGGACTTTTTTACGACTGAGGAAGTTCAGTGCCGCGACGGACGACTGGTCAAAGGCTGTTTTCCAGCAATCATTGTCACGCCGCTGCGATTCCCAGAATGGTGCAAAGACATACGGATTTTTGATCAGCGCCCTGACCGGACCCGAAAACTGATGCCAGAGACAATCATAAATCCGTTCCTGATGATCCAGCGACACCAGTTGCTGAATAAATCGCTGAAAGGCCAGCTGTTCTTCCAGCGGTGAATTGCCCTCTTCTTCCACATAGCAGCAGGCGCTGAAACTGATCCAGCCACAGATAAACTTAAGGTCCGCGTCCGCTTCATGCTGATAAGCAGCATTCAGCCAGCTGAGAGCGCGATGCAGACGCGTTGACTGCAGCTCATTCAATAAGTCACGCTGTTCACGCAGCCGCTGTTTGAGTTCGTTGGTATCTGCCATGAATATACTCTGCTCTCTGCCTGCTCAGACCTCACCAGACACCGACATCATCGGTCTCTGGTTCAGGGCTGGCTCAGGCGTCCTGCTGACCGTCCGCGGAGCCGCAGCAAGCACTGTGGTCGCCGTGAAAATCAATCGCCATATAAATAGCCGACTGTGGATATTCCGATGGATAAGCCATATAAAAATGGGTCTGTTCATCCACCGGCCACCAGCAGGAGGCTTCACGTGGAATATCAGCCAGTTCCACCCGCTCCACACTGTATTGCAGGTTATTCGTTTCCGCTTCCGGTACCCATTGAAAAAACTCTGCCGGAAATCCTTCTTCGGACGTATTCAGTTTATCTTCCGTTTTCAGTGACTGAAGTTTCTTTTCCCATTCCGGGTCCTGGCTGATTTCGACAAAGAAATCGGCCAGGAAACGGGTATGTTTTTTCTTGGTAATACGGGCGTTAGACATACAATTTCTCTCTTTAAAGCCTGATTACCAGGGCAATGCCTGGCCGTTGGAATGCCAGAAACCACCGGAGGTTTCCAGTGTTAATTCATCAATACGGGCCGCCAGCCCCTGCGCAGCTTCCTGCGGCGTGATATCGCCATTAAAGCCAACCATCCGGGTTTTCACAAAACCGGGATGCAATTGTGCGACCGCGATTCCCTGAGGTTTAAGATCCATCGCCAGCGATTTGCCGAAAGCATTCAGCGCCGCTTTGGAGGCACGATAGCCATAGTAAGAACCTGAGGTATTATCGGAGACGGAACCCATGCGGCTGGTAATATTGGCGATCTTAGAGCCATTCGTCATAAACGGCAGCAGCACCATCGTCAGTTTCAACGGCACCATGGCGTTGATATCAAACTGACGCTGGATAGCGTCGAAATCCATGGATGTCAGTGTTTCGTTAGTAAACAGCCCGGCGTTATTAATCAACAGATCCAGCGGGCCGTCCAGCAGCTGCTCCAGCAGAGTCGCTATCGCCCCCAGAGATTCCTCCTGAGTCAGATCAATACCACTGATCACCTGATCGGCAATATCTTCCAGTTCTTCACTGGTTTCCCGGCAAATACCGGTCACCGAGTCGCCACGGGCGGCAAATAATTTTGCCAGTTCAAGTCCGATTCCCCGGTTGGCGCCGGTAATTACAACGTTTGCCATGTTGCGCTCCATCTGTATTTTTACCGCGCACATACTAACGTCTTTCCGCTGCCGGTCACAGCGCTGACAGCCAGATCACCGGAACACCAGAGCACCCAAATAAAAGATAACGGTATAACTACCGGGTCAGGGTTTGCTTATCAGCAAAGGTGACTTCCCGCCCCTGCAGCCGGCTGCTGACGATATACTGCTGCCCGCGCCGCCCGAAACGCTGTAACCAGTTATCCAATGCCGGAACCAGCCGTGCCGTCGTATCCAGCAAACGGATAAACGGCGCCTGTAAGCCCGGCAGCAGCCCCAGACCGAAGGCCCCGGGAATATTCAGCACGCGCCGGATATCAGCCGGAATCAGCCAGTTGGCGTAGGCGCGGTGAAACCAATAAACAAAGCGCTGATAAATACGGTTACCCGGTACTTCAAGAAAATTATTCAGATAGGATTCGGCCAGCACCATACTGTCTTTATCCGGATTAATCCGGCTGCCTGCAGCAATAATAAATAACCAGTCCACACCCTGCTGACGATTCTCTGGCAGCAGTCGCCAGTCATCCCCCATCAGACGGGCAACGTAACGCCACAAATGCAGGACCGCATCGATTTCTTTGTCGTTGAAACGCCAGCCCAGCATACTGGCACCGGTTACCATCAGCATTGAAAAAGCCACATTCGTAGCCAGAGAATCGCCCTGATTAATCGGCAATCCCCATTGCTCTGAATCCCACTGCGCATGCTGCTTTAACCGTTGCCGCACCAGCGCATGCATGACCCGGACTTTCACCGCAGAACAATAGCCTTTGGCTCCGGGTTTTAAACCGCCGCAGGCTGTCACATCGAACCAGAAAGCCGTGGTCTCCGATACCCGGTCAAACGAGCTGTTGCCATTTAATGCGCCGGTAAAGGCCAGAGGTTTCGTAATATCACTGTTGGCATAGCCACCCAGTAACGCCAGATCGCCCAGCGCGTACATCGCAAAACGGCCACAGCGGTGAATAACCCGACAGGCCAGTTCAAGTTTGTCTTCCTGTAACCAGTCCGGTGGCGTTTCTGCTTCCTGCAGCATTTTTTTCAATGCCGGGGTCAGACTGGCATCCACAGAATCACTGCCTTCTTCCACCGCGCGGCGCAGATAGTCGTGGGGGTTGTTTATCTGTTGTCGCACAGACGGGTCAGCAAAGAGTTCTGCTGCCACGTCATCACCCACCGTATCAGCCCGGTGGTAACTGGCAGCAATCTGATCGACCAGGGTATCGGAGGGCGAGGGATAATGTCCGAGCAGTAAGCGTAAGCCGAAGGCTGTTTTTCTGGCCCTGAACGTGTTCCGCTCAGTGGAAAACACAAACCGGGCCGGGTGAGGCTGCTGAGTTTTTTTATAATCTGTCATGGCTACGCCCTGTATAAGAAACCTGCAGCGGAAAGTATTCCACAGCGGGGATGCTTATAACATGGACACATCAGCCGATGTGTCAGGCGCCATGTCAGCACTTATCTGTGCCGGGCAATAAAAAACCCCACCCGTTGTCACGGATGGGGTCAGATAAAATAACCGCTTGTGCCGTTATCAGGCCGGGTTGAACTGAGCGACCATCAGTTTCAGACGCTTCTGCTGCATCATCAGCGAATATTCAACTTCTTTTACCCGGGTACGCAATGCGGCGCCTTCCCACTTTTCCTGCAGATTACGACGGGTTTCCTGCACCCGCTGCCCCTGCAGTTCGGTCCAGTGGGCCAGCATTTTTTTAAACTCTTCGTACTCGGTTTCCAGCATCGCCGACCACTTTTCATGGGCACCGGTTTTTTCCAGTTTTTCCTGTGCACGTTTGAACTGCATCTTCAGTCTGGCGCGCTGGATTTTAAATTCCGGAACGGTTTTAAGATCTGACGCCAGTCCCACCAGCTGACAGGATTTGATAAACCACTTGGTGGGATCCCACTGATACCAGCGGATACCGTTACGGTAATCCGTCTGAAAGATATGGTGATAATTGTGGTAGCCCTCGCCATGCGTCAGGAAGGCAAAGAAAGCGTTGTCACGGGCGGTATTTTCGTCAGTGTACGGCTGCGAACCCCATTTATGTGCGATGGAGTTAATAAAGAATGTGAAGTGGTGAGTCGCAACAATTCTCAGGAAACCAGCAAACAGAATCATGCCCCAGATGTCGCCCAGCATCAGACCCAGGGCAACCGGAATCAGAACATTCATACCCAACGCTATCGGCAGATAATATTTGTACTGCCACATAACAATCGGGTCTTTGGTCAGGTTTTTAACGTTATCAAAGTTTACCTCACCGCTCGGATAACGACGGATCATCCAGCCCATATGAGAGAACCAGAGACCACGTTTGGCAGAATACGGGTCCAGATCCACATCATCAACATGGCGGTGATGGACCCGGTGACCAGAACTCCAGTGCAGAATCGTGTTCTGTAATGCCATGGCACCAAACAGAGCGTAAAACAGACGTACACTCCAGTGGGCCTTATAGGCGTTATGGGACCACAGACGATGATAACCCGCGGTGATGGCCAGCTCGGTCAGCCAGGTCAGAACCACGAATGCCACCACAGCAGACACGGAATAACCATGGGTCAGCCCATACCAGGGCACCAGTGTCACCACCACCAGGTTAGTGAGTGCAAACATAAAGGTCGGCGTCCAGTTAATCGGGGCCTTGTCTTTTTTATTGGTATCGCTCATAAAACTCAGCTTTTCGTTCATTGGGTGCCCGCCACGTGGAGCGGAATTACTTTATATGATAACCCAAGCACAGCATTTTCAACACAAGCGGTCGCATCTGGCTTGTTACAGATCATATCCGGAGGCTTTTTACCCTTCTGCTGCCCATAATCACGGGGATCTGGCAATCATTCCAGGTGGTCACAGCTTAGCATCCTTACACGACACAATGACGACAGATACAAAAAAACCGCGCCAGGCGCGGTTTTTTCATTCTGAATCATCAGCCGCCGAAGTCGTCCAGCATGATGTTTTCAGGTTCGACGCCCAATCCTTCGAGCATTTTGATCACTGACTGGTTCATGATCGGGGGCCCACACATGTAGTACTCGCAGTCTTCCGGCGCCGGATGGTCCTTCAGATACTGTTCGAACAGCACATTATGAATAAAGCCGGTCAAGCCATCCCAGTTATCTTCCGGCTGCGGGTCGGACATGGCAACGTGCCACTCAAAATTGTCGTTTTCCGCCGCCAGCTGATCGTATTCATCCTGGTAGAAGAGCTCACGCAGAGAGCGTGCACCGTACCAGAAGCTGATCTTACGCTTGGATTTCAGGCGCTTGAGCTGATCAAAGATATGCGAGCGCATTGGCGCCATACCGGCACCACCACCAATGAAGACCATTTCGGCATCCGTATCTTTGGCAAAGAACTCACCAAACGGACCGTATACGGTGACTTTGTCACCTGGCTTCAGGTTAAACACGTAGGTCGACATGATACCCGGCGGAATGCCTTTAGAGCCCGGTGGTGGTGTTGCAATACGGATATTGAACTTCACCACACCCTTCTCTTCCGGGTAGTTGGCCATGGAATAAGCGCGGATGGTGTTTTCTTTGTTGACCGCTTTAATATCGAAGAAGTTAAAGCGCTCCCAGTCACCGCGGTATTCTTCCTCAATATCGAAATCAGAGAAATTGATCTCGTAAGGAGGACACTCCAGCTGAACGTAACCACCGGCACGGAAGTCAACGTTTTCACCTTCCGGCAGAGCCAGCGTCAGTTCTTTAATAAAGGTCGCCATATTCGGGTTAGAAACAACCGTGGTTTCCCACTTCTTAACCCCGAAGACTTCTTCCGGCACTTCCACCACCATATCCTGCTTAACCGGTGTCTGACAGGACAGACGCCAGCCTTCACGGGCTTCACCCTTGGTGAAGTGAGAGGCTTCGGTGGGCAGCATTTCGCCACCACCGCTTTTCACCACACACTTACACTGGGCACAGGTACCACCGCCACCACAGGCAGATGACAGGAAAATATCGTTCGCTGCCAGCGTCTGCAGCAGCTTGCCACCGGCTTCGGTTTCTACTTCCCGTTCGCCGTTGATCATGATTTTTACGTTACCAGAGCTCACCAGCCTGGCACGGGCGCTGAGGATGATGAATACCAGTGACAATACAATCACGGTAAACATCACAACGCCGAGTATGATTTCTATATCCAAAACATCGACTCCTTACAGCGACACACCAGAGAATGACATGAAGCCAAGTGACATCAGGCCCACCGTCATAAAGGTGATCCCCAGTCCCTGCAGACCTGCAGGTACATCACTGTACTTCAGCTTTTCACGGATACCGGCCAGTGCAGTGATGGCCAGCGCCCAACCGACACCGGCACCCACGCCGTACACGGCACTTTCACCAAAGGTGTAGTCACGCTCGACCATGAAGAGTACTGCCCCCATGATGGCGCAGTTCACCGTGATCAGCGGCAGGAACACACCCAGCGCGTTGTACAGCGACGGAACGTACTTATCCAGTACCATTTCCAGAATCTGAACCATGGCAGCAATCACGCCGATGTAGGTCAGCAGACCCAGGAAGCTCAGATCAACGTTAGCAAAGTCATCACTGATCCAGGTCAGCGCGCCTTCTTTCAGCAGCAGGCCGTAAATCAGGTTATTCACCGGTACCGTGATCGCCAGTACTACAATAACCGCAATCCCCAGACCAATCGCCGTCTGGATCTTTTTCGAAATCGCCAGGAAGGTACACATGCCGAGGAAGAAGGCCAGCGCCATGTTCTCGACGAATACCGCCTTAACGAAAAGGCTGATGTAATGTTCCATTAGTGGCCTCCTGAATGTTCAGTATTCGGCAGAATCTTATATTCAGATTCTTCCACCTGATCTTTCTTCCAGGTACGCAGTACCCAGATGAAACCACCGATAATGAAGAACGCGGACGGTGGCAGCAGAAGCAGACCGTTAGACTGGTACCAGCCACCATCCTGAATCAGCGGCAGTACTTCAAAACCGAACAGCTTACCGGCACCAAAGAGTTCACGTACGGTGGCCACGGTGATCAGTACGACTGAATAGCCCAGACCGTTACCGATGCCATCGAAGAAACTCAGCACAGGGCCGTTTTTCATGGCGAAGGCTTCGGCACGCCCCATCACAATACAGTTGGTAATAATCAGGCCCACGAAGACTGACAGCTGCTTACTGATTTCGTAGGCATAGGCTTTCAGAATCTGGTCCACCACGATCACCAGCGAGGCAATAATGGTCATCTGTACAATAATACGGATGTTATTGGGAATGTGATGACGGATCAGGGCAATGCCCAGATTCGAGAATGCCGTAACCGACGTCAGGGCAATACACATTACCAGTGTTACGTTCAGGCTGGTGGTTACCGCCAGCGCAGAACAGATACCCAGAATCTGAACCGCAATCGGGTTCTTGCTGAATAACGGTTCGGTAAGAACTTTCTTTAATTCAGACATGATCAGGCCCCCTGTTCTTTCAGTTTGGTCAGGAATTTACCGAACCCTGATTCGCCAACCCAGAATTTCACCAGACTGTCGACACCACGGCTGGTCAGGGTTGCACCGGACAGGCCATCGACCTGATTCGGATTACCCGGCTCTGCGCCACCTTTCACGACTGAGATAGCCACATCGCCGTCTTCGTCGTGCAGTTTTTTACCGACCCAGAGCGATTTCCACTTCGGATTGTCCACTTCACCACCCAGTCCGGGGGTTTCCGCGTGCTGGTAGAAACCCAGACCGGCGATGGTTTCCATGTCACCTTTCAGAGCCAGGAAGCCATACAGAGTGGACCACAGACCATAACCGTGTACCGGCATAATGATCTTCTCGATCTCACCAGCGCTGTTTTCCAGAATATAAACCGGCGCATAATCCGCCTGACGTTTAATGCTGGCCGGATCGTCCTGCAGTTTTTCAGATAACTCCGGCATTTTAGACGCTTTGGACTGGTCGTAGTTTTTCGGGTCCAGACCTGCTTCTTTGATTTCTGCCAGCTCAGCTTCGGTCGCATAGCGGCCGGCTTCCAGGTTCACAATACGGGTTGTCACCTGTTTGAACTGTTCATCGATATCCACACCCGGCTGCAGAATGCCTGCCGCGGCGAGAATGTTCTGTTTTCTGTCTGCTACCTTATTGGCCTGCTGCAGAGGCTTCAGCGAGACCGCGGCACCCGCCACAATCACTGAACACACCAGACACAGCAGAATGGCAACCAACAGAGTCTTCTGGATGCTGTCGTTATTCGCTGACACGTGCAACCCTCCGTTTGATGTTTGCCTGAACGACGAAATGGTCAATCAGAGGTGCAAACAGGTTGGCGAACAGAATGGCGAGCATCATGCCTTCCGGGAAAGCCGGATTCACAACACGGATCATAATCACCATAAAGCCAATCAAAGCACCGAAGAACCATTTACCTTTGTTGGTCATGGACGCCGATACCGGGTCGGTTGCCATAAAGATCATACCGAAGGCAAAACCACCCAGAACCAGATGCCAGTACCATGGCAGCGCAAACATCGGATTGGTATCAGACCCCACCGCATTGAGCAGCAGTGTCGTTACCACCATACCAATCATCACACCGGCAACAATACGGAAGGACGCAATGCCCATGGTCAGCAGCACCGCACCACCAATCAGAATGGCCAGCGTACTGGTTTCGCCCATGGAGCCCTGAATCGTGCCGAAGAAGGCATCCATCCAGCTGACGCCGTTATCAATCATGTTCTGCACACCGCCTTCGGCCGCACTGCCCAGCGCGGTTGCACCGGTAAAGCCGTCTGCCGCTGTCCATACAGAGTTACCGGACATATCCGCCGGGTAAGCGAAGAACAGGAACGCACGGCCGGTCAGGGCCGGGTTAAGGAAGTTTTTACCGGTACCACCGAAAATTTCCTTACCGATCACCACGCCGAAGGTGATGCCCAGCGCTACCTGCCACAACGGAATCGTCGGTGGCAGAATCAGAGCAAAGAGAATGGAGGTTACAAAGAAGCCTTCATTCACTTCGTGCTTACGCACAGTCGCAAACAGAACTTCCCAGAAACCGCCAACAATAAAGGTGGTGGCATAAACCGGCAGGAAATACGCCGCGCCAAACGCAAAGTTATCCCAGAAACTGGTGACATCGTGACCGCTGCCGCCCAGCAGTGCGATCAGCACTTCACGCCAGCCTTCAATCGTTGTACCGGCACCAGCCGCCAGCGCACCGTTTGCCTGCAGGCCGATGTTGTACATACCAAAGAACATGGCCGGGAAAGTACACACCCAGACCGTGATCATAATACGTTTCAGGTCAATACCATCGCGCACGTGGGCCGTGTTATTGGTCACACTCGGCGGACGATACAGACCGGTATCCACCGCTTCATACAACGGATACATTTTTTCGTACTTGCCACCCTTCTCAAACGCGGGTGCCATCTTATCGAGCATATTACGTAAGCCCATGATTAACCCTCCGCCTGAATTCGGGTGAGATTTTTACGCAGGATCGGGCCGTATTCATACTTGCCCGGACATACGAAGCTGCACAGGGCCAGATCTTCTTCGTCCAGTTCCAGCGCGCCGAGATTGACGGCAGATTCCATATCTTCGACGATCAGTGCACGCAGCAGCTGAGTCGGCAGGATATCCAGCGGCATGATTTTTTCGTAAGCACCCACAGGTACCATGGCCCGTTCACTGCCATTGGTGGTTGAGGTGAAGGCAAAGCGCTTGCCCAGCAGCTTCGACAGATACACAGGCATCACCGAGAAGTTGTTGGCACCGGCCCGCAGATAGTGAAGGAACGGACGATCGCGGCCTTCCAGGATAACGGACACCTGATTGTGGAAAAATCCAAGATACTGATGATCGGCATCGGCAGTGCGGCCACCGAACACAGAACCGGAAACCACACGGTTCTCACCTTCCTGCAGCTCGCCGGCCGTCAGTTGCGCCAGATTGGCGCCGACACGGGTGCGCAGCAGACGTGGTTTTTTCACCTGCGGACCCGCCAGGGCTACCACGCGGTCTGTGAACAGTTTGCCGCTGGTGAACAGATGACCAATGGCAATCACATCCTGGTAACCTGCTGTCCAGACGGTGCGGCTCTCACTTACCGGGTGCAGGAAATGGATATGGGTACCGGCAAGACCGGCCGGATGCGGGCCTGAAAACTCTTCTGTGCTTTCCACACCGGCGGCAGGAATATCCGCGCCCGGTGCCTTACAGACGTACAGTTTGCCTTCCGTCAGCTGTTTCAGTACCAGCAGGCCCTGTTTAAACGCATCGGCCTGTTCTTTGATAACCGGCTGCGGATCAGCGGCCAGGGGATTGGTGTCCATGGCGTTAACGAAAATCGCCTGCGGACGGGAGCCAGGCTCAGGAACACGGGAATAAGGACGGGTGCGCAGTGCAGTCCACAGACCGGAAGCGACCAGGTTGTCCTGAATCTCGTCAGCAGACAGGGATGTCAGCTGCTCAGGCGTATAACTCTTGAATGTTTCTTCTTCATCGCCATCCAGTTCGATCACTATCGACAGGAATACGCGACGCTCACCGCGGTTAATGGCTTTTACCACACCCGCGCCTGGAGAAGTGTATTGCACACCTTCCGTTTTTTTGTCGGTGAATAACACCTGGCCTTTCTTGACTCGATCACCTTCCTGAACTGCCATCGTCGGCTTCATACCAACGTAATCCGGACCCACCAGAGCAACTTCCGTTACCGCTGGACCATCCGTAATGACTTGTTCAGGATTACCGGTGATTGGTAAGTCGAGACCCTTTCTGATATCGATCATACGCCTCGCCTAATCACAGTTGTTCCGCGTGCCGGACCAGCACAAAAAAACGCGCACAGCGGCCCCACTCTCAATCAGGCTGCGGTACGTAGATTGTCTTTTTGTTCTGAAAACAGGCACTTGGACCCATTTCCCAAGTTAAAAATCGCGCTAAGTATAATGACCGGCTGCGGATTAATCCACAGAAGTTCCGACCAATTCCTAATACAGGTAAGCCTTATCGCCCCGTTTCTGCCTGTTTTGTGCAAAGTTTAGTCAAGTTATACAGAAGCACACGACAGGCTTTTTCAGGGCAAAAAAAACCGCTGCACAGCAGCGGTTTTTTATCTCAGTTCACTTTCGGAAAAGTGGGATATTCGACCCCGCAAACCTGCTGGGCAATCCGCACCACCTGACGGCTGTAGCCATATTCGTTGTCGTACCAGACATACAGATTCACATGGCTGCCATTAACGATAGTGGCCTGCGCATCGACGATGCCGGCATGGCTGTTGCCAACAAAGTCAGTAGAGACCACTTCCGGTGAATTCACCCAGTCGATCTGCTTTTGTACCGCTGAATGAAGAGACTGTTCGCGCAGGAAGTTATTCACTTCCTCAACGGAGGTTTCTTTCTTCAGATTGAGCGACAGAATCGCCATGGAGACGTTCGGTGTCGGTACGCGGATGGCATTCCCGGTGAGCAGACCTTTCAGCTCCGGCAGAGCTTTGGCGACGGCTTTCGCGGCACCGGTTTCAGTGATCACCATGTTCAGCGGCGCGCTGCGGCCACGACGGTCACCCTTGTGGTAGTTATCAATCAGGTTCTGGTCATTGGTGTAAGAATGCACGGTTTCAACATGACCATTGGCAATGCCGAACTGGTCGTGCATCACCTTCAGAACCGGTGTAATGGCGTTGGTGGTACAGGACGCCGCGGACAGAATTTTATCCGACTCATCAATGTCACCGTTATTGATGCCATACACAATGTTTTTCAGATCGCCCTTACCCGGTGCGGTGAGCAATACACGCGCCGTACCTTTGGCTTGCAGATGCTGTGACAGACCTGCGTCATCACGCCACACCCCGGTGTTATCAATGACCAGTGCATTGTCGATGCCGTATTCGGTGTAATCGATCTCCGCCGGGTTGTTGGCGTAAATGATCTTAATGTAATTACCGTTAGCGATGATGGCTTCGTTTTCAGCGTCTACCGTCAGTGTGCCACGGAAAGTACCGTGAACAGAATCACGACGCAGCAGAGAAGCACGTTTGACCAGGTCATCGCCCTTACCGCGACGTACCACAATCGCACGCAGGCGCAGAGAACCGGAACCGGCTTTCTCAATCAGGATACGCGCCAGCAGACGGCCAATACGGCCGAAACCGTACAGCACCACATCACGGTTTTCATTGTCTTCCCCGGACTGAGTGCCAACACCGGCCAGCTCGGTCGCCAGGAATTCTTTCATATCGCGGCCATTGCCTTCATTACGATATTTAACCGCCAGTTTGCCAAGATCGATGTGGGCGCGGCAGACGTCCATTTCACTCAGTGCCTGCAGCACAGGGAAAGTGTCATGTACCGACAGCTCCTGCTTTTCCATGTGACGCACAAAGCGGTGCGCTTTCAGGATTTCAATCACAGAGCGATTGATCACCGGACGACCATAGATAGAAGTCACAATGTTCTTTTGGCGGTACAGCTGACCAATCACCGGGATCATAGATTCAGCGATGGCTTCACGGTCCATCCAGTCCTGCAAGCAGGCTTCGCGCATGTCTTGGCTCACGGGTTCACCTTCCGTTTTTTTCAGTAAAATAATGGGCAAATTTCGGGCGCATATTATGCCCAGATGTCAGACATTTCACAAACAAATTGAACAAAGCACGGTCGCCTTTCAATGCCCGCCACGCCCGTCAGCGGGCCGCTGTGTTCCGCTGCAGGCGTTTCTATGCGGCGGTCCTTCGGCTAAACTGGCGCCCTTTTGATACTACTTGTTGATACTACGCAGAGCAGGAGTCCGCATGACCAGCCCTTTCTCCCCGGAAATCCCGACCAAAGCCGCGGAGCGGCGCTTCTGGGGAAACCTGACTGGTGCATCACAGGCGCTGGCCATCGCCAGTGCTGCCGCCGGCCATCCGGGATTAACACTGGTTATTTCCGCCGATCCCGCCAACGCTCTGCGGCTGGAAGAAGAAATCCGTTTCTTCGCCCAGGAACTGCCGGTGCTGCATTTTCCCGACTGGGAAATTCTGCCTTACGATGTCTTTTCCCCTCACCAGGATATCGTCTCCCAGCGTATTGCCACCCTGAGTCAACTGCAGGATATCCGCCACGGCATTCTGATTCTGCCGGTGTCCACCCTGCTGCACCGTCTGCCACCGGCCAGCTTTTATCAGGGCCAGACCTTCGCCCTGGATGTGGGTCAGAGTTTCAACGTCGACAACACCCGCATCCAGCTGGAATCGGCCGGTTATCATTGTGTGGATACTGTGTATGAACACGGCGAATTCGCGGTACGTGGTTCCATTGTCGATATTTTCCCCATGGGACACGACACCCCGTTCCGTATTGAGCTGTTCGATGATGAAATCGAAACGCTGCGTACCTTCGACCCGGAAAGCCAGCGCACACTGGAAAAAGTCAGCACCATCCGCATTCTGCCGGCGCGGGAATTTCCACTGAATACCTCGGCCATCCGTACTTTTAAGTCACGCTGGTTCGATTTTTTTGATCAGGACCCGAAAGCCTGCCCGGTGTTTACCGATGTCAGTGGCGGCATCGCGCCAGCCGGTATCGAATATTACTTACCGCTGTTTTTTGCTGAACCCCTGGGCAGTCTGTTTGACCACCTGCCCGCCAATACCCTGATCGTTCACGATGGCCGCACAGAAGAAGCGGCGGAAATATTCCGCAAAGACAGCGAACAACGCTATGAAAGCCGGCGCTACGACCGGCTGCGCCCGATTCTGCCACCGGCAGAGCTGTTTCTCGCCACCGATCAGCTGTTCGCCGGCATGAATCACTATCCGCGTATTCAGTGGCAGGCCGGGCCGCCGCCGGAACGGGCCGGTGCGGTCAGCTTTCACACCGCCGCATTGCCGGATATCAGTATTGACTCGCGCCTGGAGCAACCGCTGCAGCGCCTGCAGCACTGGCTGCAGGACAATAATCAACTGAAGATTCTGTTCTGTGCCGAATCGGCCGGCCGCCGCGAAGCGCTGCGGGAACTGCTGGGCCGCATCAGCCTGCGGCCGCAGGAGCTGGCCCACTGGGCAGAATTCCGTCATGGCGGGGCTTCGCCCGGGCTATTGGTGGGCCCGCTGGATGACAGCGTACTGCTGGCGGAAGACGGCATCGCCATCATTACCGAAAACCAGTTATTCGGTCAGCGTATCCGCCAGACCCGCCGCCGCGACCGGCAGAAAACCAATCCGGATATGGTGATCCGTGATCTGTCCGAGCTGCAGGAAGGATCTCCGGTGGTTCATCTGGATCATGGCGTGGGCCGTTACATGGGCCTGCAGACCCTGGATGCCGGCGGCGAAGTCAATGAATTCCTGGTACTGGAATATCAGGGCAATGCCAAACTCTATGTACCGGTATCAGCCCTGCACCTGATTTCACGCTATGGTGGCAGCGAGGAAGGTGCCGCCCCGATCAGTAAACTGGGCACCGACAAATGGGCCCAGGCGAAACGCAAAGCGGCCGAAAAAATCCGCGACAGCGCCGCCGAGCTGCTGGACATCTACGCCCGC
The DNA here is from genome assembly GCA_002314145.1 of Thalassolituus sp. UBA1087. GTDB lineage: Bacteria > Pseudomonadota > Gammaproteobacteria > Pseudomonadales > Oceanobacteraceae > Venatoribacter. Next base: position 54,283 of record DCCG01000004.1, on the reverse strand, counting down.
CGCGAAGCGCGTAAAGGCTTTGCTTTTGATAAGCCGGATGACGATTACCTGCGCTTTACCGCCAGTTTCCCCTATGAAGAAACCCCCGACCAGCAGGCCGCCATTGATGCGGTCATTGACGATATGTGCTCGCCCCGGCCGATGGACCGCCTGGTATGTGGCGATGTCGGCTTCGGTAAAACAGAAGTGGCGATGCGTGCCGCCTTTATGGCCGTGCAGAGCGGCAAGCAGGTTGCAGTGCTGGTGCCCACCACTCTGCTGGCGCAACAGCATTATCAGAATTTTGCCGACCGCTTCGCCGAGTGGCCGGTGAAGGTGGATGTCCTGTCGCGCTTTAATTCCGCCAAAGAAACCCAGCAGGCGCTGGACCGTATGCTGGATGGTAAAACGGATATCGTCGTCGGAACCCACAAGCTGCTGCAGAAAGATGTCAAATTCGACCATCTGGGCCTGCTGATCATCGACGAAGAGCATCGCTTTGGCGTGCAGCAGAAAGAGCGTATCAAGGCCCTGCGTGCGGAAGTGGATATTCTGACCCTGACTGCCACACCGATTCCGCGGACCTTAAATATGGCCATGGCCAGCATCCGGGATCTGTCGATTATTGCCACGCCACCGGCGAAACGCCTGAGTGTCAAAACCTTTGTGCGCCAGCATGATCAGGCCACCGCGAAAGAAGCCATCCTGCGTGAAATTCTGCGCGGTGGTCAGGTGTATTATCTGCACAACGAAGTCAAAAGCATCGAAAAAACAGCCCGCGATCTGGCTGAGGCCATCCCGGAAGCCCGGGTGATTGTCGCCCATGGCCAGATGTCCGAACGTGAACTGGAGCGGGTCATGAGTGATTTCTATCACAAGCGCTTCAACGTCCTGGTGTGTACCACCATTATTGAGACAGGGATCGACGTTCCATCTGCCAATACCATTATCATCGACCGTGCAGATAAATTTGGTTTAGCGCAGCTGCATCAGCTGCGTGGCCGGGTCGGCCGTTCGCATCACCAGGCCTATGCCTACCTGCTGACGCCACCGCCGAAATCCCTGACCAAAGACGCCGAAAAACGGCTGGAGGCCATTTCCGCCTCGCAGGATCTGGGCGCCGGCTTTATGCTCGCCACCCACGATCTGGAAATCCGCGGTGCGGGTGAACTGCTGGGCGAAGAACAGAGCGGACAGATAGAAACCATCGGCTTCACCCTGTATATGGATATGCTGGAACAGGCTGTGAACGCTATGAAAGCCGGTAAGACGCCATCGGACGATCTGACCATTCAGGCCGGAGCCGAAGTGAATCTGCATATTCCGGCACTGATCCCGGATGACTATCTGCCGGATGTGAATTCGCGCCTGACGCTGTACAAGCGCATCGCCAGTGCGAAGGATGATACTGAGCTGAAAGAACTGCAGGTGGAAATGATTGACCGTTTTGGCCTGTTGCCGGATGCCGTGAAAAACCTGTTCCGCCAGACATCGCTGAAGCTGAAGCTCACGCCCATGGGCATCGCCAAGCTGGATGCCGGGGACAGCAGTGGCCGCATTGAATTTGCCGCCGAAACGAATATAAATCCCTTTGTGCTGGTCAAACTGGTACAAAGCAAACCCAACACATTCAAACTGGAAGGCGGCCACACCTTGCGTTTCAACCTCAACATGTCCAGTATCGACCAGCGCTTCCATCAGATCGACCAGGTCATTACCGAATTACAGAAGGACCCTAACCTGTGAAGCTTCTGCACAGCCTGCCTGCCCTCCTTGTCTGTGGTCTGCTGACCGCGCCGGCTGCCTCGGCCGCGCCCTGGTACCGCGTCGAAATGATGCTGGTTGCCTACGAAAATCAGGACAATATCGACCACGAACTCTGGGCCGATGCACTGCCTTCCCGCTACCATGACGACGACCAGACGCAGCCTGATTTCGGCTGGTGGCAGGCGCCGGCCATGTACCGGCAGCTGCATTCTGCCCTGTATGCCGGTTTCAGCTTTCCACAGATTCCGGCAGCAGAACTGCCGGCGCCTTTTACACGCCTGAAACATCATATTCTGCAGTCGGCAGAAGCCAGGATAAACAGCCGCAGCGACATGCAGGTGGTCTGGCATCAGGCCTGGATTGAACCGGTTCAGGAAGAAGATAAAGCCGTCGTGCACCCGGTGAATATCCACTATGAAGACGACCTGGTCATTGAGATCAGTGGCAGCTTTACACTGCACCGCAGCCGCTATCTGCATCTCAATACCGACCTGGTGGTGCAGCATTACTCACTGGATGAGAACCCGGTACTCAACACACTGACGTTACCGGACAGCCACTCAGTCAAAGATGATTACCGTACCGGCATGCCACAGAGCGATAACGGGCCCGCCTTTGCAGCCAGTCCGGCTGAACTCCAGCCAACTCCGTTACGTGCGGCGGAAGTCAGACAGTCGCGCCGGATGCGCAGCAACGAACTGCACTATATTGATCATCCGATGCTGGGGATTGTGATCAAACTGATCCCGGTTGAAGACGCCAGTTCACTGGCCGACGATATATCCGCTACAGACAGTGATGCCTGATTGATGCGGGTCTGAGGCCGTTCAGGCCTTCATTCCCGCCAGAGTTGCCGCCACAATATCACGCACGCGCTGCATGCCATCGGCCAGCACTGTGCGGATATCATCCATGGTAATTTCTCCGTCGGAGCGACCGGCTGCCGGATTCACCACCAGACACAGGCTGGCGTAAGGAATCGCCAGCTCCCGGGCCAGCGCCGCTTCCGGCATGCCTGTCATGCCCACCAGATCACAGCCGTCCCGCTCCATCCGGTTAATCTCCGCAACAGTCTCCAGACGTGGCCCCTGGGTGGCACCGTAAACGCCGTAATCCAGTACCGGCTGGCCGATACGGGCAGCAGCGGCAAGCAGATGCTGGCGCAGTGTTTCATCGTAAGGTCGGGTCAGATCAATATGATCAAGCGGGCGGAATTCGCCATCAAAAAAGGTACTTTCCCGACCCCAGGTGTAATCGATCAGCTGATGCGGCACCGAGATCTTACCGGCCCCCATGTCGGCATGAATCCCGCCCACGGCATTCACCGCAATAATGGCCGTTGCCCCCAGCTCCTGCAAAGCCAGCAGATTAGCGCGGTAGTTAATCTTATGCGGCGGCACCGCATGAGGATGCCCGTGACGGGCCAGAAACAACACCTGACAGCCGTTCCAGTCACCGGCTTCCACCACGCCGGATGGCTTGCCCAGCGGGGTTTCCAGATGATGTGCCGCCGCGATCTGCGGACCTTCGAGCTGGGTCAGTCCGGTGCCGCCGATAATCGCGACCACTGGTTGTGATGACATAATTTCTGACTTCTTAAAAACGGCTGAGTAAACGGCGGACAGCGTCCGCCCGTTGCTGATTGGCCTCGGTGTGCAATGCATCCGGGTTTCCCTGCAGAGCGCTCAGATCCAGGTGTTGCCAGCCCTGCTCATGGCACTGTTGGCGCACCTGCTCCACGACCTGCTGTGCCCCGTCGGGATCATTGCACACCACCAGTGCATCGGCGCCGGCGTCCATTGCCGCCTGCGCCCGCTGGCCATAACTGCCCACACTGGCAGCACCGGCCATGGTCAGATCATCACTGAAGATGACGCCCTGAAAGCCGAGCCCGTCACGCAGAATATCCTGTAACCAGAGGCGCGAGAAACCCGCGGTATGAAGCGGGTCCAGCGCCGGATACACCACATGCGCCGGCATAATACCGGCCAGTAAGCCCTGTGCCATCAGCTGCTGAAACGGCTGCATATCGTATTCCAGCGCGCCCCGGGAACGTTCATCCACGGGCAGATCTTTATGCGAGTCCGCTACCACCGCACCATGACCGGGAAAATGCTTGCCCACTGCCGCCATACCGGCCTGGGCCATCCCCTGCACAAAAGCGGTGGCCAGAGTGATCACCGTCCCGGCCGAATGGCCAAAGGCGCGGTCGCCGATCACCCGGGACACATCGCGCTCAATATCCAGAACCGGTGCAAAACTCAGATGCACCCCCTGACAGCGGACCTCCCAGGCCATCAGCCAGCCAAGTTCCGTCGCCAGCTCAATGGCGGCAGCTTCATCCTCGTGCAACAGATTCTCAAGCGTCATCATGGGCGGCAACGCAGTAAAACCATCGCGGAAGCGCTGCACCCGGCCGCCTTCCTGATCCACACACAACAGCAGATCCGGGCGCTGTGCACGGATATCCGCACACAATTGTTTAAGTTGTGCCGGACTTTCGTAATGACGGGCAAAGAAAATCAGGCCGGACAGTTCCGGCTGAGCGATAAAATCACGGTCGGCGTCTGTCAGCACAGGGCCTGTAATATCAGCGATGACGCCTGCGCGGTTTAACGGGCTGTTCAAAGGTTGCGGCATGGAATCCTCGCGAAGGTACCTTCCTGAATCCACACCCGGGTCCCGGCCGCCACACGCTCCGCCAGCTCACAGACATGGTCATTGCGCATGCGCACACAGCCATGGGAAAGCGGTTCCCCCATAGGTTCTGAATCCGGCGTGCCGTGGATATAAATATAGCGGCGCATAGAATCGACCAGGCCAAGGCGATTGCGGCCGATTTCCAGCCCCTGCAGCCACAGAATACGGCTCAGTATCCAGTCGCGACGGGGATACTGCTGTGCCAGTTGCGGGGAGTATATCTCTCCTGTGGCACGGCGGCCGACAAATACGGTGTTCACTGGCTGCCCGCGGCCGATACAGGCCCGTATGCGATGCCAGCCACGTGGCGTTTTGCCACTGCCCTGCTCTTCTCCGGCGCCGTTCAGGGCGGTGGAAACCGGGTACTGATAGCACACACCACCGGCAGAATAACGCAGTAACTGATCGGCGATGGAGATTTCAATCAGATCAGCGGGCAGATCGGCCACGCCCGCAGGCATGGGATGAGCTTGGGTCATACTGGCGTTCCATCTGGCTGAAAGACTGGCCGGTGCCCGTTACTGCCCGTAACGACAGGGCGCGCTTATCGGTGAGGCGCGCTGACACCAGCCGCGAGGAAAGGTACCAATTTATCAACGACCTGCGCAATATCCGAACCTTTACCAATATCGTATTCTGCCATAGCACTGAGCGAATCGGCGCCGGATAATGTAAAGACGGTAGCCCCCAGCATAAAATGAATACGCCAGAAGCGTTCTTCTTCCGATAAGGCCGGCGTTGCTGCCGTCACCAGTTTCATATAAGTGTTGAATACACGGCCATATTCATTCTGCAGAAAACGACGCAGGTGCCCCTGCCCCTGTGTATAAGCCAGCCCCAGCAGACGCATAAAAATCCCCAGCCGGCGCGGGCTGTTGTTGTGCCCGGAAAGCAGTGCTGTCTGCGACAGCAGCATCAGCAGCTCCTCCATCTCAGGAACGCGCTGCGGCAGACCGGCTTCCATCTCAGCCAGACGTTCTTCCAGACTCTCACAGAAAGGTCCGAGGAAACGGGCAAATACTGCCTGGATCAGTTCTTTCTTGGAACCGAAGTGATAATTCACGGCCGCCAGATTAACGCCGGCTTTAGTGGTAATATTGCGCAGCGACGTCTCGGCAAAGCCCCGTTCTGAGAACAATTCCTCCGCTGCATTGAGAATACTTTTAACCGTATCTTTCTGTGCCATAAATTCCGCTGATCCACACATTCCTCCCCGCCATTGGAGAGCATCAAAACACCTGTTTCAAACATACGTTTAAAACAAAAATTAGGCAATAGCGGAGGCTACCGTCAGCAGTAATACGGCCCGATTCTTCCTGTCAGTCTTACCAATGCCCGCCACGGAAAACCAACAAAGGTGTTTACACTGGATAAAATACTGTATATCTTTACACCTACTGTATGGATCAACAGACTGGACAGGCATCATGATTAAGCTCACAGCACGTCAGCAACAGGTACTGGATTTCATCCGCTCATCACTGGAGGAAACCGGTTTTCCGCCAACCCGCGCTGAAATCGCCGCCGAACTCGGTTTTAAATCACCGAACGCCGCCGAAGAGCACCTCAAAGCACTGGCCCGCAAAGGCGCGATTGAAATCATGCCCGGAGCATCACGTGGCCTGCGCATCGTTGAAGAACAACTGCCCGGGCTGCCGATTGTCGGCCGGGTCGCCGCTGGTGAACCCATCCTGGCGCAGGAGCATATTGAAGATTACTGCGAAATTCCGCCGAGTTTTTTCCGCCCTCAGGCGGACTACCTGCTGGAAGTTCACGGCGACAGTATGAAAGACATTGGCATTTACGATGGCGATTACATCGCCGTACATAAGGCTGAAACCGCACGTAATGGCGAAGTGGTGGTGGCCCGGGTTGATAACGAAGTAACGGTTAAGCGCTATGAGAAAAAGCGCTCTCAGGTGTTACTGCATCCGGAAAATGAAGACTACCAGCCAATCGAAGTCGATCTCCGTGAACGTGAGTTCGCCATTGAAGGCCTCTATGTCGGCGTCATCCGCCGCCACTGAACAGCCATTTAACGTTTCATCAGGGGGTTAGTTATGCGTCAGTTAGCACTTGGAATGGAGGAGCCCGGCCTGTCTCTGAGCAGTCAGCCGCAGCACGCGTTTGCGCCCGCATTCCGCCCGGCCGGGCAACCATCCGGCAGTCTGACGGAAGTCATTGTCAGCGAAGAAGGCGCTATCCAGCCCTTGCAGCTGCTGCCGATGCTGGCGCAGTGCAGTTCTGCTGAGCGCTGGCTGATGTGGCTGAGCCCTCACCGCCCGATGAACAAACACTGGCTCGCCAGTATCGGACTCAGCCATGCCCCGGTTGTCCACTTAGATCTGTGTAACGACACCCAGCTGGCACTGTGCAGCAAGGTACTGATCGCTGCCAACAGCCATATGATTGTGGAATGGCAGGGACGGCTGAGCAGCAGTGAACGCCAGCAACTCCGCCGTCTGGCAAAAAGCAGCGGCAGTCACGTGGTGATCATACAGCGCGAGTGCTGATGTCCGTGCGGCTTTGTGCCGCTCCGCAAACAAAAAAGCCCTGACCAGGTCAGGGCTTTTTTATGCCATCTACCCGATCAATGCAGACGCTGCTCATGCTCCGGGGCATCGAAGTCATCCTGTTCGACCTCCATGCCGGACAGCTCACCAACCTTGCGCACACCCGCCTCCAGCATCACCCGTGCAACATCCATATGATGGGCCTGCAGGCTGGCTTTGGCATCCTCAGAAAAATGAATGGAAACCAGCGCATCCGCGTCTGCATCATCGGAACGGCGTAATACAATATCACCGTTGGAAAGTTCTACGATCTCAAAAAAGCGTGCCATATCCGCCTCTCAAAACTGGGCGCGCGAGTGTATCACATGAAATGCCCGAAGGCTGCGCCGTTAAAAAGAACACTTGGGAATAAAAAGATAACTGTTAGAACAGCAGGAATATCAGCTTTCCTGACGATTTTCCCGCTGAACATCGATCAGCGCCGTCATCGCGGCCCACCAGCGTACGACCGGAGATTCCGTACTCTCTGCGGTGAGAGCAATACTCTGTGCATCTGACGACTGAGCAGGACGCACAGCGGACGGCTGACGCAGGGCAGCGACAGCCTTCAGCATCTGACTCAGCCAGGAGAAGGGGTCATCCGCCAGCTGGGTCAGCTCGCGCATTTCACCCGTGACCAGACTGACGCGCTGCAGCAGATCCTGCAGCGACGACACAGGTTCACGGAAGGCCACCATATCGCCCAGTTCCTGCAGGTAAGATAACCACGCATCGTGCAACTGATACAGTCCACCTTCTTCCAGTGCGTCCGCCAGTGACGGGTCATCACACTGTGCATACTCCGCCAGCAGCAACCGGCACTGGTAGAGTTTTTTGTTAGTAAACCCGATCCATTGACTCATACGTGGCTCTCAGAAGCGGCCGCAATCAGAAATCGATTGTCAGGCCAAGGTGGGCACCATCGCCCAGTTTATAGCGGTTATCAACGTCTTCCAGACGAATGCCGTTATAGCGATAACCTGCATACACACGTGCGGTCGGCAGCAGTGAAAATTGCAGGCGCAGATCAGATACGATCATATTGTCCGTGTCGGCAAATGAAATAACCGGTGGCGCATAATACGCGTGCCCTGCCAGACTGACATCCGGCGCGCTGGCAAAACTGTAACGGAAGAAACCACCCACACCCAAAGCCAGACCGCTGTAATCGTCGTAACGATCTGAACGGTCAGTGGAATAAGCAAAGAGTTTTGCCCCCACCCCGATGTACAGGTTACTGGTTGACGGACGGACGTCCACCACATGCAGTCCGGCGGACAGCATCTCACCTTTATCATCGTCGTACAGGCCCGCCAGACTGACGTGCAGGCCACTGCCCATCTGGGTGGCATCATAACCAAGACGCGCAACGTCATCTGACAGACTGATGTCCAGAGAACCGCCGGCATTCGCTGCCGGTGCCATGGCCAGGACAGCCGTTGCACTCAGCAAAGCAGCGCTGAATTTATTCATAAAATTCCCCAATTAATTATTTCTGCGGAGTTTTTTAACCAAAACGCCACTCCGGTTGGCTGCTGATAATAACAGTACGGCGGCACAGGTAAAACCTGAGCCGCCGTACTGTGACAACAAAGCGCGGGGATCAGCTCATCAGATCCAGCAACAGTTTGTTCATACGGGAGACATACTGCCCGGGTTCTTTCAGCTGACTGCCTTCCGCTAACTGCGCCTGCGCAAAAATAAGGCTGGCCAGTTCACTGAAGCGTTCTTCGTCCTGCTCTTTATCAAGACGCTCGATCAGCGGATGGGTCGGGTTAATTTCCAGCGCAGTATCCGGTTCAGGGACAGGTTGACCGGCGGCTTCCATCAGACGGCGCATATGACCGCCCATGTCGTATTGGCCCACCACCAGACAGGCCGGGGAATCGGTCAGACGCGCGGTTACACGGACGTTTTTGACATCCCCTTCCAGCGCTTTCTGAACCCGTTCAACCAGGTCTTTATGGCTTTCTTCCAGATCTTTCTGCTGTTCTTTTTCGGATTCATCCGCCAGCTCATCCAGATCCAGTTCGCCTTTGGTAACGTCCTGGAAGACTTTGCCGTCAAAGTCTGTCAGGTGGCCAACCATCCACTCATCCACACGGTCAGTCAGCAACAGCACCTCAACGCCTTTGGTACGGAAGTATTCCAGATGCGGGCTGGCCGCCACGGCTGCATAGTTATCGCCTGTGATGTAATAGATTTTGCTCTGCCCTTCGCGCATACGGGCCAGATAATCTTCCAGGCTGACCGTCTGCTTTTCACCATCACTTTTGGTGGTGGCAAAGCGGAACAGTCTGGCGATTTTTTCTTTATTGCTGAAATCTTCCGCCGGGCCTTCTTTCAGCACATCACCGAATTCTTCCCAGAACGCCTGGTATTTTTCCGGATCGTTTTTGGCCATTTTTTCCAGCGAATCCAGTACACGTTTGACCAGTGCACTGCGCAGGCTGTCGACCTGCTTATCTTTCTGCAGAATCTCGCGCGACACGTTCAGTGACAGATCATTGGAATCCAGCACACCTTTAACAAAGCGCAGATAAAGCGGCAGGAACTGCTCGGCATCGTCCATAATAAAGACGCGCTGTACGTACAGTTTCAGGCCCCGGGTGGCTTCCCGGTTCCAGATATCAAATGGCGCTTTGGATGGGATATACAGCAGGCTGGTATAATCCAGTTTGCCTTCGACTTTGTTGTGCATCCACAGCAGCGGATCATTCCAGTCGTGAGAGACGTGTTTATAAAACTCTTTGTATTCTTCGTCCGTCAGTTCGTTTTTCGGACGTGTCCAGAGCGCTTTCGCTTCGTTAACTGCTTCCGGAATCTTTTTCTTTTCACCGTCTTCATCGTCTGAGCTGACTTCCTGCGGCAGGTATACAGGCACAGCGATGTGGTCGGAATATTTCTTAATCAGCGAACGCAGACGGAAGTTATCCGCAAATTCTTCTTCCCCTTCTTTCAGGTGCAGGGTAATGCGGGTGCCGTGCGTCGGTTTATCGACGGTTTCCAGGGTGAATTCCCCTTCCCCGGCAGACTCCCAGCGGGTACCGTCAGATGCATCCTGACCGGCACGACGGGTTTCTACCGTTACTTTATCCGCAACAATAAACGCCGAATAAAAGCCGACCCCGAACTGACCGATCAGCTGTGAATCTTTCTGCTGATCACCGCTCAGCTTACTGAGGAATTCTGCGGTACCGGATTTGGCGATGGTGCCCAGATGATTGATCACCTCTTCACGGCTCATGCCAATACCATTGTCTTCCACGACCACAGTTGCGGCGTCAGTGTCGAAATCGATATGAACGCTCAGATCGCTGTCACCTTCATACAGGCCATCATTCTGAAGCGCTTCAAAACGCAGTTTATCGCAGGCATCTGACGCGTTTGAAATCAGTTCGCGTAAAAAAATCTCTTTGTTGGAATACAAAGAATGGATCATCAGATGCAGCAGTTGCTTGACTTCTGTTTTAAACCCCAGGGTTTCCTTGCTGGCTGCAGTCATCTTTTTTCTTCTCCTGTCAACGGACCAAACTTATTCAGCAGTTTCCAGAGATGGGGCCGGGGAAATACATTTCAAGGGTTTAAGGCAGGATTTAAGACCGACAGCTTAATGCAGCACGCCGCCGGGCGGCTCCGCCCACACATCCGCCGCATGGCACCATCCCCTCTGCAGGGAAGACCAAAAAGATAACGGTATAAAACCCGCGACAAAACGTCAGGGTTTCAGCAGGAAATGCGCCCGGGCGGTGGCAATAGGGCTGATCCGTTCGGTCTGCCAGGCGGTGATGGCGACGTTGGCGACCCGCGACCCCTGACGCCACACCTGACACTCAGCAAAGGTATCCTGATGGCGTCCGGCGCGCAGGTAATCCAGTGAAAAGTCGATCATCTTAGGGATGGCCGCAGTATCCATATTCATCATCAGCTGCAGCGAGGCTGACAGTTCCATAAAACCGCCGATCACTCCGCCATGAATGGCCGGCAGAATCGGGTTGCCGATGTTGTCCTCATTTTTCGGCAGACAGAATAATACATCCTTACCGAAACGCTGCAGCTGCAGGCCAATCAGTCTGGCATAAGGAATATCAGCGATAAGAGGTTCAAAATCACCACTCTGCTGTGCCGCCCTGAGGCGTTGTTCAAAACTCATTGCTCACTCTCCGGCGCTGTCATGCCTTCTTCAATGCGGGCGCGGAAATCCGCCGGCGTCATATCCTGACCAATACGCATAAAGGTCGCTGAGCAGCGCGCCACCAGATCACGTTCACTGCCGTCAGTATCCTGATAGACATCGCACTGAGTAAACACCACGCTGCTGGCCACCCGCACGACTCTGGCTTCTGCCAGCAGGTCACGGTCAGGCGTCGCGGCCTTCATGTAGTCCATGCGCAGATCCAGCGTCGGACACAGTTCGAAGCCGGGCAGTACGGCAAACACCGCGGTTCCGCAGGCGGTGTCCATCAGGGTGGTCAGGCTGCCGCCATGAACCACCCCGGTCAGCGGATTACCCACGATAGACTGACTGTATGGCAGACGCATCACCAGTGTCTCTTCGGCCGCATGCTCAACAGTCAGCCCCAGAATCTGACAATGGCGCAGCGTCGATACAAAACGTTCTGCACGGGTTTTTACGGATAAGCTCATGTCTGAATAAACTCTTTGAATCTCGCAGTACTGTCTGACTGACGCCCGGGGCTGAACGGACTATCGAAGCCTGCTCAGGCAGCCGCCACAGTGTGCCCACCAGGGCCGGCCAGCAAACGCTGCGGTTAACGCGGACGTCCGTTATACCGGATAACAGAGAATTAACAATGACGTCTTCGCCACCAGCAATTGATATTTAAGCTCACCAGAGGTTACCTGCCTGCGCTGATAACTCAAGAACTACCTGGCGTTGCGTGTTATGTTACTCCTTTTTACCTGACATTCCGCCAACGACGATCCAATCGCAGGGACGCCTATGAGTTTCAACCATTACCTTGAACAGGCCACGGGCTCAGACAGTCTGCAAATCGACCCCAGCTGGGGACAGGGCCGCACCACCTTTGGTGGCTTGTCCGCCGCCTTATCTCTGGCGCGCTGTCAGCAACAGATCACCGCTGGCAGCCTGCGTTCTCTGGCGGTTAATTTCTGCGGCCCCTTGCAGACCGCCACGCCTTTTACCTTATCTGATCAGATGCTGCGTGCCGGCAATTCGGTCAGCCATATTCAGGGCGATGTTATTCAGAATGATCAGCTGTGTACGCGCATCAGCGCCTGTTACGGTAACCCGCGGGCGACGGATATCCTCGTTGACAGCCCAGCGGGCGATTTACCGCAAGCCGGGTCCGGGCAGGCGCTGCCGTTTATCAAAGGTCTGACACCGGATTTCACTCAGCACATTGACTTCCGCTACTGCGGTGGTGGCCTGCCGTTTACCAACAGCCCACACAATCACCTTAAGGGCTGGATGCGTTTCAGCGACACCAGCGGCCCCATGAGCGATCCGCATATGGTGGCCTTAATCGACGCCTGGCCGCCCACCCTGCTGCAGAAAATGAAATCCTTTGGTCCCTGTGCTTCGATCAGCTGGAACCTGGAAATCATCCGCTCGCCGGCGGCCCTGCCACAGCCGCTGGAGGCCGGTGACTGGCTCTGGTATGAAGCGGAAATCCGTCAGGCCCACGATGGCTATGGCCATACCGAAGCCCGGATTTGTGCCCCGGATGGTACTTTGCTGACCCTCAGCCGGCAGTTAGTCGCCGTTTACGATAAACGCTGACACCCTCCCCGGCCGCAGAAGCAGACGCCGGCCGGGTTCCAATAATTTGCTCAATAGCCCGCCGCCAACTACTACTTAGAGTCATTACCGGTTTTTCACTCTTCCGAAGTTAGGTTATGGCTACCAACATTTTAATCTGCGACGACTCAAGTTTCGCCCGCAAACAGATGGCGCGGGCAATCCCCCCGGAATGGGATGTCGAAGTTCACTTTGCCGCTGACGGCATTGAGGGACTGGAAGCCATCCGGGCCGGCAAAGGGGAAGTGGTTTTTCTCGACCTTACCATGCCTAACCTCGACGGCTACGGTGTGCTGGAGACCATCCGCCGTGACGACCTGCCGGCGATGGTGATTGTGGTTTCCGGCGATATTCAGCCCGACGCCCAGGAACGGGTGAAAGCACTGGGGGCCATGGCTTTTATCAAAAAACCGATTGACGCTGACAAGGCCCGGGCCATCCTCAGCGAATACGGCATTATGGCGGGAGGCTGATATGAATACTCAGACTCAGCCCGTCGTCGACCTGAATGAAGACCAGCGTGATTGTTATCAGGAACTCACCAACGTTGCCATGGGCCAGGCCGCCGACCGGCTGGCCCGTTTGCTGGATGCCTATGTGGTGTTACCCATTCCCAAGGTCAATCTGATTGAAGCCAATGATCTGCGTATGGCGATTCAGGAAGTCGAAGACGAATCTGCCATGTCGGCTGTCTGCCAGGGCTTTATAGGTTCCGGAATCGCCGGCGAGGCCCTGCTGTTGTTTAACGACACCAGTTTTCATGACCTCTCAACGCTGATGAACTATCCGGGCGAACTGGACCGCTTTGCAGAAATGGAATTGCTGATGGATGTCAGTTCATTGCTGATCGGGGCCTGCATTCAGGGCATCGGAGAACAGCTGGAAATTCATTTTAATCAGGGGCATCCGGTAATTCTCGGTCAGCACTGCAAAGTTGAAGACCTGCTGAAACCGGGCAATCACCAATGGACGAAAACCCTCGCCATCGAAATTCACTATACCCTGGAACACGTCAATATTGACTGTGACCTGTTGCTGCTGTTTACCGAAGATTCGGTCATCAAACTGAACGACAAAATTAACTACCTGCTGGACTAGGCCAAGCCATGAGTGATGCAAATATAGAGTTAGGTGATATCCACTGGCTGATGGACATTCTGCAGAATATCGACGTCGGTCTGGTGGTGCTGGACCGCCAGTATGATATTCAGTTATGGAACGGCTTTATGGAAAGCCACAGTGGCCTCAGCCCTCAGGTCGCCCGCGGCGAAAACCTGTTTTCTCTGTTCCCTGAAATTCCACAGGACTGGTTTACCAAAAAAGCCGAACCCGTATTCGAGCTGAAAACCCGGACATTCACCATCTGGGAGCAGCGGCCGTATTTGTTCCGCTTTAAAAACTACCGTCCGATTACTGGCCGGGCATCGGTTATGTACCAGAACACCAGCATCATTCCGCTGCAGTCCATCGACCGTCAGGTCAACCATATCTGTCTCATCGTTTACGACGTCACCGATATAGCGGTCAGCCGGGCCGATGCCGAAACCGCCCTGCAGTCACTGACAGAGCGCAACCGTACCGATCTGTTAACCGGCCTGCTTAACCGGCCATACTGGCTGCAGGAAGCCACCCGGGAATACGCGCGCTGTCAGCGTTCGGTACACCCCAGCACGCTGGTGCTGTTTGAAATCGATGATTTCCGCCAGATCAACGTACTGCATGGTCACCCGGCCGGCGATCACCTTCTGAAAACCTTAGCTGACGGCCTGCTGCAGACTCTGCGCCGCACGGATCAGGTGTGTCGTTATGATGGTGAAACCTTTGCGGCCTTGCTGGTCGACACCGACGAAGAGGAAGCCGGCGTGTTTGCCCAACGCATTCACGAGCTTTCTTCCGTGGTTAATCAGTCCGGCTTACCGGCCGGTGTCAGCTGTACTCTGAGTCTCGGCATCGCCCGCTTCCAGCAGGATTTCAGTGACAGCGCTGCCTGGATTCAGGCCGCAGAAACCGCCCTGATGCAGGCTCGCCAGGAGGGTGGCAACCGGATATGCATTCATCAGCCCTAGCCAATATGCTCAGACAGTTTGCTCTGCACGAGCTTTCAGGCCAAACTGCTTTCTGACCAGTCGATCAACAGGCAGAGAGCAAGGTGCAGCATGGCTGACCATCCGATTCCGCGTCCCTTTATTGATGCACCGCTGAAAGGCCTGCAGCGTCTCGGCTACAGCCCGGCACAGCTGCTCAGCCACGCCGGACTGGTGGCGGATTGCCTTGCCGACCCGGACGCAACGCTGACCGCCACAGACTACACCCGCCTGATGGACAGTTTCTGGCGGCTGACCAATGACGAACTGATGGGCCTGTATCCCACGCCCAGCCATTACGGAACCTTTGCGATGATGTGCAAAGCCATTATCAGCTGTTCCACGCTGGGACACGCCCTGCATCGCGGCCGCCGGTTTTATCAGTTGTTTAACGGCGTACCTGGCATAGAGATCAGCCAGGACGGCCAGACCACCCGTATCGAGCTGCAGATGCACAGCGAACTCGACCCGGATCATTTCCTCAGTGAATCCCTGCTGGTGATCTGGCATCGTCTCAGCAGCTGGCTGGTCGGTCAGGGTATTCCGCTGTTATCCGTGGGCTGTGCTTACCCTGCGCCCCCTCACGCGGCGCTGTATCAGGACCTGTTCGCCACCCCGGTGCGGTTTAACCAGACCGCCACTTACCTGCTTATCCCCCGCACCTGTCTGGCCCTGCCGGTCAGCCAGACACCGGCGTCGTTACGGGCGTTTTTACGCCATTCGCCGGCGGATCTGCTCGCCCGGCCAACCCCGCACGAGAGCACCACCGGCCGTATACGCCAGCTGTTCCGCCGTTATGATATTGCTGAATTGCCGGACCTGGCGACCAGTGCAGCATTGCTGGGGATTTCCGGTGCCACGCTGCGCCGCCGCCTGCACGAAGAACAGACCTCGTTTCAGAAACTGAAAGACGAATGCCGCCTGCAGGAAGCCAGCCTGCGTCTGGCACGGCAGGACAGCAGCATCCGCGAAATTGCTGATTATCTCGGTTATACCGAAACCAGCACCTTCCACCGCGCCTTCCGCAAGTGGATCGGCCTGACGCCCGGCGAATATCGCCTGCAGCAGCGGAGGGGACACTATGACAACCAGGAGTAAGCGTCTCAGCCTGCTGGCCGGGCTGCTGTGGTTGTTATTCTCAGTGCTGCCCGCCGGGGCGGCACCGGCGTTACCCATTGGCGACGGTGTTATGCCTCAGGGACAACCCCTGGGCCATTATCTGGATGTTTATAAAGAATCCCGTTCCCGCCCGGACGACACACAACTGCCGGCGGATGATGTCGACTGGCAGACGTCCACCTCAGGCATTCCCAATTATGGTCTGCGCCATTATCCGGTCTGGTTCCGCTTAACCCTGGATGTGCGCGAGCCCACCAATGACCTGCTGGCCAATATTGCACTGCCTCTGCTGGACACCATTGATCTTTATCTGCTGCGCAACGACCAGGTGGTATTTCATACCCGTATGGGCGACACCCTGCCGTTTGCTGACCGGCCGCTGAAGCTGCGCGAGTTCGCTACGCCCCTGCCACCACTGCAGCCGGGGCAATACCGCCTGTATTTCCGGGTGGCCACCGGGGGCAGCATGCAGTTTCCTCTCTACTTCTGGCACGATGAGACGTACCACCATCAGGCCACCAATGAGTACATAGTGATCGGTGCTTTTATCGGTCTGCTGGTGTCGGTGGTGCTGTATAACTCATTTATTTATGTCACCACCCGCGAAGCTTACGCGCTCGCTTTTGTTGGCCATGTGCTGACCTATCTGGTGTTTTTTATTTCCCTGAGTGGCATTGGTTACCAATACCTGTTTAACGATTCATTATGGCTGCAGGAACGGATGATTAATGTATCGGCATCAGCGTCCGGTCTGTTTGCCTGCCTGTTCGCGCGGTATTTTCTTTACGCCGATCTGAAAAAGCAGATCTGGTTATCCCGTCTCAGTATTCTGACCATTCTGCTGTCAGCCATCGCGTTGCTGGGTACGCTGGTACTGCCACACCAGCTGGCCATTGAGTCGGTTATTTTTCAGGCATTATTCGCCACCCTGTCAACGCTGCTGATCGGCGTTATTATTGTGCTGCTGCGCCCCTCTCCGTCCAATATTCTTTATATCACCGGCTGGACCAGCATTCTGATGGGGGTCTTTTTTCACTCACTGGCCAAACAGGGGCTGGTCGAGCTGACACCTCTGATCAATTATTCCGCCCATATTGGCTCCCTGGTTATGGTCACCGCCCACAGCCTCGGGATTGCATTGCGTTTTCATGAAGCCAAGCTGGAAAATATGAAAACCGAAAAACGCTTACTGGAAGCTCAGCGCGATTCCATCAAAGCGCGTTTTCTGATGCAGGAATCGGAAATCAAACGTCAGAAAACAGAAGCGGAAAACGAAGCCAAATCAGCGTTTCTGGCCACCATGAGTCACGAAATCCGTACCCCATTGAACGGTGTTCTGGGGATGTTGCAACTATTGCGTGATACCCGTCTGGATCAACAGCAGCAACGCTATGTAGAAACCATTAACAGTTCCGGTGAATCCCTGCTGACCATTGTCAATGATATTCTCGATTTATCGAAAATGAATTCCGGTAAGCTGCAGCTGGAGCTGCGTGATATTGATCTGCATGCCCTGATCCGTGACTGCGTGAATCTGTACGCCCGTCAGGCGCGGGAAAAAGGCCTGCGTTTAATCGTTAATGCAGAGCTTCCCCTGTATCGCTACATTCACTCTGACTCCACCCGTTTACGGCAGATTATCAGCAACCTGCTGAGCAACGCGGTTAAATTTACCGATAGTGGCTATGTACTGCTGACCGTTAAAACCAGTGCCGACTCGGTGAATATCTGTGTAAAAGACACAGGTATCGGCATTGCGGAAGAATTTAAAACCCGTTTGTTTGAACATTTCAGTCAGGCCGACGCATCCACATCGCGCAATTACGGCGGCACCGGGCTGGGTCTCAGCATCAGTAAAAAACTGGCCATATTGCTGGGTGGCGATATCAGCGTAAACAGTGAACCGGAAGAAGGCACAGAGTTCTGTCTGACCCTGAAAAATATCCGTGCCAGCGGAGCCTTAACGGCCGGCCAACAACCGGCTCTTAAGGTGCAGGTTCAGCTGAGTCACGATGATGAAGCGCAGGTGACCAGGCAGTTTTTAACCAGTCTGGGGCATGAATGCATTACCGCACAACACTCATCAGCGCCCGATCTGATTATTACGGATACTCTGCCCGTCGCAGCAGCAACCAGAACCCTGTGTATTCAGGATACTGAAATACCGCATCCGCCCAATACAGAAATCGTAACGCGCCCGCTGAATACTCTGTGTCTGTTCAACCGTCTGTTCGCACCTGAGCTGAACAGCGAAACGCCGGCTTTCCCCATAACCAGCGAACAGCCGGCGTTAACAGTGTCAGCGTCGGCAAAAGAGTCGCTGTTAATCTGGGTGGCAGAAGATAATCTGGTCAATCAGAAAGTTATTACCGGCATGCTCCGTCATCTGGGCTATCCGTGCCTGATATTTAATGATGGTCAGGCCGTCGTTCATGCCTGGCATTCAGAACAACACAGACCGGACCTGATTCTGATGGACTGTGAAATGCCGGTTATGGACGGTTTTGAAGCCACCCGCTGTATTCGTGACAGCGATGACTTTCCGGAATGCCCGATACTGGCATTAACCGCCCATGTATTACCGGAATACCAGCATAAAGCCAAAGAGGCTGGCTTTGATGATTTTATTGCCAAACCGGTAAGGCGCGATACCCTGCTCAGTACACTGGAAAAGTGGTTGTAAAAGCTGCGTACTGATCCGCACTGATTCACGAAACTGTCACACGCCGGCGCTGATAATTCCACCTCAGGAAATCAGCCGCGGAGCCGGAGCATGTGGTGGAAAGAAGGCGTTGTTTATCAGGTCTATCCGCGCAGTTTTCAGGACAGTAATAACGATGGTATCGGTGATCTGCGCGGCCTGATTCAGCGCCTCGATTATCTTAACGATGGCACCAGTCAATCGCTCGGCATCGACGCTGTCTGGCTGTCGCCATTTTACCCCTCGCCGATGTGCGACTTTGGCTACGATATCAGCGACTACTGTGCCATTGATCCGGTATTCGGCACCATGGACGATTTTGACCAGCTGATTGCACAGGCACACCAACGCAATATCCGCATTATTCTCGATCTGGTGGTCAACCACACATCCGATCAGCATCCCTGGTTTCAGGCCTCCTGTGATGCCAGCTCCGACAAAGCCGGCTGGTACATCTGGCATGAAGGCAGTGAGCCGCCGAACAACTGGCTGGGCTGTCTGGGCGGCAAAGGCTGGACCTACCAGCCACAGAGGGATGCCTGGTATTTTCATTCTTTTCTGCCTCAGCAGCCGGATCTGAACTGGCGCCACCCGGCGGTGAAACAGGCGGTTAAAGACATCATGGCTTTCTGGCTGAATAAAGGCGTGGATGGTTTCCGCCTCGACGTGATTAATCTGTTTTATAAAGATGCCCGGCTGCGCAGCAACCCGGTGGACTGGTTTCGTATTGGCCGTCCGTATGACCGTCAGAATCACCTCTACGATCGTGATCAGGCGGAGATGCATCCGCTGCTGCAGGAACTGCGGCAATGGGTTGACCGCTGGCCACGGCGGATGATGGTCGGTGAAATTATGCAGCAGCAAAAAACACTCAGCGCCCTGCCCGCCAGTTATTATGGCGATAATGACGAACTGCACCTGGCGTTTAATTTCGATTTTTTTCACCAGCCTTTTTCGGCAGCCGCTTTCCGTGCGGTGATTCAGCGTTGGGAAACCTTATTAGGGCCAGACAACTGGCCCAACTACACGCTCTCCAACCACGATTTTATGCGTCACAGCGGGCGCTATAAAGGCCGCCATCAGGCCCTGCGCATGAAACTGCTCGCCACATTACTGCTGACTCTGCGTGGCACGCCATTTTTATATTACGGAGAAGAAACCGGTATGCCTGAACAGCGGGTGCCCAAACAGCGCATGCAGGATCCGGTAGGATTACGCTACTGGCCATTGCATCCGGGCCGCGATGGCTGTCGCCGGCCGATGATGTGGTCTGGCCACCCGCAGGACTTTTCACCGGCCGCTGCCTGGCTACCGAATGAACCACAGCAACAACACAGTGTGGCATACCAGCAGAACCAGCCTGACAGTCTGCTGAACTGGTACCGGACGTTAATTCATTACCGTAAAGCGAGCCCGGCGCTGCGCCGGGGAAGCCAGCGCTTACTGCCATCAGCGTCCGATATTCTGGCGTATGAGCGCTGTTATGAGGATGAACACCTGATAATTCTGCTCAATTTTTCCGCCCGGCCACAAGGCGCCAGCCTGCTCCCTTTGCCGGACAGAGCAGAATTAAGCAATGAATATATGATCGATTTAAATAACCAGCCTCAGGCAGCCACATTCAGTGACCGCAGCATAAGGTTAAATCCGTGTCAGGCGGTGGTAATACGGCGGGTTTTATCAGCTGATCAGCCCCGCGATCCGGATGCCTGTCATCAGGCGCGGTAATCGTGGGCCGGATAGCTACCCAGGATACGGACATCACCGGCAAAGTAATCCAGCTCTTCCAGTGCCAGCAGCATATTATGTTGCTGCGGATGCCCCTGTATATCCATATGAAAATGGCTGACCTTCATGGTGCCGCCATCCATATAACTTTCCAGTTTCAACAGGTTAACGCCGTTAGTCGCGAAGCCTCCCAGTGCTTTATACAAAGCCGCCGGGATATTACGGACTGAGAACATCAGACTGGTGACATAATTCACCCCCTGCTGATATTCCTGATGCTCAGCTTCGCGGCTGAACACCAGAAAACGGGTGGTGTTTCCCATGACGTCCTGAAAGTTTTCGTGCAGTATTTCCAGGCCATAAAGTTCAGCCGCCAATTCCGAAGCAATAGCCGCACGACTGCGGTCACCACTCAGGCTCAGGGCTTCGGCTTCCATCGCCGTATCCATGGCGGCGACGGCCTTCATGCCCAGATTGGTGATGCGCTGATGGCACTGTGCCAAAGCCTGGGGATGCGACGCCACTCTTTCAATATTGGCCAGTGATGCCCCCGGCAGCGCCAGCAAGCAATGATTAATGGGTTCAAAATGCTCGGCGGTGACAAACAGGGAGGTGCGGGGAATCAGCCGGTAGATTTCTTCCACCCGCCCGGCGGTGGAGTTTTCCAGCGGAATCATGGCGCGCTCAGCAAAGCCATTCGCCACCAGCTCCAGCGCACTGAGAAAATCATCACAGGCGACCGCTTCCCAATCCGGAAACACCCGCCGGCAGGCCAGATGAGAATAGGCCCCTGATGTGCCCTGATACGCCACCCGGCGGCTGTCACCACTGTGCTCAGGTCCGCTGCTGTTGTGCATGATACTTTCTCCGCGTAATAAAAGACGGACAGCCCCCGGGCCGTCCGACAGATTGTCGTTCTGTTGTTAAGGTCGTGGCAGACAGATGCCTCAAAATAGTGCACGCTATATCAAGCCGTTACACCTGCACTAAAATGAGTCATTGTAAGTGACAATTATGCCAGAGATACGCTGCCGGCTGCTCGCAATCCGCGCTCAGCAGAAGGCCCGGGTGGCTTTGTCCAAACTGGCACAATGTCTGCTGAAGCATAAAGGCACGCCACCCAAAGACAAAGTATCTGCAACCCGAATGGAGACGGTTATGACAGTTCACTGGCCAGCAAACCTGCATGTTCCGGAGCAATATCTTACTCCTTTACTGAACGCCGGTGATACGCTCAATAACCTCAGCCTGCCCGCGCCCTGGACTGATCAATGGGCCGATGTCTGGGCACCGCTGGCGGCGGTACTGGCCAGTGTAAAGGAACGCATCGGCGTCCCCGTGATCGGCATTCACGGTGGCCAGGGCTCCGGAAAATCGACCCTGTCTGGTGCACTGCGCGATATGTATCACGAAGTATTCGGCTGGAATACCGTGGTCCTGTCCATCGACGACCTTTACCTCACCCATCAGCAACGCCAGACGCTGGCCGCGGAGCGCCATCCGTTACTGGCAACCCGCGGTGTTCCCGGTACCCACGATGTCGCTATGGGTATCCGTCTGATCCGCGAGCTGAAAGCGCTGGAGTCGGACGAAGTACTCAGAATTCCCGCCTTTGATAAAGCCTCCGATGACCGCTTACCGGAAACACACTGGCACAGCATTCAGGGCCCGGTGGACATGATCCTGTTTGAGGGCTGGTGCGTCGGCTGCCACCCTGTTGATGAGCAGCAACTGCAGACCCCGTTCAATACTCTGGAAGCGACCGAAGACAAAGACGGGGCATGGCGCCGCGCGGTAAACGATCAGCTGGCAGGCCCCTACCGCGAATGGTTCAGCATGATTGATTTTCTGCTGATGCTGAAAGTACCGGACATGCGGGCAGTACTGAACTGGCGCACACAACAGGAAAGCGGCAATAAGCAAAGTGCCGCCGGCCATGGCCCGGACCGCAGCCTGGATGCCGCCAAACTCGAACGTTTTATTCAACACTACCAGCGCCTGACGGAACAGGCGCTGAACAATATGCCCGGCTGGGCCGACCTGATTCTGAATCAGAACCAACACCATCAGGTCGACAGCATTGAAAGCCGGGACCCGGGAGATTTTTTATGAACAAACCCGCACTGCCATTGATTGTGGTCACGGATCTCGACGGCACACTGCTGGATCATCACAGTTACAGTTTCCGCCCGGCCATGCCGGCGTTAGCTTGCCTGCGCAGTCTGGGCATTCCCTGCATTCTGAACAGCAGCAAAACCTTTGATGAAATGCTCGAGCTGAGAGAAAAACTGAACAACACATCACCCTTTGTCTGTGAAAACGGCGGCGCCGTATTTATTCCCAGAGAGTCCGGCCGCGGTTTTACCAGCGAAATGACCGGATCAAGCTACACCAGCATCATCAAGGCGCTGGAGAAACTGCGCGACCTGGGCTTTGAATTCCGCGGCTTTAACGATATGAGCGTCGCCGATATTGCCGATGTGACCGGGCTGAGCGATGAAGATGCTGCTATGGCGAAAAAACGCCACGCCTCAGAGCCCATTGTCTGGCTGGATGACGAAGAGAAGCTGGATGAATTCAGCAGTGCCCTGTCATGCCAGAACCTGAGATTGCTGAAAGGCGGCCGCTTTTACCATGTAATGGGCGGTAATGATAAATCTGAAGCTGTCACATTCTTCAAAGACTATTATGAAAAACTCTGGGACTGCAGCCTTGATGTCATCGCCCTGGGCGATGGTGGCAATGATCTGTCGATGCTGGAAGCAGCCGATTATCCGATTGTCATTCCCGGCGTTAACCAGATACTTGAACCCGAAAACCCTGCCACCCGCACCGCGGAAAAATCAGGACCTGCCGGCTGGAACGACACGCTGCTGGCTTTATTAAATGAGCTGACGAAGGAGAAAACCCGTGGCTGATTTTTACCAGAACGGAATAATAACAACATTGCACAACCTGACAGACCGTCCTGTGGAAGAACTGGAAAAAGAACTGATGAGTTTTTCCCGTGTACGGCCCATGTCGCTGGTATTGCCATCACTCTATTCAGAACTGAGCGGCCCGGCGCTGGAAAATATCATCAGCGATGTCGCCAAAGTGCCTTACCTGAATGAAATTGTCATCGGCCTGGACCGGGCCGATGAAAGTGAGTACCAACATGCACGGGAATTCTTTGACCGCCTGCCCCAGCATCATCGTATTTTATGGAACGATGGCCCGCGCCTGCGCAAAATTGATGAGCTGCTGAAAAAGGAAGGTCTGGCGCCCAAAGAAATGGGCAAAGGCCGTAATGTCTGGTACTGCTATGGCTATGTACTGGCATCAGGACGTGCAGAAGCCGTTGCCCTGCATGACTGTGACATCGTCACTTACGACCGGGGACTCCTGGCACGCCTGATTTATCCGGTCGCCAACCCGGCCTTTAACTACGAATTTGCCAAAGGCTATTACAGCCGCATTGCCGACGGTAAACTCAACGGCCGTGTCAGCCGTTTATTGGTGACTCCCCTGATCCGGGCGCTGAAAAAAGTTTACGGCTCGCTGGATTATCTGGAATACCTCGACAGCTTCCGCTATCCGTTGTCCGGCGAATTTTCCATGCGTGCCGATGTGCTCAACGATATCCGTATACCTTCTGACTGGGGACTGGAAATCGGGGTTCTGTCGGAAATGAAACGTAACTATTCCACCAACCGTCTGTGTCAGGTGGATATTACTGACGTATATGACCACAAACACCAGCCGTTGTCAGAAGAAGACGCCACCCGTGGTCTGTCAAAAATGAGCACTGATATCTGTAAAGCCATTTTCCGTAAACTGGCCACCCAGGGCGAAGTGTTCACCACAGAAACTTTCCGCTCAATTAAGGCAACTTACTTCCGTATTGCGCTCGATTTTATTGAAACCTATTTCAATGACGCCCGCATGAACGGCCTGACCGTAGACCGTCACTCAGAAGAAAAAGCCGTGGAACTGTTTGCTGAAAATATAATGAATGCCGGTGAACACTTCCTCGCCAACCCGATGGAAACGCCGTTTATTCCCAGCTGGAACCGCGTGACATCCGCTATGCCGGATATTCTTGACCGCCTGTACGAAGCGGTGGAAGAAGATAACGCCTGATCGACTGTGAGAGTAAAGTAAAACGCCCGCCGGAAACCGCGGGCGTTTTTTATGGCCGGAACAGAGCTGCAGGACAGTCAAAACAATCTGCGCAGGGGTCAGACTGTACGGTCGCGCCACCAGACAGTAAAAAACAGGGACGCAATCACAGTCTCCGTCAGTATTGCCAGCGCAATTCCGGGGCCGACAAATCCCCGTAAAAACTCAACAACCCCGAGTACAGCCATCGCGATCATGGCCACAGCGAGAGCCAGACAGATCGCCTGCCTGGCTTCGGAGCGTGGTGCATTGCGGCCCGCCCAGGTTAATACCGCAAACCCCAGAAACAGCATGGCCGCTCTTCTGCCGAAGAAAAAAGCTTCGCTGTTGCCGTCCACGGCAAAGAGATAAAAAAGCAGTTCCGGAATCGTCAGAAGTACCACGAACAAAGCGAAGGCGATCACGGAAGTAACCACACTGAGGGTTTTAAAAGACAATGTATGAATCCTTTCCCGGAGCCTGCCGGCACTGAAGATGAAAGATAATACAGACAGAATGGAAGGATGTGTTAACCGGAAAAGGTTAGCGCAGGAATAACAGTCTTTCTGTTGCGGGCACAGCTGGAATGAATATCGGTCAGACGCTATCCGGACTATGAATGATGGCCATCTGTGCCTCCGGCGCACCGGCATTGATGACCGGCATAGCCGTGCCACTGTCTGGCCCGGGATAGCGCAATAAAAATGCTCAGTGTATTGGCCTGCCTGGCGCTGAATACCAGCCTGTGATTAACACACAGGCTGGCCTCTCACCCCGCCGTTAACCACACCGACTGATAGGGTGCCAGCACCAGTTCTTCGCTCACGACCTGCTGCTCACAGGCCAGTATGTCCACCAGCCCGTCGGGCAGAAAACCCAGACTGGCCAGTGGTAGCTTAAGTACTCGCTCAGTGACATTAGAGATGGCGAAAATGGTTTGCTCGGCGTGGGTACGGCGGTTAATAAACAGATCTGTGTTGATATTCACGATGTCCTGGCGGGCATCGGGATGAAAAGCTTTCTGCTCACTGCGCACTTTTATCAGACGACGCAGTTCTGTAAAGACTTCCGCCTGGGGCGTCACCGGGTTAGTAATCAGGCAGTCGAGTTCAGATTCGTCCCATATTTTACGGTTGATGGAACGCGTACGGCCGGTACGCTCAACGTGGTCCAGATCGTTCGGTGTAGCCAGAAGACTGTGAATATACACGGCAGGAATTCCCTGCATGGCCAGCATAATCGCCTGGGAGCATAAGAAGCGCTGCACCTGAAAATGATCAGCCCCACGACGTGTTCCCATACAGGCATCAAATAACGTGATATTTATTTCATAGGGACTTTGCGAGCCGTCGGAGTTGGCTTTCATGCTGACGAAACCACCGAATCTGTGCATACAGTCAATCAGATCCTGTACTTCCCGTTCGGGTAAAATGCCCTCAACCGGACGTACCCCGATACCATCATGGGAGGCGGTAAAATTCAGGTAGGTACAGCCTTTGGGTAACGGCGGTATTTTATCCGCCCATTCCGTCAGAAAAGTAGAATTACCCCGGTTGAGTGCATGCAGTACCAGTGGCGGCAAACCGAACTGATACACCATATGGGCTTCATCACCGTCACCAAAGTAACTGAGGTTCTCCGCCACCGGCACATTGGTTTCGGTCAGCAGAATGGTACGCGGGGCACAGAATTCCAGTACGTCGCGCATCAGTTTGACCACCTCGTGGGTTTCCGGCAGGTGAATACAGTTCGTACCGATGCGCTTCCACAGATAAGCAATGGCGTCCAGACGGATCAGACGGGCACCACGCTCCACATACAGCAGCAGTATCTGCAGAAATTCCAGTAACACCACCGGGTTAGCAAAATTCACATCAATCTGGTCTTCACTGAAGGTCGCCCAGACGTGCCGTACGCCACGGTGAGTGTGTACCGGCGTCAGTAATGGGGTATTCCGTGGCCGTGTCACCGCTGACACATCAGTACCGGGATCGACTTCGATAAAGTAATCACTGTAGGGTTCGTTGTTGGCGATATAGTCAAAAAACCAGAGGTTTTCGCGCGAACAGTGGTTGATCACCAGATCAATCATCAGGTCAAAATTAGCAGCAATGGCAGCGATATCCTCCCAGTCGCCCCAGTCGGGATTGACCTGGCGGTAGTCAATAACAGCGAAGCCATCATCAGAACTATAAGGGAAGAACGGCAGAATATGGACGTTGGGAATAATACCGTCGAGGTTTTTTTTAAGAAAATCACTCAGCGTACGCAGCGGAATTTCGCCGGCTTTCTGAATGCTGTTGCCATAAGTAATCAGGATAGAATCTTTCTCACTCCAGCGACCATCTTCATGTAGCTGGAGTTTCAGGTTGCCGTGATCCATCAACGCCTGACACAGACGATAAATCTGTTCAGCGACATTGTGATGATCCACCTGAGCGGCCGGATCGGTATAGATTTTGTGCAGTCTTTCTTCGATTTTTTTAATAAATGCGTCGGGCATGAAACGTCCTGATAATTTTTCTGATCCTGAGCATCAGCCGGCGATGGCTAACGACGTAATTGCCTGCCAGTTTCGTGCCGATTGCAGGTCCCCTGGTGTGAGCCAGCTCCCCCCTACGGCGAAAACATTATTCAGTGCCAGATAATCCTGATAATTCCCCTGACCGATACCGCCCGTGGGGCAGAACTTCACGTCGCCAAAGGGACCAGCCAGCGCTTTCAGCATGGGAATACCGCCGGCAGCACCGGCCGGGAAAAACTTCTGATACAGAAAGCCTGCCTCGCGCGCCCGCATCACTTCGCCGGGGGTAGCAACCCCCGGTAGATAAGGGCCGCCCCATTCGGCTGCAAAGCCGAGTAAAGATTCGGAACTGCCGGGGCTGACGACGAATTCAGCGCCCTTCTTCAGTGCATCTTCCATCTGCTGTGCACTGGTCACAGTGCCAACGCCGACGATGGCTTCCGGCACCTCCTGTTTAATCAGCTCAATGGCGGTCAGACCATGCTCGGTACGCAGGGTCACTTCCAGCATACGCACACCACCATCGACCAGGGCTTTGGCCAGTGGTACGGCTTCTTCCGGGTCCTGAATCACAATGACCGGCACCAGGGGTTTGGCGCGCTCCATCCATAAATCCCACATATGATCTGCCATGGTTATCCCCGTTTAATGAATGACATCAGTTACTGCTGTTCGTGTCGCCGGACTATTCCCAACCGATGGAAACAGCCCCTTCTTCTGCCGCGGTTACCCGCTGGCGAAAGCCATAAAACAATTCCCTGCCAACACCGTAACTGGGCGGCGCTTCAAACACCTCATCCGGCCGCTGATCAAAGGCCTCTGACAACACCGACAGTGTGCCGGCATGGCCATCGAGACGGATCAGGTCGCCGTCTTTTACCTTCGCCAGCGGTCCGCCCTGGGTTGCTTCCGGACACACGTGTATCGCTGCCGGCACTTTACCTGAGGCGCCGGATAAGCGACCGTCGGTCACCAGGGCAACCTGATAGCCTGCTTCCTGCAGATTGGTTAATGCCGGCGTCAGTTTATGCAGTTCCGGCATTCCGTTGGCCCCGGGGCCCTGCCCTTTAAGCACAACAATCACATCCTGATTCAGTTCGTCGTTTTTGTACGCAGCGAGGACATCATTCTGGTCGCAGAAAACTTTGGCCGGTGCTTCCACCACCCAGCGGTCATCCGGTACTGCCGAGACTTTCATCACCGCGCGGCCGAGATTACCTTCCACCAGCTTCATGCCGCCTTCCCGCATAAAGGGGGCGTGGGCCGGCGCCAGCACATCCAGGTTGAGACTTTCACTGCCCCCGGAGCGCCACTCCACGCCACCGTCGTCGGTGAGGAAAGGTTCTTTGAAATAAGCATCCAGTCCTTTGCCCATCACGGTATTCACATCAGTGTGCAGCAAACCGGCCTGCGCCAGTTCACGCATAATAAAACTCATCCCTCCGGCACGCTGGAAGGCGTTGATGTCTTCTTTGCCGTTGGGATAAACCCGCGCCAGTAACGGCACCACATCGGACAAATCTGCCATGTCCTGCCAATCGATGATAATGCCCGCCATGCGTGCGATGGCGATCAGGTGAATACTGTGATTGGTGGAGCCGCCGGTGGCCAGTAAGCCGACAATGCCATTAACAATGGTGCGCTCGTCGAACATCTGTCCCATGGGCATAAAGCCCGATGTCAGGTGCGTCATACCGGTTACCTGGCGGGCAGCAAATGCTGTTAAAGCCGGACGCAGGGGGTCAGAAGGGTTGATAAAAGACGACCCCGGCAACTGCAGTCCCATTATTTCCACCAGCATCTGATTCGAGTTGGCGGTGCCATAAAAAGTACAGGTGCCCTGGGTGTGGTAGGACGCCATTTCACTGGCCAGCAGTTCATCACGCCCCACATTACCCGCGGCATAATCCTGCCGCACTTTGGCTTTTTCACCATTACTGATGCCACTGGGCATGGGACCGGCGGGGACAAAAATAGCCGGCATATGGCCAAAGCGCAGCGCCGCCATCAGCAGACCCGGCACAATTTTATCGCAGATTCCCAGCAGTAAACTGCCATCAAAGACCTGATGTGAAAGTGCCACGGCGGTACTCAGGGCAATCACATCACGGCTGAACAGTGACAGCTCCATACCCGTTTGCCCCTGGGTGACCCCATCACACATGGCGGGAACACCGCCGGCCATCTGCGCCACATGGCCGGTACCGGCCAACGCCTGTTTGATCTGTTCAGGGTAGGTACGATAAGGCGCATGCGCCGACAGCATGTCGTTATAGGCACTGACGATGGCGATGTTTGCAGCCCGGTGATCCTGTTTCAGAATCAGCTTTTCATCATCGCTGGAGGCCGCATACGTATGAGCAAGATTGGTACAGCTGATCTGATCACGTACCGGCCCGGCGACGGCCGCCGCCTCAATCTGCTGCAGATAATCACTGCGGCTCTGACGGCTGCGTTCAATAATGCGCCGGGTCACGCGTTCTAGCTGTGGGTGCATAAAAATCTCCGGTTATTCAGTTCACGGATTATGCTGTGCGATACAGGCTGAGCGGTACGGCTGACTGGCTCAGTATCGTTCTCACCGGCATAGCCGTGAGGTTCTGTATTTGCGCCGGGTCAGTTACCCGGGTAAAAACTTCGTCTTTTTCCTGACCTTCAAAATGCAGAAATAAATGCCGGCAGCCGGCCAGAAAACTCCAGGTCAACGTCATACGCTGCGGAAACGACGGTGCGTCGGTCACCGGGCAACACCAGGCACCACCGGCTTCATCCAGAGCCCGGGCCAGCGCCTGGGATTGCGGAAACCAGCTGGCCGTGTGGCCATCCGTGCCCATGCCGAGTACGGCATAATCCAGCCGCACAATGAGTTCATGCAAACGGTTTTCACACTCCATAAAACCGTCAACCGGTGTGGGAGCAGTATTTTTTAATGGCAGAAAATACGCATCTGCGGCCTGATTAATCAGCAGATTGTCTTTCACCAGGCGGGCATTACTGCCTTCTTCATCGTCATTGACCCAGCGTTCATCCACCAGCGTCACCAACACCTTATCCCAGGGCAGCGACTGATCCGACAGTGCTTTAAAAAAAGCCACCGGGGTATTACCGCCGCTGACAGCAATGCACACACGGCCACGCTCAGCAATGGCATCACGCATACGCTCGGCGAGGTCTTCTGCCAGTTGCCGGGCCAGTTTGTGCGAATCAGGAAAACGTGAATCCTGCATATATTACTCCTCCGGACATTTTTCCGGCTCCGGATACGGAGCCATCCTGTTGTTTTTATCTGACCTCAGATTAACTGTTTTCATCCCACAGGCGGCCATCTTTTGCCAACAACAGAGTCGCGGCGGCTGGTCCCCAGGTGCCTGAGGTATAGGGTTCAGGACGCTGTTCTGTCTCTTCCCAACTTTTTAAGATCGGATCAACCCAGCGCCAGGCTTCCAGTAATTCATCATCGCGCAGAAACAGAGTCGGGTTACTGGTCAGGGCATCAAACAACAGGCGTTCATAAGCTTCCGGAACCCGGGTCTGTTTATGGTTAGCCGGATTCAGGCTGAGATTCATGGGCCGCACGCTCATGCCCGGCCCTACCCGTTTTTCACACAACATCAGGCGCACGCCTTCATCAGGCTGCAAACGGAACACCAGTTTATTGGCCATGGTATTTTTATGCTGCAACGGGAAAATAGAGTGCGGAATTTCTTTAAAGTGCACCACAATTTCACAGGCCCGTTCGGCCAGCCGTTTTCCGGTACGTAAATAGAAAGGGACACCTGCCCAGCGCCAGTTATCAATTTCAACTTTAGCGGCCACAAAGGTTTCTGTCAGGCTTTTCGCCTCCACCCCAGGCTCATCACGATAGCGCGGAACCGGCTGACCATCGGAAACACCCGCGTCGTATTGCCCCCTCACAACTTTTTCAGTAATGGCATCACCGATAATGGGTTTCAGCGCCCGCAGCACTTTTACTTTTTCGTCCCGTACCGCATCTGATTCCAGTTTTGCCGGCGGCTCCATCGCGGTTATACAAAGCAGCTGCAGCAGATGATTCTGAAACATATCACGCATGGCACCGACGTGATCATAAAACCCTGCACGTTTTTCAACGCCCAGGGCTTCAGAAATGGTGATCTGTATATGGTCGATATAATTCTGGTTCCACTGAGATTCAAACAGTGAGTTGGCAAAGCGCAGTACCATCAGATTCTGAACCGTTTCTTTGCCTAAATAATGATCAATCCGGTAAATCTGTGATTCAGAAAAGTATTCCGCCACCGCCGCGTTAATATCACTGGCCGACTCATAATCGTGGCCAATGGGTTTTTCCATCACCACTTTGCTGTGGGACTGAATCAGATCACTGGCATGCAGACCTTCACACACGGGAGTATACAGAGACGACCCCGTGGCCAGGTAATACACCCGGTTGGGGTTGCCGGACAGCAGGGATTTTTTCAGTGTGTTATAGGCTTTCACATCACTGAGATCTAACTCAACACATTTTAATCGCCGGGCAAACGCTTCCCACTGTTCTTCTTCCAGATATTCAGCCGGAATATGCTGACGCAGTGCGGTGCGCACTGTCTCAATAAATTCTTCTTCCGTCATTGAATGGCGGGTGGTGCAATAAATACAGCCTTCGGTCAGGCGGCCATCACGTTGCAGAAAATACATAGACGGCAAAAGTTTACGCTGTGCGAGATCGCCCAGCCCACCAAACAACACCAGTTCGAACGGTGCCTGAATCTGCATTGTCTCTCTCCTGTCGCCTTGCGTTTTAAGATGTCCGTACAGACATGATTAAACTTTGCACCCCGGCCAGTGTGGCATGATCCGGGGACACTTGTCTCCTGCAAAGCTGCCATTCAGGACATACTGAGCTTAGCCGGTTATGGCCCTCGCCGCTGCTTTTAACTGAGCAGGATATGAGGTTTTATCTAGCAATGCGCGTACCTGCCTGTGACGCACAAACGCAACAAATCTGACATAATCTTGCATATTATTAATATGCCGTGGCCCGATCACCGTCAACTCAGTGCAGGGCCCATTGCGCACGACGCTTACCGATGAAAAAAGGAAAGGATGATGGGAGACTTTTTACCCTGCTTTAAAGCCTATGACGTCAGAGGCCGTATTCCCGACGAACTGAATGACGACATCGCTTACCGCACAGGACGTGCGTACGCTCAGTTTCTTCAGCCGAAAGAAGTGGTTATCGGTTATGACATCCGCCTGACCAGTCAGACGCTCTCACAGGCGCTGGCCAAAGGCCTGCAGGATGGCGGTACCGATGTTATTGATATCGGCCAGTGCGGTACCGAAGAAATTTATTTCGCAACGTCGCACCTCAACGCTGACGGCGGTATCTGTGTTACTGCCAGCCACAACCCGAAAGATTACAACGGTATGAAGTTCGTGCGCGAACACTCCCGCCCCATCAGTGGTGATACCGGCCTGAAAGATATTGAGCGGCTGGCGGCTGAAGCCGGCTTCAGTGAGGTAAGCCAACGCGGTACTTATCGCCGGCAGGATACCCGCCCGGCTTATATTGACCATCTGCTCACCTACATTGACGTGGCAGCCCTGAAACCACTGCGCATTGTCTGTAATGCCGGTAACGGCGGTGCCGGTGCTGTGATTGATGCCCTTGAACCGCACCTGCCGTTTGAATGGATCAAAGTACACCATGAGGCCAATGGTGATTTTCCCCACGGCGTGCCTAATCCGCTGCTGGAAGAAAACCGCGCCTCCACCATTGAAGCCATTCAGGCCAATAAAGCGGATCTGGGCATCGCCTGGGACGGCGATTTTGACCGCTGCTTTCTGTTCGACGCAGACGGACACTTTGTTGAAGGCTATTACATCGTCGGGCTGCTGGCTGAAGCTTTCCTGAAAAAACACAGCCCGGAAAAAATCGTCCACGATCCACGCCTGGTGTGGAACACAGTGGAACTGACCGAAAGCCTTGGCGGCATTCCTGTCGAGAGCAAAACCGGCCATGCCTTTATTAAGGAGCGCATGCGTAAAGAAGATGCTGTGTATGGCGGTGAAATGAGTGCTCACCACTACTTCCGCGATTTCGCCTACTGCGACAGCGGTATGATCCCCTGGCTGCTGGTCGCGGAACTGATCAGTAAAAGCGGTAAAAGCATGGGACAGCTGGTCGAAGAACGCACCGCCAGATTCCCCTGCAGTGGT
Source organism: Thalassolituus sp. UBA1087 (assembly GCA_002314145.1). GTDB lineage: Bacteria > Pseudomonadota > Gammaproteobacteria > Pseudomonadales > Oceanobacteraceae > Venatoribacter. The sequence goes on along the minus strand of DCCG01000004.1, from coordinate 21,006 downwards.
GAAATCAACCGGCGTCTGCAGGATGCCGGCGCCACACTGAAGAAAATAGAAGCCCACTTCAAAGACTCAGCAGACGCCATCGACTATACCGATGGCCTGAGTATGAGCTTTGCTGACTGGCGTTTTAACCTGCGTGCTTCGAACACCGAGCCGGTTGTCCGTCTGAATGTGGAGAGCCGTGGAAATGCGGCACTAATGAAAGACAAAACCGATTATATTCTCAACCTGATGGCAGACTGACCGGTTACCGGCGGGCAGCAAGACAGCTTTCTGCCCGTGCGGGCTAAGGGTTTGTTTTTTAAGTAAAAATTCTTTGAAAAAAGTAGTTGACGCAGCACAGGGCTATCCGTAATATACGCCTCGCTGTTGAGACGTTCCCCGATAGCTCAGTCGGTAGAGCAGTAGACTGTTAATCTATTGGTCGCTGGTTCAAGTCCAGCTCGGGGAGCCAACAGCAGCATGACGGGGTATAGCGCAGTCTGGTAGCGCGCCTGGTTTGGGACCAGGATGTCGGGAGTTCGAATCTCTCTACCCCGACCATCTTTGCTGACAGTTCTAACATTCCCTTCTTTTTTTATTCACACTTTTGTACTAGGTTAAAGAGATACTTTTAATACTCTGAGCCTGCTGTGAACCCTGTCGCCTACGCAACACTGTATCCGGTCGCCTGCCCTGCCTGCAGAACCATTACTTCCTGCCGGGCTGCTGACATTTTGCAGCGCTCCTCCGTCGATTGCCGCCAGTGCGCGGAAACCATCAGCCTTAATGAAAGCCAGCTGAATAAACTGCGCCGCACGGTGGCGGATCTGGCAGAGTGCAAACAACGCTCGGCTGAACTGTATCCACAGACGACACCATCCCCATCAGACGCAGATTCAGCCCGCGAATAAGATAACCAGCCATCAGGGCCGGAACCGGTCTTATAACGAAAAATGGCGGCCATTGGCCGCCATTTTCATGCACTTAAGCAGAGACCGGATTACTTAACGATTTCCAGCAGTTCCACTTCAAAAATCAGTGCTGAGTTAGCCGGAATCGCCGGGCTTGGACTGCGCGCACCGTAAGCCAGATCGGCCGGTACGTACAGTTTCCATTTGTCACCCACATGCATCATCTGCAGTGCTTCAATCCAGCCTTTGATCACACCATTAACCGGGAACTGAGCTGGCTCGCCACGCTCAACAGAGGAATCAAATACAGTGCCGTCGGTCAGAGTACCGTGATAGTGAACGCGTACGGTATCAGTCGCGGAAGGCGTCGGCTGAGAATCATCACCGGATTTCAGTACTTCGTACTGCAGACCGGATTCGGTCACAGTGACTTCATCACGCTTGGCATTTTTCGCAAGGAATTCTTCGCTGGCTTTGGCCGCTGCATCATTCAGTGCTTCCTGTTTACGCACCTGTTCTTCACGAACTTTATCGAATGCTGCCTTCAGCGTCTCATCATCAATGCGCGGTTCTGCACCACTCAGTGCATCTTTGATACCTGCCGCGACAGCGTCAGCATTCATATCCACGCCTTCCTGGGACAGCTGACGGCCAATGTTCAGACCAACACCATAACTGGCCTGATCAAGATGATTTTCTAACTTCACTTTTTCCTCCTGGCCGCCGCAGCCAGCCAATAACAAAGTGCCCAGCACAACAGCCGGTACGGTTTTTTTCAGATTCATGGGTTTTCCTTGCTTGGGTTTTGCGAAAGCCTGTAACGTTACTACATGCCGTGGTGAATTTATATGACAGCATCTACAGGGAGCTGGGACAGCGCCCGGGCCGCTTAAGTTTCGCAGCCATGCCTGCCACGTTGCCGGGAGCATTCTCTGCTCCGCCAAAACCCGGCATCTCTGATTCCGGCAGTACAAGCCCGGCCCGCGGATGCCGCAGGGGCGGCAAGATTCTCACAGCACGCCGGGCCTGTCCAGCCCGGACGAAGCAGGCCAGTTCTCCGTCAGGGCCAGTAAAATCCAGTCCAACCCGCGATATTTTCTGACGTCAGGATATAATCGGAACAAATTATCAGAGAGGACACAGCATGAAGTACGGACTTCTGGTCATCACCTGTTTATTGACCATTACCGCCTGCAGCGGCCCGTCCAAAGAAGAACTCAGACGCATGCAGATGCTGGAAGCTCAGCGGGCGGAACAGGCAGCACTGGAAGCACAGCGCGAAGCAGCTGCGCAGGAGGCCCGGGTCCGTAGCCGTAAAGCTGAGGCATTAAGCGCATGGCAACGCCAGCAGACGATACCCGCCGCCGACATAAATACTCTGTTCAGCGCGGACGCCGGTCAGCAGTTTCATCCCGGTCAGACGTATTTTGTGCAATTTGAACTGCAGGCAGCGAAATATAATTACAGTGACAATAAGCAGAGCTTCACTCTGGTGGGCATGCGCAACCTGCCCAACAGCGCCGTCTACGGGCCTTTATTTCCTGATGATCAGGCACAATACCAGCCAGGGCAGCTGGCCAAATCCGTGCTCGAATTTGCCTTAAAAGAAGAAACCGGGGAAAACCGCCTGGGGCAGCAGATTCTGCGGCCACGCGGTCAGCGCTGGGTGGCCGCCACCCTGAATTTTAAAACCTACAATATTCTGCAAAGCAGCACAGACGCCTGGTACTGGGAGCCGGGTCTGTTTAAAGACCTTTCCTGGAATACCACGCCGGAAGCCGCTTACCCTTATACCTCCGACCGGGCACTGGTCGTGCAGATGGGGCTGCGTTTCTGCACCCTGAGGCAATGTTACCTGGATTCCGAATACCGCCGGCATCCGACCCACGCGGTACGGGCAGAAGTGGTCAGCGTTCTTGTGGGTGATAAAAAACGCCAGCAAGTACTGGCTGAATTTATTCGTGCACAGGAGTAATACCTGTTCAGCCGGACTGATACGCAGACACAAAAAAAGCGGCTGATCGCCGCTTTTTTTGTGTCTGCTTTCTTTATCAGAAACCGACTGCCAGTGAGGCACCGAAGTACATGCCGGAAACATCAACATCGGCATCAATATCCACATCGTCCGGGTCCGTCTGCAGATTCAGGCCGCGGTAACCCGCTTCCAGTCCCAGATCGACAACCGGAATAGGCAGATCATAGCCCAGACCATAACTCAGATCGGTCATTTTGTTATCGCCGTAGCCCACGTAATTAATATCAATATTGCCGTAAATACCGATTGGCGTGTTGACCTTCACTTCGCCGTACAGCATCGGCAGTACGAAATCGAGATCAACGGATTCAGTGACATCCGAAGTTTCACCGGTTACTTCTGCGACACCGTCAAACTGACGGGCATTCAGACCGAAATTAATATCCACAAACGGCACCGGCAGTGGCACGCCCCAGTACAGGGTCAGATCCGTGTGTGACAGATCCATGGTACTGACGACGTTTTCATTAAAGGTCTGATCGGCAAAGGTCGCGGTGAGAGAGCCATCACCTTCCAGCTCCAGCGCGGTATTGCGGACTTTAATATTTGGCAGAAAAGGAACCGGATGCTCAAAAAAGACCGAGATCTGTGTGCCGTTCTCTGAATCCAGATTCAGGCCGTCATCTTCAACGGATACGCCCTCATCCAGGTCGCCAGTGGCTTCTGCATTCCAGACACTGGCTTTCGTGCCTACGGTGAAAAGTAAATCCGCCTGGGCGGCTACTGGTGACAGTGCCAGTACGGCAACAGCAAGAGCAGTCTTTTTCATCACAATTATCCCATTTCTAAGTATTGTTTCAGGTACGCCATCCCTGACTGATATGCAGAAACGCCGCGACTGGGGCTAGTTTGCCCACAAAATATGACAATGCCAATTATTTGCCACCAAAGAAAGGATAAACGGCGGCTTTCGGCCTACAGCAGGCCGGAGAGGACATTCCGGCCTGGAGGTTAAACAAGACGCTTAAGGGAAGGTAATACCGATGCGGCGGCCAACTTCTTCATAGGCTTCGACAACTCCACCCAGGCCCTGACGGAAGCGGTCTTTGTCGAGTTTTTCACGGGTGTCTTTATCCCACAGACGGCAACCGTCAGGAGAAAATTCATCCCCCAGCACCACTTCACCATTAAACAGGCCAAATTCCAGCTTGGAGTCCACCAGCAGCAGACCGCCATCCAGAAAAATCTGCTTGAGCACATCATTCACTTTAAACGTCAGTTCTTTCATGCGCTCCAGATGCTGATCTTCGACCCAGCCAAACGAGCGGGCGTGATATTCATTGACCATAGGGTCGCCCAGTGCATCGTTTTTCAGAAACAGTTCGAAGGTCGGTGGCAGCAGATCAATGCCTTCATCAACACCGAGACGGCGACACAGGCTGCCGGCGGCAATATTGCGCACCACGCACTCCAGCGGAATCATGTCCAGGCGCTTAACCAGTGAATCCGTGTCTGACAGCTGACGCTCAAAATGCGTCGGAATACCGGCTTCCGCCAGGCGGCTCATGATAAAAGCATTAAAGACATTATTAACCATGCCTTTACGCTCCAGCTGTTCGACCTTTTTACCATCAAAAGCGGAGGTATCGTTGCGGAATTCCAGCACCATATAATCCGGATCATCCGTGGTGTAGACAGATTTTGCTTTGCCAGAATAAAGTAATTCACGTTTTTCCATCGGAGTCTCCGGAATTAAAAACAGATAAAGTTTTTGCGTTTAAAGCTGCAACCAGCCGGATATGGCATCCTGCTCAAGTAATGTCACCTCATCGGTGCTGCAACCCAGTATCAGGCTCAGAGTCTGACTGACCAGCGCTCTGGCATTGTTCTTTTCACTGATATGACCGGCAGTCACGTGCCGGAGACCATCCCAGTGCAGGCGCTGTAACAGCTCGCCACACTGCTGGTTGCTCAGATGGCCGAAATTACCGGCCACCCGCGCTCTGAGACCAGGCGGATAAGGCCCGTTCATTAACATCTCCGGGTCATGATTGGCCTCCAGCTGCAGACCATGGCAACCGCGATATGCATTAAGAATGTGGGGTGTCAGCGTCCCGAGATCGGATAATACACCCAGTCTTTTACCCTCTGCATTCTCGATCACGAACTGCAGTGGTTCTTCTGCGTCATGGGGCACAACCACCGGCATCACATTCAGTGCACCGCTATTGACGACCTCATCGGAACGGATACAGCGCCACAGAGGATGCTCAATCCAGGCCATTTTACGCGCCGTACCAAAGGATGCATATATCGGAATATCCAGCAGCTCACACAGTGCCTGCACGCCCTTGGCGTGGTCACCATGCTCGTGGGTAACGAAGACGCCGGTCAGCGCATCAGCGCTCAGCCCGGCCTGCTCAATCCGCTGCAGTATGACTTTGCGGCTGAATCCGCAGTCAATCAATATGGCCTGATTGTGGCTGGCAATCAGGGTTGAATTACCCCGGCTGCCGCTGCCTAACGAACAATATTTCACTGACTCAGCTGGCGTTTAATTTCTTCCAGTACGTCCTGGGTTAAGGCTTCTCCGGCCAGGGTATCGGTATCCGTTAGTAATGACAGATACACGCCATTGCGCGCCCGGTTCATCTTCAGCAGATAAACGGCGGTCTCGGGTTCATCGCTGCCCCACAGACTGTCCCACCAGCCGCGGTCTTCTTCCGCTTCGCGGGTGGTGATTTCCAGATAATAGGTGCCGGTGCTGCGGTTAAGGTCAGTCAGTTTCAGCGACGAAGCGCCCAGGGCTTCCGTGACCTTCGCCCAGTTATTGGCGAAGCCGCCATCAAGGCGCAGAATCATGGTACCGGCTCCATCCTGTTCAAGGCGCGGATTGCTGTCTGTGGACTGATATTCCGTCAGCGAAGAAACGGTTTCGGTATCTTCTTCGACGTATGGCGACGGCATCGGCACTTCAAATTCCGTGGGCGTCGCCGGGGTGACAGGCAGAGAGGGAATCGGATAGGCCTGAGCGGTATTCAGCTGCATGCCTTCCGGTACCCGGGTGGCGGCCTTCTCTTCGGCGTCAAGGTAGGCCATACCGTTGTCGTCAGGCAGCAGACTGCAACCGCTGAGCAACAGAATGGCCGTCAGTGATAAAGTACGGGATGCCGTCATCAGATCAGTCCGTAAGAAGCCAGAGCCAGTTCCACTTTGGCATGGTAACGCGGATCCAGTTCAACCAGCGGCAAACGGATACCACTTTCCATCAGGCCCATGCGTTGCATCGCCCACTTGACCGGAATCGGATTGGCTTCCACAAACAGGGCTTTGTGCAGCATCATCATTTTTTCATTCATCGCCCGGGCCTGTTCAGTTTCACCGTCCAGTGCCAGCATGCAGAGTTCGTGCATCATGGCCGGGGCAACGTTGGCGGTCACAGAGATATTACCTTTACCGCCGAGCAGAATCAGATCACAGGCCGTCGGATCATCACCGGAGTATACCGCCATGCGATCACCCACCAGTTCAATCACCTGACGGGCACGATCCATATCACCGGTGGCTTCTTTCACCGCCACTATCTGTTCGATATCCGCCAGCGCAGCAATGGTTTCCGGCAGCATATCGCAGGCGGTACGGCCCGGTACGTTGTACAGGATCTGCGGCACATCCACCGCCGCTGCAATGGCTTCATGGTGTTTGATAATGCCGCGCTGCGGAGGCTTGTTGTAATAAGGTGTGACCAGCAGGCAGGCATCGGCGCCCAGTTTTTTCGCTTCCTGGGTCAGCTCAATGGCTTCGGAGGTGGAGTTCGCTCCGGTACCGGCGATGATCGGGCGGCGGCCATCGGCGACCTTAATCACCCGTTCGATCACATCACAGTGCTCCCGGGTGTCCAGTGTTGCTGACTCACCTGTGGTGCCCACCGCAACAATGGCATCCGTACCTTCCTTGATGTGGAATTCCACTAACTGGTCCAGACGTTCCCAATCCACACTGCCGTCGGCGTGCATAGGGGTTACCATAGCCACGATACTGCCGGTAATCATCAAGCTTTACTCCAAAAAACAGCCCAGCGGGCGCATAAAAACAAAGGCGCAAGTCTACTGGCGCGCGCCTTTGGTGACAAGTCGGTTAAAGTTACTCTTCGCCACCGGCTACATCGGCGACGGATTCAGGCCAGGCCTGCATCACGGCTTTCAGCAGCGTGGCCAGAGGAATAGCAAAAAATACCCCCCAGAACCCCCACAGTCCGCCGAACACCAGCACTGCGACAATAATGGCCACCGGGTGCAGATTCACCACTTCTGAAAACAGCAGCGGTACCAGCACATTGCCGTCCAGTGCCTGAATAATGCCGTACACCACCATCAGCCAGATAAAACTGTCGGTCCAGCCCCATTGCACATACCCCACCAGAGCGATGGGCACAGTCACCACAGCAGCGCCGATATATGGCACCAGCACCGAGAGCCCCACCGCAATGGCCAGCAAGGCGGCATAGTTAATATTCAGAATGATAAACGCGATATAGGTGGTGACGCCGACAATAACAATCTCCAGCGCTTTACCACGGATATAGTTGGCGATCTGCTCGTCCATTTCTCCCCAGATACGATCCAGTAACTGGCGGCGATGCGGTAAAAAAGCGTTACACCAGCTGACGATTTTATCTGCATCCTTCAGCAGGAAGAACACCAGGATCGGCACCAGCACACAGTAAATCAGCACGCCCATCAGCCCCGTAATGCCGGAGATTGAAAAACTCACCGCCCACTGCCCCATGGATGCCAGCTCATCACCGATCTGTTTGGTCCAGGCCTTAACCTGTTCTTCGGTCACCAGCTCCGGGTACTGCTCCGGCAGCATCATCAGTGCGCCCTGCCCTTTACTGGCCATTTTCGGCAGTTCGTAAAAGAACTGGGTCAGCTGTTGCCAGGCTGCCGGCAGAATAAAAAACAATACCAGCAGGAACAGCCCGACAAAGCCGAGAAAGACGGTAATGGTGGCTCCCAGGTGCCCCATACCAATGCGCTTACAGTAGTTCATGGCTCCCTGCAGCAGATAGGCCAGAATCACGGCTGTCAGGAAAGGCGCCAGCACTTTGCCAAGGGTTACAATGATCACCAGCACCGCGGTGATCAGCAGCAACAGAATCAGTGCTTCTTCGTCGGAAAAATAACGGTCAATCCAGCGCCGGAAAACGTTCAACATGCCTTCAGGCTCCCTTTTTTATCCAGAAATGGCATACGCCCTCTGTCTCGTTGCAATCGAGCAATTGATGGTCCGATAATTCCAGAAATTTCGGTATATCGAGCATTGATCCGCGATCCGTGGCACTCACCCGGAGTACCTGCCCCGCCGCCAGATCTTTTAACGCGAGTTTGGTCTTCAGTAACGGCATGGGGCAGTTAAGTTCCCGGGCGTCGAGATATACATCATAATGAGATTGATTAGACACACTATAAGCCTTTTGCCAAACTGGAGACGCAGTATAACCCAGTGCCGCAAATCCGTCCCCGGCCAGCAATGGCGGCGGCATTCCCGTCACCACGAAGAACGGTAAAACGGTAAGAAGATACCGGCGCGGGCGGATGGTGAACTATCCACAATGGCTCAGTCTAATAAAGACACCGGATTCAGGAATTATTCTTTGTTTTTTGCTCGCTTATTGCTCCTCGCCGGACTGACCACCGCGACTCTGCCGGTAACGGCAAATACCGAAGATCTGCCGTCGCTGGGCGATTCCACATCAGGCTATGTGTCACTGCAGCAGGAATACAATCTCGGTCGCATCTGGCTGCGTCAGTTACGCGCGCAGGCCAGAACCCTGAGTGATCCCATGCTGACAACCTTTCTGGAAAACCAGATCTACCGCCTGGTGCCCTTCAGCGGCCTGAGTCATCCGGATCTTGAATTTGTGGTGATCGATCAGCCCAATCTCAACGCCTTCGCCGTGCCCGGAGGCATCATTGGTATCAACTACGGTCTGCTGTTATACGCACGTGACGAAGACGAAGTCTCCGCCGTACTGGCCCACGAGCTGGCGCACCTGAGTCAGCGCCATTACGCCCGCCGGGTAGAACAGGCACAGCGTCAGGAGCCGGTGGCCATTGCCACTCTGCTGGCCAGTATTCTGTTAATCGCCACCAACAATGCCGATGCCGGTTTCGCCGGTCTGATGGCCGGCCAGGCAGCCACGATTCATAACCAACTGGCTTTTTCGCGGGAATGGGAGCAGGAAGCCGACCGCCTGGGGATGAAAACCCTGATCGCCGCCGGTCTGGACCCGCACGCCATGCCCAGCATGTTCGAGCAGATGCTGTATGCCAACCGCTTCAGCAGCCGCCCGCCGGAATTTCTGCTGACTCACCCGGTGACGGAATCCCGGGTTGCCGATGCCGCCGGCCGGGCAGAACAATATCCGCGCAAACCCCGGCTCACCAGTCTGGAATTTCTGATTCTAAAGCAGGGCGCCATGCGCCGTTACCAGCTGGATGACAGCAATACCGAAGACTATTTTCACGGCATACGTCAGCGCAATCCGCGCGGCAGTGGCGACTACGCAGCCGCCAGTTACAACCTGGCGCAGTTCGCCAGCGAGCAGCAGGACTGGCAGCAGGCACAGAAATATCTGGACGACATTGTCAGCCCCTGGAACCAGCACGCTGCCGTCAGTGCGTTACAGGCCAGCGTACTGTCCGGGCAGAATAAAACCGAACAGGCGTTGGCAGTGCTGAATGAAGCCCTGCCCTACGCGCCGGACAGTCTGGTGTTACTAACCAGCAAAGCCAGTATTCTCGATCAGCACGGTGATGCAAAACAGGCGGTGGATATTCTCAAGGATCTGACCACCGGGCGTTCATCAACGCCCTGGTTATGGCAGCGACTGGCGCTGGCTGCGGAACATGCCGGTATGATGCTGCAGGCTTACCGCGCCAATGGTGAATACCTGTTTTATTCCGGTCAGCAGGCAAGGGCTCTGCGACAAATGGAACTGGCTCTAAAAGAAGCGAAGAAAACCGGGGATTTCCAGCAGCAGGCGCTGATTGATCAACGCCTGCGGGTGATGGCAGCCAGCCAGAGCCAGCTTAACTGAATGGCTTTCAGCCTTTATTAAAATTCAGCATGCGCTGCAGACTGATGACCGCCTGCTGGCGCAGGGCTTCATCAATAAAGATTTCCTGATCACCGTTTTTCAGCACATCACGGATATTCTGCAAACCGTTCATGCCCATCCACGGACAATGCGCACAGCTGCGGCAGGTCGCGCCATTACCGGCGGTCGGCGCTTCAATCAGCAGTTTTCCAGGTGCCGCCTGCTGCATTTTATAGAAAATGGCTTTGTCGGTAGCCACGATGAAAGTGTCATTCGGCAGATCATGAGCAGCTTTGATCAGCTGACTGGTCGAGCCCACCGCATCGGCCATTTCCACCACCGCTTGGGGTGATTCCGGGTGTACCAGAATGGCCGCCTCAGGATGAACCTTCTTCAGATCTTCCAGCGCTTTGGCTTTGAATTCATCATGCACAATACAGGCGCTGTCCCACAGCAGCATATCGGCACCGGTTTCGCGCTCAATATAGTTGCCGAGATGTTTGTCCGGCGCCCAGATCAGTTTCTCACCCTGACTTTTCAGGTGATTCACCACATCCAGTGCAATGCTGGACGTCACCACCCAGTCGGCCCGTGCTTTCACCGCTGCCGAGGTATTGGCATACACCACCACTTTGCGCTCAGGATGCTGATCGCAGAAGGCGGAAAACTCCTCGACCGGGCAGCCAATGTCGAGCGAACAGGTGGCTTCCAGCGTTGGCATCAGAATGCGCTTTTCCGGGCTCAGAATCTTGGCCGTTTCCCCCATAAAGCGGACACCGGCAACGATCAGGGTACTGGCTTCGTGATCATGCCCGAAGCGCGCCATCTCCAGCGAATCGGCCACGCAGCCGCCGGTCTCTTCAGCCAGAGCCTGAATCTCAGGGTCGGTGTAATAGTGGGCAACCAGCACGGCATCCTGCTGACGCAGTAATTCGCGGATTTCCTGCTTTACCGTTTCGGCCTCGGCCGGGCTGAGTGTTTCCGGAGGATTGGTCCAGTAATCCCGGATGATTTCACGGGAACTGTTAGCAGATTCGTTCATAGCAGACTCTGTATAGGGGTACTGTCAGAGCGGATGATATCACAGGCGGTGGAGCGCTCGCCCGCGGCCGTTCTGCAGATTGCAACAACGATTATTTCCAATAAAAAAGGGAGAAAGCTTTGCAACTTTCTCCCTTCCGGAATCTGGTGGGTCGTGCAGGATTCGAACCTGCGACCAATTGGTTAAAAGCCAACTGCTCTACCAGCTGAGCTAACGACCCTGGATGCTGGCTATATTACCGAATTATCGAAAAATGTCAATCTTTTCAGTAACTTAGTCTTCCGTTCAATAAGATTTGAAATGGTGGGTCGTGCAGGATTCGAACCTGCGACCAATTGGTTAAAAGCCAACTGCTCTACCAGCTGAGCTAACGACCCCCGGAAGAGGCGCACATAATACTTAAATTTGACTGAGAGACAAGCTTTTTTTAAAAAAAGTTTCACTTTCAGTCACTTAGACCGCTATTCCGGGCAGGACAGCAACCCACAGAAACAAAAAAGCCCGGCAACGCCGGGCTTTCAGGATTCTGTGCAGACAAAGATTAATGTGACTGCAGATAATTTTTTGCCAGACGGACGACGGTATCGGCTTTTCCTTCATACTGAGCGACCACCTTTTTCATCCAGGTTTTCGCTTCTTCCGTTTTCCCCTGACGTCCCAGGGTATAGCCTGTTTTATACATGGCATCCGGTACTTTCAGATGATCCGGGTGATCGTCAACCACGGTACGGAAGCGACTCAGCGCTTTATCCAGATCGCCCTGCAACAGATAGATCTCGCCGCTCCAGTAAACCGCATTCACTGCCAGAGCGTCATCGGGATACTGTTCAGCAAACGTTTCATACGCCTGATTGGCTTCGGAGTACTTTTTCTCATACATCAGTTTCTGTGCCTGCTTGTAGGCTTCAGTCGCCGACAATTGTGGCTGCTGTGGCTCACTGGCGGGCGTGCTGGTTGCCGGAGTGCTGGCAGCGGCAGGACTGCTGTACAATGAGGATACCCGGCGATCAAGATCGAGATACCGTTCCTGCTGTTCCTGCTTCATGCGTTTAAGCTGATGGGTCTGTTCTTCCAGCTGGCCACGCAGGGTAGCGATTTCTGCCTGCATCTGCTCAACCTGCAGATAAAGCTCTGATACCAGATCCGAAGAGGCCGGCGAATTATTCAGCGGAGAAGAAGCCTGGGCCGGTGTCTGAACGACAGCCCGGGAGGATGAATCGATAGTCTGGGTGGAGGCGGCCGGCGCTACCGGAGCGGCACCGCCAACCGAAACCCACTCGTCATCCGCATAAGCGCCTGCAGCGCATAAGGCTGCAAGCACGGTCAGGACGACATTTTTCATTAATTGCTCTGATATTTCACTTCAACGCGACGGTTTTTAGCGTAAGACTCTTCAGAGCTGCCCATCACTGCAGGACGCTCTTCGCCGAAGCTTACCACTTTCAGCTGAGAAGAAGACGCACCGTTCGCCATCAGGAAACGACGTACTGCCATGGCACGACGCTCGCCCAGAGCCAGGTTGTATTCAACAGTACCACGCTCATCTGCGTGACCTTCCAGAACAACCTGTGCGGCAGGGTTGGCTGCCAGGTAACCAGCGTGAGCCATCAGAGCTGCTTTGCCTTCGCTCTTGATGGAGCTTTCGTCGAAGTCAAAGTAGAACACGGTCTGTTCCAGCAGAGCTGCCTGAGCATCAGCGGCTTCAGCTTCCAGAGATTCACCGTCAACACCAGCAGTATCTACAGTCTGGGTATTTTCTTCTGCTTGGGTCTCAGTCGCAGTGGCTTCTGAAGTACCTTCTTCAACGTCGCCAGTGCTAGAACAGGCTGAGATGAATGCGGCACACAGTGCCAGACCCAGGGTTTTATACAGTGCAGTAGTTTGCATAACAGTCTTCCAGTCCGAAGTGAGTTAAGTTATTTAAATATTGGCGACCAGGCCGGTTCCCTGACATCACCGTATTTGGATGGTAAGCGGAATTTCACATCCCCATCGACCGAAACCGCCGCCAGGATACTACGATCTGCTTCACTTGCAGCATAAATTACCATACTTCCGTTTGGCGCAACACTAGGTGACTCATCCAATTCGGTTTCACTTGTCAGAATGTGCACCAGTCCGCTTTTCAGATCCTGCGAAGCGATGTGGAATCTGTCCCCACTGCGATGCACATAAACAAGCTTGCGGCCATCGGCCGTCAATCGGGCACGGGCATTATACGCACCTTCGTACGTCACCCGTGTGACCGCTTTGTTGCCTGTGTCCAGTTTGTATACCTGAGGGCCACCGGCACGGCTGGAAGTAAAATAGATACTGTCTCCGTTTACTCCCCATTGCGGTTCCGTATCGATCGCATAATGGTTCGTCATGCGTTCGATTTTCCTGCTCGCCAGATCCATGACATAGATGTCTGGATTGCCGAGCTTGGAGTGCACGAAAGCGAGTTTTGTTCCATCCGGCGAAAATGCCGGTGCGCTGTTTGAGCCTTCAAACGCCACGACCCGCTCGCGTTTGCCGGTAGCCAGCTCCTGAAAGTAGATTTCGCTGTGGCCATTTTCAAAGGATACGTATGCGACTTTTTTGCCATCCGGTGACCATGCCGGTGAAATAACCGGGTCCCGGGAGGTATAAATAAGCTGTTCGCGGGCACCGTCAGCGTCGGCGTAATTCAGATTAAAGCGGGTACGCTCCCGGTTGGTGGTCACGTAAATCAGCTTGGTTGAAAACACCCCCGGTACCCCGGTGATTTTTTCAAAAATAAAATCGCTGATGTAATGGGCCAGGTCGCGCAGCTGACTGGCTTTACCCCGGACACGGTGACGCAGAATTTCCATTTTCTGATGAACATCCAGAACATGAAACTGAATGGCATAGCCCGTTGGTAACAATTCAACCGATCCGATGACCACAAAATCCTGACGCAGGTTGGCCCAGTCGCCATACACAACCTCTGACAGGTTGTTTGGCTGGCTGATCATATTGCTTTCAGGCAAAGTGCGGAAGTAACCACTGGAAGCCAGATCATTAGTAATAATGCCGCTGATATCTTCCGGCAGAGGCTGACTGCCCTGCCAGCTGAAGGGCACCACCGCGACAGGAATGGCACTCTGTTTTCCCTGAGTCACTTCGATCACCAGTTCGGCATGGACCGCACTGGTCATCAGCAGAAAAAGTAATATCAGGCTGCGTTTTACCACGTCGCATTCTCCGGTCTGAATTTCATAGTAAGTTTACGGAATGATTGCTCAAACACCCGCGGATCTTTCGGCACCGGCAGCGGTGATGCTTTACGGACGGCCTGCTGCACTGAGCGGTCCAGTGCTGCATTGCCACTGCCTTTGGTGATACGGACATCGATCACCTGGCCTGTCGGCACCAGTGTGATGTGGACTTCCACCTCAAGCTCCGGGTTAACCGCCGGCGGATACTGCCATTGTGACTGTACCTTATTACGGATTGCCGTTGTCGCATCAGCGGTCATGGCCTCGGCCAGTTCCGCCTGCCGCGCCGCCTCTTCGGCCGCTTTTCTGGCTTCTTCCTGAGCACGCTGTTCCGCTTCTGCCTGCTCCTGGGCTAACTGCTCAAGCAACTGCTGTTCCTGTTCTGCCCTTTGCTTTGCCAGGCGTTCGGCTTTTTCTTTCTGAGCTTTTTCGCGCGCGGCTTTTTCAGCGGCTTTCTGTTTTGCCCGCTGCTCAGCCTGCTGTTTCTCTTTCAGGGCTTTTTCTTTTTCGCGCCGCTTCTGTGCCGCAATCTGCTTTTTACGTTCTTCGGCGCGCCGGGCTGCCTGTTCCTGCCGTTTCTTCTCTTTTGCGGCCTGCTCTTCACGCTTTTTAACTGCTTTATTTTCTGTCTGGATGACATTCGCAATCACATGCTGTGGCACAGGCTCCGGCACCCGGTGTTCGGTCGGCCATTCAAACAGAAACAGCAGCAGGATCAGGCCATGCAGTGCTACGGAAATAACCACCGGCAACGAATAACGCTGCGGATCAAGCCAACTCATATCAGAGATCAGCCTCCGGGTCCGGTGCTTCAGTAATGAGACCTACATTATTGATGCCGGCTCCCTGCAGCCCCCCCATCAGGGCGACTACTTTTCCGTATGCCACCTGATCATCACCACGGATCATCACCCGGGTTTCGGGGACTGTGTTTTTGATTTTTTCACAGTAATCGACCACTTCGTTGAGAATCATCGCTGTGGGGTTGCCTTCGTCACGCTCGATAAAATAAATACCGCGTTCATTCACCGATATGATGATGGTGCTGTCATCCGGTTCAATTTCGGTCGGAGTGGCATCCACGTCCGGTAAATTGACCGGCACACTCTGCACCAGCATAGGCGCTGTGACCATAAAAATGATCAACAGCACCAGCATCACATCGATGTAAGGTACGACATTAATATCGGCCATGGGCCGGCGTTTTGGCGCCGGAGCAGGTGCTGGTTCCATCTCAGCGCTCCGTGTCTTTACTGGCAGCCGGCGCTTTTACCGCCTCGGTTTTGGCAGACTGCTGCATCTTCAGCGCCTGGCGATACAGCAGAGAAGAAAATTCATCGGCGAAGGTCTGCATGGCAGTGACCTGCTGATCCACCCGGGAAGCAAAGCGGTTATAAAAAATAACCGCCGGAATAGCGGCAAACAGCCCCATCGCGGTGGCGACCAGCGCCTCGGAAATCCCCGGCGCGACGGTGGCAATAGTGGCCTGTTTAACGCTGGCCAGCCCCTGGAAGGAATGCATAATCCCCCATACGGTACCGAACAGACCAACGTATGGGCTGGTCGAACCAACGGTCGCCAGGAAGGGTAAATGGGTATCCAGAGCTTCCGATTCACGGGTTATGGCAATCCGCATGGCACGCTGTACACCGGCCATCACGGCATCCGGATCAGAGGTGTTCTGCTGACGCATTTTGCTGAATTCTTTCAACCCGGCCATAAAGACGTTTTCAATGTTGCTGGGCACCGGGTTTTTCTGGCATTCACGGTACAGATCATTGAGGTCCACTCCCGACCAGAAGCGGTCTTCGAATTCCAGCATCCCTTCACGGCTGGCGGACAGCAGCCGCGTACGCTGTACGATGACGATCCAGCTCATCACAGACGCCGCCAGCAGCATCAGCATCACCAGCTGTACCACGATACTGGCATTGGCAATCAAAGAAATAATTGACACGGATTCGTTCACATCAGCTCCTGAAATTATTCATCGGGTCGTTCTGTCTCGCCGGCATCAGCCGACATAGCCGTTAAAATATCATGCGGAAACGCCTGCGGGCGTCCGTCCTGCGTTATACAGGCAATGCCTGTGGTTGCCGTCATCAGGCATTCCCGCCCGGCGGCTGCCGTACGATAGACCGCCTGCTTCAACACCGCACTGGCTTTGCGCTGGCTTTCGAGTTCAACCGTGACGGTTAGTTCATCGTCCAGTCTTGCCGGTAAACGGTATTTTGCCTGAATGTCACGCACAATCAGCAAAATGTTCTGATGGCGCAAAATTTCCTGACTGAATCCCAGCGAACGCAGCCACTCGGTGCGGGCCCGTTCCAGATAACGGAAATAGTTGGCGTAATAAACAATGCCACCGACGTCGGTGTCTTCGATATACACCCGCAACGGCCATTCAAAACTCATGGCTGCTCATCCTGCTGAAAGCGCCCCGGCAAATCCAGGCCAAAATGCAGATAAGCCAGTTTGGTTGCCATACGCCCCCGCGGCGTGCGGGTGATATAGCCCTGCTGCATCAGATAAGGTTCCAGCACGTCTTCGATGGTGTCGCGCTCCTCACCAATAGAAGCTGCCAGACTGTCGACACCGGTCGGGCCGCCATCGTACTTCTCCAGTAGCGTCAGCAGCAGGCGGCGGTCCATATGATCGAAGCCCTGAGCATCCACATTCAGCATGTTCAGTGCAGCATCGGCACAGGCATGATCCACGGTGCCATCTCCTTTCACCTGAGCATAATCGCGTACCCGGCGCAGCAGGCGATTGGCAATACGCGGCGTGCCGCGCGCGCGGCGCGCAATCTCGGCTGCGCCGCCGTCATCCACCGTCAGCTCCAGCAGGGTGCCACTGCGCGCAACAATGCTGGACAGATCCTGAATATTGTAAAACTCGAGACGTTGCACAATGCCGAAACGGTCGCGCAACGGCGACGTCAGCAGACCGGCGCGGGTGGTCGCGCCAACCAGAGTAAAGGGCGGGAGATCAATTTTGATGGACCGTGCAGCCGGGCCTTCACCGACCATAATATCCAGCTGGTAATCTTCCATCGCCGGATACAACACTTCTTCCACGGCCGGACTCAGGCGGTGAATTTCATCAATGAAGAGGACATCGCCCTCTTCCAGATTGGTCAGCAGGGCCGCCAGATCGCCGGCTTTTTCCAGTACCGGGCCAGAGGTGGATTTGATCTGCACCCCCATCTCTTCGGCAATGATATTGGCCAGTGTGGTTTTACCCAGCCCCGGCGGACCAAACACCAGCGTATGGTCGAGGGCTTCACCGCGGGCTTTGGCGGCACCGATAAAAATTTCCATCTGCTCACGCACATGGGGCTGACCAATATACTCTGCCAGCGATTTGGGACGGATGGCCCGGTCCTGCTGCTCTTCGCCGCGGGCCGGCTCGGCACTGATAAAGCGATCGGTTTCAATCATAAGGCTTCCTCAGTGATCAACGCCCCAGCGTGTTGCGCAATGCCAGACGGATCATATCTTCAGCGCTTTCAGCGCCGGAGACTTTATTCAGCATTTTCGACGCATCCTGCGGTTTGTAACCCAGCGCAATCAGAGCGCCCTCGGCTTCCTGCAGCATGGAATCCACCGACGCCTGTTCAGCCTGATCCGCCGCCGCCCACAGCGGTGCCGGAGCCTGCCATTCTTTCAGGCGGTCGCGCATTTCGACAATCAGACGTTCTGCGGTTTTTTTACCAACGCCGGGCAGTTTGGTCAGCGCACTCACATCCTCCGCATGCACACAGGCCGCAAAGGCGTTGACATCCATGCCAGAGAGAATGGCCAGTGCCAGCTTCGGCCCGACCCCACTGACCTTGATCAGAGTGCGGAACAGCGTGCGCTGGCCTTTATCGCTGAAGCCATACAACTGATGAGCGTCCTCACGGATCGCCAGATGAGTATAAAGAACCGCGACCGTGCCGGTCTGACCCAGCGTCGCGAAGGTAGATATCGGCGCCTGTACCTCATAACCAACGCCATTGACGTCAATCAGCAGCTCCGGCGCCTGTTTTTCGAGAATTATGCCTTGTAAACGACCAATCATGGGGATTAAAAAGCCATCGGATAAAGTCCGCTAGCCTACCAGCAAGCAACCCCTTGCTCAATCAGGGACTGTAAAAATAACCAGTTAACGGCACCGCCGCAGGTTATTCCGGACACTGAGACAAGCGCCTGATGCCGTGTGCAGCGTTACTCCCCCTCACCAGCGGATTTCCACCGGCGTGCCGGCGTCAACCAGCGACATAAAAGTATCCATTTCGCTGTTTGTAACCGCGATACAGCCATCGGTCCAGTCGAAGAGCTGAGTCAGCGGGGCAAGCCAGCCTAAACCATTCTTCTGACCGTGCACCATAATCATCCCGCCGGGAGACACCTTTCTGGCGGCCGCCTGCCTGACATCCTGCGGGTTGGGATAGGAAATATGCATAGCCCGATAGAACGCGGAATCTTCTTTTTTATAATCCAGCAGGTAAACGCCTTCCGGGGTTTTCTGATCACCTTCCTGCGTTTTATGGCCTTCAGGGCTACCACCCAGAGAAATACTAAAGCGGGCTAATTCTTTATCAGTGGAATACAGGATCATCAGGCGCTCTGATTTATCAACCACCACCCGCTCTGCTTTTTCCCGGGCAAAACAGGCCGAGGGGATCAGAATAACAAGCAGAAAAGCAATCTTCATTTTACTTACCAGGGGCCCAGTGCCGGATTTACACTGCCACTAAAAGATTTTTTATAAAGCCTCTGAGACCCAATCGTCAGAGGGTGGCTGAAATTCAATGAGAGGCTGATTGATCGTGATGATTCAGAATCACCAGCCTGGAGATCAGGTTCTGATACCCAGCAGGATGGTACAGTCTGCCCGACCACTTGAATGAAAGCTTGAACAAAGAAAGCCATCATCGGCAAAGTGCTTAAGCAAGGCTTCGTTTATGGCTTCATACTCGCGTAAGTTTCTGTCGCCATGAGCAAGGTACACACCACCAACAACATCGCCAACCTGCTGCTGTTCCAGAAAACACAGAGCAGAGTATTGACTGTTGAAGGCAAACAGGCAATCTGAGTACTGATTTATATTGCGGATATCGGCTAAATCCAGATTGCCAGGCATCTCATCCGAGAACAGTTTATCGGCGAGATTTAAAACAACATCACGTATAGCGACCGCATCGTTTGAAGGATTTTCAAACTCTATAAGTTCTATGCCTTTTTCTTCACAGATCTGCGACAACGCCCTGCGCTTTTCGACGGGCAGTTCATTGCTTATACCGCCAACAAAAATCGCGTCAAAATTTGACATCTGTGACAAAGATTCCGTAAGACTATTCAGCGGAATGAATCTGCCATTGAATACTGAATCCAAATCCGGAAGTGAAATAGCTAATTGCAGTTCTTCTGTATCGACTACCGGTTCAAGTATCCCAACCATGTTTCTTTTCCTTTATACGGACACCCACTCTAACACCATATTCTGATTGCACAATATCCGAATCTTCACCTAAGCTGTAATACATACCATGGAGGGATAAACATGCCGAAACCACGGGCTCAGCAGGTATCGCTGGAAGCGACGCCTTACTACCATTGTGTTTCACGCTGCGTTCGCAGAGCTTTTCTGTGCGGCGTCGATCAGTCAAGCGGCGATTCTTATGAACATCGCCGCGGCTGGCTGGAAGCTAAACTCCTTGAGCTCCCCGAAATCTTTGCGATTGATATCGCAGCCTACGCCATTATGAGTAACCACTACCATGTGGTTCTCTATGTTGATGCAGATACAGCGTTGTCCTGGTCAGATAAAGAAGTTATAACCCGCTGGCACCTGCTCTTTAAAGGCAATCTGTTGTCCCAACGCTACGAAAAAGATGATGCTTTATCTGAACCCGAGTTGGCTCGCCTGGCGATGTATATTACAGAATGGCGATCGCGACTGTCTGATATCAGCTGGTTTATGCGGGTTCTTAATGAGGCCATTGCCCGTGAAGCGAATGCAGAAGATGGCTGTAGCGGACGCTTTTGGGAAGGCAGATTCAAATCTCAGGCGCTTCTGGATGAAGCCGCTCTCGCAGCCTGTATGGCGTATGTAGATCTCAACCCTGTTCGGGCAGGGATGAGCAAAACCCCGGAAAAATCGGAACACACATCGGTTAAGCAACGGGCAGTAAAAGCAAAAACGGTCGCTCAACCAAATCATAAAAACCAACAGACTGGCTTCCTGCTGCCTTTCGCAGGCAATCCCCGTCAGGACATGCCGAAAGGCATTCCCATGCGTCTGAGTGACTATCTGGAGTTGGTCGACTGGACTGGCCGTATTATCAGAGAAGATAAGCGCGGAGCGATTCCGGTATCCGCTGACACCATCCTTAACCGACTCGGTATTGATGAAAGCCAGTGGTTAACTATGACGCAAGATTTTGAGGAATGCTTTGCAACCTTCGCTGGCAGTGAAAAAAATCTTCGATCTGCATGCGAAAAGCTTTCTTACAAACGACCGCCTGGATTAAAACGCTGCAAAGCAGCAATTGGATAGCCAGTCCTCCTCTAACTCTGAACTTTTGCCTCTTCCAGTCCTTCTGGCTGCCCCGTTGTGCCTGAAATCAGGTAAATAACGGACTAGCGCATGATAATCATGGGCAAAGTGACAGCCTGATCTTTCCGAGCTGAATAAAAGAGATATCTGAAAATTGAAAGGAGTGTTTTTTCCAGGATTACTGGAGTGGGTGTCCTGTTAGTATTGCACAGGAATAGGAGCTCACATTGCTA
>DCCG01000043.1 GCA_002314145.1 Thalassolituus sp. UBA1087 | reverse complement strand
ACTGCGGATTTAAAAGTCGTTTATAGTAGGCAGAATGGTATCAAACTTTTGCACAGCAGTGGGCATACTCAGGCTTGATTATGTCTGCGATTAAGTACGCCAGATCTCAATCCCTCAGAACCAGCTGAAAATCCAGCGGATCAGACCAACCAAAAAACGCTTCAGCGGGTTGTGATCTTCACCGTGATGATCGCCATGACCCGGGCCATGATGATCGTCGTCACCATGACCCGGAGATGAATTATCCTCCGGAAGGTTAACACCGATCACAATCGGATCATGATCCGAAGAGCGGTAAGCATCTGCGGCAGCATAGTTATCCACAGAATCATAACTCTGACCATTCGCTTCTGTCTGATAATCCATCAGGCTGTCTTCCACCGAGTTGATGTGCCAGGCATCCACACTCACAACCTGTGCGCTCAGATCATCGGTGGCCAGTGCATGATCCAGGCTGCCCAGGAAACCACTGTAGGAATAAGAATAAGGCTGCTCTTCGGTGGAGGCATCCGTGTATTTCAGATTGGTATAGCCGGCGTCATAGAACACCTGCATCGGATCTTCTTTGCTGTAAGCATTGAGGTCACCCAGAATCATATACTGATCAGAACCGGAACCGGTCGGATCGGTGGCAAGGAATTGCACCAGTGCCTGAGCGGCTTTGGTACGGGTGATATTGCAGTTACCCTGGCCATCTTCACCTTCATTTGCTTCATTACAGGCTGAGCCTTTGGATTTCAGGTGGTTCACCGCAACGGTAAAAGTGTGACCGTTGAAGGTAAGGGACTGGATTAACGACGGACGGTTTTTATCATCAATAAATAATGCGTTGCCATCATCATCAAGCGGAGAGTTTGCACTGCTGAGAATAACCGGCGACCCAACGGTGGCAACCTTTGCAGCACGATATATCAGGCCGACCGTAATTTCATCGCTACCGATAGCCGGGGTACCCGGATCAACAATGCTGTATTCGTCGCCGGCAGCCTGTACCGCATTCAGTTCATTAACCAGAGCCTGAATCGCACTGTTTTCACCAAAGCCGTCATTCTCCAGTTCCATTAAACCGATAATATCTGCATCCATAGCATCCAGTGCCGCGACAATTTTATCGCTCTGCATGTCAAATGCTTCTTCCGTTGCAGCACCACGGGAGGTCGGGAAACCACCGCCTTCGCCATCGCCATTGAAGTAATTCAATACATTCATGCCGACGATCACCAGGTTGGCGTCGGCCGCAATCACGGGTTCAGCAGTACGCTGATTCACCGGGTCGATGGTGATGTCAGACGGAATAATGGTGTAATTTTCATAGTAAGCGTGCATAACCCCCGTCACTGCCGGCACCCGGTAACCTATGCGCATCGGATTGGCGGCCGAGAAACCTGTATCATCCGGGAAAGGAATAAATTCCGGGTAAGCCGCAGAAACACCGTCATCAATCAGCACTACATCCAGCTCACGGGCAGCAACAGCCGCCAGTGCTTCAGCGGATTCAGGTAAGGCAATTTCAGTTCCCTGAAAATGCAGTTCTGAAGACACCACAAATTGCCCGTAATTTCCGAAACCGTAACCGGTTCCATACAGGTCGCTGACGACCAGATTCTGATTATTGCTGACCAGCATACCTTCCAGTGCTTCCCACTGAGTCAGGCTTTCAACCGGCAGGGTGACCGGAGTTGCCGCCGGCAGGCTGTTGTCTGAGGAACAGATAACAATGTCGCTGATATTACCCAACTGAGTTACGCCATTGTATTCTGATACTTTACCCATGATGCGGACTTTATCGCCCACCTCAACGGCATCACGGTAGTCGTATACCTGAATCCCTTCTGAAGTGGCAGCGTTGTTATCGCGGTCGGTGTCTTCTTCCTGCAGCCAGAAGCCACTGTATTGGTAAGAATATTCGCCGTTAGCCAGATAGCCACCCTGCTTATCGGTCGTGACGATCGCTTCAATAATAACCGTCTGACCATTTAACGGGCTGGCGTCGTTATTAATGTTGCTGATTGCTCCCTGCACTTCACTGATCAGGTGAAAATTCTGTTGGTCAGTGGAACCACAGGCTCCGATGGTGGGTTCAGGGTCAGGCACTGGATCATCACCACAGGCATTCGCAGCGCCCGGTGTCGGGGCAGCCTGAGTATAAGTATTGGTGTTCAGCGCACCACCGGAACCATTAGCGCAACGTTGCATGGATTCACTGGTGGTGTCATTGACCTGAGGCTGGCCAGGATTTAATAAAGCCAGCAGGCCGGTATCATCAGAATCATTGGTGCCATAAACCAAAGCATCAATGATATTTTCCGTTGACGCCGTTTGTGGCGTGGTACCGTAATAAAGGGCAACCGCATCAGCACCGTTCTGAATTAAATTGGAGTCTGGCGATACATCCATATCACAACCGGTTACAACACTGCTGTTACCACAAAGCACAAAATAACCGTCAGCGTCAGTGGTGTATGCACTGAGATCAAAATTCTGATAAGCCGTGTCGCTGTTATTGCCGTTAAAGAAGACCAGCGAGTAACCGGTAAGCGGAGTATTCCCCAGACCACCATCGTACAACTCAACAAATTCACCAGTATCAGTACTGGCCTGATCTGCATCCACTTCATTAATCAATATTTCGGCATGGGCAGCCGTAGTAAATGCCGCACCGGATAAGGTGGCACAAAGAATCCCTGCTTTCAGTCGTGACGTTTTCATACACATCTCCAATTGTATGTTTTTGTACGCGGGACATTTAGCATGGCAGGTGTTACAGGGAGTCTATTTTTTTCTTACTGATTTATTGTTTTTATATGACAGTGACGCTTCAGTTAAATGACAGGCGCAGCGCTGAGAATACGTTCATATTCACCGCTGTCTTTCAGCTGTAACAAACCGGCATCAAGCATTTTTGCGTAATGCTCAGCATCCGGTTTACGGCGGCTGAAGGCGATATAAATATCACTGATATGGTTGGTGTAGCCTTTTTCGAATACGTTTTTATCGAGGTATTCACTGGCCATAATATAGTCGAACACGTGATCAAACAGGATGGCCACATCGACACGCTCATTCATCAGTAATGCCAGCATCTGTGACTGTTTTGATACTTCAACTAAGTTAAAGCGCTTTTTATTGTGTTCGAATTCTTCGCCATATTCATAGCCATTAATCACTGCCACCCGAGTACCATCAGGGATTTCCTCCGGCTTATGAAAGCCACGGGCTTTTCCTTTTTTATAAAAATAGGAGGCAGCCGCCTGAAACAGGGGGATTTCCCCGAAGATAAAATCCACTTCGGTACTGGGCTGACGGGTAACATTCCAGCAGGCATCAACCGTTCCTGCGCGGGTCATACTCAACGCCCGCGCATAAGGTACAGTGTGAATATTCAGTGAGATTCCCGACAGGCTGAACGCGGCTTCAGCCAGCTGGCGGGAATAGCCTTCACCATTGCTGTCTGAAAAAGGTGGCCAGGCATCTTCTGCGGCAATATCCAGTGTTTCTGCATGCAGCTGCACACAGAAAAAAAACGCCAACAACCACCCGATACGCATAATGCTTTCCCACTGTCATTTTACGACGATTGTTTATGATACACGCATTAATAACAAGTGATTTTGTAAGTTCTGGCCATCCAGTGGCTGTGCCGCAATACACTCGATGCGGCTTTCATCCGGATGGCGGGTAGGCATTTCTGTTAAAACACCTTCGCGCAGATTAATCACCAGCGGGCCTTCATCGGTAATCACAATCCCTTTGGCCCTTTCCACGTTAAGCCCGGCCAGCCAGCTGCGGATTTTTTCCGCCGAAAAAACCCATTTGTCCGAAATTAACCAACCTACAGAAAAATACCCCTGTCCGTGGTTTTCCAGCAGACGGATCTCTTCACCTTCGGCCAGTGCCGTCTGAGGCGCAAGATCCTCCTGGCGGCTGTGCTGATGGTCGTGAGCGTGAGGGTTCACAGCGACACGCTGTGGATTGTGTTCTGCCTGCAATAGCTGGCTGTCGATCCTTCCCTGTTGGGTCCATACCGAGGCTGATTTAGCAGGCTGACTATCCGCCAGCAGCTGTTCGAAAGCCTGCCTGTCAGCGGGCGTGGCCATATCCGTTTTGTTGGCGACCAGAATATCGGCTAACTGAATCTGATCCTGCCAGACATCGTTCCCGGTATAGCGGGCATCGGATAAGTGACGCGGATCGAGAATGCACAGATTTGCGCCTGGTGTCAGTAATTCGCGGTAATGCCCGTTAACCAGCGTATTAAGAATATTTCTGGGGTGACCAAGGCCGGTGGGTTCAATTAACAGAACATCCGGCTTTTCTTTGGCGATCAGCATATTCAGACCAATCTGAAATGGCAGGCCGGACACACAACACAGACAGCCACCGGGAATTTCTTTGACCACCGCACCCTGGCTTTCAAGAATGGCGCCGTCCACACCCACTTCGCCGAACTCATTCACCAGTACCGCCCACTTTTCTGCTGCAGGCTTTTGCTGCAGCAGGTTAAGAATGGCTGTGGTTTTGCCGACCCCAAGAAAGCCGGTTATCAGGTGCGTGCGGATCATAAGTTACTCCCATCCTAATTGTTACAGAGTAACATTATGCCAGTACTGAATACAGACCAGGCCCGGCGATCAGTCCACCAGATCGCGCAGCACGGTCAGCGGGGCAACATGGATCGTACGCCGCATCAGCCACATGCCGGGCAGCGCCAGACCCGCCGCGGCCGCAAAAGGTAACCATAGCCAGACCCAACCCTGCCCCTGATACGGAATATCCAGCAGACCGTAATACAGAGCGAAACACACCACCTCACTGCCGATCAGTGCCAGCAGCGCCGACACAGCCCCCAAAAGGGCGAACTCGGTTAACTGGCTGCGCCGCAGAAAGGCGGAGTTACCACCCAGTGTGCGCACCACAGCGCCTTCCCGCAGCCGTTCCGGCATCGCCGCCACCAGCGATGACAGCATGACCAGCAGGGCCGCCGCCAGCACAAAGATGAGGATGACTTCCACCGCCAGAGAGACCTGCTGCAATAAGCCCTGCACCTGATTCAGAACCGCCTGAATATCCAGCAGGGTAATGCCCGGATACTGACGGATCATCCCGGTCAGCAGAGATTGCTGATCCGGCGGCAGATAGAAACTGGTGATGTAGCTTGCCGGCAGTTCGTTCAGCACATCGGCAGACAGCATCATATAAAAATTCGGTGTCATGGATGACCAGTCAACACTGCGGATACTGGTCACCGTGACGTCAAACTCATGGCCACCGGCGTTAAATCCCAATGTATCGCCCATACCGACATTCAGCCTCTGTGCCAGCCGCTGTTCGATGGATACTTCATGATCGCCGCTGGCCAGAACTTGCCAGTCGCCTTCCACCACCTCATTGGACGGCGGCAGATCGCTGTCGGAAGTCAGTGCCAGATCGCGGTTAATCGCCGGATCATCGGCGACCTGCAGATCCTGCACACTGTCACCATTGATGGTCAGTAAGCGGCCCGGCACCATGGGATACAGTTTCTGATGCTGCAGCCCTGCGTCTTCCAGTGAGGCCCGGAAATCATCAACCTCATATGACTGAATATTAATGGCGAACACATTGGGCGCGTCGTCCGGCAAACTGGCCTGCCAGTCGGCCAACAGATCGGTGCGCAGTCCGCCGATCACCACCATCACCATAAGGGTTAACGCAAAGGCCAGAATCTGGCCGGCGCTCTGGCGGCTGTTGCGGCTGATATGCTGCCAGGCAAAGCGCACCACCAGCGGCAGCGTCCGTTGTGCAAAACGGCGCTGCAGCCGCCGGATCACAAACACCAGTGCCAGCAGCATCAGCAGAATCAATACACTGCCGCCGCCCATCATGCCCAGCGTCAACGCCAGATCATGGGTAAACAGATAAAGCAGCAGGGTCAGCGCCACCAGCGCCAGCGAGGTAATCAGCCAGCCGGACAATGGCACCGGCTCCAGATCGCGGCGCAGTACGCGCAACGGCGTCACCCGCGCCAGCGGCATCAGGTAAGGCAAGGCAAACCCCAGCAGCGTCAGCAGGCCAGAGCTGGCCCCCAGCAACCAGGCTGATAAGGGAGCCGGTGGCAAATCGGCGGGAACAACGCCGGCTAACAGGTGCAGTAACAGGGCCTGCAGAGCGGCCGCCAGTAACAGGCCCACGGCGGTTGCCGCCAGCCCCAGCATGATCAGCTGCGTGGCATAGATGCGCCACACCTGACGACGCGCCAGACCAAAGGTACGCATCAGTGCACTGATATCAAAATGGCGGGACGCATAACGCCGTGCACTGATCGCCACCGCGACACTGGCCAGAACCACGGATAACAGAGCAGCAATGCCCAGATAACGCTTGGCCCGGTTCAGGGTACGGGCAACGGCCTGATTACCATCTTCCAGCGATTCAAAACGCTGATTGGGTTTCAGTTCCCCGGACTCACGCCACTGATCAATGGCCCGGGCATCGCCGGTGACCAGAATACGCCAGCGCAGACGACTGCCGGCGGCGGTCAGTCCGGTGTCTTCCAGATCCTGCCAGTTCATCATCAGCCGCGGGGACAGGTTATAGAAATTACCGCCACGATCACTTTCTTCGGTGATAATGCCGGTCACGGTAAATTCTGACGTCCCCAGTTCCACCGTATCGCCCAGCTGTGCATTCAGCAGGGCCAGTAATCTGGGTTCCACCCACACATTGCCCGGCGCCGGGCCATGGGACTGAGCCGCCGCCTGCTGTTCCCCTTTACGTACCCGCAATGAACCGCGCAACGGGTAGCCATCATCCACCGCCTTGATGGCCGCCAGCGTCATTTCTTCCCCAAACAAAACCACCGACGGAAAGGTCAGTGTGCGGGCGGTGTTTAAGCCCAGCGACTGCGCCTGCCGGCGCCAGGCAGGGTCCGGCTCTGAGGTGGACTGCAGGCGCAGATCGGCGCCCAGCATATCGTTGGATCTGGCTTCCATCGCCAGCTCCAGCCGCGCACTGAATAAAGCAATGGCGGTGGTCGATACCACGGCGATGAGCAAGGCTGCCAGAATCAGACTGAGCTCGCCGCTGCGCGCTTCACGCCACAGCAGACGGCTGGCCATACGCAGAATCACAGGGAGCCCTCCCCGCCGGTCATCTCCTGCAGCTGCCCACCACTCATATGCACCCGCCGCTGACAGCGGTGGGCCAGGCGCTCATCATGGGTGACCAGCACCAGTGTGGTTCCCCGGGCCTGATTGAGCTCAAACAGTAAATCCTCCACTTGACGGCCGGTCTGGCTGTCGAGGTTACCCGTGGGTTCATCAGCGAACAGAATATCCGGACTGCCGGCGAAGGCACGGGCAATAGCGACGCGCTGTTGCTCGCCCCCCGACAGTTGCGCCGGATAATGCAGCTGGCGCTCTCCCAGCCCTACGTTCTGCAACAGCGCCGTGGCCTGCTCACGGGCATTTTTCTCACTGCGGATTTCCAGCGGCAACATAACGTTTTCCAGAGCAGTCAGCCCCGGCAGCAGCTGAAAGTTCTGAAATACAAAACTGACGCCGCTGGCCCGCACCGCGGCGCGCTGATCTTCATCCAGTTCAGACAACGGCTGGCCCAGTAATACCACTTCGCCATCAGTCGGCAGATCAAGTCCGGCCATAATGCCCAGCAGGGTTGATTTACCACTGCCGGAGGTGCCGACGATGGCCAGGCTCTCGCCTGACTTGATATCGATATTCACGCCCTGCAAGATGGTCAGCGGTTGGGAACCGGTGGTCACGGTTTTCGTCAGAGAATTAATCCGGAGAGCGTATTCAGTGGTATTGCCTGTGTCTGCCAGCATAAACATCCGTCATCTGTTTTTGATACTGTTCTTTCTGCCGGCCATTGCCCGGGCAGAACCCGTAATTCTGATCGTTGGAGACAGCATTAGTGCCGGATTTGGCATTCCGGTGCAACAGGGCTGGGTCGCATTACTGGAAAAACAGCTGGAAAAGGATGTTCCGCAGGTAAAAATTGTCAACGCCAGCATCAGTGGCGATACCACTGTGGGCGGCCGCAACCGTCTGCCGGCACTGCTGCTGCAGCATCATCCTGACCTTGTGATTCTGGAACTGGGGGGCAATGATGCCCTGCGCGGCATGCCGCTGGGCCAGATTCGTAAAAATTTGCAAAGTATGGTCAACAGCGCGCAGCAGGCCGGCGCCGGCGTGATTTTGCTGGGCATGCAGATTCCCCCCAATTATGGCGCCCGCTATACCGAAGGCTTCCGCAATATTTATCAGCAACTGGGAGAAGACGAGGACATCCGTCTGGTGCCTTTTATGCTGGAGGATTTTGTGTTGCAGGACGGCATGCTGCAGGATGACGGTATCCACCCGACAGAAAAAGCGCAGCCGATGATGATGCAGGCGGTACTGAACCAGGTACAGCCCTGGCTGAGCCAATCACAATGGTCTGAATGAGAACACTATGACGTCTGCTGTTACGCTCGATTTTCTTACCGCTCTGGCCAGCAGCGCCGGGGAAGAAATCCACCGCCAGCGCCACCAGCTGGATATCCGTTTTAAAGGCGGTGACGAACTGGTCACCCAGGCCGATGTTGCTGCAGACCAGATGATCCGCAACACCATCCGCCAACAGTTTCCGCATCACCACATACTGTCAGAGGAACTGGCGCCGGATGCCACCACAGATCATGAGCATCTGTGGATCATTGATCCCATCGACGGAACCGTAAACTACGCTCACCATCATCCTCAGGTAGCGGTATCCATTGCTTATTATTATCAGGGATCAGCGCAGCTGGCCGTGGTGCATAATCCTTTTTTGCACGAGACTTTTGCAGCGCAAAAAAATAAAGGGGCGTGGCTGAATAAAGAACCGATTCACTGCGCCCACACAGATAACCTGCGACGCGCCATTATTGCCACCGGTTTTCCCTACCATAAAGACAATATTCCGCAGCTGATGAAACGTCTGTCGGCCGTTATGCAGCAATGTGCAGACCTGCGCCGGTTAGGGTCTGCCGCACTGGATATCTGCTGGGTTGCCTGCGGCCGGCTGGATGGCTATTACGAAACCGTACAGACCTGGGATTTTGCCGCCGCGCAGCTGATCGCACGTGAAGCCGGTGCAACATCCGGGCATTTTCATGAGCCCCCGGCGGGACACAATCCGGAAATATGGAGTGACAATATTCTGATCAGCGTGCCGGCACTGTTTGCACCGCTGCAGCAATTACTGCAGCAGGCGGATCAGGAAGCGGAATAAATACCTTATTCTCCGGACGCCAGCAGTGACAATGCTGCCGGCAATCGTTTGATTTCTGCGGCACTGAAGTGGCGGTTTTTGTAAGCCGTTAACAAACGCTCGCGGTCCGCCGGCGCTAATCCCTGCATGGCCAGAGAATCGGCGTATTGTTTGTATTCCTGCAATCGTTCCTGCCACTGCTGCTGGCGTTGCTCAACACTGGCCAGTCTCTGCGCCGCTTCTTCACCAAACTGTTCAATACGCCAGGCCTGAATCTGTTCTGCACTGGCGCCCTGCTCCCGCAAGCCGGCTTCGGTTTTGCGCATGTTAACCACCGCCCGGGAACGCTCGCGCATTTCACGGATGGCCGGTGGCAATACCTCCCCGGATAATGCCGCCGGATCACCGCCCTGACGGGCAATGCGGATGCGCTCCAGGGTATAGGCATCGATCGCTTCGTCGTCAGCGAAGAAAGCCTCCACCACATCCGGCTGCAGCCACTCACGACGCAGCCGCTGCTGCCATTCCATACGCGCCACCATGGAATCAAAGTCCGCTCCGCTGATACGTTTAGCGGTTTCTTCGTCATACTCGCCCAGCGCTGCCAGATACCCCAGATAGTCATCCACCAGCGCCAGTGCCTGATCCTGGCCCGGCTGCACCAGCTGATCTATTTCGGCATGCATAGCAGCAATGATATCCGCCAGTGGTAGTTCCCCGCGCGCTGACAGATAAAAATCAATCCAGCGTTTCAGGGCTTTATCAATCACCAGGTTGCCCTGTAAATCCGTGCGCAGATGGCCATCAACCGTGGCACCACGAAAGGTTTTCAGGGACGTGAGATCGGGCAGGTCTGCAGCCTGCCCGTCACTGCCGGACAGCGGCGCCGATTCTGACTGTGTCTGTGTCGTCATCTGTGGTGTGCTGTCGGCAATACGGATCTGAGGTTCACTCAGCATACCGCCCCCCCAAATGAGAACACCTAACGCCGTCAGTGCGATCGCTCCGTGCAGTGGTTTCATATCACAGTCCTGCGTTTTTCAGCCGGTTAGCATGGGTACGGAATACCGTCAGCGGATCGGTATCGTTAAGATCATGAATCCCCAGTGACTGGTTGATTTCATCCAGATGGGTCATGGCAAAATCGTTGCGGATAATCATGCCCAGACCTGCCGCACAGGCGCCGACAAAACCATCATTGGCAACGCCCTCAGGGAAGAAATTACCAAAAGTCGCGGTCACAAATTCAAGCGGGTCGAGCAGGTTGGTGACGGATTCGGCGCCGGCCCAGGAGTAATAACGTACGCCCTGATATTCATAATCACCTTCACCACATTCCGTCGCCGGGATACCGCCCGGATGCTGTGCATTGAAGGCTTCAGTCGCCGGCGTTGTCATGGAGCCAACGGAGTCCATTACGTCGAGCTCCTGATTGGCACCGGAGAGAAAATCCACTGCCACTGACAAAGTGCCGATGGCGGCTTCAAACGCCGCGCCAAACACAGCCTGATTTTCAGACCACTCAATCAGTGTGTCTGCCACGGGGGTGGCTTTATTTACCCCGGAGACCCCGGTCACGGAGGCCACCAGATCCGGACGTACCGATGCCACATAACGGCTGGTCGGACTGCCATGGCTGTGGCCGATCAGGTTCACTTTTTCTGCGCCTGTGAGGGCCAGAATCTGTTCCACCTGCTGCAGCAGCTGCTCGCCACGGTATTCAGGAAAATTCGTATTGGAGACGCTCACGGTATACACATCCGCGCCGTCTTCCTGCAGGGTTTCTGCCACTTTGTAGAAGTATTCAATACCCAGTACCGAATCAAAGCCGAGAAATCCATGCACCAGAACAATCGGATAACGGGTTTCGGTGTAACCGGTTTCAGGGGCCGATGACATCGCCATCGCCTGGCCACTGGCAAGTGCAGCGGTTAAGGCTGCTGTCGCAATGATTTTTTTCATTATTATTCGCCTGTTTTTAATTGTTATTGTGTGCTTCATCGTGCCCGGCCATGTTGTCCGGGTTATTGTGCGGCGTACGTGAATTTTAGTTGAATCCGCCTGCGGCCATAGGACATGTCAGGACAGCCTGAGCGCTGAAACAGCGCACCGCTGCCGGTATTAAGCTGACCTGAAAAACTGACGGCGAAGACGGATTCTGTTCATGATGCGGTTACAGACCCGCCGATTTAAGACGGTTGGCATGCGTGCGGTAAACGGCTACCGGGTCAGTTTCATTCAGGTCGTGCAAACCTAAAAACTGGTTAATTTCATCCAGATGGTTCATCACGAAATCGTCACGGATCACCATGCCGAGATGGGCATCGCAGGCACCGACGAATCCGTCGTTCACGTAACCTTCCGGGAAAAACTGGCTGAAGGCCACTGTAATAAGATCCATAGGATCAATGGCGACCGTGGTCGGATCAGCACCGGCCCAGGAGTAATAGCGCACGCCGTTGTATTCATAATCGCCCTCACCACACGCGCTGTCAGGAATACCACCCGGGTGCTGGTTATTAAAAATAACGGCCCGTTCGCTGGTCATAGAGGCGATGGCTACCATGGCATTGACGTCGTCATAACCGGCACCGGAAATCAGATTCAGCGCTTCAGCCGCGAGATTAACAATCCCTCCGAACACAGCGTCAAAGGCTTCGGAATCATCCGCGGTGGCCATCAGTGTATCGGCGATCGGAGTGCCTTTATTGACGCCGGAAACCGAAGTAACGGAGGCCACCAGTTCAGGACGCACGGATGCGACATATCGCGTGGTTGGCCCACCATGGCTATGGCCGATCAGGTTCACTTTTTCTGCGCCGGTGAGCGCGAGAATTTCTTCCACCTGAGGGATAAGTTCTTCGCCCCGCACTTCCGGCGTATTGGCATTCGGCACGGTGACCACATAAACATCCGCTCCGCCTTCCTGCAGTGCTTCGGTTATCTGATACCAGTAATCAATGCCGAGCATGGTATCCCAGCCGAGAAAGCCATGGACCAGCACAATGGGGTAGCGGGTTTCGGTGTAGCCGGTTTCCGGCGCGTGAGACATGGCCGACACATTCGCACTGAACATCGCTGCGAACATGACCAGGGTCGCAAGAATTTTTTTCATTTTACCGTCCTGTTGTTATTTTTATTACGTTTTTCCCTGTCGCGGGAAATGGTATTGCGCGATCAGGCAGGCACAGTCTAGGAGGCAACGGCGTTATGTGTAGGACGTTCCGGGACACCTGTACCGGCAATACAGGCCAGATAAACAGGCGTATTCACGCCCTCATGCCGCAGGTTGATCTGCCAGGTAAAATAAAAACCATGGTACAGAAAAGGACATCCTTATCCTTTTGACATCAGGCCAGCGGCTATTTCTGCCACAGAGCACTTTGTGTCTGATTCAGGGTCTCGGCTTCGCGCAAGGTGCGCTGAATAATATCGTCCACTGACGCGACATCATGGATCAGACCCTGCGTCTGGCCGATAAACTGCACCCCTTTATCCAGGTTGCCGTCAATGGTAGCGGCCTTCAGACGCGGCACGCTGGCGCCGAAATAGGCCAGCAGCAGGATTTTATCCATCATAGCCAGCATCCCCAGCAGGATTTTCCAGATCGGCTGTTTGACGATACGGGCCGCTTTACTGGCTTCAACAAAGGCTACCAGCAGATTCATCGGACGGCGGGTTTCTTTCACTGAGCGCGGCGTTTTCATAACCCGGGCCCAGAGACCATCGAAGTTTTTCGAGTAGATGGTGTCCTGTTCTGAACGTTCCAGAACCGCCTGTTTAGTATTGCTATGCAGCGGTGATTCCTTACTGGTGGCAAAGCGGGAGCCCATGGCGACCGCATCCGCTCCCAGCGACAGTGCGGCCAGCAGACCGCGTCCGTCAGCAAAGCCACCGGTTGCAATCACCGGGATATCGACTTTGGCCGCGATGGCCGGCACCAGTACCAGAGACGTCACGTCACCGCCGTGGGCGGCCGCTTCGTGGCCGGTCACCAGCAGTGCATCCGCCCCAATAGCCTGTGCGGACAGTGCATGCTTTTCGGACACCACAGTGGCAATCACTTTGCCGCCGTATTTATGGGCACCTTTGACCAGCCAGTCGCCTTTACCCAGCGAGAAGTTAATCACAGGGACCTGTTCGGCCAGCGCGACTTCTGCGTTTTCTTTGGCACCAGGCATCAGCAGAGTGACACCGATACCAAAAGGTTTATCGGTTAATTCGCGGATGCGGCGGATCGCTGCGCGGGTATCATCGGGCGTTAACGGACCACTGGCCAGAATGCCAAGTCCACCGGCATTGGATACCGCTGCCACCAGTTCCGGGGTGGATATCCAGCTCATGCCGGGCAGAATCAGGGGGGCTTCAATGCCCAGCAATTCAGTAATTCGTGTTTTCATAACAGGACGGTTGTGCAGAAAAACGCTAAGTGTACTGATCGCGGCATCAACTGGCGAGTACTGGTACAAAAGAAGCAGGTCATGGCCTGCGCGGGAGGAGGATCAGATTCAGGTGTCGCGGTGATGGCTGTCTACGAAGCTGATGGCCTGTTTAACGGCTTTCTGCACCGCTTCATTATTCTGCGCCAGTTCATCCGGCGTCATGTAAAACGCCATATCCACTTCAAAACGGATGTAGCGTGCAGGAAGACGGTTGAGCGCCACACAGGCAACGTCGGCAAGATAATCAACGTTGTTGATTTTATCCTGGTCGGACAAGGTGCGAAGAATCTCCTCTGCCACCAGCTGTTCGTAGTAATTGCGGATGTGATTATTAATGCTCATAGGGCCTCCTTCGCTCTTAACAAGCGTAGCACTTCCGCAATTTCCTGCTTTACTTTAACCAGATACTTAACTTAACAGCCTGCAGGATTAACCTATGAAACTGGTTCAGGACCTGATGACACGTGAATTGCTGACGCTGAACCCGGCGGACAGCCTTCAGGATGCTGAAAAACTGATGAAAGAACATCAGATCCGTCATATTCCGGTGGTTGGTGATGACGGCCGCATTGCCGGCGTACTGACGCAAAAGGAATTCCTTTCCCAGGCATTCCGCATCACGGATAAATTCGGCGCCCACCACCTGCAGGAATATCTGGCCAAAACCCCGCTCAGCCAATGTGCCGAAACCAATTACCTGGTGGTGGAACCGACCATGCTTCTGTCCGAAGCCGGCCGCAAACTGAAAGAAAAGCGCCATGGCTGCCTGCTGGTCTGTGACGACGACCGGCGCCTGACCGGGCTGCTGACGTCACAGGATTTTCTGCGCCTGGCCATTATCCTGCTCGACTGAGCCCTCTGCTGCGGGGCCCTCTGCTGCAGGGCCCTCTACTGCGGGTAGCGGCGACGGATATCATCGATCAGCGCCTGCTGAGAAATCACCGCCGCAACACAGGCCTGATCCAGCTCATTATCCGCCGCCATGCGCTGCATTTCACTGATCACCCGGTCAAACGGCCAGGCTTCTTTGTAACTGCGTTTACTCAGCAGAGCATCAAGAATGTCGGCCACCGCAATGATTCTGGCCTCCAGCGGCACATCGCCGTCTTCGCAGCCCAGATAACCGCTGCCATTCAGTTTTTCATGATGATACTGAACGATATTGCGCAACATTTCACTGTGTTCCATATCGCCCAGGGCGAAGTGCTGGATGGCCTGATCCACCATATCTCTGCCCACCGTCACATGGCGTTTCATCACTTCGAATTCTTCACTGCTGAGTCCGCCTTTCTTGTGCAGGATACTGTCTGAAATAGCGACCTTGCCGATATCGTGTAGCGGCGCAAACAGCGTCAGGTATTCAATAAAAGCGTCGCTCAGTTGCCATTGCGCCTGCAGCTGGCGCCCGATCAGCCGAGCGTAAGCGGCCATACGACGGACGTGAGAGTCAGTTTCCACTGAACGGCGGCCGGTCACGTCCGTCGCAAAATTGACCAGCCCCCGCATCTTTTCCACCGAATCCTGCTCGCGCACCAGTTGCTGACCGATCAGGTGCCCCCAAAGGTTGCAGTATGCAACCTTGGCATCGTCGAAATATTCCATACGGGTGGAATTGAGGAATAAAAACCCTGTCAGACGACTATCATGATAAAGCGGCATGCTGAAACTGGAGCGATACCCCTGACTGAGCAGCGCTTCGGTGTGTTCCGACATCACGGCGCCCCGGAAAACGCGCATATCCGGCACGACACGTACGGCATGGGTTTGCGCCAGATGTTTCAGCGACGGGACATCAGCCAGTGCCACCGAATAACCGAGCAGAGGGGACGCCACTTCACCTTCATAGATAAAGGTTGAAAGCTGGTCGTCCTCGGCGTTATACAGCGCCATAGCAAAACGCTGTATACCTTCATATTGCTCACGCAGTACACGGTACAGGTGTTCCAGCCGCCCGATAAAGTGCATGGGGTGGCCCAGCGCTGCATACGGGTCTTTCAGTTCAAGCGGTTCATGCATAGCGGTTGTATTCCCGTGGCTCACGTCAGTTAACTTCAGTTTGAACAGCCGCGCAGAAAAATACCAGAGGCAGGCGCAGGCTAAAGAAACTTTGCCGGCGCCATTTAAATCTATGTATGACGCATATCAATGCGCATACAGAGTCTCAGGCATAGCCTGAGTCAGTAATACAACAAAAAGGTGATTTATGGATCTCAGCCAAATCAGACAACAGTTATCCGAGCGTAAGACTCTGCTGGAAGCCCGTGCCGAAAAGACAGAGCGCGATGCCAGCCACCGCGATGCCCCGCTGCCGGCGGATTTTGCTGAGCAGGCGACGGAACGCGAGAATGATGATGTATTACGCGCCATTGCCGGAGAATCGGTCCATGAAATTGAACTGATCAATCAGGCGCTGGCACGCATTGAGGCCGGCACCTACGGTGAATGCAGTGAATGCGGTGAC
This sequence comes from Thalassolituus sp. UBA1087, assembly GCA_002314145.1. Taxonomy (GTDB): domain Bacteria; phylum Pseudomonadota; class Gammaproteobacteria; order Pseudomonadales; family Oceanobacteraceae; genus Venatoribacter. Next base: position 29,772 of record DCCG01000043.1, on the reverse strand, counting down.
AACATCAGCGAACAGCGTCTGGCTGCCGTGCCCTACACCACCCTGTGTGTTAAATGCGCTGAGTCTCACGAATAACCAGCCCGCGATAATTAACCCTGGCAGCGCCGGCGGTTGTTCATTCTGCACAGCCGGTGGCCTAGCGTTCCCCGGCTTCCGGGTCCCGCCCTTTTTCCAGCTGCGCTCGCTCGGCTTCCAGTGCCATTATCAGCAGACGATCGAGTTTTTTCTCCAGCTGTTCCATGCGACCTTCCATTTTTTCCAGCTGCGCCGCGTGTGAGCGCTCTTTATCAAACAGATCTTCTTCTTCCCGCTGCATAAAGAAAGCCGAGAAGCTGGCCGTCATCATAGAGAACAGACCAATCCCCATCAGAATCAACAGCGAGCCGAACAAACGTCCGGCGGTCGTACCCGGCACAATATCGCCATAGCCGACGGTGGTGACGGTCACCCAGGCCCACCAGATACCATCCAGTGGCGTATCGACGTTCGGGTCGATCAGTGCCATCAGAGTGCCGGCCATAACGATAATAATAAAACTGACCATCAGCGTCGGGCCGAGATGATTACGCCCCATAATTTTTTGAAAACTGCCGGACATATTCATCAGCATGGTAAACATGGCCAGTAATCTCAGAGCCCGGAGTCCGCCCGCATATGGCAGGTATTCCCACAACAGCGGCATCCCGGCAATCACAATCACCAGGTTACTCCAGTTGGTTCTGAGGTAGCGTTTTTTATCGTCCACCAGCGACGTCAGAATCACAGTTTCCAGCAGGAAAAAAGTCCACAGAAACCAGTCGGTGATATGTGCAAACGGCAGTGGCTTATCAGCCTGAGCTTCCAGATACCATTCAAATATTATCCAGAATGCAATACCGATCATCGGCCATTCAAAATAACGACCAACACGCCGTGCCTGTGTATTTTCTGAAACATCCACCCCGGATAAACCAATGGCGCTGGATAGAGAAACAATCATGGGGAGCAGTCCGAATAATAAAAACCCATATTCAAGCTTAAACCAGAATATGGGTTCTGTGGCAGTTTATCAGGGTATTACAGCCGCTTTGTCAGCCCGGTTGTCAGAACTGCGGCTCGACGATCACATCACTGCTGGTCGAATTGGCGATAAAACAATGCGCATGTGCTTTTTCGTGCATGGCTCTGATTGCTTCTTCGTCCGGTATTTTGTCGCCGGAAAATACCGCTTTGGGCGTTAAACGGATAACCGGCACCCAGAATTTACCATCGTCGCGCTGAGCGATTTCAGCGCTGGCCGAGTCTTCATAGGATTCAACCTGCAGACGCTTTTTGGCCGCCAGTGCCAGGAAGGTCTGCATATGACAGCTGGCCATTGATGCCGCCAGCATCTGTTCCGGGTCGGCACCAAAGGCGTTGCCGGCGCCACCGGCAGGGATGCTTACGTCAGGTTTAAAGGCGATATCATGACGGCGTTCAAACCCTTCATGGGAAAATTCGCCCTGCCGTGCCCAATTCAGATGAATAATATGTTCAGACATACAAACTCCCTTTTCCGTCTGTTTATTGCAGGGTTTTAGTGAGTGTAAAAGCACCACGCAGATCACCCACACTGAAACCGCGTGCCTGATCCTCAGGATACAGCTGCGCCAGCCGGGCTTTAACCGGTTCACTCAGTTCCGCTCCGTGACAGGTCACACACAGCCCGCCAGTGGGGATGGCTTTCATATAGCGGAATTCATTCTCTGTCAGCCGGGTTGCTTCGATTTTCATCGGATCTTCACCCGCCTGCAGACGTTGTTCAAATTCATGCAGCGTCTGCTCTTCCCAGACATCCGGGGTGTTTTCCGGATTACGGACTTTGAGCGAGGTTCTGCCGACCTGCCAGTCGCCCTCACTCAGTTGCCCGGCAATGACCGGCGCTTCGGTATTACACAGGTCGATAGCAGCCTCCGGACCGGACAACTCAATACCATGCTTCAGAGTTTTCATCAGCGACTGGCCGAGCGATTTTGCCTGCTGGCGGGCTTCCGCAGTCAGTGCCGCTTCATCAGCGGCCTGGGCGAAAGGAGCAGCCGCTAATGCGGCGAGGATCATCAGATAACGCATACGGCACCTCATTCTTATCAGGCTATTGGTAAACGCTCGGATCAACTTCAACTTTGTGTACGGAGCCTGACCAGCCATCAAAGCCGCCCACCAGCATGCGTACATTATCGAAGCCCATTTGTTTCAGGGTGTGAGCGGCCAGCGTGCTGCGGCCACCATTTTTGCAATACAGCAGAATGTCCGCCTGCGGATCACACAGCGCCGGATGATCACCGACACGGAATTCCAGCACACCGCGGGGTACATTCACGGCACCGGGCAGATGTCCCATATCGAATTCCGCCGGTTCACGCACATCAAGGACGACAGCGCCCTGTTGCAACAGCGCTTCAGCGCCCGATGCATCCACCGGATTGACGGATTCTCCCGCCGCTTTCAACAGATCTTCTTTGCTCAGTGCCATGACGCTACTCCCGTCGTTATTTTTAATTACCAAATAAGCATACAGAAATAATTTTACGGCGTCAGCGTCAGCTGATCCACCAGAGAATACCCACCAGCATCAGAGGCCAGCCGACATAAGGACTGAATAACCCGCGCCAGAATTTACGCACCGGCACATAGCCCAGGCCATGTACAAACCCCGCGCCGGTGCCGACAAACGTCAGTACCAGAAGCAGGCGATCGATAACGGGATAATTGATCCAGGGATCATGCTGAGTGAACATCAGCAATGCGGCCAGCGCCAGTGACGCTGCCAGTGAGATAAAACGGGCCCAGCCCGCATACAGCGGGCCGAACTCTTTGTAGTTAACAGGTGATGCCATTCGCACCCCGTCTGTTATTTGTCTGCGTCACGGTCAAAGTCCTCGTTATTCTCAAGCCACATGGCGTTAAGAATACCGAAAGAGCAGGCCAGCAGAACACCTAAAATCCAGGCAAAATACCACATAATTTTCTCCTTCAGCAGCGGGCCTGTGCCCGCTGCAGATTGATTAACCGTACAACACTCAGTAAGTGCTGTATTTATTGCCTTCGATAAAGTCGGTCGTCAGACGACCACGCATTTTGTAATAACCCCACGCGGTATAGCACAGGATAATAGGCACAAAGACCATAGCCACCCAGAACATAATGGTCAGGGTCAGCTCACTGGAAACCACATCCCACAGAGTCAGACTCTGAGATGGGTGAGAGCTGGAAGGCATAACGAACGGGAACAGGCTGACGCCGGCGGTCAGAATAATGCCTGCAATCGCCACCGAGCTGCTGACAAATGCCAGAGCACAGCGGTTAGCAGCAGACATCAGAGCGGTCAGTAACAGTCCCGCAAAGGCCAGCACCGGTGCCAGAATTGTTACCGGATAATCAGAGTAATTGGCCAGCCAGCCACCTTCTTTGATCTCCACAACTTTATCCAGCGGAGTGAATACACCACCAATGTCAGCGGATGTTGAAGTAATCACCAGGCCGTCAATGCCCATGGCCAGCCAGACACCGGCAACAGCAAACAGAACAGCGACAACCACCGCCATCCACAGAGATACTTTACGCGCCCGTTCACGCAGCTGGGCGTCAGTTTTCATCTGCAGGTAAGTGCCACCGTGCATCACCAGCATGCCCAGGCTGACCAGGCCGGTCAGCAGCGCAAACGGATTCAGCAGCGCCCAGAAAGAACCGGTATAAGTGGAACGCATCAGCTCATCAATACCGAACGGTACGCCCAGTAACAGGTTGCCAAAAGCAACACCAAACACCAGTGCCGGTACAGCACCACCGATGGTGAGACCCCAATCCCAGGCACTGCGCCAGCGGGGATCATCCACTTTGGAGCGGTATTCAAATCCAACCGGGCGGAAGAAAAGCGCAAACAGCACCAGCAGCATGGCCCAATAAAAACCAGAGAAAGCCACGGCATAGACCACAGGCCAGGCGGCGAAAATGGCGCCACCAGCAGTGATAAACCACACCTGGTTGCCGTCCCAGTGCGGCCCCACAGTATTCATCATCACACGGCGCTCGCTGTCGGTACGGCCGATTACGCGCAGCAGTGCTGTCACGCCCATGTCAAAACCGTCAGTCACGGCAAAACCTATCAGCAGTACGCCGATCAGTACCCACCAGATAACTTTTAATACTTCGTAATCCATGATCTGCTCCTTACGCCGGATCTTTTACAGCCTGAGCCGGTGCAGCGGACGCACCAGAGGCATTCTGTTCATGGTGATAGCGGCCGGTATGCAGAGCTGAAGGCCCCATACGACCGAATTTAAACATCAGATAAACTTCTGCCACCAGCAACAGCGTGTACAGCCCGATAAAGCTGCCAAGACTCAGAAACAGGTCAGTCATAGTCAGGCTGGATACCGCCAGGTGGGTTGGCAGAACTTCACCGATGGCCCATGGCTGACGGCCAAACTCAGCCACAAACCAGCCCATTTCACAGGCAATCCATGGCAGAGGAATGGCCCACAGGTGTGCTTTAAGCAGCCAGGGTTTCTGTTCCATGTTGTGACGGATACTGGACCAGAAAGAGATGGCAATCATCGCCAGCATCAGGAAGCCGATGCCCACCATGATACGGAAGGTCCAGAACATCGGAGCCACCTGAGGGATGCTGTCTTTGGCAGCCATTTTGATCTGCTCATCCGTCGCATCAACCACATTTTCTGTGTATTTTTTCAGCAGCAGGCCGTAACCCAGATCGTCTTTCAGTGCATCGAAAGCCGCAATGGTAGGCTCAGATTTATCCCCGGCACGCATTTTTTCCAGCAGAGCATAGGCTTCCATACCACGGTGGATACGTTCTTCGTGTTCAACCAGCAGGTCTTTAATACCTTTCACTTCTTCCGTTGTGGAACGGGTCGCAATCAGACCCAGCACACCCGGTACTTTCAGGGCGCCGTGAGTTTCCATATCTTCCTGATCCGGGAAACCGATCAGCGTAAAGTCAGCCGGTGGTTCCTGAGTTTCCCATTCTGCTTCAATGGCAGCCAGTTTGGTTTTCTGGATGTCACCGATTTCGTAACCGGATTCGTCGCCCAGAATAATGACGGAGAGAATGGCCGCAAAACCAAAGCTTGAAGCAATCGCAAACGAACGGCGTGCAAACGGCAGGTCACGTTTTTTCAGCATGTAGTAGCTGGAAATACCCAGTACAAACATAGCGCCTGTTACATAACCGGCAGAGGTAGTGTGAACAAATTTAACCTGAGCAACCGGGTTGAAAAGAACTTCAGCAAAGCTGGTCATTTCCATTCGCATGGTTTCGAAATTAAATTCTGCCCCAACCGGGTTCTGCATCCAGCCGTTGGCAATCAGAATCCACAGCGCAGACAGGTTAGAGCCAATGGCAACCAGCCAGGTGACTGCCAGATGCTGCACTTTGGACATGCGGTCCCAGCCGAAGAAAAACAGCCCTATCATGGTGGATTCCAGGAAGAATGCCATCAGACCTTCAATCGCCAGCGGCGCGCCGAAAATATCACCCACATAATGTGAGTAATATGCCCAGTTGGTTCCGAACTGGAACTCCATGGTCAGACCGGTGGTCACACCGAGGGCAAAGTTGATACCAAACAATTTACCCCAGAATTTCACCATGTCCTGGTAAACCTGTTTACCAGTCATCACGTACGTGGATTCCATAATCGCTAAAATAAACGACAGGCCCAGCGTCAGGGGTACAAACAGAAAGTGATAAAGCGCGGTGATTGCGAACTGCAGCCGCGAAATATCAACAAGGCTTTCACTGATCATTGCAGATCCTCCGATTGCGAGGGAAAGATATTTTTAGTTGATAAGCTTCAGATTGACAGAAAAGGACGTCCCCTGGGTTTGTCAGACCCAGAGAATTTAAAAAAAAGTGTGTTCCACTTTTACGAAAAAACTTGTTTGACTCAGCCACGCACAACTCCTTCTGCCGAGTCCGCTTCAGCAAACGCTTTTTCCTGACGGATGGTACTGATACGAATACCGGATACAATTTTGCCGGGATGCAGAATATGATCATCAGGTAAGTTAACGAGCGGCAGCATAACGGATTTCCCACACTGACCATCTGTGCCAATTTGTCGCAGGGCAAACGGCAACCACCATGGGCCCGAAAATAAATGACCTTCGCTCAGGTACGCTGCCAGAGTAGACGAAGAATTCCGCAGGCGCTCAATATGCGTTTCGCCCAGCGGTAAAACATGTTCCGGTAAATCGAGATCCGGCGTAATTACAATGCCGGGAATATCCACATTAAAATCAGGGATAAATGTGTACAGCAAATACGCATTATGAAGACCGCGCATCTGCAAAGTATTCAGGCAACTTTCCTGCTGCTCAGGACGGACATCTACTAAAGCACTGCGCCGGGATATTGGTTCGAACAACAGATAACTCAGTTGCTCCTCTTGTTCCCACTGCTTAACTCTGACCATGCCTGACCCCGGAATTTGTTCGGCTTATATCTGCGCGGGAGCAAGGAGCAGGCCAACTGATATAGCCGCCGTTATTAATTCCTGATTATTCCCGGGAAAGCCGCCAGACCGGGGCTCAGACCCGGCCCGGTCAGACCATAGTCACCTTATGACAGTAAAAATTTCCTGTCTCAGTCTTTACACTGACATCAACCCCTGCCAGATTTGACATACAGACAAGACATAACTGGCATTCATCATGAGCGACCTGACGAACTACCATTCCCTGCCGGCGATTTCATCGCTGCTGGACGCCATCACCGCGCCGGCCATCCTGATGGACCGCGATTACCAGATCTGCGCAGCGAATGAAGCCTACCGCAAGACCTTTTCCGAGGATCAGGCCATTCTGTCGCGCCACTGTTATGAGGTGTCCCACGGTTATCGTGTGCCCTGTGATCAGGCCGGTGAAACCTGCCCGCTGCGCCAGTGCCTGGACACTGGTCAGCGCCAGCGCATCCTGCACATTCACAATACCCCCAATGGCCGTGAGCATGTGGACGTCGAGCTTAACCCGATCCGCGATGACGAAGGCGAGATACGTTACTTCGTCGAAATCATGCACCCGGTGCGTTCCGCAGAGGATGACCCGGCATCGCGCATGGTGGGCTACAGCCCCGCCTACACTCAGATGCTGGAACTGCTGAGCCGGGCCGCACCCAGTGATATCAGCGTGCTGTTGCTGGGGGAATCGGGTACCGGCAAAGAGCTCGCGGCTCAATACCTGCACAGCCACAGCCTGAGAGCCGCTGCTCCGTTCGTCACGGTGGAGTGTTCAGGCCTGACCGAAACCCTGTTTGAAAGCGAGCTTTTCGGCCATGAAAAAGGCGCCTTCACCGGCGCCATTCACCGCAAGCCGGGGCTGGTGGAAGCCGCCCGTGGCGGCACCCTGTTTCTTGATGAAGTCGGCGATATTCCCCTGGCGATGCAGGTCAAACTGTTGCGTTTGATTGAAAGTGGCAGTTATCGCCCGGTCGGCAGTGTGACACCCAAACAGGCTGATTTCCGCCTGATCTGCGCTACTCACCATCAGCTGGAGGAAATGGTGGCCCAGGGTACCTTCCGCAAAGACCTGTTTTACCGTATCAGTCCTTTCCCTGTGTACCTGCCAACCCTGAATGAACGGCCGGAGGATGTTATCCCGCTGGCAACGCATATGCTGGATCAGCTGACCCGTCACCGTACACTGGAATTTTCCGATGCCGCCTGCGACTGGCTGATCAATCATCAGTACCCCGGCAACATCCGTGAATTACGTAACCTGCTTGAGCGCGCCGTCCTGCTGTGCGATGGCCGTTTTATTGAGCCTGAACATCTGGAACCTGTGCCCACCGGAGGGTCGGCTCTGCTGGCCACATCGTCCGGCATTGGCAGCGGAGAAATTCTGCCACTCGCCGACCTGGAGAATATTTACCTGGCCAGAATCGCCCGCGCCTACCCGGGCGATAACGCCGCGCTGGCCAGAAAGCTGGGGGTCAGTGAGCGGACGCTGTACCGCAAATTACGACAACTTCGCGACCAGCAACAAAATGAAGAGATTTAATCTGCCTGAGTCGTCATTCAGGCTTTTCAGAGACACGATCATGCGCCAGACTTAATAACTATATGTAAATGTTACAAATCACGACATAATATTACTTTTATAACTAACAACCGGTGAGCGACGCCACTCAGTAACGCAACGCTCCCTTCTGATAAGACAAACCAGTGGACTGGTACGTCGCCATAACCGGATAAAAACATGGCTGCAGAACTTCGTGAACATCCCCGCTTTAGCACCAGCTTCAGTGCCCGCCTGACACTGGCCGACGGCGAAACCTTTGATTGTCAGGTCGTCGATTATTCCCAGTCAGGTATGAACCTGCTCTGGCCTCATCAGCAGCCGGATAATACCGAAGGCCGCCATACCCTGACTCTTGATCTGGACGGACAGCAGCTGAATGTTCCGGCGGAGTGGGTGCACCATGATGAACAGCATGTCGGGCTTCACCTGCCACTGCACGACGATACACTGTTTCTGCGTCTGCAGGAGTTTTCCCAGAAACACCGCAGTGACAACAAAATTGATGACCAGAGCCGCGCCCGCTATCTCAGCGAAATACGCTCTCAAAGCAGCCGCCTGAGCGAAGCTCTGCCAAAGAAATGGCTGCCGGAATTTCTCGAAGCAACCTTCGATAAAGCCAACAAGGCACATAACACCACCGAACAACAGCAATGGCTGAAGCTGGAAAAGCACGCCAAAGAGCACGCCGCGGCGCTGTTGCAGCAATTTGTTGCCAACCTGGATAACCAGCTGGAACGCTGGCTGGCAGGCAAACCCGAATTCACGCCGGATCATGAAGCAGAAAGCGGCGATCTGCGTCTGTCACTGGTGCAACAATCCGACTTTGAAGACTGGCTGCTGGCCAAAGTCACCGCTTCACATCTGCAGTCGCGCCTGTCACATATTACCTTTGAACTGCGCCAGCTGCTGGACGCCCTGTCCGATGCCCCTATTGAGCACTGTTTCAACCCCATCGGCCCGACCACCGTGACCGAAGCCTTCCGCGATGCGCTGGAGAAACTGAGTCTGGATCAGGACGCCCGCACCCTGGCCTTCAGTATTTTTGAACAGGTGGCCGGCAATATGCTGCAGACAGCCTACCAGCAGCTGATTAAAGATATTGATATCCCGCTGACCTTCCGATATCGCAAGCCGCGCAAAACCCTGACCAGCAGCGACGACGGACACAACGACAGCAGCAATGGCCAGGCAACAGACCAGCGTGGCAGTCAAACCCCTGAGCAGGACATACACCCGGAAGCCAGCTCGGCCTGGCAGGCCCCGGCACCGCTGACACCGGGCGATGTGGCCCAGAACTTCCGCCGCCATCAGGAAGAAGCGCGTCAGGCCTACTCCAATATTCAGAACCTGTTACGTCTGCGCTATCAGCGTCTGGAAGCGGAAATACCGGAAAACGAACTGCCCCAGGCGCAGCCGGAAGATATTGAGCAGATCGTCCCTTCTCTGGCCCAGGCGACATCGGTGGGTGCCGGCGGTGTGCGCGAAGCCATGGAGCAGGCGCTGGCGGAACGCGAGGTCAGCCTGCCACTGGAATCCCGCGATGCCATCGACACCCTGGAGCATGTTACCCAACATATGCTGGGCAGTGATCAGGTCGCCGGCTTCGTCAAACCTTATATTGAACAGCTCGGCTGGCCCCTGCTGCAATTGATGCTGAAAGACGCCAGCCTGCTGTTCAACCCGGATCATCCCGGACGCCTGATCCTCAACCTGCTGGCAAAACTGGGCCAGCTGACTACCAGTGGTGAGAGTCAGGTGGCGCGCAAGCTTGAGAACCTTATCGCGCCGGTCGCTGAAAACCTCGAAGGCGATGAAAACTCACTGGAAGAGCTGCTGGAAAGTCTGCAGGGACTGGTCAGTTCAGCTGAACGCAAAGCCCGTCAGAATGCTGAGCGCGTCGCTCAGGCGGCAGAAGGCGAACACTGTATGCAGGAAGTCCGCATACAGGTCGAGCAACTGATCGGACGGGATTCAGCCAACCGTACCCTGCCAAGCTGTGTGGTGGACTGGCTGCAGAATGGCTGGCAGCAGATGCTGTCACTGCTGCTGTTGCGCGAAGGCCCGGACAGCAAACGCTTTAAAGGTGCGGTCAAACTCTACCGTCAGGTACTGATCCTGTTCAGCAATAAAAACAGCGGCCGGCGCGAACTGCTGGACCGTTTCCGCCCGATGATGGAGCTGGCCCGCTCCGAAATGGATAACCTCAACGGCAACCTGCCCGAACATCAGCGCTGGCACGATGAGATTCTGCAAGCCGCCGAAGAGCACCTGAACAAAGGCCATATCCGTGAAGCCGTCGACCTGCCGGCCTTTGTCGCCAAACCGGCGGAAGTCATACCGGAAGGCAAAGGTATGCGCCGGGCAATGAATCTGCAGGTGGGTGACTGGCTGCTGCTCACTGAGCAGGATCAGTCGGTATCCGTGGTGTGGATCGCCCACGACGCTTCACGCTTCGCCTGTGTGAATCATTCAGGCATGAAAGTCATCGACTTCACCCTGGCCGAGCTGACCGCCGCGTTCGATGAAGGCCGCGTTAAACGTCTGTACGAACAGGACGAATCCGCTGTCGACCGCAGTGTTGATCAGCTGGTACAGGAAATTTACCGCGACCTGTCAGAGCAGGCTAACGTCGATCCGCTGACCGGCCTGTTTAACCGTCAGCATTTCCTGCGTCTGCTGCAGGAACGTTTCCTCACCAATGTGCGCACAGAAACACCGGGCTCTCTGTGCATGATAGATATTGATCAGTTTAAACTGATCAACAAAAACTATGGTGTAGATGGTGGCGATACCTGCCTGCAGGCCGTCGCCAGCCAGCTGACGGCGGAAGACAATGTGATTACCGCCCGCATCGGCAGTAATGAATTTGCCGTGTTCCTCAACCAGCAGGACCCGCAACAGGCTATGGCAACCGCCAACGCACTGAAGAAACGCATTGAAAAAACCAGCATCAACTCTGAGCAGGGCGAGTTCCGTATCCACCTGAGCATCGGCCTTGCTGCCATGAGCGCCGGCCTGGAAGAGGCATCCGAACTGATCGAACAGGGGGAATCGGCGTGCCTGATGGCGAAAGAAAAAGGTGGCAGCCGCATTGAGGAATACCAGCCCGACGACGAAAGCCATCAGCGCCAGGATCAGTTCATGGCATGGGGCAACAAGCTCAATCAGGCCCTCAGCAATAACCAGTTACAGGTGCAGTGCGTACCGGTCAATGCCATTCAGGACCGCCATAAAGGCAGCCGCCAGTATGAAGTCATCGTGAGCATCGAGGACGGGCACGGCAAACAGATCCCGCCCATGGACTATCTGCAGGCGGCGGAAAACTACAACCGCATGTATGCCCTCGACCGCTGGACCATCGAACAGCTGGTGCAATGGCTGGCGGATAACCAGCAGACCGCCGCCGATATCAGCCGCTTTATGCTGCGCCTCTCCGGCCATGCCATTAACGACGAAAGCCTGTTGTCGTACATTTTTGAGCAGGCGCGTGAAAAAGACGTACCGGTGAAAAAACTCTGTTTCGAACTCAACGAAACATCCGCCATCCGCAACCTTGAAGATGCGGCTGATTTCATGCACGAGATGCGCAGTCTGGGCTGTAAATTCGTCTTGTCCGATTTCGGTACCGGTCAGTCTTCCTTTGAATATCTGAAGGTACTGCCGGTGGACTACGTCAAAATCGACGACAATTTTATCTCCGGCCTGCATACCAGCTCGGCGGATTACGCGCTGGTCAAATCGATTCAGGAAATCGCCCATTTCATGGCCAAAAAGACCATTGCCGAATACAGTCCCAACAATAATGTCTGGGATATTCTGCGTACCATAGGCATCGATTTCATTATCGGTGCACCAGCAGAACACGTAGCGCTGAACCAGCTGGCGCAACAGTGAGTTCAGGTGCCTGAAAATGCCCGCGAAGCAGTCAAATTCGCGGGTATTTTAATGAAACCGCAAGGTTAACCAGTGTAAAATCCGGGCACTTATCAGCCGTTATTGTTTTAATTATGAAATTATCCGCCAGTCTGGTGCTGGCCGCTGCCCTCAGTATCAGCGCCTGCTCCGTCAGCAACCTGCCCGGCAACCTGTCGCGCTCCATGCTTAACCAGGAAGATCCTGCCATCGTCGAAGCCGGCGCACCGGCGTATCTGTTACTGCTCGACGCTCTGATTCTTACCTACCCGGATAATGAAGATTTTCTGATCTCCGGTGCCCGTTTATACGGCGCTTATGCCGGCGTTTTTGCCAAAGACCCGGAGCAGGCCAAGCCCCTTGCCGACAAAGCCATGGACTACGCCCGCCGCGCGTTATGTGAATATGATGACGATGCCTGTGAGCTGATTGATGGCCCCGCAGACCAGCTGCAGGCCGGGCTGAACGAAGACTATGACGAGGATGACGTGGCCGTTTTCTATGCCATGGCAACGGCCTGGGCTGGCTGGATTCAGGCTAATACCGACGACTGGAACGCCATTGCTCAGCTCAACAAAGTCAAAACCCTGATGAGCTGGGTCGCGGATCAGGACCCGGCCTACGACAACGCCACCGTGCAGGTGTATCTGGGCGTGCTGGAAACTCAGCTGCCGCCATCTCTGGGAGGCAAGCCGGAAAAAGGCCGCCAGCACTTTGAACAGGCCATTGAACTCAGCGACGGCCATAACCTTATGGCCTATGTACTGTACGCCAAACAATACGCCCGTCTGATGTTTGAACAGCCACTGCATGATGAACTCCTGCACAAAGCGCTGGATGCCAATCCCGTTTATGACGGTCTGACACTGGTCAACCGTCTGGCGCAGGAACAGGCGGAAACCCTGCTGAACGAATCTTCCGATTACTTTGAGTAACTATTTATGAAATTTCTGACCGCTGCAGTACTCGCACTGAGCCTGCTGGCCCCTGTCAGCCAGGCGGCCACCACCTTAAAAATCGCCACCCTGGCGCCGGACGGCACCAACTGGATGAAGCAGATGCGCAAAGCAGCTGCCACCATCAAACAGGAAACGGAAGGCCGGGTGAAAGTGAAATACTTCCCCGGGGGTGTTCAGGGCAGTGACAAAAGCGTGCTGCGTAAAATGCGTATTAATCAGCTGCAGGGCGGCATGATGTCAATCGGCGCACTGGCCTCTGCCAGCAATATGACTCAGCTCTACAGCCTGCCCTTTACGTTCCGCAATGTTGAAGAAGTGAATGCGGTACGGGACGAGTTCGACCCTTACATCAAAGACGCGCTGGCAGACAAAGGTTACGTGGTACTGGGCCTGTCTGAAGGTGGCTTTGCTTACCTGATGTCTGACTCACCACTGAAAACCTCTGTCGATGTGCAGAACAAGAAGGTGTGGGTACCGGAAGGTGACCGCATCAGCCAGACGATTTTCGAAAACGGTGGTGTGCAACCTGTGTCCCTGCCGGTGTCCGATGTGTACACCAGCCTGCAGACCGGGCTGATCGATACCGTGGCGGTGAACCCGAGTACTTCCATTGCCCTGCAATGGCACACCAAGGTCAGTTACGCCACCGACTACCCTCTGGTATTTCTGTTCGGCATGCTGGTCGTCAGCGATAAGGCGTTCAACCGCATGAGTGAAACCGACCAGGCCACCGTTCAGCGCGTTATGCGCGAGACTTTTGCTGCGCTGGATAAACAGAATGCCAAAGACGAACAGGGTGCCCGTCAGGCGCTGATTCAGAACGGTATGGAATTCGTGCAGTTGAGTGAAGACGACAAAATCGCCTGGCGTCAGCTGGCCGATGACGCACTGAAAGAACTGCGTGAGGATGACGTCTACCCCGTCGAAGTCTACCAGAAGCTGGTTAACCGTCTGGAAGCACTGCGCGCAGAATAATGAAGAAACTGCTGACCGCCCTGCACAGGGCTGAAGATACAGTCCTGGTGCTTTTGCTTCTGACCATGATCACCCTGGCAGGCTTTGATATTCTCGCCCGTCTGCTGTTTGGCGGCGGCGTACTCTGGATATCCCCTTTCCTGCGCGTCATGGTGCTGTGGGTCGGACTGTTCGGTGCCCTGATCGCTACCCGTTCACGCGAACACATCACCATCGATCTGATTAACCGCATGGCCCCTGTGCCGGTAAAACGCTGGCTGAGCGTACTGACTCAGAGCTTTGCCGCGTTTATCTGTGGTGTTATCGCCTGGCACAGTGTTGAATTCGTCCAGATGGCGTACGAGTACGGTGACAAAGCCTATGGTCAGGTCCCGGCATGGCCACTGCAGATCATTATTCCTCTGAGTTTTGGCCTGATGGCCGTGCGCTTTATTCTGCAGGCAGGAGCTGATCTGACCGGCGCCGTTAAAACGGAGGGTCAGAGCGCATGAGTATTCTGATTCCCCTGATTCTGTTATTGCTGGCGCTGGCCGGGGCACCGCTGTTTACCGTCATTGCCGCCTCGGCCTTATGGGGCTATTACCAGACGGAGGTCGATCTGCAGGCCATGGCAGTGAGTATCTATCAGGTGGCGGAAATGCCAGTGCTGATTGCCATACCGCTGTTTACCTTTGCCGGCTATCTGCTGGGAGAAAGTAAAGCACCACAGCGCCTGGTGCGTATCACAGATGCATTTCTTGGCTGGATGCCCGGTGGCCTGGCCATTGTCTCACTGGCGGCCTGTGCGCTCTTTACGGCCTTCACCGGCGCTTCCGGTGTAACCATCGTCGCCCTCGGTGCCCTGCTGGTGCCAGCGCTGGCCAAAGCCGGCTATAAAGAGCAGTTCAACCTTGGCCTGGTGACCACTTCCGGTAGCCTGGGTTTACTGTTTGCCCCCTCTCTGCCGCTGATTCTGTACGGTGTCGTAGCACAGCAAATGGCACTGGATACGCCGGTCAGCATTGACGATCTGTTTATCGCCGGCTTATTGCCGGGCGGCTTAATGTTGCTGGCGCTCTCCCTTTACAGCGCCTGGCAGACCCGCGGTATGGAGCGTGAAACCCATCCGTTCGATCAACGCGAAGCACTGGCAGCCATTAAAGATTGTGCCTGGGAAATTCCGTTGCCCTTCGTCATCCTCGGCGGCATTTACGGCGGTTTCTTCGCCGTCTCCGAGGCAGCGGCTTTAACGGCTTTCTATGTGCTGATTGTCTCTGTGATTATCCGCCGCGAAATCAGTCTGACGGAGCTGCCGGTGGTCATGCGGGATTCCATGAAGCTGGTCGGCGCTATTCTGTTGATTCTGGCGGTTTCTATTGCCTCCACCAACTATATGGTCGACGCTGGTGTCCCGGAACGTATCTTCGGTTATATCCAGCAGCACATCAGTGATCCTTTCACCTTCCTGTTGCTGTTAACCGTGTTCCTGCTCATTCTCGGCATGATGCTGGACATTTTCTCCGCTCTGGTGATTATGATCCCCATCATTCTGCCGATTGCGGTGAATTACGGTATCCACCCCATCCATCTTGGGATTCTTTTCCTCGCCAATATGCAGCTGGGTTACTTCACCCCGCCAGTGGGGATGAATCTGTTTATTGCCAGCTTCCGCTTCAATAAACCCGTGATGACACTCTACCGTGCGACCATTCCTTTCTTCTTTATTCTGTTGCTGTGTGTGCTCATTATTACCTATGTGCCCTGGCTCAGTCTGGGACTGATCGGGGAAGGCTGAGCAACTGCAGCTGACGCAGATATCAGGAGTATATGCTGATATCTGCGTGTACAGCCTTGTTTATTTCCGCGCCCTTTATACCAACAGTTATACCAACAGCCTTCGATTTCCACTCTACGGCGTTTAAACGTCAGACACAAAAAAACCCGCAGCCTTTGCAGGCGGCGGGTTTCTTCATAAGCCGGAGCTTACTCGTCGTCAGCTACTTCAACAACGTCTTCTGCTTCAACAACAGGACGGTCAACCAGCTCGACATAAGCCATTGGTGCATTATCACCGGCACGGAAACCACATTTCAGAATACGAATGTAGCCACCGGGACGGGTTTGATAACGCGGGCCCAGGTCAGTGAACAACTTACCTACTGCTTCTTTGCTCCGGGTACGGGCAAAGGCCAGACGGCGATTAGCAACTGAATCCTCTTTTGCCAGAGTAATCAGCGGCTCAGCTACGCGACGCAGCTCTTTCGCTTTTGGCAGAGTAGTCTTGATGATTTCATGCTCGAACAGGCTCACCGCCATGTTTTTAAACATGGCCTGACGGTGTGCGCTGGTACGATTGAAGTGACGACCACTTTTACGATGACGCATGGTTTTATTCCTTAACTAACTGAACGTTCCGCTCAGGCTAATACTTTATCGTCGTTACGGAGGCTGGCTGGTGGCCAGTTCTCCAGGTGCATACCCAACGACAGTCCGCGTGAGGCGAGAACGTCTTTGATTTCAGTCAGAGACTTCTTACCTAAGTTCGGTGTCTTCAGCAGCTCAACTTCTGTACGCTGAATCAGATCACCAATGTAGTAGATGTTTTCGGCCTTCAGGCAGTTGGCAGAGCGAACGGTCAGCTCCAGATCGTCCACCGGACGCAGGAGAATCGGATCAATCTCTTCTTCTTCGCGTACCTGTTCAACGACTTCGTCGTTCTCCAGGTTCACAAAGATGGCCAGCTGCTGCTGGAGGATGGTCGCGGAACGGCGAATCGCTTCTTCCGGATCAATAGTACCGTTGGTTTCCAGATCGATAACCAGCTTATCCAGGTCAGTACGCTGTTCTACACGCGCAGAATCTACGCTGTAAGACACACGCTTAACCGGGCTGTAAGTGGCATCCAGCTGGAGTTTGCCAATCGCCTTGGTTTCTTCGTCGTTCTGATTACGGGACTCAACAGTCTCGTAACCACGGCCGGAAGCAACTTTCAGGCTCATTTTCAGTTCAGCGCCTTCGCCAAGGCTGGCAATGACGTGATCCGGATTGGCAATCTCAACACCATGATCCAGTTGAATATCGGCAGCTGTCACTATCGCCGGGCCGGTTTTGGCCAGGCTCAGGATCGCTTCGTCACGTTCATGTAATTTGACCGCAACCCCTTTCAGGTTCAGCAGGATTTCAATAACGTCTTCCTGCACTCCTTCGATCGCACTGTACTCATGCAGAACACCGTCGATTTCGCATTCTACGACTGCTGCTCCTGGCATAGAGGACAGCAGGATACGACGCAGTGCGCTTCCCAGAGTGTGGCCAAAACCGCGCTCCAGAGGCTCCAGAGTCACCTTGGCGTGGGTGTTGTTTACCTCATCAACCTGAATGTTGCGAGGAGTCAAAAATTCATTAACTGCACGCTGCATAGCTGCCCCTTAAGTTCCTCTATTATTTAGAGTAAAGTTCCACGATCAGGTTTTCGTTGATCTCCGCAGGGAGATCAGCGCGCTCAGGAACTGCTTTGAAAGTCCCTTCCAACTTGCCGGAATTAACATCGATCCAGCCACAGTCAGCACGCTGACCAGCCAGTTCCAGAGCAGTTTTGATACGATCCTGGTTTTTCGCTTTTTCGCGAACAGTCACCACATCGCCACTCTTAATCTGGTAAGAAGGAATATTTACAGTCTGACCGTTAACTTCGATCGCCTTATGGCTGACCAGTTGACGGGCTTCAGCGCGGGTTGAACCAAAGCCCATACGGTACACGACATTATCCAGACGGGATTCCAGCAGTTGCAGCAGGTTTTCGCCTGTTGCGCCTTTACGGCGTGCAGCTTCTTTGTAGTAGCTGCGGAATTGCTTTTCCAGAATACCGTACAGACGACGTACTTTTTGCTTTTCACGCAGCTGCAGACCGTAGTCAGACAGACGTCCGCGACCAGCACCATGTACACCCGGCTTGGTTTCTAATTTACATTTAGTGTCTAAAGCACGCACACCGCTTTTCAGGAACAGGTCAGTTCCTTCGCGACGAGCCAGCTTACACTTTGGACCAATATAACGTGCCATTTCAGTGCCTCCTTATACGCGACGCTTCTTAGGTGGACGACAGCCGTTATGTGGAATCGGCGTTACATCAGTGATGTTGCTGATTTTGTATCCACATGCGTTCAGAGCGCGAACGGCAGATTCACGGCCAGGACCAGGACCTTTAACTTCAACGTCCAGGTTTTTCAGACCGTATTCTTTAGCTGCCTCACCAGCACGCTCGGCAGCAACCTGAGCGGCGAAAGGAGTACTTTTACGGGAACCACGGAAACCAGAACCACCGGCAGTCGCCCATGACAGAGCGTTACCCTGGCGATCGGTAATGGTCACAATGGTATTGTTAAAAGAGGCGTGGATATGGGCAACGCCGTCCACTACCGTCTTTTTAACTTTTTTCTTGGTTGATCTTTGTGGCTTAGCCATTTGATAAATCCTGCTTTTAATATCAACACTGCAACAAGTCGAATGCAGCTACACTAAAAGGCCGGACCCGAAGTAATGAATTACTTGCGGATCGGCTTGCGCGGACCCTTACGGGTACGGGCATTTGTTTTAGTACGCTGACCACGAAGTGGCAGGCTGCGACGGTGGCGGATGCCACGGAAACTAGCCATATCCATCAGACGCTTGATGTTCATCTGCACTTCACGACGCAGATCACCTTCAACCGTAAATTTTGCTACTTCGTTACGAACAACATCCAGCTGGTCTTCGCTCAGCTCACCGATTTTGGTGGTCTCAGCAATGCCGGTAGAGGCACAGATCTGCTGGGCAGTCGTCTTACCGATGCCGAAAACATAGGTAAGAGAAATTACTGCATGCTTGTTGTCAGGAATATTGACACCGGCAATACGGGCCATGTCTAACTCCGTTACACTTACTTAATGAAAGGGCGCGCAATACTACAGGTGGCCTGACAATAAATCAAGCCACCTTTGTAGATTACTCACCCGGCCAGGCCAGGGGATTAACCCTGACGTTGCTTATGCTTGGGATCGGAACAGATCACACGCACACTGCCGTTACGGCGAATGATTTTGCATTCACGGCAGATTTTTTTAACAGACGCACGTACTTTCATGACAGTCTCCTAAATTCAGCTCAACGGGTTGAGCCAAAATTCTTCAGGTTTGCCTTCTTCATCAGCGATTCGTACTGGTGCGACATCAGGTGTGACTGCACCTGCGCCATAAAGTCCATTACGACCACCACTACGATCAGCAGAGACGTGCCACCGAAGTAGAAAGGTACATCGGCTGCGACCACCAGGAACTGGGGCATCAGACAAACGGCAGCAATATACAGGGAACCGAACAGTGTCAGGCGACCCAATACTCCGTCGATGTACTTGGCGGTCTGAATCCCTGGGCGGATACCCGGAATAAAGGCGCCAGACTTCTTCAGGTTTTCGGCAACATCTTTCGGGTTGAACATCAACGCCGTGTAGAAGTAGCAGAAGAAGATAATACCGGCGGCAAACATGATGATGTACAGCGGCTGGCTGGGTGCCAGAGCCATACTTACATCCTGCAGCCATTCCATACCTTCGCCCTGCCCGAACCACTGCCCCAGTGACGCCGGGAACAACAGCAGAGAAGAAGCGAAAATAGCGGGAATAACGCCGGCCATATTCAGTTTAAGTGGCAGGTGGCTGGTCTGAGCAGCAAACATCTGACGGCCCTGCTGGCGCTTGGCGTAGTTAATGGTAATGCGGCGTTGGCCACGCTCCACGAATACGACAAAACCAATTACAAGAACCGCGACAACTGCAATTGCCAGCAGCACCAGAATATTCAGGTCACCCTGACGCGCAGACTCAAAAGCCTGACCAATTGCACTCGGCAGACCAGCAACAATCCCGGCGAAGATCAGAATGGAAATGCCGTTACCGATACCACGTTCGGTAACCTGCTCTCCCAACCACATCATAAATACCGCACCGGCGACGAACGACGGTACTGCTGTGATGTAGAAATCAATGCCAGTGGAGAAAGTAACGCCCTGGCCGGCAAGACCGGCCGAGACGCCGAAGCCCTGGATCGTGGCAAGCAACACAGTCCCGTAACGGGTGTACTGAGTAATCTTGCGGCGACCGGCTTCACCTTCTTTCTTCAGCTGTTCAAGCTGGGGACTCACCGCCGTCAGCAATTGCATGATAATGGACGCAGAGATGTAAGGCATGATGC
Source organism: Thalassolituus sp. UBA1087 (assembly GCA_002314145.1). Lineage (GTDB taxonomy): Bacteria > Pseudomonadota > Gammaproteobacteria > Pseudomonadales > Oceanobacteraceae > Venatoribacter. The sequence continues at coordinate 9,662 of DCCG01000043.1, read as the reverse complement.
CCAGTGCGAGAATACTCATACGCTCCAGTGCACCACCGGAGAACATGTTGAACATCTCCAGAATGGTGCCCTGGTTCTGTTCAAATAATCTCGCTAACTGCTCCGGATTAATACCAGGCACAGGGATGTGTGTGCCAATCCGATATACCACAATTGCAAGAAATACAAAGCGGATGCGGGCCCAAAGCTCGCCAAGCCCGCTCTGCATTCCCTGTGGGAGTCCTTGCCTAGCCATTAGTCTTCGACCTTTCCGCCCGCTGCTTCAATAGCAGCTTTAGCGCCTTTGGTGACTTTCAGACCTTTCACGGTCACAGCCTTAGTAACTTCACCAGACAGAATAACGCGAGCCTGTTTGATCTTCTCGCCGATTACGTCTGCTGCTTTCAGTGCTGCCAGATCAACCACATCACCATCAACCAGAGTCAGTTCGTTGAGGCGGATTTCCGCAACGTACTGGGCTTTACGGGAAGCAAAACCAAACTTTGGCAGACGACGGTGAATAGGCATCTGACCGCCTTCGAAGCCTGGAGCTACTGTACCGCCAGAACGGGATTTCTGACCTTTGTGACCACGACCACCAGTCTTACCCAGACCAGAGCCGATACCACGGCCAACACGTTTGCGGACAGGCTTGGAACCAGGAGCCGGGCTCAATTCGTTGAGACGCATATTACTCCCCTTCTACCTTAACCATGTATTGAACTTGGTTGATCATGCCGCGAACGGAAGGTGTATCTTCCAGCTCAACAGTGTGACCAATGCGACGCAGGCCCAGACCTTTAATAGTCTCACGGTGTTTCGGCAGCTTGCCGATAGTGCTGCGGGTCTGGGTGACTTTTACGGTTTTCTTAGCCATAACAAATTACCCCAGAATATCGTCAACTGACTTGCCACGCTTAGCCGCAACTTCTTCCGGTGATTTCATCTGTGCCAGCGCATCAAAAGTTGCGCGCACGACGTTGACCGGGTTAGTTGAGCCATAGCATTTGGCCAGTACGTTTTTAACACCAACCATTTCCAGAACGGCGCGCATTGCACCACCGGCGATAATACCGGTACCTTCTGAGGCAGGCTGCATATAAATCTGTGAACCGGAATGACGGCCACGTACAGGGTACTGCAGCGTGCTGCCGTCCAGCTGTACATCAACCATGTTGCGCTTGGCCTGTTCCATTGCTTTTTGAATAGCAGTCGGAACTTCACGGGATTTACCGCGACCGAAACCAACACGACCATTACCATCGCCAACCACGGTCAGAGCGGTAAAGGCGAAAATACGACCACCTTTTACCACTTTGGCTACACGGTTAACCTGAACCAGTTTTTCCTGGAGTTCACTTTCGTTACGTTCTACACGTTCATTATTTGCCATGATCTTTACCCTTAGAATTCCAGGCCGTTTTCACGAGCCGCGTCAGCCAGGGCTTTAACACGACCATGGTATTTAAAACCGGAACGGTCGAACGCAACTTTTGTGATGCCAGCGGCTTTAGCGCGCTCAGCGATCAGCTGACCAACTTTGGTCGCTGCGTTTACGTTTCCGGTACCTTCAGCGCGCAGATCCGCTTCTACTGTAGAAGCAGTCGCCAAGACGTTAGCGCCATTGGCAGAGATGATCTGAGCATAAATATGTCTGGGCGTACGATGAACGCACAGACGTACCGCGCTTTTCTCACGGATATTTACCCGTGTTTTAGTGGCACGGCGCAGACGAGCTTTTTTCTTCTCATTCATGGCCTAGACCTTACTTTTTCTTGGCTTCTTTACGACGCACGTTTTCATCAGCATAACGAACACCCTTACCTTTATAAGGTTCTGGTGGACGATAGCCACGGATTTCAGCTGCTACCTGACCAACGACCTGCTTGTCGATACCTTTGATAACGACTTCGGTCTGGCTTGGGGTTTCGGCAGTGACACCTTCCGGCAGTTCATAATCAACCGGATGAGAGAAGCCCAGAGACAGATTCAGGGTTTTGCCGGAGGCTTTGGCACGATAACCAACACCTTGCAGAACCAGTTTCTTTTCAAAGCCAACACTGACACCGGTAACCATGTTGTTTACCAGGGCACGGAAAGTACCGGCCAGAGCATTGTCTTTTTTGTCGCCAGTTTTCGGAGCGAACGTCAGCACATTCTCTTCCTGCTTAACTTCAACAGCAGAATGTACGTCCAGCTCGAGCTGGCCTTGCTTACCTTTTACAGAGATCTTGTCACCTGCCAGTTTTACTTCAACACCGGCAGGGATCTGTACAGGAGCCTTTGCTACGCGAGACATTGTGACTACTCCTTAGAATACGGTCGCGATGACTTCACCACCGACACCCGCAGCACGGGCGGCACGGTCAGTCATTACGCCTTTAGAAGTGGAAACAATGGCTACACCCAGACCGGCCTCAACTTTAGGCAGATCGGAAGAACCACGGTACTGACGCAGACCAGGGCGGCTTACGCGCTGGATACGTTCAATAACCGGCTTACCTTCGTAGTACTTCAGGTCGATCGAAAGAGTCGGCTTGGCCGCTTCGTCGACAGAGAAACCATTGATGTAACCTTCAGATTCGAGAACCTGAGCCACCGATTTCTTAATTTTTGAAGACGGCATGCTTACATTCGTATGACCAGCCTGCTGGGCATTACGAATGCGGGTAAACATGTCCGCCAACGTATCTTGCATACTCATTTTAATTTTACCTCTGTTGTACAGCGCCCCGACAGCATACGAGAACGCGCACCAGCCCACCCTTTATGGGGTTAAAACAGGCGCGCATTCTACAGCTATTGGGAATTGCTTACCAACTAGCTTTTTTAAGGCCCGGTACATTACCCTTCATGCCTTCTTCACGCAACTTAATACGTGACAGCTTGAACTTACGGTATACACCGTGTGGGCGACCGGTCATCTGACAACGACGCTGCAGACGGCTCGATGATGAATCGCGCGGCATTTTCTGCAGGGCCTGTTGTGCATTCCAACGCTCTTCATCAGACGAGTTAACGTTACTGATGATCGCTTTCAGCTCAGCGCGCTTAGCGGAATACTTAGCAACCAGCTTTTCACGCTTCAGTTCACGCTGCTTCATGCTGATTTTAGCCATGACGAACTCCTTAGTTACGGAACGGGAACTGCAGCGCTTTCAGCAAAGCGCGGCCTTCTTCGTTGGTTTTTGCGGTAGTCGTGATGGTCACATCCATACCACGGACCTTATCTACTTTGTCGTAGTCAATTTCCGGGAAGATGATCTGTTCCTTCACACCCATGCTGTAGTTACCACGGCCGTCGAAAGACTTACCGTTAATACCACGGAAGTCACGAACACGTGGCAGAGCCACGTCGATCAGACGATCCATGAATTCCCACATACGATCGCGACGCAGGGTAACTTTACAGCCAATTGGCCAGCCTTCACGCAGCTTAAATGCTGCAACTGACTTACGTGCCTTGGTAACAATCGCTTTCTGGCCAGTGATAGCTTCCATATCAGCTACCGCATTCTCCAGCAGTTTCTTGTCGCCCAGCGCTTCACCTACACCCATGTTCAGGGTGATTTTGGTGATGCGTGGCACTTCCATTACGTTTTTGTAACCAAACTCTTCTTTCAGCTTGGTTACTACTTCGTTGCTATACAGCTCTTGTAAACGTGACATAGTAGTATCCAGCTCCTATCAGGCGTCGACTTGATCGCCAGTGGATTTGAAGATACGTACCTTGCTTTTGCCTTCACCGTCAAAGCCAACACGGTCGGCTTTTTCGGTTTTCGGGTTCCAGATAGCAACGTTAGAGGCCTGAATACCGGCTTCTTTCTCAACAATGCCACCTGGCTGTTGCAGGTACGGGTTTGGTTTCTGGTGTTTTTTCACCATGTTAATGCCGGATACCAGCAGGCGGCCGTCGTCCATCACTTTCTGAACTTTGCCACGCTTGCCTTTATCTTTACCGGCGATAACAACTACTTCGTCATTTTTGCGAATCTTAATCATATCGTCCCCTCCCCTTACAGCACTTCTGGTGCCAGGGAAATGATTTTCATGAACTGCTCAGAACGCAGTTCACGAGTCACAGGGCCAAAGATACGGGTACCGATTGGCGCCAATGAAGCGTTCAGCAGAACAGCAGAGTTTACATCGAAACGAATCACAGATCCGTCCGGACGACGTACGCCTTTTCTGGTACGTACGACGACTGCGTTCATTACCTGACCTTTTTTCACTTTACCGCGTGGAATTGCTTCCTTAACGGATACCTTAATCAAATCACCGATGCCGGCGTAGCGACGATGGGAACCGCCCAGTACTTTGATGCACTGTACGCGTTTCGCGCCGCTGTTGTCGGCAACGTCAAGCATGGATTGAGTTTGAATCATGCCTATTGCTCCTAACTAACTGCACCCGGTCCTCAGACCTTGGCGGCGCGCTCATCAATACTTACCAGCGCCCAGGTCTTGTTTTTAGACATCGGGCGTGACTCTTTTACCGTTACAACGTCACCGATCTGGCATTCGTTGTCGGCATCGTGTGCCATCACTTTCGTGGATTTCTTCACGAATTTTTTGTAGATCGGGTGCTTAACGAAGCGCTCGATCTGCACAGTGACGGACTTATCCATCTTGTTGCTTACTACGCGACCAGACAGAGTACGAACAGTTTGTGTGTTCTCAGTCATGATTATTCACCTGCCTTCTGTGCCAGCACGGTTTTAACGCGGGCGATATCGCGACGGGTCTGACCGATCAGATGACTCTGACCCAGTTGACCGGTTGCTTTCTGCATGCGCAGTTTAAATTGCTCGCCCAGCAGTTCTTCGAGCTGAGACTGCAGCTCAGCTACTGATTTTGTTTTCAGTTCACTTGCTTTCATCACAGCACCGTCCGTTTAACAAATACCGTTTCAAAAGGCAGTTTGGCAGCAGCCAGAGAGAAGGCTTCACGAGCCAGCTCTTCCGGTACACCTTCGATTTCATACAGGACTTTGCCTGGCTGAATCTGGCATACCCAGTATTCAACGCTACCCTTACCTTTACCCATACGAACCTCGAGAGGTTTTTCGGTAATAGGCTTGTCCGGGAAGACACGAATCCAGATTTTACCGCCACGCTTCACTTTACGAGTCATCGCACGACGTGCGGCCTCGATCTGACGTGAAGTCAGGCGACCACGTCCAGTAGCCTTCAGAGCGTACTCGCCGAAGCTCACTTTAGAGCCCCGGTGAGCCAGACCGCGATTGCGGCCGGTCTGAACTTTACGGAACTTCGTACGTTTTGGTAACAACATAACTAAATCCCCTTAAGAACGACCGCTTTTCTTTTTGCCCTGGCTTTTGGCGCGCTCACGTACTTCTTCAATACCGCCCAGAATCTCGCCTTTGAAGATCCAGACTTTAACGCCAATAACACCATAGGTAGTGTGTGCTTCATATGTCGCGTAATCGATATCTGCACGCAGTGTGTGCAGAGGAACACGACCTTCGCGGTACCACTCGGAACGAGCGATTTCAGCACCACCCAGACGGCCACTCACTTGGATCTTGATACCTTCGGCACCGCCACGCAGAGCATTCTGTACAGCACGCTTCATGGCGCGACGGAACATCACACGACGCTCCAGCTGACTTGCAACGCTCTGGGCTACCAGTTTGGCATCCAGATCTGGTTTACGAACTTCTTCAATGTTGATGTGTACCGGAATACCCATCATTTCACTGACATCTTTACGCAGAACTTCTACGTCTTCGCCTTTTTTACCGATCACGATACCCGGACGGGCTGTGTGAATGGTTACTTTGGCGTTTTGTGCTGGACGCTCAATTACAACTTTGCTCACTGACGCTTTTTCCAGACGCTTTTCGATCAAAGAACGAACAGCGATGTCAGTCAGCAGGTTGTCGGCGTACTTATCCTTACCGGCATACCACACTGAGTTGTGGTCTTTAGTGATACCTAAACGGATACCGGTTGGATGAACTTTCTGACCCATCTGACCAACTCCTATTTCTCTGAAACTTTCACAGTGATGTGACAAGTGCGCTTGAAGATACGGTCCGCACGGCCTTTGGCACGTGGACGGATGCGCTTCATTGTCATACCTTCGTCAACGAACACGGTAGAAACCTTCAGTTCGTCAACGTCAGCACCGTTATTGTGCTCAGCGTTGGCGATGGCAGATTCCAGCACCTTCTTCATGATGTCGGCACCTTTACGTCCTGAGAACGCCAGGATATCCAGTGCAGCATCAACCTGCTTACCGCGAATCTGGTCAGCAACCAGACGAGCTTTCTGTGCGGACAAGCGGGCACCACGTAATACAGCGGCTACTTCAGACATACTTCACCCCTTATTAGCGTTTGGCTTTCTTATCCGCCACGTGACCTTTATAAGTACGGGTCAGTGCGAATTCGCCGAGTTTATGACCAACCATGTCTTCGGTTACGAAAACAGGCACGTGTTGTTTGCCGTTATGAACGGCGATTGTCAGCCCCACGAAATCCGGGAAGATTGTGGAGCGGCGAGACCAGGTCTTGATCGGACGTTTGTCGTTCTTCTCAAGAGCGGTCTCTACCTTCTTCATTAAGTGATGGTCGATAAATGGACCTTTTTTCAATGAACGTGGCACAGTTCTATCCTCTCTAATTATTTCGCAGAACGACGACGTACGATCAGTTTATCGGTACGCTTATTCTTACGAGTCTTGTAGCCTTTAGTCGGCACGCCCCATGGAGTAACAGGGTGACGACCGAAGGTACGACCCTCACCACCACCATGCGGGTGATCTACCGGGTTCATCGCAGTACCGCGAACGGTAGGACGAACACCACGCCAGCGGGTTGCACCAGCCTTACCGAGCTCACGCAGAGTGTGCTCGCTGTTACCAACCTCACCAATAGTGGCACGGCAGTCAGACAGAACCTTACGCATTTCACCGGAACGCAGACGCAGTGTGCTGTAAGCACCTTCACGCGCAACCAGCTGAGCGGAAGTTCCCGCTGAACGGGCAATCTGTCCACCTTTACCAGGCTTCAGTTCGATATTGTGAATAACACTACCAACCGGGATGTTACGCAGAGACATTGCACTGCCAACTTTGATCGGTGCGCTTTCACCGGATACCACAGCATCACCGGCAGTCAGGCCTTTAGGGGCCAGAATGTAGCGGCGTTCACCGTCGGTGTATTTCACCAGAGCGATGTTTGCACTGCGGTTAGGATCGTATTCCAGACGCTCTACTACGCCCTGAACACCATCTTTATTACGTTTAAAGTCAATCAGACGGTAATGGTGCTTGTGACCACCACCCACGTGACGGGTAGTAATGCGACCATTGTTGTTACGACCACCTGATTTGCCTTTTTTCTCAACCAGACCTGCGTACGGCTTACCGCTGTGCAGTTCTTTGTTGACGACTTTCACCAGATGACGACGACCAGCAGAAGTCGGTTTAGTTTTCACCAATGCCATGACTAATGCTCCTTATTCCGCGTCAGCGAAGTCGATGTCCTGACCGTCGGCAAGGCGAACGTATGCTTTACGCACATCGTTACGCTTACCCATGCCACGGGCAGTACGCTTGGTTTTACCTTTAATGTTGACGGTCTGTACTGAGTCAACTTTGACTTCAAACAGAGCTTCAACAGCCTTTTTGATCTCAGGCTTGGTCGCATCCGGAGCAACACGGAATACGTATTGACCGTGCTTTTCAGCAACCATGGTAGCTTTCTCAGAGATATGCGGAGCTACCAGCACCTTATAGATACGTTCACGGTTCATGCGTAAGCCTCCTCGAGTTTCTTCAGGGCGGGCACAGTCACCAGTACCTTCTCGAATGCAATCAGGCTTACAGGATCGATGGCAGACGCTTCGGTCACACCAACGTGAGGAACGTTACGGGCAGCCAGATACAGCTTCTCGTCGATTTCATCAGCAACGATCAGTACGTTGCTCAGTTCCATATCATCCAGCTTGGCAACGAATTCTTTGGTTTTGTGGGAATCCACAGCGAAAGAATCGGCAACAACCAGACGGTCCTGACGAACCAGTTCAGACAAAATGGACTGCATCGCCGCGCGATACATCTTTTTGTTCACTTTCTGTTCGAAATTGCGTGGCTTAGCTGCAAACGTGACACCACCGGAACGCCAGATAGGAGAGCTGGAGGTACCGGAACGGGCACGACCAGTACCCTTCTGACGCCATGGCTTGATGCCACCACCGCTCACTTCTGAACGGGTTTTCTGAGCTTTGCTGCCCTGACGTCCGCCAGCCATATAAGCTGTGACAATCTGGTGCACCAGAGACTCGTTGAACTCACGGCCAAATGCCGCTTCGGAAACTGCTACGGCAGCACCAGTGTTTGTTTTCAGTTCCATTGCTTACCCCTTAGCCTTAACAGCTGGTTTAACAATTACGTCGGAACCAGTAGAACCTGGTACAGCACCTCTGATCAGCAGCAGATTGTTCTCTGCATCCACACGCACAACTTCCAGGTTCTGAGTCGTAACCTGTTCTGCGCCCATGTGTCCCGCCATTTTCTTGCCCTTCCACACCCGGCCAGGAGTTTGGCACTGACCGATAGAACCAGGAGCACGATGGGAGATGGAGTTACCGTGGGTGGCATCCTGAGCAGTGAAGTTCCAGCGTTTAATACCGCCCTGGAAGCCTTTACCTTTGGATGAACCAGTCACGTCTACTTTCTGACCAGCTTCGAATTGACCCACTGTCAGCTCATCACCTGCGTTCAGAGCTTCGTCAGTACGGAATTCGATAAGACCACTACCAGCCTGCACGTTTGCTTTCGCAAAGTGACCAGCCGCAGCTTTGTTTACGCGGGAAGCTTTCTTCTCGCCATATGTAATCTGCAGAGCACTGTAGCCATCGCTGTCGGCATTTTTCACCTGAGTTACGCGGTTAGGCGTCACTTCAACGACTGTTACAGCAACAGATTGACCATTTTCGGTAAATACACGGGTCATACCCGCTTTCTTACCGACAATACCAATTGCCATTTTCATTTACCTCTCGTGTACGGGGCTGATACCCACTATGGCCGCCCTTATTTTTGGTAACGGGCGTTACACAGAGCACTGTGTATAAGGTTTAATCCGAGGATTAACCCAGACTGATCTGAACTTCCACGCCGGCAGCCAGATCCAGTTTCATCAGCGCATCAACTGTTTTCTCAGTAGGCTCAACAATGTCGAGCATGCGCTTATGTGTACGGATTTCGTACTGGTCACGCGCGTCTTTATTAACGTGCGGAGAAACCAGGACGGTATAACGCTCTTTACGAGTTGGCAGTGGGATAGGACCACGTACCTGAGCGCCCGTACGTTTGGCAGTATCAACAATCTCCTGAGTCGAGGTATCGATCAGTCGATGGTCGAACGCCTTTAAACGGATACGGATTCGTTGGTTTTGCATTACCAAACTCCAAGTTTAAGGTGCAAGAGCTAATTACCCCATTTAAGGGGACGCGAATTGTATGCGGCTGTACAAAAAGTGTCAACTCAAATACAGGAAGAATTCCTGCGGAGCTGCAGGTCAGGCACAAAGGGGACAATCTGCGCCAGAAAGGATCAAAAAAGCCCGCAATAGCGGGCTTCTTCTGGGCCTATTGAGTCAGTTATTACTCAATAATTTTTGCGACCACACCGGCACCAACAGTACGGCCACC
>DCCG01000005.1 GCA_002314145.1 Thalassolituus sp. UBA1087 | reverse complement strand
TATCAAACTGTGGGACACCAGTGTGGTATTCCCCGGCTTTTTAGTGTTGGCGCCTGTCCACGCTTGATTTAAAAGCTGTATACCAGCGTCACGCCGAATTCCCGGTCGGTATTTTCAGAGTCTTCCGGTACTTCCTGGGTATGCTTGAGCTTATAAGTCAGTTTGGTCGCCAGGCTGCCGTTAATCTGACTCTTGAGGCCGGTCTCTGATTTCCAGATGGTATTATCTGAACCGGTATCCACTGACACGTCCTGAATAAATTCAACGCCGTCGTTAATTTCCCAGAAGTAGCTCAGTGCCAGACGCAGAATGGTTTCTTCTTCCGTCTCGCCCCCTTCGTTCAGGCGGTCATAGCGATAACCCGGACCGGCTTCCAGATCCAGCTGCATTGCTTCTTCGTTGATGGCGCGGTAACCGTAACCGGCTGACACCAATGACTGGTATTCATAACCATTGAAGCGGTCATCTTCATACTCGCCCAGCAGTGCGAGGTAGTGGTGTTCGGTGAAGTTGCGGTCGAACTGCAGGCTGGCGGTGTATTTTTCTTTCGACGTTTCAGTGTCTTCCTTACTGGTCAGCGCATCAGCCTTGAAGGTGGTATCCCAGTGTTCACCTTTATGAATCACGCCGAACCTGGCATTCAGGCTGGTGGTGTCGGTGTTGCCGCTGGTGTTGATGTAACCGAGTTCAGCGGAGCCTTTCCAGGATTTATCGTCACCTTCTTCAGCGGCCTGAGCCATAACGGCCGGCAAAACAAGGGCGGGAATTAACAACAGGTTGCGGCGCATGGGGTCCTCTCTGCGTGTGTCTGTGGATGGCGGCAGATTAGCGGCGGCGCCCGGTGAGTGCAAGCATGGGTTTGGTCACTGCCGTATTTCTGTAACCTGCCGGTTACCAAAAAAAACTGTCCGGATGGTCAAATTTCAGCGGCAGCTTTCAGCCCTCCTGCTAGGCTTATTTACAAATTTACTTATCACTATATTTATCATTAAAGATGTCTCAAGGGAGGGACAATGAGTATCCGCCTGAAGCTTATTCTGGGAATGGGGGGCGCACTGCTGCTGAGTATGGCAGTACTGGTATCGCTCGGGGTCTGGCAGATGGGCCAGCAGCTGGATCAATACCTGCTGAAATCTGCACTGCCGGCGAATGTGGATGCGGTAAAAGAACAGGTCGGTAAAGACCTGCAGTCTGCGCTGACCGCCACCCGTCAGATCGCCGATAACCGCTGGCTGCATCACTGGATCAAGCGCGGCGAAGCGGATGGCGAGGTGGATCTTGTGGCCGATTATCTGGACGGGGTAGCCCGCCGCCAGCAGGCCAACTCTGCACATTTTGTCTCGGCCCGCAGCATGAAGTATTACACCCGCAAAGGCATCGACCGGGTGGTCAGCCGTGGCAAGGATAACTGGTATTTCAGTTTTATCGACAGTGGCAAAGCGGAAGTGCTGAATCTGGATGTGGATAAAATCAGTGGTAAACCCACGCTCTTTATCAATGTCCGCATGGAAGACGCCGGTCAGCTGGTTGGTGTCTCAGGCATTGGTATCTCGCTGGCAGCCATGGGACGGCAGATCCGCGAATTCCGCTTTGGGGAACACGGCATCGTTTATCTCACCAGTGCTGATGGTGAAGTCCGTATCCACCCGGATACCCGCCTGGCCGGTACGGCGCTGTCGGCTATGACCTCGCCGCAGGCTGCCCAGGCACTGATCTCTGAGCGGGGGGAACTGGTGGAATTCAGGCGTGACGGTGAAGACTACCTGGCCGTGTCACGTCAGCTGGATGATGTTGACTGGCGCCTTATTGTTGAAGTCCCCAGAGGCGAAATTTACGGTGCTCTCAATCAGGCAACGCTGACTTCCGTGCTGGTGGGTCTGGCGGTGGCCGGGGTGTTCTTATTACTGATCACTTTCTTTGCCACCCATCTGACCGGCCCGCTGCAGCGGGTGACCCGGGCTCTGGCAGACATTGGTAACGGTGGCGGCGATCTGACCATGCAGCTGTCGGTGGACAGTAAAGATGAACTGGGGGAGCTGGCGGACGGCTTTAACCGTTTCGTGGTGGCCCAGCGCAGCATGATCCGCGGGGTGCTGGAAACCGCCCATAAAGTGCAGAACTATGTGACAGAAATCGGTGAAGTCGTGCACGGCAACCACTCGCTGGTGGGTGAACAGAGCCGCTTGACCGATTCAGTGGCGACCGCCATTTATGAAATGGAAACCACGGTTCAGGAAGTGGCCCGTAACGCCGGCGAAACCGCCGATAAACTGCGCGAAGTGGGGCAGGACGCCGGCAATATCCGCAGTGAAATGAACCAGTCCGTAGCCCAGGTCAGCAATATGGCCGGGGATATCCGCGAATCAGCCGACGCCATTACTGATCTGGCGAACCGTGTTACCGACATCGGCAAAGTAATTGATGTGATCAGCGGTATTTCCGAGCAGACCAACCTGCTGGCACTGAACGCCGCCATTGAAGCGGCCCGGGCCGGCGAGCACGGCCGTGGTTTTGCGGTGGTGGCCGATGAAGTCCGTCATCTGGCGCAGCGTACCCAGGAGTCAACGCAGGAAATCGGCTCCATTATCGAAGCGTTGCAGAGTGGTTCTGAGCGTGCGGTCAAAGCCATGGAAGCGGGTGAGCAGGCCACCGGCAGTACCGTCGCCGCGGCGGAAAAAATGGGCGAAGAGCTGACCGGCATCAGCACCCATGTCGACGACATCGTATCACTCAGTTATCAGGTGGCGACGGCGACCGAAGAGCAGAGTTCCGTGACCGCGGAGATCAGCCGTAACGTGCAGGATATTGCCGGCATCAGCGGACGCGCCAAAGACGGGCTGGATGCCTGTATGGATGAAGTGGAAGCGCTGAAAAATCTTAGCGCAGAGCTGGCCCGCCAGATGGGGCAGTTCCGGCTTTAAACCGTGCGGAGAGAAATAAAAAAGCCGCTGCATGGTTTCATACAGCGGCTTTTTTACAGCAGCGCAAAGTGTTTATTCTTTCGCCTGCTGGCGCAGCACAAACTTCTGAATTTTACCGGTGGAGGTTTTCGGTAATTCACCAAACACAATATGGCGCGGAATTTTAAAGTGCGCCATGTTGTTACGGCAGAATTCAATAATTTCCTCTTCCAGCGTATTGGCACCCTCTTTCAGTTTGATAAAGGCGCAGGGGGTTTCGCCCCATTTATCATCCGGGCGGGCGACGACCGCGGCTTCTTCCACATCCGGATGACGGTACAGAATATCTTCCACTTCGATGGAGGAAATATTTTCACCGCCGGAAATAATAATATCTTTCGAGCGGTCTTTAATTTCGATATAGCCATCCTCGTGCCAGACCGCCAGGTCACCGGTGTGGAACCAGTCACCACTGAAAGCTTCTTCACTGGCGCGCGGGTTTTTCAGATACCCTTTCATCACGATGTTACCGCGGATAAAAATTTCGCCGATAGTTTCACCATCACGGGGGACTGGCTGCAGATCATCCGGGCTGGCCACCATCAGGTCTTCCTGCATCGGCGACTTCACACCCTGGCGGGCTTTGAGGGCCGCTTTTTCACTGAAATCTTTATCCGCCCACTCGTCTTTCCATTCACACAGGATGCAGGGTCCGTAAGTTTCCGTCAGACCATACACATGGGTGACGTTAAAACCCATGCGTTCCATGCCTTCGATCACTGCCGCCGGTGGCGCTGCCCCGGCCACCATGGCATTCACTTCATGATCGATGCCGGATTTCATTTCAGCCGGCGCATTGTTCAGCATATTCAGCACAATGGGCGCACCGCAGAAGTGGCTGACTTTTTCTGATTTGATGGCATCGTAAATGGCATCGGCACGCACATGGCGCAGGGATACACTGACCCCGGCTGCCGCCGCAATGGTCCAGGGGAAACACCAGCCATTGCAGTGAAACAGCGGCAGAACCCACAGATACACCGGATGCTTGCCCATATCCCAGGAGACAATATTGTTGGCCGCATTCAGGTAGGCACCGCGGTGATGGTATACGACACCTTTCGGGTTACCTGTGGTGCCGGAGGTATAGTTCAGGGTGATGGCATCCCACTCGTTGTCCGGCAGTTGCCAGTCATAATCGGCAGACGCCTGGCTTAGCAGCTCTTCATACGTCTGCTGGCCAAGCAGATCGCCGTCGCTGAAATAAGGATCATCAATGCCGATCAGGGTCGGTTTATTGGGCAGCATCGCCAGTGCTTTTTTCGCCACCGGACCGAATTCGCGGTCAACAAACAGAATCTTGGTTTCCGCGTGCTGCAGGATAAAGGCAATGGCTTCCGCATCCAGCCGGGTGTTAATGGCATTCAGCACCGCACCCGTCATGGGAACACCGAAATGCGCTTCAAACATGGGTGGAATATTGGCGCACAGAAAAGAAACGGTTTCGCCTTTCTGAATTCCCATGTTGTCCAGCGCACTGGCCAGGCGCAGACAGCGCTCGTAGGTTTCAGCCCAGGTATAGCGGGTGTCCTGGTGCACCTGAGCGACGCGGTCCGGGTATACGAACGCGGCACGCTGCAGATAGCTGACCGGCGATAGGGTGGCGAAGTTGGCTGGATTGGCATCCAGCCCCATGTCGTAGATATTGTAGTGCTGCATAGCGCCCTCGTATTGTTATATGGCAATTTGGGCCAGAGGTTATGCAGGGCATTAGAAGCCTGATGGATTGTTCCGTGTATCCGACTTAGGTCTAAATACGTACGGTCATCTACTTATTGCCTGACATGCCCCGGCATTTTTGCTTTCAGCCGGCCGCGCAGGAAATCCCATAACATGACCCAGTCGCCCATAAAGCTCCATAACGGGTATTTAAAGGTGGCTGGTTTGTTGTGCTCAAAAAAGAAGTGGCCAATCCAGGCCGGGCCATAACCGGCGATCAATGCCACCGCAAGCAACAGGTAATGACCGCTGGCCAGAGCATAAATAACGATGCTCAGCGCGCTCAGACTGCCAACATAGTGCAGCGCACGGCACACAGGGCTGCCATGTTCACTGAGATAATAAGGATAAAATTCGGTAAAGCTGTTGAACGGTTGCTGTGCCGGTGTCCGGGGATTATGGGCCATAGCGCTTCTCCGCGACTCGCATTATTGAATCGGGTTGTTATTGTTGTTTTAGTGGCAACTTCATCAGGCTGTCACTCAATACGTACTAGGCTGATAAAGGAAGTCATCATACTGAACCCGGTTCAACTCAGAATAAAGGGCCGGAAGTGACATTGGTTTGGTGTTCTGTCAGGCCAATAGTGGAATCATGACTTCCCAAGCTGACAATGCGATGGCGAGAAATGCGCACAGCGGCAATCCTTCTGATAGGCTGACTCCGTTGTGTCATCGTTTTTCTGGCCGGCTGACTGCGGCCGGGTAATCAGACCTCGTCAGAAGACAGGGAGACAGAGGATGCTGTATAAAATCAACGCTCAGATTATGGAAGCCATGCGCCCGGTGCACGTGATGGCGCGCCAGGCCCGGCAGATGTGCTACCAACCCTGGAATCCACTGAACAGCAGCTGGGCTTTCCGCACTTTCCGCGCCTCCATGGAGCTCACCGAGCGGCTGACGGATTTCTATGAGCAACCGGAGTGGGATCTCGACACCACCGACGTGGACGGACGCACCGTCGCGATCAGCTATGACCATGTCATGACCAAGCCCTACTGTGATCTGCTGCATTTCCGCCGCCGCACACGCGGTCTCAAACAGCCGAAAGTTCTGATTGTTGCCCCGCTCTCCGGGCACTTTGCGACTCTGTTACGCGGCACGGTGCGGGAGTTTATGCGCGACCATGAGGTATACATCACTGAGTGGAAGAACGCCCGCGATGTCCCCATGGGGGATGGTGTCTTCCGCTTTGATGATTATATCGAGTACCTGATTGATTTTATGGGCTGGCTGGGGCCGGATACCCATGTGCTGGCGGTATGTCAGCCCTGTGTGCCGGCGCTGGCGGCAGCGGCCTATATGTCGAAGCATGCCAACCCGAATCTGCCCCGGAGTATGACCCTGATGGGCGGCCCGGTGGATGTGCGAATTTCGCCGACGGAAGTGAATGACTACGCCTCCGGCAAAGATCTGCAGTGGTTTGAAGAAAACGTCATTATGCGGGTGCCGCCGGGGTTCAAAGGGCGTGGTCAGCTGGTGTATCCCGGCTTTGTGCAGTTGTCCGGTTTTATGTCGATGAATATGGATTCGCACATCAGCAAACATTTTAAGTTTTTTAATGATCTTATTAAGGGCGACGGTGACAGCGCCGAAGCACATCGCCAGTTTTACAATGAATATCTTGCCGTTATGGATATGCCGGCACCTTATTATCTGGATACGATCCGCCGGGTGTTTCTGGAATACCAGCTGCCGCGGGGAGAACTGGAATTCCGGGGTGAAAAAATTAACCTCAAAAATATTAAAGACATGGCGTTGCTGACTGTCGAAGGCGAAATGGATGATATTACCGGCCGCGGACAAACAGCCTGCTCGCTGGAACTGTGCAGCAGTATTCCCAAAAGCAAAAAAATGCATATCGAAGAAGAAGGCGTCGGCCATTATGGTATTTTTAATGGCCGCCGTTTCCGCGAAAGTATTGCCCCGAAAGTGAAAGACTTTATGCGCAAACACAGCGGCAGCTGAACTCCCGCTGTCGCTCTGTCATCATGCCAATAATCATGAAAACAGCGCCTGCAACCGCAGGCGTTTGTTTTTTTTACCTGGTTGTTTATGACCGCCGCTGAGATCAGCTGAAGTGCGCCGGGTAAGATAGCAGCACCTCAAATACTGCCCCTTTGCCGGGCTCGCTGGAGACACGGATGTTCCCGTGTTTGGCGTTCACCAGATCCTGACAGATGGCGAGGCCCAGCCCGGTGTCCTGCGCTGTCCCCTGCACTGTACTGTCGTTGTCTGCTGCGCTGGCCGCGCGGATTCTGCTGAATGGGCGAAACAGCTGTGGCAGGTCTTCGTGATGGATGCCATCACCTGTGCCGGTGATGGCGAAACGCAGCTGGTGGTCCGGCCCGCGTCGCTGGTCGACCGTCGCCGACAGGATAATACCGCCGTGCTGGGTGAAGCGGATGGCGTTCACAGTCAGGTTGAGCAACAGCTGTTGCAGGCGGGGTCCGTCACCACAAACCAGTGGCGGAATGGCAGCGTCAATATCCGTACGGAAAGTCAGCTGCCGGCGCTGCAGTTCATCGTACAGCAGGTCTCTGGTCTGCTGACACACATCGCGTACAGAAAAAGGCTCACTGTGAAGCTGCAGGCCCTGATCGAGTTCAGCGTAATCGCGCAGATCATCCGCCTGATGACGCAGAAAACGCACGGCACCATCAATGTCTGCCAGCAAACGGGAATGCTGCTCCGGATCCTGACATTGCGCTAACTGCTGAACCGATTCTTCAATACTGCTCAGCGGCCGGGCCATCTGACGACTGATACCGGTAATCAACGCGCTTTTGGTTTCCCGGGCTTTCTCCGCCTGTTCGCGTGCCAGTCTCAGGCCGGTGATATCCCGCGATATACCGAACAGGTATTCAACGTCACCATCCGCCGACAGCACAGGTGACAGGCTGGTGCTCCAGTAACGGACAGTGCCGTCATGGCTGGTGATGTCTTCCTGTTCTTCATAGTGAATGGTGTCTTTCAGCGCGATACAGCGGCGATAATGGGCCGCCACATTGTGGTACACGCGGCCAGGCAGAAACTCGCTCAGCGGCTGGTTTCTGGGCATTGGCGTGACCAGTTCGAAGCTGGTGCGTTCTGCCATATTGGCGTCCACCATGTAGAACTCATTTTTCTCCGCACGGATAAGAAACATATTATCGCGGGAATGATTCCACACCTGTTTCATGACTCTGGTCTGCAACGCGCCAGCGTCGTGGGTACCAGGCTCAGGTGGTGGTTGGCTGTCCCTGTCGTTACTGCTCATAGTCAGGCCGTATCGGCAAATCCTCAGATAAACACTGGCGCGGGTCCGGTGTATTGTCAGCCAGACTATACCCGGCGGCCTGATAAGAACAGTCTGCATATTGGTCATTTCCGGGTTATTACAAAGAAATGACAGCTCTGACCTGTGGTCTGGTGATGGGCTGATCATGGGCCCCGGCGCCGGGCAGGGGACGGCCGCCGCTGAGTGGCTTGGTGTTATCTGTTCTCAAGCCTGATAAAATCAGTGCCATAATCGTGATTTTTCAGGCCAGCCTGTGGCGGCCAAAACTGGATAAGTAAACGCATGCCGGAAGTAATTGCCGACGACTCCGTCGGTCTGGTCAGCCCTCAGCTACTGCATTTTGATGAGCCCCTGACATTGCGCAGCGGCCGTGTTCTGCCGCAGTACGATCTGATGATAGAAACCTATGGAGAACTGAATGCGGATAAGTCCAATGCCGTACTCATTTGCCATGCGTTGAGTGGCGATCATCACGCCGCCGGTTATCATTCCATGGATGATGCCAAGCCTGGCTGGTGGGACAGTGCCATCGGACCGGGTAAACCCATCGATACCAATCACTTTTTTGTGGTTGCGCTGAATAACCTCGGCGGCTGTTCCGGTTCCACCGGCCCGACCAGTATCAATCCGGAAACGGGCAAAGAATACGGGCCGGATTTCCCCATCGTTGCCGTGCGCGACTGGGTACACAGCCAGGCGCGTCTGGCCGACCGGCTGGGCATAGAACAGTGGGCCGCGGTGATCGGTGGTTCACTCGGTGGTATGCAGGTTCTGCGCTGGTCCATTCAGTACCCGCAGCGTATCCGTAACGCCGTGATTATTGCCTCGGCCCCCAAACTGTCAGCGCAGAATATCGCCTTTAATGAGGTCGCACGGCAGGCAATCGCCAAAGACCCGGACTTCCACAATGGCCACTATCTGGAGCATGGCACGATTCCCAAAACCGGTCTGATGCAGGCGCGCATGCTTGGTCATCTGACTTATCTATCCGATGATGCCATGCGGCAGAAATTTGGCCGGGAACTGAAAGAAGGCAAACTGAATTACAGTTTTGCGCCGGAATTTCAGGTCGAAAGTTATCTGCATTATCAGGGTGAAAAATTCAGCACACGGTTTGATGCCAACACTTATATGCTGATGACCAAAGCACTGGATTATTTTGATCCGGCCGGAGACTACGATAACGATCTGGTGAAATGTCTGGCGCAGACTCTGTGCCGTTTTCTGGTGGTGTCTTTCACCACCGACTGGCGTTTTTCGCCGGCGCGGTCCGAAGAAATCGTCAACGCATTAGTTCAGGTTGATAAAGACGTGAGTTACGCCTGCATTGAATCTGAAAGCGGTCACGATGCGTTTCTGTTACCTATCCCGCGTTACATGGCAGTGTTCGGAGCCTATATGCAACGGATCGCCCGGGAACTCGGGGAGGATGTGGCATGAACGCATTGCGTGAAGACCTGAACATTATTCAGCAATGGGTTAAGCCTGACAGTCAGGTACTGGATCTTGGCTGTGGCGAAGGAGTCTTGCTGAAGTATCTGCGCGAAGCCAAAAACGTCCGTGGTTACGGGCTGGAAATCAGCCCGGAAAAAATCACCGCCTGCATTGCCAATGGCGTCAACGTGGTGGAGCAGGACCTCAACCAGGGGCTGAATAATTTCACCGATCACAGCATTGATACCGTGATTATGACCCAGGCACTGCAGGCGGTGGATCGTCCGGATTTGCTGCTGGATGAAATGCTGCGCATCGGCGATGAAGCCATCGTTACTTTTCCTAACTTCGGGTACTGGCGTACCCGTTTCTATCTGTTACTGAAAGGCCGTATGCCGATGTCGGAGACGCTGCCTTATAACTGGTACGATACGCCCAACATTCACCTGTGCACCTTTCTGGATTTTGAAATTCTGTGCCGTGAAAAAGGCATTCAGATCGTCAACAAAACCGTGGTGGACGGAGAGCACAAAGAACACTGGACGATTCGTCTGTGGCCGTCCATGCTGGGAGAAATCGCTGTGTATCACATTAAGAGGAAGTGACGATGAAAACCCTGATCATAAGTCTGTTTGCTTTACTCTCTGCCTTTTCCCTGCCGGCGGTGGCTGACCGGGGAGAGCAGAAGCAGGTCTTCGGCGATTACGAGATCCATTACATGGGGCTCAACTCCAGCTTTCTTGAACCTGAGGTAGCCGAGGCTTATGGCATTCCGCGTTCACGTTCCATGGGCTACCTGAGTATCAGTATCATGAAAACGACCACCGATGAGGATGTGCCGGAAGCCCTCACCGGTGACGTCCGTGGTCAGATGCAGAACATGATTGGCCAGAAGAAAGAACTGGAATTCAAAGAAATAAAAGAACGGAATGCCATTTATTACATCAGTACCTTCCGGTTTGATCAGGAAGATGTCTACAAATTCACACTTCAGGTGTCACCGGATGGTGAATCCCGGACATTTGATGTGAAATTCGATCAGCGCTTTTACGATTAACACAGACCCTCGGCATTGTGATTAAAAAACCAACAAAGATGCCGTGCACTTTTTATAAAGTGGTCTGACCGACTGATGAGCTGAGTATGAAATTAGTATTAGCCAGCGGAAATGCCGGTAAGCTGCGGGAGTTTTCCCAACTGTTTGCCACTCACTTTGCCGATCAGGGTATTGAACTGATTTCGCAGAAAGAACTGAAGGTTACGGAAGCCGAAGAAACCGGCATGACCTTTGAGGCCAATGCCCTGCTGAAAGCCCGTAACGCCTGTGAACAGACCGGCCTGCCGGCGCTGGCCGATGACTCCGGTCTGGAAGTGGATGCGCTGCAGGGGGAACCCGGTGTGTTCAGTGCCCGTTTTGCCAAAGAAGATGACGGCTTTGGTGTTGGCGATGCGGCCAACAATGCCAAGCTGCTGCACTATATGCAGGGCATACCGGATGAGCTGCGTACCGCACGCTTCCGCTGCATTCTGGTCTATATGCGCAGTGCCGATGATCCGCAGCCACAGGTGTTTGAAGGCAGCTGGGAAGGGCGCATTCTGCAGTCTGAAGAAGGCGGTGGTGGCTTTGGTTACGATCCCTTGTTCTTTGTCCCCTCTGAGGAATGTTCTGCGGCCAGTCTGACGAAAGAGCGTAAGAACGAACTGTCGCACCGGGGCCGGGCAATCACCGAGCTGCTGGCCAACTGGCGTCGCTGATTTTATGCTGCAGCTGCCTCCTTTAAGCCTCTATGTGCACGTGCCCTGGTGCGTGCGCAAGTGTCCTTACTGTGATTTTAATTCTCACCAGGCCGATGCCGAATTGCCGGAAGAAGACTACGTCGGGCAATTACTGGCCGACCTGGATCAGGATCTGCCCTGGGCTCAGGGGCGCGAGCTGCAGAGTATTTTTATCGGCGGCGGTACCCCAAGCCTGTTATCCCCGGACGCTTATAAACGCCTGTTTCATGGTTTACAGACACGGCTGGCGTTTGCCCGGGATATTGAAATTACCCTGGAAGCAAACCCGGGTACTTTTGAGGCCCAGAAGTTTGCGGCCTACCGTGAGCTTGGTATCAACCGGCTGAGTATCGGCATTCAGAGCTTTAATGATCAGCACCTGACGGCACTGGGGCGCATCCATGACGGTGAGCAGGCCCGGACTGCCATCGGTATGGCAAAGAAAGCCGGGTTTGATAACTTTAATCTGGATTTGATGCACGGTTTACCTGGCCAGACACCGGAGCAGGCCATGGATGATCTGCAACAGGCGCTGGCCTTTGAACCTCAGCATCTGTCCTGGTATCAGCTGACGTTAGAACCCAACACCGAGTTTTATTCCCGGCCGCCGCAGCTGCCGGAAGACGATACCTTGTGGGATATTCAGGAAGCCGGACTGGCGTTGCTGGAGCAACATGGTTTCGGCCATTATGAAGTGTCAGCCCACGCCAGAGCAGGGCGGGAATCCCGCCATAATCTGAACTACTGGCGCTTTGGTGACTATCTGGGGATTGGTGCCGGGGCCCATGGCAAAATTACCCTGCCGGACAGCCACGTGATTTTCCGTACCCGCAAAACCCGGCTGCCGCGTGACTATCTTAATCCAGAAAAAAACTGGCTGGCGGGCAAAGAAACCGTTGAGCCGGAAGACATCGGCTTTGAATGTCTGATGAATGGTCTGCGTCTGCGCGATGGCATCAGTGTTGAAACCTTCGAAGATCACACCGGGCTGCCGCTGCAGTCTATTTCTCCGACGCTGTCCAAAGCTCAGAATATGGGCCTGTTGAATGTCGATAAAAACATATACCCCAGTGAAAAGGGGCGTCAGTATCTGAACGAATTACTGGCGTTGTTTCTGACCGACTGACCACAATTATGCTTCAGGCAGCAGTTACTCTCAGTGTCTGCAGAAATTCTTCAGCAGCCATTACGCCTATGCCATAACCATCCTGCAGTTTCTGTTTATTCATGGTCAGACGGCTGACCGCAAAATCAGCCGGTGGTGCAATAACACGGATAGTGCAGCCCGGGGGTGGGTTGTCGATAAAATCCAGGCTTTCATTGTATTCACTGCCACGGTTCTGCATGGTTTCCCAGATGCTGGCATCGGCACCAAACATACGTTGCACCGCACGTTTTAATATCCGCTGGGATAAAGATAAACCGGCCGTGGATTGTGGTGGATGCGTTTCTGCTTTGCGATAACCCAGTGGCCGTGACAACACCACGGTTATATCCCGTGCGCCCATTTCCCAGGCTTTTTTAACCGGAATCGAATCGGTAACGCCGCCATCCACGTATCGGACATCATCGATCACCACGGGTTTGCGGAATGCGAAGGGCAAAGCGCAGGTGGCAACCATCAAAGCATGAATATTATTGGGGGTGACTCTCAGGTACCGGGGTTCGCCATCCCGCACGCGGCAGACGGTAACGTAAAGAGGAATTCCCTGATTAATCGCCGGTAAATTCAGTGGCCACTGATCATGGCCGTAATTCCACAGCCAGTCGACATCGGTGAGGTGGCCGCCCTTTAATCCGCGCAGTGGATTAAAGAAATCCCGGCGGGTGGCGTAATTAATAATAATATCCCGTGAGCGCTGTGGCTGGCCGGTGATAAAGGCGGACAGGTTGGTTGCTCCGGCGGAAACACCCATGGCAAAGTCATAGGGGTTGTAGCCGTGCTGCATAAAACTGTCCAGCACGCCGCTGGCAAAAATACCACGCATAGCGCCCCCTTCAACAACGAGTGCAGTAGTTGAAGGTAAATTTTCAGTGATTCGTGTGTTGTGCATTCAAACCTCCGGCATGGCCAAAAGTTTATGGCGGCAGGTGCATCTGGGGTAATGAATAAATGTTATGCCGGTAATAGAGAGAGTAAAACGCGGAATGTCAGGAAAGACTGTTGCATGCAGCGGCTGGCGCCGGGCAAATAGGGTGCGGTACAGAAGGAAAAAGAGAACATCAGCCACCCGGACTAAGGGTGGCTGACGGGGTCAGGCTTTGCTGTCGTCTTCTTCGACAGGCATTACCACCAGAGCATTAAAGCGCTCATTGTCATGCAGGGATTCAAAACTCTGATCACGGCCGGCCAGTACGCGCAGGGATTCGGAGCGCTCAATCGCACTCTGCAGATCACGCAGGGCCTCTTCCACACTGCCGGATTCGGCATAAGCACAGGCACGCTGGTAGAGGGCATGACTGTTATCCGGATCGATTTCCAGCGCCCGGTTAGCCAGGCTGTTAGCCCACTGAGTTTGTCCCAGCGCCAGTGCGGCGTCGGCTTTGTAGGTCAGTGCTTCAAGGTCATCCGGACGTAACTGCAGAATCTGATCGTAAATCGCGATTTTGCTTTGTGCCGTGCTTTCCTGCGAGGCTTTCAGCCACAGTGAGTGAATCTCGTTGGTGAGTTCAATCTCTTCCTGTGCGCGGGCAATATGGCGCGACTTGCGGTGCAGTTCGTGTTCCAGTTTATCCAGCCGTTCTTCATACGAAGCGGTAATACGCTGAATTTCATCGTTGGCAAATTCGCCGACCCGTTGTTTCAGGTCGCGCAGGGAATTCCACCCCACCAGAACCAACAGGGATGACGCACCGGCAATCAGATAAAAGAAATAGGTCACCGTATCGGTGGAATAGGTGATCGCTTTGGAGGCCACGTCGACTTCCCGATCGGCTATCCGGGCGGTCAGTTCGACGCGGGCATCGGCTATTTCCTGACGAAGGTTTTTCACTTCATCCAGCATATAGCGTTCGGTGAACGGGCTGTAGAGCGGCTCTTTAAGCGACTCGATGGTTTTCTGTGCTTTCTCGTCTGCCTGCTCAGTATCTTCTGCTGCATAAGCAGTGATACTCAGCAGCAGAGAGAAACAGAGCAGTATTGGCTTCATGCAGTCTGTTGGTCTGTCCAGCTGGCGGATTGTTCGATCAGTTGCTCATGCAGAGCTTTGACCGCTTTACCATAGTCAGCGTCGCTGACCAGGAACATCATGTCCACCTGACGCATCGCCTGGTGCACAGATTGAATATTAACACCTGCTGACGATAATGCACCCGCCGCCTTCTGTAACAGGCCTGGAATTTTCAGATCAGAACCGATGGCGCTGACCATAGCCAGTTTCTCAACGCGGATGTCCGCATCAGGATAAGCACCCTGCAGGCGGTCCATTAACCAGTTAATGCGACGTTTATTACCTTTCAGATAATGCGTCACTGTGTTGGCGTTAAAGTCTTTGGTCAGCACGCGGACGCCGGATTCCAGCACCAGATCATTCATGCGCTGAGCATACAGTGCATCACCGACCATATCCTGATCGAAAATTTCCAGTGCCCAGACGTTACGGGCGCCGGCAATGATTTCCACTTTCGGTGTCTGACTGCAGTAATCGTTATGAATCACGGTACCACTGTGTTCCGGTTCAAACGTATTTTTAACGCGCAGCAGAATATTCTTTTTACGCAGCCCGGCAGCAGCCCGTGGGTGAATGGCTTCCATCCCCAGGTTCGCCAGCTGGTCGGCGACGTCATAGTTAGTCTGGCCGATAGGATGCACTTTGCCATCGCCAACCAGTACCGGATCGGCAGTACTCAGGTGGTATTCTTTGTGAATAACCGCTTCTGAAGCGTTGGTCAGAGTGGCAATACGGCTGAAGGTCATTTCGCTGTAGCCCCGGTCAAAGGTACGCATCAGGCCTTCGCGGCACTGGGTATAGCCGGTGACAATCGGCATTTCTTTGCAGAAATCGATGTCTTTAAAGGCTGAACCGATATGCTCGTCCAGACCCATCTGATCATCGGAACGCCAGTTCGTCAGATCCACAAAGGTGGCATTAACATCGTGCTTGCGCAGCAGCTGGACGGAGTTAAAGGCACTGTGGGCTTCACCCAGTGCACTCAGCATTTCGCGTACGCGGTGCAGGTGATCATCCAGCTGGAAGTGACCGAAGTTACATACCACTTCCAGGTGTTCCAGACATTCGTGTACGTCCTGAATACGGCCCTGGATAAACTGGTCAGCGCGTTTCTGGATCAGCGGGTCAGCGCCGAACATTTCTTCGTTCACACTCAGCATCTGTTCCTGAACTTCGTCCAGTTTTTCCTGCCATGGACGTTTTTCGTCCATTTCAGAGAACAATGCGTACACACCGGCTTCACCGGTCTTCTTATGCTCCAGCAGGCCGTTGGTCATGCCGGCATAAGCAGAGACAACAAAGGCACGCTGATACAGGGTGCTGCTGCCATCTTCGAGTTTTTTCGGGCGTAACCAGATATTCTTAAGAACATCGTCGTAGCGGCTCATGGATGTGCCGCCGATTTTTTCAACACTGTGGAGTGCCATAATTACCTTCCTGTCAGAATCTGAGTAACTGAAAAAATGGCCGGATATACCGGCCACTGTTGTGCTGCCGGAGCTGACTGCAGGGCTGCAGTTGCTCCCGGTCGTTATCAGTCAGTTACAGTTTCTGCTGACAGCTCATAAGCGCCGTCTTTGTTGTGTACTTCGTTGCCGATCAGCGGCGGATTGAAGACACAGGCCATTTTCATTTCACTGAAACCACGCAGCAGATGCTGGTCGTTTTTGTCGAGAATATACAGAGTACCCGGTTTGATCGGATACACTTTGCCGTCTGCGACGGTTTCAACTTCACCTTCGCCACTGATGCAGTACACAGATTCGAGGTGGTTCTGATACCAGATCGGTGTTTCTGTGTTGGCGTAAATTGTGGTGATGTGGAAAGAGAAACCCATATTGTCGTCTTTCAGCGACATACGCACGCTGTTCCAGGTACCGGTTTCACTTTCGATTTTACGACTTGAATTTTCACACTCTTCGAGAGTACGGACGATCATGTTTGTTTCCTTAAATTCTGTTGATGACGATGTATAAACTGAGCGGCTGGCGGCGCCCCATGACTCATAAGTACATGGCGGCGCCTGGATGCCGGCTCAGGAAGCCTTGGAAATCTGCTCGGCCATGACGTCGCCGATACAGGTGTCGAGAATTTCCAAGCCTTTCTTCAGGTTTTCTTCTTCAATGGTCAGTGGCGTCAGTACTTTCACCACCTGGCCATCGGAACCACTGGTTTCAATAACCAGGCCGCGTTTAAACGCCAGCTCAGTAATCTTATCGGCGATATCACCGTTGGCACATTCCAGACCCTGCATAATGCCGCGGCCTTTGTGCTTCAGCTGACCACCATGTTCCGCCTGAATTTCTTTCAGACGTGAACGCAGGATCTTGGCTTTGTGCTGCACTTCTTTCGCGAAGCTGTCATCTGCCCAGTAAGTTTCCAGCGCTTTGGTGGCGGTTACGAAGGCATGGTTGTTACCACGGAAAGTACCGTTATGCTCACCCGGCTTCCAGGTATCCAGCTCTTCTTTCAGCAGTACGATGGCCATTGGCAGACCATAACCACTCAGCGATTTGGACTGGGTGATCACGTCCGGCTCAATACCGAACTCTTCAAAGCTGAAGTAAGTTCCGCTACGGCCACAGCCAGCCTGAATGTCATCAACGATCAGCAGCATGTCATAACGCTTACACAGCGCCTGCAGGCCCAGCATCCAGGCAGCAGAAGCGGCGTTCAGACCGCCTTCACCCTGAATACACTCAACGATCACAGCGGCCGGATGGCCCAGACCGGAGGATTTGTCCTGCAGAGCTTTTTCAAAGTAGTGCAGGGTGTTGTAGTCACCCAGATAGCCGTCAAACGGCATAAAGTGTACGCCCGGCAGCGGCATACCAATGGACTCTTTGTATTTGCCATTGGCGGTCACAGCGGCGGCACCCTGGGTCACACCGTGGAAACCGTTGGTAAAGGAAACAATATCCGTACGGCCGGTATTTTTACGGGCGATCTTCAGCGCAGCTTCCACTGCGTTGGTGCCGGTCGGGCCGGTGAACTGGATTTTGTAGTTCTTCATGCCGCGTGGTTTCAGGATCAGACGCTCATAGGTCTCCAGAAACGCTGTTTTAGCTTCTGTGTGCATGTCCAGTCCGTGGGTGATGCTGTCGGACTGAATATAATCGATCAGCGCGCCCTTGAAGTGCGGGTTGTTATGCCCGTAGTTCAGGGTACCGGCGCCACCGAGGAAATCGATGTATTGATTGCCGTCGCTGTCAGTGAGTGTGGCGTTCTGCGCTTTGGTGAAAGTTACCGGGAATGAACGGCAGTAACCACGCACATTGGATTCGAGCTTCTCATAAATATCCAT
The DNA here is from genome assembly GCA_002314145.1 of Thalassolituus sp. UBA1087. Taxonomy (GTDB): domain Bacteria; phylum Pseudomonadota; class Gammaproteobacteria; order Pseudomonadales; family Oceanobacteraceae; genus Venatoribacter. The sequence goes on along the minus strand of DCCG01000005.1, from coordinate 128,027 downwards.
AGTGTTTTACTCCTGTGTCGTTATCTGTGTTGCGAGCTTGGTGCAAGATTAAAAGGACCGATATGTACGAGCTTCTCTGTCTCGTGTTCGCCGTTGAAGTGTTGCTCACGGTCAAACATATCGCTGTCGTTAAGCGGGGCGTCCAGGGTCGCCGCAAGGCGCTGGAATGTCTTCCAGGAGGCCTGGTTGTCCGGGGTGATGGTGGTGTGCAGGTGCTTCACTTCACCGCCCAGGCGGCTGAGCAACTGCATCAGCATCTGACTGGCAAGCCCCTGTCCCCGGGTGGACGCATCCACCGCCACCTGCCAGACAAACAGCACGTCAGGCTGCTGCGGCAGACGATAGCCGGAGATAAAGCCGACCATCTGGCCATCGCGTTCAGCTACGATAGAAGTGTCAGAAAAGTGGGAACACTGCAGGAGGTTGCAGTACATTGAATTGACGTCTAAAGGTTTACAGCGCTCTACCAGCGCAAAAACCTCAGAACCATCGGTCGAAACCGGCTTTCTGAAACTGAAATTACTTTCAGTTGTAACAATTTTTTGATTCGAAGTTTTCGAATAAGGGTCCATTTTAGGATTCAGGCCCCGCGTACCGAGCAAAATCAGCTAAAGTTGATACTGACTTCGTCATTACGACGCCTGTTATTTACTTAGAACACTAAACAATTTAGCATCACTGAAAAATATTTACAACTCTAAATAAAACTGAGAGCAATATGGACAAAGAACCCTGGCTGACATTTTCCCTGGAAGACACGGTGTACGCTCTGCCGGTCAAACACATACGCGAAGTGAGCCCCTGGGCCCGCCCGGAGCCGGTTCCGGCGGCGCCTCACATGGTTGAAGGCATCATCAATTCACGCGGTGAAATCGTCACTGTGGTTGAGGCCAGAACCATGCTGGGGCTGGAATCCGTTGAGGCGGATGACGATACCCGCATCATGACGCTGGAGCTGCCCGGTGAAACCATCGGCCTGACAGTGGATAAAGTGCGGGAGATCACCCAGCTGGCGAAGGAAGAGATCGAGCCGCCCCACACCCCTCAGGCGGCGATTCTCGGTACCCGGCAGGTGGATGACATCCTGGTGGTGGCTCTCGACATCGGTTATATCAGTGAACTGTCGGCGCGGGAGGGAAAATGAGCGTTTTAGGGATCGTTAGTGGTAATATTCCGGCTCAGAAGAAAAACCGCCGGGACAAAGATATGAACCGCTATGAAGAAGTGTTGGTTGCACTTCGCCGCATTATCCGTGCTACGGATTTGCATTCCCGCCAGCTCAGCAAGATTTCCGGCCTGACCGCCCCGCAATTGCTGATCCTGCAACTCCTGCGTCAGCAGGAAGAATTAACCGTGGGCGAGGTGGCGCAGCGCGTCAGTTTGTCTCAGGCCACGGTGACCACCATTATTGACCGTCTGGAAAAACGCCATTTAGTGCGTCGTGAGCGCGGCAGCAGTGATAAACGCAAAGTGTTTGTGTATCTGACGCCGGAAGCCAACGATATTCTGGTGGATGCTCCGCGCCCGCTGCAGGACAGCTTTATCCAGCAGTTTCAGGATCTGCACGACTGGGAACAGACGATGATTCTCAGTGCGCTGGAGCGGGTGGCTTATATGATGGATGCCCAGCACATTGATGCTTCCCCGGTACTCGATGTCGGCGCGCTGGACCGTCTGGCACGACACACCTGATACTTCCTCAGTGGCTGGCACCCATGTCAGCCTTCCTGCGATATAAATGACCGGGTGCGGCTCTTGCGTAGCCGCGCTTTCGTTTATACTGACGCATACCGTATTTTCCGCATCACTTTCTCAGTCTCAGGACCGGCTTATGGCCAGGCGTAATGAATTGGTCACAGCCGATGTGATAGTCAGTACAGAGTGTTGCAAACAGTTAGGGTTCTAAACAGATCGGAGGCTTCATATGACAGACGTAGTAATTGTGGCGGCAACGCGCACAGCAATAGGGACTTTTGGTGGCTCACTGGCCAGTGTTCAGGCAGCGGATCTGGGCGCCACTGTTATCCGTTCACTGCTGGAAAAAACCGGCGTGGATGGCGCGCAGGTCAATGAAGTTCTCATGGGCCAGGTGCTGACTGCCGCCTGTGGGCAGAACCCGGCGCGCCAGGCCGCGATCAAAGCCGGGCTGCCGGATACCGTGCCGGCAATGACCATCAACAAAGTGTGTGGCTCTGGTCTGAAAGCACTGCATCTGGCGGCACAGGCCATCAGCTGTGGTGATGCGGATATCGTTATTGCCGGTGGTCAGGAGTCTATGTCCAATGCTCCGCACGCGCTGCCGAATTCCCGTAATGGTCAGCGTATGGGCAACTGGAACATGGTCGATACCATGATCTCCGACGGCCTCTGGGACGCGTTCAATGATTATCACATGGGGGTGACGGCGGAAAACATTGCCGATGAATACAACATCAGCCGTGCAGAGCAGGATGAATTTTCTGCCGCCTCGCAGAGCAAAGCGCTGGCTGCCATTGAAGCCGGTACCTTCAAAGAAGAAATCACTCCGGTGAGCATTCCGCAGCGCAAAGGTGATCCGCTGATCTTTGATACCGACGAAAACCCACGTGCCGGTATCACCACTGAGAAACTGGCCGCTATGCGCCCGGCGTTCAAAAAAGACGGCTCGGTCACCGCCGGTAATGCTTCGTCGCTGAATGACGGTGCGGCGGCAGTGATGCTGGCCAGCCGTGAAAAAGCCGAAGCCCTGGGGCTGCCCGTTCTGTGTACCGTGAAGGCTTATGCCAATGCCGGTGTTGATCCGAAAATCATGGGCACAGGGCCGATTCCGGCAACCAGAAAATGCCTGCAGAAAGCTGGCTGGAGCATCAGTGATCTGGATCTGATTGAAGCCAATGAAGCCTTTGCGGTGCAGGCGCTGTCGGTGAATAAAGGTCTGGAGTGGGATGCCGGCAAGATCAATGTTAATGGCGGTGCCATTGCACTGGGCCACCCGATCGGTGCTTCCGGCTGCCGCATATTCGTCACTCTGCTGCACGAAATGATCCGCCGTGATGCGAAAAAAGGCCTGGCCACTCTGTGTATCGGTGGTGGTATGGGGGTCGCTCTGGCCGTCGAACGCTGATAGTGAGCGCAAGCCAACCCGGCGCCTGGTTGCCCCGCAGCAGCCCGCCGGGTATGGCTGTCTTTTCGTAACTGACATTTAAGACAGATAGCCTGTAACGCTGCGAAATTCCCTTCAATTGCCCGGATACCTCCCCGGACGCAGAATTCTTTTCTAATCTTTCCTTAGGGGCCTGTTAACACTATTCACTTAGTGTAACAGGCCCTGGTAATCAGACTTTTTTCTGGTGTTTACCTGCCCGGTGCTTTTTGGGTGTCTGGTTATCACATCGTTTTCTGCCCTTCGCCGGCAGATGGATTCACGTTCAGCAGGGACATTTCAATGTTAAAGAGACTCAGACTGGGGCGGCAGATAGGGTTTGCCCAGGGACTGGTGATGGCGGTTTTTATTATCGTGGCCATCACCACAGTAGCGGACCTGGCGGGTCTGCAGACCGGTTTTTCACAGTACCGTGCTTCTTCATCGGTCAGCAGTGAGGCCGGCCTGCTGAGGGCGGAGATGCTGGCCACCCATATGGCGGTGAAGGATTTTCTGATTCATGGCCGGGATGATGATTACAGCCTCTACCAGCAACAGATGGCGAATATGGAGCAGACGCTGAACAGCATGGATGAGCGTCTGACGGCGACGAAACAAACCGGCGAGTTAGAGAAAATCCGCTCCTTGCAGCATGACTATGATGCCGCCTTTAACGCTGCTGTTAATAACAGTCACGAACGTGAAGCGGTTATTCAGAATGCACTGTTACCGGCGGGTCAGCGCATGCGGGAAGCGATCAGCACCATTGTTGAATATGCCTATCTCGATGGTGAAACCAAGCCTACTTTTTACGCCTCCCGAGTGCAGGAAGCTATGTTTCTCGGGCGTCTGTATTTCAATATTTTTCTTAAATCCAACCGCGCCGATGATTATGAATTTGCCATGACGCAACTGCAGAACGAACTGAGTTACCGCATTGATACCCTGCAGGGCAGTGTCAGTGATGAGGATACCCAGGAACTGATCGGCGAATTCCGTCAGGCCTACAACGATTATCTGAGCACGGCCGAACAGGTGTATGAACTGACGGTGGAAGGACACGCCATCGTCAGTCAGCAGCTCGACAGCAGCGGCCCTCAGATTACCTCCATTTTAACGGAGCTCAGTGAACGTCTGAGTACGCAACAGGCATCGCTGGGCGAGTCGATCCAGCAGCAGGACAGCAGCACTATGCTGCGTATCATCGTATTTTCTGTACTGGCAGTTGTGATCGGTGTGGTGTTCTCGGTGCTGGTAACCCGTGGCATCGTGCGACCGGTGAACCGGGCGGTAGAGGCCGCCAATGTGGTTGCTTCCGGTGACCTGAACGTCAGTCTGGATCACAGTGGCTCTAACGAAACCAGTCGCCTGTTAGCCGCGCTGCAGAAAACCGCCGATAATCTCAGAGGCGTGATGACCAGCCTGTCTTCCACCGCTACCACGCTGACAGCAGAATCAGAAACCCTCAATGATGTGACCGGAGCCAATCTGCGCGGCGCCGATGAGCTGATGCAGAAGGCCGATCAGATCTCCACGGCCATTAATCAGATGGCCAGCTCCATCCGTACCGTGGCGGGCAATGCTCAGGATGCCTCCGGGGCCGCCGATGAAGCACGGGTCGAAGCCGAACAGGGACGCTTGCTGGTGGACAACACCATTCATTCGGTCAGTCGCCTGGAAACCGACCTCAGCGAAACCGCAGCCAATATCACTCAGGTGGCGGAACGCACTCAGGACATCGGCTCTATTCTGGACAGCATCCGTGCCATTGCTGAGCAGACCAATCTGCTGGCTCTGAATGCCGCCATTGAATCCGCCCGCGCCGGTGAGCAGGGACGGGGCTTTGCGGTGGTGGCCGATGAAGTACGCAATCTTGCCGGGCGCAGTCAGGAAGCCACGGAAGAAATTCAGAGCATGATTGAAGCCCTGCGTGACAGCAGTGATCAGGCGGTCGCGCGGATGGCCGTAAGCCGCGAAACCGTCACCGCCTGTGTGTCAGAAGCGGATAAATCAGGCTCTGCGCTGACCAATATCAGCGCCGCGGTGAATAAAATTACCGACATGAACAGCCGTATTGCCGCGGCAACGGAAGAGCAGAGCGTCGCCGCAGAACACGTCAGCAGTCATGTGGCTGAAATGCATCAGATCAGTCAGCTCTCGCGTGAAAATGTCGACCGCACCGTAAACTCCAGCCAGCAGCTGGCGGTGATGGCAGGCAACCTCGACGACCTGATCGGGCATTTTAAAATCTGAGCGGCAGGGCGTTGCTGTGCGCCCCTGCATTTGCGCCTGTTCAGTTTGTCAGAACGGGCTCTAATACATAAAGCTGATTTATGGGTCGTCTTATTCAATCGGGTAAGGCGATCTCCCGGCGGCCTTTATATAGTCAGGGTATTCCCACTGCATTTCTCCTTCAACCAGAACCATGGCATGGATACGCTTATGACTATGCAAACGCACCCCGGGCAAATGATGACCCAGCCTCTGCTGATTTCTGACCTGCTGGAATACGCCGCCCGTCATCATGGTGACCAGCAGGTTATCAGCCGCCGGCTGGAAGGTGATATTCACAGTTACGCTTATCGTGACGCGCTGGCGCGTTCAAAACGGCTGGCCAATGCGCTGCAGTTTCTGGGTGTACAGCCCGGTGACCGGGTCGCGACGTTAGCGTGGAACGGCTACCGCCATCTTGAATGCTATTACGCCATATCCGGAAGCGGTGCGGTTTGTCATACGGTTAACCCGCGTTTATACAGCGAACAGATCGAATACATTATCAATCATGCCGAAGACTGTTATGTGTTTCTGGACGCCTGTTTTGCGCGCCTGCTGGAGCCGGTAGCAGAACAGTTAACTTCCGTGCGCGGATTTATCTTTATGGTGGATGAAGCGCAGATGCCGGAAACCAGTCTGCCCAATCCGATCAATTATGAAGCCCTGTTAGCGGCTCAGCCGGAAGAATTCAGCTGGCCGTCGTTCTCTGCCGAAACCGCCGCCTGTCTGTGTTACACCTCCGGCACCACAGGTAACCCGAAAGGTGTTTTATATTCCCACGCCTCCACCATTCAGCATGCGTTCGCCAGCCGTAATCCGGATGCGCTGAATGTCTCGGCGGATTCTGTGGTGATGCCGGTGGTGCCTATGTATCACGTCTGTGCCTGGGGGATGCCTTATATTGCCCCCATGGCCGGTGCGACACTGGTGCTGCCCGGCGATGGCATGGACGGTAAAAGTCTGCACGAGTTAATTGAATTTGCGCAGGTGGATTTAATGCTGGGTGTGCCGACGGTGTGGTTAGGGTTGCTGGATTATCTGAAAAAAGAAAACAAACGCATGGACTCGGTAAAAACCGTAGGAGTCGGGGGCTCGGCGTCACCGCGCTCGCTGGTGGAAAAACTGGACAAAGAATACGGCGTGTACCTGCTGCCGATCTGGGGCATGACGGAAACCTCGCCACTGGCGACACTGGGCGCGAGAACGAAAGCCATGCAACACATGAGCGACGATGAACGCTATCGCATACAGACGACCGCCGGCAAGCCCATGTTTGGTATTCAGCTGGAAATCTTTGGTGAAGATGATGAACCATTAATTCATGACGGCAAAACCCGGGGTTATTTAAGAGTGCGTGGCCCCTGGGTGCTGGAAGCCTATTATAAAAATGAAAAGCCGGAATCCTTTTTTATCGATCAGCAGGGTAACCGTTGGTTTGATACCGGTGATATTGCGGTAATCGATGAAAACAGCTATCTGCAGATTGTTGACCGTGCCAAAGATGTGGTGAAATCCGGTGGTGAATGGATTTCCAGTATCGATCTTGAAAATGCCGCGGTTGGTCACCCTCAGGTGCTGGAAGCCTGTGTTATCGGCGTGCGTCATCAGAAATGGGATGAACGGCCACTGTTGTTTATTGTGCAGCAGCAGGGAGCCAATTTAAACAAAGAAGATATTCTGCAATACCTGGAAGGCCAGGTAGCAAAATGGTGGTTGCCGGACGATGTGCTGTTTGTCCCTGAATTGCCGCACACTGCCACCGGCAAACTGCAGAAGCGCTCACTGCGCGATGAATATATCGACTACCTGGTGGAACAGAACTGATTCCGGTTAATCCGTTTTATGGGCAGGCAGCGAAACCCGGAAGCAGGTTTTACCCGGCACGCTGCTGACCTTTATATCCCCCTGATGGCGCTGAATAATACTGTATACTGTGGATAAGCCCAGCCCGGTGCCTTTGCCGATTTCTTTGGTAGTGAAAAAAGGGTCAAATATTTTTGACTGTATCTCCTGCGGGATGCCACTGCCTGAGTCTTCAACCTCCAGTAACCAGATATTATCCTGCTGATACAGCCTGACAGACAGTACTCCGTGACCCTGCATGGCATGCACAGCGTTCTGGATCAGGTTGACGATCACCTGCCCCAGTAAGCCGGGGTTGCCTTCAATGACAGCGCTTTGCGGGAGTTCAGTGCGGGTGTCGATGCCGCTGTTGAGCTGATGCTTCATCAGATTGACGGCACTGTGTATACACTCGCATAAATCCATCGCAGAGGTTTCCAGTCCGTCGCGGCGGGCAAAGGTTCGCAGGTTGGTGACAATATCGCTGACCCGCTTTAAACCGTTTTTGGATTCATTCACCAGCGAATAAATATCTTCCATCATAAATTCCAGGTCTGCCGCTTCCCGCTCCTGGCTGATCTGTTGGCGCAGACGGCTGCCGATAACGTCATCGCCCTGATGAATGGCGTGGGTGAATTCTTCGTGCAGGTTCAGCATGCGTGACATGGTCTGAATATACTCATCCAGTGGCTCAAAATTACTCATAATAAAGGACACAGGATTGTTGATTTCATGAGCAATGCCCGCAGCCAGTTGTCCTACCGCAGACAGCTTTTCTGAATGATAAAGCTGCTCCTGTGTCTGGTGCAGTCTGGACAAGGTATTCTGCAGCCGCTGGTACTGAATTTTCAGGCGGCTTTCGGACAGCTGACGTTCCAGTTGTGTGCGTATCTGTTCCACGGTTTTCTCCAGCAGGCTTAAACGCGCGACGTCCAGCTGGCTGGCAGCTTCTTCGGTTAAAAAAGCAATGAACCAGGTACTGGTTTTTTCATAACAACGCAGAGGAAAAAGAATACTGGCACTGATAGGGTGGGAGGTTAAGGCTGATGCTGCACTGTGCTCCTGACGGCTGCGGTCAAGTTGCAACAGCAGCGGCCGGTCAGCGGAAATATCGGCCGCCAGTGCCTGTTCAGCAATATTTTGCCAGGACTGGCTGACCGCCAGTGGCGGCGGATAAACGCCACACAGCCCGGCGTCGTCATTGACATACAGCAGAGCACTGGCCTGAATCAGTCCCTGCAGCAGGCTGGCCAGTTCCGCCATCTGTTGTGTGCTGAATTCCGCTTCACGGTTCATGCGGGCCAGAAACGTGAGCAGTTCCAGTTCGTGATTACGGCGGCTGCGCAATTGCTCGGCCGCTGAGTATTCCTGCCATTCCTGGCCGATCAGGCTGGCCAGAAAATCAGCCTGTAAATCATTCAGCTGATACAGGTGATGAATTTTCAGTGCGGACAACTCCGGCAATAATTGCTGTCTGATGGCGGGGGGAACAAAACAGATCAGCCGGGTCGTTGTATTGCTTAAATCCTGGCGTAAAAACCTGAGCAGCGCTATGTATTCACCGGCGTTGACGGTATTCATGGTCACAACCAGCAGCGGCAGATGCCATTGCTTTTTTAACCACTTTTTCAGCGCCCTGTCGTTATCTGCTGAGCAGGGAACCGACAGATAGCCGGAGTGCTCCGGGCTGGCTGCCCGGGACATATTACAGGGCAGCGACAGGCCCTGGGCTGTAAGATCGACTGATGAAAACGGTAACTCGCCGATTAAGGCCCATTGTGGGGGTTGAGAAAAAGACAGTTCGTGTGCGGCCATAACATACTCCAACCTGATCTACACTCAGCTTAGACCCGGCAACGGCCAGGCTTAGACCGGTCTGCAATGTTGCTAAGCTGATTGTTTCTCTTTGGTTATATGGAGAGCTTGTTATGTTGGTTCGACTGGTTTACTACTCAGTGGCGACACGGGATATGTCATTACTGGATGTACAGCAGATACTGGATGTTGCCCGCCCGAATAACGACTCGTTACATATCTGTGGCATGTTATGTTACGAACAACGCTACTTTCTGCAGGCACTGGAAGGGGAGCGTGAAGCCGTTAATGAGCTGTATCTGAGTATCGCTGATGATGCCCGTCACGACGAGATTGTGATCATCAGTTATGACGTAATTGAACAGCCGGTGTTTACTGAATGGCAAATGGGGTTTGCCCCGGCATCGGATCATTTTTACCGGCTGTTGTCAGAACTGGGGCAGAACCGGTTTGATCCTTCTGCACTGACACAACAACAGGCGCTGACGTTACTGCAGCGCCTGTCAGAGAACCCGGCATAACGCCGGGCAGGATTGCTTACTGAATCTGCAAACGTTTGCTGGCGGATGGTTGCTGACGTTTGGGTAATGTCAGCAACAGGATGCCATTTTCATACTTTGCAGAGGCGGTTTCTGTCTCGACTTCCTGAGGCAATTCGAAACTGCGCGAAACACTGCCGTAATAGCGTTCACTGCGCAGCACCTGATCGCCTTCTTTCTGGCTGTCGTGCTGTTTTACTTCCGCTTTCAGTGTCACCAAATTGCCGTCGATATCCACGTGGATATCGTCTTTGGCTACGCCAGGTAATTCCGCCTGAATACTGTAAGCTTCATCACTTTCATTAACCTGTACATGAATCTGCTTAGGCAAAGCCTGGCCATGCAATGGTTTTACATAAAAGCCATTGGCCACTTCATTAAAAAGGTCGTCAAATAAACCGGAACGGGTCGTCGGGAATAAGCTCATACAACATCCTCCTTTGAGAACATTAACAACAGTTTTAAAAAGTACCGCCGGGCTTTTCGGACACCGTGGTACTGAATTTTAAGCCTGATCAGAGCTTCGCTGAGTATTAAAATAGGGTCGCTGTGAATGCTTTCAAGGGCCGGATAAAAAAATTTTACCTTTTTACATACTCAGTGTGAGGCTCTTAAGGCAGAGCGGCAGACAGAAAGCAAAGAGGATAAAGCCTTAGTCCGGAGAGGAATTGTATAAAAGACTGATTATCCGGAGCTCAGTATCAGCCATCAATCATGTACAATTTTATGACACTCTGATTAAAATATTGATGGGATTTCAGTGTGTTAAATATCATAAAAAATACTTAGTCACCGCTGGCCAACTATTCCCGCTGCTCATCATATTTCTTCTTCCGGTTGCCATACCGGGCGGCAGATCATTCGTTGACTGAACCGGTTTTGACACTGCGCCAATGTACACTGGTACCGGATTGGGCGGATGTTTTCGTCATAACTTTGTTGGCTGACATTTATCGCCGGGTTTTTAGTATTGGCGGGTATAAAATGTCGGTGAACTGAGCATAAGCTTTTACTTGTCGTCGCTTCCGTGCTGGGGCAAGATATTTTTTATTTTCAGGGATGAATGCCATGTACTTCCGACTGAGCTCCAGCGGCTATGATATTGCCGGACCACTTAGCTGGTGTGCCAGTGCCAGCCCGATTCATATCCCGGAAGGGGTGTTACATCGTGCGCTGCACAATCAGACTGGCCATATCGGCCCTTTACCGGGGGATATGGCGCGCTCTTCCATGGGGCTGATCAGTGGTGATCTTGGTGCTGTCATCGGCGACCGGGATTCTGGCCTTGGGCGTAGCTGGGAACGGGTTCACCTGATCGGGGTAAGCGCTGGCCAGCTGCATGAACGGCGCTATTCCAATTACAACACTGTGATTGGTTCCCATGGGCTGAATACCGCCATGATTCCTTTCGAAGGCATTGCCAACTGGGTGCTGAGCCAGAACCGCCGCTTTTATTATATTGTGGATATCGACCAGCGTAAGCCGCTGAACTTCACCGACCGCAATGGCAATGCCAGAGCTGAATCGGTACCGGTAAAGCTGCGTCAGGCATTGATTTACACTTCAGAGCATAATCCGGACGTGTGGATTAATATCCGGCAGGAGCACTATGACAGCCGGGTTGCTGCTCTGGCCGACCACGAAAGTATTGATTACGCTGCGGCCATAACAGACCAGCAGAAGATGAAAACAAGTAACTGGGAAGCGGTTAAAAGCCAGATCGCTGCCATCGATCAGCAGATAATCAACTGTCAGAACAACGGCGTCTGGAATTTGGTGGCCTGATAGCCGCCCAATAGCAGGATGTGCTGTGTGCAGTCCGAATACTGCATCAGGATTGCACACCGTCTCAGAAAGCAGGTAGCCCGTTAAACATAAGTGCCGGGTGGTCCGGCACTAGCTTGGCGCTCAACGCACACTTTGCTTTTCCTTTTATCTTTGAGATATCTGTCAGCACCATAGAATATGTTTGTGAGTATCATCAACAGACGCCGCGCTGCTCTCGGGAAAGCCAGGCCGCCTGAAAACCGCGTTGTCTGAAAAGCCGGAAAGGTTAACGCATAAGGCGAAAGCCGACAGGCAAAGCAATAAAATGGCAAAGCTGTAAAACGGCAAAATTAAAATGGCAATACCAGAAAGTGGAAGTGACTGAAGCCTGAGCGTTCCGGGTGTCACCAGAGAGGTTTTTCTATGTGGTGGATAATTAATGGCATCGGTTTGGTTGTTTTCTGGATTATCACCGATCTGAGTTCCGACTCGGTTATTGAAAGCCTGTTGGCACCGGCACTAACCGCTGTCTTTATCACAGGCTTTTCTGTAAAAATTCTTACGGCTGTTGAAGCTTCCGGTGGCCAAAGGTCAGGAAGAGACAGTGGTGGCTTTTTTACCGGTGGCTCAGGTGATGGTGGCGGTGGTTGTGCAGGAGGCGAAGGTGGCGGAAGCGATGGTGGGGGATGCTAGATAGCCATGAATGAAGATTTGATTGGGTTACCTGCACGTTTTCAGGGGAAAAGAACAAAGGAAAAGGATGTTTATGAAAACAGATTTATATTATGACGGTCAATTTCTTAAATGGGGTGATAAGTCACTGACTTTTAAAGCAACTTTTTAAAGCAACTTCCGGAATGACTGGGCATCAGATGCCTGGTGAGCAATGTACCCCCGAGGCAGGCCCGGTCCCTGAAGGGCAATATAAAGTATTCATTTCTGACCACGGCATTGCAGAAGATGATGGGCGCGGTATCTGTGCCTTAAAGCCTTCATGGGGTATTCAGGTTATACCGCGTGGAAGTGCTGCCGGGGGATGTGAGCCCTACTGGGCGAACTGGGGAAAAACAGAGCAAGGATGGAACCTGCAAATGATGCGACAAAAACATCCTGTTCGCCCAACCCGAGGAGCGGGTTCTATTTGCATGATTCTACCAAGGGATACAGTCACGGTTGTATTGAAGTTGAAACAGAAATATTTGATCACCTTCGTAAATACCATTCAGTAACAAAGAAGCCTTATGTCATTCTGCAGGTTAAATATGTCGCAGGGAGAAGCACAAATGGTGGTACGAAAATTTAGTCTGACGGCGGTGGCGCTGATGCTTTTCAGTTCATGTGCTCAGTCCGGTGTTGAGCAGGTCGCTGACATTAACAGCGAAGTGACTGGTTGCTTTACGATCTCTGATCAAAGGTTACTGGACCATGAACCGGTCATTCTGAGTACAACCATCGGTGAAGGCGATCAAACCCGGTCATGTCCCTGTCAATCAGCGTTGTTCAGGTATTCCGCCTACCAGAACAAGACCGGAAGTATTCATAGCCTGATGAGCGGGTATTTTACCACGCTTGGAAAAACTGAAGTGTTACTCCCTGTTGCCGTTCAGAAACAGTTAATTTTCAGTGATGTTCCCCTGGTGGTTAAAGTTGAGTGCGCCTCATCTCTGTAGCTTTAGCGGGGGAAATCTTAGTCAGTATCGCACTTGTAAAAAAGCCCGGACGCTCCGGGCTTTTTCGTGTCTGTCATCTCTCTGAACAAGAAAAACCATCCAGCTTTATTCAGCCTTGCTCAACCTCTTCTGCTTCATCTTCATCTTTCTTAATCAATCTGGAGGCCAGTACACCGGCCTCAAACAGCATGTACATCGGGAAGGCCAGGATCGTCTGGGAAATCACGTCCGGCGGCGTCACCAGCATGCCGACCACGAAGCAGCCAACGAAGATGTAAGGGCGTTTGCTGCTCAGGGCTGCGACGGTTGTGATGCCGCTGAGTACCATCAGAAAGGTGGCGACGGGGATTTCAAAGGCGATGCCGAAGGCAAAGAATATCTTGAGGATAAAATCCAGAATATTGCTGATATCGGGCAGAAAGGAAATGCCTTCCGGTCCGGCAGCAGTAAAGAAGGCGAATGCCAGCGGCAGCACCACGAAGTAGGCAAAGGCGATACCGGCATAAAACAGGATAACGCTGGAAACCAGCAGCGGGATACCGAATTTTTTCTCATGCTGATACAGGCCGGGGGAAATAAAAGCCCAGATCTGATGCAGAATAAAGGGCACGGCCAGCAGGACTGCCAGTACCAGTGTCATTTTAAACGGCACTAAAAAAGGCGAGGCAACGCCGGTGGCAATCATATTGCCGGAGTCGGGTAGCAGTTCGGATAACGGCTCGACCAGTATCAGGTACAGGTCGTTGGCGAAGTAAAACAGCCCGAGAAAGATCGCCAATACCAGCAGGATGGCTTTCAGCAGGCGGTTGCGCAGCTCAACCAGATGAGCAATTAAAGGCTGTTCCTGATCGGTCATGATGGTCTGTTGTTATCCGCTGGCGGTTGGCTGTCATCTGATGATTGAGCGCTGGTGTCCACTTCTCCGGTGGCAGTACCGGCGGCCTGATCTTCGCCGCTGTTCTGCGTCAGCTCAGGCGGGCCTTCCGGCGGTGCCTGGGGCTTATCCGGGTTGGATGGCATATCGTCATCCATGAAGGTGGCGTAAGGGTCTTTGAGCTTCTCGCGCAGTTCTTCGGTGCGCACCTGACGCTCCAGATCATCCTGGAGGTTATTCATGGTGCGGCGTATTTTGCCGATAAACAGACCGGCGGTGCGCGCGGCTTTGGGCAGGCGTTCCGGTCCCAGCACTAACAGGCCGAGTACGGCGACGACCATCAGCTCAAGAAAACCAATATCGAACATCAGGCTTTGTCTTGGTCTTTATTCTGTGTTTTGAATTCGGCGTCGGCCTGTTCGCCTTCTTTGTGCTCCAGTTTTTCTGCCGGAGCCCCGTCTTCGTCTTTTTTACTGTCGTCTTCATTCACGGCTTTTTTAAAGCTTTTGATGGCTCCGCCCAGATCGCCGCCGAGGCTGCGCAGTTTTTTAGTGCCAAAAATCATAATGACAATGGCCAGGATGATTAACAGTTGCCAGATGCTGATTCCGCCGAGCATAAGGTAGTCCTCGTAGTCTTGGTGTGTTCGTTAAAAACCGGGCAGTTCGTTACCGCCCAGAATATGAAAATGCATGTGAAAAACTTCCTGTCCGCCGGCCACACCGGTATTGGTAATGGTGCGGTAGCCGCTCAGCCCTGCTTTTTCAGCAATGCCGGGCAATGTCAGCATCAGGTGCGAGATTAATTCTGCGTCACCGGCTGTCAGGGCATCGAGGTTTTCGATATGGCGTTTGGGGATGACCAGCAGGTGGGTATCGGCTTTCGGCTCAATACTGGCAAAGGCCAGCAGCTGGTCGTCTTCATACACCACACTGGCCGGCAGCTCACCTGCTACGATTTTACAGAATACACAATCGCTCATCGTACTTCCCAAACACCTTGCTCAAACCCGGTCGGGTGCCCCGGTTACTTTTTTGTCCGTGAGGCTTTTTCTTCCAGCCCGGACATATCAAAACGACGCGCCAGTTCGTTAATCACCGCCTCCGGCCGTTCGCCCAGCTTGGCCAGTGCCACTAAGCTATGGAACCAGAGGTCTGCGGTCTCGTATACCACATCTTTGTTATCACCGCTGGTTTCGGCGTCTTTGGCGGCCAGAATGGTTTCGGTGGCTTCTTCGCCGACTTTTTCCAGAATTTTGTTCAGCCCTTTGTGATACAGGCTGGCTACATAGGAGGAATCCGGTTCGGCTGCTTTACGCTCGTCGAGGATATCACCTAATTTTGACAGTACGTCGCTCATATTAATAAATCTCTTTCGGGTCTTTCAGAACCGGGTCAGTGGTGACCCATTCGCCGTCTTTCCAGACGCGGTAGAAGCAGCTTTCGCGCCCTGTGTGGCAGGCAATGCCGCCGACCTGTTCCACCTGCATGACGATCACGTCAGCATCACAGTCGAGGCGCAGTTCGTGCAGATGCTGTACATGGCCGGATTCTTCGCCTTTGCGCCACAGTTTTTTGCGCGAACGCGAATAATAAATAGCACGGTTTTCTTCAGCAGTGAGTGCCAGTGCTTCGCGGTTCATCCAGGCCATCATCAGAATGCGCCCGGTTTTGTGGTCCTGGGCGATGGCGGGGATCAGACCGTCCTCATCCCACTTAACGGCATCAAGCCAGTTACTCATAGTGTTTACCTTTTATCTTATCGGCCAGCATAGCGTAAAACCGTATCAGCGCAGAATCAGTGACAGAATGCCGATTGCGGTGACGGCCAGACCAAGGCTTTCCGGCAGCCCCAGCGCGAATGACTGCCACCATACAAACAGTCCGGTGATGACGGCAATACCGCCCTGCAGCTGGTTGCGCTTCTGTTTCCGTTGCTCACTCATTTCTTTGCGCAGGGCGATGATTTCCTGCTGCAGCGCGTGCTGGGTGTCGTCCATATGATTCAGGCGCGTCAGAGCGCCGTGAATCAGGTTAGGGATCTGCGGGCCTTTATCCAGCCAGGAAGGCAGTTGGCGTTTGAATTCGCGGAACGCGGCTTTGGGGCCGAAGCGTTCGCGCATCCAGCGCTCCAGATAAGGTTTGGCAGTGCTCCACAGGTCCAGTTCCGGGTACAGCTGGCGCCCCAGCCCTTCAATGTTGAGCAGGGTTTTCTGCAGCAGTACCAGCTGGGGCTGAACTTCCATATTGAAGCGGCGTGCAGTCGAGAACAGCTGAATCAGCACCTGGCCAAAAGAGATCTCCGCCAGCGGCTTTTCAAAAATGGGCTCCAGCACGGCACGGATGGCGGATGCCAGCTCATGCACTTTGGTGGTCGCCGGCACCCAGCCGGAATCCACATGCAGCTGCGCCACCTGATGGTAATCCTGATTGAAGAAGGCCAGCATATTCATCGCCAGATAGGTCTGGTCTTCTTCGGTAAGGCTGCCGACGATGCCGCAATCAATGGCGATGTATTGAGGTTTCTGCGGATTCTCACGCGAGACAAAAATATTCCCCGGGTGCATATCGGCGTGGAAGAAGCTGTCGCGGAACACCTGCGTGAAGAAAATTTCCACGCCGCGCTCGGCGAGGGTTTTCATATGGGTGTTCTGGGCATGCAGCTGCTCAAGGTCAGCCACCGGGATGCCATAAATGCGCTCGCTGACCATCACCCGGGAGCGGGTGTATTCCCAGTAAACTTCCGGCAGGTAGAGCAGATCTGAGCCTTCGAAATTGCGTCGCAGCTGGGTGCAGTTGGAGGCTTCAATCTGCAGATTCAGTTCGCCATGAATGGTGGCGCGGTAGTCCTCCACCACTTCCATTGGTTTCAGGCGCCGGCCTTCGGCGGAATATTTCACCAGCAGCCGGGCCATGGTTTCCAGCAGCCGCAGGTCGCGTTCAATGGTGTGCTCAATGCCCGGACGTACGACTTTGACCACCACTTCTTTGCCGGGCTGGCCGTGTTCACCGAACAGACGTGCCGCGTGCACCTGGGCAATAGACGCCGAAGCCATGGGCTCGGCGCTGAATTCAGCAAAAAGTTCAGCCACGGTTTTGCCCAGCTGCTCTTCGATCAGGGCGCGGGCTTTGTCATTGGGAAACGGCGGCACGTCGTCCTGCAGACGCTTGAGTTCTTTGACGATGTCTTCCGGCACCAGATCCGGGCGGGTGGAAAGAATCTGGCCAAACTTAATAAAAATCGGCCCCAGCGCTTCCAGCGCCAGGCGCAGCCGTTCGCCGCGGGTAAGACGCGACGGTACCGGGAAAAAGCGCCAGGGGGCCAGCCACAGCATGACGCGCAGCCACACAGGTAACTGTTGCACGGGCACCAGACTGTCGAGACGGTAACGGGTAAAAACGAACAGGATCTTCCACAGACGCCAGAGATTTGCCACGGGTTCAGTCTTCCTCTGCCTTCGCCTGACGGGCGCTTAAACGATCGATACGGGCGCTGAGCCGGTCAGTGGCCAGTTTCAGCTCATCCACTTCATCGGCAAAGTGGCGCATCAGTGGCGCCGGGGTTACCGCCTCAACTTCGTCTTCCAGGTATTCTTTCACCGCCGTGCGATAGGTGGCTGAGGTGCTTTTGCCCCAGCTCAGCAAGCCGCGCAGACCTTTGCCCAGCTGGTGGGCCAGCAGGCCGCCGGTGAGCGGGCTGATCACGGCTTCCCAGTCGATGTCCAGGTGCTGGGCAATACGGGTCAGAGCGATGGCAAATTCACTGTCGCCGTCCATATCAATGTGGGAATTGATCAGGGTATTGGCTTTGTCATCGGCGCCGGCGAGGGCGATAAAATCCGCCAGACTGCCGGTTAACACGGCGTCCGGGTCATTGTCGCCCATCAGGCTGAGGCCAATGCCGTTGTCGTAAATGCGCACCAGCAGCTGGCCAGCGCCGTCAATACGTATCGCCAGCAGGCGCCCCTGATGACGCGCCATGGCGTGCAGGGCCGCAGGATCGTATTGCAGCACATGGTTGATGCTGGTTTCTGCCGGCACACAGAGTGCCTGCAGTATTTCAGCAGGCAGATGATTGAGCATCAGGGTTTGATCCCGCGGTGCAGCGCAACCACGCCACTGGTCATGTTGTGGTAGCTGCAGCGTACTAAGCCGGCATCTTCCATCATGCCCTTCAGGGTTTCCTGATCCGGGTGCATGCGGATGGATTCCGCCAGATACTTGTAGCTTTCAGAGTCGTTGGTCACCAGTTTGCCCATCATCGGCAGGGCGCTGAACGAATACAGATCGTAGGCCTTGCTCATCAGCGGGTTGGTGGGTTTGGAAAATTCCAGCACCAGCAGACGGCCACCGGGTTTCAGTACCCGGGTCATGGAGCGCAGCGCGGCGTCTTTATCGGTGACGTTGCGCAGTCCGAAGGCGATGGTGATGACGTCGAAGGTGTTGTCTTCGAACGGCAGGCATTCCGCGTTGGCCTGCACGTATTCAATATTGCCGACATAGCCCTGATCGGTCAGACGGTCACGTCCCACGTTGAGCATGGAAGAGTTGATATCCGCCAGTACCACGGACCCCTGCGGGCCAACGATTTTAGAGAACTTGCGCGTCAGATCACCGGTTCCGCCGGCCAGATCCAGCACCTTGTTGCCCGGCCGGACGCCACTCATATCAATCGTGAAACGCTTCCACAGACGGTGGATACCAAAGGACATCAGGTCGTTCATGATGTCGTATTTGGCGGCAACCGAATGAAATACATCGGCCACCTTCGCCTGTTTTTCTTCGGTGGCGACGGTCTGATAACCGAAGTGTGTTGTCTTGTCCCCGGACATGCGTACTTCTCCCGCTGCTGGTGTGCGTGTAGACAGCGGGCCATTTTAGCGGTCAGGCGGCGGAAAGTCTTGCGTTAGGGCATTTTGGCCGCCGGAATATCTTGTGTGGAAGACGGCTGTGATAAAGTCAGGCCTTCAGGGAACACCGGATTGAAGGACGTGTTGTGATTATTGGTATTGATCTGGGAACCACCAACAGCCTGGTGGCGCGCTGGCATAACGATGGCCCGCAGCTGCTTGCCAATGCCCTTGGTGACTACCTTACTCCCTCGGTGGTCGGCGTCGACGCTCATGGCCATGTGCTGGTCGGGCGCGCCGCCCGGGACCGGCTGATGACCCATCCGCAGGATACCGTGGCGGTTTTTAAACGACTGATGGGCACTCAGTCAGAAGTGGTGATCGGGGGACAGAGTTTCTCGCCACAGGAACTGTCGTCGTTTGTGTTGCGCCAGCTGAAAGAAGACGCCGAGGCCGCCACCGGCGAAACGGTCACGGAAGCGATTATTACGGTGCCGGCCTATTTTAACGACACCCAGCGTCAGATGACGCGTCTTGCCGGCCGTCTGGCCGGGCTTAATGTCAGCCGCCTGATTAATGAGCCTACTGCCGCGGCGCTGGCGTACGGCATTCATAAAACCGCTGACAGCACGTTTCTGGTGTTTGACTTAGGCGGTGGCACCTTCGATGTGTCAGTGCTGGAGATCTTTGATGATGTCATCGAAGTGCGCGCCTCCGCCGGCGATAACCGCCTGGGCGGTGAAGATTTCACATTGCTTATTGCTCATAAAATCAACGCCGCCTGTGCGCAGCAGGGTATCCGCGAAGAGGATCTGGAAGGCAGATTCCGGCCCAATATTTATGCTGAGGCGGAACGCGTTAAACAGGCACTGTCGCTGCAACATGAGGTTCATACCGGACTGGATCTGGAAAATACCCATGTTGAATTTCATTACCGCCGTGAACAGTTTGAACAGGATTGCCAGCCGCTGCTGCAGCGCTTGATTGCACCGGTTAAGCAGGCCCTGGCCGACGCCACCATCCGGCCGTCAGAGCTGGACCGGGTGCTGCTGGTAGGTGGCGCGACGCGGATGCCGGTGATCAGTAAGCAGGTGGCGCAGATGTTTGGTGCCTTACCGGGGCGCGAACTCGACCCGGATCAGGTGGTGGTGATGGGCGCGGCGACTCAGGCTGCGCTGAAAGCCCGGCATCAGTCGCTGGAAGAAAAAGTCCTCACCGATGTCTGCCCCTATACGCTGGGCATTGAAGTGACCACCGAAGGCGCCTGGGGGCAAAAAATACACGGGGTTTTCAGCCCGATTATTGAACGCAATACCATGATCCCGGTGAGCCGTAAGGAAACCTACTATACGGTGCACGACGACCAGAAAATGATCCGCATTAATGTGTATCAGGGTGAGTCGCGCGAAACCCGGCTGAATATTCTGCTCGGCGATATGGAAGTGGATGTGCCGCCGGCTCCGGCTGGCCGTGAGGCAGTGGATGTGCGTTTCAGTTACGACATTAACGGCCTGCTGGAAGTGGAAGTGCTGGTGCGCAGCAGTGGCATCACCTCGCGCCGTCTGTTGACCCAGCAGGAAGGTCTGTTGTCGGAAGAACAGATAAATGAAAGCCTGCAGCGTCTGCAGGCACTGAAATTATCGCCCCGCGATAATGCCATTAACGATGCCCTGATTGCCCGCGCCAACCGTCTTTATGAACAGCATCTGGGAGAGCGGCGGGAAGCCATTGGCCAGCTGCTGGATTTTTTCGTCAGTCTGGTGGAAAGCGGTGACAAACAGGAAATCGAACGGCTGCGCCCGGAAGTGGAAGCCCGTCTGGCGGAGTATGAATTCTGATGTCCGATTGGCGCACTTTTTTTGATTTGCCCGCGGATGCCGGAGCGCGCGAACTGAAACGGGCGTATGCAAAATTACTGAAGCAATACCATCCCGAAGATGACCCGCAGGGGTTTCAGACACTGCGTCAGCATTATGAGGCTGCGCAGCAGGCGCTCAGTGCCGCGGCGGCCACGAACGCAGAAGAACAGACGCAGGCCGGAAGCCGTCTGTCCGAACCCGCCCCCGCCCCCGCGCAGACGGTTGCGGCTGCCATGCCATGGGAAGCGGATATCGCCGGCATACTGCAGGCCCTGAAAGATCAGCGTGAACAGGATGCCATACAGCGGCTCGATCAGTTTGTGCAGCAGTATGATCATAATCTGCAGGCAGAAGACATGCTGCAGTGGGAATTGTTTGCCTGGCTGGACGGACAAAACGACAAAGCACTGTGGCCGGCCGGATTTGTTCATCATCTGGTTCAGACGCTGGCGTTGCACGAAGTCGCCGGACGTGATGATGTGATGGCCAACCGTCTGCAGCTTTATGCCCGCCGGGACCACCGGCAAGAGTCGGGTTTATCCGATGGCGATTATCTGCACCTTCTCAACCGGGAACAGAAAGTACAGCAGGCCATGGTGCAGATTCATCGGGTCTGGCAACAGCAGGGCGAACAGGCCGCACTGGAAACCGTTAACGATTTCGCCCGTCAGCACCTGTTCACTGCACCACTGAGCCGCAAAATATTTGCCGGGCGCCTGTTACGTGAACTGGATGATTATTTTCCCGGCCCGCTCCCTCTGCAGCTGGCAAAGTCTCTGAATGAGCATCTCGATATTATCGCCCTGCGCAAACAATGGCCGCAGGAATACCAACATTATGAACGCCGGCTGCAGGCGGCGGAAATCACCCAGCGTTATCAGACGCTGTTGAACTCCGCCAGCCGCAGCGCCGAAGCACTGGTATGGAAGTCGCTGTACGGAATAACACGATTACAGAAGTTCGCTTTTTATAATCCGTTTGAAGTCTTCGAGCAGCTCGGTATGGCCGAGAACGCGGTGCTGGAATGTGAAGAAGAATTTATTCAGTTCGAATTACCCGACCGCCGCGCCTGGGACGATGTCCAGGCATGGCGGGAAAGTTTCATGGCCGGCGATCTGAATACCCTGGCGTTAACCGAATTTGATTTTCAGGCGCTGGCCGCCAGACTGAAAAAAATATTACTCATCACCCTGCTGGTGGGCCTGCTTAACGGACTGCTGGCCGCCGGCATGGTTGCGGTTGGCGGCAGCTGGCAGACAAACTGGTGGCCGGCAGTATTTCCGGCCATGGGTATGGGCCTTTATCTGGCCTTTAAAAGCTCGCTGTATCTGTGGTTGCGCTATGGCTACCGGCCGGTAAAAATATTCCGTCTGGCATTGAAAAGCAGGCCGCGGGCCAGACTGGCCTTCTTTGTACTGATGGCTCTGCTTTCTGTATTGGCCCTGCAGGGTAATGAAATCATGGCCCGGGTGGTCAGCGTTGTGCTGTTACTGGCCTGGGTGGCTTACGCTCATTATGAGCAACCTTACCGCTCGCTGGCCGCTGGTTTTATCATCGGCATTCAGCTGTATAGCTCAGAATTTTTTGCCAGTTTTCTTGCCTGCGTGGCGGTGGCCACTTTGTGGTCGGAAATGATACGCATCGGGCTGAATTATCAGATGCTGGAACGGGGCATCAGCTGGCAGATGAAAACGCGTACCGCCTATATTGTGCTGACGGTATTACTGGGTTTTCTGGTGCGCTTTGTTGTGGACCAGTTTCATTAAACAGAATGCCGGATGACCGGACAGGACTGCTATGAAGTTAATGTTTAACAAATTCGCCACGCTGGTTTTCTGGCTGCTGGTGATTCTGGCACAGGTGTTCAGCTGGCCGGGCTTATTAAGCTGGTTGCCGGCCTGTGGGCTTGCCGTGTTAGCGATCCATGTATTGGAAGTGCTGTATTTCTGGTTTGCGTTCCGCAGCCAGAGTCATGCGGTGGGAAAAGATGCCCTGCAAATACTGATTTTCGGTATTTTTCATTTGCGCCGTTTTATTGATGAGCAGGCAGAACACTGATGACTCCCTGATATCGCAGGCTGACTCTGTTCATAATGGCAACAAGCCACCATGACACCGGTCATGGCCGCCCCCCGGAGACCGGCCTTAATGACGGTCCGGCAGGCATGATAGACGTATTGGAACAGACGCATCGGAACAGGACCGGCTGCCCAGGCCGGTCTTTTTATTAACAGCAGGATGGTAAGGCATGAGCAAAGACTGGTCGGAATCCATTTACGAAAAACTGATTAACGAAGAAGACGCCCGGGCCTGTAAGGCCATTGATGAAAGTGCCTGTCAGGAAGTGCCGGGCAATTTTGTGCGCATTATTTTATCTCAGTTTCTGACCAATCTGGGGGATGCCATTATCAACCCCAAAGTCACCTTGCCGTGGATTTTACAGAGTCTGGGAGCGCCCGCGTTTCTGCTGGGCTGGCTGGTGCCGATCCGTGAATCCGGCTCGCTGGTACCCCAACTGGCGATTGCCAGCTGGATACGCAGAATGCCGGTGCGTAAGTGGGCCTGGGTGACCGGCAGTGTCTTGCAGGCGTTGTGTGTGCTGGGGATCGGCCTGGTGGCCATGACACTGCAGGGCGCAGCGGCCGGCTGGACTGTGATTGCGTTGCTGGTGGTGTTCAGTCTGTCACGGGGGTTAAGTTCCGTGGCATCGAAAGACGTGCTGGGGAAAACCATTCCGAAAAAACAACGTGGCCAGGTCAGTGGCTGGTCGTCCAGCGCTGCCGGGCTGGTGACTATGGGCTTGGCGGCGATGCTGTTTCTCAGCTGGTATCTGCAGGCGGATACCGGTAACGCATTTTATGGCTGGGCATTGGTGGCAGGCGCTGCGATATGGCTGATGGCGGCCGGCATGTTCTCCACCGTCACCGAATTTGCCGGTGAAACCGGCGGTGGCCGTAACGGGATGATCGAGGCATTTAAACAACTGGCACTGTTAAAGACGGATAAAGATTTTCGCGACTTTGTCATTACCCGCTCACTGTTTCTGTGCACCGCCCTGAGCGCTCCCTATTACATTGTGCTGGCCCACGATGCGTTAGGTTCTGATGTCTGGGTGTTGGCACTCTTTATGTTTGCCAGTGGTCTGGCAGGACTGGTGTCGGCACCTGTGTGGGGACGGTTTTCTGATCAGTCCAGTCGCCGGGTGATGATGATGGCCTCCACCGGTGCAGCCATTATTGGTATAGCCCTGTTTTTAATTGCCCGGTTTATACCTGAATTAATGGCGACTTTCTGGCTGATGCCGCTGTTGTATTTTGTGCTCACTATCTGCCATCAGGGAGTAAGGGTAGGGCGCAAAACTTATCTGGTGGATATGGCCGAAGGCGATAAACGCACCAGCTATGTGTCAGTCAGTAATACGGTAATTGGTATTGTGTTGCTGGCGCTGAGCGGTCTTGGTTCACTGACCGCGGTAATGTCGATGGAAGCGCTGATTTTATTCTTTTCGGTAATGGCCATCGCCGGTGTTTTAATGGCGGCACGGTTGCCGGAAGTGACGGACTGATCAGCGTTTAAAAATACATTCTGTTTTTTGCAGCAGTACATAAAAAACCGGCCATCAGGCCGGTTTTTTTATTTGGTGGCCGGTTAAACCGGGCCGCCTGTCAGCATCGATTATTTTTTAAATTTATCGAATGCTTCATTCTCATGCTTGGCGATGCTGCCGATCAGGCCGGCTACAATCGCAGCGCAACCGAAAGCGAACAGACCAAGAGCAACAGGGCTGTCAGCGAATGCAAAGTATGCAGTTACGCCTTCCCAGGTGGTAATTGAAGTACCCATAGTATGTCTCCTTATTAAAGCGCAGGCTCAGTGTTAGCCAGTTTGTTCGGAACATCAGAAGGAACGGTCGCAGGAACGTTCGCTTCAGGATATGGCTTGGCGATCAGTTCCACTTCATCCAGACCCAGATCTTCAGCTTCGTGTGGTACACGCAGCATGTTCAGGCTCTTCAGAACCAGAGAGATCACATAGCCAGGCAGGAAACCGGTAACAGCCATGACGATGGCACCGATCAGCTGACCAACAAAGCTGATTTCCGGCACGCCTTCGCCAACGTTTGGTGTGCCACCCAGGAATACACCCACCAGAATCACAGCAACAAAACCGGTGAAACCGTGTACGGCAACAGCGCCTACAGCATCATCGATGCCGCGGTTTTCCAGGAATTTAGCAAACTGAACCGCCAGGACACCCATCACGGTAGCGATGATGAAGGCCAGTGCTGGATCGTACATATCCAGAGCAGCTGCGACGGAGATGATACCCACCAGACCGCCGGACATAGTCCAGAACGGATCGCGGGAAGCAATGTAACAACCGATCACACCACCGGCGAAGCCCATCAGTGTGTTGAAGGCAAAAGCAGACAGGTTAGTTGGGTTGTTGTAAATAGTCGTCCAGCCGGTTTCACCACCGTTGAAGATGATGCAGCCGCCGAGGAAGCCGAAGAAACCGAAGATAATCATCATCAGACCGATCAGGGTCATTGGCAGGCTGTGCGGAGAAATCGTCTGCGCCACGCCATCGATGAATTTACCTTTACGGGCCCCGAGGTTAATCAGCACACCCAGTGTAAAGAAGCCCGCCACTGCGTGAACAACACCGGATGCACCCACATCGTGGTAGCCCAGGTCAGTCAGCAGCCAGCCGTCCGGGTGCCAGCCCCACGCACCGGCCAGAATCCAGACCACTGAACCGAGGAATACGGTCAGAATCAGGAAGGCAGATACACGGATACGCTCAATCACCGCACCGGAAAGAATGGAACCTGTGGTGGCACCGAACATAGCAAATGCCGCCCAGAAAATACCGGTCCCCATATCGGAAACGTCAGGGCCCATGCTGGCTGCCCATGGCAGTGCGCCGGAGGCTTCAGAAGGAATCAGACCGCCCGGGAAGGCGTTGTAAATCCACCAGCCGAAGAGGTAGAAAGTCGGAATAATAACGGCCAGAGCCAGAATGTTTTTAATACCGGCAGCCAACGCGTTTTTACTGCGTGACGCACCCATTTCGTAGGCCAGGAAGCCTGCGTGAATCATAATCATGATGGCGGTACACCACCAGTAGAACACCTCGACGTTCATCGCCTGATGCATCTCGAACACTGCCTGCTGGGAGTTCAGTGCCGCCTGCAGCGATTCTAAAGTAGGAGTTTGCTCCATCTTTTAGCCCTCTGTTTTCTGTTGAAGTTAAAACGTGTTTTCCATTCTTCAGAGTTTTATCCGCCGCATACTGAAACCCGGCGGACACTCTTTTTTTATCTGCCGGTTAGCTTGCGCTGCCGGCGTTTATTAAAAAACTGCTCTGCTGGCTGCTGTTTTCTATTACATCGTCATCGGAACGGTCTTTGATGGCGACGCCGGAACTCTGCAGCCGGCAGGCTTCGTTAAACAGGTACAGCAATTTTCGTACAGCTTCTGTGTGAGAAAGGCCCGCTTTGCGCACATTGGAAATACAATTGCGTTTTTCATCCGTCAGTCCGCGCCGGGGCGCCCACGTCAGATACAGGCCCAGACTGTCCGGAGAGCTTAATCCCGGGCGTTCGCCAATTAACACGAGCACGGCTCTGGCATTAAGTAATTCACCAATATCATCGCCCAGCGCCACCCGTGCCTGTTCGGCCATTACTATGGGCGCCAGCGATAATGAAGAATTTTCTTGCGCTAATGTTTTTGCTAATGCATCAATAAAGATAAGTGCGTTTTCGCTTATAGCCGTTGCTGATAAGCCATCGCCGATCACAATGGCTAAATCGAAGGCTTGTTCGGAGACGCTACTGTCCTCTGCCTGTTGCAGCAGCATGTCACGCGATGCATCACTGACACGGCGGCCTAAATCCGGCCGTTGCAGATACACCATGCGATCGTCCGCCTGACTTTGCACTTTAATTGGGCGTGCCGGGTTCAGTGTGGAATATTGTTGGGCCAATGTTTCCAGCCCGTCTTTTAATGCCTCAAAATCCAGCGGCATATGCACGGCATCGCGGGCCTGGGCGTGGGCCAGCTGAAATTCCAGTAATTCTTTGGTGGGCAGGCTGACGCCACTGCGGCCGAGACCAATACGGGCATCAGTAAACTGGCGCAGGCGGCGCCAGGGATTGTCGACGACCCCCTGCCATTCGCTGACGGAGCCGGTGTCTGATGGGTTGATGTCATCAGCCATGTTTTTTCTCCGTGCTGTGTCCGCCGTCGTCCGGCAGAGATTGCAGCGATTGGGTAAAGGCCGGAGGCAGGGCATCAATCAGTTGTGCATGGGCGGCATCGCTCATAATCTGCATTTTTTCCAGCCAGGCTTCGAATTCCGGCGCGGCGCCTAAGCCTAAAACGCGGCGCGCGTATAACGCATCGTGGAACGAGGTGGTCTGATAATTCAGCATAATGTCGTCGGAGCCGGGAATGCCCATCACGAATGAACAGCCAGCAGCACCGAGTAAGGTCAGCAGATTATCCATATCGTTCTGATCGGCTTCAGCGTGGTTGGTGTAACAGACATCACAGCCCATTGGCACGCCGAGTAATTTGCCGCAGAAATGGTCTTCTAACCCGGCGCGGATAATTTCTTTACCGTCGAATAAATATTCCGGACCGATAAAGCCCACCACGGTATTCACCAGTAAGGGATCGAACTTACGTGCGACTGCATAGGCGCGAGCCTCACAGGTCTGCTGATCGAGCCCATGGTGAGCATTGGCCGACAGAGCACTGCCCTGACCGGTTTCAAAATACATGACGTTATTGCCTACCGTACCGCGCTGTAATTCCAGCGCCATCTGCTGCGCTTCGGCGAGGGTGTTTAAACCAAAACCAAAACTGCTGTTGGTGGCTTCAGTACCGCCGATGGACTGAAAAACCAGATCCACCGGCGCACCGTTTTCGATGCATTCCATGGTGTTGGTTACATGGGTGAGCACACAGGACTGAGTGGGGATTTCATAAGTGGAAATCACTTCATCCATTAACTTCATCAGTCGTGTGGACTGAGCGACGTTATCTGTGGCGGGGTTAATGCCGAGCACCGCATCGCCGCTGCCATACAGCAGGCCGTCAAGAATGCTGGCAGCAATGCCGTTCATATCATCGGTGGGGTGATTCGGCTGTAAACGCGTCGATAAGCGTTTTTCTAAACCAATGGTGGAGCGGAAGGCGGTCACCACTCGGCATTTCTGCGCCACCAGAATTAAATCCTGGTTGCGCATAATTTTACTGACGGCGGCGGCCATTTCCGGCGTGATACCGGCGCGTACCTGAGTAAGCATATCGCTGTCGGCGTAATCCGACAGCAGCCAGTTACGGAAATCTCCGACGGTCAGATGACTGATGGGGGCGAAGGCGGCCGCATCATGGTCGTCCATAATCAGGCGTGTGACTTCATCCTCTTCGTAAGGAATCAGGGCTTCGTTTAAGAAGTCTTTCAGTGGCACATCGGCCAGACACATCTGGGCAATGGCGCGTTCTTCAGCGGAGCGGGCAATCACACCGGCTAAGCGGTCGCCGGAACGGGCAGGTGTGGCCCGGGCCATCAGCTCTTTCAGGCTGCTGAACTCCCAGGTGTTGGTGCCCATTGTGTAGCGATACATGTTGCTCATAGACCTGCCTTTCGCGACAAACTTTCCTGTTAGGAATAAAAGTTGCTGCATAGCTTCATCTGATTAGCAGGAGTACAAAGCCAGAACCATTCCGGGCCGCTATCGAAAAATGGCAAAGCTTAAAAAACTAATAAATTTCAATGATTTATGAGTTTTATCAGGCTAAAGAAAAGAATATTCACGGGGGAAGGCAAGTGGTTACAGAGCATGAAATAAGGTCACAGGCACCGCGCTGGTGCGTCAGTGAAGCCACGGATGCCGATCAGCATGCACATAATCTGCGTGACTGGCAGCAGGAATACGATCAGCTCAGTGCCGGCCGTTTTTATGGCCGTATTGATGAAGTCGCTGTGCCCAGTCTGCAGGTGTTCCGCGAATACACCAGCCAGTCACTGCATCAGCACTGCAATGTGTGGCCGGATTCCGTGTGGCTGGGGTTTGCCTCAGCGCCTCAGGGCAGCGAGGATGTGTGTCGCATTAACGGCCAGTCGGTCAGCGCGCAGGAGCTTATGTGTCGGCCGGGGAACTGTGATTTTGAACTGCTGACCCCGGACGACTTCCATATTTATGGCATCGTTGTCAGTCAGCGGCTGTTGATGGATACCGCCGATGTGCAGGGGGTGGAAATCCGTGATGGCATGTGGTCTGAACCCCGGCGTCACTGGCACAACGGCAAGCTGCAGATGCTGCGTCATATTATGGGCCGTATGTTTGCCGGAAACGCCGGCCGGCCGGGTGTGATTCATCAGGACATGTTGCTGGGTTCCGTGCTGGAAGTTCTGGGGGACGGGGAAGCGCGCAGTACATTGCAGAACACAACCTTTGCGCGGCGCAAAGCTGTGGTCGAACGGGTACAGGAATATCTGGCTGCCCATCCGGGGGAATCCATCACCATCACTGATCTGTGTCGTTTAACCCATGTCAGCCGCCGCACCCTGCAATACAGTTTTGAAACCGTGCTGGGCTTAAGCCCGCTGAAGTATCTGCGCCTGTCGCGTCTTAATAATATGCGCCGGGCTTTGCTGGAAGGTCTGGGCGAAGATGAAACCATTGCCTCCAAATCGTCCGAATGGGGATTCTGGCATGCCGGGCAGTTTGCCCATGACTACAGGCAGCTGTTTGGTGAGACGCCGTCGCAGACGCTGAACCGTGCCCATGCTGGCGCCAGAAATAATGGCATTGCCGATCTGAACTGAAGAAAGCGAACCGAAGAAAGCGAACTAAGAAATTGAGTGGCAGCAGAGAGGGATGACTGTTTTATTTTTCAAAGCAAAAAAGAGGCAGAAAAATGTTGGCCCGGCCACGCCTCTTTTCTTTTTTAAAACCGTCACCCGTATATGACTGCTGATATGGCTGCTAATGTATGGAAGAGTTAATTGAACCTCGGCAGCAATAGCTGATTGCTGACCACAGCCTGTAGCGGTTTATATTTTCTGGCAATTTATTCCCATGATCAGGCAACCTGATCCAGGGTGGAATTGCATACCATGGCATCCTGTCTTTTCCCGGCGCGGTCTGTGCCGGGGCTTCCCGTCAAAAATACAGAGACGAAAACACATGACTGATGCTGTGGATCTGCCTGCCGGTTCTGCCGGTGAGCAGACGACATCCGGCCGTCCCTCCGGTTCGTCAAACTGGTGGGCTATTTTTTCTATGATGCTGGGCGTGGCCGCGCTGATTTCCGCCGAGCTGTTACCGGTCAGTATGCTGACGCAGATGGCTGAGGGGCTGAGTATCTCAGCCGGTGTCGCAGGGCAGATGATTTCAGTCACGGCTGCCACCGCCATGATGGCCGGGCTGCTGATTCCCGGGCTGTTTAAACAGACTGACCGTCGCCGTCTGATCCTCTGTTTTACCGCCATGATGATTGTTGCCTGTCTGATTACGGCGGCAGCGCAAAGCATCTGGCTGCTGATGGCATCACGGGTTGTGCTGGGGATTGCCATCGGTGGTTTCTGGGCGCTGCTGACCGCGGTCGCCATGCAGCTGGTACCGGCTGCCAGAGTAGCCGCCGCGTTTTCCATTATTTTTTCCGGTGTGTCACTGGCGCTGGTGGTTGCAGCACCGCTGGGCAGTTATCTGGGCGGTCTGTATGGCTGGCGTGTGGTATTTGTGGCTGTGGCTCTGATTGCGGTTGCTGTATTGCTATTACAGTGGCTGACGCTTCCCTCGGTTGCCGGTGGACGACAGGAATCCACTGGCGGTATGGGGGAAGTTCTGACCAGACCGGGCGTTAAGCTGGCATTTCTGGCTATGTTGCTGAGTTTTACCGGTAACCAGATGCTGTACATTTATATGCGTCCGTATATGGAACATTATCTCAATTTTAATATTGAGCAGATTTCGTTTTCCTGGGTGCTGTTTGGTATTGCCAGTTTTGTTGGTGCTACCTTTACCGGCGTGCTGGCGCACAGAGCATTCAAACAGATTCTGGTGGGCATGCCTCTGGCGATGCTGGTGGTGGCACTGCTGTTACTGGCCGGAGCACAGATGCACTGGCTGGCGTATCTGCTGATTGCCATCTGGGGATTTTTTGGTGCGGTTCTGCCGATTATCTGGTCAACCTGGATTACCAAAGCACTGCCGGACGCAGCCGACAGTGCCGGTGGTTTATATTCGGCAGCGTTACAGGTGGCGGCGATTGGCGGTGCCATGATCAGTGGCGCACTGATCGATTTATCCGGCATCAGCACTAACCTGATAACAACCGCAGCGCTGATGGCGATCACGCTGGTGCTGACACTGCTCTCGTTGCGGGTACGTCATGCGGATAATTGACGGCTGAGCAGAAATCAAAACAGCGCTCAGCGCATTTCAAATAACTCCTGATGAAAATGATCCGCCGGCAACCCCTGCGCCTGCAGCTCGTTGCGCAGGCTGGCCCCAAAAGCGGAAGGCCCACAGAACCAGACACTGCTTTCTTGCCAGCCCGGCACTTCCTCCCGGATCATGTCAGCACTCAGGCGGCGGCCATCTTTGCTGGCCAGAATATGCAGGCTGATGCCGGCAGCCTGAGCATCCGCTGTTAACTTATCAATGGCAGCCTGTTCATATTGTCCGGTCGGATGGAACAGATGAATGGTGCGACCATCCGGTGCTTTGGCGAGGTGTTTCATCCGCGCAATAAAGGGGGTAATACCAATACCGGCACCCACCCAGATCTGCTGCCGGCAATCATCGTCGAAGGTAAAACAGCCATACGGACCTTCGACCTGTACCGCCATGCCTTCATGCAGTATGTCCGGCAGACGGCGGGTATGGTCGCCCAGCGCTTTGGTAATGAAGGTGATGTGTTCACTGTCATCGTGCCAGGCGGAGGCAATGGTATATGGATGCGCACCTTCTTTTTTGCTGGAGGTCACAAAGGCAAACTGACCGGCTTTGTGTCCGTGCCAGCCTTTGCTGAGTTTGATGGCGGTTTCCATGACCTGTAATTCCGGGTACCAGTGAAAGCATTCCACCGTGCCCTGTACTTTGCTCTTACGCCCGGTCTGTCCGAGCAGAATAATAACGGCAGACACCGAACCGGCTGCCAGCAGCAGTGCCATAATCCAGCCCACAGGTTGTTTCCAGTATGCGTATTCCAGCAATATCAGTGAGTGCCAGACCAGCAGCAGAAAGGCTGCCGCCATAATTTTGTGGGTTTTGGCAAAAAACCGGTATGGCACAGCTTTTACCAGGGCGATTATCAACAGCACAGCAGCAGCATAGAAGGTCCACTCACCGATGGTTTCCGCCAGCCCGCGCTGACTGCGGAAAAAGGCCTCAACGGTTGTCAGCGTTTCCTCTCCGCGGGGACCGCGCTGAGGTTTTTCCAGCCAGCCCCAGCCCACCATCCATTTGGTGCCTTTGGCAAACCACCAGTGGGCTGTCCCCATAACCAGGGCTGTAATGCCCAGCCACTTGTGCAGGCGGTACATTTTATCCAGTCCATCCAGATGCTTTTCCAGCCAGCGCGGACGCGCCGCAAGCAGCATGGCGACAGACATGGCGCCCATGGTTATGACACCACTGTACTGTACAAACACATGGCGGAATGAAAAGTAAGTTAATGGCTCGGGTAATAAAGAGTCTGCCAGTAACCATAACAGGGTCAGCAGAATAACAATCACGGTAAAACTGATTTTAATGGCTTTCATAAAATTTCCGGCGGTATTTCCGTCGCCTGCACTGGTTAAAAAGGAGACGCTGGCTATTGTGCAGGACGGTGCTTATTTTACTCTGACCTGAAGCAAAGGACGCATGATAAATACCGGTAAACCGTCAGAATAAAGAAAAGAAAGGTCAGTTTTTAAGTTTCGTTTAAGGTTTCTGCTGACAGGCGTATAAACGTGTCTTTATTTGATTTTATATTTATCATTAATTGTGGGGCGATCAGGGGAATACCCTGTAACTCTGAATAAAAAAAACGGCGCAGAATTTTCTGCGCCGTTGACGGACACTGGCAGGCACTGACGGGCAGTGCCAGGTTCAGCTATCGGTTGTGGCTGAAACAGTTCAGAGTACAGGTACTGTCAGCGTGGATTGTTCACCACTGCTGAATTCAAAATCGATACTGCGTACCCCCTGCGGGCCGGCATACAGGAGATCGTGCGTATCAATAACCAATACCAGTTTATGACCGGCCGGCACATCGTACGCCACCGTGGTTAACGGGAAATCGACGCGCAGGGTTTCACCCGGTGTGGTGTCGTGCACGGTGAGGGGTTTGTGGGTAATCATTTTTCCTACCCCCAGCGGGTTCATGTCGTACAGATAAGCAACCATGTGCAGGTTATCGCTTTTCGGCTGAACCATAAGACTGAGTTCCGCATTGCCACGGATCTGCATATCGGACCAGCGGCGGTTGCTTTCAAACACAATGCCGTTGCTGCGCTGAATATGCCCGATGTTGGCGAGTACCGGAACCTCAAGCTGTTCCAGAATCTGTGACAGCAGCGGTACCTGAGTACTGGCCACGGTGTCGAACAGGGAATTAATACTGTTGTCCTTTGCCAGCCAGCTCTGGAATGGCGTATCGCTCAGCTGACCGTTGCGGAACAGATTACGTGGCTGCAGGTAGAAAGTTTCCGTCGTTGCCTGTGGCACCGGAAAGGCATCGTATTCCTGATAGCCGGAAGAAAACTTCACTTTCATGTGTACCGGCTTCTGTCCTTCCATTGCACCGCTTTCACCTTTCAGGTGCTCGGCAAACCAGCGGTGTACGTTATTTAAAACGTGGGTATCACCACCACCCAGCAGGCCGCCGATTTCAGCACCGGCATGGGTACCGGGTTGCAGATCAATGTGTTTTTCGACGCTTAAGCGGCTGAACAGATCCAGCACACTGTTGGGCTGAAACAGGTTATCGCCCCAGTTCTGTGAAATATAAACGGCGGCACCGTTGGCATTAATTTCATCCACATAATTAAGCGGTGAACGCAGATCGGTCCAGGCGTAGACACTGGCCATATCTTCCCGGTTGAGTACTTTATTCCAGGTGTCACGGATAATCTGGTCCGGGTTACCGGTCAGGCCGGACGACAGGGTCAGCAGCTCGCCCCAGATCAGGCGCGGTGTTTCCTGACCATACAGAGCTTCGGTCAGGCTGCCCCAGGTACTCATGGCGGCCACGGCACTGATGCGCGGATCATGGGCGGCGCCCAGCAGACTGATGCCGGAACCGTAAGAAATACCTGCCGCACCAATGGCGTTCGGGTCCACGTCAAAGTGCGTGATCAGGTAATCGATCACGGCCGACAGGTCGGCCATGTCCAGCGGACCAGCGGTATCAATCAGGCCGCCTGATGTGCCAAAGCCACGGGTGGAATAGCTCAGCACCACATAACCTTCTTCGGCAAAGCGCGCCGCTTCGGTCAGGTACTGGTATTCGTTGGCGGCCCAGCTGTTGATA
Source organism: Thalassolituus sp. UBA1087 (assembly GCA_002314145.1). Classification (GTDB taxonomy): domain Bacteria; phylum Pseudomonadota; class Gammaproteobacteria; order Pseudomonadales; family Oceanobacteraceae; genus Venatoribacter. The sequence goes on along the minus strand of DCCG01000005.1, from coordinate 93,876 downwards.
AAAATCACCGCCGGGTAAGGGCCGGAACCTGTCGTTGGCACGAACACATTGGCGGCCAGTTCCACACCATCCGTTGCGTTGATAATGATGTCATCATCCGTGGTGTAGAGATCGGATTCAGGGAATATTCCCTGATTCAGAAACCCGGCGATCAGCGAAATAGCCGGGAATAACGGGGAATCTGCGGCCTGAGCGTTAGCCGGCAGCAGAGCAGAGGCGCACAGCGCGGAGATGGCGGTAACCGCCAGAATGGCTTTTTTCATTGTATGTGTTCTCTTTATTTTTGTTTTTAATAACGGCCGGTCCGTATCAGGGACGCAGGCCACAGAGCGCTGACAACCATAGTTGAGTGCAGGACGAAGAAAATGTCCTGAGCGGACACTGACGTGATACGACAGGACAATAATTGGTACTAAGGTGCATTTAAAATAATAAGAGGTGGCCTTATGACATCCGCAGCTGATAGCGATAAACCGCGGGCGCCGGGCTTCGGGCTGGCCAATGCGCGGATTCTTTTGCAGCAGGCCCGGGCTTGTGGCATTGATGATCAGGTGATGCTGTCACAAACCGGACTTTCCCGGTCACAAATTGATCTTGGCCTGGTTGATGTGACAATGGATCAGGAACTGGCGATGATTGAGGCTTTACACACTAATGGTGAGGAGTCTCTTGCGCTGGGGTTTGCCACCGGGCTGCGTTATCAGCTGGCCACTTTGGGGGTGTTGGGAATGGCGATTGTCAGCAGCCGCGACGTGCGCGCAGCGCTGGATATGATCCGCCGTTATCTGGCGTCTTCCGCGAATCTCTCCCGGGTGTTGTTTGAGTTTCAGCGCGACGAGCTGCGGCTGGTATTCAGCTGCCGCTATCCGCTGTCAGAAGCGCTGGAGCGTTTCGTTATTGGCCGCGAGTTTGGCATTCTGGCGGCGCTGCAGGGCGAGTTGTTGGGCGCTGCGCCACGCAATGTCCGCGCCCTGTCTCTGACGTTTCCGCGGCTGCCGGCCATGGCGCAGATGGAGGCGGTGTTTGGCTGTGAGGTGACCGACAGCGCAGCGGAAAACTGTTTCTTTGGCGACGCCGCCCACCTGCAATTGCGTATGCCGATGCAGAACCCGGTGGCTGCGGTTGCCTGTGAAGAACTCTGCACCGGCCGGCCGGCGGCAAAACAGGAAAGCATCTCCCATCAGGTGCGCCGTCTGATCACTCAGATGTTACCGGATGTGCCGGATATGACCTCGGTGGCGGGCAGCCTGTGTATGTCATCACGTACCCTGAGCCGGCGTCTGGAAACGGATGGCTGGCGCTGGCGTGATCTGGTGAGTGAATGCCGCCTCAGCCGTGCCGAGGAATGTCTGCGCGGTGGCGACAGCATCAAAAACGCCGCGCTGAAGGCTGGCTTCAGCAGTGCGTCCAGTTTCAGTCACGCATTCAACCGGGCACGGGGCGTGTCGCCGCGGCACTTCTGTGAGGCTCCGGACTGACATCATATGGCCGCCGGGCGCCAGCGATCGGGCTTGCCGTCTGACTTGCTCTCTCCCTTTGTAATAGTATTAAATATCGTTTGATAATAATTATCATTAATACTTATAAACGGGGGCAGAATGGAAATCCGGAAAACTCAGCAGGCCGCGGCATGGGCGCTGGCACTGACGGCAGGCATCTATTGCCCCGGCGCAATGGCCGGGGACGAAGAGCAGAGTGACGATGTCAGTCTCAATACGGTCACTGTGACAGGGCAGAAACTGGAACGTACACTGCAGGAAACCATCACCGGAGTGAGTCTGGCCACGGAAGATGATCTGACCAGGAACGGCGCACTGGATCTTTCTTCGGCCTTCGATGAGATGAGCAATGTGAATCTGGTGGGTTACGGCAACAGCAACGAATACGCTATCCGGGGTATTCAGTCCGGCGGTGTTGCCGGGGCTGGCAGCGTCAGTTCGGTGGTTGTGGATGGCATGCCGGTGAGCCGGCCCGACATTCAGAATAATATGACCCTGTGGGATATCGAACAGGTGGTGGTGGCGAAAGGACCTATGTCCACCAGTGTGGGACAGAACTCTGCAGCCGGGGCTATTTTTATTACCTCAAAAAGCCCGCAATTCCAGCCATCTGCATCGCTGAAAGCGGGACTGGGCAGTGACAATCTGTGGCAGCTGAACGCCATGGGCAACCTGCCGCTGAGCGACTCCCTGGCCTTGCGTGTAACGGCTGAACGGCAGGAAACCGATGGTGAATACACCAATATTTATCTCAATGATGAGCGCCACAACTTTCTCAGCAACAGCCATTACAAAGCGAGCCTGCTGTACCAGCCTGACTATCGCTTCAGTGCCCGCCTGATCAGCGGATTCTCCAACAGTAAACATGGTGCTGCGCTGGCCTGTACGGATGCTCAGAGCACCGCCGACTACCCCTGTGAAGCCGGTGACTATAAAGCGGCCATGGACGTCAAACCGCGGTATCAGGAAGTCAGCCGTTACGGCATTTTGAATATCAGTGCGCTGTTATCAGACCGCTGGACGCTGAGCAGTCACACCAGCTGGCGCAATGGTTTCAGCCAGTATGCCGTCGACAGTGACCGTACATACCCGGAATCGGATGTCACCGCGACCTTTGCCGGCCAGCCGGTCAGTTCCGAATATACCGGCTTCGCACAGGATCGTGATCAGCAGCACATCAGCGAAGAACTGAAACTGAGTTTCGAAGGCCGGCACCTTCACTCAGCCACGGGACTGTATCTTGGCCGTGAACGCAGTGAGAGCGAAGGCGACAGTGGCAGTGTGGTTGACCTTAATAACCTCAGCCCTGCCGTGCCGGCGGATACGTTTTATATTCCTTTTACCAACCGCATCCGCGATGGTCTGAACCAGACCCGCTCGCTGGCTGTTTTTAATGAGACGGATATTTACCTGCCGCAGAATCTGACGCTGACCTTAGGTCTGCGTTACAGCCGGGAAGAACGCCGTTTTGAAACCCGTTCAACCGTGTTCCGGGAAATGGACCTCACCCCTGGCGATGCATTGCTGGGCATGCCGGCGGGCAGTCTGAATGCCATGGTGGATAATTACGGCGCTATGTTAAGTGGCAGCGGCAAGGTGACTGAGGAAGATACCTTTACGCAGTGGCTGCCCAAAATCGGAATCAGCTGGGCGGCAACAGCGGATATGACGCTGGGGTATGTGTATTCCAGCGGTTATCGCTCCGGTGGTAATGACCTGAATCTGGGCACGGGCGCTGTGTATGAATACGGTCAGGAAACATTAAAAAACCATGAAATTGCCCTGCGTTCTGTCTGGTTTGAGCAGCAACTGGCGGTGAACGCCAATCTGTTTTATCTGAACTGGGATGATCAGCAGGTATCGGTTAATGGCCCTACCAACCCATTTGATACGTACGTGGATAATGCCGGTTCATCGACTTCCAGAGGCGCTGAACTGGATGTGTTTCTACATCTGAATAATGGATTTATGGCCTCCCTGAATACCGGTTACGCCGATACTGAATTTGAAGATTTTGTCTCATCCGGCAGCGATTATTCCGGCAACCGGTTTCCATATTCGCCGAAAATAAATACCAGTCTCAGTATCGGTTATGACCGGGGCGCTGGTTTTAATACTAAATGGCGCACCCAATATATTGGCAGTGCCTACACCAAGCCTTCGAACGAGCAAAAAATTGATGCGTATTATTTATCGCATCTGAGTGTCGGCTGGAAAGCGGCGCAATGGCGGGTAGATGGTTACGTCAATAACATCTTTGATCATCAGCAGGTGCTGTACGATTATCAGTGGACAAAACCCAGCGCCAATTCGGTTACCCTGGTGGCCAGCCGGTCATGGGGAATCAGTACGCAATACGACTTCTGAGATGCATACTGCCGCCCTCAGGCGGCAGTATTGGCCAGTGCTTCGCTCAGTGTCGGGGTAAAGGTGAGCGCCCCGGGCTGTGGCCGCAGACCGGATCTGGCCAGTGTTTTCAGTGGCTGAAACTGCAGATCAGCAATCATCACCTGAATGTTCTGAGCACGGCAGGAATGAATAAATTTCTCCAGCGCCGAAATGCCTCCGGCGTCTAATACCGGCACCGCATCCAGATACAGGATGATGCCTTTTTGGGCCTGCATTTTATTTTCTAATTCGGCAAAAACGCGGTCGGCGGCCGCAAAAAATAACGGACCATTAATCTTCCACACCTGCCAGCCGGCGGGCAGGGATTCAGGCACCAGTTTACGGTAGAGGCTGATATCACTGATGCGCGTCATTTCAGAAATATTGCGCATGAACAGCAACGACGCCAGCACGATACCGGTGGCGATGGCGATCACCATGTCGAACAGCACGGTCAGACTCATACAGGTGAGCAGCACCAGAATATCACCGCGTGGCGCCGTTTTAATAAAGTGCACCACCTTATCCGCCTCAGCAATATTCCATGCCACTAAAAGCAATAACGCCGCCATGGATGCCATCGGCAAATGCGCCAGCAGAGGGGCCAGAACCAGCAGACCGGCCATGACGACCAGACCGTGAATCATGCCGGCTACCGGCGTCTGCGCGCCGGAACGCACATTGGCGGCAGAACGGGCAATGGCGGCGGTGGCGGTAATGCCGCCAAAAAACGGTGCGACGATATTACCGATGCCCTGACCTAATAATTCACTGTTGGCACTGTGACGGGTGCGGGTCATGTTATCCAGTACCACGGCACATAACAGGGACTCGATTGCACCCAGCATGGCGATGGAAAAAGCCGCCGGTAACAGCAGCTCCAGCAATGACCAGGAGAAACCAATCGGTGTGCCATCGGCACCCGGTTGCTGCCAGGGCCAGATAAACTCAGGCAGCATCGGCGGAATGCCACTGCCGGTGCTGCCATCGGGTAACAGATAACTGAAGCGGCTGCCGATGGTTTCAATACTGTGGCCCTGCAGGCCCAGCAGCCAGGCGATCAGAACACCCACGAGCAACGCCGGAATATGCGGTGGCAGGCGACTGAATTTTTTCCATATCAGCAGGCTGGCAAAGGTGCCGCCACCAACCAGCAGTGAGGGGCCGTCGAACGCCGGAAGATGCGTCACCAGGGCTTCCACTTTCCCCACGTAGGTTTCCGGGTACTCAAATGACAGACCGAAGAAATCTTTCAGCTGCAGGGTGGCGATCACAATGGCAATGCCGGAGGTGAACCCCAGCGTCACGGATTCCGGAATGTATTCAATAAAGCGGCCCAGCCGGGCAAAGGCCATGGCCAGCAGTATGATGCCTGACAGCAGGGTGGCGATCAGCAGGCCGCCCAGACCGAATTTTTCCGCAATCGGGTAAAGAATCACCACGAAGGCGGCGGTGGGGCCGGAGATACTGAAGCGGGAACCACCGGTCAAGGCGATCAGGAAGCCGCCGATCATGGCGGTATAAAGGCCGTATTGCGGTGCCACACCGCTGGCGATGGCCAGCGCCATGGATAAAGGAATGGCAATCACGCCGACGGTCAGGCCGGCGATCAGGTCTTTGCTGAAGCGGCTGACGTTATAGGGCTGTTGCAGGGATTCCCGCAGAGCGTGACCAATGCGCAGTGAAAACAGGTGGGATCTGTGTGGCATGACGGGTCCGGGTTGAGCAAAGCGGGCATTATACCGCACTTGCCGGCATTCCGCTGAAGTGTAAAGAAGTGTATGTCCGTGCGGCCCGGAGACGGTATCGGAAGGATTCATGACCTCCCTCAAGTTTCTGTTGATATGACTGTTGTTAGCTTGTCTATGCTGATGAGTATGGCTACAGATGGCTCGTGTCGCTGTAACCGCGAAAACCATAAGGAGAGAGAGATGAAACTAACAAAAGTTATAACCTCCGCTGCCCTGCTCGGTTTTGCCGGCGCGGCACAGCTGGCCATGGCGGCTGAACCCATTGCCCCGGTTGAACCGGTCAAAGAGGTGAACCTGGCCGAAGCGGAACTGGGCAAAAAACTCTATTTTGATCCGCGCCTTTCCAAGTCCGGTTTTATTTCCTGCAACTCCTGCCACAACCTGAGCATGGGTGGCACGGACAACCTGAAAACCTCTATTGGCCATAACTGGAATCAGGGCCCGATTAACGCTCCGACGGTGCTGAACTCGTCCATGAACGTTGCCCAGTTCTGGGATGGCCGTGCGGCTGATCTGAAAGAACAGGCCGGTGGCCCGATTGCTAACCCGGGTGAAATGGCATTTACCCACGTGCTGGCGGTGGATGTGCTGAAATCCATTCCCGGCTACGTACGTGAGTTTAAGCTGGTATATGGCACTGATCAGATTTCCATTGATCAGGTCACCACCGCAATTGCCGAGTTTGAAAAAACCCTGGTCACCCCGAATTCGCCCTTTGATCTGTGGCTGCTGGGTGATAAAGATGCCATCACGGCCGACGAAAAAGCCGGTTACGAGTTATTTAAAACATCCGGCTGTGTTGCCTGCCACAATGGTCAGGCGGTTGGTGGTGCCAGCTTCCAGAAAATGGGGCTGGTGGAAGCCTACCAGACCAAAAACAAGGCAGAAGGACTGGCCGGTATCACAGGTAAAGATGCCGACCGTATGAAGTTCAAAGTGCCGACGCTGCGTAATGTTGAAATGACGTACCCATACTTCCATGACGGTGAAGCTCAGACGCTGACCGAAGCTGTGGATATCATGGGGCGCCTGCAGCTGGGACGTAAATTCAGTGATAAAGAAAACGCGCAGATCGTTGCCTTCCTGAAAACACTGACCGGTGATCAGCCAACATTTAATCTGCCGATTTTACCGCCTTCTACGGATAAAACTCCGGTTCCAAAACCTTTCGATTAATTCTCTCTGCAGCCCAAAGCCCCGGTAATCCGGGGCTTTTTTTATTCTATGTCGCTATCAGAACATTTGATGTCGGCTTCTTCCGCGATTGGCAACATGATTACCCTATAACAGGAGACCAGCAATTAATTATGTTATGGTCTGTTCCGGTTTACTCAGGTTGCAGTATCACCTGTGTAGGAAATCTGCTCCGGGAGGCACGGAGCAGAAAGCTTTAAATCCGCTCTGGCGGATGCATTCTGATCTGTTTATGCAGATCTCAGTAACCCCTGAAAAAACAAAACACGGGAGGCGAGCCGCAATGGCTGATAATAATGATCCAATGATTCCCGACGGTGAGGTGAATCCGATCGACACTGACTATAAAGTCGGTCAGGACAACATCGTCGTAAACGTCGGGCCCTTTGGTCTGGATATTCATAACCGGGTTTTTGCGATATCCGGTCTGGCAGTGATTCTGTTCGTAGCGCTGACACTGGCGTTCCACGGACAGGCTGAACCTTTCTTTAAAGATATCCGTAACTGGCTGACCGGTAACCTGGACTGGTTGTTCCTGGGCGCCGGTAACATCTTCGTGATTATGTGTCTGGTACTGGTGTTTTCTCCGCTGGGTAAAGTACGTCTGGGCGGCACCGAAGCTACGCCGGATTACAGTTACTCCGGCTGGTTTGCCATGTTGTTTGCGGCCGGTATGGGTATCGGTCTGATGTTCTACGGGGTATCTGAACCTCTGTCTCATTTTGCCAGCTCCATGGGCGGTACCGCCGTGGGCGAAGACGGCATGCGTACTGACTGGGCGCCGCTGGGTGCCGCCGCCGGTGATCCGGAAGCCGCCGCCGCGCTGGGTATGGCAGCCACCATTTATCACTGGGCACTGCACCCATGGGCCATTTACGCCGTTCTGGCGCTGGGTCTGGCACTCTTCTCTTTCAACAAAGGTCTGCCACTGACCATCCGCTCCGTGTTCTACCCGATTCTGGGTGAGCGTGTGTGGGGCTGGACCGGGCATATCATTGATATCATGGCGGTACTGGCCACCCTGTTTGGTCTGGCGACGTCACTGGGGCTGGGTGCTTCTCAGGCGGCATCCGGTCTGAACTATCTGTTTGATATCCCCATGGGTGAAACCACTCAGATTCTGCTGGTGATTGGTATCAGTGCGGTGGCGACTGTCTCTGTGGTTGCCGGTCTGGATGCGGGTGTTAAGCGTCTGTCAGAGATCAACATGGTGCTGGCTGCGCTGCTGATGCTGTTCGTGATCATTGTTGGCCCGACCCTGGCGATCTTTACCGGTTTCTTCGAAAACCTGTGGTCTTATCTGGTGAATCTGCCGGCACTGGCCAACCCGGTTGCCCGTGAAGACAGCAACTTTGCTTCTGGCTGGACTGCCTTCTACTGGGCATGGTGGATCTCCTGGTCACCTTTCGTTGGTATGTTTATCGCCCGTGTATCCCGTGGCCGTACTGTCCGTGAATTCCTGGTATCGGTACTGCTGATTCCGTCAGCTGCCTGTGTTCTGTGGATGACTGTGTTTGGTGGTACTGCCATCGAACAATACGTCCAGGACGGTTATAAAGCCGCTGCGGATGCCGCACTGCCACTGCAGCTGTTTGCTATGCTGGATGCATTGCCGCTGGCACAGATCACGTCCTTTATTGCCATTGTTCTGGTGATCGTGTTCTTCGTAACCTCGTCCGACTCCGGTTCCCTGGTGATCGACGTGATTTCCGCCGGTGGTAAGGTAGATTCCCCGACTCCACAGCGGGTATTCTGGTGTACCTTTGAAGGACTGGTGGCCATTGCCCTGATTATGGGTGGTGGACTGGTGGCACTGCAGGCAATGGCTGTGTCGACCGGGTTACCATTTACACTGGTGTTGCTGATCGCGGCCTTCTCTATGGTGAAAGGCCTGATGTCCGAGCCCCGCAAGGGCTGAGCATGCACTAAGCTGTAAAAAAAGCCCGGTCTTTACCGGGCTTTTTTTACGTTTTATCGAAACACAGGAGTGATGCTTTATGCAGGCTGAACAGATTGAAATTCTTGAATTCCTGCGCCAGCATCAGCCGCTGTCTTTGTTGCCGGAAGACGTTCTGCGTCAGGTCGCACAGTCAGTGGATATTGCTTATTACAAAGCCGGCACTCAGATTCTGGACTTCGGTACAGAACTCAGTGACTGGTTTCTGATCCGCAGCGGTGCTGTGGAAGTGTATCGCCGCAATGGCGATCTTTATAACCGCTTAACACAGGGCGGTTTTTTCGCTGAATTTGGCCTGTTACGTAACCGCCGTGCACGTTTCCCGGTGCGGGCCATGGAAGATACGCTGGTGTATCTGATCCCGGCGGAGCTGTTTATTTCCCTGTTTGAAGAACACGAAGAATTTGCCGACCAGGTCGAAGTGGAAGACCGCACCCGGCTGCGTCAGGCGGTAGCGCGCCGTGAAGACGCTAATGAACTGATGACCGCACGTATTGAAACCCTGCTCAGTCGTGAACCGGTTCTGTTGCACCATACCGCCAGTGCGCGCGAAGCGGCGCGCCAGATGATGGAAGAAAATGTCTCCTCATTGCTGGTCATTGATGACGCCGCGGATGATGAAGAAACCCTGAAAGGAATTGTCACCGACCGGGATATTACCGACCGACTGGTGGCGCCGGGCCTGCCGTATGAAACCCCGGTGACCGATATTATGAGTCCGGAAGTGGTGGCGGTGGAATATAACCAGCTGGTGTTTGAAGCCATGCTGAAAATGTTGCGGGATAACGTCCACCATTTACCGGTATTACGCAAAGGTAAACCGCTCGGGGTGATCACCCTGACGGATATTATCCGCTATGAATCGCAGAACAGTCTGTTTGTGGTGCGCAGCATCTTCAGCGCCCAGAGTGTGGAAGAGCTGGTGCCGCTGCAATCCGATGTCAGGGCGTGTTTCAGCCGGCTGATTGCTGAAGATGCGAACTCACGCATGATCGGCAGTTCCATGGCGGTGATCGGCCGTAGTTTTAAACAGCGGCTGCTGGAGCTGGCGGAAGAAAAGTTTGGTCCGCCGCCGGTGCCCTATTGTTTTCTTGCACTGGGCTCTATGGCACGCGAAGAACAGCTGATCGTAACGGATCAGGACAATGCCATGATCCTGGACGACAGCTTTGAGCCGGAAAAACATGATGAATATTTCTATCAGGTTGCCAAGTTCGTCAGTGACGGGCTGGATGCCTGCGGTTATAAATATTGCACCGGCCATATTATGGCGACCAATAAAAAATGGCGGCAACCGTTAAAAGTATGGGAATCCTATTTCACTGAATGGATAGAACAACCCACCCCTGAGTTTCTGCTTAACAGCTCTATTTTCTTTGACCTTGAAGGTGTCTGGGGTGAGAACCGCTGGGCTAAACGGCTGAATAAACTGATCCGCCATAAAGCACAGAAAAATACCCGTTTTCTTGCCTGTATGGCACGCAATGCATTGCTGCGTACACCGCCGCTGGGCTTTTTCAAAAACTTTGTGATGGAAGCCGACGGCGATCACAATAAGTCCATCAATATGAAGCGCCGCGGTACTGCACCTCTGGCCGACCTGATTCGGGTGCACGCTCTGTCGATCGGGTCAGCATCGCACAATTCATTTGAGCGTCTGCAGGATGTGATTGATGCAAAAATACTGTCGCCCGGCAGTGGTCCCGACCTGCGCGATGCACTGGAATTAATTGCTATGGTGCGCATCCGTCACCAGGCGCTGGATCTGGAGGCCGGAGCAGAGCCGGATAACAATATTGAGCCGGAAAATTTATCCGATTTTGAACGCAAAAACCTGCGCGATGCTTTTCTGATTGTGTCGAACGCACAGAAATACCTTAAATACCGTTATCAACCGGGGCGCAGCAGCTGATGTTATATTTACGTCCCGGGCAGGTTCTCAATGAGCCGGATGACTCCGGCGAAGATATTTCTGTGGGAGACTGGCCCGCACTCTATTCCGCACTGGCGGAACAGGCCGAATCAAAAGTACTGCGCGAGTTTTATGCAGCGGGTTTACCGCCGGCCAGTACGCCGATTTCTGAAGTTCCTATGTTAGCCCTGGATTTTGAGACCACCGGCATGGACGCGGAACAGGGAGACATCGTCAGTATTGGTCTGGTCCCCATGACCATGGCACGGATTTATAACCGTGATTCCTGTCACTGGGTGGTACGGCCGCGCGCCCATTTGCCCGGCGATTCTGTGGTTATTCATGGTATTACTCACAGCGATGTGGCTTCCTCGCCCGACCTCAACCGTTATCTGCAACCTCTGCTGTCGCTGATGGCTGGCCGGGTGGTTGTCGCGCATTACCGTAAAATGGAACGTAATTTTCTGCATCACGCCATGTTGCAGCGTCTGGGGGAAGGCATCCGCTTTCCGATCATTGATACCATGACACTGGAAGCCGAGATTACCCGGCTGACGTTCTGGCAGCGCTTACGCGGACAAAAAGCGCCGTCGCTGCGTCTGGCCGAAGCCCGTAAACGATATCACCTGCCGTTTTATCATCCCCATCATGCCCATACCGATGCCCTGTCCTGTGCTGAGCTGCTGCAGGCACAGCTGATCACTCACTATGGTCCCAAAACCCCGGTGGGTGATCTCTGGCGCTGAGCCGTCCCGTTTACGCTGTATCGCACCGTTCCACCGGCCCGGCTTATTCGCCGTGGCCGCTGTGGCTATACTGAGCTTTATTTCCAACCGCCACGGCAGCGTCTGTCGTGTCTGCATTCTGTCCGGGAACACTCTATGATCGGCCCTTTTATCAACAGCGCCGCGATTGTCGCCGGCACACTGCTGGGTGTGCTGGTGGCCAACCATCTGCCTGAACGCTTACGTGCGGGGCTGATGCCAACCTTTGCGCTGTGCGCTGTCGCCATTGGCATTCATATGCTGGCTGACATTCAGTATCTGGCCGTTATCGTGATGGCGTTTATTCTGGGCACCGCCATCGGCGAGCTGCTGTATTTTGAAAAGGCAGTCAGTAAAGGTGCTGCGGCAGCTCAGGCGCTGATGCAGAAAATATTCCCCATGCGCTCGCACCTGAGCGGGGAAGAATTCAGCATGCAGTACAATTCTCTGATCGTTATTTTCTGTGCCAGTGGGCTGGGGATTCTGGGCTCCATTACGGAAGGTCTGAACGGTAATTATCAGCTGCTGCTGGTAAAAAGCATGATGGATTTTTTAACCGCCATGATCTTTGCGGTCAGCCTGGGGCCAAGCATTGCGCTGATTTTTATTGCCCAGCTGGCGGTGCAGTCTTCATTGTTTCTGCTGGCGACCTTGATTATGCCTTATATGGATGAAGTAGCGTTTGCTGATTTCTCGGCGGTGGGCGGCATTATTATGATTGCCGTCGGGATGCGGATGGCGGGGATTATGAATTTTGCCGTGATTAATTTTCTGCCGGCGTTATTTCTGGTGGTGCCGTTTTCATATGTCTGGCGCAGTCTGGGATTCGGCTGAATAAACCCCGGCGGCAGGCGCTGAAGTGCGCCTGCCGCCGGAGGTCATGGTCAGAATACCCGGCGGCCGTCGGCAAATACTGCGCTGACAGCACCCTCTAACCGGCTGCCGATAAGCGGAGAATTGGTGCCCTTGGAGTGCATGGAAGATTCATCCGCCAGCCGGCTTGCCGTCGGGTCCAGCAATACTGCATTAAACCAGCTGCCTTCTTTCAAGGCCTGTTCCAGCCCCAGTAACTGCGCCGGTTGATTGCTGACCGCGCGGATCAGTGCAGCCAGTGACAGTTCGTTACTGCTCACCAGCTGCAGCGCCAGGGGCACAAAGAAATCAAACATACTCATACCGGCTTCGGCATCGGCGAAGGGCGCTTTTTTGGCGGCGATTTCGTGCGGCCGGTGATTGGAACTGATGGCCAGCTCGCCGTTGTTGACGGCTGCTAACAGCGCCTGTCGGTCAGCGTCACTGCGCAGGGGCGGGCGCACATTAAACTGGCTGTTGTAGCCGGTGACCGCGGCATCTGTATACACCAGATTGGCCAGGGGGGTATCGGCACTGATATTGAGCCCTTTCTGACGCGCCTGGGACAACATCTGCAGACTGCGGGCGCAGCTGACCTGGCTGATGTGGATGCGGGCGCCGGTCTGTTCGGCCAGCAGAATAATCTGCGCCAGCGCGATACTTTCCGCGGTGGCCGGAATACCGCTCAGCCCCATGCGGGTCGCCACCGGGCCTTCGTGCATACAGCCGCCATCGCTGAGTGATACGTCTTCGGCCTGCAGAAACAGCGGAATATCGTAGGTGGCCGCGTATTCCATCACCCGCCGCAGTACATAACTGTCTTTGAATGGCTGACGGGCATTGCTTAATGCCACACAGCCTGCTTCGCGCAGACCGTACATGTTGGCCAGCTGTTCTCCGGCCAGTCCCTGAGTGACAGCGCCCAGCGGCAGTACACTGGCATAGCCTGCCTGAGCCGCCTTTTCCAGAACCTGCTGAATCACGGCTGAGCTGTCCGCTACGGGTTTGCTGTCCGGCAGCGCGCAGACGTGCGTAAAGCCACCGGCACAGGCAGCACGGGTTTCGGATGCGATGGTGCCTTTCTGTGGGTAACCGGGATCGGCAAGGTGGGCGCCAAGGTCAATAAAGCCCGGTACCAGCCACTGGCCCTGGGCGTTAATGCTTTGTTCGATTTCGCCTGAGGCGGGTTTATGGCCGATGGTGGCGATACGGCCGCCGGCCACGTAAATATCGCAGACCTCATCAAGGTTCTGAGAAGGGTCAATCAGGCGGGCGTTTTCAATGTGCAGGTATCTCATGCTTATGCCTCCTCCTGATCATTCTGGCCAGCTGCAAGCAGCTCGTTTTTCTCCTGCTGTTGGCCACTCATTGCCATCGACATCACGGCCATCCGTACTGCAATACCGTAACTGACCTGATTCAGAATCACGGATTGCATGCCATCGGCAACGGCGGATTCAATTTCCACCCCGCGGTTAATCGGCCCCGGGTGCATAACGATGGCATCCGGTCTGGCAATGGCGAGTTTCTGTTCCGTCAAACCATAAAGCTTGAAGAATTCACCTTCTGACGGCAGCAGCGCGTTCTGCATACGTTCTTTCTGCAGGCGCAGCATGATGATGACGTCGCAGTCTTTGAGACCATCTTCCATGCGGTAAAACGCCTTACAGCCCAGGGCTTCGGTGTCTTTCGGCAACAGCGTACCGGGACCGATCACCCGCACTTCCGCAGCACCCAGGGTATTGAGCGCATAAATCTGCGAGCGCGCCACGCGGGAGTGCAGGATATCGCCTACGATGGCGACCACTTTGCCTTCGATGGACGCTTTATGACGGCGGATGGTGAGCATATCCAGCATGGCCTGGGTCGGGTGCGCGTGGCGGCCGTCACCGGCATTAATAATGGCGACGTTGGGGGTTACCTGCTCAGCGATAAAATGCGCGGCTCCGGAATCGGCATGACGGACGACGAACATATCCGAGTACATGGCTTCCAGATTCCACAGGGTGTCCATTAAGGTTTCGCCCTTGGAGGTGGCAGAGCGGGCGATATCCAGATTGAGAATATCGGCGGATAAACGTTTGGCCGCCAGCTCAAAGGTGGAGCGGGTGCGGGTGCTGTTTTCAAAAAACAGATTCACCACGGTTTTGCCGCGCAGCAGCGGGACTTTTTTCACCGCCCGTTCCTGGGTGCTGATAAAAGAATCGGCGGTATCAAGAATTTCGGTCAGCAGTTCCCGGCTCAGCCCTTCGGTGGTGAGAAAGTGCTTCAGGCGACCGTTGGCGGTGAGCTGAACCTGGCTTGGGTCTGTGTTCATCGTTGCTGTGCTCATAACAGTTAAACGCCGCTCAGGCGAGAGTGAGAGTCATGGGGTTGGGGCCGCTCAGCTTGACCAGCTGGCCGTTGTCCAGTTCCAGCCGGGCACCGGTCAGGTCGGGCTGGATCGGCAATTCGCGGCGGCCGATATCCAGCAGACTGACCAGCGTAATGCTGGCTGGCCGGCCATAATCAAATAATTCGTTCATGGCCGCGCGGATGGTACGCCCGCTCATGACCACATCATCCACCAGAACAATATGACGGTCTTCAATGCTATCGGGTAACTCTGATCCTTTGACCTGCGGGTGCAGACCATGGCGGGTAAAATCGTCACGGTAAAAGCTGATATCCAGTGAGCTGACATCATCGCCGGTCTGCAGTTTCTGTTGCAGGCGGTCGGCTACCCAGACACCGCCGGTGCGGATGCCAACCAATAACGGCTGCGTGATCTGATGGTCGTTCAGGTAGGTTGCCAGACGGTCACCCAGTTCGGTGCAGGTCTGTTCGATATCCGGCAGGGTCATAGTGTTCTCCGTGGCGCGTGGTCCGCGCCCGGCCCGGCGGCCAGCAACGCGGCTGTGCTTTGGTGTTATTCGTTTAATGGCCAGGCGGCCATCCAGCTTTCCAGAATCAGTTGCGCGGCCAGACCATCGACTGAGTTTGCGCCGAAGTCCCGGCTGCCACCTTGCTCTATGACAATGCCTTTGGCTTCGTAGCTGGTGAGGCGCTCGTCATGGGTGTAGGCGGGGCGATGATAGCGGCCTTCCAGGCGTCTGGCGAATTTGTTTGCACGCCGGCTCATGTCGCTGTCGCTGCCATCCATGTTGAGCGGCAGTCCCACCACGAACGCATCCGGCTGCCATTCATCGATCAGCCGCTGCAGTCCATCCCAGTCAGGAATACCGTCGCGTGCTTTAATCGGGTTGAGTGGCTGGGCCCCGGCGGTGATACGCTGGCCGATGGCGATGCCGATACGCTGGGTACCGAAATCAAAAGCCATCAGGCTTTTAATCCGCGCCGGTGGTGTCTGTTCTGCGCTCATCAGGCGTGGCCTGCATCGCCACTGAGGAACTCAGCACTGATGCCCAGCGCAGCCAGCGCTTTGGCGTATATTTCTTCCGGCGGGGTATCAAACAGGATGTCTTCGCTGGCTTCCACGGTGAGCCAGCTGTTGGTGCGGATTTCTTCATCCAGCTGATCGGCATCCCAGCCGGCGTAGCCCAGTGCCAGGTGGTAGTCTTTCGGACCGTCACCGGCGGCAATGGCCTGCAGGATATCTTTCGACGTGGTCAGATGGGATTGCTCTGTCACGTTCAGCGTGGAGCTCCAGTTGCCCTGCTGGCGATGCAGGATAAAACCGTTTTCCTGGCTGACCGGGCCGCCGGCCAGTATGTCCGGGGTGACCCCGGGCAGGCGGGGGATATCCAGCTGCTCGCAGATTTCGTCAAACGTCACTGGCATATGGCGGTTAAGCACAATGCCCATTGCACCGTCTTCGTTGTGTTCACACAGATAGGTGACGGTGCCGCCAAACCAGGAGTCTTCCAGTTGCGGCATAGCGATCAGCAGGTGATTTTTCAGGCTTTGCAGCTGTTCCATTAATTTGTTTCCGACAGGTAGCGGTTTCCTTTGAACTGCCAGGTACGGATGATTTCCAGTACATCCACATCTTTGCGCATTTCTTCGGTGAAAGGTGCAAAGGGGGCAGCCAGGCGCACAATACGCAGCGCCGCATCATCCAGCACTTTGCGGCCGGATGATTCGAGAATATTGAGTTCACGGATGGTGCCGTCCGGGTTAATGGCGACCAGCAGCCGCAGGCGGCAGTTATCAAAGCAGTTTTCGGCCTCACGCGGATAATTCAGGGCGCCCATCTGTTCGATTTTACGCCGCCAGCTGTTGACGTAATAGGCATCGCTGGCGGCCATGGTAGACATTGCCGTCAGTCGCTGTACGCGGGGTTTTTTGGCGTAGGTCTGGCGCAGGGTATCCAGTTTGGCTTCCAGACTGGCCATTTCCAGACTGCGTTCCAGCAGTGACTGTTGCGGGCCGTCCGGCAGATCCAGCTGAAACGCCGGTTCCGTCTGTTCGGTTTTGACTTTGCGCTTATTCTCTGCGGTGGTGGTGACGATCTGGTTCTGCCCCTGCGGCTTTTTTGGGGCGCTGGCCTGCTGCTGTTGTGGCGAGGCTTCATTAATGGCATTGGACTGGAAGTCGGCTTCCACATCCGTGGTCAGCATTTTGGCTTCATCCAGTGTGCCGCTGCCTTCCTGATTGGCCTGGGCAATATAGTCTGCTTCTTCCGGGGCTTTATCGCTTTTGTAGTTGGCCAGGGTGACTTCCAGCGTCTTGGACAGGTTTTCATCATCCGATGCGCGGAAGGTGATGCCGAGTATCACCAGAGCATGGATCAGCAACGCCAGAAAAAGCGTAAAAGAAAGGCGGTCAGAACTGGTCACAACAGTGGCAGACATGCGGACAAAAATACCTGAAATGGCCGGTTATCAGAGGCTGCAAGTCTGCGCGTTTGAGGAACATTTGTCCAGCTGGCCGGACCGCCGCCAGCGCAAAGTCTGAGGTGTTTCACATCAGTCTCCGGCGGCGGCTGGTGATGACCGCTTAAAGCTTGCTGAGCAGACAATCAATGAGCTGGCCGGCGACATCAATACCGGAGTCGCGGCTGATCTCACGCACACAGGTAGGGCTGGTGACGTTAATCTCAGTCAGGTTGTTGCCAATGATATCCAATCCGACAAAGTACAGGCCTCTGGCCTTCAGGACCGGGCCGATCTTTTCAGCGATGGCACGGTTTTCGTCACTCAGTGGTTGGGTAATCCCTGCACCGCCGGCCGCCAGGTTGCCGCGGGTCTCGCCCTGGGCAGGAATACGGGCCAGGCAATAAGGCACAGGTTCGCCGTCAATCATCAGAATGCGTTTGTCGCCTTCGGTGATCTGGGGAATAAAACGCTGGGCCATGATCTGCTGTTGTCCGAAATTGGTGAGCGTTTCAATAATAACGCTGACGTTCGGATCATCCGGCCGGACACGGAAAATAGACGATCCGCCCATGCCGTCCAGTGGTTTGAAGATCACATCACCGTGTTGCTGGTGAAAAGCTTTCAGCAGATCCGCGCGGCGGGTGACGGTGGTGGGTGTCATAAACTCAGCGAAGGCCGTGGCGAACACTTTCTCGTTACAGTCGCGCAGGCTCTGCGGATTGTTGGCGATCAGGGTGCCTTCCTCCGCTGCGCGTTCAAGTATATAGGTGCTGTAGATGAACTCACTGTCGAAGGGTGGGTCCTTGCGCATGATGACAACATCCAGCGTGCTCAGCGGCACTTCCTGATATTCACCTAACCCGAACCAATCTTCGGGATTCATGCGTACTTCCAGGGGTGCCATTCTGGCCATTGCGCGTCCGTTCTGAATGGAAAGGTCGGCCTGTTCCATGTACCAGAGTTCGCAACCCCGCGCCTGTGCTGCATCCAGCAGGGCCAGTGTCGTGTCTTTCTTGTATGTGATGTCTGCGATGGGATCCATCACCACGCCCAGCTTAACCGTCATAAAAGCTCCAAACAGCCCGGATTGTTGAAAGTGCCAGTGTATCTTAATAAATGTTCACAAGGCGTAACTGAATTGTGTGACCCGCCTCATGGCGCCATGCTGGCGTTTGTCGCATGATATGTGATACAAACGTGACGCAATGGCGCCTGATGCGTTTATCGACACAACAAGCAGCTTACTACAACATAAAAACGGATGGTTAAGGCCTCCCTATGGAAGATAACTTTCAGAACACAAAAGTCATGGTCATCGACGACAGCAAGACGATCCGTCGTACAGCCGAGACGTTGCTCAAAAAGGTCGGGTGCGAAGTGATCACCGCAACAGATGGCTTTGATGCACTGGCCAAAATAGCGGACACCCATCCCGATATTATTTTCGTCGACATCATGATGCCGCGTCTGGATGGTTATCAGACCTGCGCACTGATTAAAAATAACTCAAAATTCAAGTCGACCCCCGTCATTATGCTGTCCAGTAAGGATGGCCTGTTTGATAAAGCAAAAGGGCGGATTGTCGGCTCAGACCAGTATCTGACTAAACCATTCAGTAAAGAAGAGCTGTTGGGTTCCATCAGGCAATACGTAAAATCCTGAGCCTTTGGTTACAGACAAAAATTAAGAGGAAAATGGCATGGCCCGTATTTTGGTAGTTGATGATTCTCCAACCGAGACTGAAGCGTTCCGCGTAATGCTGGAGAAGCATGGTCACGAAGTACTGACGGCAGAGAATGGTGCTGATGGTGTGGCGCTGGCGCGTAAGGAAAAGCCGGACGTTGTATTAATGGATATTGTCATGCCGGGCCTGAATGGCTTCCAGGCAACCCGTCAGCTGACCAAGGACCCTGAAACCCAGCATATCCCGGTGATTATTGTGACCACCAAAGATCAGGAAACTGACCGTGTGTGGGGCAAACGTCAGGGTGCCAGTGGTTATCTGGTCAAGCCGGTTGCTGAATCCGTGCTGAGTTCTGAAATTGACTCTGTGATGGCTGGCTGATCATGCATCCGTTTGCCCTGTTGCTGGATATAGCCGAACGCAGCCGTTATAACGCTTCCGATCTGCCGCAGCAGACGGAAGCCGTCAGTTACTGGCGTGGCGTCGGTTTTATGCTGGCCGGCCGTCATTTTGTGGCCGACATGGGGGAGGTTGCAGAGATACTGCAGCCGCCGCGGCTGACGAAAGTCCCCGGAGTGCGGAACTGGGTGCTGGGTGTGGCGAACGTACGTGGCCGTCTTGTTCCTGTTATGGATCTGGCCGGCCTGCTAGGCTTGCCGTCAAAGGCCAATTGGCGCAGTCGCCGGGTGTTGGTGGTGGAGCAGGATGATCACCTGAGTGGCCTGCTGGTGGATGCCGTGCTGGGGATGCAGCAGTTCCCGGTGGATGGCCGCAGCGATACCCCTGCTCTTGAACCTGCCTTTGAAAAGTTTGTAAGCCACAGTTATGAGCGGGATGGCCGGGAGTGGCCGGTATTTGAACTCAGGGAATTGATCCAGGCACCTGAGTTTCTGGAAATTGCCGTCTGAGCGGCCCGCACAGAAAAGATAATACCGTCTGGCCTGATGGCAGGGCAGACGAAAGAAACCAGGCAGGGCTGACGTCAGTCGATTCTGCCGCTGACGAACACAGGGCGGATTGACTGAATCTGCCCTGTTCCGGTGTTGTTGCCGGACAGCCCCTGATGGGTCTGAATTATTACAATGCATGCAGAGTGTGGAGAGAACGGCATGAGCGGAAATACAGGAAGCGTCTTGTCGACGGCTTTCCGGAACCGGACAAACAGCGTACTTGCGGGGCTGCTGTTCGTGTTTCTGGCGGTGTTCATCGGTATTACGGTATACGTGAACATACTGGCTGATCGCGACGACCAATACATTGAACACGCCGGTGAGCTGCGCGTACTGTCGCAGGAGCTGGCCAAAAACGCCACCGAGGCGGCGGGTGGTAAGCAGGCGGCCTTCGCCGAGCTGAAACAGGCCCGTAATTCCTTCGCTGAGCACTGGGATTATCTGGTAAAAGGTGACGATTCAACCGGTCTGCCGCCGGCTGAGGTTGCCACCATGACCAATGTACAGTCACTGTGGAATACAGTACGTACCAATGCCGACCAGATTGTGCGCGCCGAAGACGTTATTCTCTCTCTGCACGAAGTAGCCGCGACACTGGCGGAAACCATTCCACAGCTGCAGGTGGAATACGATGAAATTGTGGAAATTCTGCTGGATAACGATGCACCGGCGGATCAGGTTGCGGTTGCCCAGCGTCAGTCCTGGCTGGCGGAACGTATTGTACGGTCGGTGAACAAGGTACTGGCCGGTGGTGAAGATGCGGTAATGGCGGCCGATGCCTTTGGTCGTGACGCCTCGCTCTTTGGTCGCGTACTGAACGGTATGATTCAGGGTAACGTGGCGATGAACATCTCACAGGTAACGGACGAAGAGGCGGTATACGCCCTGGCCGAAGTTGCTGAGCTGTTCGAATTCGTATCCGGTTCGGTGGACGAAATTCTGGAAACCTCCCCGGAACTCTTCCAGGTGCGTGAAGCATCCGATTCTATCTTTACCGATTCTGAAACTCTGCTGAACCAGACGTCTGCCCTGACCCAGACCATTCAGGATGGCGCTGAAACACGTTTCCTGCTGCAGGTTGTGGGTTATCTGGCCGCGGTGGCGGCTCTGATCGTTATGGTGGCATTCGGGATCGTGTCTTACCGTGAAACGCGCCGTGACCTGGCGGAAACCGCTGACAAGAACGAACAGAACCAGATGGCGATTCTGCGTCTGCTGGATGAAATTGCTGACCTTGCAGACGGTGACTTAACCGCCTCGGCGACGGTAACCGAAGACTTTACCGGTGCGATTGCTGACTCCATCAACTACGCGATCGACCAGATGCGCTCGCTGGTATTTGCGATTAACGAAACAGCGGTACAGGTATCCTCCGCTGCTCAGGAAACCCAGGCGACAGCGATGCACCTGGCCGAAGCTTCTGAGCACCAGGCGCAGGAAATTGCCGGTGCTTCTGCCGCGATTAACGAAATGGCGGTCTCTATTGACCAGGTATCTGCCAACGCCTCGGAATCATCCGCGGTTGCGGAGCGGTCGGTTGCGATCGCCAACAAAGGTGCTGAAGTCGTACAGGCAACGATTAACGGCATGGATAACATCCGTGAACAGATCCAGGAAACATCGAAACGGATTAAACGTCTGGGTGAATCCTCACAGGAGATTGGTGACATCATCTCCCTGATTACCGACATTGCTGACCAGACCAACATTCTGTCTCTGAACGCTGCGATCCAGGCATCCATGGCCGGTGACGCCGGCCGGGGCTTCGCGGTGGTTGCGGATGAGGTACAGCGTCTGGCGGAACGTTCTGCCGCGGCGACCAAGCAGATTGAAGCACTGGTTAAAACGATTCAGAACGATACCAACGAAGCCGTTATCTCGATGGAAACCACCACTTCCGAGGTGGTACGTGGTGCCCGCCTCGCACAGGATGCGGGTGTTGCACTGGAAGAGATTGAGAACGTATCGAAAAACCTCGCGGAACTGATTCAGAACATTTCCAACGCGGCACGTCAGCAGGCATCGTCTGCCGGCCATATTTCCAACACGATGAACGTTATTCAGGAAATTACCTCGCAGACGTCTGCGGGTACCACTGCTACAGCGAAATCGATTGGTAACCTGGCTGAAATGGCCAACAAGCTGCGTGAATCGGTGGCAGGCTTTAAGCTGCCGGAAGAGGAACTGGAGCTCGATCAGCAGCAGGTTCTGTAAACCGTTGGTGGTTGGATAATTGTTAATGAGCCATCAATTGCTCGCAGGCAAGAGCAGTCTGCCGGAACTGGACGACACTCAGTTTGCCCGCTGGCAGAACCTGCTGGAGGAGCGCACCGGGATGTGTATCACACCCCAGCGCCGTTCTTTCCTGCAAACCAGCCTTGGGCTGCGGATGCAGGAAGTGGGTTGCTCCAGCTACCAGGAATATTACGAGCGGGTCCGTAACGGGCCTGCCGGAGCGATTGAGTGGAGTACTCTGGTCGATCGTCTCACAGTGCAGGAAACGCGCTTTTTTCGCGACCCGGATGCCTTTGCTTTTGTTGAGCAGTTTGTGCAGCAGAAGGCCGCTGAAGAAAGCACGGAAACGATCGAATTCTGGAGCGTGGGCTGTTCGTCCGGCGAGGAAGTATACAGCCTCGCGATGGTTGGCGAACGCTGGCTGAAACCGGCCGGCAGGCGTTACGCAGTCACGGGGACGGATATTTCCACCATCGTGTTGCGCAAAGCCAGAGCCGGAAAATATCAGCCCCGGGCTGTGGACTGGATTCCTGCTGAGTACGCGAAGCTGGGTTTTCGTCCGCTGGCACCCGGTGGTTCATTGGAAGTGTCTGATGCACTGCGTCAGCGCAGCTGCTTTACCCAGGTGAATATCCTGGATCTGGCCAGCTGCCCGTTGCAGTCACAACATGTAATTTTTTGCCAGAACGTGCTGATTTATTTCCGCCGCTGGCGACGCCGTGAAATCCTGAATCTACTCGCCGAGCGCCTTGCGCCCGGCGGTATTCTGGTAATCGGTCTGGGGGAAATGGTGGATTGGCAACACCCGTTACTGGAACCAGTGCATAGCAGTCAGGTATCAGCATTCGTGCGTAAGCAAAAAAATTCGACAGGGGAGACCGCAAGGCGATGAGTCAGGACTACATCGCCCTGGAATGGGTAAAAGGGGAAATCGAAGAGACTCTGCAGCAGGCCCAGCAGGCGCTGGAAGCTTATGTGGAGAATCCCCAGGACAGCAGCCGTCTGAAATTCTGCCTGAGTTATCTGCATCAGATTCACGGTACGTTGCAGATGGTGGAGTTTTATGGCGCCGCCCTGCTCGCAGAGGAAATGGAAGCGGTTGCTTCGGCTGTGGCTGATGGTGCGCTGAGCAATGAGCGTGAGGGTCTTGAGATCCTGATACAGGCCATTATTCAGCTGCCGCACTACCTCGAACATGTCAAAGTGGGACGCCGCGATCTGCCGGTAGTCCTGCTGCCGATACTGAACGAGCTGCGCTCCGCCCGGGGAGAAGCCTTCCTCTCGGAAACGGCCCTGTTTGCGCCGAAAATTCCTCATGTTCAGCCCTTATCCGCGGCACAGCTCAAACCGTTTGAAACGGAAGATTTTGCTCACTGGATACGCAAAGTCCGGCAGATGTTGCAGGCTGCGACTCTGCAGCTGCTGCAGAACAAACAACCGGACGTTGCCAAGCAATACCTGAATAAGGTCTTTGCCCGTCTCAATAAAGCGCTGGCAAAAACGCCTCAGGGACTGGTCTGGTTACCGGCACTGGCGTTCAGTGACTGGCTGATGAAACAGAAAAGTCTGCCCAACAGCGCCAAAAGCCTGTTGCGCCAGCTTGACCATCAGTTAAAGGTCACGATTGAGAACCCGGTTCAGGCGGTTAACGAACCGCCGGCAGGGGAGCTGCTGAAAAATATTCTGTTTTATGTTGCCCGCACGGATGTTAAATCCGAAGCCATCCGCGACGTGCAGGAACGTTTTGGCCTGCGCCAGGCACTGCCGACGGAAGAAGAAATCCGTCAGGAGCAGGATGCCCTCGCCGGACCGGATAAAGACACTGTCGGTAACGTACTGGGTGCGCTGACCGAAGAGATTGCGGCGGTTAAAGATCGTCTCGATCTTCTGGTGCGCAGTGATGAAGACCGTGCCAGCGCGCTCAATGAACTGAACCCTTCGCTGAAACAGATCGCCGATACCATGGGGATGCTGGGCCTTGGGATGCCGCGCAAAGTGCTGCAGGAGCAGCAGGGTGTGGTGGCTAAGATGCTGGACGACGGCGATATCAGTGACGCTGGTCTGCTCGATATAGCCGGTGCTCTGCTGTACGTCGAAGCCACCATCAGTGGTATGCAGCGTGAGGGCGATCTTAACGCCAGAGAAAACAGCGGTGCCATGACCGATGCCCAGAAAGCGGTGCTGCGCGAAGCGCGCAACGTGCTGGAGCAGGTGAAAGACGCCATTGTGGAATACATCGCCAAGCAGTGGTCATTGCCGGAACTGGACGACGTGCCGCGCCTGCTGCATTCCATTGAAGGTTCACTGAGCATGATTCCGCTGCCGAGAGTGGCGGCGATTCTGTCCCGTGCGGCCTCCTTTGTGCAGCATGATCTGATTGATCAACAGATGAAACCCGAATGGGCCATTCTCGATATTCTCGCTGACGTATTGTCCGGCATTGAATACTTTGTTGAGCGTTATTCTGAGAATCCGCGCAGTGCCGGAGAAGATCTGCTGCAGAAAGCGGAAAAATCTCTGGATCAGTTGCCGGCTTCTGCGGCCGCGCCGGAACAGGAAGATTTCAGCTTCGACGGTGATGAGCAGTTACCGGTCAGTGAAGCGCCGGCAAGTACAGAGTTCAGTCTGGCAGACGATGACAGCGCTCCGTCTGATGAAGAAGAAATTATTTATGCTGCGCCGGAAAAGGATGACACCCGGTCTGAGAGCTCAGACGATGCTCAGTATGAAACAGCGCAGGAAGCGACTTCCTTATCTGAACCGCCTGCTGAGCCTGAACCCCAGGCTCCCGCCGCCGTGGCGCCACCACCGGCAGAAGAAGATGATGACGACGATGATCTGATTGATGATGAGATTATCGAAATCTTCCTGGAAGAAGCCGAAGAAGTCGGTGAAACCCTGGGTGAGTTCTGGCCGCAATTCAAAGCCAATCAGGACGATAACGAAGCGCTGACCACCGTGCGTCGCGCCTTCCATACCCTGAAGGGCAGTGGCCGCATGGTGAAAGCCGAATTTATCGGTGAGCTGGCCTGGTCGGTTGAAAATATGTTCAACCGGGTGCTGGATGACACCATAGGTATCACCCAGAACCTGATTGATCTGGTGGATTATGTCATCGATCAGCTGCCAACCCTGATTGATGATTTCCGCAACCGTCGCCCGTCTTCCATCGATACGCAACCGCTGATGGATTATGCCTTTGCGCTGGCCGCCGGCGAACTGGTGCAGCCGTTTGCGTCTCAGTCGTCATCTTCTGCGCAGCCGGAAGCAGAGGCAGCTGAAGAGTTTGACGAAGAAGACGAAGCCAATGCGCTGCTGGAAGTGTTTGAAACCGAAGCCGGCACACACCTGGTAACGGTGGATGAATTCGTCAGCCAGTCTGCGGCGGAAGATTATCTCAACCCGCTGAGTGATCATCTGCAGCGCGCACTGCATACCCTTAAGGGCAGTGCTCATATGGCCGGTGTGACGGCAATTGCAGAGGTTGCTTCACCGCTGGAGCGACTGATTAAAGAGCTGCGGGCTTATCAGGTGGCGAACAGCCAGGAAATCGTCGCTCTGTTGCGTGATGGTTCCGCCCTGATTGGTCATGCACTGACGGACCGTGCCTTGCTGCAGGTACCGGCGCTGGCCGGCGCACAGGAATATATTGCCCGCATCGACGAGCTTGAACACCGCTTATTACAGCCACTGCAGAGTCAGGAAGAATCCCGTCCGGGTCCTAACCCTCAGGCGATTGCTCAGTTCCTGGCCCAGGGCATGGACTCGTTGCTGGATGCTGACCGGTTGTTACAGCAGTGGGAACGTGACAACGACAGTTCCGTACTGACCTCGCTGGGCAATGATCTGGAAGACGTGGCTGCCGGTGCAAAAGAGGCGGAAATTCCGCACATTCAGGCGCTGGCCGAGGCGCTCAATACGTTATACCAGCGTGTTGAACAGCAGCAGGCCGCGGCTGAAACCGAGTTGCTGAAAACGGCCTCGGATGCGCATGAAACCATACTGTCGATGATGGATTGCCTGGCGGCCGGCCAGGAAACCCAGCCAGCCACAGAGCTGATTGAGACCATCCGTGACTGGCAACTGGGGGCGGACGACAACGCTATCGCGGATCTGCCGGACGTTGATGAAGTCTCCATGGATGAGTTGTCGGCGTCAGAGCCGGAGCTGACACCTTCTGTGTCCGGTGCTTCCTATGACGACGAGCCGGTATCCGCCGCTGAGAATGAACAGCCGCCCCTGCCAACACTGGAAGAAGGCGATGATGAAATTCTGGATATTTTCCTCGAAGAAGCACAGGAAATATCAGAATCAGTGGAATCCGCGATTCAGCAATGGCGCAATGACCCGGAAAATCTGGTGCATGTTGCCCAGTTGCAGCGTGAATTACACACCCTGAAAGGGGGCGCGCGGATGGCTGAGTTGTCGGCGGTTGCTGATCTCTGTCATGAACTGGAAACCCTGTACGAGAATATTAATGACGGACGCCTGGGTGTACAGCCCGAGGTGTTCAGCCTGATTGAACGGGCCCATGATCAGCTCAGTGAACAGGTGGATGCCGTTCGTAGCGGCCTTTCTCCGGCTCCGGCCACAGCTACCATTGAAGCGCTGCGTCAGTACCTGAAAGGTGAAGCCTTTGCCGGGGTACCTGAATACGCGGTTGATGAAACGTCGCAAGAGGTCGGGGCCCCTGTCAGTCAGGCGCCGGCCGACAGCATTCACAGTGAAGCGCTGGACGAATCTGACCGCGAAATCCTGGATATCTTTATTGAAGAAGCCTCGGAACTGCAGGAAACGCTCGACCGTACCCTGCATGACTGGGAGCAGAATCCTGATCAGCTGGCGGAAGCAGAAGAAGCGCAGCGTGTCCTGCATACGCTGAAAGGGGGCGCCCGTCTTGCCGGCCTGACGGATATCGGTGATATGGCGCATGATTTTGAAGCGCGCATTCTGAAAGCTCAGCAAGGGCAGATTGCCCGCGACAGCGCTTTCTTCCAGGACGCAAACCGCCGCCAGGATGAGCTGATTTCCCGGGTAGAACGGGTGGCCAATGCGCTGGCATCGGATGCGCCTGTGATGCTGGGGGAAAAATCCCTCACACTGGATGAAACCGACATCACGCCACCGCCAGCCTCTCCACAGGATGACAGCAGTGCTGATGCAGATCTGCCTGACGGTGACGAAGTGGTCGCGGATAACGTGGATCAGCCAGCGGCAGAGACCGAAGTACAGTCCAATGTTGTGCCTTTACGGCGCGACAATAACGGGGCGACGGTTCAGGAAACGGCCCCGGCAGAGCAGCCGCAACCGGCCAAACCGCAGCAGAACGTGCGTAAAGCACCGCAGGAACTGGTGAAAGTATCGGCCGATCTGCTGGATAACCTGGTTAACCTCGCCGGTGAGACGTCTATTGGTCGTGGCCGTCTGGAACAGCAGGTGACGGATTTCTCCTACACCATTGATGAAATGGATATGACGCTGGAGCGTCTGCGCGACCAGTTGCGGCGTCTGGATATGGAGACCGAAGCTCAGGTGCTGTTCCGTCAGGAGCGCCAGGGCCCGGATTACGAAGATTTTGACCCGCTGGAAATGGACCGTTACTCCACCATTCAGCAGCTCTCGCGGGCGCTGGTGGAATCGGCTTCTGACCTGGCTGACCTGAAAGACACGCTGGGCGGCAAAACCCGGGATGCAGAAACCCTGTTGCTGCAGCAGAGCCGGGTCAATACCGAGCTGCAGGAAGGTCTGATGAAGACCCGGATGGTGCCCTTCCAGCGCCTGGTACCGCGTCTGCGCCGTATCGTGCGGCAAATCAGTCTCGAACTGGGTAAACAGGTAGAACTGCGCGTACACAACGCCGACGGTGAAATGGACCGTACGATTCTTGAACGTATGATCTCGCCGCTGGAACACATGGTACGGAACGCGGTTGACCATGGTATTGAGAGCCGTGATGAACGGACCGGCGCCGGTAAACCGGATGTGGGCAGCATTGACCTGGACATCAGCCGTGACGGTGGTGACGTGGTTCTGACTCTCACCGACGACGGTAAAGGTGTGAACCTGCCGGCCGTGCGCCGCAAAGCGATTGAACGTGGTCTGATGACCGAGGACGCACGCCTGAGCGATGAAGAAATCATGCAGTTTATTCTGCAGGCCGGTTTCTCCACCGCAGAGTCCGTGACCCAGATTTCCGGCCGTGGCGTCGGTATGGATGTTGTGTCCAGTGAAATTAAACAGATGGGTGGCTCGGTTGCGATTCAGTCGGAAACCGGTGTCGGCACCCGCTTTGTTATCCGTCTGCCATTTACGGTATCGGTTAACCGGGCACTGATGGTGCGGGTGGGTGAAGACCTGTACGCGGTACCGCTGAATAACATTCAGGGTATTGTGCGGGCGCCGGTCAATCAGCTGCAGAATCTGTACGACAAGCCACAGACCGAACGTCTGTACGAATATGCCGGTACCGATTACCGGGTGGAATACCTGGGCGTTATGCTGGATACCGATGCCCAGCCAAAACTGACCGGGCAGACCATGCCAATGCCACTGCTGCTGATCCGTGGTGCCACGCCGTATGCTCTGCAGGTTGACTCGCTGCTGGGCTCGCGTGAGATCGTGGTGAAAACCCTCGGACCACAGTTTGCCAGTGTAATGGGGGTATCCGGCGGTACTATTCTGGGTGATGGTAACGTGGTCATCATTCTGGATCTGCCGGCTATGATCCGGACTCAGGCCAGCCTTGAGTATCAGCAGGCGAAGCTGCTGGACAGTCAGGAGGCGGAGCGTCGTCACGAACTGGAAAACCGCTTGCCAAGGGTACTGGTGGTGGATGATTCCGTGACGGTACGTAAAGTGACCAGTCGTCTGCTGGAGCGTAATGGTATGGAAGTCTTTACGGCCAAAGACGGTATGGACGCTATGGAGACGCTACAGGATCATAAACCGGACCTTATGCTGCTGGACATTGAGATGCCGCGCATGGATGGTTTTGAGGTCGCATCGCTGATCCGTCACGATGAACGCCTGAAAGACATTCCGATCATTATGATCACCTCCCGGACCGGGGACAAACACCGCGAGCGGGCTATGTCGATTGGCGTTAATGAATATCTGGGTAAGCCGTTCCAGGAAGAGAAGCTGCTCGATACCATGAACCGCTTGCTGGGGATAGACACCTGATATGGCTCTTCCCAGGGTAGGGATACTCGCCGATGACAGGCTCCAGCAACATCTGCTGAAAAGCGCACTGGTGCATTTTGGTTTTGATGTGGTGATTAATACCGATCCGTTGCGCTTCAGTGAGCTGGATGCTGCCTCGGATCTGGATGCCTGGGTCGTTGACGTGCGTGAAGATGCGGATGAAGAAAGCCTGGACTGGCTGGATGATCTGCTGGATGGTGAAATTCCGGTATTACTCGGAATAGAGAAAGCGCCCCAGAAGCAATGCCCGACCTTTCCAAAATGGGAGAAGCGGCTGTACAGCAAATTACGTGAGTTGCTGCGGGTTACTCCCGTGGTAGCCGCGGATGCATCAGCGCTGGCGTCACTGCAAGACCGGGGCGGGCCGGAAATACCGCTGCCGTCCGTGTTTGCCGGCCATGACTTCCGCTCACAACCTGCGACTCAGGTCTGGGTGTTGGGTGCCTCACTGGGGGGACCAGAAGCGGTTAAGAAGTTTCTGGATGCGCTGCCGGGTGGTTTGCCGGTGGGGTTTATTTACGCCCAGCATATCGACCCCAGATTTGAGCAGACACTGTGCAATACTATCGGCCGGCACAGTGCTTACGAAGCAAAAAACTTTGCTGAAAATGATGTACTCAGATGTGGTGAAATTCTGGTGGCGCCGGTCACCAACGAATTCGGGTTCGGCGACGATGGTCGCCTGAAACAGAAAAACCGCCCCTGGCCCGGTCCGTATGGACCATCCATTGATCAGGTTATACTTAACGTCGCAGAACACTTTGGTGGCTGTGCCGGTTACATCCTGTTCAGCGGTATGGGGAACGACGGCGCAGAAGCCATTGTGACACTGGCGGATCAGGATATTCAGGTCTGGGCCCAAAGCCCGGAAACCTGTGCCAATGCATCCATGCCGGAAAGTGCCATTGAAACCAACCGGATCAACTATACAGGGGATCCCTGCCAGCTGGCATTACAGCTGGTAAACTGCGTAAAACACAGCTGGATAGAAAAGCATGAGCCAATCTCTGACCAAAACTGAAACACCTAATCAGGTTGACTGCCTGCTGATTCCACTGAAAGATAAAAATCTGCTGCTGCCCAACGTCACAGTGGCCGAAATTATTCCCTTCTCTCACCTGCTGACCACCGCTTCTTCTGCAGACTGGGTACTTGGCCGCATCGACTGGCGTGGCACACCAGTGCCGGTTGTCTGCTATGAGATGCTCAACCAGCAGCCTGCCCCGGCCCCAAACCCTGACGCACGTTTTGCTGTGGTAAACGGCGTCGGTAATCACCCGGATATGCCCTTTTTCGCTATTCTTGTGCAAGGGATTCCCCGCCTGGTCCACCTGACTGAAAAAGACATTCAGGAAGTGGAAGCTATGAAAATGGGCGAATTTGATATGAAAGCCGTGAGTATCGATGAAGGTCAGGCCATGATTCCCGATCTGGATCTGCTGG
The DNA here is from genome assembly GCA_002314145.1 of Thalassolituus sp. UBA1087. Classification (GTDB taxonomy): domain Bacteria; phylum Pseudomonadota; class Gammaproteobacteria; order Pseudomonadales; family Oceanobacteraceae; genus Venatoribacter. Next base: position 63,227 of record DCCG01000005.1, on the reverse strand, counting down.
AAAATAAGCTGCTCGATTACGTGTAATAACCAGAGAATCCCGGTTATTTCCTCAAAGCGATTATTCTGACAGGATACAGGATTATGCAGATACTCCATTCTGAAAAGAGCCATTACGGCTATTTTCATCGTTGGCTATCTGAAGGTAAGCTTTGGACAGTACCTGTTGTATGCCTTATTTTTATTTTTTTTGCGGTTCAGCCATGGAATTTTGATCTGGCGAAATATGCCGGAGAGTTGCTGTGTCTCTACGCCCTTTTTCTTATGATAAAAGAGTACCGGTCTATAAGTTTCAGACAGCCCGAAATGGTACTGATCGTTTCCGGATTGTTGTATTTTCTCTGGCTTTGTATTTCATACTGGACGTCAGGTTATGACAGAGCGTCCGTTGATAATTATCTGGTTTTTCTTTTTATTGCGCCATTACTATTTACGTTACGTTATACGTTTAACCGTTATGAATCCGTTGCTATTGTGCTTTTCATGGTTTCATTGTCGTATCTTATGTATGTCGTTTATATGCATAACTTAGATTATCAGGGGCGCTGGCACGGTGACGAAAATGCCGTTAACTTTGGTAATGGCATGACTCTGTATGGGATTATTTCACTGTTATTGATCCCATCTCTGAGATCAACCAGATTACGTCTCCTGATGATGTTAGCAGCAGGTGTCTTTCTTTATTGTGCTTATAAATCAGGGACTCGGGGGAATATCCTGGGCCTTTTCGCAGCTGGTGCAGTCGTTTTGTTTGTGATTGAAAGACGCTTGGGTTTTGTCCGCCCTGTGGCTATATGTGCGTTACTTTTAGTTGCTGTTCTGCCCTTTTTAAACTGGCAGAAAATAAACCAGACATATCAAAATACAGTGAACTATTTTTCTGAACAGAAAGATGCATCATCATCAGCAGGTCAACGTCTGGCCCTTTGGACTTACTCTTCTTGTCTTGCTGTAAATCACCCAACGACAGGCGTTGGGCCAGGGGCGTTCAGGTCTGCTCAGTTAGCTAATGAATGCAACCCGAAAAACTATTTATTGAGAGGAGCTTCTTATCAGTCCCACAGTGTCTATTTCAACACTCTGGCCACTGCAGGTTTTCCCGGGTTGATCGCTTTACTGGTCTTCTTTATCAGTACGCTGATTGTGAGCTACAGAAACTACCGTCATAAAGCATTGCCTCTTATGACTGCTGTTGTCACCATGATGGGGTATGGTCTCACGGTGGATCTGTTCTTCATGAAGGTACTGGCGTTACGCCATGTTATCATTCTGGTGTTGCTCGCTGCGGTATTGTATGGCCACTATTGTAGCAGGCGACCTGAATCAGAGAACAGTTATCCCTAAGGCCTGAAATATATTTTTTAGACGTTCTTGTTTATCGGGTTCTCTGATGAAATCTTCCATGCCAACAGAAACAACATTCAACTCACTGTTTAAAACTTTAGCGTTGGCCATTGCTGTACTGCAGCAACCAACAATGTGAGAATAATCCGAATTCAATATCAGCTCTTCGGCACTGAAACTGTTGTCAGTGACGGTTGTGAATCCATTATTAAGCTCCATGTGGGCAGATCTTGGGTGAGGCAGATAATCAATCGTACTGGCATCAATGAATTTCAGATAGTTCTGGATTTTTTCAGATATTCTATGACACGTATTTTCATCGTGATTATCAATATCAATAATACGCTGGCCGATGATCAGTACCTTTATCTCATCCGTTTTATGAGCCGTTACAGGGGCCGGGATCTGTAATTTACGTATTTTTTCTGCCGGGTAGTTAGTTGGGATGTTTTCCCACATATAAATATTAGAAAATATATCGTCATCAGCGCCGATGCTGCAGCCGTCAAAATAGTGGTATTTGATGTCTGGTGTCAGCTTCAGAAAGAAATCCCGTTTTTTTTCCTTCCTGCTTGCGACACGCTTATGATCGCATGATTCCTCCAGAACGTTTAACAGACCATCGGGAATAAGAGAGAAATGCAAATCATGACTGGTATGCATAAGCCTCATATGGTTTATGATAACGTTTTGATAGAATTGATCTATTCTTGGGAAATAGAGGTGAATATCTGTTGCCTGGGCAGGGATGCTATCAGATATCTGTTTGAGATACTGTCTGGTTTTTCTTATACGATTTATAAATCCACGGCACTCTTTATCCAGATAATAGCTTTGGATATCTCTTTGTAATAACTTATCACTTACATGTTTGTTGAAAGAGTAAATGATGAAAGCGCAGTCCTGAATTTTGCTTACGGTTGCTGAGACCGCCAGTGCCTGTAATTCTGTTTCAATAAAAAACAGGTGTATTTCTGCACGGGTGTTCAATCTATTTTCTTTTTGCAATGAATGAAAAAGCGCGCAAGATTGTACCTTATTTGGGTGCATCAGCGGTGTTTCATGTTGATCGTTATGGCCGATCTGTGTCAGCTGTTTCCTTCCCGTTTGCAATGTGTTGAATCCTCTGTTTTCAATATTGCGTTGGTTCCATTTGCTTCCATATACTGATTGGCACCAATACTATGACAATTGAGTATTAACGGATAACAAAAATCGAGGTAAAACTGAGAACCTGATCTCAACGTACACAAGGTGTTTTCTGCTGTTCTGTCATAACTCTGTAATACATCTGTTAGTCTTTCAGCTTAGTAGCAGGGTGCTCATATAACAAGGGTTTTCGTGGAAACTCTACCAGCTCAAGTCTTATAGTTCAGACATGCTGTAATTGATTCACAGAGCTGAGGTCATCTTTATCTCGTCATGTTAGCCGGATCGTCACCGGATCGACAGAGGCGTTTGATGTCGATATGTCAGCGATAGTGGCGTGTTTGCTGGTTCTGCAAGTACAGTTGAAATACAATAATGATTGATGTGTCAATTAAAGCGATGGACTATATGTTGCTTTTGGCGTGTTTTGTCTATGAAGGGGTCCGCACGTGTTTCATTTGTCACCTGGATCATATTATGCGTGGGGAGGAGTCTGCTGTTGCTTTATTGGTTAGTCTGTAAATAAAGTTGATAGTATATAGTTTCACCATTTTATCACCTTTGCCTTTATAATAAGGGTTGAAGAATGCATAGTATTAATTAATTATAATAGGCTTTATTATGACATAAGCGACTTCTTAGTGAGCAAGATCATTTTCCATATCCTTCAGTGGTGATGTTGAGTATTGAGCCAGCCTGACCCAAATATACGTATGGCCAATTCTGGAAGCAGGAACGAAAGAAACTTATATCAACTAAAAATAAATCAGCAAAGAACGCAATTTATCCTGCTTTTTATAATGGTGGGCTTGAAGGGATATTTTTAACTTTCTAAATTGTCGTGGTATTTTAATGTTATTTTGCTAGTCTTGGATGAAGGTCGCCCTGGCTAGGTTGAGTGGTTCGGTTTCAAAAATTGCGAAATGGAATCGTTACCCGGAACTACTGCGATATGTTTTATAAAATTGACAAAAGACAATCGAGAAGAGGGATAGATGGAAACCCCCGAATTTATAATCGCCGTACCAACATATAACAGATCAAATCTCATTTCCCGAGTTGTTGATTCAGTTGTGAAGCAAACCTATTCTAACTGGTTACTTTTGTTTATGGATGATGCCAGTACTGATGATACCAGAGAAGTCATTGAGCAATACCAGTCTCGCTATCCGGAGAAAATTGAATATCGTTGTTTATCCAAAAATAGTGGTGTTAATAAGGCCAGGAATCAACTGATAACAGCAGCCAAAGAAATTGATGAGCGGGCTTTTATTGTTTGGTTGGATGACGATGATTATCTCACAGAAACGTGTCTCACTGATGCAGCAGAATCAATAAGAAGTAATCCGCAATATGATTGGTATACGATGGATTGCATTCGTGAGGATGGTAATTCTATTTCAAAAATGAGTCAGTATGGAGAGCTTTCATATATAGATGACTATATGTTTGGTAAGCGTATGAAAGGAGATATGACTCATATTGTTCGTCTTTCTGCTATCGTTGATGAAAAATTTACCGACGAGTTTCGGAACGCAGAGGTTTGGTATTTTTGGGTTTTATTGGCTAAACGTATTAATCTGTATGCTATAAATAAAGTTGGTTCGGTGAAAGAATATTTGCCTGAAGGTATTTCTAAAAGTGGATTTAACCGGTCAAGATCAATAGAGGTGTTGAAGTTGAAAATCCGTGTCCTTGAACCGTTGGTCGGCAAGGAAAAGATGATATGTCAGTATGTTTCTTTGGCAAGGGAGTTCAGGAAAAGCGGAAAAAAAGATCAGTCCCGTAATATGTTGAAACAAGCCTTTGAAATAAATCCATTATATATTAGGCAATATCTGCACTGGGTCAAACTTCTTTTTTAATGTCGGTAAGTAGGTTGTGTTAGTGATATGGCGTGGCAAACTTGATTTTATGCCCTGGTATGTTTTGTAATTTATATGAAAGCCTATTCAAAATGAAAATTCTTCTTATAAAAATGTCTTCCCTTGGTGATCTTCTTCATACGATGCCTGCCGTGACAGATGCATGTTCTTCACTAGAGGGGCTGCATATTGATTGGTTGTGTGAAGAACCTTTTGCCGATATAGCCCGGCTGCACCCTCAGGTAAATATCATTCCTCATGGACGGTTGCGATGGAAAAAGAAACGCTTGGCATGGTCGACAATTAAGGAGCAATGGCAATTTTATCACTGGCTCAGGAAACAGGATTATGATTTGGTGATTGATGCTCAGGGACGCATTAAATCTGCAAGAGTTGGATGGTTGAGTGGTTCTCCGGTTTGTGGTCCAAGTCGAGACAGTGCTACAGATGAAGAGACGCATTGGTTTTATCGCAGGAGTGTGGACACCAGAGTTGTCAGTAATGCGGTAGATAAAACCCGCGTACTATTTTCTGATGCGTTAGGTTATAAATTCAGCGGATCGGCTGATTTTGGAATAGATCCGGAAAGATTGGCTCCATGTGTTGATACTATGCGTGATCAGGTTGTTTTTTTGCATGGTACTACCTGGGCTTCCAAGCATTGGCCGGAGTCTGAATGGATTCGTTTAATGGGTTTTGCCCGGGAGGCGGGAATTGGCGTTCTGCTGCCCTGGGCTAATGACGAAGAGCGTGAGCGGGCTGAACGTATCATTGCAGCGTCTCACTGGGGGCAGATGTTACCTAAAATGGCTCTCTGGGAATTGTGTGGCATTATTGGTCGATCCCTTGGTGCGGTTGGTGTTGATACTGGTCTGATGCATGTCGCTGCTGCGATGGAGGTTCCCACAGTGTCAGTATTCGGCAGTACGAGCGTAACTCTGACCGGCGCAATGGGTAAGCATGTCATCAACCTGCAAGCTGATTACTCCTGTTCTCCATGCCGCAAAAAAATCTGTTCAGAAGCTGTCGAAGGGACACCTCCATGTTATAAAACGCTGCCTGCTGGTAAAGTATGGGATTCGTTGTTGCATTTGATAGAAGAGAAGAGTGAATGAGCGCCCAGTTTGTGTGTGTTAAATGGGGAAAAAAGTACCCTGCTGATTATGTTAACCGCCTTTACAGTATGATTTCCCGGCAGATGAGCAGTAATTTTACTTTATATTGCCTTACAGACGATTCAGAAGGCTTTTTCCCTCAGATTCGTCCTTTGCCGATATTGGACAGCACTCTTACCGGATGGTGGCATAAACTTAGCCTGTTTAAAGACGATTTTCATGGTCTCAGTGGTGATCTTCTTTACATGGATCTGGATGTTGTTGTAACCGGTAAGCTGGATGACTTTTTTACCTATAAGCCAGGCAGTTTTCTGATCACTAAAGATCTAAAAACCGGTGCTTACAACAGCTCTGTGTTCCGGTATACCGTTGGTTCTCAACCTCAGATCTGGCAAAGTTTTCTGGAAGACCCGGAGGCAGTGACCAAAATATATCATGGTGACCAGGACTGGATTACTGAAAAGGTTAAAAATGCTGAGCTGTGGCCTGAACAATGGGTCGTCTCATTTAAAAAGCAGTGCCACGCGAGAATTGAACATTCTTATGGCCGTATCGGAGTTCTGCTTCGCAAACTGGGGCTTATGAAGGTGAAAGGTGACGCTGTTATACCGGATGGGGCCCGCGTCGTTCAGTTTCATGGCAAACCAGATCCGGAGGATGTTATGGATGGCCCTTATGATATTTATCGTCAGGCCTTGTGGATTAAAGACTATTGGTACTAATGTGCTGCATTGTTTAAGTCCGTATTTTTTAATTAAGTGTTGATTTCAACTCCAATGTCCCGGAGAACTTTGATCAAAGCGCTGTTTTCATGATTATTACCAGCCACAGAAATGACCCGGATATGGGGCCTGAGCCATTTTGAAATTAAGAGGGTGGATGATACATCACCCCAGACTTCTGAGTTGTCAGGTAACAAGGGCAAAATAGCCTCAAAACTGATGCCTGCAGGAATAAGAATCGCACCTTTTTCTTCCAGATTAAGGATGTCTTCAGCACTGTTTCTTGGATGATATTTAATGGCGGTTGGCTTTCCTTCTGCAATTTTTTTATCCAGGTTCTTTAACAGAGACTCAATATTCCGCGGATGCTTTTCGAACAGTGATTCGTGAGGCAGAGTGAAAAGTGCCTGGATGTCCCTCAGTGCTTCACCCGAGTATTCGTAATGAGAAATAATCGCTGAGGAAAGGCTACGGATAGCCTGGCTTTTGAAACCTTCAGCGCTCAGTTGGATAACGTCTTTCTGTTTTAGAATCGGGTGGACGTATTGCGGAAATGCTACATGGACGAACCGGATCCAGTCTGAACCCCCGATCGTTGGCGGGTTTTTCCACCAGAACCCATAACTGAGTTTTTTTGCCAGATTGTCCAGAACAGCATCTCCAAAGCCTTCTGAGTCTTTCCGGCCCATATAGGTGTATGTCCCCTCATCCATATAGTGTCCGACCGGTTTTAACCCAAGTGTTTCGGCAACATGCATGCTGTACTGAAACTCAATGCGGCGATCGTTACCGACAAAGATATTTTGTGGCCGTATTTCCTGAACAGAAGCTTCAAGTTTCTGGAACAGAGCTTTACGCTTTCTGAGTTTATTAAGAACACCGGGGAAGCGACCGTGAAATAGCCGGACGCTTTTAAAGGGAGAGCTCTGCCATTCCTGCACAAGTTTGTAGAGTGGGAAATCTTTACCTTCAGGCTGGTCGATAAAAATCAGATGAGCTTCTTCATTTCTTTCTGCTGCGATAACTGCAGCGGCATAGAGATGCAGGATAGTCGAAGCAAAATAGAGTGATGGCATGGCCGGTTCCTGAGGTAAATACATCGTAAGTTTACCTCAGGAGTAAAATGAACCCAACGGATACACTCTGTCAGACCAGATTCTTCCACACCGCCAGGCTGGCCCGTGCCTGATTGAGCGTGTAGAAGTGCAGTCCTGGCGCGCCGCCTTCCAGCAGGCGGTGGCACATTTCCGTTATGACTTCTTCACCAAACCTGATAATGCTGTCCGAATCATCGCCATAGGCTTCCAGCTGTTTGCGTATCCAGCGCGGGATGTCAGCACCACAGCTGTCGGAGAAACGGGCCAGTTTGCTGTAGTTTGTGATCGGCATAATGCCGGGAATAATAGGGATATCCACGCCCATCGCCTGAACCCGGTCGACAAAATAGAAGTAGCTGTCGGCATTGAAGAAGTACTGGGTGATGGCACTGTTGGCCCCGGCTTTGGCTTTACGCACAAAGTTTTCCAGATCCTGTTCAAAGTTCGGTGCCTGCGGATGCATTTCCGGATAAGCAGCAACTTCCAGGGTGAAGTGGTCGCCGGTTTCTGCGCGGATGAATTCCACCAGATCATTGGCATGGCGCAGTTCACTGCTGCCCAGACCTGCGCCTGAGGGCAGGTCACCACGCAGAGCAACGATACGGCTGATGCCGATTTCCTGATAGCGCGTCAGCAGTTCGCGGATTTCCGCTTTGCTGTCGCCAACACAGGAGAGGTGAGGCGCGGCGGCTATGCCACGGCGCTGAATCTCGTTGACGATGGCATAGGTACGGTCCCGGGTAGAGCCGCCTGCGCCATAGGTAACAGAGAAGAACTCAGGGTTGTAGGCCGCCAGTTCGTCCCGTACGGCTAACAGTTTCTCCGTCCCTTCATCGGTTTTGGTCGGGAAAAATTCAAAACTTAATGTGGTCATTCTGACCTCTTTTTATGCGACGGTATGGCCGCCGGTTATTCATACATGGCTCTTGTGCGTTAGGTGCTGCCCTGGCAGGCAGCACCTGTTACCGGAGAGTGCTCAGTATTTGTAGCTTTCCGGTTTATATGGGCCTTCTACTTTCACGGCAATATAGTCGGCCTGATCCTGAGTCAGTTTGGTGATCACACCACCAAAGCCTTCCACCATGTCTTTGGCGACTTCTTCGTCCAGTTTCTTCGGCAGGACTTTGACGTACACGCTTTCGGCTTTTTCGGCTTCCATCAGGTCGGCGAATTTACGCTCGTACAGATAAATCTGTGCCAGCACCTGGTTGGCGAAAGAACCGTCCATAATACGGCTTGGGTGACCGGTGGCATTACCCAGGTTAACCAGGCGGCCTTCGGACAGCAGAATCAGATGATCATCGTTGGCTTTGTCACGGTAGACCTTGTGGACCTGAGGTTTGATTTCATCCCATTCCCAGTTTTCACGCATATAAGCGGTGTCGATTTCGTTGTCAAAGTGACCGATGTTGCACACAACCGCACTGGATTTCAGCGCCTGCAGCATGTTTTTGTCGCACACATTGACGTTACCTGTGGTGGTGACGATCAGGTCGGTGTTGGCCAGCAGGTCTTTGTTAACGCCGTCCAGCGTGCCGGTATTAACGCCGCCGATATAGGGTGAAACCACCTCAAAGCCGTCCATACAGGCCTGCATCGCGCAGATCGGGTCAACTTCTGTGACCTTCACAATCATGCCTTCCTGACGCAGGGAGGCGGCAGAGCCTTTGCCGACGTCACCATAGCCGATGACCAGTGCTTTTTTACCGCTCAGCAGGTGGTCAGTGCCGCGTTTAATGGCATCATTCAGGGAGTGACGACAACCGTATTTGTTGTCGTTTTTGGATTTGGTGACCGAGTCGTTGACATTGATCGCCGGTACTTTCAGTTCGCCTTTGTTCAGCATATCCAGCAGGCGGTGAACACCGGTAGTGGTCTCTTCAGAGATACCATGGATGGCTTCCAGCATCTGAGGAAATTTGTTGTGTACCATCTCAGTCAGGTCGCCACCGTCGTCGAGAATCATGTTGGCATCCCAGATGGCGTCGCTGTCTTTTTCAGCGCGGATGGTCTGCTCAATACACCACAGGAATTCTTCTTCGGTTTCACCTTTCCAGGCAAATACCGGAATACCGGCGGCAGCGATGGCCGCAGCAGCGTGATCCTGAGTGGAGAAAATGTTGCACGAAGACCAGCGTACGTCGGCGCCTAGTTCCACCAGAGTTTCAATCAGCACAGCGGTCTGAATGGTCATGTGGATACACCCCATGATCTTCGCACCGGCTAATGGCTGAGAGTCTTTATACTTGCGGCGCAGGGCCATCAGTGCCGGCATTTCACCTTCGGCGATCTTAATTTCTTTGCGGCCCCAGTCGGCCAGATTGATGTCGGCGACTTTGTAATCGGTCAGTGTGGTCATAATAATTTGCCTCTGCTTAAACGTTGGCCGCTGCTTTTAATGCATCGACTTTATCGGTTTTTTCCCAGGTAAAGGCGGTGAAGGTTTTGCTCTTCTGCTCGCCGTTTTCGGAATAGGTATAGGTGTGCTCGAACGGCTCACGGCCAAAGTGGCCGTAGGCTGCTGTCAGCTGATACATAGGGTTGAGCAGTTCCAGCTGGTTCTGAATCGCGTAAGGACGCAGATCGAACACCTCGCGGATCACGCGGGCCAGATCCTGATCACTGATCTTGCCGGTGCCGAAGCTGTTCACCGAAACAGACGTCGGCTCTGCCACGCCGATGGCATACGACACCTGAATTTCACAGCGGTCCGCCAGGCCGGCAGCGACGATATTTTTCGCCACATAGCGCCCCATGTAAGCCGCAGAGCGGTCCACTTTAGACGGATCTTTTCCGGAGAAGGCACCGCCACCGTGACGCGCCATGCCGCCGTAGGTATCAACAATAATCTTACGGCCGGTAAGGCCGGCATCACCCACCGGACCACCAATCACGAAGTTACCGGTCGGGTTGATGTGGTACAGAGTGCCTTCATGCAGCCATTCCGCCGGCAGCACAGGCTTAATGATTTCAGTGAGGACGGCTTCACGCAGATCATCCAGGCTGATAGACGGATCGTGCTGGGTGGACAGTACAACCGCATCCACTTTCGGGCTGTCACCTTCCCAGTTGATGGTGACCTGGGATTTGGCATCCGGACGCAGCCACGGCAGGGTGCCGTTACGGCGCAGTTCCGATTGGCGCTGCACCAGGCGATGCGCGTAATAAGCCGGCGCCGGCATCAGTGTCGGGGTTTCATTGGTGGCATAACCAAACATCAGGCCCTGGTCACCAGCGCCCTGATCTTCCGGCTTGGCACGGTCGACCCCCATATTGATGTCGACAGACTGCTTACCGATGCCGTTCAGAACCGCACAGGTAGCACCGTCGAAACCCACGTCGGAGCTGTTGTAACCGATACCGGTAATTACACCACGTACGATGTCTTCCAGATCCACATAGCAGGAGGTCGTCAGTTCACCGGCGACCACAGCCATACCGGTTTTCACCAGGGTTTCCACCGCCACACGGGCATAAGGATCGCGTGCAATAATAGCGTCCAGTACGGCGTCTGAAATCTGATCGGCTACTTTATCCGGATGACCTTCAGACACAGACTCAGAGGTAAAAATCGAATATTCGCTCATGCTAAGCCCTCAATGGTGCGGCATCGGTGCCGCGTTATGTTCGATATTATTCGTGATGAAACAGCCGGAACTGGATCTGAAACCCGTTCCGTAACCCCAGGAATTGACTCTGGCCGTCGATCAGACCGGCTTCCTGAGCCCAGTCCGACAGATCTTCCGGGTCAAACCCCAGCCACAGATCGCCACAGGATTCCCGCGCCCAGCTTTGTTCGTGACGGCACAGATCCGTGATCAGCAGCGTACCGCCCGGTTTTAACAGCCGGGCGACATCGTTAAAAATCGTTTTCGGTGTTGGCACGTGGTGCAACACCATATTCGCCACAGCAAAATCAATCCGGGTGCTGTGATCCTGCACTAACACACCGGTATCCCCGAGCCGGCAGGTGACATTGGTCAGTTGCTGCTCATCGCTCACCGCTGCAGCCTGTTGCAGCATCTGTGGCGAAATATCCAGTGCCAGTACCTGTTTGAATTGTGCTGACAGTGCTGGCAGAAACTCCCCGGCACCCGGGCCGACTTCCAAAGCGTAGCCTTTATTTCCGCGGTAGGCGGCAATCAGGCTTTCCAGGGTTTCACCGTACTGATCATAGGATGCAATCAGATCCTGTTGTTCCTTAAATGCCTCGGCATTACGGGAAAAAAACTCGGCACAGGCCTGTGAACGCTCCGCCAGAACCGCCGTCAGGCCCTGCTGGTATTCTGGCTGGGCCAGTGCATCGGTCACATCAATGGCTGCATAGGTTGCCTTCAGCCACTGGCTCCAGGCATCGCGGCCGCTGATCAGGGGCCGGCGGTAAAAGATGCTGTTGCCTTCGCGCCGGGTGGTGACCAGACCCGCCTGAGACAGCACCTTCAGGTGATGGCTCATGCCGGATTGTTTAATACCAAATACCTCGCACAGCTCCATCACCCCGAACGAGCCCTGACCCAGCAGCTTGAGAATACTCAGGCGCAGGTTGTCGCCCGCGGCTTTGGCTGCGCGGGCAAACTGGTCAGTGGCAATCGGGGCTGATTCTGTCATGACGTGCAGTGTAGGAGGGTTTTAAATCTATATCAAATTTTTTTGATATAGATTTTCTGGTAACTATGATGAATCGGATGGCAACACCGACGGCGCTTTGTGGTGGTTGCTGCTTGTTTCGCCGCTATTGCTGCGCCTGCGGGGTAAATAGCTCTTTATTATCAGGGTTTAATATATTATTAATTTTAACAATCATTGGTTTCACCGTATTCTGATTCTGTCAGTTAACACAAGCCGTCCCGCAGACCGCTCAGAGGTCTGCCGCGCAAGGAGAACAGAATGAAAAAGGTAAAAGCGATTGCTGAAAAAATAACCCGCAGAGCGGTCCGCCCGTCAGCCCTTCCGGTGTGTAATTACGCGGACAACTACTATGGTGACCGTGTTTGTGTTATACCCGCCAGGGAGCACTGAAACCGGTAGCGGTCAATGCAGCCGGTTAAAACGCCGTCGTTTCTGACCGGAGATGACGGCGTTTTTTTGCACAGCGTTTGCCGGTAGCGTCAGCCGAATAATCCCAGCGAGCGGGCCTGCGCTTCCAGTTCGTCCCGGAAATGTGGGTGAGCAATGCCGATTAAGGCCCGTGCACGTTGTGCCAGTGACAGTCCTTTTAATTCCACGCAACCGAACTCTGTCACCACGTAATGGGCATCCATACGGGTATCCGTCACTGTGCTGGTAAGGCAGGGAACAATGCGGCTCAGGCTGCCCTGTTTAGCGGTGGAATGCAGTGCAATAAAGGAGCGGCCGCCGTGGGAAGCAAATGCCCCGCGGACGAAATCCAGCTGCCCGCCGGTGCCGGAGAACGGCGTCCCCTTAATGGTTTCTGCGTTAATCTGGCCGGTAATATCCACTTCAATGGCGGAATTGACGGATACCATATAGCTGTTCTGACGAATAACACAGGGATCGTTTACCCAGGACGCCGGATAACCCACGATAGACGGGTTATCATCCATAAAGTCGTACATGGCTTTATCACCCAGCGCCAGTGTGTACACATGTTTGTGCTGCATGATGCGTTTTTTACGGCCATTGATAACGCCTTTGGCAATCAGGTTCACCATCGACGGGCAGAAGAGTTCCGAGTGCAGCCCCAGGTTTTTATGGTTTTCCAGAAGCTTGAGCACCGAAGCCGGCACGCCGCCGACCCCCATCTGCAGAGTGTCGCCATCCTGAATATATTCGGCCACCTGACGGGCAATGGCCCAGTCAGTTTCAGAAGCCTCGCTTTCCAGTAATTCACCCAGCGGTGCATCGTGCTCAACCAGCGCATCAATTTCAGAAATATGCACGGAACATTCACCGAAAGTGCGCGGCATATGGCGGTTTACTTCGACGATCACCCGTTTGGCTTTGCGGATAACCGAGGCGCCGTAATCTGCATTGGTCCCCAGGCTGAAGTAACCATGACGATCCATGGGAGATACCGTCACCATAAAACAGTCTGGTTCAATATGTTCCGTCAGCAGGCGGCCCACGTGGTGAAATGATGCCGGGACAAATTCCATCCAGTGTTTGTTGCTCAGTTCTTTGCCGGCTTTGCGATCATGGCCGCTGAGAAACAGACAGCGGGGGGTAAACTTGCCGATCAGGTCCTCAACCAGCAGGTGTTTTTCAATCGCTTCACTGCCGTGCATGTAGTAAATATTGAGTGGCGGCAGACGGTCTTCGCGGAATCCTCTGCCTAAGGCTTCCAGCAGGCCGGGAGGCATGGCCATGCTCATCCCGAGAATCAGATTGTTAATATCGATGATCTGCTCGACGGCCTGATCCGTTGAGATACGCTTGTCGTTATATTCCTGTTGCCAATCCATAGGCCTTCCTTCTGTTTGTCTGCCCGCTGTTTGTCTTGCCTGGCGGTGAATGCCAATCAATGATGGTCACCCGAGTATAGAAGGATAGACGGGCTCTGCCTGTGAATAAGTCATGAAGATTGATCTGAGAGGCGGGCGTGGGCAGATGAGGGAAACAGGCACCCGGCAGCGCCTATTTCTTACGCATCTGTTTCTTCTTCTCTTTGATCATTTTGCCGAAGTTTTTGTCTTTTTCCCGCCGCTGAGCATAGGTTAAGTCGTTGAAATCAGTCTCATCCTGCACTTTACGGTAATGCTCAAACGCCTGCGGGCTGATATCCGCTTCTTTGATGGCCGCCAGTACGGCACAGCCTGGTTCATTGGTGTGAGTACAGTTGCGGAAACGACACTCTGCCGCCGCACGGGTCACTTCACTGAAGTTATCTCCGATCGCCGTATCCCCATCGATGATGCCAAACTCACGCATGCCCGGGTTATCGATAATGATGACGCCGTTATCGAGCACAAACAGCTCGCGCCTTACCGTGGTATGGCGGCCTTCACCGGTACCGCTGACGCCCCGCGTATCCTGTCGTTCGCGCCCCAGCAGTCTGTTGACCAGTGTGCTTTTCCCCACGCCGGAGGAGCCGACAAAACAATAGGTTTTTCCCGGCACGAGGTCTGCAATAAAGTCATCGACACCGGTGCCACTGAGGTTGCTCAGAGACACCAGAGGTGCGGTTATCCCGGCGGCCGCAATGTTGTCGGTTAACGTCTGCAGTTCTGCGGCTGTGATCAGGTCTGTTTTGGTCAGTACAACCAGCGGATCACAGCCGCCCTCACGGATCATGATCAGGTAGCGTTGCAGACGTTTGATATTAAAATCGTACTGGCACGATTGCAGAACTACCACCACATCGGCATTGGCAGCGATCATCTGAACATCGACATTGTCACCGGCGGCTTTACGCTTCAGCCAGCTGCGTCTGGGCAGGCATTGCATCACCAGCGCAAGCTCATCATCGGCTGACGTGCAGCACACCCAGTCACCGACACAGGGCTGATCCATCGCCGCGGGGTGATGATAGCGATAACTGCCGGCAACGTGGGCCCGGAACATGCGCAGACCATCACTCACCAACAACTGGTCACGATCAACGGCAATAACCCGCGCCGGGTCATGTTGAGCGTCGCAGTTCATATTCTGTTCAAACCAGGGGCTCCAGCCCAGGTCTGTCGGAGGCGGATTATGCATTCCCTGTTCCCCGGTGTATTCCTGTATGAAACTTCAGGAATATATTTTGCCATTCTGCGCAACAATCTACCACCAATAAATGGCTCATCAGGACACTGATCGCGTCCCTTGTATTTGCAGTCAGATTGAATACACTGGTTATCTGTACAGTAAATCTGTTTGCCTGCTATGCGTCTTTTTATCGCTGAAAAACCCAGCCTTGGCCGTGCTATTGCCGCGGTTCTGCCGAAGCCTCATGCCAAAGGTGAAGGCTTTGTGCGTGCCGCCAACGGCGATGTGGTGAGCTGGTGCATCGGCCATCTGCTGGAACAGGCAGAACCGGAAGCTTACAACCCGTCGTACAAACAATGGCGCCTGGATGTATTGCCGATCGTGCCGGATGAATGGCAATTGCAGCCCAAAACGCAGACACGTAAACAACTCAGTGTGTTGCGCAAACTGGTGAAAGAAGCCGATCAGCTGGTTCATGCCGGTGACCCGGACCGCGAAGGTCAGCTGCTGGTGGACGAAGTCATCGCTTACTTAAAAGTCCCGGCTAATAAGCGCAACAGCATGCAGCGGCTGCTGATCAGCGATTTAAATCCGCAGGCGGTGAGCCGCGCACTGAATCAGCTCAAACCCAACAGCGACTTTATGCCCCTGTCTGTTTCCGCGCTGGCGCGCGCCCGTGCCGATTGGCTGTACGGCATTAATTTAACCCGCGCCTGTACGGTCAAAGGCCAGCAGGGCGGATTAAAAACCGTGTTGTCTGTTGGCCGCGTGCAGACGCCGGTACTCGGTTTAGTGGTACGGCGCGATGAAGAAATCGAACGTTTTGTGTCGCGGCCCTTTTACGAAGTACGCGCCGCGATTCATTTAACAGAACAGGCGCCGTTGAGTTTTTACGCAAAATGGCAGCCCAGCGAAGCCTGTGCGCCGCATCAGGATGAAGACGGCAGAGTGCTGAATCCTAAGCTGGCAGGCAATGTTGCCCGCCGTATTACCAACCAGCCAGCGCGGGTGGACGCCACTGAACGCAAACAGAAACAACAGGCCGCGCCCTTACCCTACAATTTATCCACATTACAGATTGATGCCGGCAAAGCCTTCGGTTTAAGTGCCAAACAGGTGCTGGACGCCTGTCAGAACCTGTATGAAAAACATCAGCTGATTACTTACCCGCGTTCCGATTGCCGTTACCTGCCCAATGAGCACTACGCCCGCCGCCAACAGGTGGTCAGTGCCATTGGCAGCAACGACTCACAGCTTAGTCGTGTGGTTGAGAACGCCGACTTATCCCTGCGCAGCAAAGCCTGGAACGACAGCAAAGTTGAAGCCCACCATGCCATTATCCCGACGGAAAAAGGCAGCGGCTTTAACAGCCTGAATCTGCCTGAAAAACAGATTTACGGCATGATTGCGCGCCAGTACCTGTTGCAGTTTTATCCGGCTTTTCAATATGCCGACAACCGGATTGTTCTTACCATTGCCGGCGGTCAGTTTGTCGCCAGTGAGCGTGAGGTATTACACCCTGGCTGGAAGCAGGCGCTGGCGAAAAAAGCAGACGATGAAGATTACACGCGGGAGAAAAAACTGCCGCCGCTGAATAAAGGTCAGATGCTGTGGAGCGGTGAGCCTGTGATTGATGAAAAACATACCCAGCCGCCGCAATACTTTTCCGATGCCACGTTATTAGCGGCCATGACCGGCATTAACCGTTTTGTGAAAGACAGCCAGCTGAAAAAAATCCTCAAAGATACTGACGGCCTGGGCACCGAAGCCACCCGTGCCGGAATCATTGAATTATTATTTAAACGCCAGTTTCTGCGCCGTGAGGGCAAAAGCATCCGGGCAACAGAACTGGGTAAGGCACTGATTCATACCCTGCCGGAAGCCACGACCGTACCGGATATGACTGCACAGTGGGAACGGCAGCTGAATGATATCAGTGAGCGTCAGCTGAAATATGATGATTTTATGCAGCCCATGCTGGGGACGCTGCAGGGATTGGTGGGCAGCACCAGCCAACTGAATACCCAGGCGTTTGCCGGCATTCAAACCGCACGTCCGGCTTCCCGGCGGCGCGGGGGAGCGCGCAAAAAGAGTGCGGCATCATCAGCCCCCGGCGGCCGTCAGAAAAAGGGACAAGGAAAAAGCCCGCGTCCGGCAGGCCGCGGGAAGACCGCAGCCCGGAGCGGACAGCCGCGCTCTTCAGTCTGAGGTCAGCAGCGAAAAACTCTGCGACTGGCCCGGCAGTTTTTGCTCGGCGCCGTTGGCAAGACGGTCAACCCTGAGTACAAGCTGCAGCGTATCCTTATCGCCCAGGGCGGGCTGTTGCCAGCGTCTGAGATCAGAACGGTTTACCAGACGCAGTGGTATCTGGCGGGTCTCGCCGGATTTCAGGCCATATTCTCCGAAGAACCCATACAGCGGACCGTGAACCATGGGCCGGGATGCGGTATCCAGTAACGGTGCAGATTTGCCTGGCTGATAGAGGCGGGCGTGAAACCGTGCGGATGAAATAGTCTGCGCCGACAGGTTTCTGGCCGTGACCCGGATGTCAGGGTATGGATGGCCGTGCTGATCCTTTTGCCACGTCATATGAATGTCTGAAATCTGCAGGTTGTTATTATTCAGTGCAACATTCTTCCCCTGTTGAAAGGCATCCTTCAGCTGCGCGGCTGAGATCTGTTCAACGTTTTCGGGGCGCCGGGTGTGACTGACAGTATCCAGCCCGGAATGCACACCCAGTTCGGAGAAAGACACAACCGGGTGCCGGCGATGCCGGGGGCTGTTGGCGGATTCGGTGTGATTGATTTTCAGGATCAGTTGTCGTTTGCCGGCATTGAGAATATCGGGTGTGATCCACCAACCGCTGTGCGGCATCTCAATATCCGCTTTCAGCGTGCGGCTGGTCTGCGGCAGCAAGGGCTGATCGTGAAAGAAGACATGCAGAGAATCAGACGATTCGCTGTCAACGACCGGCTTCTCCTGGCCGGGAATATAGAGCCGGGTACCGAGCTCTGCCCCCAGCAGAGGATGATCTGAGATATTTTTTAAGCGGATTATCAGCACAGGGTTATGATGGCCGCTGACTGGGTCAAACGGATAACTCAGCTGAAAGTCCGTAATTTCAGCGTCAGTGCTGTTGTCAGTGCCACTGATAGCAACGCTTTTTCCGGCATTCATAGCCTGCCGCCAGTCGTTTGTCGTCTGGCCGCTGGCTAATGCAGGTATCAGAAATAAAGCCAGCATACAAATGGCTGACGGCAGGCGGGAAGGCATTTTAGGGTACATCAGGCGTCCGCTGAATAATAAAAGAAAGCGCCCAGTTTATTTCTTTTTTATTACGCTTTTCTGACGCCTCGTTCTGGCAGTGGTGCTTGTTAAGTCGACTGTTTTAACTGATATCTGTGGGTTATTTATCACACCGTGATAATGAATAGCGCAGAGCATCAGTCATCTGCTGTACTTAACATCAGCTTAACGGCCATGCTTGCGAATACCCCGGCCGTGATGCGGTTCAGCAGTACCTGCGCACGCGGCGACGATAGCAGCCGTTGGCTCAGTGACGCAGCACTCCAGGCAATAACACAGAACAGGGTGAAACCAACCAGCATAAAAACAGCGCCGAGCATGGCAGTCTGCAGCATCACGTTGCCGTATTCCGGTGACGTAAACTGCGGCAGAAAGGCGAGAAAAAATAACGAAACTTTGGGGTTGCTGATATTCATGACGATGCCACGCCGGTAGAGCGCGAAACCTGTATGTGGACGGGCACGCGGCAGTGCATTGGCCGCATTGTTTTCTGC
The DNA here is from genome assembly GCA_002314145.1 of Thalassolituus sp. UBA1087. Lineage (GTDB taxonomy): Bacteria > Pseudomonadota > Gammaproteobacteria > Pseudomonadales > Oceanobacteraceae > Venatoribacter. The sequence goes on along the minus strand of DCCG01000005.1, from coordinate 44,489 downwards.
TGCCGGATCGTATGTTGTGATCCCGTTGCCCTTTGTCGAGTTGTGGTTTGTCGCGCTGTCGTTTGCCGTGTGCAGACTTGCCCGCCAGGCCTGCCACGCCAGATACAGGAGGTAAACAGCGCCGGCAGTTTTTAACAGAGTAAAAGCAATGTCTGAGGTTTTAAAAATGACTGCTACGCCCAGAGCGACCGCCGCAGTATGAAAAATCAGCCCGGTACAGAGGCCGGCCGTGGTGGCGATGCCTTTGCGGGCGCCATAGAGGGCTGACTGGGTCATGACGAACAGAATATCCGGGCCGGGCGCCAGACTCAGAAGCGCAGCGGCCAGTGCAAAGGTCAGCAGTTGATCGGCAGGTATCATGGGGTCTCAGTCGCACCATATATAAAAGGCCATTATCGCACAGCACAGCATGCTCTGCCGCTTTCAGCGGCACTTATCAGGGATTCAGGGATGAACCCCAGGTTGCCATATTCAGGTCGTCAACAGGGGTGCAGAATAGCTTACGGCAACGTACGCGCTCATCAGGAAGCTGAATCCGCGTCCGCCTGTGCCACGACCACTTCCTGTGCACCGGGGTTTTCGCTTTCAGTGGTAATCATGGCCAGTACTTCCTGTTCCAGGCGCTGATAATCTCCACTGTGCCAGGCGGCGTAGTTGAGGTTTTTCAGCTTGCCGGTCAGGCGGGTGTAAAAATCACGCAGAGCTGATTTATCTTTACCGGCCGTCAATAGCGGCTCATGGGCGACAACCTGTTCGATAATATTCAGCAGTGCCTGCTGACGTTCCATGGGAACCGATACATCAACGTCGTCAAAGGCATCCTGCTGCAGATAAATCATATCCAGCAGCTGAGCTTTCTGACTCAATACAAAGTCTTCCGGCGTTACACCTTCTTCGCCGGTTACCTGCATCATGCGATTAATTTCTTCGCCTTTTTCCAGTAATTCGCGCAGTGCTTTAATCCGTGTGACCCAGTGTTTATCCAGGTTTTTTTCAAACCAGCCGGCCAGCTGAGGAAAATATCGCGACCAGGAAATCAGCGGATCAACGGCGGGATAAAAGCGTTTATACGCACGTTCGGAAGACAAGCCTAAAAAGGTTTTCACGGTACTCAGAGTCGACTGAGTAACCGGCTCTTCAAAGTTACCACCGGCGGGCGATACGGTTCCTATCATAGTAAGGCTGCCGGTTTTGCCGGAGCCATCCTGACGCCGGATTACCCCGGCGCGTTCATAAACGTTTTTAATTGAAGAATCCAGATACGCCGGGAAGGCCTCTTCGCCGGGGATTTCTTCCAGCCTCCCGGAGGTTTCGCGCATGGCCTGGGCCCAGCGCGAGGTGGAGTCCGCGATCAGCAATACGTCATAGCCCATGGCCTGATAATATTCCGCCAGTGTCATGCCCATATAAATTGAGGTTTCCCGCGCCGCCACCGGCATGGACGAGGTATTGCAGATGATGATGGTGCGGTCCATCAGCGTACCGCCGGTTTTAGGATCATTCATCTCCGGGAATTCTTTGATGGTTTCCACCACTTCCCCGGCGCGCTCACCACAGGCCACTACAATCACAATATCGACATCGGAATAACGCGCGATTAACCCCTGCAGAACCGTTTTACCGGCCCCGAACGGTCCGGGAATGCAACCGGTGCCGCCTTTGGCGATAGGAAAAAAAGTATCAATTAACCGTAAGGTGGTGGTTAAGGGCACCTGTGGATATTCCCGCGAGGCCCGTTCTTTCTGCACCAGGGCACGGCTGACCGGCTGACGTATGGGCCAGCGCTGGCGCAGCTGGATCTGACGCGTCTGACCGTTGCGTGACAGCTGGGCGATGCCTTCCGTTACGCTGAAGCTGCCCTGCATAATCCAGTCGATGGTCCAGCTGCCGTGCAAATCAAACGGCGCCATAATGGCATGTTCGAAATGAGATTCAGCCACCGTTCCGAGTTTGTCTCCGGCCTGAACCTGGTCACCTTCTTTCATCAGAGGTTTGAATGGCCAGTGTTTTTCTTCGTCCAGTGCCGCGATTTCTACCCCGCGGGGTAAAAAAGTGCCGTAAGAAATGGCCAGCGATTCCAGTGGGTTCTGCAGGCCGTCGTAGACCATGCCAAGCAGACCGGGTCCGAGCTCTGCTGACAGCATTTCACCACTCTGAACCACCGGGTCTCCGACGCCGACACCACCGGTGCTTTCATAGACCTGAGCGTCAGCCCGTTCACCGTTAACCCGCAGAATTTCGGTCTTTAGCCATTCCTGCCGTTCGCCACTGGCTAAGCGGCTGGGCAGAATATAAACCACTTCGTTTTTCATCAGCGGTTTTTTATCGCCATGGGCATCAGCAACCCGTTCAATGGTGACCAGGTCATCCTGTACCGCAACGATACGCGCGCTGATAGGCAGGTTCTGAGGTTGATCTGTCATGCGGATAACTCCTCAGCAGAGGTATGGCCGTCCGGTGCAGTCTGATGGGCGGCGAGTAATTGTTGAAAGCGCTGGCGCGCCTGTTGTCCGTCGGTACGGCTCCAGCGATCGGCCAGGGTCCATTTAAGAACGTAAACCACCACGGCAAAAAAACTGAATGCATCTTCCGGCTGCTGACGCAGCAGATGTTGCCAGATACTGGTAAAGAAAATTTTTTCGGCCGCCAGCAGCTGTTGTTTTTTTAACGCCTCGGCGGCGTCGGCCAGCCATAAAAAATAGTGCCCGAGGCCAAGGTCTTCATCCTGCCAGTGTTGTTCCAGCCGTGAGCGGAAGCGGCTGATGCACCAGTCGGTGGCCGGCGGCTGACGGCTGTAATCTTTATCCGTGTGGCGCAGGTGCAGGGCATGCTGAACGGCGTGCAGGTCGAGAATATCCTCCGTCAGCTGTTTCACTCTGGGTTCGTTCAGACTGTTCAGCAAGGCATGAATCTGCTGCAATGCCTGAGCATTGTCGCTGCCGGACGGCCAGCGGCTCCAGTTAAGAATCTGCTCGACGGCATCCAGCTGGCTGCGGTCATCATCTGTCAGTAACAGCAGGCGCTGATCCAGCCGCAGGCGCGACAGCGGCGGAATCCGGTGCGCAAATAAGGCATCAAACCCGGGCAGACTGCACAGCAGCGTCAGATAAGGGTCCTGCTCAGCCATTAACGGATTACCCCTTCCAGGATCGCCTGAAAGCGTGGCTGCAGATAACTCATCAACAGCTGGGATACGGTGTCGGCGTCAATATCCAGCGCCATCTGGCCATCGTTCAGTACGATGCGCAGCGCGGATTGCTGATCGCCGTTTTTCAGCCGTCCCGGCATTAATTCGATCCCTGCTTCCAGTAATTCATCACGCAGTTTAAAAGCGAGTTCGGCCAGCGGGCCCTGGGTGGCTTTTTCCGGATTGTCACGGATCTCAGAGATACCGAGCAACTCTTCAGGCAACAGGACCCGGGTTTTTCCCTGCATATCGCCGGCTTGTCTGCCGGCCAGCCGGCCAGCTGCTTCAACGACCATATGACCGAGAATTTCCGGCTCGGCGATGGTTTCACGGACGCGTTGCTGAAATATTTCTGAAAGGCGCAGCAGCAGCTGGTTTTTCATATCCAGCACCATATCGCGGAACGCAACCTGCAGGGCCTCTTCCGCTGCACGCCGTTCGGTTTCCGTCTGCCGGCGGGCGTTGTCGAGTAATTCGGCGGCATCTTTTTCGGCCTGCTGGCGGATGCGTACTGCATCCCGTCGTGCCGCTTCCACCAGTCGGCTGGCTTCATCCTGTCCGGCTTTGACGCCGTCGTCATGCAGCCGGGCAACCAGCGCATCAATACCGGAGGAAATAACCTCTGGATGTTCCTTGCTCACAGGTTACCTCCAACGGCGGGCAGGCCGCCGGACAATACCAGGGCAAAAATAAATACGAATACACCAAAGCCTTCAACAATGGCGGCCGGGGCAATTGAAAGGGCAAATATTTCCGGCTTTTCGCGTGACGCATTAATAGCTGAGGCGCAGCTGCGGCCCTGCCAGATACCGGTAAACATCAGCGCGATACCGGCCAGCAGACCAATGCCGAATAAACCACCGGCGTTCAGTTCGTCCACGGTTCGCTGCAGGGTGAACATTAAAACAATGCCATAAATAACAAAGGAGGAAGGTAAGACCGATAAACCAATGACCCGTCCGTAACCTGAATCGGTCTGGGTCATGGCCCCGATTGCTGCCTGACCGGCGATGGCGCAGCCCATCACACTGCCGATGGCACCCAGCGCCACCGGAGCAAAAATACCACTCCATCCCAGAGCCTGTACCCATTCGTTCATTGTTCTCTCCTTTCTGTTGGCGCATATGCCTGATGGCAGAAGGGAGTGTAGGCATAGCCTTCCCCCGGTTCGCCCCAGTTATAAAACTCAATAAAATTCAGACGCAGTCCATGCACGGTGGCGCTCATAATGGCGAGCCCCAGGTTGACGCTGTGTCCGAGTAAAAAAATCAGTGCAGCAAATACCACCCCGATGCCCGGCGAAGCATTCAGTGCCTGTTCCGCCAGACTGTTAAAGGTGAGCCCCAGTGAGGCACTGGCCAGCCCCAGGGCGAACAGCCGCATATAACTTAAAATATCTCCGAATAAACCACTGGCTCCGGTCAGTGCTAAAACCCCTTTGGCCGCTGACATCAGCTTGCCGGACAGGGTGGCTGCGTTAGCCGCTTGCTGCAGAGCTGCCATGGTGCTGCCGCTGACCACGGCCAGAGCGCCGGCAATCAGCAGGCTGGCCCAGTAGACGGGCGCCAGTGATTGCCAGAAACAGACGCCACCGGCGATAACGGCCAGCCAGCCGGCACGGATAAACCATTCAGAGGTTTTGTGACGCCGGTTAGCCAGCAGGCTGAGCTGCGCGATGACAATATGACTGATACCAACCAGCACCGAAATGGTCATCATGGCGTTGTAGTGATTGAGGTGAATAATATTAAGTTGTTTAAGAATCTCCGGCGCCTGATCAATGGCGTTGATATCAAAACCCAGGTAGCCCCCGGCCAGCACTCCCCACACCGTTGCGGTGGAAAACAGGGTGAATAACAGGTCACGTATATTTTTATTGGCGGCCAGTTTTTTGCGGAAAACAAACAACAGTGCCAGCAGAATTAAACTGTATCCGGCGTCGGACAGAATCATGGCAAAAAACAACGCAAATGACAGATACAGATGCACTGACGGGTCCCAGCTGCGGTAACCCGGTAACTGATAAATACCCGCCAGCATGGCACCGGGACGGAAGCCCTTTGCCGGTTGCAGCAGGGTGGGCGGATTATCCTCCGGGGCGGGTGGTTGTGCGACAAAGGCAAAACCTTCTTCATCGGCTAAGGCCTGCAGCGCAGCGGTATCGGCGGCCGGCAGCCAGCCCTGCAGCGTCATTAATGTCTGTTGTTTTTCTGTCTGGGTTTTAACGTACTGGCGCATGGCCTCATCGTTGGCGGCCCGCAGCTGTTGCTGAAGTAATGAACGGAAGCGCGACAAACGCTGACGTTCCGACTCCAGATCTTCGCGTTCGGCTTCACGCATTTCCAGCGCTTCTTCCAGCGTCTGCAGTGAGCGTGAGCCCAGATGTTCACGCTCCACCGGCAGGATATTTTTATCCGGTTCATCCGGGCTGATAAGAATCAGATAGTAATGACGCATGCTGCGTCCGGCGATCTGCCACGGCAGTGTCAGTTCATCCAGAGCACTGCGTTTATTCACCGGCAGCAGATAAAACCACAGGCGGAAATGTTCCACACAGGTATCCGGCGGCAGAGTAAAGTCTCCCCAGGGACGCAATAAGCGGATGCGTTCCTTCAGACCATCGATGGTGTCATTCACCTCACGTAACTGATCACGGTTGTTCAGTACCCGGGTGACCAGTTCCTGCACCCGCTGGCGCATGGGTTTATCTCTGTGATGTACCGGCCAGCGGCTCAGCGGACGGTTGGGGTCCGGCGCCTGATGCAGGTACAGTATCGCTTCCCGGGTTTGTTTGTCCTGACCGGACAGTGCCGGGCCCGGTTCTTCTGTCGCGGTTTTCTGTCCGTCACGCGGAATAATATGCAGCCGGCCAAAACGCTGCAGACAGTCGAGGATTCTGTCTTCATCCTTTTCTGCCGCGGCGATACTGACTTTATAAAAACGGCTGATACTCATGACGCTTTCTCCAGATTTTTCTTTTTGGCAATCTTGGAGGTCACCACGGCTTCACGGGCTTTATCATCCAGGAAAATCTGAATTTTGCGGATATTGGCGCGCGCTTCGGGGATCAGCACTTTTTCAAACAGATTAATGCGCTGAGTGACCCGGGTGAGTTCATAATTCAGCCGCGCCAGTGCCTGGCGTTCTGCCTCATTATGGCGCTGTTGTTCCAGCCCCTGGGCTAACTGCCGCTGCACATTACGCACCCAGGTGGGCCGGGTTAACGGCGAGGGCAGCGGTGTTTCTATATTGACGGCGGCAACCTGTCTGACTCTGACCCCGGCGATGTTGACGGTCCGGTATTCAGTCCCCTTATCCAGCAGCAGCTGATCCAGTTTTATACTGTCATCACTGAGCATCGGAATTTCATCGGCGACAAAATCTTCTATGGCCTGCAGTGCCTGCTGGCCCTGTTGCAGTCGCCCGCGGCTGGCGGTTACGGCGGCCATCAGCTGCTGGCGTTTCATCTGCAGGGAAGGCAGAAAACGCTGATAAGCTTCCAGCCGGCGGCGCTCTGACAGCAGCTCGCTTTTGGACAGCAGCAGGCGCGCCATTAAACAGCGTCCTTATGAGCTGATTGCGGATAATATTTCTGAATCAGTTCTGATTTCATCAGTAACTGTTCCGGTGAAAAGCAGCGCGCCATTAATTCCCAACCGAGGTCGAGGGCTTTTTCTAACGGCAGATCCACATCCAGCTGCATAAAGTGTTTGCGGAACAGGTCACCGAATGTCAGCAGCTGTTCATCATAGTCGCTCAGTTCGAACGCCATGGCCTGCTTCTGGCGTGCTTCTTCCGCCCCGGAATACAGACGGATCATAGTGTTCATCACCTGAGAATGATCATCGCGGGTCTGTTTACCGATGACCTGCTGCTTTAACCGTGACAGGGAACCAAAGGGATCGATTTCGCCATTATGCAGGTAAAACTGCCCTTCAGTGATATAGCCGGTATTGTCCGGTACCGGGTGGGACACATCATTGCCCGGCATGGTGGTGACGGTCAGAATGGTCACTGATCCGCCGCGGGCATAATCACAGGCTTTTTCATAGCGCCGTGCCAGCTGGGAGTATAAATCGCCGAGGTAGCCACGGTTGGACGGCACCCGGTCGTTGGCGATACCGATTTCTTTCAGGGCATCGGCATAGGCCGTCATATCCGTCATCAGCACCAGTACGCGTTTGCCTTCTTCCACCGCAAAACGTTCTGCAACGGCCAGCGCCATATCCGGTACCAGCAGGCGTTCAACCACAGAATCCGAGGCCTGATTGACGAACATAACGGTGCGGGCAAAGGCGCCTGAGTCTTCAAAACTTTTGCGGAAGAAATAAAAATCATCAAAGCCCAGACCGAGTCCGGCAAACACCACGATGTCGGCGTCGGCCTGACTGCCGATACGTGCCAGAAAGGTATTAAAGGGTTCACCGGCGACCGAAAAAATCGGAATTTTCTGGCTTTCCACCAGGCAGTTAAAGACGTCGATCATGGGCACATTGGTGCGGATCATGCGGGATGCCAGTACCCGGCGCATGGGATTGACGGTGGGGCCGCCAATTTCGGTCTTAGGGTCAAACTGCAGCGACGGGCCGTTGTCGGTGGGATTGCCTTTGCCATCGAAGACGCGGCCGAGGATATTGTCTGAGAAGGTGACTTCCATCGGGTGGCCGAGAAAGAAGACTTCTGCGTCGGTGGAAATGCCTTTGCAGCCGTCAAATACCTGTAATGACACCAGGTCATCGCGGATATCAATGACCTGAGCCAGACGGACAATATCATCCTGGCGCAAGGTGGCGAGATCGTTGAGACGGACTTCGGCGGTTTTACCCGGGCCGGGCACCGGTACCCTGAGACGAATAATATCCCCGACCAGTTCGGTCACTGAACGGTAGGCGGTATTGGTCGACGCCATAACATCCTCTCTTTTCCCTGTTGACTGATTTCACGCCAGTGAAACTGATAGGTAACTATAGAAGGAATTTGGTTGCAGCATTGAGACAGAAGGCGGAAAAATCCTGACGCGGATCAAGTCTTAGCCTGAGTCCGCAGTCTTCTCCGGCGGTTACGACCTGAGTTCGCTTTCCAGTCGTCTGTAGCTGTCGTCCACCTGCTTCAGCAGAGCCTCAACTTCCTGCATCTGCTCTTCCCCGGCGGCGGCCTCTATCGCGGCGAACAATTCCATCATCTGTTCTGCACCAATATTGCCACTGGCTCCTTTCAGAGTGTGTGCTTCTGCCTGAGCAGAGGTAAGGTTGCTGGATGCAACAGACTGTTTAAGGCTTTCCAGCTGGCAGGGCGTACTGGACAGGTAGAGATCGGTCACTTTATAGAGCAGTGTTTCGTTGTTCATCAGCCGTCCCAGTGCTCCGGCTTTATTCCATACGGGCTTATCAGAAAAATCAGTCATCCGGCACCTCCTGATTATCAGTCTGGCACAGAATATTCAGTCCTTCCGGGAGAATTGCGGTCGATGGGAATGAATGTGTAAAGCAGACGGGGCAACGGGGTAGTGTTGCGGCGCGGTTCCGGTAACGGGGCCGGCTGGTGTCAGGGGATTCGTCTTCCCTGTCCTTTGCCGCTGCGTAACCCGTTACGAATTTTTTATGATCGTTCAGTTGTCATTGAGACTGGCCGCTTCCCCGGCCACGATGCCTTTCATTTCTTATCCGGCATCTTGCTTACAGGTACTTCTGCTTCTGGCTTAGTGAGCGATATTGCGCATCTGAGCTGAAGACTTTTTGACATGAACCAGACGGGCAATAAATGAACCGGTTGCTGAAAACATTTCAGCCACAGCCTGTTGACGCTGTTTTTTAGCCTTTTCGATGTAGTAGTCCACGTCTACTTCGCCATAGGGGTCGAGTTTTAAGTCGTCTTTCATAATGATCACTCCTGAGGGTGTTAGTCGTTTGTCGTATTGCTTTGTGTTGATTTATTCAACGGTTACAGAATAGCCGCGATGGCCCGCTTGCAAAAGCGAAGCTTTCTAAGCAGAATGATGAGAAAATCTAATCTATTGGAATAACCCATGCGCCGTCTGCCACCCTTGAACTCTTTGCGGATGTTCGAAGCATCTGCCCGTCACGCCAGCTTTGTAGCGGCTGCAGACGAACTGGCAGTGACTGCGTCGGCGGTCAGCCACCAGATTAAGACGCTTGAGGAATACTTGGGCGTTTCATTGTTCAGCCGGTCTAAACGTAAGGTGGAGCTGACTTCCGCCGGAGAGCAGTATCTGGTGGCCGTGAAGCATGCACTGGATGAAATTGAAGTCGCGACCCAGCGTCTGACCAGTAATCTGGATACCAATGTGGTGAATATCAGCGTGGCGCCGAACTTCCTGATCCGCTGGCTGATGCCACGCATGAGTAAATTTCAGGAACTCTACCCGGATGTGGAGTTGCAGATTAATACCTCACTGGGGCTGATTGATTTCAGCCGCTCCAACACCGATATGGCGGTCTACTTCGGTAACGGCGAATGGCAGGATATTGAAATGCACTACCTGCGCCGTCTGACGCTGGTGCCTGTGTGCAGTCCGCAGCGCATGCGCGGGCCGCACCCGCTGAAAGAGGTGGCAGATCTGCGCCATCACACGCTGATCTACGTGAGTAAGCGTAAACATGAATGGGATGACTGGCTGGAGTTAGCCGGCGCAGGCTTTATGACGCCGAAGAACAGCCTCGCGGTATCCAATGGCCATCTGGCCACGGCGGCGGCACTGGATAACCTGGGCATCGCCCTGGCGGATATTACTCTGACGTCACGGGAAGTGGAGTCCGGCAGGCTGGTGGTGCCGTTTGATATCCCGCTCGACAGCCACAAAGCCTTTTATCTGGTGTATCGCAAACACCGGCCGTTAACCGTGGGCATGAAAGCCTTTCAGGAATGGCTGATGCACGAAATGAACGTCAAGGAAGAAGCCTGACTCTGTGCGTCAGGCGGGCGATGAACCGCTGGCCACTACTTCACCGTCTTCCCACAGCTTCCAGTCACCGGGCTGATAAATGTCCCATGCTTCATCCGTGGTCAGAGGTTCAGTGGCAATAATACTGACCACGTCATCCGGGGTGGTTTCAGCGGCAAAGTCCACCGTCAGATCCGCGTCCTTCAGCAGCGCCGGGCCGAACGGCGCGCGCCGGGTAATGCTGGCCATTTTGGTGGAGCAGTAAGTGAACAGCCAGTTGCCATTGCTCAGCAGGCAGTTGAACACGCCCTGAGCGGCGTATTCCTGTGCCAGCCCGACCAGCACATCCGCCAGCTGCTGTGGCATGGCGTCGCGTGGCAGGGTGTGATGAATACGGTTCATCAGATCACAGAAGATATTTTCGCTGTCGGTGTCGCCCACCGGTTCACAGGGGCCGGGCTGACGGCTGAAGTTTTCAATCTGGCCGTTATGCGCAAATACCCAGTAACGCCCCCAGCGTTCGCGCACAAAAGGATGCGTGTTGGCCAGACAGATATCACCCACGTTGGCCTGGCGGATATGACACACAGCGGTTTTGCTTTTGATCGGATAGCTCTGTACCAGACTGGCCACCGGGGAAGAAAAACTCGGCTGTGGGTCGTGAAACAGACGCACACCTTTACCTTCATAAAATGCCACGCCCCAGCCATCTTTGTGTGGACCGGTATTGCCGCCACGCTGGGTTAAGCCGGTAAAGCTGAAACATAAATCGGTTGGGGTGTTGGCGCTCATGCCAAGGAGTTCACACATAGTGTTCAGACCATCACTTCATCAGGAATCCCCACAGTTTAACCCAGAGCCGGCGTGACTGTAGGCAGCTGCGATATTGCGCGGATTTTAATGACCCCTGACAAGCTTGTCAGAAGCCTGAAAAAAACGCCAGGCGGGTACGCTTTGCCGGAATCTGATACAGACAGAGAGGTAAAGAGTATGACGGTTAATACAGTAGTACGGGTTGCAGGATTGGTTTTCACAGCGTTCGCGCTGACGGCCTGTGGTGGCTCCGGTGGTGGCAGCAGCACAGCAACCCCGGAGAATGATGAACAACCGCCTTCGTTGCCGGACAGCGGCGGTGCTCAGGCTTTTCCGGATACCGAGCCTGAACTGACGACACGCGCGGTATCCCACGGCAGCGTGTTTGGCGTTAATACACTGGCGACGGCGGACATCGCTGAGGGCAGTGAAATGATGCTGACCTTCCGCCCTGCGCAGGATGGTTTTATCCTCGTTAAGCTGGACAGTGACGCGGATGATCTGGATATGTACATTGAGTCGTCAGCCGGGCAGTGGGATTCGGTGTACGACCAGGACTCTGACGAGCTGATTCTGCTGAATGCGGATGCCGCCCAGGATTATTATATCCATATTGACGCCTATCACGGTGGCGGTGCCTTTACGCTCAGAGTGACAGACGCTAACCGTGAAACTGCCGGGCTGAAAAGCAGCGAGTCTTTGCTGAAAATTAAAACGAAATACAGTGAAGAATCGATTACCGACTGTTCTTCTGCCACTGATCCCATGGATACTTACCTGGTGCTCGACCGGGAGAATAATCAGGTCGATTACGGTACGGGTGTGCGTGGTAATTTTATTCTTGCTAATGGCAATCAGGTGATTATTGATGCCGACATCCGGGCGGTGGATTATCAGCTCGACAGTGAAATGATACTGACTCTGAATTTAAGCCGCTACACTCTCACCGGCACAAGTGAGGATACCGAAACCCGATGGGTGAATGGTGTCGCCACCCGCTGCACCAGCTATGCAACCCATACCGGTCTGGTACTGTATTGACCGCTATCCTCAGGACCCGCAACAGAAGACGCTGATTATTCTGTTGCCGGTCCTTCTGTTGTTGCTCTTCAGGCCCTGGTGTTCAGATGTTGGTATTCAGGAACCGGTACCCGGTCTGCGACGTACCGCCGCTCTACAGATAAATATCAACATTCAGGTATAGCGCGCTGTAGCTGTATTTGTAGGCCCGGCGTACCGGGTCAGACCAGCCCGGAGCGGTATTGTCTGCAGACTGATGCTCTGCCGTCTCCGCGACAGGGGGTTCTGTCACTCCGGGCATGGCAGCTCCCATAGGGTTGTCAGTCATTGCTGCGGGGCCGGTCAATAAATCGTTTTTTAATTTTTCAGTCATTGCCTTTATCCTCCGTTACCTTGCTACTCTGCAACTTGCCATTCTTCTGCACCTTGCCTCTCTACTTTGATCAGTCCGGGCGGCGGGGTCAATTGCCTGTGTCGCGAATATATCAGTGTGTCGCAATCGGGCAGGTGGTGGTCGCAATAATGAAAACGAAAAATAAAAAGAAAGACCTCAGTGTAAAAAACGAAAAATATAGCAAGATATTTTTCAGCTGTTTTGTCCGCTCTGCTGTCCGGCCTGAGGTTATCAATAAAGGGTTGGAGGTCCGGGCGTCTGTACGGAGCAGAACGGGCGAAGTATGAAGGCAGGGTTACGTAAGAAGAGCAGGGAAAAGAAAAACGGCAAGGGCGGACAGCTGCCGGGGGCAGCTGTCCTTGCGGTCAGCCGAGGTTTTTAAGAACCGTATCAGCGTACCAGTTAATAAAGTTAATCACGCCATATTCAAAGGTTTCAGAATACGGGCCGGGTTCATAACCAATTGAGTTAATACCCTTCTGGTTTTCTTCTGCCAGAATCCGGTCCTGATCATTGGTGGCATCCCACACCTGACGCAGGCGCTCCGGATCATAGTCCACACCTTCAACAGCATCTTTGTTGACCAGCCACTTGGTGGTCACCAGGGTTTTCTGCGCAGAGATCGGCAGTACCCGGAAAACAATGGCATGGTCACTCTGCATGTGGTTCCAGGAGTTGGGCAGGTGCAGAATACGCATGGAGCCCAGTTCGCGGTTCTGAATGCGTCCCATGGTTTTTTCACAACCCGGTTTACCATCAATGGTCATCACCTGGGTGCCTTCCTTAAGTGGCATACGCACAATACGGTTACGCAGGCTGCCGAAGTCTTCGTGCTTGTGAGGAATACCTTCTTTATCCCACTCTTCTGCCTGGCGCTGATAATGGTCGAGGAAGTCCTGGGGTGCGCGAGGATCGTTGGTATCGTCCCATTCCAGAATGGTGTTCAGCAGTTCCGGATGAGAGCCGGCACAGTGATAGCATTCGCGGTTGTTTTCAATGACCAGCTTCCAGTTGGCTTCTTCGATAATGTTGGATTCCACCGCGACCTTAGTGTTCTCCATATCATAAGGCGCCATGTATTCTTCCAGTGTGGCCAGGAAAGGATCAAAATCGGCTGGTGGCTCTTTCGCCAGGCTGACGAAGATAAAGCCGCCGGCGACTTTAACGTGGGCAGGCTTCAGGCCGTGCTCTTTCATGTCGAACGCATCGCCCATTTCGCTGCCGGCAAACAGCAGGTTACCTTTCAGATCATAGGTCCACTGGTGGTAAGGGCAGACCAGGTTGGCGACCTTGCCACGGTGCTCCAGGCAAACCCGTGAACCACGGTGACGGCAGACGTTAAAGAAGGCCTGAATGCCGCCTTCGCCATCACGGACAATAAGTACCGGGTTCTGACCGATATCCACGGTAAAGTAATCGCCTTTGCCGGGTACTTCGCAGCTCATGCCAACAAAGATCCACTCTTTATAGAAAACTTCTTCCATGTCCGCGCGGAACATATCCGGGTCGTTGTACAGCGGGCGTGGCAGAGATTTTGTCTTGTCACGTTCAGTCAACAGTGTCTCCAGACCTTTACGTGCATCCTTGTAATTGCTGTAAGTGATATTCAGCAGGTCGGTCTCATTCATCAACTAATCCTCAATAGGTAAAAACATCATGCCTGAGAAATGTTTCGGGCAACGGTTCTCGTTAACAGACAGCCTCCCGGAGCCCGGTTCTTATCCTTAACAATTACGGGGAATAGTGGGAGAAATCGCGCATCCGGATTTGTCTGTTTACGACGCGGCCAGTATGAAATTCGACTAAAAGACCGCTGCTGAAAACAGCTGTGGGCAGGTTGAACAAATGCATGTCGTAAACAGAGAAGTTTTGTCGTTATTAACCAAGCAGAATGCCAGCATCACATCCGCTTCCGGGTGCTTTGATGTTTCTTTTAATAACTACTGTTCGGAGTTCACCATGACTGAGTCTGACGTTTCGAATATCATCAACAGCAACCTGCTGGAAGTGAATACCTCGATCTGGGCAAACGGCCGCCATATTGTGCGCTGTGCACGTATCATCCGCGAAACCCAGGATGTCCTTACCTTCTGCTTTATGGCTGAGCAGCCGATGCTGTTCTTCTTTAAGCCCGGCCAGTTCGTCACGCTGGAGCTGGAGATCGATGGCCAGCAGGTGATGCGCTCTTACACCATCTCCAGTTCACCCTCGACGCCTTACTCTTTCAGTATCTCAGTCAAACGCGTGGTGGGTGGACAGGTGTCTAACTGGCTGCATGACAACCTCAATGAAGGTGATGTCATTGCCGTGCACGGACCTGTGGGTAACTTCAACTGTATTGACTACCCGTCTGAGCGCGTCCTGCTGTTATCCGGTGGTGTGGGTGTTACACCTGTGATGTCCATGGCGCGCTGGTTGTTTGATACCAATGCCGAAGCGGATATCTGCTTTATTCACAGTTCGCGCACGCCTGAGGATGTGATTTATAAACGTGAGCTGGAACAGATGAGTTCCCGCGTCAGTAATTTCCATCTGCACCTGATCTGTGAGCGCACCGCCCCCGGGTCTGTCTGGTACGGCCACCGCGGTTATCTGGATCATCAGAAGCTTTCTATTATTGCCCCGGATTTTATGGAGCGGGAAATCTTCTGCTGCGGGCCTGAGCCTTATATGCGTGCCATCAAAGCCATGCTGCGTGAAGCCGGATTTGATATGAGCCGCTATCACGACGAATCCTTTGGTGCGACACCGGTGGAAGTCGAAGAAGAGGCCATCTCTCAGGCCGAGACATTTATCGAAGCCGAAGAAGAGTTTGCCGAAAGCGCCGAAGAGTTCTCCGTGACGCTCAGCAAAAGTGGCATGAGTACGCAGATTGCGGAAGGGGAAACAGTTCATGCCGCAGCCAATAAACTGGGTGTCTATATTCCTAAAGCCTGCGGTATGGGTATCTGTGGTACCTGTAAAGTGCTGAAAACTTCCGGTGAAGTCACCATGAATCATAACGGCGGTATCACCGACGAAGATGTGGCTGAAGGCTACATTCTGTCGTGCTGCAGCGTGCCTCAATCCAACGTGGAAATTGACCTTTAAGGCACTGTCGTAAAAAGGCATGGCCGGGCCGTAAATGGTCATTCTGGTTGTAGGGTTAACTTATAGTATCACTTCAACTTCAAACGGCTCCGGCAATAAGGCCGGAGCCTTGCATCAGGGCCGCTGAAAAAGCAGCGCAGCAGCAGAGGAAATTCAGATGTTCAATAAACAGGACCGCATCCGCGATTATGATCCAGCACTGTGGGAAGCGATGGAGCAGGAAGTTGCCCGTCAGGAAGATCATATTGAACTGATCGCTTCCGAAAACTACACCAGCCCGGTGGTGATGGAAGCGCAGGGTTCCCAGCTGACCAATAAATACGCGGAAGGCTATCCCGGCAAGCGTTATTACGGCGGCTGTGAGTACGTGGACATTGTTGAACAGCTGGCGATTGATCGTGCCAAAGAACTGTTTGGCGCTGACTATGCCAACGTGCAGCCACACTCAGGTTCTCAGGCCAATGCGGCTGTGTACATGGCATTGTGTAATGCCGGTGACACGATTCTGGGTATGAGCCTGGCGCATGGCGGGCACCTGACCCACGGCGCTTCTGTCTCTTTTTCCGGCAAACTGTACAACGCAGTTCAGTATGGTCTGAACGATGCCGGCGAAATTGATTACGAAGAAATGGAAGCGCTGGCACGTGAACATAAACCAAAAATGATTGTGGGTGGATTTTCCGCTTACTCACAGGTGGTTGACTGGGCACGTATGCGCCGCCTGGCGGATGAAGTCGGCGCTTATTTATTTGTCGATATGGCACACGTTGCTGGTCTGGTGGCTGCGGGTCTGTACGCCAACCCAATGGATTACGCCCACGTGGTGACCACCACTACGCACAAAACCCTGCGCGGTCCGCGCGGTGGTCTGATTCTGACCAAAGGACAGCCTGAGCTGGAAAAGAAACTCAATTCAGCAGTATTCCCTGCCGGTCAGGGTGGTCCGCTGATGCACGTGATTGCAGCCAAAGCCGTTGCCTTTAAAGAAGCGCTGGAGCCAGCCTTCAGAGAATACCAGCAACAGGTGATTAAAAATGCACAGGCGATGGCTTCTGTGTTTATGGAGCGCGGCTACGATGTGGTATCCGGCGGTACCGAAAACCACCTGTTCCTGCTCAGCCTGATCCGTCAGGGACTGACCGGTAAAGAAGCCGATGCCGCTCTGGGGGCAGCCTCCATTACCGTGAATAAAAACGCGGTACCGAATGATCCTCAGTCCCCGTTCGTGACTTCGGGTCTGCGTATCGGTTCGCCGGTGATCACCACCCGGGGTCTGAAAGAAGACGATGCCCGTGAACTGGCCACCTGGATTGCTGACATTCTGTCTGTCATCAACACGCCGGACGAAGCGGCAGTGATTGCCCTCGTGAAAGAAAAAGTTCAGGACCTGTGTAAGAAGTTCCCGGCTTACGGTTAATACTGAGAAAGGGTTTATCTGCAGGCGATCCGTCTGTGGATAAATCCTTTCGCTTTTATTCGGTTTTTTACGGAGCACGATCATGGCGATCAGTCTGTTCGATATGCTGAAAATAGGCATTGGCCCATCCAGTTCTCATACGGTGGGTCCGATGAAAGCTGCCAGTCTGTTTGCCGAAGAACTCTGCCAGCAGAACCTGCAGGAAAAGACTCAGCGTATTCAGGTGCAGCTGTTCGGTTCCCTTGGTGCAACCGGTAAAGGACACGGCTCCGGTCCGGCAGTGCTGCTGGGACTGGAAGGTTATCAGCCGGATACGGTTGATCCTGCGCTGATCAATCCACGTTCTGATGAAATCTGTGCCAACGCTGAGCTGTTAATTAATGGTCAGTATGCGGTGACATTTAACGAACAGGACGATCTGATTTTTCACCGCGTACAGACGCTGCCGTATCACGCCAATGGCATGACGTTCGAAGCCTGGGATAAAGACGGTAACAGCCTGATGTTATCCACCTATTATTCCGTGGGTGGTGGCTTTGTCGTCGACGACCGCGCCGCCGGTGAAGACCGTATTGTCGAAGACCATACCCGTCTGCCATACCCTTTCCGCACCGGACAGGAACTGCTGGATATCTGTGCCGACACCGGCATGAGTATTTCTCAGGTGATGATGGAAAACGAAAAGTGCTGGCGCAGCGAAGAGGAAATCCGCTCCGGCATTCTGCACATCTGGCAGGTGATGAAAGACTGCGTCAAAAACGGCATGAGCCAGGAGGGCATCCTGCCTGGCGGACTGAAAGTAAAACGCCGTGCAGCCCAGCTTTACCGCGAGCTGAAAAACCGTACCCGCATGGACATGATTACGCCATCTCTGGGCGCCATGGACTGGGTAAATTTATACGCCCTGGCGGTCAATGAAGAAAACGCTGCCGGCGGCCGTATGGTCACCGCACCCACCAATGGTGCGGCCGGCATTATTCCCGCCGTTCTGCATTACTACATTAATTTTTGCCCCAACTCCGATGAAGAAGGCGTGGTGAATTTTATTCTGGCTGCCGCCGCGATTGGCATTCTGTTTAAAGAAAACGCGTCTATTTCCGGGGCAGAAGTCGGTTGTCAGGGTGAGGTCGGTGCTGCCTGTGCAATGGCCGCCGGCGGTCTGGCAGAGGCCACCGGTGGTACGCCGGGACAGGTCGAAAACGCGGCAGAAATTGGTATGGAACATAACCTGGGGCTGACCTGCGATCCGATCGGTGGTCTGGTTCAGGTCCCCTGCATTGAACGCAATGCCATGGCAGCGATGAAAGCGATTAACGCTGCATCCATGGCGCTGCGTGGTGACGGTACTCACTTTGTATCACTGGATAAAGTGATCCGCACCATGCGCGATACCGGCCGCGATATGCTGGACAAATACAAAGAAACATCGCGCGGTGGTCTGGCCGTGAATGTTATTGAATGCTGAGACAGAAATTTTTTAAACCCGGCTTTATGCTTTAAGAGGTGGCATTTGCTATGCAGAAATATTCCGCTTTTGAGTTATTTAAAAACTCGGTCAGTCACCATGAAAACTGGCCCCGTATGTGGGAAAACCCGGTACCCAAGAAAAAGTACGACATCATTATTATTGGTGGCGGCGGTCATGGTCTGGCAACGGCTTATTATCTGGCGAAAGAGCATGGCATAACCAATATTGCTGTGCTGGAAAAAGGCCACCTGGGCAGCGGTAATATCTGCCGTAATACCACCATCGTGCGTTCCAACTATCTGTGGGATGAATCAGCTCACCTGTATGAGCACGCCATGAAACTGTGGGAAGGCCTGTCGCAGGATCTTAACTACAACGTGATGTTCTCCCAGCGGGGTGTGTATCACCTGTGCCACACATTGCAGGATATCCGCGATAACGAACGGCTGACGTACGCCAACCGCCTCAACGGCGTAGACAACGAAATGGTCGACGCCGAACAGCTGCAGCGCGAAATTCCGCTGCTCGACTGTTCCGATAAAACCCGCTTCCCGATTCTCGGCGCCTCGGTTCAGCGCCGCGCCGGTAACGCCCGTCACGATGCCGTGGCCTGGGGTTATGCCCGTGGTGCGGCAATGCGCGGTGTGGATCTGATCCAGAACTGCGAAGTCACCGATATGGTGATTGAAAATAACACCATTGTTGGCGTGAAAACCAAACAGCACGGTGTCATTAAAGCCGACCGTGTGGGCTGTGTGACTGCCGGACATTCCGGTGTGATGGCGAAGATGGCCGGCTTTGAATTACCGGTCGAGTCGCACCCGCTGCAGGCGCTGGTATCAGAACCGATCAAACCGGTACTGGATACCGTTGTGATGTCTAACCATGTGCACGGTTACATGAGTCAGTCCAACAAAGGCGACCTGGTGATCGGTGCCGGTATCGACTCTTACCTGGGCTACGGCCAGCGTGGTTCCTACTCCATTATTGAACATACGGTGCAGGCCATTGTGGAGATGTTCCCGGAAGTCAGCCGTGTGCGCATGAACCGTCAGTGGGGCGGCATTGTGGATACCACACCGGATGCCTGTCCGATCATCAGTGCGACGCCGGTTAAAGGTCTGTTCTTTAACTGTGGCTGGGGCACCGGCGGCTTTAAAGCCACACCGGGTTCCGGTCATGTATTCGCCGCGACGCTGGCTCAGGGTAAAGCCCATGAGCTGGCAGAACCTTTCAGCATTGAGCGCTTCCACAATGGTGCGCTGATCGATGAGCACGGCGCCGCTGCCGTGGCTCACTGATACGGAGACAATCGTTATGTTATGTATTTTTTGTCCTCACTGCGGCGAATACCGCGAAGAAGAAGAATTCAGTGCCCGCGGGCAGGCGCATATCAAGCGCCCGGAAGATCCGGAAGCCTGCAGTGATGAAGAGTGGGGGAATTACATGTTTTTCCGTAAAAACCCCAAAGGTCTCCATCATGAACTCTGGGTACATTCTGCCGGCTGCGGGAAGTTTTTTAACATGACCCGTGACACCGTCAGTTATGAAATTAAAGAAACTTATAAAATTGGCGAGCAGCCTTCCGTGGTCGCTGCAGAGAAGTAAGGGGCGTAGCAAATGACACAGCCAAACCGAGTACAGGACGCCGGCCGCATTAACCGCAGCAGACCCCTGACCTTTACCTTTAACGGCCGTACCTTCCAGGGTTACGAAGGCGACACCGTCGCATCCGCACTGCTGGCAAACGGTATTGATATTGTCGGCCGCAGTTTTAAATACGCGCGTCCACGCGGCATTGTCGCAGCCGGTGCAGAAGAGCCGAATGCGGTACTGCAGTTAGGTGCCAGTGAAGCCGCTCAGATCCCGAACGTGCGCGCCACACAACAGGAACTCTATAACGGTCTGGAGTGCGCCTCCACCAACGGCTGGCCCACAGTCGAATTCGACGTGATGGCTTACCTGGGCAAAATCGGTGGCGGCATGATGCCTCCGGGTTTTTACAACAAAACCTTTATGTCACCTCAGTCTCTGTGGCCGACGTACGAAAAATACATCCGTAAAGCAGCCGGTCTTGGCCGCGCTTCGAAACAGAAAGATCCGGATACTTATGATCACCTGAATCAGCATTGTGATGTGCTGGTGGTGGGCGGCGGTGCCGCTGGTTTAGCGGCGGCCCTGGCGGCCGGTGAAGCCGGAGCCCGGGTAATTCTCGCCGACGAGCAGGCGGAATTCGGTGGTGCACTGCTGCACAGCAATGACTGGATCAACGAAAAGCCGGCCAGCAACTGGGTGGCAGAAACCGTCGCCCGTCTGCGCACCATGGATAACGTGCAGCTGTTGCCGTACTCCACGGTGAACGGTTATCACGATCATAACTTCCTCACCATTCATCAGCGTCAGACTGATCATCTGGGTGAAACCGCGCCTCAGGGCCTGACCCGTCAGCGTCTGCATCGTGTGCGTGCCGGCTGGGTTGTACTGGCCACCGGCGCCCATGAGCGTCCGCTGGTATACGCTAACAATGATGTTCCCGGTTGCATGATTGCCTCCGCGGTCAGCACCTATATCCGCCGTTATGGCGTGGTGCCGGGCAACCGTCTGGTGGTCGCGACCACCAATGATTACGCTTATCAGACAGCCATTGACTGGGCCAATACCGGTCGTCAGGTAGTCGCCGTCGTTGACAGCCGTCCGGACCCGGATGGGGAACTGGTGGCCGCAGCAGAAAAAGCCGGTATCCGGGTTATTAAAGGTTCCGTGGTGTATGACGTGCAGGGCAGCAAGCGTGTTAAAAGCGTCAGCGTTGCCCGTCTGTCGACCACTGAGCTGTCACTGGCCGGCAGTGAAACCACGCTGGATTGCGATACCGTGGCGACCTCCGGTGGCTGGAGTCCGGTGGTTCACCTGTCCTGTCATACCGGCAGCCGTCCGGTGTGGGATGACGATGTGATCGGTTTTGTCCCCGGGCCAGCGAACCAGAAACAACTGCTCGCCGGTGGTATTCAGGGTCATTACAGCATTGCTGAATGTCTGGCGGAAGGCTTCAGTGCCGGCGCTCAGGCGGCGACCAATGCGGGCTTTGATAAACCAACGGATCTGACCGTACCGAAAGTGCATGAGCCGTCCGTCGGCAAAGCCATGCCGCTGTTTTATGTTCCTCATAAACAGCCTATGACCCGGGCACCGAAACAGTTTGTTGATTATCAGAACGATGTCACCGCGGCCAGCATTGATGTGGCGACCCGTGAAGGGTTTGAAGCCATTGAACATGTGAAGCGTTATACCGCGCTGGGCTTTGGTACGGATCAGGGCAAGCTGGGTAACATTAACGGTATGGCCATCACCGCTCAGGCGGTGAATAAAACCATCCCTGAAACCGGCACCACGGTATTCCGCCCGAACTACACGCCGGTCACGTTCGGCGCCATTGCCGGCCGTAACGCCCGCGAACTCTTCGTGCCGGAACGTTACACCGCCATGCATCAGTGGCACGTGGATAACGGCGCCAAATTTGAAGATGTGGGTGAGTGGAAGCGTCCCTGGTATTACCCGAAAGCCGGTGAAAGCATGCAGGACTCACTCAACCGTGAAGTGCTGGCAGTGCGCAACGGGGTTGGCATGCTGGACGCCAGTACGCTGGGTAAAATTGATATTCAGGGTAAAGATGCGCGCGAATTCCTCGGCCGTATTTACACCAACGCCTGGGCCAAACTGGCTGTCGGCAAATGCCGCTACGGTCTGATGTGTGGTGAAGACGGCATGGTATTCGATGACGGTGTGACTTCCTGTCTGGGCGAAAACCACTTCCTGATGACCACCACCACCGGCGGTGCGGCCCACGTGCTGGAATGGCTGGAGCTTTATCATCAGACCGAATGGCCGGAGCTGGAAGTCTTCTTTACCAGCGTCACCGACCACTGGGCCACCATGACCATCGGTGGACCGGACAGCCGCAAACTGCTGGCTGAGCTGTGTGATGATATCGATCTGGATAAAGACGCCTTTAAATTTATGGACTGGCGTCAGGGCACTGTAGCCGGTGTGCCGGCGCGGGTATTCCGTATTTCCTTTACCGGCGAACTGTCCTACGAAATCAACGTGCAGGCCAACTTCGGAATGCATGTGTGGAAGAAACTGATGGAGCACGGCGCCAAGTACGGCATTACGCCGTACGGCACTGAAACCATGCACATCCTGCGGGCAGAAAAAGGCTTCATTATTGTGGGCCAGGATACTGACAGCACACTGCACCCTTACGATCTGGGTATGGGCTGGGCAGTGGCACAGCAGAAACCTTTCAGCTTTGTCGGCAAACGCGGTATGTCACGTGAAGATCCGACCAAAGCCAACCGTAAACAGCTGGTGGGTCTGCTGACCAAAGATCCGCAGAAAGTTCTGCCGGAAGGTGCGCAGGCGGTGGCGGATCCGAAACAGGCCATTCCGATGACCATGCTGGGTCACGTGACCTCCAGTTATTACAGCGCAACCCTGGGACGCAGTATCGCCATGGGTACCATCCGTGGTGGCCTCGACCGTATGGGCGAAACTGTTTATTACCCGATGTTGGATGGCAGTGTGGTGGAAGCCGAAATCTGCAGTCCGGTATTTTATGATCCAAAAGGAGACCGCCAGAATGTCTGAGGCAGCTGAAACTCAATCCGAAATTTTTGCACAGATGGATCAGGTACCGGCCGCCGGCAGTGACGTGATTGCCGAAAGCCCGCTGAGTAACTTCCACTGGAAAACCACCGGCGCGGAAGCCGGTGTGACTCTCAGTGAGCAGGGGCTGGCCGGACATCTGGTATTGCGCAGTGCCGGCAACAGCAGCTTCGAAGCCGCGGTTGAAAAAGTACTGGGCATGTCCCTGCCGGGGCCGCTGCAGAGTGTCAGTGACGATTCCGGGCGTGTTATACGCTGGACGTCACCGGACGAATGGCTGCTGACCGTCAGCAACAGCGATGCCTTCAGCGTTGAACAACAGCTGCGGGCAGAAGCCAGCGGCCATTACTCCATTGTGAATGTCAGTGGTGGCCAGACCATTCTTATGCTGTCCGGTGACAGTGCTGAAATGGTGCTGATGAAAACCTGTCATTACGATACTCATGAATCCAGCTTTCCGGTCGGAAAAGTGGTGCGTACCACTTTCGCCAAAAGCGGTGCACTGATCCGCCGGGTCGGGGAAAGCGAATGGGAGCTGATCATTCGCCGCAGTTTCTCCGATTACCTGGCGCTCTGGCTGCAGGATGCAGCCGGTGAATACGGCCTGCAGATAATCTGAGTTGTATTATGCAGCGTTCATTTGTTTGTTACGTTTAAAAAACCGCCGCTGCAGTCTCTGCAGTGGCGGTTTTTTTATGGGGTACTGATATGTCATCCGAATCACTTTTTGTTTTAACCGGCACCTGCGCCAGCAGACTGGGCAGCGTGGAACTCGTTACCGGATTCCTTTACCGCAAACAATGCTACGTTACTGAGCTGAATACATACGACGACAGCGCCGACGGTCAGTTTTTTATCCGCGCCGAGTTCCGCCCGGCGCAACTCACTGAAGGATTCATACAGCAGCTGAGTGATGAATTTGCCCGGCTGGCTGATGACTTTTCCATGCAGTGGCGGATACGCGATGTGAATTCAAAGACCCGCACCCTGATCATGGTGTCACGCTTTGATCATTGTCTGCAGGATCTGCTGCATCGCGCCCAGACCGGACACTTGCCGATTGATGTCACCGCCATTGTCTCCAACCATCCGGATTTTCAGGGGCTGGCCGACTGGTACGGCATTCCCTACTACCATCTGCCGGTGACGGCCGACACCAAACCGCAGCAGGAAGCAGAACTGTTAAAACTGATTGAACAGACGAATACCGAGCTGGTGGTGCTCGCCCGTTATATGCAGGTGTTGTCGGAAGATCTGTGTGACCGGCTCAGCGGCCGGGCGATCAATATTCACCATTCCTTACTGCCCGGATTCAAAGGCGCCCGTCCTTACCATCAGGCGTTTGATAAAGGTGTGAAGCTGGTGGGAGCCACTGCGCATTATATCAGCAACGATCTGGACGAAGGTCCCATCATTACCCAGGGCGTGGAAGCGGTGGATCACAGCTATACCGCAGAGAAACTGACTGCCAAAGGACGGGATACCGAACGCCTGACGCTGGCGCGGGCGGTACGGCTGCACTGTGAAGACCGGATTTTTTTGCATGGCAATAAAACCGTGGTGTTCCAGGGGCATGAATAAGACAAAACAGGACGAAGATATGAACAGGTAGACGTTTGTCGCAGGTGAATAAGTAACACTTTGTGGGGGCTGTGCTCCGTACGGAAGCACTGTGCACAAAAATGGTCATTTTTACCCATCAGCCATCGTCGATGGCCATGATGAACGGGTGGGTTTATTCCGGCCACTGTTGATAAACCTGTCTCTGAATTTTTATTGAATGTTCGTTTAAGAACCCGCCGGTGTCGTTTTCAGGCATCTTTGTACTCAGGTCGTATTTATTTTTATCGGTGCGGCTTTTATACCTCTCTTCTGGCTTGCATTTTGCTCTGGTTGGGTCTCAACCGATGACAAGCAGAGGGGCAATAATATGACTAATGAAGTGCCGTCCCAGCACCCTTTCAAGGTGCTCACAAAACCAACTCATGTTGGTTTCTTATTGCTGCAGAATTTTACCATGATGGCGTTGTCGTCAGCGGTAGAGCCGCTGCGTATGGCGAACCAGCTGAGTGGCCGTGAGCTCTACAGCTGGGGACTGGTCAGTGCCGATGGTCAGCCGGTGAAAGCCAGTGATGGCATCACCGTGGCAGTGGATCATGGCACCCGTGACGCCCCGGAGTTTGACACTCTGATTGTGGTCGGTGGGGTCGATATCACCCGCAGCTGTAACCGTACCGAAACCGAATGGCTGCAGGCGCTGGATCGCCGCCACACGGTACTGGGCGGAATCTGCACCGGTGCTTACGCGCTCGCCGCTGCCCATCTGCTGGACGGTTACAGCATCAGCGCGCACTGGGAATGCATTGCTGCGCTGAAAGAAAGTTTCCCCAAAGTGAATACCAACAGCCGTCTGTTCACCATCGATAACGACCGTATCACCGCATCCGGTGGTATCGCGCCGATGGATATGATGCTGCATCTGATTTCCATGCATCACGGCAATGTGCTGGCAACCGCCATTATGGAAATGTTCGTCTGCGACCGTATGCGTAACCCGGCCGATCAGCAAAAAATTCCTCTGCGTCATCTGCTGAATACTGCCCAGCCCAAACTGGTTGAAATTGTGGAACTGATGGAAGCCAACATCGAAGAGCCGATTGAGCTGTGCGATCTGGCTGAATTCGCCGGTATTTCCCGTCGTCAGCTGGAGCGTCTGTTCCACAATTACCTGGATTGCACACCCTCGCGTTATTACCTCAAATTACGTCTTGAGCGTGCCAAGCAACTGCTCAAGCAAACCACTATGCCGATTATTGAAATTTCCGCGGCCTGTGGTTTTGTTTCCACACCGCATTTCAGCCGTTGTTACCGCAAATACATGAACCAGTCACCGCGTCAGGAACGTGCCGGTACCTGGAATGAGAAAGCGGACGAAGGTTACGAAGAGGTGCTGGAAGGCGAGACTCTTTATATCGCCGACGCACCGTCTTCCAAGCGCGCATCACCGCGCTCTGAGCCAAGCTTTGGTTCCGTCAAAATCGGTTCAGCCGGTCGTCCGGTCATGAGTGCCACCGGTACTTATCTCTGAGCACTGACGTTTTTGGTTGCTGCCCTGTCGTTTCCGGTCCGCCGGAAACCCGGGGGCCCCGATAAAATCGAAGGTATTACCGGTAAGCCACAGACTGTATGTCACACAGTTCTGACGGGCACCGGACAGATCAGATACCGGAGGTTGTATGACAGGCGTAACCGAAGCTCAGGCATTGCATGATGATTCCATTATTATTGATGGATTAATTATCGCTAAATGGGGCCGTGAATTATTTGAGGACATGCGTCGCGGTGGCCTGACAGCGGCTAACTGTACCGTCTCTGTGTGGGAAGGTTTCCAGAACACAGTCAATAACATCACCGACATGAACCAGATGATCGAAGATAACAGCGATCTGGTTATGAAGGTAAAAACCACCGACGATATTTTAAAAGCCAAGGCGCTGGGTAAGACCGGCATTATGATGGGCTTTCAGAACGCTCACGCATTCGAAGACCAGATTGGCTATGTGCAGGTCTTTAAAGATCTGGGCGTAGGTGTGGTGCAGATGTGTTACAACACCCAGAACCTGATTGGTACCGGTTGCTATGAGCGTGACGGCGGGCTGTCAGATTTTGGCCGTGAAATTATCGCTGAAATGAATCGTGTTGGTGTTATGTGCGATTTATCTCACGTCGGTTCCAAAACGTCGGAAGAGGTGATTCTGGAATCGAAAAAACCTGTGTGTTATTCCCATTGCCTGCCATCCGGGCTGAAAGATCATCCGCGTAATAAATCCGATGAAGAACTGAAATTTATTGCCGATCATGGCGGTTTTATCGGTGTGACTATGTTTGCGCCTTTCTTAAAAAATGGCATCAACTCCACTATTGAAGATTACGTTGAAGCCATCGCCTACATTGCCAATATTGCCGGTGTTGATCAGGTCGGTATTGGTACTGATTTTACCCAGGGCCATGATCAGGCGTTTTTTGAATGGCTCACCCACGACAAAGGCTATGCCCGCCGCTTAACCAACTTCGGCAAAATTATTAACCCCGCCGGTATCCGTACCGTGGGCGAATTCCCCAACCTCACCGAAGCGCTGCTGAAACACGGTTTCAGTGCTGAGGATGTTGCCAAAATTATGGGCGGCAACTGGGTGCGGGTGTTGAAAGAAGTCTGGGGTGAATAACCCCCGGCGTGTTTCCATTCAAGGAAGTACCCTCTGAAACATGGTTCTTGCCACCTCCGGGTGGCCTTTTTATTTCTGCGTCCGCTGGCTGACCCCTTTACGTCAGCGACATAGACGACGCTTTTCTCCGCTGTTTTGCCGGTGCTGAGTGCGGGTTATCCCGTTAAAACGAGGCAGAAAAACAGACGATTCTCCTGCTGAATCCCACTTCTGCGCTTTCAGTCTTATCCGTGTCGCTTCCGGTTACGTTTGCTTTGTTTCGAATCCCTAGACTGTCAGCAGTTAAAAGGTTAACAGGTAAAAAAGCCATGTCTTATCACTCTCCGGAAATGCCCATTCAGGTCGACGACGAAACCGGTGTCTGGACCACAGACGCACTGCCCATGCTGTATGTGCCGCGTCATTTTTTCGTTAATAACCATATGGCCATCGAAGCCGAACTGGGGGCGGATAAATACGCGCAGGTTCTGTATCGCGCGGGCTACAAATCGGCTTACTACTGGTGTGAAAAAGAAGCCGAATGTCACGGCCTGAGCGGCGATGCCGTTTTTGATCATTACATGAAGCGTCTGTC
This sequence comes from Thalassolituus sp. UBA1087, assembly GCA_002314145.1. Classification (GTDB taxonomy): domain Bacteria; phylum Pseudomonadota; class Gammaproteobacteria; order Pseudomonadales; family Oceanobacteraceae; genus Venatoribacter. The sequence goes on along the minus strand of DCCG01000005.1, from coordinate 16,737 downwards.
GCAGCGCGGCTGGGGTCTGTTTTTTACTGAAGAGCTGGATATTGCCGCCGGTACCTGCAAAGTGCGCCTGGAAAACTCCGCCTTTGTGTATCAGTACGGCAAGGTCAACCGCATGGTGGATTACATGTTCACCGGCTGGTTCTCCGGCGCCATTGATCAGATCGCCAAAGCTCAGGGGCTGGATGTCCGCACGCTGTCCGAGCAGACCCAGTGTGGCGCACAGGAAGGCTTTGAGGTGGGGTATTTCGAAACCCGGCCGGTCATAACAGAAGACGATGCGGCTCTGTGGGAATCACTGCAGCCAGGCTTCTGATTTCAGTTACTGCATCCGTGAAGCTCCGTGTGTGAATGCAGCGGAGATAAAAGAATTTAAATCCGGTCTTTAATCGTGAGTGCCGGTGCCAGATGAGAGAAACGAACCATGTCTCAGTACGATGTTTTATTTCAGCCGCTCAATATCAATAAACTGACCATCCGTAACCGTATCGTCAGTACAGCCCATGCTGAGGTATATGCGACAGACGGCGGTATGACCACCGACCGTTATGTGAAGTACTACGAAGAAAAAGCCAAAGGTGGCTGTGGCCTGTGTATCTGTGGTGGTTCTTCTGTTGTTGCCATCGACAGTCCGCAGAGCTGGTGGAGTTCGGTCAACCTGTCTACCGACCGCATTATTCCGCACTTCCAGAATCTGGCTGACGCCGTACACAAACACGGCGGCAAAATCATGATTCAGATTACCCACATGGGTCGTCGTTCGCGCTGGGACGGTGAGAACTGGCCGAACCTGATGTCACCATCCGGTATCCGTGAGCCGGTTCACCGCGCAACCTGCAAAACCATCGAAGTGGAAGAAATCTGGCGCGTCATCGCTGACTTCGCCAAAGCGGCAGTGCGTGCCAAAGAAGGTGGTCTGGACGGTGTTGAACTGTCTGCTGTGCACCAGCACATGATCGACCAGTTCTGGTCACCACGGGTGAACAAGCGGACTGACGAATGGGGTGGTTCTTTCGAAGGCCGTATGAAGTTCGGTATGGAAGTCCTGAAAGCGGTACGTGAAGCCGTTGGTCCTGATTTTGTTGTGGGTATGCGTATTACCGGCGACGAATTCCATCCGGACGGTCTGGATCACGAAGAAATGAAGAAAATCGCCGCCTACTATGATGCCACCGGCATGGTGGATTACTTCGGCGTGGTGGGTTCCGGTTGCGATACGCACAACACGCTGGCCAACGTCATTCCTAACATGAGCTACCCGCCGGAGCCGTTCCTGCACCTGGCATCCGGTATTAAAGCCGTGGTTAAAGTACCGGTGATTCACGCTCAGAACATCAAAGATCCGAACCAGGCAAAACGTATTCTGGAAGAAGGCTTTGTTGATTTTGTCGGTATGACCCGTGCGCACATTGCTGACCCGCACTTTATCGCCAAAATCAAAATGGATCAGACCGATCAGATTCGTCAGTGCGTGGGTGCCAACTACTGTATCGACCGTCAGTACATGGGGCTGGATGTGCTCTGTATTCAGAACGCTGCGACCTCCCGTGAGTACATGGGTCTGCCGCACATCATCGAAAAAACCGACGGCCCGGTACGTAATGTCGTGGTGATCGGTGGTGGTCCTGGTGGTATGGAAGCAGCCCGTGTTGCGGCTGAGCGTGGCCACAAAGTAACCCTGATTGAGAAAGCGCCGGAGCTGGGCGGTCAGATCACCCTGGCAGCGAAAGCTCCACAACGTGATCAGATGGCTGGTATTACCCGCTGGCTGGCGATGGAACTGGATCGTCTGGGCGTGGATGTGCGCCTGAACACCGCAGCCGATGCCGACATGATCCGTGGTCTCAATGCCGACGTCTGCATCCTTGCCACCGGTGGTACGCCGTTCCTCAGTCAGAACCCGGAATGGGGCGAAGAAGAAGGCCTGGTGGTTTCTACCTGGGATATTCTCAGCGGCAAAGTGGAACCGGGCAAAAACGTACTGGTGTACGACACCATCTGTGAATTCTCCGGCATGTCGGCGGCCGATTACCTGGCCTCCAAAGGTTCACTGGTTGAGCTGGTCACTGACGACATCAAACCCGGCGTGGGCATTGGTGGTACCACCTTCCCGACTTACTACCGCAGCCTGTATGAAAAAGAAGTCATCATGACCTCTGACCTGATGCTGGAAAAAGTCTACCGAGAAGGTGATCAGCTGGTGGCGCTGCTGGAAAACGAATACACAGGTCAGCAGGAAGAACGCGTGGTCGATCAGATTGTGATCGAGAACGGCATCCGTCCGGATGAAGCCCTGTACTACGAGCTGAAAGAAGAATCGCGCAACAAGGGTCAGATCGATGTGGAAACCCTGTTCGATATCAAACCGCAGCCGGTATTAAGTGAAAGCGGTGACGGCATGATCCTGTGGCGTCTGGGTGACTGTGTTTCCCAGCGTAATACCCACGCAGCCATCTATGATGCACTGCGTCTGTGTATGCACCTGTAACGCGGCGTAAGGGCTGAATTATGCTGGATCAAATACTGCCCTGGCTGCTGGCCGGGTTCCTGATAGTGTTTGCAGCCGGCGCTCTGCGCCGGATTGCCATGTGGCGCGCCGGCCGTCCGCAGAAGGTCGATCTGATCGCCGGTCTGCTGGCCATGCCGCGCCGATATCTGGTCGATCTGCACCATGTGGTCGACCGTGATAAAGCCATGTCGCACACCCACGTGGCCACCGCCGGTGGCTTCGTGGCGTCACTGTTGCTGGTGATTCTGGTACACGGTTTCGGCCTCGATAACGTCTGGCTGGCGCGGGCATTAATGCTCACCACGGCGCTGATGTTTATCGGCGCGCTGTTTGTTTTCCGCCGCCGTATCAACCCGCCTTCACGCCTGTCCAAAGGCCCCTGGATGCGTTTGCCGAAAAGCCTGATCACCTTCTCTGTGACCTTCTTTATCGTCACTTTACCGGCGGCGGGTATTCTGCCGGACGGTTTTGGCAGTGGTGTGCTGGCCATCATTTTACTGGCCGGCATTATTTTCGGTTCGGGCGAAATGCTGTTCGGCATGGGCTGGGGCGGTCCTATGAAGCACGCCTTCGCCGGTGCGCTGCATCTGGCGTTTCATCGTCGTCCTGAGCGTTTTGGCGGTGGTCGTTCCACCGGTCTGAAAGCGGTCAATCTGGATGACGAAAGCTTGGGCGTGGCCAAACCATCTGACTTCAAATGGAACCAGCTGCTGGGCTTCGACGCCTGTGTACAGTGTGGCCGTTGTGAAGCCATGTGCCCGGCCTTTGCTGCCGGTCAGCCGCTGAATCCGAAAAAACTGATTCAGGATATGGTGGTGGGCCTGGCCGGTGGCAGCGATGCCAAATTCGCCGGTTCCCCGTATCCGGGTATCGAAGTCGGTAATGCCTCCGGTGGTCCGGATCAGACCATTACTGAAGGTCTGGTGGCACCGGAAACCCTGTGGTCCTGCACCACCTGCCGCGCCTGCGTGGAAGAGTGCCCGATGATGATCGAACACGTGGACGCCATCGTGGATATGCGCCGCTTCCTCACCATGGAAAAAGGCAACACGCCAAACAAAGGCGCAGAAACCCTGGAAAACCTGATCGCCACGGATAACCCCGGCGGTAACGATCCGGGCAGCCGTATGCACTGGGCCGCGGATCAGAATCTGAATCTGATGTCCGATGTGAAAGCAGCAGATGTGCTGTTCTGGGTGGGTGACGGTGCATTCGATATGCGCAGCCAGCGTATCCTGCGCGCCTTCGTCAAAATCATGAAGCAGGCCGGGGTGGATTTCGCTGTACTGGGTAACGAAGAACGTGACGTGGGTGACGTCGCCCGCCGTTTAGGCGATGACGCCACCTTCCAGTCGCTGGCGAAACACAATATCGCCACCATGAAAAAATATGGCTTTAAGCGCATCGTCACTACCGATCCGCACGCCTTCCATTGTTTAAACAATGAATATGGCGAGCTGGGCGGTGACTTTGAGGTATTGCACCACAGCACCTTTATTAACGAGCTGCTGACCACAGGCGCGCTGAACGTCAGTGCATACAAAGGCGGAGCTGTGACCTATCACGATCCCTGCTACCTCGGCCGCTACAACGGTGAATACGATTCACCGCGTGCACTGCTGAAAGCACTGGGTATCGACATCGCCGAAATGGAACGCTCTGGTTTCCGTTCACGCTGCTGCGGCGGCGGTGGTGGTGCGCCGATTACGGATATTCCGGGTGAAAAACGTATCGCCGATATGCGTATGGAAGATGCGTCTGCCACCGGTGCTGAGCTGGTCGCGGTGGGCTGCCAGCAATGTACCGCCATGCTGGAAGGCGTCGTAGGAGGTGAGGGAGAACCGCTGCCGCAGGTCATGGATCTGGCTGAAATCGTTGTGACCCATCTGGTCGGGGAGGAGAGCTGATGTCTGATATCGAACGTCGCGACCCGCGCCGCGAATGGATTCTGCGTAACCGTCTGCATCCGCTGCATGAATCGGTTGCCGCGCAGTCCAGCCCGGCGGTGTACACAGGCCCATCCGGTCTGCTGCGCAAAAATCCGCATCAGGTTGGTTTTATCGGCCCTAACGGCATTAAACGTATCGACCGTCTGAACCTCAATGGCGCCGGCGCTCAGGGTGGTTCACGTAAAGCCGCCGATGCGGTGGAAGAATTGCCACTGATCCGCATCGACAATCCGCAGACCTACCTGCTGGCCGTTATGACGCTGGCCGGTGGTCGTCTGACCAGCCACGACAAAGACGTGCTCGGTCAGGCCCACGCACTGGCGCAGGATTTCACCAGTGAAAGTGGTGCGCAGGAAGCCGCGGTGGTTGCCGTGATTTTCGGTGAATGCAAAGAAACCGATCTCGGCCTGGCCGGTGCTGACCGTGTGATTCATTTTGATGGTGACGAATGGCAGGGCTATCAGCCGGAACAACAGGTTGCTGCCCTGCAGGCCCTGGATAAATGGCTCGACCCGGCGTTCTGGCTGTTTGCTGATCCGGCGCCGGGCACCAATGAAACTGGCCGTCGTCTGGCCGCTGCGCTGGGCGAACGTCCGGCAGCTCAGGCCTGGCAGGTGAATGGTGAAACCTGTGTCTGCCGTGGTGGCAGCCAGCTCACCGATATCGAACGACCAACGCCACGCATTCTGCTGTTGATGGAAGAATGTGCGGCACCGGTGGATGAAACCCGGCACGAAGCGATTCAGATTGATCCGCCGACCTTGCTGCCGGTATCCGCAGCGATCACTGATATGGGTCGTCTGGACGTCGATCCGAACAGCATCGCGCTGACCGAAGCGGAATTTATTCTGTCCGCCGGTAACGGTATTCACGACTGGGATCAGTACCACGAAGCAGCCCGAGTCCTGGGTGCCACCGAAGGCGGCAGCCGGGTGGCGGTGGATGATGGCTTCCTGCCGCGCTTCCGTCAGGTCGGTGCCACCGGCAGCTGGGTTACTGCCCAGGTGTATGTGGCGCTGGGTATTTCCGGGGCGGTGCAGCATCTGCAGGGGATTGGTCAGGTAAACAAAGTGGTGGCGGTAAATACCGACCCGGGTTGTGACATGGTCAAACGCGCAGACCTCACCGTGATTGCCGATACCCAGGAATTCCTGGCGGCGTTACTGGACGTGGCTGAACGTGAGCGCGCAGCACAGAAAGGAGATCAGGATGTCGCATAAACTGAATGTTGCCTGTCTGGTTTCCGTGGGCCGTCATCCGGCCTCCGGCCGTGACCGTCGCTCGCAGGTGGATGCCTGCGCCGTGCAGATGGGTCTGGCACTGGCAGGTAAAGAACTCGATATGGTGCATGTGGGTGATGCCGCTAATCCGGCGTTGCGCAGTTATCTGGGCATGGGCCTGGCGTCCATGACCGTGATTGAACAAGCGGCCACGGCGGATGTGCTGCCGTCGCTGGTGGACTATCTGCAGAAAGAAAACGCCGACATCATCCTGATGGGCATGCGTACTGAACAGGGCGAAGCCTCCGGCATGCTGCCGTATGCCTTAGCTGCTCAGCTGGGCGTACCACTGGTCAGCGGTATTGTTGCCGTGGAAGAAGCTGCTCAGGGCGGTTATCTGGTGACTCAGGCACTGGCCCGGGGTCAGCGCCGTCAGCTGCATGTAGCGGGACGCTTTATTGCCAGCGTGGATGTCGCCGCGCCGGCCGGTTGTCAGTCGGCGTTTGGTGCTGCCAAACGTGGTCAGATTGAAACTGCGGCCGGCAATGCTGCCAACGATGAGGAAACCTCAGCGTGGGAAGTGCGTGAAGCTGCCAAACGTATGAAGCGTATCGGCAAAGCGAAAGCCAAAGGCAAGAGTGCTGCTGAGCGCTTTAAAGCGGCGACTGCTGCGGCACCGTCGAAAGGCGGCCAGGTGATGGTGAATGAATCCATCACTGAGAAAGCCGAAGCGGTTTACCGTCTGCTGAAAGAGGAAAAGGTGGTGCGCTGAGGCAGCACCTTTTTGCGTTTCCTTTTTACGCATTCGTCTTTCTGTCTGGTCGCGCGTTTTCCCGTTTTGTTGCGGCATTAACCATTCTGTCAGGACGGCTTTCAGTCCTGATATGACTGGCACGCTATATAACCGGGGGCTTGTGTATTTGGCCTTCCATTCCTTGTGGGTATTCGTAACTCACTTCTCAGTTCTGACAATTGTCGTAAATTGTACGGATTTTGAGCAATTCCGGTGTCGCATACAGACAGCGCCCGCTGTTAAAATATGACTAAATTGAACGTTCAATTAATAAAAAACCGGACCATGGTCCCGGGAGTGATCAGCCATGATGTATGCCGACATTATTGATGCCGACGACGTGTATCAGGCACTGGCCCCGCTGGGGCTGGCCGTCTCTCCGCAGGAAGACCTGTCTGAGGCGGTGATCCGCTGGGCAGATACGGCTTCCGCAAACGACCGCGCAGCGCTTAAGCAGTTGCTGGAAGAGCTGTTGGACCGGGAATCACTGATGCTGCCACCGGTGTTTGCTCAGCTCAGTGCGGCACACCGGGCTCTCGAATCTGTCTGAAACCGTTCACAGCCCTGTGTTGTGAAGTCTCTGTGAGGAAAATATTGTGACTTTTTCTGTCTGTCGCCGGTTATGCGGCGTGATATCTGTTGGCCTGATGCTGATCGCATCCGCGCTGTCTGTGCCCGCGTCTGCGGCTGAGAGTCAGCAATGTAAAACCGTCCGTTTTGGTGTGGTGGACTGGACCGACGTGCAGGTGACCACCGCCATCGCTCAGGTGTTACTGGACCGTCTGGGTTACAACACCGAAGTGTCAGACCGTTCTGTGCCGGACGTGTACGCGGGTCTGGCCGACAGCTCGCTGGACGTTTTTCTGGGCAACTGGATGCCGACCATGACGGATATCGTTCAGCCTTATGAAGAAAAAGGTCAGGTGAAAACCGTCACCAAAAACCTCGAAAGCGCGCTCTATACGCTGGCCGTACCGGATTATGTGTACGAGGCCGGGGTGCGCAGTTTTGCCGATATCGCCGAACATAAAGACAAATTCGGCGGCCGTATTTACGGCATCGAAAAAGGCAACGACGGTAATATGCTGATCATTCAGATGATCGAAAACAACGCCTTCGGCCTGCAGGATTTTGAAATTCTGGAAACCTCCGAACGTCTGATGCTGGCGCAGGTGAAAGGTAAAATCCGCCGCGGTGAATGGATTGTGTTCCTGGCCTGGAAACCGCATCCGATGAACGAAACCTACAGCATCCGTTATCTGGCCGGTGGCGACGATTACTTTGGTCCGGATTATGGTGCTTCTACGGTATACACCAACACCCGTGCCGGACTGGCAGCGGATTGTCCGAACGTCAGCAAGCTGCTTAACAACCTGATGTTCACACTGCAGATGGAAGGAGCCATTATGGATCAGGTGATGAATGGGTTTGTACCGCCGGACCGTGCTGCCCGTGACTGGATGTTTAACAATCCGGATCAGGTCAGTGAATGGTTGCAGGGCGTCACCGATGCCGAAGGCAACCCGGTGAATCCGGGGGCGCTGGCGCAGAGCATGGAACTGAAATTTGAATAACGGCAGCTGACATAAAGAGCGCGGCCTGACCCACAGGCCGCCAATATAAAAAATAAAAAAGCCCCGGCTGAACAATCAGCCGGGGCTTTTTTATGACCAGCGGGCAGGGCGGTTATTTAACCGGCGTCAGCCACTCTGGTTTAAAGGCTTCTTTACCGGTAACGGTATTGAAGTACAGTGACTGCAGCTTCTCAGTGATCGGGCCGCGACAGCCTTCACCAATTTTACGGCCATCCAGAGACTGGATCGGCAGCACTTCAGCGGCAGTACCGGTGAAGAAGGCTTCGTCCGCGATATAAACTTCATCACGGGTCAGACGTTTTTCGCGTACTTCATAACCCAGCGACTGCGCCATCTCAATAATGGTACGGCGGGTAATACCATCCAGACAGGAAGTCAGCTCCGGTGTGTAGATCACCCCTTTGGAGACGATGAAGATATTCTCGCCGGAACCTTCCGCAACATAGCCTTCGTTATCCAGCAGCAGGGCTTCTTCACAGCCGCTGTCGACGGCTTCGCGCAGGGCCAGCATGGAGTTGATGTAGTTACCGTTCGCTTTCGCCTTACACATGGTGATGTTCACATGGTGGCGGGTGTAGCTTGAGGTACGGATTTTAATGCCCTGGGTTTTGGCTTCTTCACCCATGTAAGCCGGCCATTCCCAGGCCGCGACCATGACATGAACTTTCAGGTTTTCGGCACGCAGGCCCATGCCTTCGGAACCGAAAAATACCATCGGGCGGATATAAGCACCGTCGTCGAGGTTGTTTTCACGCACAGCAGCACGCTGGGCTTCATCAATCTCTTCTTTGCTGAAAGGCATTGGCATGCCAAGAATGTGCGCGGAGTTGAACAGACGCTCGGTGTGTTCTTTCAGGCGGAAAATGGACGCGACGCCCTGTTCTGTCTGGTAAGCCCGCACACCTTCGAAGCACCCCATGCCGTAATGCAGAGTATGAGTCAGTACGTGTACTTTGGCATCGCGCCAGTTAACCAACTCTCCGTCTAGCCAGATCAGACCATCGCGGTCGGACATGGAAGGTAGCATAAGGACCTCACTATTAAATTCGAATCAAAAAATCATTGTCGGCTGCTGCCCGTTAAGCGTCGGGCTCCAGCCAGAGTTTCCACAGTCGGGTCACATCCAGGCGTCGGGCACTGAAATTCAGTCTGGACAGGGTGTCTGCATCCAGAAGCAGTGATTGTTTCTGCAGTGCACGCCGGTGAGTTTCGGCTCGGTAGGTCAGGTAGGTATCCTGCAGGGTCTGACAATCTTGTGAATCCATCAGACCGCATGCTGCAAACGCATCCAGTAACCGCATGTTATCGGTGACGTCTAACAGCTCTGGGTGTCGGTGTGACCAGGCCAGAACCCCATATTGAACCAGAAACTCGATATCAACAATACCTCCGGCATCCTGCTTAAGGTGGAATTGTTGGCCACTCGTATCTTTGGAGCCCAGATTATCCCTCATTTTCTGCCGCATTTCCCGTACTTCTTCACGCAGTTTGGGCAGATCCCGGGTCTGGCCCAGCGTCTGATTACGGATTGCCTGAAATTCCGCTGCCGCCGCCGGGCTGCCGCACAGAACCCGGGCCCGCACCAGCGCCTGATGTTCCCACGTCCAGGCGTGTTTCTGCTGATATTCCTGAAAGGCTTTCATCGACGCGACTATCATGCCGGAATTGCCTGATGGTCTCAGACGAAGGTCGGTCTCGTACAGATCACCGGAGCGGGTCTGGGCCGACATAATATGGATCATGCGCTGGCCCATACGGGTATAAAAAACACCGTTGTCGAGACTGCGGTCACCATTGGTGCTGCCCATAGATGCACTGTTGTGCAGAAAAACCAAATCCAGATCTGAGCTGTAACTCAGTTCCAGGCCACCCACTTTGCCGTAACCGATCACCACAAATTCCGGCTCAGTGACGATCTCTTTATCGCGGGTGCGGGGATAGCCGTATTTGTGCACACATTGCTGCCAGGCCAGCGCGGTGACTTTTTCCAGAATCACTTCCGCCAGCCAGGTGAGGTAATCACTGATGCGCATCAGCGGCAGGGCTTCCATGACTTCACAGGCGGCGGCGCGTAATTTGTGCGCCCGCACAAACTGGCGCAGCTGCTCCATCTGTTGTTCCAGATCCTGCTCATCAATGCGCAGCAGACGCAGATGCAGTTCTTCCGCCAGCTGGGCGCGGCTGGGCAGCTGGTAGAGGTGTTCCGGGGTCAGTAACTCATCCAGCAGCACCGGGGTCTGGGTGATGTATTCAGCAACCCAGGTCGAGGCTTCGCACAGGCGGATCAGCTGTTCCAGTGCCTGAGGGTTTTCTTTCAACAGCACCAGATACGCGGTACGCCGCAGCACAGCTTCCAGCAAGGGCATAATGCGCTGCAGAACATCCGTGGGTTCATGGCGGCGCCACAGCTCACGCAGCAGTTGTGGCATTAACGCATCCAGCCGCTCGCGGCCAATAGGCTGCATATGCAGGACGGCGCGGGATTGACGGAATTTATCCAGCTGTTCGCGCACGGCCGCAGACGCGGCGCAGGGATACTGCTCAAGAAAATCAGCGTAGTGTTCTTCGTCCAGTTCGTTCAGCCAGAGATCGGTCCATACCTGCTCGGTTTCTTCGCTGACGTCTTCGTCATCATCACCGGCAACGATCTGGGCAAAGTGATGGCTGACGATCTCCCGTTGCTGTTTAAGCTCGGCGGTGAATGTTTCCCAGTGGTCGAAATTCATCGCCCAGGCAATGCGCATACGTTCATCGTCCGATTCCGGTAACAGTTGGGTCTGCTCATCTTTTAACGCCTGAATGGCATGCTCGGTATCACGCAGAAATAAATAAGCGGTTTTTAATTCATCGCAGGCGTGGGCCGGCAACAGGCCTTCACCGGATAACACAGCCAGCACTTTCAGTAATTCGCGGGTCTGCAGAGGTTTATCCTGACCGCCGCGGATCAGCTGAAACGCCTGCACAATAAACTCCACTTCACGGATACCACCGGCGCCCAGTTTGACGTTATTTTCATGCCCGCGGCGACGTACTTCGGCATTGATCATGGCCTTCATCGAACGCAGTGAATCAAAGGCACTGAAGTCGAGATACACCCGGTAAGTAAAGGGCCGCAGAATGCCGAGTAATTCGCGGGCGTGCAGGTTATCTTCGCCGGTGATGATACGCGCCTTAACCATGGCGTAGCGTTCCCAGTCGCGCCCCTGATTCTGAAAGTATTCCTCCAGCGAGGCGAAATTCATCACCAGTGGGCCGCTCTGGCCATAAGGGCGCAGGCGCATATCGGTGCGGAATACAAAACCATCAATGGTCTGTTTATCCAGCGCCTGAATCAGTTTCTGCCCCAGCTTGATAAAGTATTCCTGATTGGTCACCACTTTCGGGCCGGTGGTATTGCCGCTTTGCGGATAAGCAAAAATCAGATCGATATCCGAACTTAAGTTCAGCTCGTAGGCGCCCAGCTTGCCCATGCCCAATACATGCAGCTGCTGTTCTTCATCCTCTTCCTGACTGTGCTCATTGCCAGCCACCTTCGCCATGGGTTTGCCATAGCGCTGTTGCAGCTGTTCGCCCAGAAAAGCGATGGAGCGCACCACGCATTCATCGGCCAGATCCGACAACGCACGGGTGGTTTCCATGGTAGGGGCCAGGCGAAGAATATCGCGCCAGATGATGTGCACCATGCAGCGGCGGCGCAGAATACGCAGTGCCCGGTGCCAGTCGTCTTCGCTGTCCGCATCCGCGGCCAGCTCATCCAGCCAGTGGCTGATGGTGCCGCGCGTCAGCGGCTCTGCCATGGCGTCGGATGCCAGCGCCCGGGCAAACCATTGCGGCTCTCTTGGCAACGCCTCCGCCACATACTGGCTGATGGTCAGCACCTTACAGGCTCTGGCCTGCTGCTCCTCTGACAGGGATTGCCACAACGCCGGCCAGTCCAGCCCGTGGCGGGCACCGTCTTCGGTGAGGTGCGTCTGAGTGGCTTGCCAGTGATGTTCGAGGGACGCGGGGCAGTTCATAGGTGTATCTGTGCTCTCTGGATATCTGCTGTTACTTTAGCGGCTGAAACGCACAGGAGCCAGTGCTGCCACGGGTCTTACCCGACATCTGTCGGGTTGTCGCCGTAACATCCCCGGTGCTACCTTCTCCGCCCGGTTACCCTGACCGTATTGTTGAGAGTTGCTTATGTATACCGAGGCTCAGTTTCGCCAGCAGTTTACGAATGTCGTGAAGTACTTCTATCGGTCTCAGAATGCCTGGGTAGGGAAATGGGAAGTCAGCTGGCTGGACAATGATAATATGGAAGCCTATATCGGATATGCCTGGCGGCTGTACGAGGCGACGTCCCGCAACCGGTTTAAGCTGACAGTGTTGGGCAGCACTGAAATCCGTAAAGATAAATACTATGTCAGGAATTTTGGCGTAACCGGTGCAACCGGTATCCAGGACAAAGAAACCAGGGCCATTCTGCACCAGGCAAAACGCGATTTACGGGAACAGTACAGGCGTGAAGGACCACGCAGCGAAGTGGAAAACCCCAGGTATAGTGGCCCAACCAAAGCGAACTCAATTCTGAGTGAAAAGGGTTGGACACCATTGTTAAATGATGCGCTGATCATAGGTGCGATCACAGGAAGTCAGGGATTTGTATTGGGGTTAACCGAATCGGAAGCCTCCAGTTGGGAGAAAATTAAAGCAGCCGGTAATGGAGACCCGAAAGAAACCTGGCGGCAGTTTTTTCATCACAACCAGCAGATGATATATGATCCGAAGTTCGGTATTCCACGGGTCTTTGCCCGGGAGCTGATGGGGCTGGCGACCTTTGGCTACAGGCCTGAATTTACTATGCACCAGCTGGGGTTCTACCCAACGCCAGGTACGCCCGCCGATCCGACATTCAAAGCTTATGTTGAAGCGCTGAATAGTAAGGAATTCCACCATAAAACAAACAGACAACAGATTGTTGAAGCTGTATCGGAATTTCTTTTTGGTGATGCTGGCGCTATCGTCAGAAAATAGATGCTGTGTCTTTTTTATATACATTATTTTGTGTATATCGCAATAAAAATATCAGACCCGGAAGATAGAATATACCGGATTATCAAATAACAACGATCAGATACTTTTCCTCATAAGATATAGTCCATTTCCAATCAGATGTTCACCTGAAACTATCACCATTCTGAAATAATCCCCGTCTATGATCGCAAAACCGTTACAGAGTATTTCAGGGAGACGATTATGCCAGGCGAACATATACCCGTTGATACCTTCAGGGATAATATTAACGCTCAGAATGACAGGCTTGCGAAGCTTAAAAGGGATGAATTATCTAAGGTAAAACAGGATATTATCTGGGGCTTCATTGAGGTTGTTTGTGCCGATGTGGATTTTGGCGTCGGGGAGCTGGCCGATAATGCTGAGCATTACGCGGCAGTGGCTGAAAACTTCAAAATTGGTGGTGTTACTTATAAAGCCGCAGAAGCCATCAAAGAAGGAAAAAAAGAACGCTCTGAAAGGCAGAAACCCAACCGTACAAAAGATAATCCGTACTTTTCGTTGCATGGCTTTGATCAGACGGGTGATAAATTTTCTCCCAAAACCTTAATGTATGTTCAGAGAGCACAAAAGAAAAAAATAGGCTCTTCGATGTCTGGCCTGGCCGGTGCGCTGGCTAAACCATTCACCTATGTGAACGTGACGGGCATTATTCTGCACGGTCAGTCATTTCATTCGACCCGTATACATCTGAAAGTGTTCAACGATATGGCGAAAAAGCTGTTGCCAAAAAGCAATACCATTGCTGGTTGGCTGACGGTGTTAATCAAAGCGAAAGAGACCAAGCGCTTCACTAAAGGGTGTAAATTGACTGGTGCATCGATTCCTTTGATTCCGGGAATCGGTGCTATTACCGGGCTGCTGGCTTATGCCGTGAAAATTGATGCGAAAATTGGCCAGTCCGAAGCCTGTGTAGCCGCGGCGCTTGAGCTTCATTGGCGTGCTTTCCAGGAGCAGCGTATTGCTAAAGCAAAGGCTGTACTGGGTGTTCCTGTGTCAGAGAAATTTCATAATAATTATGCTGTGGGAAGCGAGGCCAGAAACAACCTGCCGCCCACTGTGCACCCGGAAGCTTACGAAACCGGAGGGGATGACGGTCCCGCCTGTAAAATATTATATGAATTGTTCCGCCATTACGGCTTTGCAAAAATACTGGCGCCTGAGGATGTTGATGCCATTATTCAGGAGCCAGCTGGCTGGATGGCGATCAAAGAAAAACTGTTGGCTCTGTAGCGGGTAGCGAACAGAAAGCAACCATACCACTCTGGTATGGCTGCACTGGCGTCAGATCAGCGCCCGCTTTTTACCCGTGACCAGGCGCGGTTCATAGAGCGGATTTCGCGGTTGGTCGCTTCCTTGATGACCACGAACTTATCCTGGGTTGTCTGCGACGGATAAATCCCCGGGTTATTGCGGATCTCCTCATCCACCAGGGGTGTTGCAGCAGCATTGGCGTTGGCGTACGCCACATAATTAGTGATATTCGCCATCACCTCCGGGCGCATCAGAAAGTTCAGAAACTGATGCGCCGCCTGTGGGTGCGGCGCGTCTTTCGTGATGGCGGCTACATCATTCCACACCACCGCACCTTCCTGCGGTACCAGATATTCGATATGCACCCCATTCTGCGCTTCTGCCGCGCGGTCTTTGGCCTGCAGCATATCGCCGGAATATCCATGGGCGACACAGATATCCCCATTGGCCATATCACTGATGGTTTTGGAGCTGTGGAAATAAGCAATATCACCGCGCACCGCTTCAATGGCCTGGCTGGCTTCATTAATGGCTTTCTTGCTGAAATCCGCCGTGTCTTTACCCAGATACAGGCGTGCTGCCACAAACACCTCAATCGGATCATCCATCAGCGCGATGCCACAGCCTTTCAGCTTCGCCGTGATTTCCGGATTAAACAGCAGGTCCCAGCTGTCCAATGGCATATCATCACCCAGAATGGCTTTCACTTTATCCACATTAATGCCAATGCCAGAGCTGCCCCACATATAAGGCATCAGATACTGGTTACCGGCATCGATATCCGCCAGGGATTTCAGGATCACCGGTGACAGATTGCTGAAATTACCCAGCTGAGATTTATCCAGCTTGCGGAAAATCCCGGCCTTCATCATACGCTGGGCAAACGGGCGCGCGGTCGGGAAAACGATATCGTAACCACTGTTACCGACCAGCAGCTTGGCTTCCAGCACCTCATTCGCATCGTACACGTCATATACCACATCGATACCCGTCTCAGCCTCAAACTGCTCAATGGTGTCTTCGGCGATATAGTCCGACCAGTTGTAGATATGCAGCGTCTTCTCTTCTGCGTGGGCGGCGAGGCTGGTCGCCAGCAGAACAGGAATCGCAGCACACAGGGATAACAGGCGTTTGATCATCAGAGTCTCCATAGAACAGGAACAGGAACAGGGTTGCCCGTCAGCAACAGGTTTCAGGGTAGTCAGTGCCAGACTGACCCGCCAATGATGGCGGCGCGCACCATACAGGTGCAGCAAAGATTTGCCAAGACGGGTGACAGGATGGTCTCGCAGGGTTTCGTGGGCGTGAGAAAATCTGCAGGGTCTGCTTAAGCTGCAATTGAGGATGTGGATTCGTGCAGGAGCTGTTTCAGCGGCCCGGACGGGCCTGGTCACCCGGCGTCCCTGGACATTGACTCAACTGTCAGTGCCGTACAGTATATTGGCAATGTACAGGTATTTCGTGCTCGCTTTGCCATTTTGTACAGGCACGGTTTCCACAGGATGGATATTACAAGTACTTGATTCGTATCAGGATTCAGTGATGACGGCCGGAATTAATGTGCAAGCCGACAGGGCGTTAATGCGCATGCGCGTTTACGCCGCTAAGGTTTGTACAATAAACCTGGAACAACCCAGAAGAATCAACGGGTTAGTGGTAGGTTCTGAGTGAAAGGCCGCTGGCAAAATGAGCATGCGCATAAATAAAACTGTTATATTTTTTCGGCTATCTGGCCACTTTATATTAGGTAATATTCTCGATGATTAAAGAATCACAACTACCTGGATATGGTTTGCCTACACTTGCTTTATTTCCTGAGCCATGGTTTGAGAGGGGGTGCGGGTATCTGATGTGTGAGTGCAAGCTTAAAAAGGATGGTAGCTTAGGGTGGTTTAAACGTTATCTAAAAAAAGGTGAAAGCTTTAAGGCTGATTTTTATAATACGCTTGATGAAGCTGTTCAAGCTGCAGAGGAGGCAAATGCTTCTTTGATAAGCAACTTGATGCCTGATCGAAGCGCTAGTGATTCGAAGTCTTCACTAATTCTAAAAGTAGAGAAAACTGTAACAGTTAGAAAAAGAAGGCTTATGGAGGAGCATTTAATGCTTTCCGAGGCATTAAAGAGAAATTCCGAAACCAACATTATCGAACCGAAAAGCGTTATAGTTCCTGATAATAACGAAAACCTAAGATTGGCACTCATTGAGATATTGAAGGAAACCCCGTATGTACAGCTAGCTAGGCTTACAAGGTGGGGCACAACTTTATTGAAAGAGAATGGAAAGTGGGTGTATGCAAAGCACACCAAGAAGACCGCAACCTATTTTTATAGAGAGCGTATAGCTAGTGGTCCATGCGGAAAATAA
>DCCG01000023.1 GCA_002314145.1 Thalassolituus sp. UBA1087 | reverse complement strand
ACGAGCCAGAAAGCGCGAAGCGGGGAGATAGCCGGTCCGGCGAGAGGGGCAAGGCCCCTCTATGAGGACAAGGGACCTGAAGTTTCTCGCAAAAGTTTAAATAAAAATTTGTGGGACACCAGTGCCCGCAATGCCGCTTTTCAATACAGCTCAATCGTTGAATTTTAGTCAGAGACATGAAATTCAGATTCGTCTTAAATATTGAAATAAGGCAAAGAAGTTGCCATAAAACAGGCTCGTCAGAGAAAGCGCGAAGCGGGCCTGCTTTGGCTCCTGCAAAACCTGAATTTTCGCCATCCATGGCGGTCGGGGGTTGAGCCTGTCCGGCGAGAGGGGCGAAGCCCCTATATGAAGACAAGGGCCTGGAGTTTCTCGCAAAAAGTTTAAATTAAAACTTGTGTGACCCAGTGGGATATGCCCGGCTCTTAATCATTACTCTGGCTTTGCTCCATGCCTTATATAATAAAGCGGGATATATCCGCTTTCATTTTCTCACTGATGCCGTGAAGCGATTCAGCCTGTTGCGCACTTTGCTTCACAATCGTGGCCATTTCGCCTGCAGAATCGTTAATAGCATTGGTATTCTGGTTAATTTCGCGGGTAACCGAGGTCTGCTCTTCTGCAGCGGTCGCAATTTGTCCGGCCATATCACTGATGGTATGCACCGCCTGACGAATTTCGTCCAGTCTCAGACTTGCCTGTTCAGCATCCGCCACACTGGTGCCCGTCAGCTCACGGCTCATTTCCATACTGCCGACCGCGCCTTTTGTGGCTTCCTGCAGAACGGTGATCATACGGTGAATTTCTTCCGTAGAGGAATGGGTGCGCTGCGACAGCACCCGGACTTCATCTGCGACCACCGCAAAGCCTCTGCCCTGTTCACCTGCCCTGGCTGCTTCGATGGCAGCATTCAGTGCCAGCAGATTGGTTTGTTCTGCAATGCCGGAAATGGTGGAAACAATGGAGGTAATTTCCTGCACATGGTTATCCAGTGCCTCAATCTGCGCCGATGTTCTGCCCACTTCTTCGGCCAGTTTATTAATACTCGTCTGACTTTTACGCACCTGCTCGCGGCCATCCATGCTCAGATTAACCGTCTCCTGGGAGGTAGCGGCAGCATTGGCTGCATTACCGGCGATCTCCTGAGTGGCCTGGGTCATTTCATTCACGGCGGTGGCCACCATTTCTATCTCGCTCTGTTGCGTTGAAATACTGCCGGCACTGCGTGATGATAATTCCTGCATACTGGTGGACTCAGTCACCAGATCTTCCCCGACCCGGTTAAGGCGGCTGACGATACCGTGCATAAACTCGACAAAACGATTGAAGTTAGTGGCCAGTTCGCCAATTTCATCGGTTGCTTTGGTTTCAATGCGCATGGTCAGATCACCGCCGCCGGAGGCAATTTTCTGCAGCGCAGCAGACACCACTTTCATGTCACGCAACAACCAGCGGATCAGAAAAATAAGTCCGCCCCAGGTGAGTACCAATACCACCGCAGCACTGATGAGTAATTGCGCCAACAGCGATTTCATCGGTTGCGTCAGTACATTATTATTCATCACCAGTGCCAGTACCCAGTTGGTACTGGGTATGGGTTTAAAAAAGACTTTGGTGTCTTTACCGCCAATATCAAAATCCACCAGCTTTGAATTCACACGATCACTGTTCATAAACTCCGCGCTCATCTGCGGGTTTAAATCACTGGCATTTTTAAGAATAAAATCTTCATTCGGGTGTGCACTGATCACGCCCTGACGATCAATCAGCATGGCGTAGCCCTGGCCCAGAACTTTCATATCCAGAACATCCGCGATAATGGTTTCCAGGTAAAAAGTCCCACCTGTCACACCATAAAGCTGATTATCTTTCATCACCGGAGCGGTAAAGGTAATAGCCAGTTTATTCCCCGTTACAGCAATGTATGGCCGGGTAATGATCTGGTCCATGGCACTTTTTGTTCCCTTATACCAGCCCCGTACCCGCGGATCGTAATCCGGTTTGCCTTTATCAAGATCCGGGTGATGCCGATACATGGTACCGTCTTCCAGGCCGATATAGTCCACCCCAAAGTTGGCAGACTCGCGGCCCTGATTGAGAATATCCAGCGCTTTCTGATGGTCTAGGCTGCCGTTTTCGGCGATATGCTTTTCAAAAGCATGGGCCATCCCCTGCATAATATTGAGCCGGTCCACCGACCAGGCTTCCAGGTAACGCGAAAACGAACTCGCCTGGGCATTGATTTCCGAGCGGATAGCGGAGTTCTGGCTGTGCCTGAGCTCTGAATAGGACAGCCAGGTCAATATGACTGTAATGGTGATCGCGGTGGCGAGGGCCGCAGCGATCAGTTTCATTTGCAATGTCAGCTTCATAAACTCACCCCGGAGATGTTTCCCCGAAGTGTAGCTGAACTTTTAATCGTGGCTGGCAGTTTTAATCATTCGTCCTGCCCTGTCATAAAATGCAGGCAGATTTTCCGTGTCGACGGCCGTCCGGCCGGTCATCGCATGCGGTAACAGCCAACGGTTACTTAAGCACCTGAATCAGCTGCTTAAACTGCTCTCCCTGTGCCACTTTCTGCAGCTCAAACAGCGCCATTTCGACCGACGTCAGCTGTGCACCACAGGTTTCCATACGCTGGATCGCGAGGTTTTTATTGGCTTCGGTACGGGAGCTGACGGCATCGGTCACCAGATGCACATCGTATTTTTCGCGCAGCAGATCACACACTGTCTGGTACACACAAACATGGGCCTCCAGTCCGGCGACTAACCAGTTGCGCACTTTATGTTGCTTTACCGCTGTCGCAATGGCGTCATTCTGCAGGCCACTGAATGTGTTTTTCACAAAGGGGTCGCCGTCCAGAAGATCACGGATTTCAGGACGCGTGGGACCCAGCTTATCCGGCAGCTGTTCCATCCATACGACCGGCAACGCCAGAACGCGGGCACCGGCAATCAGAATCCGGAGCTGGGTAAACAGACTTTCGGACTCATGCATCAGTGTCGACAACCGCCCCTGCACGTCCACAATCATCAGCCCGGTATTACGTGATGTCAGCATAGAATTCCCCTGTCGTGCCTTTATTTACTGATGTCTTATGTTTGTTATGCAATTTGTTCAGCATACGGGCTCAGATCACATATTCCCAGAGGCCAGTGGTGCCAGAATAAGTGGTGCCAGAATAAGAGACGACTCAATACTCGCCTGGCCCTGCTGCATATAAAGGAAACATCGCCTATGCCACGTATTCTGATTATTGTTGGCCATCCGGACAGCCACAGTCTCTGCTCGACCCTTGCCCGGGCTTATCAGGCGGGTGCGGTACAGGCCGGTCACCCCTGTGAGCTGATTCAGCTTGGTGAACTCAGTTTTGATCCGGTATTGCATCATGGCTACAAAGAAATTCAGCCACTGGAGCCTTGCCTACAGACGCTTCAGGATAAAATACAACAGGCCGATCACCTGGTCTTTGCATACCCGCTCTGGTGGGGTGCCATGCCGGCACTGCTGAAAGGATTTTTCGACCGCGTGTTTTTACCCGGGTTTGCTTTCCGCTACCGCGATCATTCCGTTCTCTGGGATAAATTGCTGAGCGGTAAATCGGCGCGGGTGCTGGTGACCATGGATACCCCGAAATGGTATTACCGGTTTATTTATCGCCAGCCCGGACACCAGCAGATACGGCGTACTATTCTGGGGTTCTGTGGCGTACGTCCGGTGCGGATTTCTTCGTTTGCGATCGTCAAAACCTCAACCAATAAAAAACGCCGGCAATGGTCAGACTATTGCCGCAAGCTGGGTAAGGAAGGTCGCTGAGCCGTCAGCGGTACTGATCAATAATACGTTTCAGCTGCTGCTGGTTGTCTGCCTGCTGCAGTGACTGATTCAGATGTTCAAGTAAGGTATCGGCCCAGGCCCTGTGCGGTGTCAGGGCCAGATAAAAAGGCTCTGCCGGTATACAACCGGCGTTGTTAACCGGCATAACACCGCCTGACGACAGGTTACGCCAGGCTTCGACATTTTTATCAGCAATGTAAGCATCAATGCGGCCCCCTTTTACCATCATAGGTAACCGTTGCAGACCATTCCGTCCACGTACCAACGTGACCACGTCTTCGCTTCCGGCATGCTGCAGCAGATACCCGTCGACCTCGCTGCCATAACCGTAACCGGCGATGGCAGCCAGATGCATGCCTGCCAGAGAGCTGACTCCCTGATATTGCCAGGCGTTATCTGTGTCGACGAAAAAACAGCTCTGATACGACATGGTCGGTTGGGAAGTCAGCAACAGACTGTTAACTTCCCCCCGGACCGCGGTCAGTAATCCGTCCACCAGACCGGCCTCGGCTTCTGACACTGCCCGGGACCACGGCAGAATCTCAACCTTCAGCCGGATACCCTGCTTATGCAACAGCCACTGGATATATTCCACAACAATCCCCGGATGACGATCGGTACTGGTCGTACTTCCTTCATCGCCACAGGTATAAGGACACCATTCAGTGGCTGCCATGGTCAGTGTCTGCGGCAGCGCCTGCTCCGCCGCTGCGCCCTGACCAGACAGCAACGATAACAGCATCACTGCCTTACTGATGTTTTTAAAATTAAAACGTCTGCGTCCCATAATGCTTCCAGAATAAAAGGCAGTAAAAGGCAGAAACCGGCCGTTGGTGATTCTCTGCTGACCAAAATACAGGTTTTGCGGCAGAAAATATTGTTTACATTGTTCGTCGCGTCATGAAAAAAAATGTAATTAAACAATTACTTCTCTGTACATCTGCGCAAGTATAGCGAAAATACAGTAGCAGATACCGGGACGACCCGGCTGAAATACATCTTTTATTTCAGCACCACACTGGACGGCCAGTCATTTCCTGAACCTTATGGAGCTGACTTATGTCGTTACAAAGTTTTACATCCATTCCTGTGGTCGATATTTCCGGCCTTTATTCATCCTCACTGAAAGACCGCCAGACGGTAGCTGAAGAATTGCGCCGCTGCGCCGGCGAGGTCGGTTTTCTGTATATCAAAGGGCATGGCATCAGTGCGGAATTAATCGATGGTCTGAAAACCTCAGCCAAAGATTTTTTTGCCCAGGGTACTGAGCAGAAAATGCGATATTATATCGGCTATTCAGACAACCATTCAGGCTATGTACCAGAGGGTGAAGAAGAATTTTACGGCGGTTCTGTCGATCATAAAGAAGCCTTTGATCTGAGTTACGATCTGCCACACCTTAACGATAAACGCCCTATGCTGGGTGCCAATCAATGGCCGGATTTTCCGGGATTTAAAGAAAACGTCAGCGCGTATTATCAGGCCGCTTTTGAACTGGGCAATACCCTTTTCCGTGGTTTTGCGCTGGCCCTGGGACTACCGGAAAATTATTTTGAAAAACTGATCAGCACCCCGCCCAGTCAGTTGCGTCTGGTGCATTATCCCTTTAATGCCGAGGCACAGGATCGTCAGGGCATTGGGGCACACACTGACTATGAATGTTTTACCCTGCTGTTGCCAACCGCCGATGGTCTGGAAGTTCTGAACGGTAATAACGAATGGATTGACGCTCCGGTGATCGATGGCTGCTTTGTCGTTAATATCGGCGATATGCTGGAAGTGCTCAGCAATGGACGTTTTATTGCCACCAGCCACCGGGTACGTAAGGTCAAAGAAGAGCGTTATTCCTTTCCGCTGTTCTGCAGCTGCGACTATGATGTGGTCATCAACCCGGTACTGCCGGCTCTGCCCGGTAACCCGGACGATAAATACGCGCCGATTCCCTGCGGCGACCACCTGTATGCACAGACGCTGCACACCTTCCGTTACCTGAAAGAGCGTCTGGCCAAAGGCGAGGCTGAATTTCCGGACACCAGTAAAGCCATCGCTACGTTCGGTAAACTGCGGGCAGCAGAGGAAGAAGCCTGATGCATCTTTTACACTGCTCGCCCATCCTGAAAACCACTGAAACTCGGGTGCCACCCTGGATGCAGGGCGCCTTTCAGCGCCGCTGCATCAGTTTTGCCGATGGTTATTCCGACATTGATACCCGGGTTTTCTGGCTGCAGTCTGATAACCTCACCATCGACCTGCGCCTGCCACGCTTAACCGAACAACTGCAGACGGTACCGGAAGATTATGCCATTCCCGCAACCCTGGCACAGCGGGCTGATTACGAAGGCTGGTATGCGCACGCCCAATGGCAGAACCAACAACTGAGCTGGCACGACGGCTGTGCTTATCAGTTACACAACCGCTGGCCGGAACCGGCACTGTTGCAGCGCATCGGCAACTGCATGGTGGAATTTGCCCCGAGTGGCGCATACGTCGAAGACTGGCGTTTACTGAACAACAACAGCGGGCCACTTATTGGCCTTGAACTGGAGAGTGAACGGGATCTGGACAGCGGCGAACACCGGCCACGCCAGGGCGCATTGATTATCTGTGGTGACTATGCCGGTCTGGTGATCGACCGTGCACAACCGGTACAGACAACTGCGCCAGTGCAGGCACAGCACAGTACTGAACCCCTGCTGTGTGATGTCATCGCCGATCCCTCGCTGACAGCAGAACAGCGTCACCGCCTGATGGATTTTGAAACCTCAATTGGCGTCGGCAACAGCCAGCAGGGTTACCGTGTGGTGCATGCCCTCAACAGCGAACGCTGCGGTGAACCATTAATCGACCTGAGCGGTTTTATGGACTCTGATGAGGCAGACATTGTGCTGCAGCAGACCCGCCATGATGGCCGCAATATTGAGCGCCGCTTCCGTATCGACAGCTGGTATCCGCAGTTTGATTTCAGTGCCGCGACGCCCTGCAGCACAGACGCTATCGAATGGATGCGGAAAGAAGAACCAACACTGGCACGCTATAAACAGATTCTTATTTAACGCCTGACGGTGCACAACAGCACAGAGTGCTGCCTTCTTATTAACCACTGGCCCGGACGCTGTGCTCACAGCGTCCCTTCAGGCGCTTCAAAACATTCCCAGCAATTGCCACCACAGATAATCCAGCGGCACCAGAATCAGCAGCGTGATCAGCGTCAGTGGTAACAGAATCCGCAGCAGATGTTTCACCGGTTCTTCCGCCAGATGCATGCCCACCAGCAGCGGCCCGGACTGATAAGGAAACAGAATGGTGGAAAAACCGATCACCTGCGTCATCAGCACGGCCGTCACAGACATTCCCGTCACGCCGGCCAGTTCCCCCGCCATTGGCGTCAGTACTGCCGGCACACCGGGCAAGGTGGTTAACATCCCGGTCGCAAATGACATAGCCACCAACGAGAAAAAATTCGTGGCGTCATGCCCCTGTTCAATAGGCAACCAGGATTCCAGCGTGGCCGCCAGCATCTGTCCCAGCCCACTCTGATTTACCACAGTACCAACGCCCAGCACCCCGGCAATAAACATCAGCAGTGCGACATTAACCTGCTGATTAAACTGTTTGTGCTCCACCAGCCCCACTTTGGGCAACAATAAAAAGACCGCAGCGCCCAGACCAATCCAGGCCGGCGAAATGCCGTGCAAAGAATCCGTCAGCCAGAATGCCAGCGCGGTCAGTAGTACCGCGATCAGTTTCGTCTGCTGACGCCGGCTGTTGCGGGCATCGTCAGCTGCTTCTGCCGCTCCGTCTACCGCACCTCCTACCGCACCCTCCGCGGTACTGTCATCTGACCCGGCGGCCATGGCCGGCGCCGGGGTATCGCGGAATAACAGGATAATCAGCGCCGCAATCACGGCAGCTTTGACCAGCCCCAGCAAAGGAAAATGCAGCAGCAGATAATTAAAGTAACTGAAGTGTTGGCCATAAATATTTTCGGCCGCCCCAATCAACACCATATTCGGAATATTGGCGGGTAAAATGGTGAAGGTCGGGATATGACAACCCATGGCCACTGTCAGGGCAATGCCGATGCGCCCGCGCGACCCCGGCCGGAAACCACAGCGTTCGGCCAGCGCCAGACCAATGGGTACCATCATAATGGTACGCCCCATGGACGACGGCATAATAAAACCCAGTAAGGTACACACCAGCATCAGACCGCCGATCAGATGGACGTAACTGCGGTCCAGATGTTGCCCCAGAAAACCCGCAATGCGCTGGCCCAATCCCGTCGATCGGATAGCCATGCCAATCACCATGCCGGAAAAAATCAGCCAGAACGCGGTGGAAGCAAAGCCGGCAAATATCTCCACCGGTTCTGCGATATGCAGCAATACTGCGGCCAGAAAAAACAATAACGCGGTGAGAAATTCCGGCAGTGTTCCCGTGGCCCACAACGCCAGGGTCATCATTACAATCGCCGCGGTACGGCTCTGCATCTGCGACAGATCACCGGGCTGCCAGATCAGCACGGCAGCAGCCAGGAACAACACAATAACCACGAATAAACGGCCGGGATGGCGGAGAAACTGCACAGATTCATACTCAACTGATGGCTGGTGCCCCTATTGTCCATAAACAAAGGGCTTCAGAAAGGCTACAATCTGACAATGGATATCGTAAAAACGACACTTGGCGAACCGGTTAACGCCGGCTACATACAGGACCCACATCGGCCTGTGCTGTGTTACGCCCATCGCCAGCCCAGAGGTTACCGGGTACGCCGTCACCGTCATCCGCGCGGTCAGATCGTCTGGGCGGTGGAAGGTGCCATCCGGGTGATAACGGACACCGCCAGCTGGATTGTGCCGCCCACTCACGCGGTCTGGATTCCCGGAAATCAACGCCATCAGGTGGCTACGCTGACCGATGCCTCCGCCGGTTATCTTTATATCGACCCCAGCGCCTGCGCCGAGCTGCCGGATACTGCTCAGGTGCTGGAAGTCACCGCGCTGATGCGCGAGCTGGCGTTACGCGTTCTGCATTATGAAAAACCACTGCGGGAACAAACCGCCCTGCCAGCAGCAGAGCAACAGAGCCTGCAGCTCACCATCAGCCTGCTGCTGAATGAGTTGGCCCAGCTCAGACCAGCGCCACTGTTTTTACCCAGTGCAAAGGACAGACGCCTGCATAAAGTTATGCATACACTGGTGCGGGAGCCGGGCAATAATCAGAAACTCGATACCCTGGCCCAGGGCAGCGGTGCCAGTATCCGGACACTGGAAAGATTATTTAAAAAAGAAACCGGCATGAGTTTTCAGCAATGGCGTACGCGCCTGAAACTGCTGGAATCCATTAACCGTCTGGTGGAAGGTGAAAGCAGCGCCGCCATTGCCCACTCACTGGGGTATCGCAGCAGCAGTGCTTTTGTGGCAGCCTTCCGGCGCCATTTCGGTGTACCGCCGCAAAGCTTTATCCGTGGTCAGAGTACGCCCTGATCCGCCCTGCCCATTGTTTGAATGACAGAAATCAGCTACTTCAGCCACCTCTGGGCGGCAGCGGATGAATGGGCGGAATAATATAAGAATTGAGTAACAGACGGCCATACACCACGCCACGCAGCGTGATCATTTTATCGGCAATCATATTCAGTTGATTGGCAGGCCCCTGCACCAGAATAATCGACAGAGTGCTGGTATTGGTGAGGTTCACATTGAGGCTGGAGATCACTTCATCCAGATATTCATATTGCAGGTCGTGCAGGCGTTTATTCAGCCCCGGCGTGGAGTGGTTATAAACAATATTCACCGTACCTGTCATGACTTCCGTGCCCAGCTGCGCACGATATTCGTTAATCTGGTGATTAATCATATCGCAGATAGCCTGTGAGCGGCTTTCAAAGCCACGGTTACTGACCATCTCATCCAGCCCGTCCAGCAGCGCTTCCGGCATGGAAATACTGATGCGGCTGATTTTCTCTTTACTGCTCATATAACAACTCCATCTTACCCTGCTGCCAGGCAGATACCGGGGCCATACGGCCCCGGTTAACCCGATCAGAACAGGTGACTGTAACGCTCAGTTTCCCAGGCACTGACCGCCGTGTGGTATTCATTCCACTCGGCCTGCTTGTAACGAATAAATTCATTACGCAGTTCAGTTCCCAGAACCTGCTCCACAAAAGGATCTTCCGCAAAAGCTTCGATCGCCTCAAACAGCGTACGCGGCAGGAAATTAATGCCCTGTTCTGCACGCTCTTCTTCGGTCAGTTCGTACAGGTTTTTCTCCTGTGGTTTACCCGGATCTATGCCTTCTTTAATACCTTCCAGGCCGGCTGCCAATACCAGCGCCGCCGCCAGGTAAGGGTTAACCGCACCATCCGCATTACGGGATTCGCAGCGACCACCGCCCATCGGCACACGCACCGAATTAGTCCGGTTATTGGAGCCGAAGGAATTAAATACCGGCGCCCAGGTAAAATATGGCATATCACCCTGGCGGACCAGACGCTTATAAGAATTCACGGTTGGTGCAAATACCGCACACAGAGCGCGTCCGTGTTTCAGAATACCGCCGATAAACTGGTAACCCAGTTTGGTCAGTCCCAGACCGTGAGGATCATCTTCCGGCTTGCACTGGAACAGGTTTTCGCCGCTTTCCAGATCAAACAGCGACATATTAAAGTGCGCGCCATTACCGGTACGGTTAGAGAACGGCTTAGGCATAAACGTCGCCAGCAGGTCTTCTTCTTTGGCGTATTCTTTGGCCATCAGTTTAAGGAAGGTAAAGCGGTCGCAGGTGGTCACCACATCGGCATAGTTAAAGTCGAATTCAAACTGACCATTGGCATCTTCATGATCTAATGAATAAACGTCCCAACCCAGGTCGTTCATGCTGGTGACCATTTTATCCAGCCATTTAAAATTGCTCAGGAAAGAGCGGGTGTCATAGCAGGGCTTTTTCAGCTTGTCGTCCGGGTCCGGAATTTCCAGCGTACCGTCTTCGTTTTTCTTCAGCAGATAGACTTCAGCTTCAATCCCAAGATTCATACCGAAGCCCATTTCTTTGGCTTCTTCCAGGACTTTTTTCAGCAATACGCGGGTATTGAGCAGGTAAGGCTCGCCATACAGAGTATTATCGGCCGGCATCCAGGCTATTTCCGGCTGCCATGGCAGCTGAATAATGTGGTCCAGATCCGGAACGGAGGCGATTTCATCATCGTTCGGCGCCTGCCCTAAGCCATCCAGTGCGTAGCCCGTATACAGCTCAGAACCGTGAGCCATATGATGAAGATGGGAAATCGGTACAACCTTGCCCTTAGGTACGCCGTGAATATCCACGTACGTACCCATGCAATATTTTACACCTCGATCCTGCAGAGCCTGCTGAATTGCACTGATTTCTGCATCGGTTTTGGTCTCAATCATTTTTTTTACCTTTTAACATGATATTGACCCGACTGAGCCGTTAGGGCGGCTAGCCTGAGATTTTCGCCGGGGTTGGTTTTAAGCCCTGATGGGCGGCTTAGCCGCTGAAATTCACACCGGGGCTGATGTTGCGGTCTGCCACTGTTCTGCACACGGGTTGCGGTTCAATGGCTGACCAGTCAATGGTCTGACTCCCTGTCTGTTTTACAGAACAGCATCGTCCAGAATGCTGTGGTTATAACTCTGGTTCAGCGGCGGTTCTTCGCTGATGGCTTTATTCAGCAAGGCTGTCAGGTCATCGCACATCCAGTCAAATAACTGCTGCCCATCGGCCTTTGTGGCCGAGGATGGATTACCGGTTACCCCGTTTTTGCTGGTGCGGTTAACCGGATGACTGAACACACACCCGTCCGTACGGTCCGGATCATCGGCCTGCTGTAATTTATCTTCGCGCACAATCTCCGGATGCAACGCCATCATGAGTGCGGTCTCGGCATGATTGGCGTGCCAGTCTTCTGCATCATCATGGTGGGCTTTTTTCACCCGCTCAGAAATCTGCGCGGTGTGCACCAGGGCGATCATTAAGTCATCGTGACGGGCACGCAGAATTTCCAGCGCACAGCGCAGTGGCGCAGCATTGGTCACATGACCGTTCACCAGCACCAGACGGCGGATACCGGACGACTGCACCCAGTCACCGAGATCGGAAATCACATCAATCATGGTTTTCGGATTCAGCGCCATGGTGCCTGGCCAGCGCTTTGAATGACCGACAGAGCAGCCATAAGGCAGTGTTGGCAGCAGAATAACCTCGCTGTTTTGCGCCACTTTTTTACACAGAGTGTCAGCAATCGCACTGTCCATTCCACATCCCATATGAGGGCCATGCTGTTCGGTGGCACCCACCGGAAGTACCGCGGTCTGCACCCCCTGCTTTACCGCGCTGGCCACTTCTTCCCAGGTCATATTGGCTAATTCATACATCAGAACACGCTCCCCACATCGTCGTTCACCGGAACCATACGTACCAGATTCAGATGGTCATCATCGCTTTCCTCAGAAGGCGGATGAATCAGCTCTTCAATGTGCTTCTTGGTTGCCAGAAACTCAGGCGACAGAAACTGCTCCGGGTTACGTGGTTGTGGTACCGGTACTTCAATCAATTCCTGCACCTCTCCCGGGTTGGCTTTCAGCACCAGAATACGGTCAGCCAGATACACGGCTTCATCCAGATCATGGGTAATAAAGAACACGGTGACATCAATGTTCTTCCAGATCTCCATCAGATAAGCCTGCATCTTGGCCCGGGTCTGAGCATCAAGAGCGCCGAACGGCTCGTCCATCAGCAGAATTTTCGGCCGGTTGGCCAGCGCCCGCGCAATGGCCACACGCTGTTTCATCCCGCCGGACAGCTGATGGGGATAACTGTTTTCAAATTTACCCAGACCAATCAGCTCAATCCATTCACGGGCTTCCGCCTCGGCATGGTTTTTATTCATACCGGATTCAATCAGACCGAACATAATATTGCGTTTTACCGTCAGCCACGGGAACAGGGTGTAACCCTGAAACACCATGCCGCGTTCCGGCCCGGGCCGGGTCACGGCTTCGCCGTCCAGCAGCACCTGCCCGGCACTGGCCTGCTCCAGACCAGCAAGAATACGGATAAGGGTGGACTTACCGCACCCGGACGGACCAATAACACAGACAAATTCGCGCTTATGAATTTTCAGGTCGATGTTTTTTAATGCCGTCACTTCACCATGATGACTGTTAAAGGTTTTGGTCAGGCCCTTTACTTCCATGGTAACCGGACGTTGTTTTAAACGTTCAAAACGATCGCGGACTTCCGGGCTCTGCTGTTTGTAATCGGGTAAGTTAAAATCTGACATAGTTTTCTCCAATTACTTTATTTAGTGCCTTTCTGGTACGGGAACAGACGACGTCCGATCCAGGCCAGCAGCAGATCGATGGTGAGTCCGAGGATGCCGATCATCATGATGGCGGCAAACACGTTGTCGAAATTTTTATAACGTGCCTGCTGGGTAATAAACCAGGTGATACCGGAGCTGGTACCGATCAGTTCAGCTACGATCAGATAGGTCCAGGCCCAGCCCAGCAGAATACGGATATCGCGATACAGGTCCGGCAGAATGCCCGGCACCACAATACGGAACAGCATGGAACGGTTACCCGCCCCCAGGGTTTGCCCGGCCTCCAGCAGCGCCGGATCGAGTTTTCGGGTCGTGTTGGCCACCACCAGAACCTGCTGAAAAAAGGTACCGATAAAAATGATGGCAATTTTCGGCGCCTGATAAATCCCCAGTACAGCGACTGCCAGAGCACCAAAAGCCGGTGCCGGTAAATAGCGGAAAAACTCAATAAAGGGCTCAAACAGGCGCGAGAAAAAGTCATAGGTTCCGGCCAGAATGCCCAGCGGTATTCCGATAATAGAGGAAATCACAAAGCCCCAGAAAATGACCTGAATACTGCTCCACAGGCTTTCATGCAGCCAGGCTTCACTGCGGCGCTTGGGTTCAGTGGTAAAGGCGGTATAAAACGCTGTCACCACTTCATGAGGAGCAGGCAGATAAACCGGGTTCGCCGGTTCGCCGGTCGGCACAGCGGCATTATTGGCCTGTGCTTTTTCCTGCTCTTTATAAAAGGTTTCTTTATCCACCAGCATATCGCTGCGGAAATAACTGACTGATCCCGGGTCTGTTACCTTCATATCCGGGTGCCAGATAAAAGGCACATAACTGACCATACACCAGATAAGAATTGGCAGGCCAAAACTCATCAGAGCAACCAGAGTCCGGCTGCGTGGTTCTAATGGTTTATTTACAGAAAACAATGACATAAACAGTGCCTTTAAAATATTCGTAAAGCTGTTTTTACTGCCTTATTCCTTCGCCGTTATACCGGCAGCAGAAGGCAGTGATCAGACGATATACAACGTCAGAACAAAACGCTCCCCTGCCTGCAATATCAGGCATATAACAAACAGGGGAAGAGCGCCGGTTACCCGGCGCAATAACAGAGCAGTGTCTGTTGCTTACTTCATAGCTTCCATCAGAGATGGATCAATATAGCTGTCAACCGGCTGCTTATCGGCATAAACCTGGTTATCAACATTGAACTGATCAGCGATTTCGCTTGAACCATAAAGCGATTTAAAACCTTCCGCTTTCTTCATAAAGGGCAGCGCTTCTTCCAGTGTCAGGATTTTAGTGCCGTCCATAAAGCCTTTGTATTCTTCCGGTTCCAGACCAACGCGGGCCGCCATAATGCTGATCGCTTCTTCGCGGGTTTCAGGATCTTTCAGGAAGTCCACGGCCTGATACCAGACTTTAACAACCTTCTGCCACTCGTCGCGGTTAGCCGCCAGACTGGTCGGAGACACGGCCAGTACGTCGTAGATCAGACCCGGTTCATCGGCACTGGAATAAATACGCTTGGAGCCCGGAACCATGCTCAGCGCCTGACCAGAACTTGGCTGCCATGCACCCACGGCATCCACCTGACCAGAAGCCAGAACCTGAGGCGTTTCATTGGTAGGTACATTGACCAGCTCAACATCACTTTCAGTCATACCGGCTTTTTCCAGACCGTTGAGCAGCAACAGGTGATCAACAAAACCGATCTCTACACCGATTTTTTTGCCTTTCAGATCTTTCAGTGACTCAATCCCGGGGGCACCAACGATCATGTCATTGCCGTCGCTGTAGTCGTTGATCAGAATCATCACATTGCGGGCACCGGTAGAACCGGTTACCAGGGCATCACCGTTAGTCATGGTCACACCGTCCAGCTGACCGGCAGCAAATGCATCCATACTGGCCACGTAGTCAAACCATTCAAACTGAACGTCTACGCCTTCTTTTTCGAACATTTTCTTCTCAATCGCGATCTCCCAGGCAACCCATCCCGGCCAGTCGCTGTAACCAATTTTCAGAGGCTCTGCCAGCGCACTGCCCGCCATCAGCAGTCCGGCAAATAAGGAACCCAGCATACGTTTCTTCATTTTCATTGGTTTCTCCCGGTATTACCGTTTTTAATTTTGGTAATACTGGAAAAAGCACCAAGCGTGCCACAAAAAAGGAAGGCGGTTATTTTATCGCCTGGATACAAAAAGCTGACTAAGTCGTCAGGAAGAACTCAAGCCATACGGAATAAAGGCTGAGAAGACGTTTTACAACACCGCCGGCGTACAGAAATAATTTTCCGGACAATTGACGGTCAGCCCCTGCTGGTCATCAGCTGGCCATACCGCCGTACCATCTTCGGGTAAATCACCACCATAACGCCCCAAAACAAGACGCGACAGCCCGATAACGCACCGTAAAAGAACACAAAATGCCAGAAAGGGACGCTTTTAACGCATCAGGGATGAGGGCTTGTACAATGGCACAAAGTTCGCTTTATACTATGGGCGTTATCGCAAGACGGCGATAACCAGTAATATTACGCGGTACAGGACAAGGTTATCCGTTGTCCATCAAAGAGGGGCACTAGGGTTCCGGCTGCAGAGCAGCGACTGGACCGAGAGTGGCCGACCAGCCAGAAGCGTACTGGAAGGGTTACACGGCGGGATAAAAGCCCGGGAGATCAACAGGATGGTGGTTCAGACGAACTGAATTCCATCATCGTTGTATCCGCAACCGTGAACCTGAGAGGACGCTTATGCACAGTAATCATTTATCGATTACACCTTCTTCCCGGAGCCTGAGTATTCTCAGACTGTGCTCCGCTCATTCCTGTTTCAATTCCTGCAGTTCAGGCCATCATTAAGGAGTCGTTATGCACAATCAATTTATGTTGGGTGAACCCGTTTACGAAGATACCTTAGGCGGTGGCTGCCACTGGTCCATGCGGGTAAAGAAAGGCACTCTGCTGACGCTGACCGATGTCAAAGGTGGCGCCAATGTCGGCATGCTGTTCTACAACCCTTACGATCTGCTGGAAAAATACAATGCGCCGGACACCCTGAAAGCGCAGCACACATTTAAATTAACCGCCGGTAACTGCCTGTATTCCGACATGGGGCGTGTTTTTGCTTCCATCGTTGAAGACGACTGCGGCTGGCACGACAGTGTGTGTGGCAACCTCAATAAAGAAAACCTGCTGAAAAAGTGGGCATTAAAAACCTACCAGGAAGCCCATAACGGCTGGACTAAAAATGGCTACGACAGCTTTCTGGTCGAGCTGGCCAAATATGGTCTTAACCGTAAAGACATGGCCGCCAACCTGAACTTATTCAGCCGTGTTGAAACCGATGACGAGGGTAACATGACGTATGTTGATGGCGCTTCAAAAGCCGGGAATTCCGTAACTCTGCGTTTTGAGATGGACACCCTGGTCATTCTGCACACCTGCCCTCACCCGCTGAATAATGCTGAAGAATACCCCTTCCGTCCGGTTCACTACCGTCTCGCCAAAGCCAAACCGGTTGCTGACGACGACGCCTGCAAAAACCACTGCGAAGAAAATCAGCGCGGTTTTAAAAATAATTTCCTGTACAACTTTTGCGAAGCCTGAGAGGAGACAACACCATGATTAAAGAAAGCACTCTTCAGCCGGAACAGGCTATTTTCCGCGAAACCGTGATGGCCGGTGATTATTTTATTCACCGTATTGAAGCCGGTCAGACCGTACGCATCCTTGATCTTGAAGGTAATCAGGCAGCGGATACGCTGTTCTACAATGCCGATGATCCCAGCGAACGCTACAGTGCCATGGATACTATCCGCGAACAGGGTAACGTATACCTGACCGCAGGTTCAGTGCTGATGACCAATGAAAACCGCCCGCTGCTGGAAATCGTTGCGGATACCTGTGGCCGTCACGATACCTTAGGTGGTGCCTGTGCCACCGAATCCAACACGGTGCGTTATTCGCTGGAAAAGAAATGCATGCATGCCTGTCGTGACAGCTGGATGCTGGCCATTGCCGAACATGAAGAATTCGGCCTGGATAAAGCCGATATCACCCACAACATCAACTTCTTTATGAATGTGCCGGTTACGAAAGAAGGCGGCCTGACATTCGCCGACGGCATTTCTGATGCCGGAAAATATGTAGAGCTGCAAGCAAAGATGAATACCGTCATTCTTATTTCCAACTGCCCGCAGCTCAACAACCCGTGTAACGCCTACAACCCGACGCCCATCGAAGTGCTGGTATGGGAATAACCCGGGTTTAACACATAATAATCTCAGGCAGAGGACGACCTTTGCTGAAGCAGTATCCACCGGGACGACCCGGACAAGGTATAACGTATGTTGACCAAAGTTCTGATTGCCAACCGTGGTGCCATTGCAACACGTATCATCCGCACGCTGAAAACAATGGGCATTCAGTCTGTTGCCATTTACGCTGACTGCGATGCCAACAGTCTGCACGTGCGTATGGCTGACGAAGCCGTATGCCTCAATCCGGATACTCCGGACAATAACCAGGCGCGTGACACCTACCTGAACATGGAGCGTATTTTTGAAATCGCTGCCCGGACTGGTGCTCAGGCAATTCATCCCGGCTATGGCTTCCTCAGTGAGAACGCGGAGTTTGTCAGTTCCTGCGAAGAAAAAGGTCTCGTCTTTATTGGCCCCACGGCAGAACAGATTACCCTGTTCGGTCTTAAGCACCAGGCCCGGGATCTGGCGGTAAAAAACAATGTGCCTCTGTCACCGGGTTCCGATCTGCTCAGCTCAGTGGATGCCGCAGCACAGGAAGCCGGTAAAATCGGCTATCCGGTGATGCTGAAAAGCACTGCCGGTGGCGGTGGTATTGGTATGCAGCTGTGTTACAGCGAACAGGAGCTGCGGGATGCCTTCGCCACCGTAAAACGTCTCGGCGCCAACAACTTCTCCAACGACGGTGTTTTCGTCGAAAAATTCATTGCCCGCGCCCGTCATATTGAAGTTCAGGTATTCGGTGACGGTCAGGGTAAAGCGCTGGCCATTGGTGAGCGCGACTGTTCCAGCCAGCGCCGTAACCAGAAAGTGGTGGAAGAATGTCCGGCACCACACCTCACGGATGATATCCGCCAGCAGCTGTACGCAACAGCAGAGCGCCTGCTGAGCAGCGTTAACTACCGCAACGCCGGTACCGTGGAATTTATTTACGATGCCGATTCCGCCGAGTTTTATTTCCTTGAAGTGAATACCCGCCTGCAGGTTGAGCACGGTGTAACCGAAGAAGTCTATGGTATCGACCTGGTTGACTGGATGGTGTCTCTGGCCGGCGGCCAGTCTCCGGATCTGGATCAACAGCGTAAAACCCTGACACCCTCCGGTCACGCCATTCAGGTGCGTGTTTATGGTGAAGACCCGTACCGTCAGTTCCAGCCGGCCGCTGGTTTATTAAGCAGTGTGGAATTTGCCCAAAAAGACGGCGTCCGCATTGATACCTGGATTGAATCCGGTATCGAAGTACCGCCCTACTTTGACCCCATGCTGGCCAAAGTGATTGTGCACGAAAATACGCGCGAACAGGCGCTCACCGCCATGCAGGAAACACTGGATGCGTCTTCCATTTACGGTTGCGAAACCAACCTGGATTACCTGCGTTGTCTGCTGCGCGACGAAGTGCTGGCTAAAGGTGAAATCACCACCCGTTACCTTAACGATTTTGTGTACCAGCCTGCCCGTATTGATGTCATTGCCGGCGGTACGCAAACCACCATTCAGGATTTTCCGGGTCGCGCCGGCTACTGGGATGTGGGCGTGCCAACTTCCGGAGCCTTTGATACCCGTTCTTTCCGTTTAGTGAATCGTCTGTTGAATAACAGCAGCGATGCCGCGGCACTGGAAATTACCATTCAGGGTCCGACCCTGCAGTTCAGCACGGATACCCGGATCGCTTTAGGCGGTGCTGACATCGACGCGAAACTTGACGGTGAAGCCATTGGTTTATGGCAGGTTGTTGAAGTTCAGGCCGGTCAGACGCTGACTCTGGGGCGCGTCCGCAATGGCGGTGCCCGCACCTACCTGGCCGTGGCCGGGGGCATTCAGTGTCCTGAATATCTGGGTTCACGGTCTACCTTTACCCTGGGTCAGTTCGGTGGCCACAGCGGCCGTGCGATCCGTGCCGGTGATGTATTGCACATGACACAGGAAGCACTGGCCGATATTACGGCAACGGAAGTACCGCAGGGCCTGCAACCGGATTTAAGCAGTGAATGGCAATTGCGGGTGATTTATGGCCCCCACGGTTCACCGGACTTTTTCACTGACAACGACATTACTACTTTCTTTGATACCGACTGGGAAGTTCATTACAACTCCAGCCGCACCGGTGTGCGCCTGATCGGCCCCAAACCGGAATGGGCACGCAAAGATGGCGGTGAAGCCGGTCTGCACCCATCCAACCTGCATGACAACGCGTACGCGTTCGGCAGCATCGACTTTACCGGTGATATGCCGGTAATTCTTGGCCCTGACGGTCCGTCACTGGGTGGGTTTGTCTGCCCGGCAACTGTGATCACTGCCGATCTGTGGAAACTGGGTCAGCTGCGCGCCGGTGACAAAATCCGTTTTGTACCCGTCAGTATTGACGACGCAGTCAAACTCGAAGCCGCGAATACCAAAGCCATCGAGTCACTGCAAACCATCGTCACGGACGTGAAAGCGGTTAAAGCCGAAAGTCCGGTTCTGTCGACGTTAAGTGCAGAAGAATTCGGTGATGATATTGTTTACCGTGCTGCCGGCGATCACTTCCTGTTGGTGGAATACGGTGAGCAGAAACTGGATATCCGTCTGCGTTTCCGTGCTCACGCGTTAATGCAGTGGCTGCAGAAGAATCCGCTCAGGGGTGTGCGGGAATTAACACCGGGGATCCGCAGCCTGCAGATTCATTATGACAGCCAGACAGTATCGGTAACGGAACTGATTGATTATCTGCACGCGGCTGAACGTTCACTGTCTGAGCAGTTAGCCGAGCTGAGTGTGCCGTCACGTATTGTGCATATTCCCCTCTCCTGGGATGACGAGGCCTGCCGTACTGCCATCAAGAAGTACGATCAGTCAGTGCGTAAAAACGCCCCCTGGTGCCCCAGCAACCTGGAATTTATCCGCCGCATTAACGGCCTGGATTCCATTGATGAGGTAAAAAACATCGTCTTTAACGCGTCCTATCTGGTGATGGGGCTTGGTGATGTTTATCTGGGTGCACCGGTTGCCACCCCGGTTGATCCGCGTCAGCGTCTGGTCACCACCAAATACAATCCGGCCCGTACCTGGACCGCTGAAAACTCCGTTGGTATTGGTGGTTCTTACCTGTGTGTTTACGGCATGGAAGGCCCGGGCGGCTACCAGTTTGTCGGCCGTACCCTGCAGATGTGGAACCGCTATCGTCAGACCGTTGAATTTAAAAAGCCATGGTTACTGCGCTTCTTCGATCAGATCCGTTTCTACGAAGTCAGCCATGACGAACTGATGAAAATCCGCCGTGATTTTCCACAGGGCCGTTATCCGATCAAAATCGAAGAAAGCGAATTCAGCCTGTCTGAATATGAAGCCTTTATCGACGCTGAAAAAACCGACATCGATGCCTTCACAGAAAAACGGAATCAGGCCTTCGCTGAAGAACTGGAACGCTGGCATGCCGATGGCCAGTTTAATTTTTCCGTTGAAGAAGCTGAACCGGAAGAGACAGACATTACCTGGCCGGAAGATGCCACCGTGATCGACAGCCCGGTCTCGGGCACCGTATGGCAGACCCACGTTGAGGTCGGCGATAGCGTTAAAGCCGGTCAGCCGGTCATGATTCTTGAATCCATGAAAATGGAAATTGCCCTGCCCTCACCGACCGACGGTGTGGTGACTCAAATTGTTCTTACTGAAGGCAGCCGGGTGAATCCTGGTCAGGCCCTGATCGTTATTGAAAATCCGGAGGAAAAAGCATGAGCCAGCCACTGAACCTGTCGCTGTCATCCCTGAAAGCCGCCTACGCCAGTGGCGAACTGACACCCGCTGCAGTCATCGACAATATTCTTGCCCGGGCCACGGAATACGAAGGCTACAATATCTGGATTACACGTCTTACCCGGGATCAGATCCAGCCGTATCTGGACGCGTTAGCATCCAAAGATCCGGCCACCACACCGCTGTGGGGTGTCCCTTTTGCTATTAAAGATAATATCGATCTGGCAGGCATTCCGACCACGGCCGCCTGCCGGGAATTTGCCTATACACCGGACGATAATGCTTTTTTAATTCAGCAACTGATTAATGCCGGTGCGATCCCTATCGGTAAAACCAACCTGGATCAGTTTGCGACCGGTTTAAACGGTACCCGTTCGCCCTGGGGTGCCTGTAAAAACTCGTTTGATCCGGAATATCTCAGCGGTGGCTCCAGTGCCGGTTCGTCTGTTGCCGTCGCTCTGGGCCTGTCGACTTTCAGTTTAGGTACCGATACCGCAGGCTCCGGGCGTGTACCCGCCTGCTTTAATAATCTGGTTGGCCTGAAACCCAGCCGGGGTCTGTTATCTGCCACCGGACTGGTTCCGGCCTGCCGCAGCCTTGACTGCATCAGTATTTTTGCCCTGAACGCAGACGACGCCAACGAAGTGCTGGATGTTGCCGCAACCTTTGATGAAGCCGACGGCTACAGCCGCCGCAACCCTTACAGCAACAGCAAACGTATGTATGGCTGTGCGCCGGCTGATCTGAGCATCGGTGTTATCCGTGCCGATCAACTGGAATTTTTTGGCGACGAAGAATACAGATGCTGCTATGAAAATACCGTAAAAGCACTGGCCGATAATGGTGCAACCCTGACGGAAATAGACTTTGCGCCTTTCTTTGAAGCAGCCAAACTGCTGTACGAAGGCCCCTGGGTATCCGAGCGTTACATTGCCGCGCAACCGCTGATCGATGAAAACCCCGATGCCGTATTCCCGGTGGTGCGTGAAATCATCGCCCCGGGCGGCAAACCGAAAGCGACCGACCTGTTCAAAGCTCAGTATCGCCTGACCGAACTGAAACGCATCTGTGATGAAGTTCTGGCGCGGTTCGACTGCATACTGACCCCGACAGCGGGCACGCATTTTACCATTGCAGAAATGCTGGAAGAACCGATTCTGCGCAACAGTCAGCTTGGCCACTACACCAACTTTATGAACCTGCTGGACATGACATCGGTCGCGGTACCCACCGCGTTCACCGCGTCAGAAAAACCCTTCGGCATTACGCTGGTTGGCCCGGCCATGTCAGACCGCTGGCTGCTGTCGATCGCTAACCAGCTGGAAAAAACCTTTGTATTGCCGATGGGCGCAACGCCTTACAGTAAACCTTCTGCTCCGGACACAATAACCCATAATCCCGCGGCCATTGATGTTCTGGTCTGTGGTGCACATCTGAGCGGTCTGCCACTGAACTGGCAGCTGACGGAACGTGGAGCAACCCTGAAACAGACGACCACCACAGCCGCGGCCTACCGCATGTACGCACTGGCCGGAGGTCCTCCGTTCCGCCCTGGTCTTATCCGTGATGACGCTGATGGCCAGGCCATTGATGTGGAAATATGGTCAGTACCGGCGCAACATTTCGGTTCTTTTGTGGCTGGTATTCCTGCGCCATTAGGCATTGGTAAGGTAGAAATTGCCGATGGCCAACAGGTATGTGGTTTTATTTGTGAGCCGGGTGGCATTGAAGGGGCCGAGGAAATCACTGAATATGGCGGCTGGAAAAACTGGATTAAAAAAACGGCCTGAATATTTCAGCCAATACGGAATAAAAAAATACCGGGGTGAAAACACCCCGGTTGAATAATAACGGGCGCTGATTGCCCGACGCACAAAAAGGATGAAAAACATCCTGATCATAATAACGGGAGCTCAGGCTCCGATAACCCATGAACCATGACGGAAAAAAACATGTTACGGAAACTCCTGACGACGGTAGTCCTCACAAGCTTTTCTCTCAGTGTATTCGCCCAACAGGAAAATACTCCGAGACCGCTCGCGGAAAAAGTCAGAACCCCGGTGGGTGAAGTAAAAGAAAGCGATACTCTGCGCGTCCCTATGATTACCTGGGGCGGTGATATGGTGACACTGTTAGCCAATGGCATGTCCACCAGAACTCAGCCAGACAGCCCGATGGCCAAAGCCGGACTCGATCTTGAACTGGTATTGCAGGACAATTTTGACAAACAGCTGGAAGAATATCTTTCCGGCGAATCACCGTTTCTGCGCTGCACCATTGGTATGTGCAATCAGGCACTGGACCTGCTCAATAAAGATGAACGCACTAAGCCTGTGGTTATTTATCAGCTGACCTGGTCCCGTGGTGGCGACACCCTGGTGGCGAAAAATAATATTATGCAGGTCAAAGAGCTGAAAGGAAAAACCGTTGCAGTACAGGCCTATGGCCCGCACGTGGATTTTATGACCACCCTGCTGCAACGCTCCGGCATGACCATGGACGATATTAATATCAAATGGATGCCGGATCTGACGCTGTCGCCGGATTCACCACCAGCGGCGTTGCAACAACCGGATGTTGATGCCGCCTTTATGATTATTTCCGACGCCTATGGCCTCACTTCCGGCCGCCGTGTCGGCACTGGCAAAGACGGTTCTGTTGCAGGTGCCCGTATGATTATTTCCACCATGTATGCACGTCGCGTGATTGCCGATATCTATGTGGTGCGTTCGGATTACTTCCGCGATCATCGCCAGAAAGTTAAAGACTTTGTCGATGTTATGATGCAGGCGAATGATGATCTTCAGCCGCTGATGAAAGATCTCAGTAATCCGAAAAAACTGGCCCTGCTGGAAGCCTCTGCTGATATCCTGCTGGGGGATAAAACCGCCACACCGGATATTGAAAACCTCTATTACGATGCTCAGTTCGTTGATCGTGCCGGTAATATTTCATTCCTGGCGGATGACAATTTCCCGCACCGGCTGGGCGTGCTGAATAATAATATTCAGGATGCCTTCAATCAGATCGGTCTGATCAATATGCATGCCCCGATTGTGGCCGCTGACTGGGATTTTTCAGAATTCTGATGGCGGTGCAGCCGATATAAAACAGGCATAAGAAAGGCGGTGACTGTTCAGCAGTCACCGCCTTTTTTATGCGCTCTTTATTTTTGCTATCCGTTTGCCGGATCAGGCTGACGCCAGCAATGTATCCAGGTCAGCCTGGGATGGCATAAACCAGTATGCGCCCGTTTTGGCCGTGGAATATTTCATCAGGTAGTCACTGTAACCATCCCCGGTATTTCCCAGCATGCGTTCCAGCTGTACAGAGATACGTTTCAGATCACAGGCAAACGCCAGAAAGTACAGGCCATGTTCGTCCGCCCCGCCAAATGGCGTACTGCGGCGATAAATTTTCTGCCCTACGCC
This sequence comes from Thalassolituus sp. UBA1087, assembly GCA_002314145.1. Taxonomy (GTDB): domain Bacteria; phylum Pseudomonadota; class Gammaproteobacteria; order Pseudomonadales; family Oceanobacteraceae; genus Venatoribacter. The sequence continues at coordinate 7,966 of DCCG01000023.1, read as the reverse complement.
GTCAATTTTGACATCGGTACGGCTGACATGGGACGTCGGCGGCATATCATCACCTTCCAGCTCAATATTGTCGGCTTTCGTGCGGCCGATCACCTGTTGCTGATCATGCAGGCTGAGTTTGTTGAACTCACGCAGATGATGCTGCCACTTCTGGGTGAGCACGTAGGAGCCTCCCGCCCCCGGCTCACCCACCGGAATCTGAGCCGCTTCCAGACGCTTATCCCCTTTCGGATTAGCGGTACCATCAACAAAGCCGGTCAGGTCCCGGGCTTCACGATTCTTGAACCCATTGAGGTCTTCGACACACTCAGTCAGCTCTGACATGGCATTGTGCACCTGCAGCACAGCATCCATCACATCCCCCTGGTCTTCCCCATGAATCCAGAAATACAGATCACTCTGAGTAGAAGGCATGCGGTAACCGTTCTCACCGGCCAGCTCTGTAAAAGGCTGCAACTGCGCGGGACGCCATTCAGGATTAAGCGTATCCCAGGCGTCTGACCCGAAACAGACATCGATATAGGCGCCGGATACAGGTTCCAGCGCCGTTTTGATAGCGGCTAACAGGTGCGTGCGGGACACCCCGGGATGGATGGTCATTTCCAGATAGTGAGCACAACGACCCGGCTCTTCCACCAGGCCAGGCTGTGCGGCAGGCAACGTTTCAGTCACAGTGATTCCCCGACATTATCTTTTTTGATAATCGCCACTATACCACGAAGCCTGCGCCTGCCATCCGCGCTGGATCAAAAAACGGCCAGCATCAGTGGCCCGTCTGTGCCTGACTGACCCGGTCGAGCAGATAAAACAGTGAATGATACGGCATATCGGCATGGCGGCTGAGGCCCACTTCACAGGTACGGCTGGTTGAAATACCTTCTTTGCAGCCGCCGGTTTGCGCCTTAAGTGGCGCCAGTGCCGAGGCATTCAGACCGGGCAACATAAAACCCTTATCGCCGGCAAAGCCACAGCAGGTGATATCCTCCGGTACCACCACCTGTTCAGCACACTGGCGTGCCAGCGCGATCAGCTCATTGCCCAGTCCCTGCTTGGTGGTGGAACAGGTGACATGCACAGCCACCGGCTCAGCGCTGGGCGTAATGGCCAGACGCGGCACCAGATGGCGGTTAGCAAAACGTACCGGGTCCAGCAGAGTGATGCGTTCATCCAGTTGCTGAGTCATACGGAAAACACAGGGGCTGGTATCAATCAACACCGGAATACGGCCATTATCCGTAGCCTTCAGCAGCGCCTGATTGAGCTGGTCACGCATGGCATCGGCCTGCTCAAAGTGCCCTTTACTTTCCAGTGGCATACCACAACAGTGCTTTTCCTGATCGCTCAGCATGGCCAGTTTAAGCCCGGCTTTGGCTGCCAGATCCAGCGTCACCTGCATCAGGCTGCGCTGATCCGCTTCCGCCGGCGTCGGCCCCATGGTGCGGCTGGCACAACTGGGAAAATACACAAAATCGGTTTCTGTGCTGACACCATAATCCAGCGGATCTACCTGTGTCGCGGACCCGGGCATGGCGTTATGCCACACAGGCGTTTTTTGGAATGTCAGGGTATTGGCCGCTTTCGACACTGCGATCAGGGTTTTATCTCCCAGCAGTTCGCGGCTGAAATCAGTGACGGTAAAAGCAGCCCGGCTGGCTTTGGTAATACCGGCAAAGTGGTCTGCCACCCAACGGGCTTTGCCTGCGTGCTTCGCATTACGTTCACTGCGCAGTTTTCGGCTTAAATCACCGGTATTGATGCCCACCGGGCAAGCCAGGCTGCACAGACCATCGGCGGCACAGGTATCGACTCCCATATATTGGTAGTCGTCCAGCAGCGTCTGATATTCCGGCTGCTTGCCATCGCGTTGCTGACGCTTGAGTTCACGCATAATCACAATGCGCTGGCGCGGGGTTAAGGTGAAGTTTTTAGACGGACACACCGGTTCACAGAATCCGCATTCAATACAGGGATCAACCAGATCATCGGCTTCCGGGATGGGCTTCAGGTTTTCAATATGGGTGTTCTGATTGCGGGTCAGAATAACATCCGGATTCAGTACTGTCTGAGGATCAAAAATACGCTTGATCTCCCACATCAGTTCATACGCCTGCTCGCCCCACTCCATTTCAACAAAGGGAGCCATATTACGTCCTGTACCGTGTTCGGCTTTCAGAGAACCGTCGTAACGCTCCACCACCAGCGTACAGACCTCGTCCATAAAATCCGAGTAGCGCTGGATTTCTGCCGGATCAGTGAAATTCTGCGTGAACACAAAATGCAGATTACCGGCCAGTGCGTGACCAAAAATAATGGCTTCACTGTACCGGTACTTTTTAAACAGTGCCTGCAGTTCGACAACCGCCGGCGCCAGGTTTTCCACCGGAAAGGCGACGTCTTCAATAATGACGGTGGTGCCTTTCTGGCGCACGGCACCCACGGCGGGAAATAATCCTTTGCGGATATTCCAGTACAGAGCACAGGTGTCTTTATCGGTGGTGAAAGTTTTCGGCTGCAGGGTATCAAAAGCCTGCAGCGCCTGATCGGTGGCTGTCAGTTTTTCTTCCAGCTCCTGCGACGTTATGCCACGCACCTCAACCAACAGAGCGGCGGCATCATCATCCAGGGTTTTCAGGTAGGCAGGCATGCCGGGGTTATTTTCTACCGAACGCAGTCCGGCGCGGTCCATCAGTTCGACCGCGGCGACCGGTGCATGGGACAGAGCGGTCACTGCCCTGCTGGTCTGTTCGATGTTGGCGAAGATCAGCAGGGCAGACGCTTTATGAGCGTGCTCTTCGACCGTGTGGTAAACCACGCCGGAAACAAATCCCAGTGTGCCTTCTGAGCCCACCAGAACGTGCTGCATGATATCGATTGGATCAGAAAAATCCACTAAAGCGTTAAGGCTGTAACCGGTGGTATTCTTAATTCGGAATTTGTTAACAATTCGTTCGCGCAGTGCTGGATTGTCCATCACCTTTGTGCGTAAATCTGCGATCTTTTGCAGCATCCTGGCATGGCTTTGCCGGAACGCGGCGCGCGAATTTTCATCGCCGGTATCCAGTAAGGTACCGTCGGCCAGAATTATCCGCATGGAAGCCAGCGTCTGATAGGTATTCTGGGCTGTGCCACAACACATACCGGAAGCATTATTCGCCACAATACCGCCAATTTTACAGGCATTAATGGACGCCGGATCAGGACCAATCTTACGCGCATAAGGCGCCAGAATCTGATTGGCACGGGCACCGATAACACCCGGTTCCACCTTCAGTTGTGCCCCGCCGTTCAGTACCTGAGCCTGATTCCAGCCATTCCCCAGACGCACTAACACACCATCGGTCACCGCCTGCCCCGACAGACTGGTACCGGCTGCACGGAAGGTGAGATGCACGCCATGCTGATGGGCCAGAGAAAGAATGGCCTGCACTTCCACTTCGTTGATAACCGTCACCACAATCTGTGGAATTAATCGGTAAAAACTCGCATCCGTACCAAAGGCAAGAGTACGTAGCGGGTCCGTAATAATACGATCATCGTCAATAATATCCGCCAGATCCCGGGCAAACTTGTGATAATTTTCTTGCATAGTCAGGCGTCCGTTAACATCACAACAATTAAAGATTTTGGCCCGTGGGCGCCGTACGCCAGGGTTTGCTGAATATCCGCCGTTTTACTGGGCCCGGAAATTAACAACAGATTGGTTGGCATGGGGTCAGGCACGGAAGTGGACGCTGCCCAGGCAGAAAAATCAGCCTGCAGCTGCGACTGCCGGACCAGAATAATATTTAACGGAGGCACCAGAGAGACAGTACGTGGCTCCTGTGGTCCGGTTTCAATCACCAGCGATCCGGTTTCTGCCAGTGCCGCACTGGCAACAGAAAAACCGGCATCCACCTGCTGAAAAATAACTTCTTTTTCAATGTCGGTGGTCACCCGCTGCGTATCAATATCGTCGCTCTGAGACTGAATATATTGCTGCAGTCTGGCTGCCGTATCATGGTTGCCACACAGCAAACGGGAGACATTATATTTCTGCAGACGCGCCAGCAAATCCGCCATCCACGTCTGCTGATCAGTCAGCAACACCTCGGCATGGTTGTCCCGCAGGTTCTGACATAAAGCATCCAGCCAATCCGCTTTATCCGGCGCTGGCCAGACGCGGTCTGAAGAAACTGCCTGCGGTACCCGCGGGCTGTCACCGACCGCCGCCTGACGCAGACGGGCTAAAATACGCTCACGACTACTCACTGTTCGTGCTCCTTGTGCTGACCTGGCTGACTGGCCACGCCACGTTTTTTTACCATTTGATGCAGACTCTGTGCGGCTGCTTTTGGCGCCGTACGCGAATCAGTCCAGGGGGCCAGTAATCGGTTACCCAGGCTGCCGCTGAGCAGACCGCGGCCGATGGCGATACTGCGGCTCATCATCTGATAAAGCGGCGGGTAACGGTGTGCCAGCGCCCAGCCTTTCCAGATTATGCTTTCTCCCAGCGAGCGCTTTGCACCACGTTGTTTTACCCGGGTCAGATCAGCGTCTGCGGCATTAATAAACTGCGGATGGTTGGCTTCATGACGTAATTCCCGGATCAGCGCCGGTAACGGAATACGTACCGGACAGGCTTCGCCGCAAGCACCATTTAAAGAACAGGCGCTGAGCATATCGCCGTTATTATCCAGACCGCCAATCTGAGGCGTGACCACCTGACCGATAGGACCGGGGTAAGTCGAACCGTAAGCGTGTCCCCCGACCCGGGCATACACAGGGCAATGATTCATGCAGGCACCACAACGGATACACTGCAGGGTCGGCTGCAATACCGGATGATTAAAAATACGTGAGCGGCCATTATCAACCAATACCAGATGAACCTGCTCAGGGCCGTCCAGCTCGTCATTTTTTTTCGGCCCGGAAATCATATTGAAATAGGTACTGATTTTTTGTCCGGTGGCCGAGCGGGTCAGCAGCGTTAACAGTTCAGGAACATCGGCTAAATCTTCCACGACTTTTTCAATTCCGGTGACGGCAATATGCAGTTTCGGCACCGTGGTCGTCATACGGCCATTGCCTTCATTTTCCACCAGACACAGAGTGCCGGTATTGGCGACGGCCATATTAACGCCGGAGATACCGGCATCAGCGTTCATAAACTTTTCACGCAAGATAGCGCGGGCATTACCGATTAATTCATCCACATCCTCGGTATAAGGCACGCCCTGACCATCGGCGGTTTCTGCCCGGCCATGCATCAGGCGGGCTATCTGTTCCTTATTTTTATGAATCGCCGGCATAATAATATGGGACGGAGTCTCACCGGCCAGCTGCACCAGATACTCCCCCATATCACTTTCCAGACATTCGATGCCTTTTTCCTGCAGATAATGGTTCAGCTCAATTTCTTCACTGACCATGGATTTGCCTTTCACCACAGTACGGGCATTATTGTCGGCCAGAATGCCATGGATTAACGCGCAGGCTTCGTCGGCGGTTTCTGCCCAGTGCACCCGGATACCATTAGCGGTGAGATTTTTTTCCAGGGTTTCCAGCAGATCAGGCAGATGATTCAGACTGTGCTGGCGGATGGCTTCACCACGACTGCGCAATGCCTGCAGCGCCTCATCATCAGGAAATACCGACGCCCGTTTTGCCATCAGAAAGTCGGAAGCCCCCCGGAAGCTGTTACGCAGCGCGTCATTTTCCAGTGCCATGCGGGCACGTACTTTAAAATGCTGTTGCTGCATATCGCTGAAATCCTGCTGTTCAGCATCCAGCTCATCACGCAGTTTAATCATGGATTCCGCCATCAGCTTTCTCCTTCTGTTGCGTAAAGACGCTGGTACAACAGGCTGGCCAGATGTTGTGCCGGTATTTCTTTACCCTGTTTGCTCAGAGTGCCGCTGATATTCATCAGACAGCCACAGTCGGCACTGGTCAGCAGGTCACAGCCGGTGGCGGCTACGGCGGCGGCTTTATCGGCCGCCATAGCAGCAGAAATATCCGCCTGCTTCACCGCAAAGGTGCCGCCAAAGCCACAGCATTCCGTCACCCGCTCCGGTTCCACCAGGGTCACCGCCGGCAGATTTTCCACCAGCGTACGGTGCTGTTCCGCCACGCCCATGGAACGCCGCGCCGAACACGAGGTATGCAGAGCCACGGTCAGCGCCGCAGACCCTGCGTCTGTCGCAGTGCCCATCAAGGTCTCCACGCCAATAACGTCCACCAGGAATTCACTGAATTCATAAGTACGCTGCGCCAGAGCAATTGCCTGTGCCTCTTCGGGCTGACCGCGGAACAACAGCGGATATTCTTTATGCACCATGCCGGCACAGGAGCTCATCATAACCACCACCGGAATATCCGCGGCAAAGGCATGCAACTGCTGGCGTGCCACGCTGCGGGCTTCTTCATCGTAGCCGGAATTCCAGGCAGGCTGGCCACAGCAGGTCTGCGCCTGCGGGAAAACCACCTCAATGCCCTGCGCTTCAAGCAGCCGGATAGCATCCATTCCGGCCTGCGGATAAAAACTGTCGACCAGGCAGGTTCCCAGCAGATACACCTGCCGGGGAACAGAGGGGTACGCCCGGCGCGCCGCGTGCGGGGGCTCAGATTGTGCTGTCATGTCAGTGTCCACGGTTGTCCGGGCTTAATGGTTACCATCAGTGGTGTTCAGCAAGAATATCCGTGCTGGCGAATCGCGGCTGACTGGTGAAAGCGCCGCAAATAAACCACCAATATTGGTATTACCAATTACCCATTGTCATTTTATAGCTTGTAAAGCTACCTTTGAGTGACCTTCTGGTCAATGTCTTAAACGGGATAATGTGTCGATAAATCATGGACATTTGTCGCATACAGACCAGCTGAAAAGGTATATTACCCCTGTCTAATATAAGGATTTTGGGTTAGTATTGGATTTACCAATTGATAACGGGTCGCCAGCAAGGACACCCGATCGTGTTTTGTGAGCCCTCTATGACTGAAGAAGCAATTCGTCCGAAAAAAATCTCAGAAATTATTGCCCGCCGGCTGGAAGCCATGATTCTAGAAGGCAGCCTGACGCCCGGCCAGAAGATGCCGCCGGAACGCGAACTGGCGCAGCAGTTTGAAGTGTCACGCCCTTCCCTGCGCGAAGCCCTGCATAAACTGGAAGCCAAAGGTCTGGTGACCCGGCGCCAGGGAGGCGGTACCTTCGTATCAGAAAAAATCGGCATCTCATTTGCCGATCCGCTGATGCAATTATTTCAGACCCACAGTGAATTTAATTACGACCTGCTGGAATTCCGTAACGCCCTGGAAGAAGTCGCCGCTCACTATGCCGCTATCCGTGCCACCGCGGCGGATCATCAGTTAATTGAACAGGCTTACGACGACTGGTGTACCGCCCATCAGGATGGCAGTGACGAACAGAAAGAAGCGGAGCTGGACTGGCGTTTTCATCTGTCCATTGCGGAAGCATCACACAATGCTGTTCTGCTGCACTCCATGCGCGCCCTGTATACCATGGCCAAACTCACCATCAGCAGTAACCTGCAATACATATACAGTGAAGAGCACCGCCGGGATGATGTGTTAAAACAACACCGGGCCATTAAAGAAGCCATTATCGGGCGTGATCCGGCCGCAGCGCAGCAGTCGATTAACAACCACCTGGCTTTTGTGGAAGAAACCCTGCAGGAAAGCAATCGTTTTGAGAGCCGCTCCCAGCGCTCGCTCCGTCGCATGAACCTGATGGGCTGAGTCCTTTTATTTCTGAGTCTTATTTCTGACACGGCTGATAACCAAGCAATAGTATTAAATATTACTGCTTGGTTATTTATTTTCTAAGATTTAATCACCAGAATCCGGTTAATCCGGGGTCATCTGCCCCGGTTAGTTTCCCCGCCAGAATATTTTTTCATGCCTGTATAACTTCAGGAAAATTCAGTTCCTTTGTGTTCAATAATTCAGCCGCACTTTCAAGTAATAACTG
>DCCG01000029.1 GCA_002314145.1 Thalassolituus sp. UBA1087 | reverse complement strand
TTTAAATAAAAATTTGTGGGACAGTAGTGGTCCTCTGACCGGTTTTTTTATGCCTGGGCCTCTGCTGTTAAGGCAGGTATGCACCGCCACACACAGGTGTGTAGGTTCCCGTGATATGTGAGGCGCCTTCACTGACCAGAAAACGTATCGTGCTGGCCACATCTTCCGGCTGCGCCAGACGCTGAGTCGGCGTGAACTGGATGATCATGTTCTTGAATTCCTGCGGCGCATCTTTGGTGGCATCGGTATCGACCATGCCGGGGGCGACGATGTTGGATGTGATACCGACCGGTCCCAGTTCCTGCGCCAGATATTTACTGAAGCTGTCCAGTGCACCTTTGGCCGAACCATGCGAAATAAAGTTCGGGGCCGGGCTTTCAGACAGGGTGCTGGAAATAAAGACCAGACGGCCGAACTTCTTCTCTGCCATCTGGGCGGTTGCCAGCTTGGCCGCGGCATAAGAGGCATGCATTTCGTCGTTCAGTTTCTGGGCGAACTCATCCCAGGTCTGTTCCATAAAAGGCTTGGGGGTGAAATTCATATTGGCGTTGGATACCAGGATATCCACGCCGCCCTGCTCAGCGACTTTGGCGAACATGGCTTCCAGCTGAGTATCATCACGGACATCGGCCTGGATGGTATAAGCTTCACCACCGGCGGCGTTAATCTCTTCTGCCAGATCGGCGGCGACCTGAACACTGTTTACATAGTTAATAAAAACCCGGTGACCATCGGCAGCCAGCGCTTTGGCGGTGGCCGCACCAATTCCCCGGGCGCCACCGGTGATCAGAGCATTACGTTTCGTCATATCAACCTCCAGTTAAGGTTATTTCAGCGTGTGTTTGCGTTATTCAGGTCGCGCAGGTTGCCGATCAGATGCGTCAGCAGATGGCGATACTGCTGTAATTCGGCACCATCAATATCCTGCTGCACCTCGTTCAGCACTGTGTTGGCTATCTGTGAGCACTGCTGTGCATTGGCCAGAGCTTTGGCGGTGGGTACAACCCGCTTTCTGCGGCTGTCATCGGCATCCGGCTGACGTTCCACCCAGCCGCGTTTTTCCAGACCGTCGACTAAGCGGCTGATACTGGATTTCTCCAGGAATAACAGCTCAGCCAGCTGTGTCTGGTTGACCGCTTCGCCTTTGCTCAACAGCATCACCACACCCCATTGCTCTGCCGTGAGATCGATGCCGGCAGCACGGAAGCGGCTGGCAATCAGGTTGTTAAACAGACGGCTGGCCAGTCCGGTGAGGTATCCCAGCGACTGATTGTGATCGTAAGATAATGTCATAATGGTTGTATATACAACCAAATGATCAGGATCAAGTCCAGCGCCAGATCAGCAGATTGTGCGCTATGTCAGCAGCGATGGTTTGATGGTTTAAGAGTGCAAAAAAGGATGCAACTGAGCGAAGGTGCAAAGAGAGGGAGTCACAGGGGCGGAGCGGAGAAGGGAGCAGAGGAAAGGCGTACAGAAAACATGCCGGGCGCGCGCAACTCTGCACCCGCCCGGCATTCATCTCAGGATTATCTGAGGTTAAAGACTTCTCCCATTACATCGCCGGTGGCGCTGTCCAGTGCGGTTTCGCTGGCCGCATCCAGGCCAAGGCTGATGACACTGATCTGACGTGCATTGGCTTCAATTTTGGCCAGATTCATGCGCATAAACTGAGTTGCCCCGTCCACGGTGGCTGAGGTGTCGATGATCAGGTAACCATTACTGTCGATCTGCCAGCTGAAGTTGAGATACACGTAATCGTCATCGTCTACTTCACCCAGATAGCTGCCAGTGCCGTTTTCATTGAATTCAAAAACGCCAAAGTCGGCGTGCAGGGCCCGGCCACTGACATCGGCGCTGGTAAAGGCGACCGCAGAGCAGGCGCTGGCGGCGCTGTCGAAATCACTGAAGCTGCCGTTTTCGGTATCGCCGGAGGTGCATACGGCCAGGTCTGCGCTCAGATCAGGATCGAAAGCGGCGAGAATGTCGTCGCGGGCAGTTTCATTGAAGACCCACTGATCATCACTGTCGGCGCCGGCGGGAACGACTTCACCTTCGCGTACATAGCTGTCTTCCAGTGTGTAAAAGCGGGTGCGTTCATCAGGGTCCAGGTCACCTCTGGCGGCGATGATTTCCGGAATGGAAAAGATCAGCATGGTCACGCCATCCACCGTGCTCTGCGACCAGCTGCCGCTCACCGGTCCTTCCAGTGATCCCATGCCATCGTAGGAATAGCGGTAATAATTGGCCACGCCGCCGCTGACAAATTCCACCAGCCAGTCACCTTCTTCGGTATAAATGCTGGTGCCCTTGATATCTTCGGCATAGGCCGGATCGGCTGCCGCTGTGGCGGAAATCAGATCACTCAGGCTGGTGGCCGCTTCGCCGTCGGTGGCGGCGTTGCCATCACCGGTGCGCACAAACACGTTATTACACCAGACATCGGTGGGCGACCAGGGACCACTGGTGCTGGCCTCTCCGTCCCAGCATTCTCCCACGCTGCTGACGTTGTCTTTCCACATTACATACAGATCGCTGCTGCGGGTAAAGGTCAGGCGGAAAGCCGTTGCGCCTGTGCTGAACAGGACGGTCGGGTCGAACAGGTTTTCGTAATCGGATTCTCCGGCGTAGGTCCGGATGCGCTTACCGGACAGGTCGACCGAGGTACCTGTGATGGTTTCCTGAGCATTGCTCAGCCCGCCGCGGCTGACGATAACGCTGTCACCACTGATGGTGATGGTTTCACTGTCTTCGGCCACGCAGCGCCACTGGCCGGCGGAGAGAATGCAATCCTGATAAGTGTCACTGTCACCGCCCGGAGAAAACCAGCTTTCGTCCAGCGGGTTGTATATAAACTGGCTGACTTCAACCGCGCTGGTACTGCCTTCTGCCAGTGCTACGCTGCCGTAGAAATAGCTGGCGCTGCTGCCTTCACCGCCGTCACTGCCTTCATAACTGTCGGATTCGAAAAAGGTCAGGCTGTCACCGCCCGTCAGCACATCAGCGATGCTGATTTGACTGGCTTCGCGTTCGGCTTCGCGCTCTTCCAGTTCTTCTTCCACCGTGGCCGGATTAACTCCGGCTCCGGCCAGTTCGTCTGAGCCGGCCAGGGTATCCGCATCAAAGTCGCTGCCGGCGTTGTCTACGGCATTGTTGATATCATCCAGCGCTTCCAGTACCTGACCGACAATCAATGACAGAACATCTTCGAATTCGGCATCGGTATTGGCCAGCACCTGATTAACGGTTTCAATGTTCTCCTGCATGACGGCACGGGTGACCTGCGCCACTTTATGCAGACGTTCAAATTCTGAGGCGTCTTCACCGCCGTCCCCTTTACCGGCGACGTAATCCTCTTCCAGGTCTGCTTCGGTGCCGAGCCGTACCTGGACTGCCGCTTTGGCCTGCTCTGCACTTAAACCTTTTTCTTTGGCTTCGTTATGCACCATGGTGGTCAGCGGGCTGACGAAGGCATAACCGGCCGGGGCTGTGAGGGTATAGGTTTTGTCGATCGCAGTACCGGGGTTGTCTTCATCCACGGTTTCACCGACGATGATTTCTACCACCAGCGCCGCGCTGGCAAGCTGTTCGGCGGTAGCGCCCTCGATGGTGAACGCGCCACCACTGGAGGAGACGGTGGAAGGTTCGCCGTCATCGCAGGTCTGGTTGTCATTGAGGTCGAGACAGACCCGGGCGCCGGCCAGATAGCCATCCGCCACTTTGCCGGAGAAACTTTCTGTGGCGGTTGATGAGCTGCCGGAACTGCTGTCGGAATCGGAGCAGCCTGCCAGGGCCGCGGTGATCAGGCCTGCGGTCAGCAGACGCATACGAGAGGGGACGTTCATACACACTCCTTGGTGTCAGCGATGAGTGCTTTCAGTAAAGCAGTCGCATCAGCTGGCGGGAGTGAAAATAATTTATCACCTGTTCAGAATATATCTTATTGATTTATTTTAAATTAATTGGCGACGGCCGCCCGTCCGGGCGGCACAGGTGAACATTCAGTTAATGGAAAAACGGGCGACCAGTTTCTGCAGGCCGCTGGCCAGAGAGGACAGCTGATTGCTGGAGGCGGCGCTGTCATCAGCAGAAGCGAGACTTTCAGAACTGATATCACGGACGGTAATCACGCTCTGGTTGATCTGCTCGGCGACCTGGCTCTGTTCTTCCGCAGCGGTGGCGATCTGGGTCGCCATTTCATTCATCACGGCCACAGATTCGTTGATATCCCGCAGCGCTTTATCGGCGTCATCCGACAGGGAGACGCAGGCATGGGTCAGGCTTTCGCCCTGTTCCATGGAGGATACCGCCTGATTGGCACCATTCTGCAGGCGTTCGATCAGAGCCTGAATCTCTTCTGTGGATTCCTGGGTGCGCTGCGCCAGAGAGCGCACCTCGTCGGATACCACGGCAAACCCACGCCCCTGATCACCGGCCCGGGCTGCTTCAATGGCGGCATTCAGCGCCAGCAGGTTGGTCTGTTCGGCAATGTCGCGGATAACGTCGAGAATACGGCCGATGCTGATACTTTCATTGCGCAGATTTTCAATTTCGCTGGCGGTGCTTTTTACACTGGCCGCCAGTTTGTGAATATTACTTTGTGTCTGGGATACCACATCCTGACCGTGCTTCACCTGACCTTCTGCGTTATCAGCGGCTTCCGCCACCTGGCTGACACTGGCGGATACTTCGTGGGCGGTGGCCGCCATTTCGTTCACTGCGGTGGCTACCTGATCGGTTTCGCTCTGCTGTTCGCGGGCACCATTGCGTGAACGCTCGGTTTGCCCCATAAGGTTTTTGGCCGAGTCACTGATATCATCACTGGCGCCGAGAATATCGCGGATCATGGTACGCAGGCTGCCCGCCATCTCGGTCAGGGCATTGAACAGATCACTGATCTCATCCTGCCCGCGGTCGCTGTTATGAATATTCAGCTGCCCGGACGCCATGGTATCGGCCAGAGTTCTGGCTGCCTGTAAGCGCCGGGTAATGTGTCGTGTCAGAAAGATCGCTGCCACTACCGCGGCAATGATGGCACCCAGCGAAACCAGGATCAGAACCCGCGTGGCGGTCTGGTTGGAACTCTGCAGTGCTGGCCCCAGGATATCCTGATCTTTCATCACAGACAGTTTGACCTGTTCCAGCTTATCGGCAATCACGGGTCCGATCGTGTCCAGGGTGTCTGACACTTTTTTGTCGCGGGCCAGTAACAGCGTATGCAGGCGTTCCAGGCTGGCAACATAGCTGGATCTGTGCTGCTCCAGTGTGGCGAGTGCTTCCAGCAGTGGCTCTGAGATAAAGGGTGAACCCTGAATTTCGGCCATCATGGCGGGGACTTCTTCTGTCAGCAGCTGATGGGCTTTGTCATAGTCAGCGGGTTTATGCTGATCATGCCATTTAACAATATTCAGCCTTGCCAGCAGCAGCGACGAGGAAATATTGCCAACCAGTTTCTCACTGCCATAGCCGTTGTCGATGGCCTGTTGTGCGGCGTCCATCATGGCGCCGCCCAGCCGTGTCATGTCGCCATAATAAAGGGCGTTCTCCTGTTCGATCAGCTTTTCCACTTCACTGAACGCGTTCTGATACTGTTGCAGCAGAGGTTCTGCCTCACGGATCATGTTTACCCGTTCCGGTTTCTTGATTTCAGCTTTGGCCTGCGCAAAGAGTTGGTTAACCGTGGTGAAGCGTTCCTGATAACGCTGCAGCCCGCGCTCGCCGCGGCTGATCAGAAAATCTTTCACCGCCAGCCGGGCCAGGACCAGATTGGCCTGCACCCGCCCGGCGAGATTGGTATCGCGCGCCAGTTCCCGGTATTGCGTGAAGCCGGTACTGGCATCACTGAGACTGAATATCGCCCCCGAGCTGGAAATCGCCAGCAGAGTAACGACCAGTGCAAAACCGGCAAAGAGTTTTTTTCCTAACGTTAATTTCAGCTTCATTGCTGTCCCTCACTCGCCTTTTCAACGGCGCTGTTCTGTGGAGCTTTTATAAAGAGTGAGATTAGTTAAAAGCTGCAGGCCCGCCATTCAAAAGGCGCATTCAGACGTCTGACTCATTAGTAAGTATTAAACAGGGATTTTCAGATGAGCATGTAGTTATTTTTAAGGCATGGTTAACGGGTGGAAAATGGATTATTTATGAGCCAGATTGATAGGAATATTCTGATTATCCTTATAGTCACTGAATAACCCGGGTGAAAGAATGTCACTTTTGCCCATGCGGCTTTTTATGGCGGAGAGAACCCACTATGGCGCGTGATAATTACCATGAATTACAGGCGTTTATTGCCGTGGCGCGGGAGCGCAGTTTTACCCGCGCAGCAGCTCAGATCGGGGTTTCGCAATCGGCACTCAGCCATACCATCCGGGCGCTGGAATCACGCCTGGGAATCCGCTTGCTGACCCGCACCACCCGCAGCGTTTCTCCGACGGAAGCGGGTGATCGACTGCTGCAGACCGTAGCGCCTCTGTTTGAGGATATTGATGCTGAGCTGGCGGCGCTGACCGAATTGCGCGACAAGCCTGCCGGTACGGTGCGCATTGCCTGCAGTGATCATGCGGCAGAATTTACTGTCTGGCCGCGCCTTTCCCGGCTGATTAAAGAGTATCCGGACATTAATATTGAGCTGCGGGTGGACAACGGCCTGACCGATATTGTCGGGCAGCGTCTGGACGCCGGGGTGCGGCTTGGTGAGCATCTTGATCAGGATATGATCGCTGTGTCGCTGATGCCGCCGGTACGCATGCTGGTCTTTGCTGCACCGGATTATTTTGCTGCCCATGGTGTACCACAGGAACCCCAGGATCTGATGCAGCACAACTGTATCAACTTCCGTCTGCCAAGTTTTGGCGGCCTGTATACCTGGGAGTTTGAAAAAGATGGCCGTGAAGTGAATGTCAAAGTTCCCGGCCAGCTGGTCTTCAATACCAGCATGCTGATCCTGAAGGCGGCACTCGAGGGGGGCGGCATCGGCTATCTGCCGGCGGATATGGTCCGCCCCCATGTCGACAAGGGGGAACTGCAGCTGGCGCTGGAAGACTGGTGTCCGTATTTCCCCGGCTATCATCTGTATTACCCGAACCGCCGCGACCCGTCGCCGGCCTTCCGCAAAGTGGTGGAAGCGCTGCGTTACCGGGAAAGTGATTAAAGGCAGATCTGATATACCCTGCTGTTGGCGGAATTTCTGCGGCGCATCTTTGCTGGCGCCGGCTTTCACCCTGCCCCGAGTCACCAGTGTCAGCCGGATAAAAAAATTTTAAAAAAGTTGTCAGGATTCCGGCCCTCATCACGACGGTACAGATAAGCAGCGCAAATGCTGCTTACTCAACCGTTTTTATATGAGGAAAAAACCATGAATATCCGCTCCGCTGCCGCGATGGCTCTGACTGTTATCTCTTCCGCTGCTTTCGCTGGTTGTGCCAATGCCGGAGACCGTTCCTGCGGGGCCGGTACCTGTGGCAAAAAGACCACATCCACCAAAGCGGATTCATCCTGCTCAAAAGCCGATGCCTCCTGTTCCAAGGCCGAGGCTTCCTGCTCTAAAGCCGATGCTTCCTGTTCAAAAGCGGATGCATCCTGCTCTAAGAAAGAATCCTCCTGCAGCAAAAAATAATCACCACAGAAACAGGAGCAGCTTATGGCCGGGCCAGAGAATGAGTCAGATGTCGGCTTAGGTTACCGACGTGAAATGTCGGGCTGGGATATGCAGCAGGTTGACGCCGGTTTCTTCGAAGTTGTGCCGGAGAACTGGATTAACCGGAATACAGAACCTCTGCAGCAACTGGTCGCCTGCGGACGGCCTGTGCACCTGCACGGTGTGTCGCTCAATCTGGGCGGCAACTCACCACTGAATGGCGGGTTTCTGCGTGCTGTACGCGCTTTAATGGCAGAACTGGGTACGGATTTTTATTCCGATCACCTGGCCGCCAGTGGTGATGCGCACCAGCTTTACGATCTGTTTCCGTTGCCCTTTACCCGCGCTGAAATTCAGCGCGTTGGCGACAGAATCAAACAGGCTCAGGATATTCTTGGCTGCCGTATGGCCATTGAAAATCCGACCTGGTACAGCAACACCGGCGAGATGCCGGAGCCGGAATTTCTCAGTGCTGTAGTGGATTATGCCGACTGTAATATCGTGCTGGATCTGAACAATATCGACGTGAATTTTAAAAATCACGGCTTAACCAGCCTGAATCAATTTTTAAAAATCATCGACTTTTCGCGGGTGAATTATCTGCATGTAGCTGGCCATGAATACGATGGGCGTTTTGATCTGTTTGTCGATACTCACAGTCGCCCGGTGGAGAACCACGTGCGTAAAGTCGCTCGTGAGTTGAATCAAAAATACGATCTGCCGGTACTGCTGGAATGGGATAACGATGTGCCGGACATTGCCACTATTAATAACGAGTTAGCGGCTTTGCGGGAGGCAGTATGTATCGCCTGAGCAATGCAGAAACAGAACGCTCAACTGATGCTGCAGTTGCCGTTGTACCCGAAACGGGGCCTGAATCTGCTGCAGAAAGCACCAGCCGTGAATTTTATGACTTCGTCCGCGGGCGCAGCAATGAAATACCCGCAGGCCACAACGAAAACGGCATGCGTCTGTATCGCCATCTGGTTTATATCGGTGTTGAGCAGATGCTGGATGGCTACTTTTCCGGTGTCAGAGAAACACTGGGGGAAGAGAGCTGGCAGGCGTTATTAAAAGAATTTATCCGTGGCTCGCAATGGGAATCAAATTTTTACGGAGATCTAACCGATGAATTTATCCATTTTCTCGAAACTCAGAGCCGCTGATTCCGCTCTGCAGCCGTTACCCTTATTTTTGTTGCGGCTCTGGCTGGCACAGGAATTTATTTATGCCGGCTGGGTAAAAGTATCCGGCGGTTTAAGTGCCCCTCAATGGTTTGCCGGGCTGGATTTCCCGTTTCCGGTAAGCCTGTTTCCCGCCGATCTGAACTGGGCGCTTGCCGGTATGACTGAACTGTTGCTGGGCATAACATTATTGCTTGGTCTGGCTTCACGGGTATCGGCTACAGGGTTATTGTTTATCGTCTGGGTGGCTGTTTACAGTGTGCATTTTGACCTTGGCTTTGCCGGCTGGAATCAGATTGAGGCGGACGAAGGTCTGGGTTTTAAACTGCCGCTGATGATGGCCATCATGTTGTCGGCTATCCTTATCAACGGAGCAGGGCGCTGGTCGCTGGACTATTGTTGGCAGTCTCGTCAGCAGCATGCCGGATTGACAGAAATATCTGGCCATCAAACAGCAGAGCAGCCGTAACAGGAGTTCAAGTGGCAGAAAATCTGATTAATGCAGAGTCGGAAGATATCAGCCAGTGGGTTGCGCGCTGGCAGACGCCTATGCTGCGTTTTGCCCGACTGCATCTTAGTTCAGCCGAGGATGCAGAAGACGCTGTGCAGGATACATTCACAGCACTGCTGTCAGGCAAGGGTCAGCCGCCGGAAAATCCGCGTGCTTATCTGTTCAGTATTCTGCGTAATAAAGTAATGGATAAGCTGCGCCAGCGTTACCGTAATCCACTGGCGGATGAAATCAGCAACGACGATTTTGATGATCTGTTATTTGATCAGAGCGATCACTGGCACGGTGGCGTTGCCCCTGCGGCATGGAGTACACCGGAAGATGAAACCAGCAGCGGGCAGTTTTTTCAGGTGCTGGATATCTGCCTGAATAACCTGCCGGAAAAACCCGCCCGGGTTTTCACTATGAAAGAATTTATGGAATGTGATGCAGAAGAAATCTGCAGCGTGATAAATATTACAAAAAGCGATTACTGGCAATCAATGAGCCGGGCGCGCAAACAGATTCATCTGTGCCTGAATCAGCGCTGGTTTGATGGAGAAACATTACCATGATGAAATGCCGGGAATATATTTTTCTGCTCACCTCCGGACAGCTGGAGCAGGCCGGTAAAATGATGCGCGCGGAAGCTTTTATGCACAAATCCATGTGCCGACGTTGCCGCGCTTTCAGTAAAAATAATAACAGGCTGGATAAACTGCTGGATGAAAGCCGGGAAGAATTAACCCGCCCGGCTGACGGTCTGGAACCAGGTCTGAACAGCGATCCGGATAGCGACCCGGACAAAAGCTAATCGATCGACAGGCCAAACAGGCTGATGTCGGTTTTATAAGGAATCTCTTCAGCCTGTTCATTCAGCTCATCAAGATACTGGCGGTAGGTGGCTATCTTATGGGCGTGAAGATTGTCTTCGCCGGGTACTGCATTCATCGCTTTGGTCGCCCTCAGCATGCTTTTTATGCCCCGCGTTCGCGAATATTCGTGGTTACCCAGCAGAATAATTTCTTCCCCCATATGCCAGTAAATATCCAGATCTTTAATCTGCATCGGGCTGATGGGCGGCACCAGAGGGACCAGATCCTGTGACGTGACCACCCGGGTAAGAGGAATATCGCTGAACTGGTCGGTGCCGGTCATATTGGTGACTTTGGGCTGACCGAAGGTGACGACTTCCGCGGCCGGTGTGTTTTCCTGTTGCAGATACATGGCGAGCACAACCGCAATCGCACCGCCCAGACTGTGGCCGGTAATATGAAGCGGCTGTTCGCTGTTCAGATAAGGTTGTACATCCTGATAAACCGCCCTGGCGCCGGCTTTAAACCCCTGATGCAGAATAATGCCCAGATCGTCATCCGGCTGCAGTTTAATATCCAGATCCATCAATACGTTGGACAGGTTGGCAGTGCCCCGCACCGCCAGCGTCTGCACGCCGTCACTCTGTGCCAGAAAGTAGCTCACCTGATGATCAGCAATGACGGCCTGATGCACCAGCCGCTGCTGTTGCTGCATCAGTCGATCAGATAATTCGCCGGGGTCGGCATAGGTGTCCGAAGACAGCCGGGCGTAAGTCTGCAGAGCCGGAAAAGAGAGGGTGTCCTGTGCCTGTGGCACTGCAGAAAAAGCAGAAAACGACAGCAGCAAAACACAGGGCAGCATCAGGCGGCGGATAAATAAAGTCATGGCATAATCAGAGCTGAATACAAACGCTGATTATGCCTGCATCTTGTCCCTGTATACAGTTGGCTCAGTGGTCAGCAGACGCACTGTTGCTGTGCTCTGCGGCACGGGCCAGAAAACGCTGATGTAACCAGGCCAGTGCCAGCAGCGCCAGTCCGAGTCCCATAAAGGACGCCACACGCCACAGACCGGTAAGGCCGGACATATCGATCACGAACAGCTTGGCGACCACGATCAGCAGCAGGGCCATACCGGCGCGGTACAGAGTCTGGTTGGTCAGTTTCTGGGCGGCTGTCATTACACCGGCGGCGATCAGCATCCACACGACCGAGTAGGTATACAGCTCGCCGTCTGACGTAGCGTTATCCAGACTCATAAAGCCCTGTTGCCACAGATGACGGATCTCCAGCGAGATAAACAGTAAGGCGTTCAGTCCCGCGGCGATGGCGGCATAAGGGCGAAGCCTGTCAATCAGCAGATACCACCAGCCCAGCATAATCAGGGTGGGCAGACCATAGCTCAGCAGCAGCAGATTCCACAGCGGGGTGGTGCCGATTTCCGTGTTATAGCCCCACAGCGGGTTATTGGCGAGCAGCACCACAAACACGTAGGTGGCACTGGCCAGCCCCAGATGAATAAGGCTGACGGTCTGATAAAAGTGCTTCAGATACTGACTGAGCTTTGAACGCCAGAGATAAATCACCGAGGCGGCGCCCCAGATCATAACGTCGAGGCTGGCTTCGGTAAAACTGAACTCATGACGGAAAATATCGCCGTCGTAGAGCCAGTAACGGATCTCCGCAGCCATCGTCAGTACCAGCAGATGCGCTGCGCCACCCTGCAGCCAGGCCTGCATTTTCTGCAGTCCTTCCAGCACCTCTTTTGGCATCCCGTTGTACTGCGGCCGCAGTATCCAGGCTGCGGCGGCGGCACACAGGGTGGAACCGCCATAAGTCCACAGCGACCAGTGGCTGCCCTCAGGATAGGTCAGCAGCCAGGGGTTAAAGGTCAGCCGGCAGACCACCAGCGCCAGCACAAAGCGGATAACCCAGGGCATATAAGCCAGCTGATAATGTTTCTGCAGCGCGCTGAGTGACACCAGTTGCGCAGCCAGTGCCAGCGTCAGGGTGGCTTCTTCCAGCAGTATCACCGCCGCCAGTGAAATCCCGATGTGCCCGGCGGTGATCAGAATAACGCTGACCAGATCGCTCATCTTCTGTTGGCTGCTGACGCGTGTCAGCCACAGATACAGCAGGCCCAGCAAAGCAGCAGTCAGGCCCCAGGCCCAGTCAGCGGAGAAGGCAGTGAACAGATAGTAACCGGCGGCGAGCATCAGCAGAGGCGTCGCAGCAGCCAGCCCGGTCCAGAACGCCGGATGGCGCACGCCGCGCCACAACAGCCACAGAGCAACCGCACAATAGAGCACAGTGAGGGCGGTGAAACGCCCGGCCAGTGCCGCCTGCTGCGGCGCATCGGGAATGCTGAACAACACCTGATCCAGGGTTTCGTTCAATAGCGGAATAAAGGTAGCCAGCAGCAACAGTGGCAGCATCAGCGCCGTCAGCGGGTTGACCTCCGGCCGCCGGCTGGCGCTCAGTAACAGAGCGGGCAGTAACAGCAGAGTAAAGTAACCGGCATTGGCCACGCCCTCATCTGCCAGAGTGAACGCCTGCGCCAGCACAACCAGCAGCAGCCCGGCCAGTGCCGGCCAGTCAGCGGTTTCTGCTGTATAGCGGCGCATACGGGTCAGCCAGTCGCGCTGATCGTCATGATCCGGTCCGCTGTGTAACAGCCAGTCGAAACGCGGCACGGCAAGAAACAGATAACCCAGCACCAGCAGATACAATGAGCGCACACCGTCCGCCGGGCTGGCGGCCATGCTCAATGCCCACCACAGTAAACTGCCGGCGATGACACCAGCCCATAGCCAGCGCTTCTGTACATAGGCCAGCAGCCACAGAGAAAAACCACTGAGGATGGTGATATACACCAGTGCCAGAGCAATATTGCCGCTCCCTGAATTGACCAGCAAAGGCACCAGATATCCACCCAGCATGCCCAGCCCGGCCAGTACAGGGCCGTGTCTCAGGGCCAGCGCCAGCGTGGCGAAGGAGACCAGTGCCAGGGCGGCGAAGATCAGCCCCGGCGGGACATCCGGCAGTAGCTTAAAGGCGGCAAATAAGGCGGCATAGAGAATAATACTGGCGCCCCCGGCCAGACCGGCGAATACCGGGTCCTGGCCTTTGCGGCGCCGCAGCCATTCGGCCGCAGTATGCAGTCCGGCGCCGGCCAGCAGAGAGAGAATAATGCGCGCCTGCGGCCCCAGCAGCCCCTGCTCGATGGAATAACGCACCATAAAAATACCGGCCAGACCCACACAGATTCCGCCCAGCCAGATCATCCAGTGATGGCGCAGGTGTTCGCCAAAGCGTTCGCCGAATGAAGGTCCGGAGGCGGGACGCTGAGCCGACTGGTCAAACAGTTGCTCGTAACGTGGAACATCGGTCTGAGATTCTGAAGATGCGGTGGCGCTGGTCTCTGTGTCGGTGGCCGTTTTGGCATCTGCCACTGGTGCGGCTTGGGTATCCTCCGGCGGCACGGCTTGCGGCACCTGTTTCGTTTCCGGTAACTGGGTTGCCGGGGGAGTGCTCTGTTGCGCGGCCGGTGTCACGGCCAGCGGGCTGACGTCCTGACTGGCCGGCGTTTCTGCGGGGGGAGCCGTTGTCGCGGTGGTCACACTGGCCGGCGGTGTTGACGTTGCCGCCTGCTGTTGCGTGCGCCTCAGGTTCTTTTCCAGCGTATCGACCCGGCTCTGCAGCGTCCGGACTTTAACGAATGCGCCAATGCCCAGCGCCGCACCGGCGACCAGAAGGGCAAAATGCACCAGCGCAATCAGAACGAATATTTCTTCCATTAAACTCTGTCCATACGGATTCAGCCGGCACTATAAAGGCTATTGTCTGGTTATGAGATGAACTGTGTCAGTCTTTTGCCTCACAACCTGGTCACCAGCAGGCTGGTTAGCCGCTATAGATTAAAAAAGTATTATTTAAAGATAGATACTTGTAAAATAAAAGGCTGTGTGGTTAGGAGTAGCAATCTTATTACCTGCATCATGCATCATGCATCATAAGGGAGTTAACTGAAATACGCTTGATTTCGACGACCTAAATAACCTTATCTCTTTGTTTCTTTTCTTATTCAATCACTCCGTAACTTGTGGGCTAACCAGTATCAAGCAAGATATACAATGTCGATTGTACTTAAATTTGACAAACTAAATGCAAACGTTTATGGATGTCTCTTTTGTTCAACATATCAATACAGCGGGATATTAAATGGATACATATGACATACCGGTTGCAGATTTACTCTTGGACGTTAGTAATCCAAGGCACGACCCTGTCGAAACTCAGGAAGAGCAAATAGCTGCGCTTGTAAAAGACGATCAAATTAAATCTTTAGCAACTGATATTGCCATGAACGGCTTAAGTCCGATAGAAAAGCCAATTGTCATGTACGACGAAGGCTCTGAAAAATACATTGTTTTAGAAGGTAATCGGCGAGTTTGTTCGCTCATACTCTTGCAGAACCCTATGCTGGCACCGGCTAGCCTGAGGTCAGCATTCAATAATATGAGTAAAGATAAAGTCCCAGACTCAATTGAGTGTGCTCTAGCTGAAAGCAGAGAACAGGCAAGGCTTTGGATCGAGAGGAGACACAGCGGACCATCAGGAGGCATTGGATTAAAGAGCTGGAATGCTATTCAAAAAACGAGGGCAAGTGATGCTTATGAAAAACCTAATGATAATTCATTAGCACTTGCTCTATTTGAATACGCCAAAAAGCACCTTAACCTCGATTTCTCAGAGAAAAAGGCCAACCTGACAACAGCTACAAGGTATCTTGGTAATAATAGATTCAGAAGCACCTTGGGTATTCGCTCTCGAAGAACCAATAAACTTGTTAAGATTTCTTGTTCACATTCTGAATTCGAATCAATACTTTTTCGTTTTCTAACTGATCTGATTGAAAATGACCAAACAAAAGAATTTGGTGTCCATTCACGTACAAAGAAGCTAGATATTGAAAATTATGCCAACCATTTGGTCTCGGAAGGATTGGCTCCAACAATTACCGAAAGAGAATCCCCCCTCGAACCCAGGCCAAAAGGAATCCCAAAATGGAACCCCTCTGCTAACTACGGCTCTAACACTGAACGAAATACAACTGGTATAAACGAAGACCGAGAGGTTGATACCTCTTCAGCTACCGTTCCAGCATCTAGTGACCAAGATCCTACTGTTTCAGACTCTAACAAAAGTGATAACAGAGCCTCTAATGATAGCGCTAACAAAGATTTTTGTGGTGATTCAAATAACGAACAGCCATATGATAAGAGTTATGGTGATCCAAGTGATCTATCTGATTTGGACTTGTCATATACTAAAAATAATCGCATTCCTGCTTCTTCAGAAATTAAAGAAAAACTCAATATCTTATCTGACTCAAAACTTTCTTCACTTTATAAATCAATATGTACAATATCTACAAACGCACATGCCTCAATTCTTTATGCGGGGGTGTGGATGTTTTTCGAAACATTAGCCTCGCAATACGGTGGATATAATAAAGGACTTGAAGGGTTTTTAAATCAGATTATTAATAATTCCTTTGATCTGGACAAAGAGAAAAAGGATTTACGGGCAGCTTCATATCATATTGCTCAATATGTAAACAGTATAAAGCACAGTGGTAAATATTACGCCACAAACGCTTCTCAACTTGCTGTTGATTTTAAAACAATCGAGCCACTTACTTTAACAATGTTAGACAAAGTAATATCTAACAAAAATAACACCTGAACTATGGTCAAAGGATGCCGCCTAATATAAAATAGGAAATACTGAACGAGGATTAATCATGCCCACAACTTACTCTCTATTGCGTTACCCGGGGGGTAAGGCCTCAATTGCACCAATGTTAACAGATGTTATAGTCAACAATAAATTACAACACTGCCAATATGTTGAGCCATATGCTGGAGGAGGAGGCTTAGCCTTAAACCTTCTTTTTAGACGACTGGTTTCAGATATTCATCTGAACGACTTTGACCCTATGATTTGGAGTTATTGGTATTCAATTTTGAATTTTACCGATGACTTTATAGGAAAAATTAGAGATGTTAATGTGACGGTCGAAGAGTGGTATAGGCAAAAAGAAATCTCTAGAAACTTTGAAAAGTATTCAGTTTTCGAAGTCGGTTTTGCGACGTTCTTTCTAAATCGAACAAACCGGTCTGGCATAATAAGTGGTGGTGTTATAGGGGGGTTAGATCAAACCGGGAAATATAAAATTGATTGCAGATTTACAAAGAAGACAGCAATAGAAAAACTAAATAGAATTAAGCTATTTAGACACAGAATTCATTTGTATAATAAAGATGCTATCGATTTTATGACGAATATTGACGATGACCTTCCCAGGAACTCTCTGTTTTGCATTGATCCACCTTACTTCTCAAAAGGGTCTAGTCTATATACCAGCTTTTACGATAAAGACGATCATAAGGACGTTGCGAAGTGTATTAAATCACTCAAAACAAAGTGGTTGCTTACATATGACAATGCAGATGAAATAAAAGCTCTTTATCCGCCCAGTAGACAATATAACTTCAGTTTAAATTACTCTGTACAAAATAAACGCAAGGGTACTGAGCTTCTTGTTCATAGTCATGGAATAAAGTATTTGGAAAGTCTTAATTTAGAAAAATGCTCATAAATTGTAGTGGTGGTAAGTTTATGTCCGCTTATTTTTCCCGCGGCGACATTATTCAATCGTCACACTCTTGGTCAGATTTTTTGGCTGATCCATATTCCTATCTTCGATGATGGCCGCATGATAATTCAGTAATTGCAGTGGCAGGGTGCAGAGTATCGGCGCGATAATATCGTCACAATGTGGACGTCCATAACCTGCATGTTACTTGCGGCACGCACGGATGCTGACAGCTTCGTTGGCGAAGACATTAAATTCACCGCTGCAGGAAGTTTTTTAATATTTTATGATTGCTTTATCTGCAATAGTGTATGACGAATGGCTGTTTCAAAAGGTAAGCCCTGAATCGCGGTTAATTCTTTGTTTAAGGCGGCTGTGTATTGCTCGATGCCACCATCTAACTCAAGAAGTTCCAATAGTGTTTCAGCCGTTTCAATGTAAGGTTCAACAGCAGGCTCACGCTCACCAACAAGCGATCCGTTGAGGTTGAAAATACGGATAGTTTCTTCAGCGCGATGTTTATCGTTAATGGATAGACCTTCCCGGGCCTTCACCGTCCCATCAGACACAAAAACTAGAAACTGCTCAGGATCTTCGATATCCGGTTTGATCAGATCCTGTGGCTGATAGGACTGCTTATCTTTGAAAGTGCCACAGCTGTCAGAGCGGTTACAGGAGCCAAACAGATTACGCCAGTCGAAGGTTTTATGTGGCACTTTGGAGCGCTGTTCAAAATGCTCAATATGACCATCACGCAATCTTCCTTTTCGCGGAATTTCATTTTCACAATAGCCGCAGCGTGGACCTTGCATTTGTTCGAGCCTTGTCCAGATTTTGCGTTTGTGGCTGCCAAAAACATCTTTCCATTTTTTTGCTGGATGGCTGTACCGTCTCAAACAAGGTGGAGCATCGGGTCGATTGAATTTGTGCACAGAATCCGTCCTGTTCAGTGGTTCGAAGGTGGCAGCTTCGCCTTCATAGCTTGCAAACGAATAAGTCGCTCACATTCCCGCCACTCTCGGTGCTGATCACCAAAATGATCCAGAATCTTTTTCTTCAGGTCATAACCTTTTGGTGTGGTGTGTGCGTTTTGCTGAATGAGCGCTTTGTACGCACTTACCCACTTGGCTTCAGGTACATCTGGTGTGGGATTGGTGTGCTGGAGTTTGGCTAACAAATCATTGCTGGCAACACCACGACTTTGCTTATCGGGTTGAAGGGCAACAAACAAGGTTTGATCGTTCTTTTTAATGGTATCCAGAACGCGAATACACTGATTCGGTACAGTTGTTAGCACTTGCGGGCTATGAGTGGTGAGAATGAACTGGACCTGTCTGAACACCGATATTAATGACCCAACCACTTGCTGTTGCCACGCTGGGTGCAGGTGCATATCCACTTCATCAATCAATACGATGCCGGGCGTACTGACTGGAGCTTGTTCTGCACGGGCAGAATTCAGTTTGACACAGCGCCAAGCTAGGTCTGCAACCATCGATACCATGGCTCGTACGCCGTCGCTCAACATTCCAACCGGCAAGATACCGCGATCTTTGTGCTGCATCGCCAGTTCATCGTGGCTAATGCTGTAGTGAAAGTTGTACCAGTCTGTATGTTTCAGTACATCATCGACGGCTTTCTTAACCGCTCGTAGCTGTCTGGTCACAGGCTGTCCGGGGTAGGTATCCGGCATCTGCATCTCCTGCACAGAGGCAAAGGTAGCGCTTTTCATCCAGATCTGCATTTGCAGATAATTGGATGAGGAGGAGAGGCAATCCTCATAGCCCATGGAGCGGCTGGCGCTGGTAATCTTCTGTCGCTCCATTAATTTGTGCTGTTTCCATAGTCGCCCTGTGCCGTAATAAGCAATGACGGGTAATGCAGCATCTTGCTGCCGGATCTCATCCATCAGTTGTTTACCGTGCTCTATCAGTTCGGCAACATCCTTAACGGTGGTTTTGTTCTTGGGACCGCTAAGCTGACGATGTTGATTCTCCATCGCTGGCTCAGCGAAGGAAGCACAAACATCAACCGGGTATTGTTGTTCAGCTGTCGGATCCCCCTCCGTTACTGCGGCATAGCGGGCATCTGTTGGCGCAAACCCATGCGCTTTACCCATGTCGAAAGAGCCCACAAAGCTACTGATGACTACAGATATAGCATCCAGAACGCTGGTTTTACCCCCGCCGTTGGGGGCAATCAGCACAGTCAGCTTGTCGTCGAAATGGATGTCCAGTTCGTCAAAACAGCGGTAGTTTGTCAGCGTTAATCGGGTCAGTTTCATCAGGCTTTATCTGCGGTTACGGCTTGGGATAGAAGATCGTTCAAATCATAATCGACGCTGATTACACCAACGTTAGGGGCAGTATTGAACGGGTTTCTTATGTAATTAGAGCCATCATACCGGTCCCCATCAACGATCACGATAGTCAAAATGAATTTATCAGCTTGATTCAAAGCATACAAAAGTCTTTCGTGTGTATAAGTAATTTAGGTTTGACCTATAACGTAGCTAGTAAGTTATCACTCAACCGTCACACTCTTGGCCAGGTTGCGTGGCTGATCCACATCTGTGCCTTTGATGATGGCGACATGATAACTCAGTAACTGCAGCGGCAGGGTGTAGAGCACAGGCGCGGTGATTTCATCGCAGTGCGGCACATCCATGACCTGCATATTCTCTTCGGCGCGGATATCCGCCGCTTCGTCGGCGAAGATATAGAGTTCGCCGCCGCGGGCGCGGACTTCTTCAATATTGGATTTTAATTTTTCCACCAGATCGTTCTGCGGTGCGACAACAACAATCGGCATTTCGGCATCGATCAACGCCAGCGGGCCGTGTTTCAGTTCACCGGCGGCGTAGGCTTCGGCGTGAATATACGAAATCTCTTTTAACTTCAGTGCCCCTTCCATGGCGATCGGATACTGATCACCGCGGCCCAGAAACAGGGCGTGATGTTTCTCCGCAAACTGTTCAGCCAGCGCTTCAATGGCATCGTTCATTTTCAGGGCTTTTTCCACCAGTGCCGGTAAACGTGTTAAGGCGTCGGCCATACGTTTCTCTTTTTCTGCCGCCATGCCGTGGTCGCGTCCCAGCGCGGCGGTCAGTAACAGCAGAGCAACCAGCTGTGTGGTGAAGGCTTTGGTGGACGCGACACCGATTTCGGCCCCGGCGCGGGTCATCAGCGCCATATCCGATTCGCGTACCAGCGACGAGCCGGGCACATTGCAGATGGTCAGTGTGCGGGCGAAGCCCTGTTGTTTGGCTAAGCGCAGCGCCGCTAATGTGTCGGCGGTTTCACCGCTCTGGGAAATGGTTACCAGTAGGCTGTTAGGGCGCACCACGGAGCGGCGGTAGCGGAATTCCGAGGCAATTTCGACGTTGCAGGCGATGCCGGCAATATCTTCAATCCAGTAACGGGCGGTCATGCCGGCGTGATAACTGGTGCCGCAGGCAATGATCTGGACCTGATCGATATCGGATAAATCGCCCAGTGCTTCTAAATTCAGCTGGCCATTAAACAGGCGGCCTTCCAGGGTATTAATAATCGCCTGTGGCTGCTCGTAAATTTCTTTCAGCATGTAATGGCGGAATTCGCCTTTATCACCGGCATCGTGTTCGACGGTGGTTTCCTGGGCGGCGCGTTCCACCGGCTGGTTATGTTCGTCAAACACATTGACGTGCTGGCGGGTAATTTCGGCGACATCGCCTTCTTCTAAAAAGGCGAATTTACGCGTGACCGGTAACAGTGCCAGCTGGTCGGAAGCGACAAAATGTTCACCGATACCAAAACCGATCACCAGCGGGCTGCCGGAACGGGCAACCACCATGCGGTCCGCCTGTTTGCGGTCAATGACCACCATGCCGTAGGCGCCGTGCAGCTGCGAACGGGCACTCATAACGGCGGC
The DNA here is from genome assembly GCA_002314145.1 of Thalassolituus sp. UBA1087. GTDB lineage: Bacteria > Pseudomonadota > Gammaproteobacteria > Pseudomonadales > Oceanobacteraceae > Venatoribacter. The sequence goes on along the minus strand of DCCG01000029.1, from coordinate 168,380 downwards.
CAGCAGAGAAGCGGCGTTGTTTAATTCACGCTCCACCAGATGGGCGATGACTTCGGTATCGGTCTGGGAAGAAAACACATAGCCCTGGGCTTTCAGTTCATCGCGCAGGGATTCATGGTTTTCGATAATGCCGTTATGCACCACGGCAATATCACCGGAAATATGGGGATGGGCGTTGGCCTCTGACGGTTCACCATGGGTGGCCCAGCGGGTATGGGCAATGCCGGTACCACCGGGCATAGGCTCGGTGGTGACCGCATCGGCCAGCGCCTGCACTTTGCCTAAACGGCGCTGGCGCAGCAGTTGCTGTTCGCCATTAATGACCGCCAGTCCGGCTGAGTCATAGCCACGGTATTCCAGACGTTTTAATCCTTCGAGCAGGATGTCTGCCACATCCCGTTGGGCGACAGCGCCGACAATTCCACACATATTTTTTCTCCGTATCAGGCCGTGGCGATGACAACGCGCACGCCCTGTTGTTCAATCTGTTGTTGTTGCTCCGGGCTCAGGCGGTCATCGGTAATCAGCACGCTGACCGCCGTCCAGGGTAATTCGAGATTAGGAATGCGCCGCCCGACTTTATCGGCTTCGGCCATCACCACTACCTCGCGCGCCGCTTCCGCCATTACCCGGCTAAGACCCAGTAATTCGTTAAAGGTTGTTGTCCCGCGTACCGGGTCAATGCCATCACAGCCGATAAACAGCTGGTCAAAGTCGTAGGAGCGGATCACCTGCTCGGCAATCTGGCCCTGAAAGGACTCCGAATGCGCATCCCAGGTACCGCCACTCATCAGCAGGGTGGGTTCGTTTTCCAGCTCGCGGATAGCGTTGGCCACCGTCAGCGAGTTGGTCATCACCACCAGGCCGCGTTTTGTCTGCAACCGGGGAATCAGCGCCGCGGTGGTGGTGCCGAAATCGATGATAATGCGGTTATGGTCGCGGATAATCTGCGCGGCAGCATTGGCAATCAGCTGCTTTCGTTCCGAAACTTCAGCTTTGGTTCCGTTTGCGTCTGTGATGTCAGCCGGTAACGGAATGGCACCGCCATAGCGGCGCAGCAGCAGGCCGCTGCGTTCCAGTTCCGCCAGGTCTTTACGGATGGTGACTTCCGACGTTGCCAGTGTTCTGGCCAGAGTATCCACCTGCACCTGGCCTTCGCGGGCTAAGGTATCAAGAATGGCGTGACGCCGTTGCAGGGTGTTGCGCTTAGGCATGAAGAGATCAGTTGCTTTCGTTTCGAAACTTTAATGAAAGAAAGTTAGCAAAACGAAAGCAGAATGCAAGGAATAGCGGCTCCGCTGCGTCATTTATTCCCGTTTTTGTGACGGCTCAGTCCCCGGCCAGCTGACAGCGGTTGCGGCCGCCGTCTTTCGCCTGATAAAGCGCTTTGTCGGCACGCTCGAAAACCACGTCCGGCGATTCCAGCGCTTTGAATTCACTGATACCGAAGGACATGGTGACCGGCACCCGTTCTTTGCGGAAATTGAACGGGCTCTGTTCAATGCTGGTGCGCAGCTTCTCGGCCGCGGAACAGGCATCGCTGGCCTGGGTTTCCGGCATCAGGATGACAAATTCCTCGCCGCCAAAGCGGGCGATAAAATCAATGTCGCGCAGGTTTTTGCGCAGGGTGCGGGAAATCAGTTTCAGTACCCGGTCGCCGGCCAGATGGCCGTAGTTATCATTGATGTTTTTAAAGTGGTCAACGTCACACACCACCAGTGACAGGTTGCCGCCATAGCGATGACGGCGTACCAGTTCTTCTTCCAGCCGTGCCTGATAAGCGTCGCGGTTGGGCAGGCCGGTGAGCGGGTCGTGGGTGGCTTTGCGTTTCTGTTCTTCGATGGCCAGCCGGCTTTCTTTGACTTCGGCTTCCATTTCATTAAGGCGTTCCTGCAGCAGTTTCAGCTTGGCTTCCAGGCGCTGCTCACGCGCTTCTTCATCCAGCTGATATTTTTCCATGGCCTGCACAATCATGGTCAGATGATCACGCACACTGGTGCCCAGTTCGCCGAGGTCGCCGGAGCCGGTGACCACGGAGCGGATATCGGCGATCTGTTCGCGCACCATACTGTCGAGATCCACCCGCGCCCGGCGCCGTTCGGACTGACTCATGCTGGCTTCACTGACCAGTGCCTGAATGGCCTTCAGGCGCTGATCCAGACTTTGCAGAAACTGCTCAAGTTCGGTCTGGCTGTTGCCCAGACACTGCAGCAGAAAATCCGTGGCGTCTTCCAGCAGAGGCACCAGTTCATACCAGTTCAGGCCATTCTGCAGACGGTTTTTTAACCCCTCAGACTGGCCGTTGAGGCGCTCAGGAATAACCAGCTGACTGAGCAGGTTAAGCAGGGTTTCGGTGACTTCTGAGGCAATATGAGAAAAACCGGGCTCTTCTTCATCGCTTCTGTCGTGATCAGCACCGGCGTCGGTATCCGCTGGCTCCGGGCTGTCACTGTGTTCGTCTGCGGTGGGTTTAAACCAGCGCTTCCACCAGCTGCCGGAGCGGGCTTCGTCATAGCCTTCCAGGGTGGCGAGTTCACCGGTGAGCTGCACCCAGCTCTGTAGCTGAGTAATATAACCGGACCAACTCTGCAGCTCTTTGACCGCATCTTTGCGGATCTGCCGCACGCGCTTCATCAGCGGCCGCGGCAGAGGGCAGCGGCTGAGTTTATCCGCGGCATCGGACAGCTGGCCAAGCAGTACTTCGGCCTGTGCGGCGTTGGAGGATTCGAAACGCTGTACCGCGGTTTCCAGCTCGTCCATTACCCGGATCACGCCTTTACCATCCGGTTTAATGGCTTCTCTCAGATCGCCCAGCGCTTTATCGACATTGCCGGACTGACCCTCTGCCAGCAGGGAGACCATGACCAGACCGCGGCGCATCTGATCGTGCTCTTCTTCGGCGCTGTGCTTCAGTTTTTCGTGCTGATCCAGCAAATCCAGATATTTGTCGCGCCAGCGGCGGGCGGACGTTGATCCGGCTCCCTCGGCCATTATGTTCTCCAGGCTAAAACGGTGAGATATCAAGAGTATAGATAAGCCCGGGCAATCTGCCGCCTGGTGGTGAAGAGGATGGCTTATTGGCCGGGCCACTCAATCTCTGCGGCAATCGGCAGGTGGTCGGAATGCGGATGGTCAAGCGCGGCGCTGCGCAGCACGCGGATATTATCGCTGAGGAAAATATGGTCGATACCGCGTTTGGGTTGCCAACTGGGGTAGGTTGGCATAAGCCGCGGCGCATGCAGGCTGAGTTTCTTCAGAGGGCTGTGTTGCAGCAGAACGTCGGCGTCCTGATTGAGATCTCCCATGATGACCAGATGGCGGCTGCCGGCAACCAGATCGCAGAGAAAATCCAGCTGGCTGAGCTGGGTTTTCTGGCCCAGTGCCAGATGGGTGACAACCACCGTCAGGCCGGTATCTTCATCGCCCAGCTGCATGACCATCAGACCGCGGCCGGGCAGACGGCCGGGCAGCGGATACTGCCTGATGCGGGCGGCCGGGTAGCGGCTCAGCAGGCCGTTACTATGGCGTGCAATACCGCCCAGATTGCGGTTTACCTGATGGTACCAGTAAGGAAATTCCGCTAACCCGGCGATATGTTTGATCTGGTTGGTGCCGCTGCTGCGGAAACTGCCACCGTCGGCCTCCTGCAGGGCAACGATATCAAAATGCGCGACCAGGTCGGCGATGCGGCTGAGTGCCAGCTGCCGTTGGCGGCTGGGAAGAATATGCTGCCAGCTGTGCAACAGGTAATGGTGATAGGCGCTGGTCTGAATACCGACCTGCATATTAAAGGAAAGGAGTCTGAGCGCATTCGCGGCCCGCGGGGCCGCGATAAAGTCCTGCAGTGAGCAGAAGCCTGGCATGGCGGGGAATTATTTCCCCTGCAGCGCGGCGCGCTCTTTTTCGATCAGGAAGTCAGCCACTTTCAGCATATTGGCCTGACTGCCGGCGGAAGTGGCATCGACCACGTATTTGCCCTGAATAATGAGCGCCGGTACACCGGAGATTTTGAAAGCACGGATACGCTGATCGCCCTGCTTCATACGTGATTTCACCGCGAAAGACTCGTACGCTTTGTCGAAATCTTCGGCGCTGATGCCAGCCTTCTCAACCAGGAAGTCGCGCTGATCGTCACGATCCAGCAGACGTTCACGGTCTACGTGGATGGCTTTAAAAATATCGCTGTGGACCTTTTCTTCCACACCCAGTACGTCAGCAACATGGAACAGCTGAGCGTGAACCACCCAGGCGCGTCCGAACATGGCCGGTACGCCTTTAAAGGCAACGTCTTCCGGCAGTTGTTTTTTCCATGGCGTCAGGATGGATTCCAGATGGAAACAATGCGGGCAGCCATACCAGAAGGCTTCTTCCACGTGGATTTTGCCATCCGCCATAACGGTTACCGGCTCAGCCAGTACTGTGTATTCTTTGCCGGCTTCGTATTCAGCGGCCTGTACTGTGGCTGCCACCATCAGCAGCGCTGCCGCGATCCATTTGCTCACCTGTGCAAACATCAGAAACTCCGTAATTAATTATTGATCCGAATCAGACCTAGGTCAGAGCGCATTCTTGCATAAAGGTTCTTTGAGGCCCACCGCTGAAGGTATGGAATTGTGAAGATGTTCTGAACGGAGAAATCCGGGGCATAAAAAAAGCGGCCAGTGGCCGCTTTTTCTGACTGACTTCCGGGTTGCTTAACGCAGACCCTGAATGTAGGAAGCAACCGCTTCAATTTCAGTCGCGTGCAGACGGTAGGCGATATCACGCATCATGCGGGTATCACCGTCATTGGTACGCTGGTTCATGCTGAACGCGTTCAGCTGAGTTTTGGTGTACTCAGCATGCTGACCCGCCAGGCGAGGGAAGGCAGCTGTTTCGATACCTTTACCATCCGGACCGTGACAGGCCAGACAGGCGGGAATGCCTTTTTCGGCAATGCCACCGCGGTAAATGGTTTCGCCCAGTTCCGCCAGTTCTTCCTGTGCGCCGCCTGCTTTCGGAGCCTGAGAAGTGAAGTAAGCTGCCAGATCTTCGATGTCCGTGTCGCTCAGTGCCGACACGAACGGAGCCATGGTCGGAACATTACGACGGCCGTCGCGAATATCCTTGATCTGCTTGATCAGATAGCGTTCACCCTGTCCGGCAATTTTCGGGAAGGTGGGCGCCATGCTGTTACCATCAGCACCATGACATGCAGCACAGGTGGCAGACTTTGCTTTGCCGGCTTCAGCGTCGCCAGCGTGCGCGACGGACATCAGTCCGGCAGAAACGATCAGGCTAATCAACAGGTTTTTCATCATCAGGTCCAGGTTGTATGTGAATTCTTCTACTTATTATTCCGCGCGTTACTTAGGCGTGGACATATAAGTGATCAGTTCTTTGTACTGCTCGGCTGTACAGTCCATGCACAGACCCCGTGGCGGCATGGCATTCAGCCCGTTGGTCACACTGTTGACCAGTGTATCCATGCCTTTGGCCAGGCGCGGTTCCCAGGCCGCTTTGTCGAAGGCTTTCGGCGCACCGGCAACAGCCATGGCATGGCATGCACTGCAGGCTTGCTGATACTTCGCAGCGACATCAAACGCCTGAACGTTGGCGCTTACAGCAACGGCAGCAACGGCAGCCATCATCATCAGTTTTTTCATATGTGATTCTCTCTCTTTTGCGTGTTTTATGAGGGTTTAAAACAGCTTAGCCCCGGAACCACTGCCCTGTGATATGATGGGTCCGTCTTCCAAAGGCCGAGCATTATATAACATTAATTTCCGGACGGTCATTACGTTTACCCCATGATAGCGCAGGAATCATTGACTTATACCAACACTCAGTTCGTTAAGAGTGCCGCCAAACTCAGCCAGTGCCCGATGGAAATCGAGCGCGAAGTGGCATTTGCCGGGCGTTCCAACGCCGGTAAGTCCAGCGCCCTGAACCGTTTAACCGGCAATAAAAAACTGGCCCGTACCAGTAAAACGCCTGGCCGCACGCAGCTGATTAACTATTTTCAGATCGGTGATAAACCGCTCGCGCTGGTGGACCTGCCCGGCTATGGCTTCGCCAAAGTACCGCTGGCGGTGAAAAACGAGTGGCAGCGGGAGCTGGGAAATTATCTGCAGAAGCGCGATCCGCTGGTGGGGCTGGTGCTGCTGATGGATATCCGCCACCCGATGAAAGAATTCGATATGGCGATGCTGGACTGGGCGATCGAAGCCGGTATGCCGGTGCATGTGCTGCTGACCAAGGCTGATAAGCTTAAGCGCGGCCCGGCTCAGAGTACGATGTTGCAGGTGAAGAAAGCGGTGAAGCATCTGGGTGACCAGGTCACGGTGCAGACGTTTTCATCACTCACCGGTGATGGCATTGATGTGCTTAAAAAGCGTCTGGATCTGTGGTTAACAGCCCCTGAAGAGACGGATGATCAGCCGGCCGGTAACCCGGAAGCATAGCGTCAGACTTCTTCGCTGACACTGATCCCCTTGTAGTGACTTTCCTGTACCAGTTCAAACCGGCGATGCTGAGGCAGTCGCCGGCTGGTGCGTCTTTCCCGGCTGATACTCAGCGTCTGGTTATTGTCTGTTTGAGCGGTGGCCCGGGCGGCATCATAGCGTCTGGCGGCGTTCTGCCGGCGATCATTATCCAGGGCATCCATCAGGGTCTGATAGGCACGGCAGAGCGCAGCAAAATGAGCCTGTCCGTCCGGGTTTCTGTCCGGATGGAAGGTCATCGCCAGTCGTTTAAAGGCTTTTTTCACGTCGTCCCGGCCGGCGCCCTCGGGCAGGCCAAGCAATTCGTAGCTTTTCTGATACATGGTGCGTTCTGCGGTAGCGGAAGGGCGATACTACCAGCTTCATACTAAATTCTGGTGTCGCTTTGCGACACCTTACAGGTATGTCAGGTGGGAGTCGTAAATGGTTAAGAATGTCAGGATATACCCATAACGTTAATAGGGCTGATTATTCAGAAAGCAGTTCTTAATTAGTAAATACAACCAAAAATATCCGTACGGGCCTGCAGGCAGCCGGAGATTGTCTATATTAAAGGTTATTCCTCTGACGCCAGCTTGGCTCAGCGGATTAGCTAACAGTGAGTTTTTTCAGGATTTTCCTTTTCTTCGGTACTTCCCCAATGATCCGAAGTTAACCCGGTCGTTTGCCCCCAATGGCGACCGGGTCTTTTTTTGTCCGCCGTTCAGCCCGCTCAATCCCGGGCGCTTACCCCTTTAGCTACCAGACTGAGCGCAAACAATGCCGTGGCGGCCACCACAATGCTGGGGCCGGCGGGAGTATCCCAGCGGAACGAGGCCCACAACCCGGCCAGTACCGAGGTTATACCGGCAATACTGGCCAGCACCACCATCTGTTCCGGTGAGCGTGACAGGCTGCGCGCGGCCGCCGGCGGAATGATCAGCAGGGCGCTGACCAGCAGAATCCCCACCACTTTCATGGCCAGCGCCACGATCAGAGCCAGCATCAGAATCAGCAGCAGGTTCAGGCGCTGTACCGGATGCCCTTCGATTTCGGCCAGTTCCTGACTTACCGTCACTGCCAGCAGGCCGCGCCATTGCCAGATCAGCAGGGCACCGACCAGCACGGCTGCAGCAACAATCCAGATCACGTCCGCACGGCCGACCGCCAGCAGGTCACCGAACAGATAACCCATCAGGTCCACCCGGATTCCCTGGGCCAGGCTCAGGGTTACCAGACCAATCGCCAGAGTGCTGTGGGAGACAATGCCGAGCAGCGTATCCGATGACAGCCGCGAACTGCGCTCCAGCGGCAACAGCAGCAGGGCCAGCACTACCGATCCTATGATCAGCGCCAGTGTCAGATTGATGTCGGTGAGCACCCCGAAGGTAATGCCCAGCAGAGCGCCATGGGCCAGGGTGTCGCCAAAGAATGCCATGCGCCGCCAGATAACAAAGCTGCCCAGCGGGCCGCCAATCAGAGCGAGCAACACCCCCGCCACCAGAGGCATCAGCCACCAGATATCCATCATGCGTCATCCTCCTGTTGTGGATGATGATCATGCTGGCAATGGCTGTGATCATGATGATGAGTGTAAGGGGCAATGGCCGGTTGCGCGCGGCCGCCGAATAACTGCAGGTAAGCGGGGTCCACGGAGACGTTATCCGGATGGCCGGAACAGCACACGTGGCCATTGAGGCAGATGACTTCATCGGTGGCGGCCATCACCAGATGCAGGTCATGGGAGACCATCAGCACACCACAGCCCAGCTCATCCCGTAACTGTGGAATCAGCTGGTACAGTTCCATCTGCCCCTGCACATCAACGCCCTGCACGGGTTCATCCAGCACCAGCAGCTGAGGCTTCATTAACAGTGCCCGGACCAGCAGCACCCGCTGCCATTCACCGCCGGACAGATCGTGCACTGACAGTGGTGCCAGCGTCTCGATACCCAGCCGTTGCAGCCAGCGCTGAATGTCGGCATGACTGGCATGGCGGGCCAGACGCAGGAAGCCGGTGACGGTGAGCGGCATACGCTGATCCAGACTTAAGCGCTGCGGCATATAACCGATACGCAGCCGGTTGCGCCGGATCACCTGACCGCTGTCCGGTTCCTGCAGTCCCAGCATCACTTTGATCAGGGTCGATTTACCGCAACCGTTAGGACCGATCAGGGTGATAATCTGCCCTGCACTGATGCTCAGGCTGATATCACTGAGGACGGTTTTATGGGCGCGCTGCAGGTTCAGGTGATGAGCTTCGATCAGAGCAGACGGAGCGGTTGCGGTCATGAGGCCTCTTTCTGGCAGGCCGGACACAGGCCCATTAATTCGGTCATCTGCTGTTCCACTTTCAGGCCCAGATCCTGTTCTGCTTTGGTGGCCAGAGAACGCATCAGTGATGCGTCCAGTTCCTGTGCTTTGCCGCATTCACGGCAGACAAAAAAACAGCTCGGGTGATCTTCGCCGGGGTGGTTACAGCCGATAAAGGCGTTGAGTGAACTGATGCGGTGGATCAGTCCCAGGTCCAGCAGAAAATCCAGCGCCCGATAAACAGTAGGCGGCGCCGAGTTAAATCCTTCTTCTGCCAGTTTGGGCAGCAGATCGTAGGCACCGACAGGTTTGTGGTTGGCCCACACCATTTCCAGTACGCGTTGTCGTACCGGCGTCAGACGCTGACCGTTCTGCTCACACAGACGTCGGGCTCTGGTCAGTGCTTCATCCACGCAGGAGTGGTGATCATGCTGTTTGTATACGTTCTGAGTCATCAGTCAACCTGTTGCCGTCCGCTGACCGGTTATTATGAGCGACAGTACTGGAGCAGGCAAAGAAAGTTTAGGTTATAATATAACAGAATTGTCACAAATATGTTGGATCATTCTGTATGAAGTCCGTTTTACAAGCCCTTATTCCTCTCAGCCTGTTACTGTCAGCGGGCCTCAGCCAGGCCGGCGACAAAGTACTGGCCAGTCTGCACCCGCTGGGCCTGGTCGCGGCCTCAGTGACACCGGCGGAGGATCTCTCGGTGCTGGTGCCGCCGGGTATGACACCGCATGATTTCTCTCTGCGCCCGTCCGACATCCGCAAAATCCGTGCAGCCAGGATTATCTTCTGGGGCGGCGAAGATGCCGAGCCTTACCTGAAAGAGTTTGCCCAACGCTGGCCGGATAAACACTGGATTGATGTGTCACACTTTGCTGAAGCTGAGCATGAACACAGTCACGGGCATGAGGATCATCATGACGGCAGCGCCGCAGACGATGATCACCGCCAGGCAGATGCATTTCTGCATCATGACCCCCACTGGTGGCTGGCTCCTGAGGTGATGGTGGCCGCTCAGGCAGAGCTGGCGGCTGTACTGCAAAGCGGTACTAAACAAAGCGGCCAGCCGTTTGCCCGGGCGGTGGCAAAGCAGCTGGAAAAAAGCCGCCACCAGCTGGCGGGTGTCAGAGAGCAGGCGTTTTTCGTTTTCCACCGTGCCTATGATCATTGGGTGGAGGCGATGCAGCTGAATCAGGCCGGCGCCTTCACCTTATCGCCGGAACGTAAGCCGGGTATGAAAACCCTGCAGTCCATGCGCGAACAGCTGCAGCGCGGCGATATAAAGTGTGTCTTCAGTGAGCCGGAATTTTCGCCGGCACTGCTGGATTCCGTGGTGCGCGGGCTGGACGTAAAACGCGGTGAACTGGACCCCATGGCGGCCGGTATTGCCATCAGCCGCGACGGCTATGTGCGCTATCTGCAATATCTCACTGACCAGTTTCACCAGTGTCTGAGCTAAAGACGGCGGCGCCGTTTTAGCGGTTATCCCCCTTGTCATGGCGCGGGCTTAGCGGCCCGCTCATTGAATTCATTCTGACAGTCACTAGAATAGCCGCATTTATTTTCGCGGAATATTCTCTATGACACTGGCTGTTGTCACCCTCGCTGCGGGCAAAGGCTCGCGCATGAAATCGGACCTGCCCAAAGTACTGCATAAGCTGGCCGGTCAGCCCATGCTGGCCCATGTACTGAACAGTGCCTCACGTCTGGCGGATGCACAGCAGCATGTGGTGATTGGCCATGGCGCAGAAACCGTACAGCAGCAGATCACCGGTTATGACGTCAGCTGGGCCATCCAGAGTGAACAGAAAGGCACAGGCCATGCGGTTGCTCAGGCCATGCCTCAGGTCGACGCTGATGCCACCGTGCTGGTGCTGTACGGCGATGTCCCCCTGATCCGCACTGAAACCCTGCAGAAACTGCTGGATGAAAGTCATGCCGGCAATGCTCTGGCGCTGCTGACAGTCGAGCTGGATAACCCCCACGGCTACGGACGCATCGTGCGCGATGAGGCCGGAAATATTCAGGCCATTGTGGAACACAAAGATGCCAGCGCCGAGCAGCGCAACATCCGTGAGGTGAACACCGGCATTCTGGCGGTGTCGGCCGCGCACCTGAATACCTGGCTGCCGCAACTGTCGGCCAATAATGCCCAGGGGGAATATTATCTGACCGATATTATTGCCATGGCGGTGGCAAACGACGTGGCGGTGCGGGCTATTCATCCGCAGGACGAATACGAAGTGCAGGGCGTTAATGACCGCCTGCAGCTGGCCGCACTGGAGCGCGTGTTTCAGCGTCAGACGGCCGATGCCCTGCTGACCGCCGGGGTCTCGCTGGCCGATCCGGATCGCCTTGATGTGCGTGGTTCGCTGACCGTGGGTGCCGATGTCAGTATTGATATCGGCTGTGTGTTCGAAGGCGACGTGGTACTGGAAGACGGCGTGCACATCGGGCCTTACTGTGTGGTGAAAAACAGCCATATCGGTCAGGGCTGTGAGGTGGAAGCCTATTCCCATATCGACGGGGCACAGCTCGGCACGGGCTGCACTATAGGCCCTTATGCCCGCCTGCGTCCGGGCGCTGACCTGAAACAGGCTGCCAAAGTCGGTAACTTCTGCGAAGTGAAAAAAGCCGTCATCGGTGAAGGTTCGAAAGTGAATCACCTGACGTACATCGGTGATGCTGACATAGGCAAAGAGGTTAACGTCGGTGCCGGCACCATCACCTGTAATTACGACGGCGTGAACAAATCCACCACTGAAATCGGCGATGGTGCTTTTATCGGTTCCAATACCTCGCTGGTGGCGCCGGTCAAAGTAGGAGCCGGTGCGACCATCGGTGCCGGTTCGGTGATTACCCGCACGGTGGCCGATCACGAGCTGTCGGTGGCGCGCGGTAAGCAGCGCAACATCAGTGGCTGGGCCCGACCGGTGAAAAAATAGGCCAGCCATGCGATGGCAGGCCGACCTGCATCATTCCCCCCTTTCTGCCGGCACTGGTATGATGCCGGCATATCTGACTGTATTTCTGTATTCCCCTGAGGAGCCCCATGTCTGAAGTGACCACACTCCGTATCGCGACCCGTAAAAGCCCGCTTGCCCTGTGGCAGGCCGAACATATCAAAGCCCGTCTGCTGGCGATGCACCCCGGCCTGACGGTGGAGTTGGTGACCTTTTCCACTCAGGGGGACAAAATCCTCGATACGCCGCTGGCCAAAATCGGTGGTAAAGGCCTGTTTGTGAAAGAACTGGAAAACGCCATGCTGGATGGCCGTGCGGATATCGCCGTGCATTCCATGAAAGATGTGCCCATGGAATTTCCCGAAGGGCTGGAGCTGGGCATCATCTGTGAACGTGAAAACCCGCTCGATGCTTTTGTCTCTAACCAGTACGCATCACTGAATGAATTGCCGCAGGGGGCTGTGGTAGGAACCTCCAGCCTGCGCCGTGGCTGTCAGGTGCAGAACCGGCGTCCGGACCTGCAGATCAAAAGTCTGCGCGGCAATGTGCAGACCCGCCTGAGCAAACTCGACAGCGGCGAATTTGATGCCATTATCCTGGCGTCAGCCGGTCTGCTGCGAATGGAAATGGACGAGCGTATTACCGGTTTTATGCCGGCAGAAGAATCGCTGCCGGCCGGTGGTCAGGGCGCGCTGGGCATTGAATGGCGCAGCGATGATCACGACGTTCAGGCTCTGCTTAAGCCACTGCACGATGAATTTACCGCCAGCTGTGTACTGGCGGAACGGGCGCTCAACCGGCGCCTGCAGGGCGGTTGTCAGGTGCCGATCGCCTGTTATGCGGAACGTACCGGCGATGATCTCTGGCTGCGCGGACTGGTTGGCAGTGAAGACGGTCAGCAGCTGTTACGTTGTGAAAAACGCGGTACCGCCGCCGAAGCCGAAGCGCTGGGGATTGCCGCCGCCGAAGATCTGCTCAGTCAGGGCGCCGGCGATATTCTGGCCGCGGTTTACGGTCACGAAGTGAAATAAACCATGACGACGGTTGTTGTCACCCGTCCCCGGGCCCAGGCCGGTGCCATCTGTGCGGCTCTGCAACAGAGTGGTTATCAGGTGCGCCATCATCCGCTGATGGACATAGTGCCAATGGCGGATGACCGCGCGGCGTCGGCGTCAGGGCTGCGCCAGCGCTTTCTCGATATTGATCAGTACCGGGCCGTGATTGCCATCAGTTTTAACGCCGCCACCTTCGGACTGGAGTGGCTGGATAAATACTGGCCACAGTTACCGCTGGGCATCGACTGGTATGCGGTCGGGCCAACCACCGCGGAAGTGTTGCAGCAGGGGCAAATAAACGTAACTATGCCGGCAGAGCGTTTCGACAGCGAAGGTGTGCTGGCATTGCCCGGCTTACAGGCACAGCAGATCAGCGGCCAGAAGGTGCTTATCTGGCGTGGTATTGGCGGGCGTGAAACCCTGGCCAGTGTGCTGCGCGCGCGCGGTGCCGACGTGGATTATGCCGAACTGTATCAGCGCCAGCCGGTCCCATGGCAGGCCGGTGACTGGGAGCAGGTGCTGGCCGGCTCACCGCTGCTGATGCTCAGCAGTGGCCAGGCGCTGGAGATCGCTGAATCTCAGGTGCCGGATCTGGCGCACAAAGTCAGTGCTGTTATGCTGCCCAGTGAACGGGTCGCAGAACAGGCCCGGGCACGGGGGTATAATCAGGTGTTGGTGGCAGCCAGTGCCCGTGATGCGGATATGCTGCAGTGTCTGCAGCAATGGCAGTCAACACAGTAAGATCAGCCGGTGGATTTAAGGAAGCAGACAGTGACGAAAGACAAAGACGATCAGGCTAATATTCCGGACGACGCTCAGTCAGAGCCAAAATCCACTGTCGACCCTCAGCAAGCTGCCGATGACGCGGCAGACTCTGCCAGCGCGGAGAAAACGCCAGTGGGCACTGCTGCGGACAAGCAAACCGGGGACAAAAACGCCGCGGACAAGCACACCAGTAACAAAGACAGCGGCGGCAAAAAAACCGGTAAAGACAAAAAAGCCAGCCGTGCTGCCGGCCCAGAGACGCTGGCGAAAGAGAAAACAGCCCGCAAAGGTCCGCACCCGTTATCCTGGATTAATCTGGTGCTGATGCTGGGGCTGTTTGCCGTGGCCGCATACGCCGGCTGGCTGGGTTGGCAGCTGCAGCAGGATACCGCGGCAGAGATGGCGGTATTAAAAGATCGTCTGCGCCAGACACAGGAACAGGCCGGTAACCTGGCCGCTGCCGAGGGCGACTTGCTGGCTGAAACCCGCTCACTGCAGGAATCCGCACAGACACTGCAGCAACAGGTTGAACACAACACCGACCGGCTGGGCAAATTGCCCGGTGCTGAGCGTCAGGACTGGTTGCTGGCGGAAGCCGAATACCTGCTGCGTATGGCTAATCAGCGCCTGCAGCTGGAGAAAGATGTGGAGGGCAGCCTGAGTATGCTGCAGGCGGCGGACAACGTGCTGGTGGAAACCCGCAACCCGCGCCTGAACCCGGTACGTAAAGCCATCACGGAAGAAATACAGAGTCTGCGCGCCTCCCCGGCGGTGGACATTACCGGTGCTGTCCTGCGTCTGCAGACCCTGCAGGAAGAGCTGCCGCGCCTGCCCTGGTTGCCGGACCGCCTGGTACCCGATACGCAGGATACAGCCCCTCTTAAAGAAGAATCCCCGGACCCGGACCTTCCCTGGTACCAGACGCTGTGGATGACGACCACGGATGCGTTGCAGGGGCTGATCCGTTTCCGTGAACGGTCAGAACCCATCGCCGCACCGCTGACGCCGGATCAGCAGTATTACCTGCAACAGAACATGCACCTGATGCTGGAGCAGGCACAGGTGGCACTGCTGCGCCGCCAGACCGATCTCTATCAGCACAGTCTCAGCCGCGTACAGGACTGGCTGGATGAATATCTGATCGTTGATGATCAGCGTACCGAAGCGGCCAGACTGGCGCTGAAAGAACTGCGTGGCTGGCAGGTGAATCCGCCCTTACCGGATATCTCAGGTTCTTTGCTGCAGTTGCAGAAACTGGTCGAAGCCCAGCGCCGCGGCACTGTGCAGCCCGGTGATCCGCTGCCGGCTGATGACGGGGCCGATGCCGGAGGTCGCCCATGAGGTTCTGGCTGCTGTTTCTGGTCATTATTCTGGGGATCGGCCTGATCGTTGGTACTCTGATGAGTGTCGACAGTGGGTACGTGCTGGTCAGCTGGGATACTTACACGCTGGAAATGACTCTGTGGGTCTATCTGGGGCTGACACTGGTCACCATGCTGGCACTGTATTTTCTGCTGCGCCTTGGCCTGTTGCTGGTGGGCAGCGACTGGCGATTTAACGAATGGCGCCGGCAACGCCGTAATGTACGGGCGCAACGCCAGACGACCCGCGGTCTGCTGGCCCTCGCTCAGGGCCGCTGGCGCCGCGCTGAGCGCCTGCTGACGATAGGTGCTGAAGACTCTGAAACCGGATTGATTAATTATCTGGCCGCCGCCCGGGCAGCATATGAGCAGAATAAAATGGATGCCGCTGACGAATGGCTGAAGGCGGCCAGTCAGAGCACCAAAGGGGCTGATCTGGCGGTGGGACTGACCCAGGCGGAACTGCTCAACAGTCGTGGGCAGAAAGAACAGGCGCTGGCGGTACTGCTGAACCTGCGCAAACAATATCCGCGCCATGCGTATCTGCTGAAACTGCTGGTGAAAACCTATCTTGATCTGGAAGACTGGGTGGCCCTGCATGAGATGCTGCCGTTACTGAAAAAATCCAGCAAGCTGAAACCGGAACGTATTCACGAGCTGGAAGAAAACGTCCAGCTGCAACTGCTGGACCGCGCGGTGCATGGCCATGGTCAGGCGCCGGGCGAGGCGACCACTGAGCTGAAACGCCTGTATCATGATTTTCCGCGTCAGGGGCGTTACTCCTTCAATGTCACCAAACGCTATATTGAGCTGCTTAAAGAGCAGGGGGAAGAAGGGCTGGCAGAGCAGGAATTACGCAATGCACTCAAGTACGTCTGGCATGACGATCTGATTGTGTTGTACGGCAGCCTGCATGGTGTGGACCCCGGCCGCCAGCTGCTGTTTGCTGAACAACAGCTGCAGGAGCGCCCCAATGACCCTTACCTGTTGCTGGTGCTGGGACGTCTTTCCCGCCGTCAGCAACATATGGAAAAAGCGCGTGAATATCTGCAGACCGGTCTGCGCTTAAAAGGGTTGCCGGAACTGCATGCGGAAATGGGCAAAGTTCTGATGGCTGAAGATGACAGTCTCGCAGCGTGCGAACATTTCCGCCAGGCGTTGCGTAAATAAAATAAGCAGTCGCTTAATGCTTAGATAAAAACACCGGGCAATGCCCGGTGTTTTTGTTTTTGCCTTTTTGTCTGTCACACAGAGGCATTGAAAAAACGCTGACGATTAAAGTTCTGCCGGCCGGCCGTTGGCCTGGCGCACGCTTTTCCATTCGTCAGCACTGATGGCACTTTCCTCTGCACTCAGGCGCATTAAAATATCAAAATAGTCTGAGTGCAGCGGACTGTTAATTACCTCATTGCGGTCGCGGCCGGCCACCACATAGACACTCTGGGTGTTCTGATGATCCAGTGCGCGCCAGCTTTGGGTATCTTTCATATGGCTGTAGCTGTGGTTTTCCATGGCGCTGATCAGTGCGTCACTTTCCAGCGAACTGGCACGCTGCACCGCATCGCGGAACTGGTAGACAACACTGTAAGCGGATGATGAGGCGTTGGACGGGTAAGCGGCGTATTTATTTTTGAAATTATTGACGAATGCCTGCGCCGTCGTGAAGCCGTACTTTTCCGGAATACGCCAGTACCAGGGCAGTGTACTGATGACGCCGGCGATACTTTCGGCACCGGCATCCCGTGCCATGGTCAGGTTAAGCGTGGGCACCACAATGGTCATTTTTTCTTTCAGGTTATTGCGGGTGGCCATCGACAGCGCCATGCCAAGGTCTTCACCAAACTGAATCATCACCAGCACGTCGGCACCAGCGGCTTCAGCCTGTGATAATGCGTCCTGAAAATGGGTATGCCGCGGACGCGGGTATTGAACTTTAACCCCCGGGTGCTGAGCCCGGTCCTGTGTATTGGTAAAACGGCGCAGGGATTCTTCTACCGACCAGCCCCATTGGTAATCCGCTGTCATATAAAAAAGTTTTTTACCGGGCAGGGAGGTATTTAAATACTGCGCCAGTGCTTTGGCTCCCATACGGGCACTGTAGGTTTCACGGAAAAAGTATTTTTGTGCATCTTCTTCGGTCAGGTTATTGGCGAATCCCTGTACGCCAACAAAAATCAGCGCATTCTGTGCGGCCTGATTGGCCGCAGCCAGAGTCGCATCACTGGACGTGCCACCGAAGGTGAAAACAGCGCCCTGATCAGCCAGCGCCTGAACGGCCTGGCGGGCATGATCGGGTTTGGATGCGGTATTTTCGGTCAGCAGTTTCAGAGGGCGACCCCCGATACCACCATTATTGTTGATTTCTTCAACCGCCAGCAGGGCACCGCGTACCTGTGCCTGTCCCTGTTCTTTATAACGTCCGCTGAATGGGGTCGCCAGACCTATGAGTATGGGTTCTGCTGCAAAGCAGCCTGCCGTTAAAAACAGCAGAAAAAAAGTTGATAGTTTACGCATTATTACAGGTGGTCCTGAGTTATTTATTTTGTATTCATTTTCTCCGCTTTTTTTCAGATAGCTTTAAGCATTTGGTAAAAATGTGTCACGCATCACGAATTGTCTGTTTGGTCGCAGGTGAAAAATTCAGAAATAAGCGCATAAAAAAACGGCAGTACCAGAATAAGACCGGCCTGCCGTAAACGGGGGAAGTTTTAAGTACGGATGTTTTAAATTTGGTTTATTCCAGCGTAGCTACTTTACCCGCTTCCAGGCGTTCGGCTTTCCATTCGGCCAGCGTTTTGACCGAGTCCTCGCCTGGCAGCTGCATCAGAATATCGAAAAAATCTTCGCGCAGATGGCTGTTAAGAATATCATTACGCGGACGCATTTTTACCACATACACACTTTGCACATTCTGGTGATCAAAGGCGCGCCACTGCTGATTGTCTTTCAGATGCACGTAACGGTGATCTTCCAGTGCGGCAATCAGTTTGTCGGTATTCAGTGAGCCTGTGCGCTCAGCAGCCTCTTTAAACTGATAAACAATGGAGTAGGCTGATGCCGCTGAGCTGGACGGATAAGTCTGATACTTTTCCACAAAGCGCTCGACGAATTTTTTGCCGCCGGAAAAATCATATTGGTAAGGCACTTTCCAGCACCATGGCACGGCACCGATCACGCCTTCCATAATGCCGGAGCCGGCGGACTTCGCCATCCCCAGGGTCAGATTGGGAACCACGATGGTCATTTTATCTTTCAGCCCCATGTTGTGGATCAGCTTCAGTGCCATGGCCATATCATCACCGAACTGAACCAGCATCAGCACGTCGGCGCCGGAATCCCGGGCCTGCTGCAGGGCGCCGCGGAAATCCGCATCACGGGGGCGCGGATAACTGGTGCTGACGCCGGGATGCTGATCGGTATCCGTGGTGCCGGTGAAGGTGCGCAGGGATTTTTCAGTGGACCAGCCCCAGCTGTAGTTGGCGGTAATATAAAATAACTTTTTACCCTGAAGGCTTTCATTAAGGTAAGACCCCAGCGCTTTTGCAGCCATATGAGCATTATAGGTTTCACGGAACATATGCCGGTGTGCTTCGGTGCCTGTGGTCTCATTGGCGTAAGTGAGAGTACCGAAATAAATCAGGTTATGTTTTGCCGCTTCCTGTCCGGCCGCAATGGCCACGGCACTGGATGAACCACCGAATAACATGGACACGCCCTGGGCAGCAAAAGCTTTGACATTTTCAACCGATTTATCCGGTTTGGATGCGGAATTGGCGGTAAGTAATTCAACCGGGCGTTTAAGAATTCCGCCGCTGGCATTAATTTCTTCGATTGCCATCAGGGCGCCACGGGCCTGTGCCAGTCCCTGTTGTTTATAGCGTCCGGTGGTCGGGTAATTGAGGCCGAGTTTAACGGGTTCTGCTGCCTGCACAAATCCGGTAAAAAGCAGTATTGTGGTAAGAGCCAGGCCAATCATTGTTCTGGGCATGATGGCGCCTCCTTCTTTTTATTATTTGATCTGCTATCTTGCGGATCAGAAAAGAGGATGACTTTTATCTTTTAGTCTCAGAGACGAAAGTCTGCGGCTAAACAGGCCGTGGCGGTTCTTCCGTACCGTTTTCTGCGGGCAGGCGCTTTATTGCCACTGTAATGGTTATCACAATAAAGCGGCCTGTGAGTGTGAAAAGCGGGTGAAATATTTCACCGCTTACTGCAATACGAGTGGTTTATCATTGATTGTGCGAACCATCTGCCATTCGTCTTCTTCCATTTCTGTTTCATCAACATCCAGCAGAATCTCAAAATAGTCTTCTCTCAGATTGCTGAGCATAATATCGTCGCGCTGACGGCTGCGTACGACATACACAGTCTGCTGATTCTGATGGTCAAAATCGCGCCAGATCTGCTCATCTTTGAGCAATTTGTAATGGTGATTTTCCAGCGCTGCAATTAACGCTTCGGTATCCGTTGATCCGGTACGTTTTACCGCATCGACGAACTGATAAACAATGCTGTAAGCCGAGGCGGCAGAGCTGGACGGGTGCAGCTGATATTCATCGACAAAAGCTTCCACGAACTGTTTGCCACGGGCGTAGTTGTATTTATAAGGTACTTTCCAGGTCCAGGGGACAGCACCAATAACATTTTCCATCAGCCCGGGACCGGCAGCCTGAGCCATCCCCAGTGTCAGGTTAGGCACGATAACCGTCATTTTCTCTTTCAGATCCATGGCATAAATTTCATTCAGGGCCAGCACCATGTCTTCCCCCAGCTGATTGACCACCAGTACATCGGCACCGGATTCTGCTGCTTTGCGTAACGCTGCCTGGAAATCCCGGTGCACGGGGTTGGGGAAAGGTGTGCGCGCCGCCGGATGTGAAGTGATCCCCTGGGTGCCGGTAAAACTGCGCAGGGCAGCTTCCATTGACCAGCCTTCGCTGGAACCGGCGGTCAGATAAAAGAATTTTTTATCTTTCAGGTAGGTATTCATATATTCCGCTAATGCGCGTGCAGCCATATAAGAGCTGTAAGGTTCACGGAACAGATAACGCTGTCCTTCAAGGCCGGTAATTTCGTTATCGTAGCCGAGCGTGCCGAAATAAATACGTTTATGTTCAGCAGCGCGGGCGGCAGCAGCCACAGTGGCAGAACTGGACGCACCACCAAACAACATAATGGCGCCTTGTTTGACCAGTTCATCGACATTATCCGCTGCGCGTTCCGGTTTGGATGCGGTATTGCTGCGTAATAACTCCAGAGGTTTGCCCATCACACCACCACTGGCATTAATTTCTTTTATCGCCAGCAGGGCGCCTCTGGCCTGGGCCAGCCCCTGTTCTTTATAGCGGCCACTGGCGGGATAATTCAGGCCGATTTTAATACTCTTGTCTGCTTCTGCGCTGGCGGCGCTGCGCAGGCTCAGGGCGCCCAGCAGCAGGGATACGATTACAGCGGAAGATATCGTGCGATATAACATACGCTCTCCAGGTTTGATCTCGGGTTATGAAGGACATCGTGTGGCAGGCTTTTTTTTCTTTATTTGGCGGGTTGCTGTATTGGTTGTACTCCCGCCATGGGCTGCGAACTTGTCTGAATGCGAACGGATAATGTGAAAAAATCAGAAGCCACCGATAGCAGGCTTAAACGGACGGATATCCGACAAGGCTGGTCGACATTGCTTACAAAAAAATAAAACGCGCGCGCAGAATAAACGGTGCGTTCGTACAGGAAGGCTTTAGCGCACAAACAAAGTATCGCACCGGAAAAGAAGAGAGCCCGGAAAAAGAAGAGGTCCCGGAAAGGAAGAGCAAAAATGCAGCACAGGCGATAAGAAAAGCGAACGCACAGCAGACAGGGAGACACTTATTCTGCGCTGACCTGCTGAGGTTTTACTGCTGAGGGTTTACTGCTGAGGGTTTACTGCTGTTGGTGGCACCGGCCCCGGTGCTGTTATTAATAACTGAGGCCGGTGTTTCAACGGTATTAAAACGGTTTTTAAACACAGGGGCGATTATTCAGAGCGCCTTCTCTGGGTCTGAGCTATTACCTGTGTTGGTGGCTATCAGGTTAGCGGATTACCAGTCCATTTCGCCCGTGGCGACCTTGGCACTGATCGTCAGGGTATCGTTCGCCGGGAAGTCCGGGTATGCGGTACTCATGGCGTTGATCAGAGCCGCAGAATCATCCGCCTGGCTCAGTGCCTGTTCAAAGCGCTGAATATAGCCGCGGGTAAAACGCACGGCATCCGCGCCTGCGGGAGCCTCGCCCAGGTAATGGCCGGGGATAACGCGCGCGGGCTTCAGGGCCAGCATCTGGTTGAGGGTGTCCAGCCACCCGGCACGGGCTTCGGCTGTTTGGCTGTCGGCCATCCACACATGCTGTCCACTGCTGACAGCGACGCCGCCCAGAATGGTTTTTCCGGATGGTACCCAGAGGAAGGCAGACGGTGTATTTATGGCTTTGATATCGATGGTTTCACCTTCCAGGGTCAGGCTGGTGCTGTCGGTGATCGCTGGCAGCGTCAGACTGGTGGGGGCAGCGTCGCCCAGAATCGGACCCCAGTAGGCGAGCTTGCCCTCTTTGGTTTGCTGAATGTGTTCCACAACACTGCGGCTGGCCAGCACTTTGGCATCCGGGAAAGCAGCCTGAATCGCCTGCAGGCCAAAGTAGTAATCAGGGTCACCACAGCTGATGTAAATGGTGGTCAGCTTTTTACCGCTGGTCTTGATCATATCGACCACCGCCTGAGCGTTGCGGATATCAAACTGGGCGTCGATCAGTATGGCTTCACTGTCGCCACTGATCAGTGTGGAGGTGACCGGGAAAATGCCGTTTTCCCCCGGGTTGTAAGACTGAATCGTCAGCGGCTGGGCACTGACTGCCCGGACGGTGAACGCCGCGGCGAGGGCGAGAGCGGTTAAGAGTTTTTTCATGGCTGATCCTCAACGGGGAAGGTTTGTTTGAATGCAGCCAGTTTATTCGATCAATTTGAGGTCAAATACAGCATAATAGTGACATCACTATTGCATATTCCGAGCATATGGCGGGTGGATAAATGGACCGGATGACAGGGCTACAGGTGTTTGTGGCGGTGGTTGAGCAGGGCAGTCTGAGTGCCGCTGCTGAACGGCTGGATATGTCGCGCGCTATGGTGTCGCGTTATCTGGCTGAGCTGGAAGAGTGGATGGGCGCACGCCTGCTGCATCGCACGACAAGGCGTCAGAGCCTGACTCTGGTCGGCGAAGAAGCCCTGCAGCGGGCGCGCAGTGTGCTGAGTCTGGGCGAGGAAATGAGCCAGCTGGCGAGCCATCAGGATGAAGCACCGCGCGGGCGTCTGCGTATTACCTGCAGCTATTCGCTGGCGGATGCGGTGTTGATGGACGCGGCCCATGAATACCTGGCGCGCTGGCCGGGGACGGCCATCGAGATTCTGTTACTCGACCGTACCGTGAATCTGGTGGAAGAGCGCATCGATCTGGCGCTGCGTATCACCAATGATCTCGACCCCAATTTAGTGGCACGCAAACTGGGCATCTGCCGGTCTGTGGTGTGCGCCAGCCCGGCGTATATTCAGCACCAGGGCGAACCTCAGACGGTGGCTGACCTGGCGCATCATAATTGTCTGACGCACGCTTACGTCGGCAAGAGCCTGTGGCAGTTTGATGGCCCGGACGGCCCGGAGTCCGTGGCGGTGAGCGGCAATCTGGGGGCTAACCTTTCCAATTTGCTGCTGCGTAATACTCTGCTGGGGGATGGCATCAGCCTGCAGCCGTTATGGTCGGTGGCGGAATATCTGCAAAGCGGTGAGCTGGTCGCCCTGCTCAGGGATTATGAGCCAACGCAGCTAGGCATTTTCGCGGTTTATGCTACCCGCAAACAGATGACGCCACTGCTGCGCAGCTTTCTGGATTTTCTGGTTATGCGGCTGCAGGAACAGCCGATAACCACGGGCAAGCCGGCCTGAGGAGGAGTGGCCGGCTGCCCACAGTGCCGGTCAGGCTTCTTCTTTGTGCAGATGAACATCCATCTGCGGGAAGGGAATTTCAATGCCTTCTTCATCAAACCGCAGTTTGATGGTTTCTGTCAGTTCCCACAGAACGGTCCAGTAATCGACAGCGTTGACCCACGGGCGCACGACAAAATTAACGGAGGAATCGCCCAGTTCTGCCACGGCAATCACCGGGGCCGGGTCCTGCAAAACTTTCGGATGAGCGGGAACAATTTCCTGCAGCAGGGCCTTGGCTTTCAGCAGATCGCTGCCGTAACCAATGCCGATTTTCATATCCACCCGGCGGGTACTTTCGGCAGAGTAATTGATCATGGTGTTGCCGAACACATTGGCATTGGGCACGGTCACCAGCTTGTTATCCGGGGTTTTCAGGCGGGTGCTGAAGATAGTGATCTGATCAACCGAACCGGCAACACCACCGACTTCCACATAATCGCCCAGCTTAAAGGGACGGAAGATAATCAGCATGACGCCCGCCGCGAAATGCGACAGGGAATCTTTCAGAGCCAGGCCAACGGCGAGGCCGGCGGCACCGAGCAGGGCAACCAGCGAGGTGGTATCAACCCCCAGCTGCGACAGCGCAAAAACAATCACCAGCAGGGTTAAGGTGGTACCCAGCACGGTTTTCAGAAAGTTAACCAGAATCGGATCCAGTTTGGCGCGGGTCAGTCCTTTGCCGGCGGCATTGGTAATCAGTCCGGCCACCAGACGCCCGATAATAAAAATAACGATGGCGAGGACAATCTGAGTGCCCCAGGGCAGGATGTAATCCATCCAGATCTGTTGCGGATCGATGTTCCAGTTCATTGTTTATTGCTCCTTGATTTAAATAAGTCGATTCGGCTGGTTGTTATGCTTTGTCTGGCCGCGGGGCGTAGGCAAACACATCGGAATGCATCATGTTAATACTCAGGCCCAGTGGTTCGAGCTGATCCAGAGTGCCGTATACCATATTGGGTGAGCCACAGGCGAACATGCGGACGTTACTGAGGTCGGTGAAGTCTTCGTGAATCACCTGATAAATCCAGCCGGCACGGCCATGCCAGCCATCACTGTGTTGCTCAATAATCGGGTGATAATGCAGGTTGGCATATTGCTGCGCCCAGCTGATCGGCAGGTCTGCCAGATAGAAACCATCCTGCCCGCGGTTGGACCAGTAAATGTGCATTTCACGTTCCGGCTCCATGGCCAGAATGCCTTCCACCAGACTTTTGATCTGTGAAAAACCAGTGCCGGCGGCAATCATAATCAAGGGCTCGGCATGGTCGGCGAGAAACTGCGGATGCACCCGGCAGTCGCCGAATGGCAGTGTCACTCTGACCGTGGGCGATTGTTTGAGAAACGCCATCACCCGGTCGGAGGTCTCGCTGCCGGCAGCAATATGGAGTTCAATTCTGCGCGCATCCTCGCCGGTTAATGCGCCGGGAGCGCTGGCGATGGAATAGGGCAATTGCTGTTCGCCCTGTTCGGCCGGAACCGTCAGCATCAGATACTGGCCCGGCCAGAAGTCCGCCGGCTGGCCCGCGGGCGTCAGCAGCGTTACGCGATACACATTACCTTTTAACGGCTCGACGGCACTGATCTGGCAGGCCATGGCCATCTCGGGTTTATGGTGTGGTGCATGTACGTCAGACATAAATATCTCAGCATCGGTTCGTGGTTGGGCAACGCAGCATAAAAGCTGATTATCCTGCTTCAGCCGTTGCTCGCCCAGTGAATTGCGGAAATCAAACTCACCATCCAGATATTCTCCCCGACAGATCTCACAAACGCCGTTGTCGCAGCCAATGGCGATAGCGACGCCCTGTTCTTCTGCCGCCTCAGCGATGGTCTGATCACTGCGGCAGTGAATAACCGTGCCGGAAGGCTGAATGGTGACTGTGTGTATCGTCAAAGGCCGAGTTCATCCCAGATTTCGTCAATGCGCGCAGTCACAGCCGGGTCTTTGACAATGGGTGTGCCCCATTCACGGTCGGTTTCGCCGGGCCATTTGTTGGTCGCATCCATCCCCATTTTGGAACCCAGGCCGGACACCGGCGAGGCGAAATCCAGATAATCAATCGGGGTATTTTCAATCAGTGTGGTGTCGCGGGCCGGGTCCATGCGCGTGGTGATGGCCCAGATCACATCTTCCCAGTTACGGGTATCCACATCGTCGTCCACCACGATAACAAATTTGGTGTACATAAACTGGCGCAAAAACGACCACACACCCATCATCACGCGCTTGGCATGGCCGGCGTATTGTTTCTTCATACTGACCACCGCCATGCGGTAAGAACAGCCTTCCGGCGGCAGATAAAAATCGACAATCTCAGGAAACTGCTTCTGCAGAATCGGCACGAAGACTTCGTTCAGCGCCACCCCCAGCACCGCCGGTTCATCCGGTGGCCGGCCGGTATATGTGCTGTGATACACAGGGTCTTTGCGGTGAGTTATGCGTTCCACGGTAAACACCGGGAACTGGTCGACTTCATTGTAATAACCCGTGTGGTCACCGTACGGACCTTCATCTGCCATCTCGCCCGGATGAATCACACCTTCCAGCACGATTTCCGCCGATGCCGGTACCAGCAGATCGTTGCCGATGCTTTTGACCAGCTCGGTTTTGCTGTCGCGCAGCAGACCGGCGAACGCGTATTCACTCAGCGTATCGGGCACGGGAGTTACAGCGCCCAGAATGGTCGCCGGGTCTGCGCCCAGCGCTACCGTCACCGGGAAAGGCTCACCCGGGTGAGTCTTCTGCCATTCCTGAAAATCCAGGGCGCCGCCACGGTGACTGAGCCAGCGCATAATGACTTTGTTTTTACCGATAACCTGCTGACGATAGATGCCCAGATTATGGCGGTCTTTGTGCGGGCCTTTGGTGATCACCAAAGGCCAGGTGATCAGTGGTGCGGCATCACCTGGCCAGCATTTCATCACCGGAATCTTGCCTAAGTCGACGTCGTCGCCTTCGAGCACTACATCCTGACAGGGCGCCTTACGGATTTCCTTCGGCCCCATGGTCATCACTTTTTTGAACACCGGCAGTTTTTCCCAGGCGTCTTTCATGCCTTTGGGCGGCTCAGGTTCTTTCAGGAAAGCCAGCAGCTTGCCGACTTCACGCAGTGCTTCGACCGAGTTTTCACCCATGCCCAGTGCGACCCGCTCTGGCGTACCGAACAGGTTCGCCAGCACCGGCATACTGTAGCCTTTGGGGTTCTCAAACAGCAGTGCCGGGCCTTTGGCGCGCAGCACCCGGTCAGCGATTTCGGTCATTTCCAGATGCGGGTCGATTTCCTGGGTGATGCGCTTCAGCTCACCCTGTTTTTCCAGCACTTTCAGAAAGTCGCGCAGGTCGGCGTATTTCATCTGTCACTCGGGTCGGTTCAGGGAGGCGTCATAATACCAGCCTGCCCGGCCGGATGCATGGTGCTTCAGGATTGCCGGGTGAATTTCATATTTTACTTCGCCAGTCTGGGTCTGGCTGGCAAATATCGGCTATTGCCTTATAGTCCAGAGCGACAGCATTCAAAAGGTTAGGCGGAGCATCTGTGAGGCGAACGGTCTGCGATTCTTCCGGGAAAGGCTGTTGATCATCGTTGGAATAGACAAGGTTCATGGAAAAAATCGCAACCTGTTGTTCGATCTCAGGGTAATGGCTGCCAGTGAACTCGAGACAAGCAATGATTCCTAACCCCTGAAAATGTTTGGAATACTCGTAAAACCGCAACTTATCCCGATCTATATCGCTCCTCCTGTAACCCCTGGCTTCCATGACTTTACGCAGGCTGTGGGCGTCGGTCATGTATCCATATGCCTGATCCAGTGTTGTCTGTTGCTGAGAAATACTGATTTCGGCGCGGCTCAGCTGGTCAAAAAGAGGTTTCACCTTATTTTTCTTCAGGTATTTTTGCCAAAATAAGCACTCATCCGGGTGTATTTGATTAGCGCTAAGAATACGCAGCTCCGATGCATGGCTGACGCTGAGCTTTTCTCCGGAAGACAGGATAAAATCACCATTGCGGTCTATAGCGAATGTCATCCACTCGCCATTTTCCTTAACCTGCCAAAGAATATGCTGCACTAATTGATGCATTATCGGATGCTGAAAAAGTCGTTCCTTCCATTCCTGAAATACCCAATGCTGATCATTGATCATGCTTTCATAAAGCCGGACACTTTGCTCACCAACCACCTGTCTGAGATCTTTCTTACAGGTGTTTATCCACTTTTTGATCTCTTTAATTTCCGTTTGATCATCGTCCGGAACAGCCTGTGGAAGAGCTTTGATTGGCTCATGCTTTTCGTTCAATAGTTGTAGCTTAAGATCTTTGCTTAACGTGAGCGCCAGAGAGCGATGGCCATATGAAAATGCGGTTGGTGCGTCAATACCCTCAAGCCCCGCAGACGGTATTGTACGTTCAGCCAGTTCCAGCCTGCTCCACTGCTTTCTTTCAGCGATTTTTTCTATGAGTGATATGGCTGTTTTTTGTACCGATTCTGTTCGGTTTTGTTGTACTGTTGCCAGCAGGAACTGAATAAATCTGTCATCATCAAACCTGCCTATAACCGTCAGTAATACTTCTATCTGCGCGCGTCTGGTGTAATGTTTTCGCATGTAGGGTTTTAATAGCTCAAGGGTGTCCAGGCTGTTGAGCTCAGAGATAAGCCCCAATATGCCTTTATTCTTTATTGCTGAGCCAATGATCTTTGATTTTTTCTCTCTGAACAGAGATTTATAGGCATCTTCCAGCGTAAAATTTCTGTATTTTTCATCGTTGTATTTTTCTGCATAACTTTTATAGTTTTTAAAGCGCCTTTCCTGATGAAGTCGTGCATATTCAGCACATTCCTCATCGCTGGCAGTTGGCGTGTCAGTAGAAATAAATGTTGAAATAAGGAATAGTCCTAACCTCTCCTGGCTTTCTCTGTCCATAAGACCCGTATATCGTTTAAACAAACTGTTTCCTTGAGGTTCAACCAGTTTCACTGCAAGAATGATCCACCAGAATACGAGGTCTGATGGAACCGGGGCTCCATCCGTAAATGACAGTGAAGGTATGCTTTCCTTTGGGAAAGACCTTAGAGAGACTGGTATTGGTTTCTGCAAACCTTTATCTGCTTCGGCTTTCAAGCCAGGAATGGTTGTAAATTCAGAAAGGTCTTCTCCAAGGCTCTCCAGCGCATCAAGAATGACAGCTTTAACAGATAAATCTTTTTCTTTACCCAGGGCTTTATACAAATCGCTGACAGTGGATTCTTCTTTAAGTCTCCCGAGCCATTGGACTGCGGATATTTTTTCATCTCTGTTTCCGGATGTCAGGTGGGTGGTAATGTTGGACAATCTGACTCCCGATTTTTCTGCTGCTTTCTGAGCATATTTTTTTACCAGTTTATGTTTTCCTACGGCATGTTTATAAACCTCTGGTTCCCATTGCGGAGGAATATCCGGAAACAGGCTAAGGAGGTACAGTGTTCTGGCGGTAATAGCAGATGCATCATAATAGCTTTCAGTGACAGGATTACCTTTTAAGCCTTTGTTTATGTAGTCCGGATTCTCCGTAAAGAATTGCCAGACTGATATGGTTTCTGGGTTAAACGGGAGTTTATCTATAAACCTTTCATCGTACTCGTTTAATAATCTTTCTATGAGAGGAAAAATATCCTGATTATGCTGACGGAATATTGATGAAAGCTGTCTGAAATCTATGATTTCTCTTTCTGCCAGTTTAATAAACTTTTCGTCATTGTAGGGGATGTAATTACTCTCAAGGCACCATTTGTGCCTCAGGTATTGAAGCAGGATGATATCATCTGATTTAAATAGCCCAGCCCTCTCTGCGGCCCGCGCAACCACAGTATGCCTGGTATAGTCAGATCTGGATTTTAATGCTTTCAGATAGGTTTCAATATCTGTATTTTCTGTACTTTTATAGTCAGCAAGTCGCTTCTTTGACCTGACATAGTCTATCTCACGAAACGCTCTGCCAGGCAATTCTCTTTCCTGATCAATATCCGGATTTTCCAGCAATTCTTCCAGATGACTAATATCCCGAATTTCTTTTCTTATCATAGCATCCAGTGTTTCACGTATTCTGGTATGCCAGTCATCCGGTATATGTATATCAGGTTGATAAGCTGGTATAGGACCGCCAGGAATATCTGAGGTTCCGTTTTTTATTTGGATACGTTCCTGTATCTCAAGGATATAATTCCTGACAGATTCAGTATTTTCTGTGGAAGCCCAGTGGTACAGAAGAGTATCTCCTTCAGGAAGATCTGAGGCCAGGTTTATCCAACGCCTTCTTGCATCTGATTTTTCTGACCCATAATTTTCTTTAAGGTAATTACTAAATTCCTGTGCAGGAATTTTACCTGAAAGCTTATCGGATACTTGGCGGACTATTTTCGACCTGTCGGTCAGAAGCTGTGCCAATAGTGGCATTAGTGTTTCAGGAAGAGTGCCCATTTCTTTTTTTAATTGATGGCAAACTGCTTCTCTGGCAGAAACTTTCATTGTTTTAACTTTTTCCTGATACTCGGTAGATGAGAGGAGGTCAATCCAATTGGTAGTTTCCCTGAGGTAAGGAATAAATGTGCCATGGTTTTTATAATTACCAGGGTCTCCCTCAAGGATAAAGGCATCTACATAGTATGAGGGGATATTAAAGAGTTCTGCTATTTCAATAAGAGTATCGCGATCAGGGCAGAGTATTTTCCGCCCGTTTTCATTGGCATCAAACCGGCTCGATATATCATCAAACAGAGCAAGCATGTTACCAAACCATCCCTTGATTTGGGTTTGTTGATAAGGGAAGCTGTGATCGCCGGAACAGGTATTAATTACAATAGAAAAGCGCTGTAAAACGTAAGGATTCTGAATGGTTTCTGATGCTAAGAAATCAGGAATGCTGCGGAATATTTCGCTGTTTTCGGCGGCGTATTTCTGGCTTGGTTCCTCCCATATATGGCTGCCGGGAGCATAATTGCCCATGGTAGGCTCAAGATTCTGAATCCGGATCAGACAGGATTCAGGCTGACCGGTTAACACATAGTCAGCAACTTCGGCTGCCAGGCCCGGGTCTGCCATATCCATGACCGTACACGCTGTTCTCAAAAGCCTGATATCTTCAGACATGGCGGATCTTTTGAGCTTATTCATAAAGGTTTGAAACATACGCTTTCATCCATATGACAGATAGTGATCATTGTATCAGCTATTACGCGGACTGGTGCTGTGACGTCACTCTTCTGTTCCTCTATAATCCCGTCCTCATACTTTGCGAGAGAGACGGTTATGCAGGCGAAAACCACCCTGACGGTCGCATCCGTGGCCGGTTTCAGTGCCGTGGCACTGGGGGCGTTTGGTGCTCATGGGCTGAAAGGTGTGCTGGATGACGCCATGATGACGGTATATCACACCGCCGTGCTCTATCATCTGGTGCATTCAGCCGTATTGCTCGGCCTCGGTGCCTGGCTGATGCTCAAGCCGGACAACCGCTGGCTGCAATGGTCCGCCAATATGATGCTGGCGGGGTTGATCCTGTTCTGCGGCAGTCTCTATCTTATGACGCTGAGTGGTATCCGGCCGCTGGGTATTATTACGCCGTTTGGCGGTGTCAGCTGGTTGATTGGCTGGGCAATGCTGCTGGTTGCCGCCAGCAAACTGAACACACAAGAATCTGAATAACAGGGCCGATACGTGGCAGACGAAAAGACAGAAGACCAGTTGCCCCTGGGTGACGAACAACAAGCCAGCGATGAGCATGGTGAAAAGCCACAGTACCGTCGTGGTATTAAAAGCTTTGTTATCCGCGCCGGACGCTTAACCAAAGGCCAGCAGGGCGCACTGGATCGCCAGTGGCCGGTGATGGGGTTAACGCTGGAGCAGGGCCCGATTAATCCGGTGGACGTATTTGGCCGCGACGGCCATGTGGTACTGGAAATCGGTTACGGCATGGGCAACTCGCTGGTGGAAATGGCCAAAGCCGCACCGGAAAAAGATTTTATCGGCGTAGAAGTGCATCTGCCCGGCGTAGGCTCACTGCTGAACCTGGCGGAAGAAGCCGGGGTGACCAACCTGCGCACCTATAAAGACGATGCCATCGAAGTGCTTAAATTAATTCCGGACAACAGCATTGATACCATACAGCTGTTTTTCCCCGATCCATGGCACAAGAAAAAACACCATAAGCGCCGTATCGTACAGACAGAATTCGCCCAGACGTTACGCCGTATTTTAAAACCCGGCGGTATTTTCCATATGGCTACCGATTGGGAAAACTATATGGAACATATGCTGGAAGTGATGGACGCAGAAGAAGGCTATGAAAATATTGCCGGCAAAGGCAATTGCGTACCACGCCCGGAACATCGTCCGCTGACCAAGTTCGAAAAGCGGGGCGAGACTAAGGGGCATGGGGTGTGGGATCTGATGTATCGAAAAATTGGTTGATAAGCTAGCTGCGTTGTCATCGCGGCGTTAAAAATGGACAGGCAATGCTCATGTATAGTTATACACTCCGCTTCCCTGTCCATTTTTGCCTTGCGCTGACTGCCTCGCAAACGCTTATCGGAGTAATGAAAAATAAGCGCGGATCGCTATCTGTGTTGCTGGCAAGGTTTAAAAATCTGTAGGGTGGGCACTGCCCACCACTTTGGCAGAACGCCTGAACAGGCGGCCCGAAGGGCGAGCGAGTATCTATGGCTTATACACTCCGCTTTCTCTCTGGCATTTACCGCGCATAGCCTGTCTCGGTAACGCGATCATGATCGAAGATTTGTTGCCAAAAAAACAAATCAAAAATTTGTAGGGTAAGCACTGCCCATAAGGCAAGGTGAAGAACGAAAAAATTCGTTGGCTTCACCTAAAAAAGCATAGAAAGAAGCACAGAAAAGAGGTATTGAATTATGCAGAAAAAAGACAAAGAAAAAGTATTCGGCGGTGAATGGACGGAAGAACACCTGCGTGAATTTTTAACCGCCAACAGCTACGACGGCAGCGATGCGGATTATATCGCTGCGATCCGTGCTTACCGTCATATGGTGCCGGAAACCTTTGCTGATTATATTGAGCTGTTCAAAAAAGAAGGCCACGATCTGAATGCTAAAAACGCTGACGGCGTGACCCTGTTGCAGACCATTGCCTCTCACAGTAAAAGCGAACCCTACGCCGAAGCGCTGAAAGCGGCCGGTGCTGCCTGATTTCTCTGCTATCCGGAGGGCCCACCCTGTCCCGCCGGGTGGGCCAGTCATGCCCTCTGGTCACAGTTGTTTAAACTTCCCGACCAGAGTGGTCTGCTATAAGCTGGCGCTATTGTTGAAAAACTGTCATCGATGGGTGGTAGTATGGGCTGATAACCCGGTCTGGCGTCACGGATACTGATCCCCCGCGTGCTGTCGCCATCCCTGTCCACCCCTGTATGACGCCTGTTAGCGAAGGATATCTGCATGATCATCAAACCGAAAATCCGTGGATTCATCTGTACCACCACGCACCCGACGGGCTGCGAAGTTAATGTTAAAGAGCAGATTGACGTTACCCGTCAGCAGGGGGAAGTCGCCAATGGCCCGAAAAAGGTGCTGGTGATCGGTTCTTCCAGTGGCTACGGTCTGGCGTCGCGTATTGCTGCCGCGTTCGGTTCCGGTGCTGCGACCATCGGTGTGTTCTTTGAAAAACCGGCGACTGAAAAGAAAGCCGGTACCGCGGGCTGGCACAACTCGGCGGCGTTTGACAAGCTGGCGCATGAAGCCGGTCTGTACGCCAAAAGCCTGAATGGCGATGCCTTCAGCCACGAAGCCAAAGCCAAAACCATTGAGCTGATCAAAGCCGATCTGGGTAAGGTGGATATGGTGGTGTATTCACTGGCATCGCCGGTGCGCAAACTGCCGGATAGCGGCGAAGTGGTGCGTTCTGCGCTGAAGCCCATCGGTGAGGTGTACAAAGCTACGGCCGTGGATACCAACAAAGACGTGCTGTTTGAAGCCGAAGTGGAGCCGGCGACCGAACAGGAAATCGCCGATACCGTCACCGTGATGGGCGGTCAGGACTGGGAACTCTGGATGTCAGCGCTGGCCGACGCCGGTGTGCTGGCGGAAGGCTGCAAAACCGTTGCTTACTCCTATATCGGTACCGAAATTACTTGGCCGATCTATTGGAACGGTGCATTAGGGGAAGCGAAAAAAGACCTCGACCGTGCTGCTCACGCTATTGATGAAAAAATGAAAGCGGTTAACGGCAGCGCTAACGTTGCCGTGCTGAAAAGTGTGGTGACTCAGGCCAGTTCAGCCATTCCGGTAATGCCGCTGTATATCGCCATGGCGTTCAAGAAAATGCGTGAGCTGGGTATTCACGAAGGTTGTATCGAACAGATTAACCGCATGTTCCGCGAGCGTCTGTTCCGTGCGGATGGTGAGGCGCCGGCCGTAGATGAAGAAAACCGTCTGCGCCTGGATGACTGGGAACTGCGTGACGATGTGCAGGCGCACTGTAAAGCGTTGTGGCCAACCCTGACCAACGACAACCTGCGTGAACTGACCGACTATCAGGAATACAAAGACGAGTTTCTGAAACTGTTCGGTTTTGGTGTCGCGGGTGTCGATTACGACGCCGATGTGAATCCGCTTGTGCCGTTTGATGTGATCGATATTTAACGCACCGGCTGGCGCCGGACGCTGATAAATAACAATCACAGATATTATCATGCCCCGCAATGGATGCCGTTGCGGGGCATTATTATAGCCGCCGTGGCTTAAACCGGACCCTTAAAGCAGACCCTTAAAGCAGACCCTTAAAGCAGACCCTTAAAGCAGACTAAGGGCGGCGATATTAAACCCGGTTTCACTCATACCGGCCTGCTCTTTCAGCCGTTCCATCACTTCGCGGTTAATGGCTTCCTGCTCCTCCAGCGGTAATTCACGGAACTCTTCTTCCGTTAAGCCCATTTCCTGCAGCATGGATGCACGGATTTTTTCGGCATCGCTTTTATTCATATAAGCGTGGAATTTTTGCGAAGCACTTTCCCCGGCCATGGCAGAATTCTGCGCCTGTTTATCCGCGGCCGTATCAGACTGAGCTGTCTGCTGCTGCAGATTGGCGGGCGCTGCTGCCGCAGGCACCTGATTGAGTGCCTGACGTTCCGTGGTCAGCAGGTCAGCAAAGGCTCCACCGGGAGGACCATCCGTGGCAGCGGTGGTGTTCGCTGCAGCCTTTTTATCGGTGGACGGATATTGTGACAAACCGTTTTCAAACGGCAGTGGTGTATTGGCTGGATTAAACATCAGCGTTCTCCCTGGTCAGGGTTCATGTACCATTTAAACCTGTTCAGGTAAACGCAGGAAAAGTGCCAGCTGTGCATAGCGGCCGGAA
The DNA here is from genome assembly GCA_002314145.1 of Thalassolituus sp. UBA1087. GTDB lineage: Bacteria > Pseudomonadota > Gammaproteobacteria > Pseudomonadales > Oceanobacteraceae > Venatoribacter. The sequence goes on along the minus strand of DCCG01000029.1, from coordinate 134,092 downwards.
AATCAGATATAAACACTGAAGAGGCGGACAATAATGTCCGCCTCTTTTGCCGCTTTGCTCAATAGCGGCATAAAGCTGCCGCTCTGATTATTTTCTATGTTTCAGATTTACCAGTTCATGCGGCCTATCGCGCGGTATAGCCCCAGGTGTTTTTCACCCTGTTGTTGCTGCTGGCGCATCTGTTTCAGTTCCTCAATGGCGGCGCGTAAATCACTGAGTTTATTTTCCTCAGTTTTATTCTGCCCTCCTATCTCGTCACTGAGATTAAATGAACGGGATTTAACTTCCGCCGGCATTTCGCGCATCACAAATTCAGGTTTGTTGTCGCGCTGCTGTAACGGTGCAGCGTTCTGCATCACATTGCTGACCCAGTCGCGCATATTCATTCGTTGCGATTTATCTGGCTGACTACTTGTTGACGGCGACTGGCTGTGTCCACTTTCCTGATTCCAGAGCGCCTGCTCTGCGGAGTCTGCCGGCAGCTTCTGTTGCGCACGCAGCCGTGCCAGAACTTCTGTAGTCTCCTCTTCGGTGGCGCGCATAATGGCTGCGCCGGAGGTCGGGTCATCTTCCCGTCTCATACTGACATGAGTTTCGGCATTGCGGCTGTTTAATAGGGTGTTATCAAACTGGAAAAAACTGAGCGCAGATTCAATTCTGATACCTTCAGCGCCGTCGTTATTTTCTGAGGGAATACCGGCAGTGAAATCGGTCGCAGGAAAATCTCTGCCGTTGTCATAAAAAGGATCGCTGAGCTGCGGGGCTTTTCTCAGATGCACTTCCTGCAGTAACAGCGTATTTCCGCTTTCACTCAGAGCGACACCGCTGCCTTTAATCACACCCTGAACATCGCCGTCGTCATTCAGAACTTCATAATCAGAGGCAACGGAACCCAGATACAAGGCACCCAGTCCTGCTTCTGTTGCCGACTGAACGTATGAGCCGTCTTCATTAAACTGCATCAGTCCGAGCTGGCTGAAGATGGCATCGTTTTCATCAATCCAGCCGTTACCATCATCATCGTACTGTGCCAGCTCGTCGAAACCGTAGCCGCTCTGCGGGCCGAACATTTCACTGCCGTCGTCGATTTCGCCATTGCCGTTTTTATCAAATACCAGATAGCCACTGCCGGCGGCGGTCTGCGCGATGCGGTCATTCTGTCCATCAGCATCGAGATCAAAACTGAAATACTGATCGGTTAACTCCACCGCACCGCCATTGAGATTGATCATCAGCGGGTCGATGAGATTAAGCTCGCCACGGAAGCTGTTGGTCTGCTCGACCTGAGTATTACGGCTGAATTCCAGCGCCATCATAAAATCGATCCGGCGGCCATCTTCGGTGGTCACCTGACCAAGGGCTTCGAAATTTAATGCCGAGCTTTCTTCCAGTTTGAAAATGCTCTGCACTTCGACTTCAACCCCCAGTCCCATGCTGTTACCTCCGGGATTAACGGCGAACACGCTGAGGCGCGTCTGGTCGGTAAGTTCCAGCAGACGTTCACTGATAAACTGCGAAGCATAATTCTGCACAGTACCGTCACTGTCAGTCACCTGACTGCTGTGGCTGATCTGCTGCTGTTCATGGATGCGGCGGCTTAATGACAGCTGAATGCCGGCTTCGGCAGACGATGCACCGCTGCCGTCGCCTCCGGACTGACCGGCGGTCACCCGCGCAGACTGACCGGTGATAAAGGCTGACAACAGAGTATCCTGTTGACGGCCGCTGAGCTGAACCTGTGACTGAGCAATTTTCATGGCATTATCCCTATGGCCTGGCATGCTCCGTTTTATCGGCCCCCGGGGCATAAGCCTTAAGATGATTGTTTTATTAATGAATGATTGTTCATAGATAAAAGCTCTATGCACTGTCTGCAGACCAGAGTGACCAGGAGACCAGAGTGATTAAGGAACACGGAGAACTGCGCAGTTACTACCCGCCCATTGAGCCTTACACCAGCGGCATGATGGATGTCGGCGATGGCCATCAGATTTATTGGGAGCGGGTGGGAACACCGGGAGCCAAACCGGCGGTGTTTTTACACGGTGGTCCCGGCGGTGGCTGTAACGAATCACACCGGCGGGTATTTGATCCGGCTAAATACGATGTGCTGCTGTTTGATCAGCGCGGTTGTGGCCGCTCCACGCCGCACGCCTGCCTGGAAGCCAACACCACCTGGCATCTGGTCGATGATATCGAACGCTTACGGACTATGTGCGGGGTGGAACAATGGCTGGTGTTCGGCGGCAGCTGGGGCTCCACCTTGTCTCTGGCCTATGCCCAGACACATCCGCAGCGCGTTTCAGAGCTGGTGCTGCGCGGTATTTATACCCTGACCCAGGCAGAACTGAACTGGTATTACCAGTCGGGAGTATCAGAAATGCATCCGGAAAAATGGGAGCGTTTTATTGCTCCGATTCCGGAGAATGAACGGGGTAACATGATGGCCGCTTACCACCGGCGTTTAACCGGTGATAACGAGGCGGAAAAACTCGCCTGCGCCAAAGCCTGGAGTCAGTGGGAAGGGGGGACCGTGACTCTGCTGCCGGATGAAACCATGGTGGACGATTTTGGCGGTGATCAGTTTGCGCTGGCCTTTGCCCGTATCGAAAACCACTTCTTTATGAACGCCGGCTGGCTGGAAGACGGTCAGCTGCAGCGCGATGCCAACCAATTAGCCGGTATCCCGGGTGTGATTGTGCATGGCCGTTTTGATATGCCGTGCCCGTTAAAATACGCCTGGCAACTGGCCAAAGCCTGGCCGGATGCCGAACTGCACATTATCGAAGCCACCGGCCATGCGATGTCTGAGCCGGGCATTCTTGACCAGCTGATCCGTGCCACGGACAAATTTGCGGAGTAACCTATGGCCGACCAGAACGACCCGAAATTATTGCAGCAGGCACTGCGTGAATTTCACGCCTTTGTCGCTTCCTTCGACAGCGTGATGCTGGCAACGGTTAATGCAGAAGAAGGTAATACCCAATCTGACGCAGCCATACCGGAAGCCAGTTATGCGCCGGTGCTGGTACATGAGGGTCGGTATTATATTTTTGTCTCTGAACTGGCGCTGCATACCCGTAACCTGCTGCACAACCCGACCGCCGCGCTGCTGTTTATTGAAGATGAAACACGCAGCAGTAACGTTTTTGCGCGCCAGCGCGCATCAGTGCGGGTGCAGGCAGAAGAAGTAGCGCGTGAAGCAGAGCACTGGCACAGGGTGATTAACCTGATGGAAGAGAAGTTTCCCAAAATGATGCCGCTGCTGCGTACCCTGAACGACTTTCATCTGCTGCAGTTAACGCCACAGAGTGGCAGTTACACCGCCGGCTTTGGCAAAGCTTATGAACTGAGCGGAGACGGGCTGCAGGAGATCCGCCATATCAGCCGGCGCTGAGGGCCTGTCAGTGTGATCAGCCCTGATCAGAAACTGACAGAGGCGAATGGTCGCAGCGGGTGATAGCGCCATGACGCTTCTGCTAATATCCCCGCTGCGTTATATACATTGCCCGCTGACAGCCAGTTCAGCCATCCGGGAGCCAAAGGTTTGAGTGACCAGCACGACAACAAAGGCACGGCACAGACGGACGTGCCTGAATTTGAAAAAGCAACGGATCTGCTGAAACACTTTGGCCGTTACGCCAGAACAGAAAACCGACTGTCGACCCTGCTGGGGCTGGTGCAGGTGGCGATGACCATCGCACTCGCTTTTCTGGTCGCCAGCTACCTGAATGATGCGGTATATCTGAGTGACAGCCTGCTGCCAGAGGCCATCGACTGGTTTCTGCTGGCTGCTGTGCTGGTGGTGCGCGAAGTGGCCAGCTGGGCACAGGGACGCATTGGCAACCGGGGCAGTGTGAAAATCCGCGCCGCCTTACGCCGTTTTGCGCTGCAGCGTTGTTTTGGGCTCAATATCCGTTTATTTCCCCAGTTTAATGCGGCCGAAGTCAGTAACCTGCTGACCACTGAAATCGACAAGCAACGTGGCTATTTTGCCGATTTCGTGCCGCAGAAAAATCTCGCCGTGCTGATGCCGCTGGCCATTATTATTGCTTCTTCGTTTTTCAGCTGGCTGGTGCCATTAATTTTTCTGTTTACCGCGCCACTGGTGCCCCTGTTTATGGTGCTGGTGGGCTTCAAAGCCGCCGATGCCAGCCGCGATAATATTCAGCAGCTGAGCCGCCTGGGCGACCTACTGGCCGACCGGCTGAAAAACCTGCAGGCGCTGCAGCTTGCCGGCACGGTGGAAAAAGAAGGCGACCGTCTGTTTGAACAGTCGGAGAGTTATCGTCAGTCCACCATGAGTGTGCTGCGGCTGTCTTTCTTATCCGGCACCCTGCTGGAGTTTTTCAGTGCCATCAGTGTTGCCATCGTGGCGGTGTATCTGGGGTTATTTTTTCTCGATAAATATTCGTTCGGCGCCTACGCCGGCGGTTATGCCCTGTTTCATGGTGTGTTTCTGCTGATGCTGGCACCGGAGTTTTATAAACCGCTGCGCCAGATGGGAGCCCTGTATCATGACCGTTCAGATGCCGTCAGTGTGGCCGAGCATCTGATGCAGCTGGACAGCTGGTATCGCCGCCAGCGGACCGTCGAGGCCGTGACGCCTTTGCCCGCGCTGCAGAGTCTGGGGGTTGATGGTCTGCAGAGCGGTGAACACAGTCACCCGGTACATCAGCCGGTCAGCTTTACCCTGCGCCCCGGTGGGCGGCTTCTGATTAATGGCCCGTCCGGTTCCGGGAAAACCACACTGCTGGATACTCTGGCCGGACTGCGCCCGGCGCAGCATGGCCATATTCTGCTGAACGGCAGCGCGGTGGACGTTTTTCAGCAGCCCGACTGGTTCCGGCAGATGGGGTATATGTCGCAGAAGCCGGAGCTGCTGTTTGCCAGCATCCGTGACAACCTGACGCTGGGGCAGACCTTCTCCGATGACGATCTGTTTGCGGCGTTAAAAGAAGCACAGGTTGATCAGCTGGTGCAGTCGCTGCCCGGCGGTCTGGATTACATCATCAGTGACAGCGGCGGTTATCTTTCCGGCGGCCAGGCTCAGCGTATTGCGCTGGCGCGGGTCTTTCTGCACAAGCCGGCGCTGTTATTACTGGACGAGCCCACGGCCAACCTGGATGAAGACACCGCAGCGGCGTTTATCGGCCGCCTGCAACATTATGCAGAGCAGGGCGGCATGCTGATTATGGCCAGTCATCGTCCCGCCGATCAGAACGTCTTTGATCAGGAAATTACACTGCAGTCACTGGCTGGCAGTGCGACCGGTGAAACGCCCACAGCGTCGTCGCATGGGGCACAAGCGCAGGAGGAACAGGCCTGATGACGCCGCTGAAAACACACTATTTTCATCTGCTGGCAAAGCAGAAAAAAATGGCTCTGCTGGGAATTTTTCTGGCCGTGCTGACGGCATTTTCCGGCATCGCGCTGCTGGCCGTATCCGGCTGGTTTATCAGTGCGGCGGCATTAGCCGGAGCGTTAAGTGCGCTGGCCGCGCTGGAATTTAATTTCTTTACCCCGGGGGCCATGGTGCGGGGGTTTTCCATTTCGCGCACCCTGGGGCGTTATGGTGAGCGGCTCACCAGCCATGAGGCGACGTTCCGGATTATTTCTCACCTGCGTGCCGATCTGTTCCGTTTTATTGCCCGCCGTCCATGGACCGAAACACAGCTTAACCGGCATGAATCCGCCAGCCGGTTAATGCAGGATATTCAATACATTGAATCCATTTATTTATCCGCCCTGTTACCGGCTGCGGTCTCGCTGGCGGTGGTGCTGGGGTATCTGCTGACGCTGGCCCTGGTGTTACCGCAGACGCTGCTGTGGGCCCTGCTGCCGCTGTTGCTGGCGGTGATTCTGATGCCGGCGCTGTACAGTCGCCAGGTGCTGCGGGCGCAGGACAATGTGCATCAGATACGCAGCGCCCAGTGGCGTGTGTCCAGCTCCCTGTTAAGTAATATCCGGACGCTGGCCCTGCACCGTCGTCTGCAGCCTGCGGGCAAGCAGCTCACCGACATCGCCCGGCAGGGGGATGAGCAGGAAAATGCCTCAGTGGATAAACAACAGGGGATTTTATTACTGGCGCAGATCTGTCTGATCGCCATGACCCTGCTGGTGTTCTGGCAGGGCTTCGTGGCCTACGCCGCCGGTCAACTGGCAGGCGCCAATGTCTTTATGCTGCTGCTGTTATCTCTGGGTGCCGGCGAAGTCCTGATTACCGCCAGTCCGGTGCTGGCTTCTTATCGTCTGGGGATGCAGGCGCTGGACCGGCTGCAGGCTATTGATCCGGATACTGACCCGTCTGAGGCGCACAGAGACACCCGTATTTTCCATACCGCAGAGTCACCCATGGCAGAACTGGAGAATCTGACGTATCGCTACCCGGCGCAGCCGGAGGCGGTGTTTTCAGACTTCAGTTATCAGTTCTCCGGCGCTGACGGCGGCACTGGCTGGCACTGGATCTGTGGTGCCAGCGGGCGCGGAAAAAGCACGCTGATTGCCCTGTTATCCGGTCAGCTGCAGCCCGGCAGCGGCCGTATTATTCTGTCGCTGGCGGACAGCAGCCGGCTGGCGCTGATGCCACAGCGCATTGATATCCTCAAAGCGTCGCTGCGCGATAATCTGTGTCTTAACCGACAACACAGTGACGAAGCCATCAGGGCTGCACTGGCACTGGTGGAACTGGGACAATGGGCCGAGAATTTACCTCAGGGCCTGGATACCTGGCTGGGGGACGGTGAATGGCAACCGTCCGGCGGAGAGAGTAAACGCATCGGCCTCGCCCGTGTGATACTGATGGAGCCGCAGATTATTCTGCTGGATGAACCGGCGGCCGGTATGGACGCGGCCCTGGCACAGCGTATTTTTGCCGGGCTGGCAGAACACTGGCAGGATAAACTGGTGATCGCCAACACCCATGACCGCGGCCTGATTCTCAGTGGACAGAAAGTGCTGGAACTGGATGCAACATGATTCGCCCGACAGGTGAGGAGCCATTGTGAATATAGGTGAAGCGGCAAAGCAGGCGGGCGTGACGGCTAAAATGATCCGTCATTACGAAGCCACCGGCCTGTTACCGCAGGCCAGCCGCACAGAGGCCGGTTACCGCCAGTATGGCGAAGCAGATATCGCCCGTTTAGGGTTTATCCGCCGTTGCCGGACGCTGGGTTTTTCCATTGATGAAATCCGTGATCTGCTGACGCTGTGGGATGATCCGCAGCGCAGTGCCCGCGAAGTGAAAGCCCTGGCACAGCAGCATCTGCAGGAAGTGGAAAGTAAAATTGATGAATTAAAAGCCATGCAGCAGACCCTGCAGTCCATGATCAGTGCCTGCAGCGGTGACGACTGCCCGCAGTGCTCCATTCTTGATCACCTGTCTGCGCCTGAACCCCGTCTTTACAACAACCCCCACAAGCAGGATGGTGCCTGCGATAGTGCTGGCGCTGTTGATAGTGCCGGTGACTGAAGCGCTTTCCGCTGTCTGCTTTCCTGCCCCGTCTTCCTGATTGCTTCTCCTTACCGCGTTTGTTGACCTTCCCATGGTGGTAAGCTTTATCCTTAATCCATAAACAAAGAATGGATAAGGAGGCTTGCCATGAGTACTGAACAATCTGTTCATCTGCAGATGCCCATCACGGACATGCATTGTGCATCCTGCGTTGGCCGCGCAGAGAAAGCGTTACAGAAGGTCGCCGGGGTGCAGCAGGTCAGCGTGAATCTGGCCAGCGAAAAAGCCGATATCACCGCGGATTCCGGTATTGATGTCAGTGTGTTGCAGCAGGCGGTTGTTGATGCCGGCTATGGCGTACCGACGGAAAAATTCGAGCTGCGCGTGACCGGAATGCATTGCGCCTCCTGTGTGAATCACACGGAGAAAGCATTGAAGAAACTGCCGGGCGTGGTCAACGTCAGCGTCAACCTGGCAGCAGAAAAAGCGTTTGTGGAAGCGCTGGGCGGCAATGTGGATAACGCGCAGCTGATCGCTGCGGTGGAAGAAGCGGGATATGAAGCCACACCGTTAAGCGAAGAAAAGGAGGATGACAGCGAACGCCGGGGAAAGAACAGCGCCAGCTGAAAAAGGATTTTTGGCTGGCGGTTGTGCTGACACTACCGGTGTTTGTATTAGCCATGGGCTCCCACATGGGCCTGCATAACTGGATTCATAATACCCTGGGGGATAGCCTGAATGGTCTTATTCAGTTTGTGCTGACATCCCTGGTACTCATCTTTCCCGGGCGCCGCTTTTTCGCCATTGGTATCCCGGCCCTTATGCGTCGTGCGCCGGAAATGAATTCGCTGGTGGCGTTGGGCAGTCTCGCGGCCTGGGGATATTCCACGCTGGTGGTCTTTGCCGGAGGGCTGTTGCCGGAAAACAGCCGCCACCTGTATTTCGAAGCCGCTGCGGTGATCGTGACGCTGATTCTGCTGGGACGCTTTCTTGAAGCCAGAGCGAAAGGGCGAACCGGTGCTGCGGTGCAACACCTGATGGGTCTGCAGGTCAAAACCGCACGGCGGTTAAATGCGGATGGCTCAACAGACGATATTAACGTCGATCAGCTGCGTAGCGGTGACACATTAATTATTCGTCCCGGTGAACGCATTCCCGCGGATGGTGAAGTGAGCGACGGTGAATCATCCGTGGATGAATCCATGCTCACCGGTGAGCCTGTGCCGGTTACTAAAACAGCGGGCATGGAAGTCACCGGGGGAACCGTCAACGGACAGGGAGCATTAACTGTTAAGGTAACCCATACCGGTAAAGAAACCCGCCTGGCACAGATTATTAATATGGTGGAACAGGCGCAGGCCGCCAAGCTGCCGATTCAGTCCGCGGTGGATAAAGTGACCGCGGTGTTTGTCCCTGCGGTGATGGCCGCGGCGGCATTAACCTTTATTATCTGGCTGATTTCCGGCCCTCAGCCGGCATTAAGTTTTGCCTTAATTAATGCGGTTGCGGTGCTGATTATTGCCTGCCCATGCGCCATGGGACTGGCCACCCCAACGTCCATTATGGTGGGCACCGGACGCGGCGCGGAACTGGGCATTTTATTTCACAAAGGTCAGGCTCTGCAGACACTCAATAACAGCAAAGTCATCGCCTTTGATAAAACCGGCACTCTGACGCTGGGCAAACCTGTGGTAACGGATATCGTCACGGAGGTCGGGACAGATACGACTGCGGACGCCGGCAACGGCCATAGCGCGGATGATATTTTACGCTGGGCCGCGGCGGCGGAACGTCAGTCGGAACACCCTCTGGCCGCGGCCATTGTGCAGGCAGCCGAAGACAAAAATCTGCCACCCGGCAGCGTTGCTGATGTGCAGATAAAAGCCGGTATCGGCTTACAGGCTAAGGTTGATGGCCATGATATTGCGATCGGTGGCGATGCCTTATTGCAGAGTCTGAATATCGACGTATCCGCTATGCAGAAAACCTCTGAGGCATTGGCCGCAGAAGGAAAAACCCGTTTATTTGTGGTGCTGGATAACCAGCCGGCCGCCATTATTGCGGTGGCCGATCCGGTGCGCGACAGTGCCCGCCAGGCAATCCATACCCTGCAGCAACAGGGCATAAAAACCGCCATGATTACAGGGGATAACCAGCGCACTGCGGATGCTATCGCACAACAGCTGGGCATTGATGATGTGGTCGCCGGCGTGTTGCCGGATGGTAAAGTCGATGCACTGCAAACGTTACGTGAGCGTTATGGTGAAGTGGCGTTCGTCGGCGACGGTTTAAACGATGCGCCGGCGCTGGCCGATGCCGATGTTGGTATTGCCGTAGGCTCAGGCACAGATGTCGCCATGGAGGCCGCAGACGTGGTGTTGATGAATGCCGATCTGAATTCCGTGCCGCGGGCGCAGGCGCTCAGTCATGCGGTACTGCGTAATATTCACCAGAATCTTTTCTGGGCATTTGGTTACAACGTTCTGTTAATTCCGCTGGCGGCCGGTGTGTTATACCCTTTCTTTGGCCTATTACTGTCGCCGATGATCGCCGCCGGCGCCATGGCCATGTCCAGTGTGTTTGTGCTGGGCAATGCGCTGCGTCTGAAACGTCTGCACTTTGATTAAACCGGCAGTCGCTGCCTTATACTCAGCGGGGCGACGGGAAGCCGGAAGCAGACAGGCGGGAGATAATATTTCTCCCGCTCTGTCAGAGAGGCTGACCCCGGCATCCATAACGCCGGTATGGCAGCACAGAGGGTCTGTGTCACGTCATTGAACTACGGACAGCAGAGGAAACAATGTGAAAAAAATAATCATACTTGTGATTATTGTTATGTTCGCCTGGTGGCAGTTTTCATCGCCGTCCGTGGACGATCTGCAAAATCATGGCGGCCGCCTGACCATTGGTGATTACCGTATTTTGCCGTTGCAGGATAACTTTGCCATAACCGCCCGTGTGCTCAGCCGGAAAAATTATTCCTTTGGCCGTGAAGCCGAGCTTTCCCCCATGGATTTTGCCCTAGGCTGGGGACCGATGGCGGACCCGGAAATTATTGCCTATTTTGATATCCACCAGTCCGGACGCTGGTATCGCTGGCGTGCTGAAACTCTGCCGTTGCCGCTGCGCACAGTGGAAACGCACAGTGCCAATATGCATATGGTGCCGGCTGATCAGTGGGTTGCTGACCAGCTTGATGACGTTGAAGAAGGGCAGATGATCACTCTGCAGGGCAAGCTGATCCGTGCCGATGCGGCCGATGGCTGGCACTGGGTCAGCTCACTGACCCGCAATGATACCGGCAATGGGGCCTGTGAGCTGGTGCTGGTGGAAGCGGTGACTGTGGTCGGCGAATAAGCGCACTTAATCTGCCGCTTCCTCGCCCATTACTTCCGCCAGTTGCTGTGGTTGTGGCATCCCGCCGATATAACCAATGCTGCCGTCGGGCTGAGGATAGTAAATGGATGGTGTACCACTGACATTCAGTGCGCGCATCAGGTTTTCATTTTTGCTGACCTGCTGTCTGGCGCTATCCGTGCCGCTGGCGGTATCCAGTGGTGTTTCCTGACCGCTGCCTGTGCTGGCCATATGCTCAGCCAGCGCTTTGGACGGATTATCCGCAGCCAGAATAGCGGCCGATTCAGCCGGGCTCTTAGCGGAGATCACTCCGACCAGAATGTGGCGGATCTGTACCTGACCGGATTCAACCCAGGGCCGGGTTGCCTGCCAGAAGCGATGGCAGTACGGGCACTCAGGATCGTCGAACATATAAATAATCTGGTCGGCATCATCACTGCCGTCCGCAACCCAGGCACTTTCTTTTTCCAGCAGCGACCAGGCTTTTTTATTCTGCGGCGCCATAATCAGGTTTTCTACCGGTTCAGCGCTGAGGTTATTACCGTCTTTATCAATCAGGGTACCGATGACCGCATGTTCACCATCGGCGGTGACGTACAGCACCAGGGGTCTGCCGTTGGCGCTGGCGGCATAACCGCTCAGACCGCCGGGGGCAGAAAAAGAATCGATAATTTGCAGGCCCTGGGCCTGCAGTGCCTGAACCGGAGCCGGCAGCTTATCGCTATCAGTATCGGCCGCATTAGTGTTCAGGGCGGTCAGTGTCAATGCTGACAGAGAAATACTGCGGATACAGCGGCGCAGCTGTTGGTCTGTATTTTTAATATCCATAAGGGTAATTCGTCAGGTGAAGGGTAAATTGCCGGTATGATCCGGACAGCGACGGAAATGAAAAGCTCCCGGAACAGACTGTTACCTTGATTGTATAAAGCTCAGTCCGCGCAGGTGATGGTCCGGCCATTGTGCTGAGTCATTCGTATTGTCGTCCTTTCCGTCTCATATTTTAAATTAGTGATAAACAAATAATTTAAAAACAGTCCTCATTAATCGGGTTTTGATGCCAATAGATTTCGATTAAGAACTTTTCCGGGACAGTTATCTGTTTAATAACAACGCTTTTGGTTGTGGAACAGAGTATGTCAAAAGGAGCTCAAAAACTGCTTCAAAAGTACAACCTGTGTCAATTTAATTCCCTGAGTTCAGGCCTAAAGTTTTTTTATTTGAGGTGCTTATGAGTATTAAAGATGAAATCCGGCAGGTGCTGTTTTCTTCCGTCGCAAAAAATATGAATGTCGCTGAAGAAACACTGACTGATGATACCAGGCTTATTAAGGACCTGGGTGCCAAATCAGTTGATTTCGTCCGGATTCTTGGTGATCTGGAAGATGAATTTGATATGAGCGTTCCATTTATGGAGTTCCGTCGTAAGGAAACATTAGGCGACTGCGTGGCATTTGTTGCCGGTATGTTCGGTTCCTGATTCGTCAGAGTCCCGATTTTAAATGCAGGCGCAGGTCTGTGCCTTTCTCCTTTTATGGCAATTGTCATACAGCGTTGTGCTGTATGACGGTGGAGTAAATACATGTCTGAGAAAAAACTGAAAGATGGAAAAGTAAGTATAAAGGAACAGTTTTCTACCGGTGAAGCGGAGGTTATTTATCGTCCGTCACCAGAACCTGTTGACCCGATGAAACTGACACTGGATGGCCTTGGTTATTACCCGCCGCTGAATCCACGGACGTATATCGACAACGGTGTCCAGATAGATCAGGATGTACCGGTAAAAATGCGTGACGGCACTACATTATATGTTGATGTCTACCGTCCCGCTGGTGAAAAGGAACCAATGCCGGCACTGATTTCCTGGTGCTTTTACGGCAAGCGTCCCGGCGACAGCCCGAAAAACTGGCGTATTTTTGGTGTACCGAATGGTACCGTGTCCAAAGCGACTAAATTCGAAGGTCCGGACCCTATGTACTGGGCTAAAGAAGGTTATGTGGTGATTAACGCCGACAGCCGTGGTGCCGGTAACTCCGAAGGTAATCTGGTTATCTGGGGTGAGCAGGACGGTCGTGATGGCGCCGATATGGTGGAGTGGGCAGCAGAACAGATCTGGTGCAGCGGTAAAGTATCTGTATTCGGTAATTCAGGTCTGGCCATGTGTCAGTGGTGGATTGCTGCGGAGCAACCGCCGCATCTGACCTGTATTGCTCCCTGGGAAGGAACATCCGACCTGTACCGTGAATTTATTTGTGAAGGCGGTATTCCCGCACCGGGCTTTAATAATTTCGTCATGAGCGATGCCCGTGGTCCGGGCATGATTGAAGATTACGTCGAAATGATTCACCAGTACCCGTTAATGAATGCTTACTGGGAATCAAAAATTCCGGATTTCAGTAAAATTAAAATTCCTGCCTATATCACCGGTGGCTGGAGTCATCTCCATCTGCGCGGCTCATTGAATGGTTTCCGTAAAATCCGTTCGCAGAAAAAATGGCTGCGGGTACACCGCGAATTTGAATGGCCGGATACTTACTCCTGGTGGAACCTGGAAGATCTTAAACGCTTCTTTGACCGGTATCTGAAGGGCATTCATAACGGCTGGGAAATGACACCACGTGTGCGTCTGGAAATTATGGATGCCTACGATTACGACTATCAGGTAAACCGGCCGGAGAAAGAATTTCCGCTGGCGCGTACTGAATACCGTAAGCTGTATCTGGATGCTGCTGCTAACAGTCTGTCTTATCAACCTTCGGCAACAGAAACCAGCGTCAGTTACGATGGTAATAGCGGTGAAGCAGTGTTCGATATCACATTTACCGAAACAACAGAAATTACCGGTTATATGAAACTGCGTATGTGGGTAGAAGCTGAAGCCCACGATGATATGGACCTGTTCCTCACCGTACTGAAGCTGGATGAAGAAGGTAACTGGTTACCGACCAGTGTACTGGATGAACCACATCCGGGTGCCTGGGGCAAAATGCGTGTGTCGCATCGTGCGCTGGACGAAGAACTGTCCACGGACTTCCAGCCGGTTATGAGTCACCGTAAGGAAGAGAAACTGAGTAAAGGCGAAATCGTTCCGGTGGATATCGAATTCTATCCACACAGCCGTATCTGGCATAAAGGGCAGCAACTGCGTTTACGTGTCGCCGGCCGTTATATCCGTGAAGGCTGGTTTGAACCTTTCTCATGGGAAACTGATAACAAAGGTAATCATATTATTCACACCGGTGGAAAATATGAGTCTTATCTGCAGATTCCTTTTATCCCGCCAAAATATAAAGCGGGTGACTACGAGTATCGCTGATAAATAAGCGGCCGGTAGTTATACCGGCCGCTGTATTTTTAAGCTGTGGAGAGCCGTCTTTGATTGCAGCGGTAGGTACAGACATTCTTGCAACGGAGCGTATTGAGCGGGCACTGACGTCGCCGGCTTTTATACGTTTTACCTTTACTGCCCGGGAGATTGCTGAAGCCGCTGCCAGATCCTCTCCGGTGCTTTATTTTTCCTGTCTTTTTGCCGCCAAAGAAGCTGTGTTTAAAACCCTCCATATGCATGGGGATGATCTTAAGCACTGGAACTGTATTGAAATTCTCGCCGCCGATAGTCCTGAGCCTCAGGTATACCTTTACCGCAAAGCAGCTGAGGCCGCGCACAGGCGCAATCTTGTTATTACTTATTTGTCACTCTGCTGCAGGCATGAATATGTGCAGGCATTTGCTGTAGCAGAAGGAGATGCAAACCATGTCTGTTATTGAAACGTTAAAAGATAAAATCCGCGGTAAAAATCTGCGCATTATTTTCCCGGAAGGTACGGATAAACGCCTGCCGGCGGTGGTGGAATACCTGTTGAAAGAATCCCTGGCGAAACCGATCGTGTTATTTGCCGATGCAGACAGTTTAAACAGCAGTCAATATCCGCCTGGTACAGAATGTCTGTGTACGGATGACGAAGCTCTGAATGAAGCGTGGGTCGGCCGCTACCTTAACGCGGGTTTCGATGTCAGCGAAAAGCGTCTGCACCGGCATTTTAAAAATCCGCTGGATGCCGCCAGTATTATGATTGCCGCCGGTGGTGCAGAGGCTATGGTCGGTGGTTTAACCTGTGCAACCTCGGACGTGATTATGTCCGGCCTGACGTATATCGGTCTGCAGGAGGGGATCAGCCTGCCTTCCAGTATTTTTCTGATGCGCATACCGGGGTTTGCCGGCAGTGAAGGTGAATTAATGGTGTTCGCTGACTGTGGTGTAAACCCATCGCCGGACAGTACTGAACTGGCGCAGATTGGCATCAACAGTGCGCAGACGGCAAACGAATTACTCGGCTGGCAAGCGCGCATGGCTTTTTTATCTTTCTCGACCGATGGCAGCGCAGAGCATGAGGCGGTGAATAAGGTGCAGGAAGCGGTAGCGCAGGCGCAGACTCTGGCAGCGGAAAAGTATCCGGCGATGAAAATCGATGGTGAATTTCAGCTGGATGCAGCCATTTCAGCAGACGTTGCAGCCGCCAAAGTAAAACGTGCCAGCGAGGTCGCAGGCAAAGCTAATATTCTGATCTTCCCTGATCTGAATGCCGGCAACATCGCCTATAAGGCTGCGCAGCGTTTTGCCGGTGCCGATGCTTACGGGCCCTTCTTACAGGGCTTCCGCGCCAGCATCAGTGACCTGTCGCGTGGCTCGTCGGTTGAGGACGTAATTGGTGTCTCTGTGATGGCGCTGGCCCGGGCGGTGGGCAGGGCTGCTCAATGAGATCGGCTGTGCTGTTTCAGACGGTGGTCATGGTGCTGGTAAAGGCATCCAGGTGATTAAGGATGTGCAGACAATGCGCCGCTTCGTACTGTGCCAGCGACAGATCACCAAAAGCAAAATGTGCCCGTGGCTGCTGGCGGAAGGCGAGGAAGCGCTCACTGCTTTGCTGCAGTAAGGCAAAGCCCTGTTCGGTGGTCAGCTCAGCGGATAATTCCGGTGCACCGGGAATGGCTTCATTCAGCGGGTGGCACATCTGACCGGCGGCGCCAAAAATATGAAAGGCAACACTGCCGGCGGTGGCACGGAAGGCGGCGGATTTCATCTGTGGGTAACCCGTCATCGAGTAATCGATGCTTTGTGCCATATGAGCAAATACCTGCCCTACAGACCAGTCTCCGCCCTTATTGCGCAGTTCCGCTAATGGCATATTGCCAATCTCTTTTACCAGCGCGGCTAAATCATAGCTGCGGCTTGCGGAAATACCGCGTACGGCGACGCCGCCAATCGCCATGGCTGCAGCACCGGCGACAGACGCTTTCACAAGGGTACGGCGCGAGATCATTATTCCGCTTCCTCAAGCTGTTCGGTTAATTCCATCCATTCGGCTTCAGCGTCGTCCAGTTCGCTTTTTACTTTACCCTGTTGTTGCAGCAGGGTATTCAGCTCGTCTTTACGTTCTGCGTCATAGATGCCACTGTCGGCCAGTTTTTCTTCGATGTCAGAAAGCTGCGCCTGCAGCTTTTCCATGAGCTTTTCTGCGGCCTGTTGCTTTTTGCGCAGCGGGGCCAGGCGCTGACGGCGTTCGGCTTCCAGGCGTTTCTGCTCTTTGCGGTCGACGGCAGGCTTTTCTGCTTTTGCCTGTGCCGCTGAGGCGTTATCAGTTTCAGCGCTGATTTCGTCACGGTTCTGCAGATACTGATGGTAATCGTCGAGGTCACCCTCAAATTCCTGCACTTTGCCATTATCAACCAGCCAGTATTCATCCACTGTGGCTTTCAGCAGGTGACGGTCGTGGCTGACCACTAAAATCGCACCGGGGAAATTCTGCAGGGCGAGGGTTAACGCCTCACGCATTTCGATATCCAGATGGTTGGTCGGTTCGTCGAGGATCAGCAGGTTGGGTTTCATCCAGGCAACACAGGCCAGCGCCAGACGGGCTTTTTCACCACCGGAAAAGGGTTCGATCACTTCCAGCGCGCGGTCACCGTGAAAGCCAAAGCCGCCTAAAAAGTTACGGATTTCCTGTTCGGAGGCTTTTGGTTTTAAGCGCTGCAGAATCAGCGCGCCGGTGGCTTTTACATCCAGCGATTCCAGCTGATGCTGGGCGTAATAGCCGATGCGCAGATGTTCGCCTTCTGAGCGTTCACCGCTGAGCATACTGATCTCATTGCACAGGGTTTTCAGCAGGGTGGATTTACCGGCGCCGTTAGGACCGAGCAGACCAACGCGATGACCCGGTACTATGCTGAGTTTAACTCCGGGCAGAATGGTTTTATCGCCGTAGCCCAGGTCGGCATTGTCTACCGCCAGCAGTGGCGTGGACATTTTTTCATACGCCGGAAACTCAAAACGGAAGGGCGAGTCCACATGGGCCGGGGCAATCAGCTCCATACGCTGCAGCTCTTTTAAACGGCTCTGAGCCTGTTTTGCCTTACTGGCCTTGGCCTTAAAGCGGGTAACAAATTTCTCGATCTCAGCGACGCGCTCCTGCTGTTTCTCATACACGCTCTGCTGCTGCGCCAGCTTTTCTGCGCGGATACGTTCGTAGGCGCTGTAGTTGCCCGGATACTGGGTCAGCGTCTGGTTGTGAAGGTGCACGATATGATCAGCCACGCCATCAATAAAATCGCGGTCGTGGGAAATAAACAGCAATGTACCCGGGTAATTTTTCAGGTACTGCTCGAGCCACAGGGTGGCTTCTAAATCCAGGTGGTTGGTGGGTTCGTCGAGCAGCATCAGGTCGGATGGCATCATCAGTGCCTGGGCCAGATTCAGACGGATACGCCAGCCACCGGAAAAGCTTTTAACCGGATACTGCAGTTGCTCTTTGCTGAAGCCCAGGCCGTGCAGTAACTGTTCGGCTTTCACCGGCACCTGATAGCCCTGATGCTGATCCATTTTATCCAGCCAGTCAGCCAGAGCGTTATCACTTTCAGCGTTGGCGATGCCGGCTTCAATCTCCCGGTAAAGCGTGTCACCATCCATGGCGTAGTCGAGGGCGCTGCGTTCGCTGGCTTCGACTTCCTGTTTCATATGGGCAATACGCCACTTAGGCGGCATATGCAGGTCTCCGCCATCCACGCCCAGTTCGCCGTTAAGCAGGGCAAACAGACTGGATTTGCCGGCGCCGTTAGGGCCGATCAGCGCCAGTTTCTGGCCATCATGAATGCGCAGGCTGGCGTCTTTCAGCAGCATCTGCGTTCCGCGCTGCATGGAAACCTGATTAAATTCGATCATTGCTTAAATACTGGCTCAGTGACTGAAAAGTGGAGATGAACATGGCCGCGCAGTTTGCCACAGAAAACGGTGATAACCCACTATGGCACCATGCAATCGACCTGTATGGCAGGCCGGGCGTGAAGGAATGTGTGTTGCAGCTGCAGAATGATTTCGCTGTGGATGTGGTCATGCTGCTGGCGGATCACTGGCTGAATTCGCTGGGGCGGCACTGGCCTGGCGAGGACAGTCTCAGTGATTATCTCCACTGGCGTGAGCAGATGGTGGTGCCGCTGCGTGCAGTGCGCCAGCGCCTGAGCAAAGATTCCGAGCCACTGCGTTCGCAGCTGCTGCAGGCGGAGCTGAGTGCTGAACAGGAAGCCATCCGTCGTCTGTATCAGGCGTTGAGTTCAGCCGATAACGGTACGCAGGAACCCCTGCTTGAGCTGGATGCCCTGTTTTTCTCTGGCGCTGGAAATGGCCCGGCAACAGCGCAAAAAAAAGAGGCCATACGGCCTCTTTTTCAGCGTTTTATCGCGCTTACCACTGACTGATCAGTCTTTGCCAAACAGGCTGGAAGAAGATTCAGAAGACGTATTGTCATCGTCTTTTTTCTCTTCACTGGCTGGCGTCGCTGGTTCTGTAGCGGGTTTAACCGGAGTAATTTCTTCGGCAACCGGCTGCGATATCGTTGCTGGTTCCGGAGACGTCACAGGTGCCGCCTCTGGCTGAGTGACAATGGTCTCTTCCCTGGCCGGTGCAGGTTCAGCTGGCTTTTCTGTCACCGGGGCCGGAGCGGGGGCTGCGGGTTTTTTTACCGGTGCTGCTTTTTTGGCAGCCGGTTTTTTCGCTGCCGCGGCTTTCTTAGGCGCAGCTTTTTTCGCAGGAGCCGATTTCTTAGCCGGAGCCGCTTTCTTCGGAGCTGCTTTTTTGGCAGCTGCCTTCTTAGGTGCTGCTTTTGCCGGGGCTTCTGCCGCTTTGGCAGGCGCTTTTTTAGCCGCTGCTTTCTTAGGAGCCGCTTTTTTTACTGCTTTCTTTTTCTTGCTGGCCGCTTTAGCTTTCTTCGCCTGTTCCTTTTCGAAGGTGCTGACGGCTTTGGCCAATGCTTCGCGGGCTTTCTGTTCGCCGGTCAGGGTTGTGAGAGTGGCTTTGGCTTCAACCAGAGCATCTTTGGCAGCAGCAGCTTCTGCTTTGGCTGTATCAACGCGGCTACGGGCTGACTCCAGCGCTTTAACCGCAGCGGCGGTTTTCTTCGCTTTAACGCGTTCCTGAGATTTTTTACGGGCTTCGTTGGCTTTGGCCAGCTTGGCTGCGGCTTTATCTTTGGCAGTGGTGGCCTTGGCGACCGCTTTTTCAGCGGCAGTCAATTCCTTGATCCGGGCAGCTTCCAGCTTAACCTGCAGTTTGGCAATTTCCTGCTCCAGCAGTTGTGCCGGGCTCAGGGATGCTTTCGCAGGCGCTTTGCGGGCCACTGCTTTTTTAGCCGGAGCCTTTTTAGCGACGGTTTTTTTAGCAACGGTCTTCTTCGCCGGAGTTTTCTTTGCTGCCGGTTTTTTAGCTACCGCTTTGCGGGCTTTTACCGGTGCTTTTGCAGCTTTGGCAGTCGCCTTGCTTTTGCTGGCGATGGTTTTCTTTGCGGGAGCTTTTTTACGGGCGGCCATACTCAGATCCTCATTCGGGTTTGGATTCAGGCATTATACGAATTGAAGTGGCTTCATCCATGGATTTTAGATGAAATTTTAAACGTGTGCTGGTTATAGTAAATCGTTCTTAACTGAGTACAAGCTTGTAAGATCAATTATTGCGATATGTCTGTTCAGACGTATAAATACTGCGACGAAAGCGACATTCTGCCGGGCTGTTATATAACTGGCCGATTTTACCGTTTTTTTAATGATTGCTCTGATTCTGCAGATTGGTGATCTGGTCAATCTGCTCGTTGAGCCAGTTGATGAGCTTCTGCCACTCTTTCATATCTTTTGCGTCACGTTCACGCTGGTCAAAATCAACCAGGCCCAGACCATGCTCACTGGCGCGGATATAGAATTGTGTATCGCGGAACGAAGCAATAAAGGGGATCTGCAGACTGGTGAGGAATTTTTCCAGCTTGGCGTAGATCAGGGTGTTTTTGCGTACCCGGTTGGCCACCACGGCGATGGGTTTGGGATTAATGCGGAAGGCCCTGGATAACATGACATCGCGGATAAAACCGGTGGCGGCGCGGATATCAATCGCTGAGGGGACGACCGGAATAATAATGACATCCGATTGCTGAATAAGGTCGGACAGTTCGTTGCCGTTGAGTCCTGCCGGCGTATCGATCACCACTCTGGAGGTGCCCATGGGAACACGCAGGCTCCAGGTACGGGTGGTGGCTTTCGGCGCATGGCGCTGAAAGGCGGCAACGCCGGTAATCTGAGGCAGATGGTCATCCCGCGCCTGTAACCAGTCCATGGAGGAGCCCTGGGGATCGTAATCAATCAGCGCGGTTATTTTGCCGTGGCGGGTGTAGTGACTGGCAATATTGGTGGCCATTGTCGTTTTACCACAACCGCCTTTGGCGTTTGCTATCATTATCCGTATCGGTGCTGTTCTGGTAACAACACGAACAGAAGGTGATGCGGGTTGTGGTGTCTCTGTGTCAGTCACAAATCTGATCCTGTTATTCTGTCCCTGTCCGGGCGTTCTTATGTGAACCAAACGCCCTTGTAGCATAGGTGATAATCAACCGCCGTGGAACCAATCACAAGGATTAAGTAAATATGAAATATCGGCTGGCTGTGAAAATTATACCTGTTATTGTCGTTGTGGCGATTATGGCGGCCACACCGTATTTCATTAACCGTGGCACCGGCGGTCAGAGTGACAGTGGGCAAACGGTCATGCCGGATGTGCGTTCCACGTTTCAGACGCGCCAGACTTACTATAAGTGGCAGGACGACACGGGGCAGTGGCATATGGGTGATGAAGTGCCGGAAGGCGTGGCGGCCATTGCTGTGGAAATCGATACCGCTGCCAATATTCTGCAACCGTTAAAAACGGCGACAGAGAAACCTCAGCAGGAAGTTCCGGCGCCATCAGAGACGGTGCCACAAGCGCCCGGCGTGGCGCCGCTGACGGTCAACCCGGCAGATATTCCCGGGTTGTTAGATGATACTCAGAAGGTGAAAGCCCTGCTGGAGAACCGTACTCAGCAACTGCAGCGCAGTACCGAGTAGTCCCGCCCTGATGTCAGCGCAGGAAGTACAGCAGGCCGTTGGTGCCTGCAGCACGCCATTCTGACGAGGCGAAGCTGACATCTTCAATCAATACATGAGTGCTGACCCAGGCATCTCTGGGTTTGGCCCGCCACTGATCAATTACTTCGCCAGTGCTGACATTCCACAGCGTAATTTGCCCGGATGAACTGCCGGTCAGCAGGCGGGTGTCGGTGGCGGAAAATTTGGCCGCGCTGAAATGCCCGCTTTTGGCCGGAATTTCTTTCAGCAGCTGACCCGAAGCCGTATCCCAGATTTTACCGCTTTCATTCAGGGCGGAGGTAAACAGCAGCCGTCCGTCGGCCGATAACTGAACCGTTTTTACCTGATTGTTGTGGTGGATGGTGTGCAGCAGCTCGCCATTTTCCAGATTCCATAATCTGGCGTTGAGATCGTCACTGCCGCTGGCTGCCAGCATACCGTCATGATCAATGCTGACGTCATACACAATGCCGTCGTGGGCCAGGCGGTGACGTATTCCTCCGTTCTGGATATCAAACAGGGTGGCGGTAAAGTCGCGCATGGCGAGCAGGGCATAACGACCGTCGGTGGTCAGTTCAATGTCTTCGATATCGCCGGGGGCGTTCCAGAACCAGACGGCTTCGCCTGTGTCCCGTTGCCAGAGAACAATAGTGCGGTTGTCGGTGGTGGCAACGTAGCGACCATCCGCAGAAAAAGCACTGTGAGTGAGGTTGCTGACGCCGTCTGCTTTGTGATTCCAGTCGTATACCCGCTCCGGTGGCGGCATTTGCCAGAGGCTGCCGCCGTGGTGGATGCTGCCCACCATCAGACTGTCACCATCCGCGGAAAAGGTCGCGGAATAGACCCCCTGACGGGCCACTTCATAGGTCTCTGCCGGTTCTTTGCCCTGACTGCAGGCCGTCAGGCCCGGCAGGGTTGCCAACACCAATATCAGCAGAGGGCTGAGCTGTGTGATGCGCATGATGGTCAGTGTTCCTGGACAACTGGGTATATAGCATTAAGTGTAGCTGTTAATGCGCGGGACGGTGATGGCTGAGGTGAGACAGACTGATGCCCTGCCGACAACAGGGCACCACAGCAGAGTGGGTCAGACGGCGACAGCAGGTTGCTGGTGGATGTTATGCAGTTTTTCAATCAGCTGGTCTTCCAGCTCAAAACGTTCTTCCAGCAGCTCGCCGATACCGGAAAGATCGGCAGGCAGTCTGGCCAGCTGATCGAAGGTGCAGTGTTCGTCGTAGGTATCGTTAAAATCAACGCAGCGGGACGTCAGTTCATCCAGTTTGGGCACCAGCGTATTGGCCAGTTCAATGCCTTCTTCATCCTGATACTCACGGGCTTCCGCCAGCAGCTGGTCATAAATTTCAAAATGACCATGAGAACAGTAGTCCATCAGCGTTTCGCAGAAACGGCTGAGGGTATCGCCGAGCGGCGCATCAAGACTGAGGGGTTTGCCTGAACTCAGGGCGCAGAACTGGACGATCAGCCCCTGACGGGAGTTCAGCCAGCGATCAATCAGTTTATGGACTCCGCCCCATCGCTCCTGGGCTGATTTACAGGTTTCCAGCATAGTGTTCTCCTCCGCCGCCTGTTTTGGCTGTTGCCCAGGCTGATATTTTTTAAACTTGTAGGGAACACTATAGGCTGGTCAAAATCGGCGAGGCAAGCAGCTTTTTTGCCTTTTTTCGCTTGAAAATTTCAGGCTTTATGCTTTCGCGGGCGGATCAGTCCGCCCGTTTTACCGATGAACGCCACAGGGCAAACAGGGCGGCCAGACCGTAAACCGCAAAGGCAATGCGGGTCCACCAGGGCATACTTTTGCCCAGCAGTGTCCAGGACACTTCAGCGCAGTTGCCATCACCGTGCAGCATGACTTTCAGCAGCTCAGCCAGTGGCATGGTATCGAGCATATAGTCGAAACTGGGTCCGCAGGCCGGAACATCTTCGGGTGGCAGGTTCTGCAGCCACAGCTGATGATCGGCCGCCCAGATGCCGAATACGCCCCAGCCGATGGTAAACAGCAGTGACAGTTTCAGCGGCCAGCCGGTGTTGCGGGTGAAGAAAGCGAGCAGGAAACCAATACCGATCATCAGAGTGATCAGGCGCTGCAGCATACACAGCGGGCAGGGATCGAGATACAGCACATATTCAAAGTAGTAAGCCATTGCCAGCAGACCGGCGCAGGACAGGGCGGCCGCCAGATAGCCATGATGCAGGGACAGAGAACGGAAGAAGGACGTCATGGGATTTTCCATTACAGCAGGGTCAGGGAATATCAGCTCCGGAGTCTACCACCGAACGCTAACTGGTCTAAGCTTAAAGCAGTCTCTGCATGGTTTTGAGGCTGCATTAACGGACAGATGAATCAGAACGGAGGACAGGCGGTATGTTCCGCAGGGCAACAGATTATTTTTTCCTTGTGTCAGCCTTGTTACTGGCCCTGACAGTACGGGCCGAAGATGAGCTGCCGGTCACGGCCGGTACCGAGTACGTTAAGATAGAACCGGCCATCGTGGTGAATTATGGCAGCAGCGGGCGCATGAAATATCTGCGCACGGAGATCGCGCTGAAGGTAACCGGTGGGGACGCAGCGGATGCCGTCAAGCACCATAAGCCGTACATCCGTAACAAACTGGTGCTGTTATTCAGTGCGCAGGATAGTGACACCATGAACAGCTCTGAAGGCCGGGAATCGCTGCGCAAAGTGGCGCTGGATGAAGTGAGGGCTCTGATGGTTCAGCTGGAGGATATGCCGTACATCGACGATCTTTATTTCAGCAGTTTTGTGGTTCAGAACTGAGAATGCAGAGCGGGTGAAACCGCAGTCTGAGTCTGCGGTTTCTGCACCGGCTGCGTATTTATTTGGCCAGATATTCCTGCAGAAAATCATCAAAGCTCTGCGTATCGGCCGCTTCGATGTCCTCCTGCTCCTGCAGGGAATCGCGCGCCATCTGCTGCCACTCGCGGTATACCCCGGGCGCCAGATCTTCCGCCAGGGTTTTGCGGTGCTGACCGGCCAGCGCCAGCGTCATATCAGAAAACTCATCACCACTTTCCTTCAGATGACGGACGATACGTGCTGACGGTGTCAGTTCAGCATCCAGCAGTTTTAAGCGTTGCTGATTCAGGGCATCCGTGTGGAACACAGTGCCTGCTGCCTTATCCATCGCCGCGGCCAGTGGTCGCATCAGTTCAATCAGGTCCAGCCCCCACTGTTGCAGGGATTCGTCTTTGTCACCGCGCTCCAGCATCAGGCCGGGACGACGCCCTTCCATTACGGCTTTGTGCAGGTTGCGTTTGTTGCGCAGGAATTCGTTGTCATCGATGTCAGCGCTGGGTTCCAGCAGACACCAGGTGAGGAACAGATCCATAAAATGCATCTGTGGCACATCAATGCCTTCCGGCAGGAAAGGGTTCACGTCGGTGCAGCGCACCTCAATATATTCCACGCCATACCGGGCCAGCGCCTGCAGCGGTTTCTCACCGTGGCGGGCCACCCGTTTCGGACGGATATCGCTGTAGTATTCGTTTTCAATCTGCAGCAGATTGGTATTCAGCTGCAGGTAGTCGCCCTGGGTATCACGCACACCAATCTGTTCGTAAGCCTGAATCGGATCTTTAATGGCTCGGCCCAGGGTTTCGACATAGGTGGTGACCGAATTGTGGCAGACCCGCAGTCCATCCTGAGCGTTATTCTGGTAGCCCAGATCACTCATGCGCAGCGACGTCGCGTAAGGCGCGTACAAAGTGTGGTCATTGATGCGGTCGAGTTTGTGATCGCGGCCGGCGAGGAAGCTTTCACAGACCGCAGGTGATGCACCGAACAGATACATCAGCAGCCAGGAATAACGGCGGAAGTTACGGATCTGAGCAAAGTAGCGTGCGGAAATATAATTCTGCATGGCCCGTGGATTATCGTCCGCGGGGTCGAAACCATCCGCTTTGGCCAGCACCGGCCAGAGGGCATCGGGCATGGAAAAATTATAATGAATGCCGGATATGGTCTGCATAATGCGGCCATAGCGATGCCACAGGCCATGCCGGTAAGCATGTTTCAGACGGCCGGTGTTGGAGGTGCCATACCAGGCAATCGGGATGCTCATTTCTCCCTGCAGAATACAGGGCATGGAAGCCGGCCAGATCAGCTCACCATCCAGTTGTTTGTAGGCAAAGCGATGGGCAATGTTGAGATAGGCCAGTGCTTCATGGGCGCTGGCGAAGACCGGCGTAATAAATTCCAGCAGTGCTTCAGAATAGTCCGTGGTGATCGACGGGTGTGTCAGAGTTGAGCCGAGGCCTTTGGGGTGGGGCTTCTGACTGATGACCCCCTGGGCGGAGCAGCGCAGGCCTTCTTTTTCGATACCGCGCTGAATACGGTTCAGCAGATCAAGATTCTGCGGCTGATCGAACAGGGCCAGAGCGTTCTGGTAACTGATTTGAGAAAGTGTGGTCAAGGCTGCCTCGGAGCTCGGATCTTGGTTGCTAAGTATAGGTTGCGACGAATTATAGGAGGAAAAGCAGGAGAAACGATACTGCCGGTGGGTGAAGTTATTGGTACTGAGTGTTCAGTGGCGATTGTTGTCTGAAAGCGACCGGGCGGATGACATACTGTCAGCGCCCGCCATTTTCATATTAATAACGGCTTCCCTGCCTTAGCTGATAGTGCTGTTAATGCGTGTTATTTTTTCGCTTTGGCAAAGGCGGCAGCCATTGCACCGGCCATGGCGCCCTGGGGTTGTGAACCTTTGTCGCCAAAGCTGTTGCGCTGTTTGCCACCACCGCGGTTGCGGTTATTTTTCTCACCCGGCGTTTTTTCCGCCGCGCGTTCGTTGGCGTCATCGCTCATACGCATGGACAGGCCGATACGCTTACGCGCCACGTCCACTTCCATGACTTTGACTTTAACGATATCACCGGCTTTCACCACATCACGCGGGTCTTTGACGAACGTATCTGACAGCGCAGAAATATGCACTAAGCCGTCCTGATGCACACCGATATCGACAAACGCACCAAAGGCGGCGACGTTGGTGATCACGCCTTCTAAAACCATGTTGGGTTTCAGGTCTTTAATCTCTTCCACGCCATCTTTAAATTCGGCGAATTTAAATTCAGGACGCGGATCGCGGCCCGGTTTCTGTAATTCGCTGACGATATCTTTAACGGTAATTTCACCTGTGTGTTCGTCGGTAAATTTCGCCGCGTTCACGGATTTTAATAACGCAGAATCACCGATCAGGCTGGATACATCACGGGAAAATTCATGCGCGATTTTTTCTACCACCGGATACGACTCAGGGTGAACCGCGGACGCATCCAGCGGGTTACTGCCATTCATAATGCGCAGGAAGCCGGCGGCCTGTTCGAAGGTTTTATCGCCCAGGCGCGGCACTTTTTTCAGATCATCGCGGCTGTTAAAGGCACCGTTGGCATCACGGAAGGCCACGATGTTGCTGGCCAGTGTGGTGTTCAGACCGGATACCCGGGTCAGCAGTGGGGCGGAGGCGGTATTCAGATCGACACCCACGGAGTTCACACAGTCTTCCACCACGGCATCCAGCGTGCGCGCTAACTGAGTCTGGTTCACGTCGTGCTGGTACTGGCCAACACCGATGGATTTGGGTTCAATTTTCACCAGCTCGGCCAGTGGGTCCTGCAGGCGGCGGGCGATGGAAACCGCGCCACGAATGGTGACGTCGAGATCGGGGAATTCTTTCGCTGCCAGTTCCGAGGCTGAGTAAACCGAAGCACCGGCTTCGTTCACCATCACTTTCTGCACGTTTTTCAGCGCCGGGTTGGCTTTGATCATATCGCCGACGAACTTGTCGGTTTCACGCGAGCCGGTGCCGTTACCGATGGAGATCAGCTCGACGTTGTGTTTGGCGATCAGTGCTGTCAGTACGGCGGCAGATTCCGCCAGTTTGTTCTGTGGTGGCGTCGGATAAATGGTGGCCTGATCCACGACTTTGCCGGTGTTATCCACCACCGCAACTTTCACCCCGGTACGCAGACCCGGGTCGAGGCCGATGGTGGCTTTACGGCCCGCTGGCGCCGCTAACAGAAGATCTTTCAGGTTATCGGCAAAGACCTTAATGGCAGATTCTTCTGCCTGTTCACGCACGTCGCCCATCAGCTCGGTTTCCAGGTGCGTCAGCAGTTTGATGCGCCAGGTCCACTTCACCACTTCCGCCAGCCAGCGGTCCGCGGCACGGCCTTTGTTTTCGATGCCTACGTGCTCGGCGATCATGGCTTCGCACGGGCTGGCCGCCAGTTTGTCCTGCGGATCACCGGTCACCAGCGAGAAGCTCAGAATGCCTTCGTTGCGGCCACGCAGAATTGCCAGCGCACGGTGGCTGGGAACGCTTTTCAGTGGTTCGTCGTGTTCAAAGTAATCAGCAAATTTTGCCCCCGGGCCTTCCTGACCGGGAACGACACGGACTGACAGTGTGGCTTCCTGCTTCATAAAGCCGCGCAGTTTGGCCAGCAGGTCTGCGTCTTCGGCAAAGCGCTCCATCAGAATGTATTTGGCACCATCCAGAGCCGCTTTGGCGTCGGATACGTCTTTTTCAGAGTTGATGTAAGCGCCCGCTTCGGCTTCCGGATTCAGATCCGGGTTTTCCATCAGCGCATCGGCTAATGGTTCCAGACCGGCTTCGATGGCGATCTGGCCTTTGGTGCGGCGCTTTTTCTTGTATGGCAGGTAGAGGTCTTCGAGGCGGGTTTTGGTGTCGGCGGCAAGAATGTCTTTCTTCAGCTCGTCGGTCAGTTTGCCCTGTTCATCGATGCTTTTCAGAATGCTGTCACGGCGTTCTTCCATTTCGCGCAGGTAACGCAGACGTTCTTCCAGTGTACGCAGCTGGCTGTCGTCCAGCGAGCCGGTGACTTCCTTACGGTAACGCGAGATAAAAGGCACGGTAGCGCCTTCATCCAGCAGGGCGACGGCGGCAGATACCTGTTGCGGGCGGATGCCCAGTTCTTCAGCAATACGAAAACCAATGGATTCCTGACTCATAACTCTCTCGGACAGATGGAACGGTAAAAAATCGAAGGCGGAGTATAACCGAGAAGTGCGTTGTGCTCACGGATGCGCGCAGGGTGAAGATGTGACTTATTGCTGCTTCTCAGATAATGGCATTTTTCAGTGATGGCGGGGGCCGGACAGCGGGCCTGAAACAGGCATAAAAAACGGGAGCCGAAGCTCCCGTTCTGTCGTTAATAACCGTTGCAGATTACAGCTGCGGACCGGCGTTCACGATGGCGTCAGAGACGTCATACTTCTTGAAGTTTTCAGTAAACTGCGCGGCCAGGTTCTTGGCTGCCGCTTCCCAGTCTGCCATGTTGTTCCAGGCTTTGGTGGGGTTGAGCAGTGTTGCATCAACACCTTCCAGAGCGGTTGGCATATGCAGACCGAAGACCGGCAGTTCTTCCGTTTCGGCATCACGTAGTGCACCAGACTGAATCGCAGCGATTACTGCACGTGTAGTCGGGATGCTGAAACGCTCACCGCCGCCACCGTTAGGACCACCGGTCCAGCCAGTGTTGACCAGATACACCTGAGAACCAAATTCCGTCACACGCTTCATCAGCAGCTCAGCGTATTCGCCGGCCGGGCGCGGGAAGAAAGGCGCACCGAAGCAGGTAGAGAAGGTGGACTTCAGACCTTTGGTACCACCCATTTCGGTAGAACCAACCAGTGCGGTGTAACCGGACAGGAAGTGGTAAGCCGCCTGTTCTTTGCTGAGGATAGAAACCGGTGGCAGTACGCCGGTCATATCACAGGTGAGGAAGATCACGGCTTTCGGTTCACCGGCCATGTTTTCTTCCACACGCTTTTCAACGTGGGTCAGCGGGTATGCGCAGCGGCCGTTTTCGGTCAGGCTGGTGTTGGCATAGTCGGCAACGCGGGTGTTTTCGTCGATGGTGACGTTTTCCACGATGGCGCCGAACTTAATGGCATTCCAGATGATGGGCTCGTTTTTCTGCGACAGATCGATGGTTTTTGCGTAGCAGCCACCTTCGATGTTGAATACGGTGCCTTTCCCCCAGCCGTGCTCGTCGTCACCGATCAGGTAACGTTCAGGGTCGGCGGACAGGGTGGTTTTACCGGTACCGGAGAGACCGAAGAACAGGCAGGTATCGCCATCTTCGCCGACATTGGCGGAGCAGTGCATTGGCAGCACGTCTTTTTCCGGCAGCAGGAAGTTCTGCACGCCGAACATGGCTTTCTTCATTTCACCGGCGTAACGCATACCCGCCAGCAGCACTTTGCGCTGGGCGAAGTTTACGATGACAGCGCCGTCAGAGTTAGTGCCGTCACGCTCAGGGTCACATTCGAAACCGGCTACGTTCAGAATCTGCCACTCTTCTTTATCTGACGGGTTGTAGCTTTCCGGCAGGATGAACAGGTTACGGCCAAACAGATTCTGCCAGGCAGTCTGAGTGGTCATTTTGACCGGCAGATAGTGCTGGGGATCAGAGCCTACGTGCACGTGCGATACAAAGCTGTCGTGCTGGGCCAGATATTCTTCCACGCGTTCCCACAGAGCATCGAACTTGTCGGCATCAAACGGGCGGTTGATATTGCCCCAGTCGATGGCGTCTTTGCTGCTTGGCTCTTCAACAATGTACTTGTCCATTGGTGAGCGGCCGGTACGCTTACCGGTTTTAACAACCAGTGCGCCGTTGTCCTGCAGCTGGCCTTCGCCGCGTGCGATGGCTTGTTCTACCAGAAACGGAGTGGATAAATCGGTGTAAACAGTGCTCATATCTGTGCCCGGAAGGGTCCTCTTTTAGTGTACGGCTTCTGGCCATACGCAGATGTCTCATAACGCCCTGAGGGTGCTTGGGCGAACCCAATAAGTAAGAAGGCGCGGAATTATGCCAGAAAATTGATCAAACGCTAAGCCCCTGTCGGTCAGTTGTTGAGAGTCGTTCTCTATTGAGGCAATAGCGTTTGTTTAAAAAGTAATCAGTGCTGACGCTGTTCAGGGAACAGGTCATCGACCTGTTGCTGATCAAAAACGTAATGCTGAGCACAGAACTCGCAGGTGATATCAATCTTGCCCTGTTCCCTTATCATGCCATTCAGTTCGTCATAACCCAACTGGTGCAGCGCATTGGCGATGCGGTCTTTCGAGCAGGTACAGAAGAAACTCAGCGCCGATGCCGGGTAAATCCGGGTTTCTTCTTCGTGGAACAGACGGTGCAGCAGGGTGTCGGCGGGTAACTGCAGCAGTTCTTCCTGTTTTACTGTGGCCGCCAGATGGCCGATACGCTCCCAGGCATCGGCGTCGTCATTTTTCATGGCCGGCATTTTCTGCAGCATCAGGCCGGCAGCAGTCTGACCATCACAGAACAGCCAGAAGCGGCTGCCCAGTTGTTCCGACTGCTCGAAATAATCTTCCAGAGCACCGGCGATGTTACCGCCTTCGATGGCGGTAATGCCCTGATATTTCTGTCCCTGATCCGGTTCCATGGTGATGACCATCTGGCCGTTCTCAAGGCTGAGTTCGTCTTCTGCGCTGGTATCGTCGTAGCGGGCGATGGCGCGCAGCTGGCCCTGTTCGTTGGTTTCGGCCTGCAGCAGTGAAACATTGCCGGGCAGGCGTAACTGCAGTGTCAGGCGCCCTTTGAATTTCAGGTTGGCACTCAGCAGGGCGGTGGCGGCCATCAGTTCACCCAGTTCACGGGCAATCATGTGCGGGTAGTGGTGACGGTTAATCACTTCCCGGTAGGCCTGATTCAGGTGGGCAATTTCGCCGCGGATATCCGTGTTATCAAAGCTGAAGCGTTGCAGCTGATCGCTTACCATGGTGTTCATCTGTCAGTGATCCTGATTACGTTCAAAACGGCGCATATCGCGGCGTTCTTTTTTGTTGGGTTTATGATCCGGTGCCTGCATGGAATGGCGCATGATGCGGCGGCGTTCGCCTTCGTCCATGCGCTTTTTGATACTTTCGGCAGTTTCTTCATACAGCAGCCGGGCTTCCGGCGCGCCACGGCGCTGATCTGACAGGGCGACAATCACGATCTTTTTCTCATCGAATCCCTGGCGCACGGTCAGCGTGGCGCCGATCTCGGCCGTTTTGCTGACTTTGCAGCGCTGGCCTTCGTAATGCACTTTGCCGCCTTCTATGGCGGCCTTGGCCAGCGCCCGGGTTTTGAAAAAACGGGCGGCCCACAGCCATTTATCAAGGCGGATCTTTGCGGTCGGCTCTGTCATGTCGTCTCCTGATACGGCCGGCGGGCACTGATCATCAGAATTTGAGTTCGTCAAAGTGGTTCACCCCGGGGAAACGGCCGTCAGTTTTTGGCGGTTTGCGGCTGTCCGGGTGGTAAATGGCCAGTAACCAGCCGATGCCCCAGCGGGCGGCGGATTCTAGCACAGCTTCGCTGTCATCGATGAGCAGGGTACGGGCAGGATTGAATGTTTCATCGCCGGACAGATGATCCCAGAAGGCCTGACTTTCTTTGGGTTCCTGATAATCGTGCGAGCTGATAATACGGTCAACCAGCTGATCGAGACCTGTGTGTTCCAGCTTCAGATCTACGCTGGCGCGATGGGCGTTGGTCACGATCACGCTGCGTTTGCCCATGGCGCGCAGGCGTTGCAGAAAGTCTTTAACGTGCGGGCGGAAACCGATTTTATCCTGCACATCGCGTTTCAGCTCGGCAATCGGCAGGCTGGTGAGCTCGGTCCAGTAGTCGAGGCAATACCAGTTCAGCGTGCCGCGCAGACCGGTAAAACTTTTGTTCAGCTCGGCCAGTGCTTCTTCTTCACTCAGTCCGTGATGGGCCGCATATTGCGCAGGCACGTGCTCCAGCCAGAAGTAATTATCAAAATGCAGATCCAGCAGGGTGCCATCCATATCCAGCAGCACGGTATCAATTTGTTGCCAATCAGGTAGGCTCATAGGGTTATACTCGCTGTCATAGTGACTATTAAAACAGGGCTGTCATGCATAAAAAACCACAGATTTTAGAACGTCATATCGTCGCCCAGAGCCGTCTGTTCCGGGTTGAGTCTTTTGACCTGCGCTTCAGTAACGGGGTTGAACGTACCTACGAGCGGCTGGTTCCCGGCGGTAATGGCGCGGTTATGCTGGTGGCTCTGATGGATGACGATACCATTGCCCTGATCCGGGAATATGGGGGCGGAATTGAAGATTACACCCTGACGCTGCCGAAAGGTGCCATCGATATGGGTGAGAGCCTGCGCGATGCCTGTAACCGTGAACTGCAGGAAGAAATCGGTTTTGCGGCGCGCGAATTTATTTTCCTGAAAAAACTCAGCCTGTCGCCCAGCTATATGAGCGGTGGTATCAGTGTGGTGGTGGCGCGTGATCTGTATGAATCGCGGCTGGAAGGTGACGAGCCTGAACCGCTGGAGCTGATTCCGTGGAAACTGGACGATCTTGCGCAACTTTACGGCCGTGAGGACTTTACCGAAGGGCGGGCACTGGCGGCCATTACGCTGGCGCAGGCTTATCTGGCCGGCGATTATCAGGGCGAAGTATTAACGTCCTGACGCCGTTGTGCCAGCGCTTCACGCAGGGTGCTGGCCAGCTCGTCCATGCGCAGTGGTTTGGCGATGAAACCATTCATGCCGGCTTCCAGACAGCGCTTTTTATCCTGCAGCATGGCGTTGGCCGTCAGTGCAATGATCGGAATGCTGCTTTTACTGCTGCTCAGATCACGGATGCGTTCCGTGGCTTCAATGCCATCCATCACCGGCATGTTCACATCCATTAACACCAGATCAAAATTGCCTTCCATTACGGCGCCAATGGCTTCTTCACCATTGTCGGCGACACTCACCTGAATCCCCAGGCGGTCGAGCATTTTAATGGTGATTTTCTGGTTAACCAGATTGTCTTCGGCGAGCAGGATATGGCCACTTAAACCGGGCAGGGCAGACTGGGATTTGCGCCGTTCCGGGCGTGGCGCTTCGGCCTGATTCAGAGGCACTGTCAGTGAGAAGGTACTGCCTTCGCCCATCACCGACGTTACCTTCAGATCGCCCCCCATGGCCTGAGCCAGGTACTGGCTGATGGTCAGTCCCAGGCCGGTGCCGCCATACTGACGTGATGTGGTGGTGTCAGCCTGACGGAAGGCTTCAAAAATCTGCGCCTGTTTTTCAGCGGGAATACCGATGCCCTGATCGCGCACGGAAATACTGACTTCATAGCGTTTACCGGCGAGCACCTTGCCTTCGGCCCGTAATTCAATGCAGCCGTCGTCGGTAAATTTCAGGGCATTGCTGAGCAGGTTGGTGATGATCTGGCGGGTGCGCTTGGGATCGCCCAGCCAGTACTGAGGCAGTTCACCGTCATAAAAATACACCAGCGACAGGCCTTTTTTGCGTGCCGGTTCTTTAAACAGCTGATACAGATTGGTCAGCAGATCGTTCAGGTCATAGCTGATTTTTTCAATTTCCAGTTTGCCTGATTCGATTTTCGACAGATCCAGAATGTCATTGATGATGTCCAGCAGCACATGGGAAGAGCCGTGGATAATCTGCAGGTACTGTTTCTGATCTTCGCTCATGCCGGAATCCAGCAGGAGTTCCGCGGCCCCCAGAATGCCGTTCATCGGGGTGCGTATTTCGTGACTCATGCTGGCCAGAAATATGGATTTGGACCGGTTGGCGGTTTCGGCTTCTTCCAGTGCGTCCCGGATGCGGGCGTTGGCCTTTTCCAGCGCTTCGCGGTTGGCCACTTCGTCGGTGATATCCAGTCCCGCCAGCAGGACGCTTTCGTCGCTGTTATTGGCGCCGGATAAACGGGTCAGCTGCCAGCGCAGGATAGACTCGCGGCCACTGGTGGCCAGTACCGAAAAGGTTGCGGAGGTGCTCTGGCCAGGACCCGATTGCAGGTTGTCCGGCAAGGATTGCCAGCACTCGCGGAACACTTCCAGCCCGGGACGCGTCAGCAGATGTTCGAATGGCTGTTGCTGAATCTGCTGCTCATCCATCTGTAATAATGTCTGTGCCGGTTTGTTCATCCGTACTATGCGGCCTTCGGCATCACAGGTAATTAACACCGTCTGCATGGCATTAAAGTAAGCGTTCACCCGTTCCTGTTCGCGGTTCAGCTCGGCCTCGGTCTGCAGGCGTTTACTGATATCTTCACCGGTTAATACCAGATACTGGCGGCCACTCTGATGCCAGGGGCGTACCCGTACCGACCAGCGCGAGGTCTCGCCGTTGTTTTCCTGCAGACTGCATTCAAAATCGACCGGTATCTGGTGATCCAGTGCCTCCTGCAACAGGGCGGTGATTTCATTTTTTTCGCCGTCGGGTAAGCGGTGTTGAAGAAGGTCGCCGGGAGCCAGGCCAAAACGCTGGGTAACCCCGGGACTGGATTCCAGTATGGTCTGCTTTCTGCCCAGCAGCAGGGCAATCCCGGTGACATGGTCCCAGCTGAGCGTATTCAGCAGACGCTGATCGTTTTCCCAGATGCGGCGCGAGGCAATCACATGGTGATAAAGCAGCAGGATAAATCCGACGATAAAGGCATTAATCAGCAGCAGCGTGGAGAATAAAGCCAGATAATAGCGGTCCATGGCCGCCAGTGATGAGGTGACTACCGCGACATCCTGCTCATTCAGCGGGCGGTAAAAGGCCAGCAGGTGTTCGCCGTCGACATAATAACTGGAAGTCCCCTCTGTGCCCTGCAGAGCTGCGCGGATATCGTCTGTGCGGATGGACGGATGCGGCGGAAATTGCGGGCGCGTGTTGCCTTCGGCGTCGTGGCGGATGATCTGAAACCAGACGCCGCGTTTGTGCAGATACTCAGCGCGCTCTGATCCCGGGGACAGCTCACTGTGTTTCCACTGCAGTGCAATCTGATCCGTCCAGTCCATGATTTCGGATTCGGCAAGGCGGAAAGTCCGGTAGTAAAGAACCAGGCAGGTAATCACAGTAATAAGGACTGCTACGATAATGACCGGCAGCCAGGTCTGATTCTGTGGACGTCCCATATCGTGCGCTAAGCGGAATCCTTCAGGTCGGAGTGATGGCCGGTATACGCGTGTGTCCCGGCCTGAATCTAACAGTAGCCGATAGTCGCCACAGGCGACAACTGTCTTTTACCAGAGGCGGATGACCCAGGGCAGGACCAGAGCATGCAGTGTTGCGGTCAGTGTCATGGCCATGGCCGCGTAAGCGGATTGCTGCGGACCGAGCTCCAGAGCACGGCTGGTACCGATGGCGTGGGCACAGATGCCCAGTGTCAGCCCCAGGGTCTGCTCGTCGTTCATCCGTGTCATGCGCAGCAGGGGCGGAATCATCAGTGCACCCAGAATCCCGGTAATGATGACAAACGCCGAAGCGAGTGCGCTGATACCACCGACCTGTTCAGTAATGGCCACCGCCACGGGGGTAGTAATCGACTTGCTGTGCATGGTGATCACAATGGCTTCATCACCGATCCACCACCAGGTCAGCGCAACAGCACATAATACGGTGGTTGCTGACCCTAATGAAATCGCCAGAACAATGCGCAACCACTGTTTACGCATGGTATGCAGAAACTGAAACAGAGGCACGGCCAGCATGACCACCACCGGGCCCAGCATCATATGCAGGTAGCCGCCGCCTTCCATATAAACGGAATAAGACACACCGCTGCTTTCCAGTGCACAGACTACCAGTACAATGCCGGTGAGGATGGGGGGCAGAAAAGCGTTATTACCTGTGATGCGGTAAAGCTGCTGACCGGCCAGAAAAGCCGCAATGGTCAGCGCTGCCCAGAACAGCGGAGTATGCAGTAAAGTGCTGATCATCCGCGTTTTCTCCCGCGGCTCATAATCACGGCACTGACCAGGGCACCGGGAATAATGCTGATCGCCAGAATGGCCAGTAACGCCAGACCGTGTTCCTGCAGTGATGCTTTCTGGGTGACAATGCCTACGCTGACCGGGATCAGAAACAGGGGCAATAGCGGGGAGAGAACGGAGGTGATCTGCTTCAGAGAGGACGGCGCTGACCCGCGTACAATTAACGCCAGCAGCAATAGCAGCATACCTATGATCGACGCCGGTACCGGCAGATGCAGAAACTGTTGCAGTACACCGCCCAGCAGCAGAAATACCAGCAATATTAACAGGCCGGACATAGTCTGTTCTCCAGTCAGTGAACAGTCAGGGCAACAGGCCAGAAGAATTGGTGCGGAAGGAGAGACTCGAACTCTCACACCTTGCGGCACTGGAACCTAAATCCAGCGTGTCTACCAATTTCACCACTTCCGCGATCAGGGCGCGAATAGTATAGAAGTTCGCCCGGGATGCCAAGGGTATCCCGGCAACAATTCAGCACTCGCGCCGGCTGGCTGCTGTCGTGTATTCTGGTGGCCTTTGAGGACGTACAGGGTATGGGAAACATGTCTGTTGATAAAAGCCTGGCCGGCAATATTCTGATCACTGCCGCCTCGGTTGTGATTGTTATCGCCGGTATCAAAAGTTCGGCCAGCATTCTGATTCCGTTTCTGTTGTCCATTTTTATCGCCATTCTGAGTGCACCGGTCATGCACTGGCTGACCCGTCACCGGGTGCCGGATATTCTCGCGCTGCTGCTGATTCTGGTGGGCTTTCTTTTATTCGGTACGATTCTCGCGACGTTTGTCGGGCGCACCATTAATGCGTTTTATCAGGATATGCCGCTGTACGAAGATAAGCTGCAGGCTCTGGTGGGCAATTCCGTGGCCTGGCTGCAGAGTAAAGGGCTGGATGTCTCTGACAATATTCTGCGTGAATACGTGAACCCGGGCGCTGTGATGAAAATGGTCGCCAATGTGTTTAACGGTCTTGGTGGCGTACTGGCCAATACCTTCCTGATTTTATTTACCGTCATTTTTATTCTGCTCGAAGCCTCCGGGTTTCCGCTGAAACTGCGCAAAGCACTGGGAGATAAAACCCAGGCGGTGGAACATTTTTCCCGCTTTGCACAGCTGGTGCAGAAATACCTGGTGATCAAAACCCTGGTCAGTCTGATGACGGGTCTGACCATAGGTATCGCTCTGTGGCTGATCGGAGTGGATTATGCTGCGATGTGGGCACTGGTGGCGTTTCTGCTGAATTACATTCCCAATATCGGTTCCATTATTGCGGCCATTCCGGCAGTCCTGGTGGCGTTAATACAGCTGAGTGTCGGTGAGGCCATACTGACCGCCGCTGTGTACGTATTGGCCAATACCTTTTACGGTAATCTGGTGGAACCCAGAATGATGGGACGCACGCTGGGGTTATCAACACTGGTGGTCTTTCTGTCGTTAATTTTCTGGGGTTGGGTGCTGGGCCCGGTCGGCATGTTGTTGTCTATTCCGCTGACTATGGTGGTAAAAATTGCCTTTGAAGTGAATGATCGTACGCGCTGGCTGGCCACCATGCTGGATCAGTAAGCGCCGCCGGCGATTAGGCAAAGAAGGGTAAATTCTTATCACCGCAGGCGCTAACAGGGATAAACTGTGGCGGCTACCGGAGGATATTATGAAATCCATTTTACTCGTCGACGACGATTACGAACTGGGTGAGCTGCTGACAGAATATCTGTCGATGGAAGGCTTTCAACTGACCGTTGTCCATGATGGCAAAGCCGGGTTAAAAGCGGCACAGGATGGCCAGTATGATCTGCTGTTGCTGGATGTGATGTTGCCGGGGATGAATGGTTTTGAAGTCCTGCGCGTGCTGCGCGAAACCTCATCCATGCCGGTTATTATGCTGACCGCCCGCGGTGAGAGTGTGGATCGCGTGCTGGGGCTCGAGCACGGCGCGGACGATTACATTCCCAAACCTTATCACCACCATGAACTGGTGGCCCGCATTAAAGCACTGTTCCGTCGTATTGATCTGAGCACCGACGGTAACGCCGTCGCCGAATCAGAAGAACTCACAGTCGACGATATCGTCGTGCATATTAACAAGCGTCTGGTAACCCGTAACGGTGAAGAAATTTCTCTGACCGGTGCGGAATATGGCGTACTGGAATGTCTTATGCGGCGTGCCGGTGAGCTGGTGGATAAAGATACCCTGTCGATGGCCGCGCTGGGACGGCCGCTGATGGCCTATGACCGTTCCATCGATATGCACGTCAGCAACCTGCGTAAAAAACTGGGCGACCGTCAGGGCAATGCGGAATGGATTAAAACCGTGCGTTCGCGCGGTTATATGCTGGTGCCCTGATGCACTGGTACCACTCGCTCTTTTTAAAGATATTTTTCTGGTTCTGGAGCGTGATCTTTGTCGCCATGGCGGCGGCGGTGTTTACCTACGAATGGATTGGTGATGACTACCTGCGCCCGGCGACTCAGCGTGAGGTGGGCCTGCTGGTGGATCAGATGGAACACGAGCGTCCGGTAATCGCCGAAGGCCGGCGCCTGTGGCGGTCGCTGCGGCCGGGCTGGAATCTGGTGGCGGCACCGGTGGATGCGGTCAGCCAGTTACCCCATGACCTGGAAGAGTTTGCCGATCAGGCCGCCAGCCGCCGTGAAGTCCTGTGGGGGCAGAATGACGGTTGGGTGATGGTCGGGCCGCTGCAGTACGACGGTTACCTGTATTTATCCGTGGCGCGCACTGAACTGCACAATGTGCTGGATAACGAGCACCGCTGGCTGGTGCCGTTGATCGTGGTGCTGGTGGTCACGCTGTTATGTTTCCTGCTGGTGTGGAATCTGACCCGCCCGATCCGGCGCCTGCGTTCCACTGTGCGTCAGCTGGGGCGTGGTAACTTTGATGTTTCCGGTCTGCAGGCGGATCTGCGCCGCCACGATGAAATCGGCACCCTGGCACGCGATGTGGCCGATATGGCCGCGGCCCTGCAGCGCCTGCTGCATTCGCACCAACAGTTGCTGCGCGACGTTTCCCATGAATTACGTTCCCCGCTGACCCGGCTGCAGATTGCGCTGGGTATTGCCCGTAAAAAAGATACGGCCCAGACGCTGGCAGCCGAACATCAGCGCATTGAGCGGGCGGTCGAGCAGGTCGACGGACTGATCAGTGAAATTCTCGATCTGGCACGCCTGCGTCAGGCCAACAGCAGCACACTGAAAACCGAAACGCTGTCAGTGGCGGCGCAGATGGAAAGCTGGCTGCAGGATGCGGCGCTGGAAATCTCCCACAAGTCGCTGTCGCTGGAGACTTATCTGCCGGCCCCTGACATCCGGGCTTCCTGGGAATGGATGCTGGTGGAGCGGGCCTTCGATAACCTGCTGCGCAATGCCATCCGTTTTTCTCCCGCCGGTGCTGTCCTGCGGGCCGGTGCTGCGGTACATGGTGATGACATTGAGCTCTGGGTCGCGGATTCAGGCCCGGGTGTGGCGGAAGAGGATCTGCAGCGCATTTTTGATGCTTTTGTGCAGGCTGACTCGGCCCGTGACCATGCGGCGGGTGGTTATGGCATCGGACTGGCGCTGGTGAAGCGCATTGTTGAGCTGCATGAGGGAAAAATTACTGCTGAGAATATTCATCCGGGATTGCGTGTGACCATGCGCTTACCACGTCGGGTGAGGACATGATCTGGAACATTTTAGTGCACATACAGAGCATATTTGCTGGAAAAGGGTATTGGATTTTGGTAGAAAGTACGCCCCTTGCGCCCCTGTGTCCTGGACGAAGTTGCACAGTCGGCAATTTATACAACGCGACAAGACTGGATGAGCACTATGTCAGAAGATTTAAAACAAGCCGCTCTGGACTACCATCAGTTCCCGAAACCAGGGAAGATCAGTGTAGAACTGACTACACCAGCCCAAACCTCACGTGATCTTTCTCTGGCGTACAGCCCGGGTGTAGCCGAGCCGGTAAAAGAAATTGCGGCAGACCCTGAGAATGCCTACAAGTACACCGCGAAAGGCAATCTGGTCGCTGTAATCTCTGACGGTACTGCCATTCTTGGTCTGGGTAACCTGGGTCCGCTGGCTTCCAAGCCGGTAATGGAAGGCAAAAGCCTGCTGTTCAAACGTTTTGCCGGTGTTGATTCCAT
The DNA here is from genome assembly GCA_002314145.1 of Thalassolituus sp. UBA1087. Taxonomy (GTDB): domain Bacteria; phylum Pseudomonadota; class Gammaproteobacteria; order Pseudomonadales; family Oceanobacteraceae; genus Venatoribacter. Next base: position 93,878 of record DCCG01000029.1, on the reverse strand, counting down.
CGATATCGAAGTGGAATCCGAAAGCCCACAGGCGTTCATCGACACTGTACGTCGCATCGCCAACACCTTTGGCGGCATCAACCTGGAAGACATCAAAGCCCCTGAGTGCTTTGAAATCGAACGCACTCTGATTGAACAGTGCAATATCCCGGTCTTCCATGATGACCAGCACGGTACTGCCATCGTAACCGTGGCCGGTGCCCTGAATGCGCTGGAAATCGTGGGTAAGAAAATCGAAGACGCCAGCATGTGTGTACTGGGTGCCGGTGCTGCCGCGATCTCCTGCTCTAAACTGCTGATTCTGGCGGGCATGAAGCCGGAAAACATCTTTATGTGTGACCGTAAAGGCGTTATCCACTCTGGCCGTGATGATCTGAACCAGTACAAGCAGGCATTCGCCGTTGATACTGACAAGCGCACAGTTGATGACGCGATCAAAGATGCGGATATCTTCCTGGGTCTGTCTGGTCCGAACATGGTGACCGGCGAGCAGATCAAAACAATGGCGGAAAATCCGATTATCTTTGCCTGCGCCAACCCGGTACCGGAAATTATGCCGGACGTGGTTGCTGAAGCCCGCCCGGATGCCATCATGGCGACCGGCCGTTCTGACTTCCCGAACCAGGTGAACAATGTACTGGGCTTCCCGTTCATTTTCCGTGGCGCGCTGGATGTCCGTGCAACCGCGATCAACGAAGAAATGAAACTGGCAGCAGCCAAAGCGCTGGCGGGTCTGGCGAAAGAGCCTGTGACTCAGGAAGTGCTGGATGCTTACGGTCTGGACTCACTGGAATTCGGCCGCGAATACATCATCCCTAAAGCGGTTGATACCCGCCTGCTGGGTGCCGTATCCACCGCCGTTGCTCAGGCTGCCATCGACACGGGCGTTGCCCGTCAGCCGCTGCCAGCGAGCTACCCGCTGCAGTCTATCTCAGACATCTGAGACTGATCCCGGCGATCAAAAACCCGGCTTTGAGCCGGGTTTTTTATGCCTTACTGAAAGAGATACTCCGACAGAATGCGGTCATAAGCGGCGATGATCTGCTGATGTTCGCCACTGCGCCGCAGCTGTTTCATACCTTCGTCAAAGGCATTACGCAGCTCCGCCGAATGAAAGGCAACGAAATACCGGGTGTCAGGAAACAGGGCGTGATATTCAACCCGCGCTTTCAGGGCCTGATCATCCGGTACCGTGCGCCTCAGCCGGCTCATAAAGTAGCGGAAGATCATACGGTCGATAACAATCACATCCACTTTGCCGTTGAACAGATCCTGCACCTGGCTGCGCTGATCTGTGTATTCAGTATACAGCGGGCTTTGCTCCACTGTGGCGCTGAACGGCGGCGGTAACAGGTGCTGAGCAAAGTTAAAGGCGCCGACCCGGTAATCCGCCAGGGCAGAAACATCTGCCAGCCTGATCCGGCGATTCGCCAGGCTGACCCCGAAGTTACGGAACACCAGCAGGGGTTCGGCAGAAAAATAAGCGTCGGGAGAAATCTCCCGGTTACTGATGCATAAAATATCCAGTTCATTGCGGTTAAAGCGGGCTGCCAGATCAGAATTGGAGCCATACAGAACCTCGATGCGGTAACCCTGACGGCGCATGGCGCGCTGCATCAGCTCCAGTGCTATGCCGCGGTCGTTATGTTCAATGACATAAGGAGGCAGCGAATTACCGCAGCCCAGGGTGAGTTCTGTTGCATCAGCCGTGCTCAGGCAGCAAATACTCAGAAAAGCAGCTAACAGGCGCATAGTGAAATACAAAGGGTCAGTGAGTTTATCCAGACTTAAGCATAGCCCGGCGGCCGGGAAGTTCAGCTGACAGGCACAAAAAAGCCGGCAGATGCCGGCTTTTTCAGGTGCTGAGATATCAGCCTTTCTTGGCGCGTTTACGCTCGTTTTCAGTCAGCAGTTTTTTGCGCAGACGGATGCTTTCCGGAGTCACTTCTACCAGTTCATCGTCTTCAATAAACTCCAGCGCCTGCTCCAGCGTATGTTTCACCGGTGGCGTCAGGTTGATGGCTTCATCAGTACCGGATGCACGTACGTTGGTCAGCTGTTTGGCTTTGGTCGGGTTAACCACCAGGTCGTTATCACGGCTGTGCAGACCCACGATCATGCCTTCATAGACTTCAGCACCCGGGGATACGAACAGGCGACCCCGTTCCTGCAGCGTGAACAGGGCGTAACCCAGCACTTTACCGGCGACCATGGATACCAGCACACCATTGTGGCGGGTTGAACCCAGACCTGTCTGTACCGGACCATAGTGATCAAACACATTGGTCAGGATGCCGGAGCCGGAGGTCATGGTCAGGAACTGGTTACGGAAACCAATCAGACCGCGCGCAGGCATAATGAATTCCAGCCGGGTGCGGCCTTTACCGTCCGGTACCATGTTGGTCATATCGGCACGGCGGTTACCCATTTCTTCCATAACGGAACCCTGGTGTTCATCTTCGATGTCGATTACCACCTGTTCGTAGGGCTCCTGCAGTTCACCGTCGATTTCACGCTGCACCACTTCCGGTTTACCGATGGCCATTTCAAAGCCTTCACGGCGCATGGTCTCAATCAGAACGGACAGATGCAGTTCACCACGGCCGGACACCTTGAATTTCTCCGGGGTATCACCCGGTTCAACCCGCAGTGCCACGTTATGGATCAGTTCCTGATCCAGACGGTCTTTGATGTTACGGGACGTCACGAACTTACCTTCTTTACCGGCGAACGGTGAATCGTTCACCTGGAAGGTCATGGATACCGTCGGCTCATCCACGCTCAGCGGCGGCAGGGCTTCCACTTCGCCCATGGCACACAGAGTGTCAGAAATATTCAGGCCATCGATACCTGATATACAGACAATATCACCGGCGGTCGCTTCTTCAACGTCGATACGGTTCAGACCGTGGAAGCCTTTCACCTGCTGAATACGGCCTTTACGGGTGTTGCCCTCACGGGTAATCAGCTGGATATCAGTGCCCGGTTTCAGTTTACCGCGGGTGATGCGGCCAACCCCGATAACCCCGACAAAACTGTCGTAATCCAGTGCCGATACCTGCATCTGGAACGGGCCGTCCAGTTCCACCGACGGTGACTCAACGTGGTCAACGATCATCTGGAACAGCGGGGTCATGTCGTCGGCCATATTATCCGGATCATCACCGGCAATACCGTTCAGTGCAGACGCATAAATCACCGGGAAATCGAGTTGCTCTTCGGTGGCACCGAGGCGGTCGAACAGATCAAAGATCTCATCCATTACCCAGTCCGGGCGGGCACCGGGACGGTCGATTTTGTTGATCACAACAATAGGCTTCAGGCCACGCTCGAACGCTTTCTGCGTCACGAAGCGGGTTTGTGGCATGGGGCCGTCAACCGCATCAACCAGCAGGCAGACGGAATCCACCATGGACATAACACGTTCTACTTCACCGCCGAAGTCGGCGTGTCCCGGAGTATCAACGATGTTGATCCGGTAGTCGTTCCAGCGGATGGCGGTGTTCTTCGCCAGAATCGTAATACCGCGCTCTTTCTCCTGGTCGTTGGAGTCCATCACGCGTTCGCCACCCTGGTTGCGGTCCAGCGTACCGGATTGCTCCAGCAGCTTGTCGACCAGCGTGGTTTTACCATGGTCAACGTGCGCGATGATGGCGATGTTTCTTAAGTTTTGAATTTCGTTCGACATATTTCTGATTTAGCCTGTGTGTGCGTCATCGGACGCACACTTTCATGTACGCTCTCTGATGCGTGGATGCAGCTCAGACCTCAGCCTTTATTCTGGATATTCGGGTCCTGGTAAGCCGCCACTGAAAAAAAGGTACCGGATTGTACATTGTCTGACCGCGCTTATATACGCTGCACTGAAAATAAGTCCGGCGAAGGGTGAGAATGGCAGATGCTTCTTACAGAACGGAGACGGACCAGCGGTTATCGGTGGCTGTCAGGGCGTCAGGTAGCGGCAAACGCCTTGCCAGCAGCAGCGGAACACAGATATTTGTCGCAAATGGGGCATAAACTTGTTTCCAGGCGCTGTTTTCGTGCTTTCCCCATATACCGCAAACAGAAGGTGAACCTATAATGGGCGAACATGTTCTGGCTGGTCAGTTCTGTATTAAAATGTGCAATAAAATGGTGCATTATGCATTATATTCGCATTAAATCAGTGCGTTAGTGGAACCGATATGGCGTTGCAGGCCTTTAAAACAGTGCCTTTCAGCATTGCCCAAAATGGCACACTAATTGCTCCAAGACCGAGCATGGCAAATCGGGGCTGCCCGAATCAAAAATGAACCAGCATCTGGAGACAATAAGATGTCAGAGAACACTCTGAGTTTGATCAAAGAAAATGACGTGAAGTGGGTAGACCTGCGCTTCACTGACACCAAGGGTAAAGAGCAGCACGTTACTATCCCTGCATCTGAAGTAGAAGAAGAGTTCTTCGAAGTAGGTCAGATGTTCGATGGTTCCTCTATTTCCGGTTGGAAAGGCATTAACGAATCCGACATGATTCTGATGCCGGACGACACTACGCCATTCCTGGACCCTTTCACTGAAGACGCAACTCTGGTTCTGCGTTGCGACATCATTGAGCCGTCCACCATGCAGGGCTATGAGCGTGATCCGCGTTCTGTGGCCAAGCGCGCTGAAGAATTCCTGAAGTCTACTGGTCTGGGTGATGCTGCATTCTTCGGTCCTGAACCAGAATTCTTCATCTTTGACGACGTTCGCTGGGGCGCGGACATGAGTGGTTCTTTCTACAAGATCAACTCTGAAGAAGGTGCCTGGAACACTGAAGCTGTGATGGAAGGTGGTAACCTGGGTCACCGTCCACGTGTTAAAGGTGGTTACTTCCCGGTTCCGCCAGTGGACAGCTCTCACGACATCCGTGCTGCTATGTGTAACACCATGATGGCGATTGGTCTGGACGTTGAAGTACACCACCACGAAGTGGCAACGGCTAACCAGAACGAAATCGGCGTTAAATTCAACACCCTGGTTAAGAAAGCTGACGAAGTTCAGATGCTGAAATACGTTGTTCACAACGTTGCCGCAGCTTACGGCAAAACTGCTACCTTTATGCCAAAACCTGTTGTTGGTGATAACGGTTCCGGTATGCACGTTCACCAGTCTTTCTGGAAAGACGGCGAAAACCAGTTCGCTGGCGACGGCTATGCTGGCCTGTCTGAAACTGCCCTGTTCTACATCGGCGGTATCATCAAGCACGCTAAAGCACTGAACGCGTTCACTAACCCGTCTACCAACTCTTACAAGCGTCTGATCCCGGGCTTCGAAGCACCAGTTATGCTGGCATACTCTGCCCGTAACCGTTCTGCTTCTATCCGTATTCCTTACGTTGCGTCTCCTAAAGGCAAGCGTATCGAAGCTCGTTTCCCGGATCCTACCGCTAACCCATACCTGGCTTTCGCAGCAATGCTGATGGCTGGTATCGACGGTGTTAAAAACAAACTGCACCCTGGCGATGCAGCTGACAAAGATCTGTACGATCTGCCAGCTGAAGAAGCTGCTCAGATTCCTCAGGTTTGTGGTTCTCTGCGTGAAGCCTTGGCCAGCCTGGAAGCTGACAAAGAGTTCCTGACGGCCGGTGGTGTATTCACCGACGACATGATCGAAGCTTACATTGAACTGAAAATGGACGATGTATACCGCGTTGAGCACACGACTCACCCTGCGGAATTCGACATGTACTACTCTGTTTAATCTCTCAGAGATTAAAGAGTTGTTGAAAAAGCCCGCATTTGCGGGCTTTTTTATTTCTTGCAGGGAGCGTGTGCTCTTTGAGCACAGCGTTTCAGACCCTGCGGAATCCGGCATGGTCTGCTTTGTTTAATCTCTCAGAGATTAAAGAGTTGTTGAAAAAGCCCGCATTTGAGGGCTTTTTTATTTCTTGCAGGGAGCGTGTGCTCTTTGAGCACAGCGTTTCAGACCCTGCGGAATCCGGCATAGTCTGCTTTGTTTAATCTGTTAAAGATTAACGAAGTGCTGGAAAAGCCCGCATTTGCGGGCTTTTTTATTTCTTGCAGGGAGCGTGTGCTCTTTGAGCACAGCGTTTCAGACCCTGCGGAATCCGGCATAGTCTGCTCTGTTTAATCTGTTAAAGATTAACGAAGTGCTGGAAAAGCCCGCATTTGCGGGCTTTTTTATATCCGTATCCCGGTATTACAAGAAGAGGTAAGCCAGCCAGGCGGGCGGAATGTTGGCTGGCAGAGATCCGGAACCCACTGTTTTTTCCTGAAACGTGCCATATGGGTGTTTTTAGCCGACAATAAAGTCTGGTTAAACATTATATGGGGCCGCGATGAGCTGGAGTAAAAACGGTGTGGTGTCTGAGCTGGCGGATATGGACTGGGATCTGCGTCAGTCGCCGGAAGGCGCGTTATGGCAGCAATACTGTGATTATTACTCGCTGGGATTTGAAGAAGAGGGGGCCGCGGGTCATTATGCCGGGCTGGTGTCGTGCGGCTCATTTCAGATTGCGGTTCAGGTCTGGCAGCATCAGCAGGCTAAGGGAACGGCCATGGTGGTGCATGGCTACTATGATCATGTCGGCCTGTATGCTTCGCTGATCCGCTTCTGCCTGCAGCAGGGCTGGAATGTTGTGGCTTTTGATCTGCCGGGGCATGGGTTGTCCAGCGGTGAACAGGCGGCGATTGACAGTTTCCAGGAATACGATGATGTGTTCAGTCAGGTGCTGCAGCAGGCTCAGGCGCATTTGCCGGGGCCATTTTTTGCCTTCGGCCAGAGTACCGGCGGCGCTATTCTGCTGAATTATCTGCTTAAACGTCAGTTTACCCCGGATCAGAATCCGTTTGCCGGTATTTCTCTGATGGCGCCACTGGTACGCCCCAAAGGCTGGGCATCGGGCCGTATCATTCATACTTTTGCCCGCTTCTTTGTGCGCCGCATTAAGCGCAAATTTAAACCTAATGCGGCTAATCCTGAGTTCGCTGAGTTTCTGTTAAAAGACCCCTTGCAACCGCGTCATCTGAGTGTGCGCTGGGTCAGCGCCCTGAAAGCCTGGGTACCGTATGTGGAGTCTCTGCCTGCCTGTGACCTGGTGGTGAATATTGTGCAGGGCGACGCAGACCAGACCGTCGACTGGCGCCACAATATGAAAGTGCTGGCGGAGAAGTTCCCGCACCGGCGGCTTAAGATTCTGCCCGGCGGTCAGCATCACCTGGTGAATGAATCACCGGAACACAGGCAGGAGATTTACCGGCAGTTGGCAGAATGGCTGAGCTGACCGTTGGTGGACTCTGACTGCCCGTTGGTCGTAGTGGCCTGATTGGACCTTATTTTTGTACGAAAGCACCCTTTTAATTACACGCTGTTACAATTACCGTTCGCAGGACGCGAAATGACCGGAGGTTCACGCATGGATAACCAGGCTGACAGCCATAAACGACTGATCGAAAATTTTGTCGAGCTGACCTGGAATCAGGGACGTTTTCATCTGGCCAAATCTTTATTGGCCAGAGATTTTACCTATCACGCCAGTATGGTGGATATGCCCATGGGCATTGATGCGATGGAAACCCTGATCGCCATGGTGCGCGGGGCAATGGATGATTTCTGCATTTCCATCGAAGAAATCGTCTGTGAAGGTAACCGGGTGGTCACTCAATCGACTTTCAGTGGCACTCTGGTCAAACCCCTGATGGGCTTTCAGCCGGTGGATAAGATGGTCGCTCTGCACGCGGCGACCTTCTGGGAAGTACGGCATAACACCATTGTCAGTGGTAATTCGCTGCTGGATACCGGAGATCTGTTTAAGCAGGTTCAGCGTATTGTCTCACCGGCCAGCGTTCAGGCCATCGCTTTCTGAATCCCTGCGTCAGAGATGGCGCTCTGTGGTTGGCTCTGCCGGCCGTCCTTGATGCGTGACACCCGTTGTCATTCATCGATGGGGGGGACGGGGCTTGTCAGACTCATGATATGTTGCCATTGCTGTTCCGTGACCGGCTGAACCGACAGACGGGAACGGTTCAACAGAACCATGCCGGCTAAAGCACTGTCTTTGCGCATCTGTTTCAGTGTAATGACCGGATTCAGTGCGTATACAGCTTCCACCTCCACGGTCACCCAGCGCGGATTCGCTTTATCCGACTTTGCATCGTAATAAGCGGAGGCCGGATCGAAGGCGGACGGATCGGCAATTCCGGTGCGAATAATGCGGCAAACGCCAGCGATAGCAGGCTCTTTACAGCTGGAGTGGTAGAAAAAAGCGAGGTCATCCTGAGCCATATCATCTCTCATGATGTTACGGGCTTGATAATTACGCACGCCATCCCATACAGTGCGCTTCTCTGGTGCACTCATAAGATCTTCGTAGCTGAAGCTGTCCGGCTCGGATTTCAGTAACCAGTATTTCATGAAAGCTTTATACGCTGATGGTCTGACTTTTGCTGTCTGGTTGCGGTACTTAAGTAGCGTTTTTACTCAGTTGTACCGGTACCTGTTCGTAGTGGAGACATAATAACAATGAAAAAGCCTGATATCCTGATTCTGTTAACGGCCGTTTTTCTGCTGGGCGCTGTGGTCACCTCCGTTCTGCACGATGATGCCGGTGAGCGGCCACAGAATCTGATGACGCTGGAAAACAGCATTCGCTGACGGTTGGTTTGCTGCCCGCTCAGCGGAAGCGGTAAAGGCGGTTTTCGGTGGCAATCGCCTGCAGGGGGATATCCCAGGGCTCGGCCGGTAACTGAGTCAGTTTCTGCAAATCATACGCGCATCCGATCAACCGGGGTTTGTTCCCCGGCCTGTGCATAAACGCCAGAGTTCGGTCGTAAAACCCTCCGCCCATGCCCAGCCGGTTACCTTTCTGGTCAAAGGCCACCAGTGGCATGCAGATGACGTCCATAAAGGCTGCCGGCGTGGCTTTATGACGGCGGAAGTCGGGTTCAGGGATACCAAAGCGGTTGTTGCTCATCACGCTGTTGTGACGATACGGCAGAAAGCTCAGATGCCCCTTACGCAGGGGATGCAGTACGGGCAGAAACAGTTGCTTGTGGCGTTTCTGCAGTTCGCGGATAAACAGCGACGTATCAATTTCACTGTCATTGGTCAGATAGACAGCGATGCGTCTGGCGTAACGGAATTCACCGGCCTGATCGAGCGAGTGCAGCAGTCTGCGGCTGGCCTGACGGCGGTAGGATAAAGACAGGTTCCGTCGTGCTTTGCGCATGCGCCGGCGAATGGCGGTTTTGTCTGGCGTGGATAAATCTGCAGAGGTCAAAAGAAGAGGCTCCCCACTGTGCCGCTGTCATAAATAAAGCCCTTGAACCCTTTGGTCCAAGGTGGCAGGCCAGACTCTGAATTAGGCTTTCCGTCGGGCGGACTTGCTCACATCAGCGAATGAAACCTTCCATAATAAAGTGCATCGGCTCAGGTCTTTATCGACTGGCAAACACCCCAGGGAGCAAACAAAGGATAACAAAACTGAGCCCGAAAAAAACGGGGGTTTTGTTACCGGAGATGAAGATTTTTTGCTTGACTTGGCGTTACAGTTCGAGCTGCAGGTCCTGCTCCAGTGCTTCTTCAACCAGGCTGTCCAGGCGCGCCAGTTCACCACTGGTTTCGCTCTGTTCTGCCTGTAATTCGTGCAGCTGGTGGGTAATGTTCAGCGCCGCAATAACGGCAATGCGATCAGTGCCCAGCACTTTGCCTCCGGCTGCCCCGGCCTGTTTGATTTCCGCCATTTTATCGTTCAGATAGCGGGCCGCTTCGCGCAGTTTTTCTTCCGCGCCTTCCGGGCAGTTAATGCGATATTCGCGTTCCAGAATGGTGAGTTCCAGAATCCGGGATGAATTAGCCACTGTTACGCTCCAGAGTCTGCAGTCGGGTAATCATTTCATTGACTTTGCGGCGCGCGATCTCATTCTGCTGCATCAGTTTGGCCCGTTCAGCCTGCCACTCTGCTTCAGCTGCCCGCATTGCCTGATTCTGTTCTCGCAGCGTTTCGTGCACGCTGATCAGTTTTTCTATTTTACGCTGCAGATTCCGCAGTTCAGGGTTTTGCATTGCGTTCCCATCATTCTGTTAAGGGGCCTGTTAAAAACCATACCCGAGGATACTATAAGAGGCTCTTGCCCGGGCGGTCAACGCAGCGTGTAAACTGCCGGCGACAATCCCGATTATCGCAGAAATATATCGTCTGTCGGTGTTAGAATGCCCGCTGTAATGAATGTTCCGGGGATATTATGACCATCGACTTTAACACGGCTGCTGACCTCTGGGTTGAGGCCGGCTGTTTTCAGACACCTTCTGCCCTGCAGGGTTGGCTGACCGGCTTTCTGGCCGCCGGCGGACGCCTTACTGAGGACGCCTGGATGGTAGAGGCACAACAGTATCTGGAGCTGGAAAACGATCTTGCCGATAATCTGAAAGATCTGCTGAAAGATTTTTATGAAGAAGTGCTGACCGGACTGAGCGGTGAGGCTATGGATTTCGCCATTCTGCTGCCGGCGGATGAAGACGCCGACATCGATGAGCAGGTGGAGTGTCTTGCCCAGTGGAGCAAAGGCTTTCTCGACGGCTTTGGTGCCTCCGGACGTGTGCAGGGCAAAGTACCGGAAGATGTGATGGAAGTTCTGCAGGATCTGGACGCCTTCTCCAATGCCCAGCTGGATGATCCTGCCGATCCGGATAATGAAATGATATATCTTGAGCTGGCAGAGCATGCCCGTATTGCTGCGCTCACCGTCTTCTACGCCATGAATCAGCAGGGGCCAGCCGCCAAAACCCTGCACTGATTCAGAATTTTCACGGCAACTGAGGTAATTATGAAGTTAGATCCACGCGAGTACGCGAAACGCCGTCGTCAGCTGATGCAGCTGATGAGCCCGGACAGTATTGCCATTATTCCCTCGGCGCCACCCACCATCCGTAACCGTGATGTGGAGCATCCGTTCCGTCAGGACTCAGACTTCTATTACCTGTCCGGTTTTGCTGAAGAGCATGCCGTGGTGGTGCTGATTCCCGGCCGCGAGCATGGTGAGTACGTGCTCTTCTGTCAGGAAAAAATCAAAGAACAGGAGATCTGGACCGGCCGCCGGGTCGGGCCGGAAGCGGCGCCGGAGGTGCTCGGTTGCGATGATGCCTTTCCGATCAGTGATATCGACGACATTCTGCCGGGTCTGATTGAAGGCAAAGACCGTGTCTACGCCAGTCTTGGGGTCAGTCCGGTGTTTGATAATCAGCTGATGCAATGGGTTAATCACATCAAAACCCAAGTACGGAATGGCGCGACTCCGCCACGGGAATTCAGCGCTCTGGATCATCTGCTGCATGAAATCCGGCTGGTGAAATCGGCACCGGAAGTCAAAGTGATGCAGAAAGCCGCCGACATCAGTGCCGAAGCCCACACCCGGGTAATGGCCATGGTGAAACCCGGTATGTATGAATACGAGCTGGAAGCCGAACTGATGCGTACCTTTATGGCCGCCGGCTCCCGCTGGCCTGCCTATCCGTCCATCGTCGGGGCCGGGGATAATGCCTGTATTCTGCATTACACCCAGAACACGGCACAGATCAAAGACGGTGATCTGATCCTGATCGACGCCGGCTGTGAGCTGGATTATTACGCCTCCGACATTACCCGCACCTTCCCCGCCAACGGCAGGTTCAGTGAACCACAGCGCAAGTTGTATCAGCTGGTTCTGGACGCCAACTACGCGGCCATCGCGGCGGTTAAGCCGGGTATCGACTGGAATACACCGCACGACGTGGCGGTTAAAGTGCTGGTGGAAGGCCTGGTGCAGTACGGTCTGCTGGCCGGTGATGTGGATGAACTGATTGAACAACAGGCTTACAAACCGTTTTACATGCACAAAACCGGTCACTGGCTGGGAATGGATGTGCATGACGTGGGGGAATACCGCATTGACGGCGAATGGCGCATTCTTGAAGAAGGCATGGTGATGACCATTGAACCAGGCCTGTATATCGCGCCGGATGATCTCACCGTTGATGAGCAATGGCGGGGTATCGGTATCCGCATCGAAGATGATGTGGTGGTCACGAAAGATGGCTGTCACGTACTGACCTCCGGCGTTGTCAAAGATGTCGCCGATGTCGAAGCACTGATTCAGGGTGAATAAGGCAAAGCGCCATGACTACACAGATTCCCCACACTGATGTCGTTGTTCTGGGGGGCGGCATGGTCGGCGCCAGCCTGGTGCATCTGCTGAGCCCGGCATTAAAGCAGGGTATGAAAGTGACGCTGATCGATCGTCAGCCGCTGAACTGGGACGGTGACCCTGGCGCCCGCCCGCCAAGTTTTGATGGCCGCGCGACAGCCCTGTCATATGGCACTCAGCAGCTGCTGGCAGCGCTGGATATCTGGCCACTGGTCAGGGAACGGGCCTGCGCGATTGAACATATTCAGGTGTCCGATCAGGGCCGTTTTGGCCAGACGCATCTGCACGCCAGTGAGCAGAATGTGGATGCGCTGGGCTATATCGTTGAGAACGCGGTGATCGGCTACGGCCTGCTGAAGGACATTGCCCGCCACGGGGTGGACGTCAGGGCGCCGGCCAGTGTGGCCGATGTAAGCATGAATGCCGGCGGGGCCTTACTCAGCTTTGACGATGGCGGCCAGCTGCAGACTTCGCTGCTGGTGATGGCGGATGGCGCGCGTTCACCGCTGGCGGCCAGACTGGGTATCCGGCATGAACGTAACGATTACGGTACTCATGCGCTGGTCACCCAGGTGGAAGTGGATCAGGCGCATGGTCACTGGGCTTACGAACGCTTCAGCCAGGACGGACCGATTGCCTTTCTGCCGTTACGCAGCAACCACTTCGCCGTGGTGTGGACACTCAGCAATGAACTGATTGATGACGTGATGGCGCTGTCGGATGAGGCACTGCTGGCCCGTCTGCAGGCACAGATTGGTTATCGTCTTGGCACACTGGTGCGGGCCGGTGAGCGTGCGACCTATCCGCTGGGTCTGATCCGCAGCAGTGAACAGGTGCGCCGCTCGCTGGTACTGTTGGGCAATGCGGCCCACAGTTTGCATCCGGTGGCGGGGCAGGGGTTTAATCTTGCTATCCGTGATACCGCTGTATTGGCGCAACATCTTAACCGGGCCTGGGCGGATAAGACCCCACTGGGGGATCTCAACATGCTGCAGGCTTATGAACGCCAGCAACAGCGCGATCAGTTCAATACCATCGGCGCCAGCGATGTGTTACCGAAAGTCTTTGGTTCGTCGTCGCCGGTGATTGGTATCCTGCGCGATGCCGGCTTGCTGGCCATGGCCGCAGCGCCCATGGCGCGCCGTTTGTTTACCCGCCATGCCATGGGGCTGGGTCAGAAAGCCGCGCAATTGAATCGCCGCCGGGCAGGAGAATAATCATGCAATACGATGTTGTGATCGTCGGTGCCGGGCTGGTAGGCCAATCCATTGCGGCGGCGCTGGTACAGGGCAATGAAGCGCTTAAAAACCCGTTAAAGATTGCCCTGATCGATCCCCATTTCTCTTCTGAGGCACCGGCCAGGGGGACTGACATTCAGGATTTCGACCTGCGGGTGTCAGCGTTAACGGAAAAAACCCGGGCGTTTCTTGAATCCCTTGGTGCCTGGCAAAAAATCCCGGCTGAGCGTCTGGCCCCTTACACTCATATGCATGTGTGGGATGCGGAAGGCACAGGCGCGGTGAACTTTGACGCCGCCGACCTGCACGTTCCGGCGCTGGGCCATATTGTGGAAAATTCCCAGACCCTGTGGGGCATTCAGCAGAGTCTGCAGTCCATGGCTGAAACAAACGGCGGTGTGGATATTCTCGCTGAGAGCGTGCGCTATCTGGATAACCGTGACCCTGAAGGCTACACCCCCGTCGCACTGGATAACGGCGATATGCTGCGGGCCAGGCTGGTGATCGGTGCGGATGGTGCCATGTCCCGCGTGCGTGCCTGGGCCGGACTGCCGACCCGCGAATGGGATTACGGACATCACGCCATTGTTGCCACCGTGCGCTGTGAGCAGTCGATGCAGGCCACCGCCTGGCAGCGCTTCCGCCCGCAGGGGCCATTGGCGTTTCTGCCGATGCCGCACGATGAGCATCTGGCGTCGATTGTGTGGTCTACCACGGAAGACGAAGCGGATGAACTGCTGGCCATGAACGACGAAGCATTCAATGCGGCATTAACGCAGGCCTTTGAAAGCCATCTGGGTAATATCACCGCCAGCTCAGACAAAGGCCGTTTCCCGCTGCGCCAGCGCCATGCCAAAGATTACTGGTGTGAAGGCGTGGTGCTGGCCGGCGATGCGGCGCATACCATTCATCCGCTGGCCGGGCAGGGTGTGAATCTCGGCTTTAAGGATGCGCAGACACTGGCGGAAGAACTTCTGCGTGCACAGAGCAAAGGGCTGGATATTGGCAGTGCGCTGGTGCTCGGCCGTTATCAGCGTCGCCGTCAGGCGGATAACCTCAGCACCATGGCGGTGATGGAAGGCTTTAAGCGGCTGTTTGCGGCGGATGACCCGCTGCTACGCTGGCTGCGCAACGAAGGTATGCGGCTGTTTGATCGCCTGCTGCCAGTGAAACAGCATGTGGTGATGAAGGCCATGGGTCTTGATTGACAGCGCTGGATTGACCGGCCTGTCAGACCCATCTGTTCAGATGCTGTCTTTCGGCACGCGGCGGATGCGCCCCTGTTCATCAATCGCGACATAAACGAACACCGCATCCACCACTTTATGGCGTTCTGCTTCATTCGGATTGCGCGTCCAGACTTCGATCGCGATGCGGATGGAGGAGCTGCCGATATCCAGCAGGCGGGTATAAAAACACACCGCCGCGCCGACCCGGATCGGTGACATAAACACCACGGATTCCAGCGCTACATTGGCAATACGGCCTCTGGCCAGACGACTGGCCACGGTTTCTGCAGCGTGATCCATTTGCGCGACCACCCAGCCACCACTGATATCGCCGTGTACGTTGGTTTCATTGCGGGTCGGAATCAGGCGCAGAGTCAGCTCGCCTTCCGGTGCGGGCTCGCAATCGTCGCGTGCCTCAGCTTGATAGTTCATGGGACAACCAGCGTTAGAATTATTTTGTCGCGAGTTTACTGCTTTTCAATCATCAAAACACCCGACTTTGGCCTGAAATACTACCTGGTTCACGCCCTGGCCAGCTATCCGGGCGGAGCGGAATCAGGCATGCTCCGGCCTGTAGCCTGAGTGAGCGGATGACGGGCCGCAGGCGGACCGTCTTACCAAGTGGTCAATCTGCTCTCAGTAAGCCATCAGGGTGTGGTTGGGAGCCAGTCTGGCAATGTAGAGAAGTGTCATTGTGACAAGCCCGCACAGAGGCTCAAAATTCGCCGCTGAAAGCGTCGGGGCCAGTATTCATGCGGCCTGGAGACAGAAATCACTGTCATGCTTCTGTCATCATAGTGTCACAATCAACGCTCCTGTCATATTTTTGTAACATTGCTGGCGAATAATCAGCAGCATTCAAACACGATAATTTCCGCCTGCTGGACGGAACGTAAAAGGAAGCGAATATGAAAAAAGCTCTGTTAACCGGCGCAGCCGTTCTGGCCTCAGTCATGAGTGTTGGCGCCCACGCCGAACGCGACTACATCAGCATTGTGGGTTCTTCCACTGTGTACCCATTTTCTACCGTCGTGGCTGAGCGTTTCGGTAAATCCACCAACTTCCGCACGCCGAAGGTTGAATCAACCGGTTCCGGTGGTGGTCTGAAACTGTTCTGCAGTGGTGTTGGCGATGCTACGCCGGATATTACCAATGCGTCACGGGCGATCAAACAATCGGAAATTGACCTGTGCGCAGAAAACGGTGTGAAGGATATTATCGAAGTGACCATCGGTTTTGACGGTATCGCTTTCGCCAATTCCACTGAGTCGCCACAACTGAAGCTGACGCTGAAAGATATGTATCTGGCGCTGGCTAAAATGGTTCCGGCAACGGATGGTTCAGAAACACTGGTTGAGAACCCGTATAAAACCTGGAAAGACGTGAACCCGGCCCTGCCGAACAAAAAGATTGAAGTGTTAGGGCCACCGCCAACGTCCGGTACCCGCGATGCGTTTGCCGAACTGGCGATGGAAGGCGGTTGCAAAACTTTCCCGTTCATCAAAGCGATGAAGAAAACCGACAAATCAAAATACAAAGCGGTCTGCCATGCAGTACGTGAAGACGGTGCCTATATCGAAGCCGGTGAAAACGACAACCTGATCGTTCAGAAACTGGTGGCCAACCCGGATGCGTTCGGTATCTTCGGTTTCAGCTTCCTGGAACAGAATGAAGATAAGGTGCAGGGCTCCGTGGTAAACGGTAAACTGCCGACCTTTGACAACATCGCAGAAGGTGCGTACCCGATCAGCCGTTCGCTTTACTTCTACGTTAAGAAGGCGCACGTCGGTGTTATTCCCGGTATCGAAGAATACCTGGCAGAGTTCACCTCTGAGCGTGCGATGGGCGAAGACGGTTATCTGGCAGACAAGGGCATGATCCCGCTGACAGAAGATGCTTATAACGAGGTGGTCAGTGCTGTTAAAAGCCTGAAACCTATGGCTGTTAAATAAGCCCGGTCGTACCGGAGCACGCAGCAAAAGCCGGGGCAATGCCCCGGCTTTTGCACGTTCAATCACTTTTATTCAGACCAAGACCTCATGAATTACAGTAGTCTCATTATTGTGCTTTTGATTCTGCTCGGCGGAGGATATCTGCTGGGCCGGAATAAAGCGCGAGCCATTGCCAATCAGGGAATGACACTGCATTCCCTGCCCACTCATTATGGCGCTCTGGTGGCCCTGTGGACCGGTTTGCCACCTTTACTGCTGCTGATTATCTGGAGTCTGTTTGAACAACAGGTCGTGGATCATCTGCTGGTGGCACAGCTGCCGCAGCAGATTCAGGCAGGCAGCTCCGCGGATATTCAGCTGGCCATCAGTAAGGTGCATAACCTGGCCAGCGGTACCGGGCTGTCGGCATCACCGGAATTACAGCCGGCGGTAAAACATCTGCAGGCGCTTGAGTCCCGCACCAGCATGCTGCATACCGGGCTGATTCTGGCGCTGGCACTGCTGGGGCTGGCGGTGACCTGGCGCCGTGTTCAGAATACCCTGCGCGCGCGGTCCGAAGTGGAACGTATGGTGCGCTATATGCTGTTCGCCAGTTCCGGCATCGCGGTTCTGACGACGCTGGGCATTCTGGCATCCGTGCTGTACGAAGCCTGGATGTTCTTTGGCAAGGTCAGCATTATTGAGTTTCTGTTCGGCACCAGCTGGTCTCCTCAGATTGCCCTGCGCGCCGATCAGTCCGGCTCGTCCGGCAGTTTTGGTGCGGTTCCTCTGTTTGTCGGTACCCTGCTGATTTCCATGATTGCGATGTTTATCGCTGTCCCTGTGGGTCTGATGTCAGCGATTTATCTGTCGGAATACGCAACCTCGCGTATCCGCTCTTTTGCCAAACCGGCGCTGGAAATTCTGGCCGGTATTCCGACCGTTGTGTACGGCTTCTTTGCGGCCTTAACCGTGGCGCCGGTGATCCGTGGTATCGGCGAAAGCTGGGGTCTGGATGTTTCTTCGGAAAGCGCACTGGCCGCCGGTCTGGTGATGGGCATTATGATTATTCCGTTTGTTTCCTCGCTGTCGGACGACGTGATTAATGCCGTGCCGCAATCTCTGCGTGACGGCAGCTATGGTCTGGGCGCAACGCGCAGTGAAACGGTCCGTCAGGTGGTCATTCCGGCGGCGTTACCCGGTATTGTCGGGGCCGTGATGCTGGCGGTATCGCGTGCTATTGGTGAAACCATGATTGTGGCCATGGCCGCGGGTCTGGCAGCCAACCTCACCTTCAACCCGCTCGACAGCGTGACCACGGTGACTGTGCAGATTGTTACCCTGCTGGTCGGTGACCAGGAGTTTGATTCACCGAAAACGCTGGCGGCCTTCGCGCTGGGTCTGGTGCTCTTCCTCGTCACGCTGGTTCTGAACTTTGTGGCCCTGAAAATTGTGCAGAAATACCGGGAACAATATGACTAATACATCCATGACAACCCGCGAGAAAGTTGAGCACAGTATGAAGCGCCGCCGCGCCGCGGAGAGCCGCTTCCGGTTGTACGGTATGGCGTCTGTGCTCTTTGGTCTGCTGTGTCTGGTGGTGCTGTTTGGCGATATTCTGTCAAAAGGTGGCTCGGCTTTTACGCAAACCTTTATTGAAACGGAAATCCAGCTGGATGGTGATTACCTCGGCCTGGATGCCAGTTCTTCGGATCAGGATGTGCGTAACGCCAACTTCTCCGGCTTGGTGAAAAAGCACTTCCGCGCCATGGTGAACCCGGACGGGCGCAAAGAACGTCGCCAGCTTTACAGCCTTATCAGTGCCGGTGCTGCCTGGCAGTTGCAGTCCGAAGTGATTGCCGACCGCTCATTGATCGGTTCCAGCCTCCGGATTGATCTGCTGGCTGATGATGATGTCGACCAATGGTTTAAACACGATCGTGGCCATGAAGGTGAACATTCGCGGCTGTCCGAACTGCAGCTGCAATGGCTCAATACCTGGGTGGACGAAGGCGCACTGAAAACCCGCTTTAACACCCGCTTCTTTACCAATGGTGATTCCCGCGAACCCGAGCTGGCCGGTATTCACGGGGCGATTAAAGGCACCTTCCTGACGCTGCTGGTGACTTTCCTGCTGTCTTTCCCGATTGGTGTGGCGGCGGCTATTTATCTGGAAGAGTTTGCCCCCAAAAATAAAATCACCGAGTTTGTTGAAATCAATATCAACAACCTTGCGGCCGTGCCGTCCATTACCTTTGGTCTGCTGGGGCTGGCGATTTTTATTAATATTTTCGGTGTCGCCCGGTCCACGCCCCTGGTGGGGGGCCTGGTACTGACTCTGATGACCTTGCCCACCATTATTATTTCCGGCCGTGCGGCCATTAAAGCGGTACCACCGTCGATCCGCGAAGCGGCCTTCGGCCTTGGGGCATCAAAAATGCAGGTGGTTTTCCATCATGTGTTGCCGCTGGCGTTGCCCGGTATGCTTACCGGTACCATTATCGGTATGGCTCAGGCGCTGGGGGAAACCGCTCCTCTGCTGATGATCGGGATGGTGGCATTTGTGGTGGATGTTCCTGGCTTTATCAATGATCCGTCAACGGTGTTGCCGGTGCAGATTTTCCTCTGGTCAGACAGCCCGGAAAGAGCCTTCACGGAACGTACATCCGGCGCCATTATTGTGTTACTGGGCTTCCTGATTGTGATGAATACGGCCGCTGTCATGCTGCGCCGTCGTCTTGAGCGCCGTTGGTAAAACCGACAAAACGAATTAAAGATCTGGATACAATCGTTATGAGTATTATTGAAAATCATCAAACACACGGTGCTCCGTTCAGTGACTCGCCGAAGCTGACCGCCCGCAATGTCGGTGTCTATTACGGCGATAAACAGGCTATTTTTGATGTCAGCCTGGATATTGGTGCCAATGAAGTGATTGCTCTGATCGGTCCGTCCGGTTGTGGTAAATCCACGTTTCTGCGCTGTCTGAACCGCATGAATGACACCATTGATATCTGCCGTGTGACCGGTGACATCGAACTGGATAAAGAAAACATCTACGATCCGAAAATGGATGTGGTGCCACTGCGCGCCCGGGTCGGCATGGTGTTCCAGAAGCCGAACCCGTTCCCCAAGTCGATTTATGACAATATCGCCTACGGTCCGCGTATTCACGGACTGGCGCATTCACGGGTAGAACTGGATGAGATAGTCGAAAAAAGTCTGCAGCGTGCAGGGCTGTGGAGTGAAGTCAAAGATCGTCTGCATGCACCGGGTACCGGGCTGTCCGGCGGTCAGCAGCAGCGTCTGTGTATCGCCCGTACCATTGCGGTGGACCCGGAAGTTATTCTGATGGATGAACCCTGTTCCGCGCTGGATCCGATTGCAACTGCTAAGATTGAAGAACTGATCGATGAGCTGCGTGAAAATTACACCATCGCCATCGTAACGCACTCGATGCAACAGGCGGCCCGGGTGTCACAGCGTACGGCGTATTTCCACCTGGGTCAGTTGATTGAGGTTAACCCGACTGATCAGGTGTTTACGACACCGGAACACGCATTAACAGAAGCCTACATTACCGGCCGGTTCGGTTAAGGGGACGTCAGCATGGATATGAATTTTAACCAACACATTTCCGGTCAGTTCAATGCCGATCTGGAAGCTATCCGCAATCATATGATGGGCATGGGCGGTCTGGTTGAACGCCAGGTTGCTAACGCCGTGGAGGCCATCTGCAGCGGTGATACCCGCATTGCTGATGACGTGATCCGGCGCGAAGATGAAGTGGACCAGATGGAAGTGGCCATTGATCATGAATGTACCCAGATCCTGGTGCGCCGTCAGCCGGCGGCATCCGACCTGCGTATGGTACTGGCGGTGTCCCGCGTGGTGCGTGACCTGGAGCGCATCGGCGACGAAGCCAGCAAGATTGCCATCCACACGCTGGAAGTCTCCGATAATGCCAGCAGTCATCTGTGTCAGCAGGCCATGCGTTATATGGGCGCAGAAGTGGTGAAAATGATCTCAGGTGCACTGGACGCTTTTGCCCGCCATGATGTGGACGGCGCAGTGGAAGTGGTACGCACTGATAAACGCGTTGATCAGCAGTATGCGTCCGCATTACGTGAACTGATCACCTATATGATGGAAGATCCGCGTTCCATTGGTCAGGCGATCAATATTCTGTGGATTCTGCGCGCCATCGAACGCATCGGTGACCATGCACGGAATATCTCAGAGCAGGTGATTTATCTGGTCAGCGGCACCGATGTCCGTCACAGCTCGCTCACAGAGATCGAAGAAAAGGCTGCCACGAAAGAATAAACGTCAGCACTTTTTGACTGATTCACGGCCCGCCCGGAGAAATCCTGGCGGGCTTTTTTGTGTCTGCTGTCAGAACTGGTGCCCGGTAACTGGCAGCTTCGTCCGCTTCAGCTATGTTCATGTCAGAAAACTTTCAGAAATATGTCATGAAAATGAAATAAAAGGCTTTGTTGTAACAAAGCTGTAATCTAACTGACATATTATCGTCATGATTGAAAAGCCGGTGCTGCAGCAACCCTTGCCGCTCACAGGTCACTGAGTGAACACTGAACTGGAACGTAACAATGAAAAAAATTGCTCTGTCCCTTGCTGTTGCAGCCCCGATGGCTGTCAATGCGGAAACCATTGAAATAGAAAAACCTGAGTTCTACGGCAAGATCAATGTCGCTCAGGAATTTGTGCAGCAGAAAGATGCGGGTAATCTTGCCCAGCTGAATTCCAATGCCTCGCGTCTGGGTGTGAAAGGCACGATTGATCTGGATGCCGGGCTTACCGGTATTTATCAGGCTGAGTTTGAAATGTATCCGGATGACGGTGATAAAGACTCAGACCGTACCTTCGCACAGCGTAATACCTACATAGGTATTAAAAGCGCTTACGGTACTCTGCAGGCCGGTATTTTTGATACCCCGTTCAAAAAGGCACAGAAAAAAGTCGACCTGTTTAACGATCTGCAGGGTGATATTAAGCATATTATCAGCGACAGTGAAAACCGCGCCAAAAACAGTGTGCAATACACCTCGCCTGAGTTTGCCGGCCTGACCGTCAAGGTTGACCATATCAACTCAGAAGATGAAGAAATCAATAACGGTCTGTCGGCCTCTCTGGCTTATCAGCGTGGCGATATTTATCTGGCGTATGCGTACGACACTGATGTCTCGGATGAAGGCACCGAAGCACAGCGTGTGGCAGGTCAGTACAGTATTGGCCTGGTACAGCTTGGTGCACTGTGGGAAACACAGGATGACGGCGTTGACAGCAAAGACGGCTGGATGGCCTCGGCAAAAGTAAAAGTCGCCAGTAAGGTGTCTCTGAAAGCTCAGTACGGTGCATCCGATATTAAAGAAGAGGGTGGCGTTACTTACAGTCTGGGAGCGGATTACAAACTGACAAAAGTCGCCAAGACCTTTGTCTATGCGACCAGTGAAGAAAGCGACGATGAAAGCGTGAACGCTCAGTATTACGGTGTTGGTCTGGAATATAAATTCTGATCACATGCGCCATAAAAAAGCCCCGCAATGCGGGGCTTTTTTATGGTCACTGATAACCGGAAGAATCAGGCACTGGCACTGATTTTCAGCCGGCTGCGTTCCGGACTGATGATAAAACTGAAAGTACTGCCTTTGCCCAGAGTGGATTCTATATCCAGCGCGGTATCATGATGTTCAAGGGCATGTTTAACGATGGCCAAACCCAGACCGGACCCGCCGACGCTGGACTCACGTGAATCGTCGACGCGGTAAAAGCGTTCGGTGAGGTGGCCGATATGTTCCGGCGGAATCCCCGGGCCGTGGTCGCGGACGCTGACTTTGACGCTGTCGCCGAAACTTTCAATGGCGAAATCGATGGTCCCGTCGCCGCCGTATTTCACCGCGTTGGTGAGCAGGTTCGTCAGCACTGAATTCATTTCTTCTGCAAAGCCCTGAATTTCGCAGGTCACCGGACTGTGAAAACGGATACGGTCACCGGCCAGTGAACGCACCTGATCGACGACTGAATGGCCGAGGCGTGACAGGTCAAACCAGTCGCCCATATCATCGGTTGCCGCGGATTCGAGCTTCGACAGCTGGATCAGATCGTTTACCAGATCCTTCATGCGCAGCCCCTGATTATTCATCTGACTGGTTGCCCGTTTGACCGGCGCCGGCAGATCCATATCTTCCAGCATTTCCAGATAGCCGTTGATGACCGTTAACGGTGTGCGCAATTCGTGAGAAACATCCGCAATAAAATTCTGCCGCATGGTTTCCACCCGTTTGCGCTCGGTAATATCCTTGATCAGCATGACTTTCTGATCGAGTCCGAACTGAGTAATCTGAACCTGCAGGCTTATAGTGGTGCGCTGGGTAACATCAAACTGCAGCGCTTCGCTGTAGTCGCCATTGTTAAAGTAGCGGGTAAAACGAGGCACCCGGATCAGGTTGGTGACCGGTTGACCGGCGTCTTCCGGACGCAGCCCCAGCAAGCGGGCGGCGGAACCGTTAAAGCCACTGATATGGCCGTCCTGATCAATAATCACCACACCGTCATGGAGGGATTCAATGCCTTGATTGTAGCGCCGCAGTTGTTTGGCCTGCTGTGCCAGTTTGCTCTTCAGGTTCTTTTCACGGCGGCGCAGTTTATCAACGCTGTAACCCACCAGACCGCTGTCCTGAGGTGGAGGTCCCTGGCGGTAGCTCCAGCGGTACAGCGCTGCCATGGAACGCAGCAACATGGCCATTGAGATCAGCAGTCCGGCCATCAGCCCGATCAGCGGATACCCGACAGACCAGCCGAGGGACAGCCCCAACCCGGTCACGACCGATATTCTGAGAATTTCTTTCTGCCAGGCAGACTGATGCACGGTTTACTCCTCTGCACCTTCCGGTGGCGAAAAGCGGTAGCCCGCGCCACGGACGGTCTGGATCATCTTATCCTGCTGTTCCGGGCTCAGGTTCTTACGCAGGCGCCGGATATGAACATCCACTGTCCGTTCATCAATATAAACGTTGCCGCCCCACACGCGGTCAAGTAACTGCGAACGCGAAAATACCCGGTTCGGGTGCAGCATCAGGAATTCAAGTAAGCGGTATTCCAGTGGCCCCAGGGGCAGGGCTTCACCGTTAAGTGTGGCGGTCTGGGCTTCACGGTTAAGGGCAATTTTGCCGGCAGCCAGGGGCGCGTCCGACATCGCCGTGGTGCTGCGCCGTAACACGGCTTTGACTCGAGCCACCAGTTCTCTGGGCGAGAAAGGTTTGACGACATAATCATCCGCGCCGGCATCCAGACCATTGATACGGTCATCTTCGTCGGTCCGCGCGGTGAGCATAATCACCGGCAGATCCGCGGTCAGTTCATCGCGCTTCAGGCGGCGCGTCAGTTCAATACCGGACAACATCGGCATCATCCAGTCGAGTAATACCAGATCGGGGCGTTCATTGATGATCATCTGGTGTGCCAGAGAACCATTGGCTGCCAGACGCACTCTGAAGCCGGCCATTTCCAGACAGGTTTGAATCATATCGCAGATTGCAGGCTCGTCGTCGACGACGAGAATATAGCCACCGCTCACAAAGGGCTCCCGATTTTAAGACAAAACAAACTGTCTAATTGTGACATTTTTGTGAAAAGGATGAAGCAGAAGTTTGTTCATGACGCGGTAATTTTTCTATAAAGCGATAAATTTCAGTCAGTTAGGCAAAAACCAGTTGACGCTTGCCATAACGGCCTTTAATATCCCCGCCCACTTAGCCGGTATAGCTCAGTTGGTAGAGCAACTGACTTGTAATCAGTAGGTCCCGAGTTCGACTCTTGGTGCCGGCACCATATTAAAAAGCCCGTCTTATGACGGGCTTTTTTCTTTTCTGCGGCTCTGTTGGCGGGCTCAGAAGTGCAGCGTCATTTCCAGCTGGTAGCCGTTGTCACCGGACTGGCTGACGGCATAGCGCATCTCGCCGGCTTCCGGTTCTCCCTGATACACATCCCAGGCGGTCATGGCGACCAGTTTCAGCAGATCGGCGGAATTACGGGCACTGGCCTGTTCGCTGTCGACCACATAATGCCAGTTGGCTTCTTCCAGCCATTGGGCTGAGAAATCACTGTCTGTCTCTGCAGGTTCTGCCACACAGACTGAAAACGGGCTCATGAAGGCAAAGCAGGCAGCACAGGGACGCAGCCAGCGTTGCTGGCGCAAAGTTCTGGCCAGCGTCCTGTCATCCAGATAGCCCAGCGCGATCAGCGCCTGCCCCAGAGGCTGTGGCTGTTCCGCCTGCAGGCTGAGTGCTTCCTGCAACTGAGTTTCCGTAATGGCTTTGCGGCGCAGCAGAAGCTGACCAAGCTGATGCGGTAACTTATCCACAGAACCCTCCTTGTCGGATGATGTAAGAAACGGATTGATTATCTGGCTGAACGTACTGTTCCAGAATGGCAGAAGCTGAACAAAAAACCACCGGTTTGAGTTAACACTTGGTTTCCATTCGTAACCACTATGGCGGCAGACTGACAGAGTGGCTAATCTTTTCGCCTGAGAAGGAGGAAGCTATGAGTTTGGTAAACACGGTGGCCGGTTACGTCAGGCCCCACACGGATGATATTGCGCTGGCGCTGATTGCAACGCTGCTGGTGATTTTCGGCGATACCATCAATGATCTGCTGCGCAAAATGGTGCGCGGCCAGCCGGTCTGGCTCAGAGTCGGCGCTTTTATTGCGCTCTGTACCTTTGGTTACGGGGCGTTATCTGTGTGGCTGACACCCATGCTCGACCATTATCTGCGCACGCTGTCGTCCGGTATGTTTCTGCTGTTGGTTGGCGGTGCATTTATTCTGGTGGGGGTACTGGCGGAACGCTATCACAGCCGCTGATGACCATGCCGGGGAAGGGGCTGAACTGAAATAAGGGAAAAACAGAATCCTGAAGATGGCTGCATCCGGACCGGGACGATAAGGAAGCGGGTTTTACGGGGCTACAAAAAAATCGGGCGGCCAGGACATCCTGTCCTGGCCGCCACAGCACCCTAGCGCCTTCCTGGCTATCTAGATTTCGGTCATCCCTGCCGCATCCTTTGCGGTGGTACATCCTTTTCAGTCATCCTGACTGTCGTGGTCGTCCGTGACGGCAATCCCTGGCAGTATCATCCTGATCACTGCGATCCGTGCAGTGCGTCCGTCCCTGTGGAATTAAAGATAGCAGAATCGCGTCTTCCGGGGCCGCTGAATTTCCTATACTGGAACTATCGCCTGACCGGATGTTTTTATTTAATTCTTATAAATCAATGAGTTACTTAAAATCTTAATGGGGTTTTCCTCATGACATAGGCTGATTTACCTAAATCTCCCACCTTTATGTGAGATATCTCGCACAAACAGTTGGGCGTTTTTCTTAAGACTTCTCTTTGCCCGGATCATACAAATTTATGAGTAACCCGATGACCCCGCCGCCAGGACTGACTTACCTGACTTTTTCCGATGAGGTAGTTCCTTTATTAAAGCGCGGACTCATTCCTTTGTCGGCGCCGGAAGCCAGCTTGCTGCCGGGTTACAGTGTGAGCCGCGGGCCGCGTCAGGCTTCGGTCAGTGACGACGATTATCAGCAACATATGGCGGCAGAATATCAGCGTTTACCGGCGAACCTGCAGGGATTGCTGACTTTTGAAGCTTTTCTGCAGCAGGCGCAGAGCAAACGCAGCAGTATTGAACAGGCCATGATCAGCCGGCAGCAGGCGCGCGAAGAAGAACAGCAGGGCAACCCCGCCGACTGGTTGTGGCGTGATCTCTACACCCGCCCTGACTGCGCCATGGCCTGGAGTCAGACCGGCTTTGGCGCTGTCTGGCTGGGCATTGATGCCGGGGTCTGGCAGGCGGCGCTGGACGGTGACAACCCGCGGGATGAGCAGCTGATACAGGATGTGCGCTATGACGCCCACTGGCCACTGAGTTTTCCGCAGCGTCTGTGGTTTGATGATCCGCAACGTTCGGTACTGGCGCAGCAACGTCTGATTATCGCCCGCGATCAGGTTGATAAAACCATTCAGGTCGCCGGGCAGACTCAATGGCTGCTGTATCTGCCGCCTAAGGCGATCCGTCTTGTACTGCTCGGCGGCAGCATACGCCCGGCGCTGAAAACACAGTTGTCAGGCCTGCTGCAGCAGGATTTCCGCTATCAGCGTATCCCGCTGGCGCACATGCAGCTGGCCGACCGGGGCATGAACTGGGTATTCAGCGCTGTCCGTTGACCAGGGCGGAAAATCCCTGAGGGTCGGCCAGTTCACCATCCTCGCCCAGAGCCGGATAGGGCAAGCCCCGCTCCTGACAGAAAGCCGTGATCTGTGGCTGACACCATTCAAACAGCAGGCGCTGATATTCATCATCATCAATCCGCCGCTGTGCAAACATACCGGCCTGCTGGCGCTGTCGCGCCGCTTCGCTGAGTATCAGTGCACCAGCGACGGAGACATTGAACGACTGTGTCATCCCCAGCATCGGGATAATCAGATGTTCATCGCACAGCGCTGCGGCTTCCTCAGAGACTCCTTCACGTTCCGCGCCCAGCAGGATGGCGGTGGGTTGGGTGAAGTCATAGGTGCGGTAATCAACCGCGCGCTCGGTGAAATGAGCAGCGCAGACCCTGAATCCCTGGTCTTTCAGGTCGCCGATGGCAGCGGTAATGCTGGAATGGGTGATAACATCCACCCAGGTGCCGGCCCCGGCAGCCTGGTTGCGGGCTACGTGGTAGATGCCGCCTTCCCACACACAGTGCACTTTGGGAATTGCAAACGCATCGGCACTACGGACAATAGCCGACAGATTCCGGTCTTTCTGAACTTCATCGGTCAGGACGGTCAGATCAGGCTGGCGCAGGTTCAGGGTGCGCTGAATTTTTTCGAGACGGTCAGGCGTCACGGGCTGGGTTCTCCGGGTTACTCGTCTTAATAATCGGGGCGGGTTTCACTCCGGGCTGCCGGCCCGGGCGGCGGGCATTGTATAGCGAACCGGATGAGATGTCTGGTGACTGGCAGAAAAGTAAGGATGTTGACACATGAAGGGCAATCCGGCGATTGGACTGCAGTACGTAAGGCGCGGCTTTGCGGCGCTGAAAACCCCGGGATTACGCCGCTATGTGGCGCTGCCGCTGCTGATGAATATTATCATTATGAGCGCCGCCACCTGGTGGGGCGGCACTAAGGTCAGTGGCTGGATTGATCAGCTGGTGAGCTGGTTACCGGGCTGGCTGGAATGGCTTTACTGGCTGTTAATGCCGCTGGCGTTACTGACCCTGCTGTTCATCATGGCGTATCTGTTTTCCACTGTGCTGGTGACGCTCGCCAGTCCGTTCAATGGTCTGCTCAGCGAAGGTGTTGAACGTCAGCAGGGTAATGTGCTGCCGGACGAGTCACTGCTGTCGGTGGTTAAGCGCACCTTCGGCCGCGAACTGACCAAGCTGGGCTATCTGCTGCCGCGTTATCTTATCCTGCTGGTCATCAGTTTTATTCCCGGTGTGAATCTGGTCAGTCCTCTGTTGTGGTTCTGGTTCGGCAGCTGGGTGGTGGCGCTGCAGTATGTGGATTATTCCTTCGATAACCATGGCCGTGATTTCCGTGAAGTGCGCAAAATCCTTGCCCGCGACAGCTTTACGGCACTGGGGTTCGGCATGCTGGTCG
Organism: Thalassolituus sp. UBA1087; assembly: GCA_002314145.1. Taxonomy (GTDB): domain Bacteria; phylum Pseudomonadota; class Gammaproteobacteria; order Pseudomonadales; family Oceanobacteraceae; genus Venatoribacter. The sequence goes on along the minus strand of DCCG01000029.1, from coordinate 65,638 downwards.
CGGGCCTGATGATGATTCCGGTGGTTAACTGGTTTGTGATGCCGGCGGCCGTGATCGGAGCCACGCTTATGCGCTGTGAACGTCTGCCGTTGTCCGCGGACGCCAAAGCCGGATCCATGGACTATGCTGAAGCCAGAACAGAACAACAAAGGCTGATGCATGGCGGCTCTCAACATTCTGATCGCGGATGACGCGGCGTTTATCCGTGACCTCGTCAAAAAAGCAGTGCGGGATACCTATCCCGGCTGCCAGCTGCATGAAGCGACGGACGGCAGCAAAGCCATAGCGGTGATGAAAAGCCGGCCGATCGATCTGGTCCTGTGTGACTGGGAAATGCCGGAGGCGTCCGGGCTGGAAGTCCTGGAATGGATGCGCAGCGATGACCGTTACCAGAAGACGCCTTTTATGATGATCACCAGTCGTGGCGAGCGCGACCATGTGGTGAAGGCCGTGCAGTCCGGTGTGTCGGAATACATCGGCAAGCCATTCACCCGTGATAACTTCGTCGGCAAGCTGACCAAGCTGGTGTGGAAGCATCTGAAGGTGAAGCCTGATCAGAAGGCGGCCAACCCGTTTGGCAGTGATGCGGCCAGTGTACTGGGGGCCAAGCAGGCCCCGGGCGCTGAGGCAGCAAAACCCAAAGGCGGTGATCTGGGCGGTGCTTCGGTACTGATGGGCGCATCGTCGGCAGCACCGGCGAAACAAGACAGTGCGCCGCCACCGGCCAGTGATTCAGCCTCTCTGCTGACCGGCGGTGCTGCACCAGCCGCCAAGCCCGCGGCTAAATCCGGCGCCCGCTCCCGCGGCATCGCTAACGTCCGGTTTGGTCATGGTGAAACGGCGAAACTGGTGATCAAGGATATCAGCCTGCAGGAACTGATCGGTGTCTTCCGCCGTGAAGGTCAGTTGCCCGCGCTGCTGGATCAGGCAGTGCTGGATATTGTTGATCAGGACAGTGGTGATGTGGCCAGAATTAACGGCTATGTCCGCATGATGCAGGCGCAGGAACCTCACCCGGATGCCAGCACGATTCAGATAATTATCCGCTATGTGGATGACGATCCGGAAAAGCTCGCCACACTGTCACGGTTTATCGCCAAAGTACGCTGACGGGCCGCGGGCTAGAGCTCATTGACCGTGCGTTGCTGGCTGAAGCGACAACAGAAGCAGCTGCCTTTGCCCGGCGTGCTGTCAATTACCAGTTCCCCGTCATGGCGCAGCAGAACGTGCTTAACAATGGCCAGTCCCAGACCTGTGCCTCCGGTTTCCTTGCTGCGGCTGGGGTCGGCGCGATAAAACCGTTCCGTCAGGCGGGGAATATGATGTTCGGCTATCCCGACCCCGTCGTCTTTGACACAGAACTCAGCCTGAGGTGTTTCTGACGTTGCGGCCGTGGTGCGCCATATCAGCTCAATATGGCCGTTATCCGGCGTGTACTTCACCGCGTTAAAGGCGAGATTGGAAAACGCACTGCGCAGTTCGTCGGCATAACCCAGCAGCGCCACCGGCCCGTCCAGCGTCAGGTCGATGGTGTGGCCGCGATCCAGGCTCAGGGCCCTGGCATCGGCGGCAATCTGCTCCAGCAGTGGCTGCACCGCCACCGGCGACGCCTGTTCTTTGGCACTGGTTTCCAGCCGTGACAGCGTCAGCAGATCCTTGATGATGGCTTCCATGCGCAGGCTCTGGCTGCTCATCTGGTCCAGCATTCTGCCCCAGCGTTCAGGCAGCATATCGGCGTGGGTAACCATGGTTTCAATGTAGCCGGACAGCACCGTCAGCGGTGTGCGCAGTTCATGACTGACGTTGGCCACGAAGTCTTTGCGCATCTGTTCCAGCTGTTTCAGGCGGGTAACATCGTGCACCAGCATCAGACGGTCGCGGCGGCCGAACTGGGTAATATTGAACTGCAGATGAATACGCTTGTTGACCGGTGACGTCATGGTAAACGGGTCGGCGTACTCGCCCTGATTGAAATAGCTTTTGAAGGCCGGATCACGGATCAGATTGGTAATCGGCTGGCCCACATCGACCGGCGCTTTCAGCCCCAGAAAGCGTTGCGCCGCCTGATTCCACCATTCCAGGTTGCCCTGGCTGTCGACCATCAGTACGGCATCCTGCAGTGCCGCGGTGGAGTCCTGTATGCGGTTGATGATGGCCTGCAGCCGCTGCTGATGTTTCATGCTGCGGTTCTGCAGCCGCTGGGTTTCAGCAAAGACACTGCCCCAGATGCCGTAGGTGGCAGGCAGATGGGCTGTCTGCCCGGCAGCCAGCCAGCGGTAGAGGCGTGACAGCTGCAGCATATGCCAGCCCAGATACAGTGTCAGTACCGCGGCAATGGTCCATCCGTGGTAACCACTGGTATAGCCGATGACAAAGGCGATGATCAGCAGATAGCTGATGCGGCGCAGCTCCCTGCGCCAGACAGGGCTCATATCACCCTCCCAGGATGATCAGGACGCTTTGGTCGAGAAGCGGTAACCCGTGCCGCGCACGGTCTGAATCAGATGCTCATGGGCCTTACCCAATGCCTTACGCAGGCGCCGGATATGCACATCAACGGTCCGCTCTTCCACATAGACGTTACCGCCCCAGACCTGGTCCAGCAGCTGGGCACGGGAATACGCCCGTTCCTGATGAGTCATAAAGAATTGCAGCAAACGGTATTCGGTCGGACCGATTTCCACCGGTTTGCTGTTGGATGTTACCCGGTGACAGACAGGGTCCAGCATCAGACCGCTGACTTCGATGGGTTCTTCCACTCCCTGAGGGGTGGCCCGGCGCAGCACAGCTTTCAGCCGCGCGACCAGTTCCCGCGGGGAGAAAGGTTTGGTGATGTAATCATCAGCGCCGGCCTCAAGCCCCTGCACTTTATTATCTTCCTCACCTTTAGCGGTGAGCATAATGATCGGCATTTCTGCTGTCAGATCTTCGCGTTTCAGGCGGCGGGCAAATTCAACACCACTGGTGCCCGGGAGCATCCAGTCGAGTAAAACCATATCCGGCTTGTGATCCACGATGTGGGAATGGGCTTCCTGTACGCTGGCAGCTTCCAGGCACTCGTAGCCAGCCATTTCCAGCGCTACGGCGATCATTTCTCGAATTGGTGCTTCGTCATCGACGATCAGCACCCTTTTGCCTGCTTTAGTCATAGTCGTCACGTAAGTGTCATATACCCTTATTGCGCAGGTATTACACTGGTGCAATGTTACAACGATGTGACAGGGGCCGGATTAAGGGAACTTTTCGTGACTCAGTCGGCAACCGGCGTCAGCCAGAAATGCGCCACAATCCCGGCCCAGACGATGAGTCCGAACCAGTGACTGAGGCGGAAAGCGGCAAAGCACTCAGTGCGCCGCCGCGAGCGGATGGCCCATAACTGCCAGCCCAGAAAAGCGGCACCGGCGAGCAGAGCAAGATAAAAAGGCCAGCCCAGACTCAGCTGACCGCCGGCCGACAGCAGGCAGAACAGGGTGATACCCTGCAGCAGACCTATCATGGCAAGATCCAGATCGCCGAACAGAATGGCCGTGGATTTAACGCCGATTTTCACATCGTCATCGCGGTCTACCATGGCGTACATGGTGTCGTATGCCACCGTCCAGGCGAGGTTGGCGGCGTACAGCAGCCAGGCAACCACCGGAACTTCGTTACTCTGAGCGGCAAAGGCCATGGGAATTGCCCAGGAAAAGGCAGCGCCGAGAAACACCTGGGGCAAATGAGTATGGCGTTTCATAAAGGGATAAACCGACGCCAGCGCCAGTCCACCGAAAGACAGCCAGACGGTATAGGCATTGGTCAGTAATACCAGCAGGAAGGACACCCCCACCAACAGGGCAAAGCCGCTGAGCGCCTGTTTCTCCGTCAGGCGGCCAGTCGCCAGTGGCCGGTTGCAGGTGCGCTTGACGTGGCCATCGACTTTACGGTCGGCATAGTCATTGATCACACAGCCGGCGGAACGCATCAGAAAAACGCCCAGCGTGAAAATAATCACCAGCGACCAGTCCGGACGGCCGTCACCGGCAATCCACAAAGCCCACAGCGTCGGCCACAGCAGCAGGTAGGAGCCAACCGGCTTATCCAGGCGGGTGATGGCAACCCAGTCGTGCCATTGTGGCCAGTGGCGGTTCAGCAGCTCAGTTAACACAGTCATGCAGGGTGTCCGGATATCAGAATAAACGTCAGATAAATTCGTTCAGCCGGGCAGAAAAGCCTTCGCTGACCAGCAGTGGCTTACCTTTCAGTCTGAACAAAGAATAGCGTGCCCATTGTAACCCCAGATGATTTTTCCTGCAGTGGCAGACTTTCAGTGGCGTACGTTGCAGGGACGGCTGACGGAACAGATAACTGCCCAGAGAGCGGTTACCCAGAGACTGCAGCCGGCGCTCACTGCCGCTGAGAGTCGCCAGCGGCACGGCGGTACGGGCATACACCAGAGGGACGTCGCCGAGGCGTAAAATAACCTCCCGGACCCAGACAGTCTGCTGATGGCTGAGCCGCAGTGCGCGGCGCTCAGTGGGCGTTGGCCGGGTATGGTATTCGCGCAGCACGCTGACATTGAAACTGCCGGGCTGTAGTGCCGACAGGCGGGCGGTGAGAGAGCCCTTATCCAGCAGCCAGTCACGCCAGTGCGGAAGCAGGAGAAACGCGGGATACTGGTGGCGCAGTGACCAGTCGCAGGACAATGGGTGCAGTACGTGGCCGATGGCCTTGGTTTCCGGGGTCATGAAATAACGCAGACTCTCTGGCCGCCGGACGTCAGTGTCCGCAGCAATAGGGTTATCAACGGGTAAAAAAGCAGCCGCGAGGATGCGCGAAATCCCCGGCCGGAGCAAGACTGGCGCCTGCAATTGATTGATCTGCCAGAGGTTTGCCCGCAAAAGACCGTTGATTTTAGCGCCTCTGCTGGTAGTTTACCGCCTCTTCACGCCCGCGTGCGGGGTGTCTGACTTCACTGGATTTAAAGCAGGTATAACAATGAAGAAGTGGCAATGTGTGGTCTGTGGCTGGATTTACGATGAGGAAGAAGGTGCGCCGGAAGAAGGTATTGCACCGGGGACACGCTGGGAAGATATTCCGGACGACTTTATCTGCCCCGATTGTGGCGTCGGTAAAGACGACTTTGAAATGATCGAAATCTGATCCGGGCCGCGGGCGGGCTGCCAAAAGCGGTCCGCGGCTCTGTCTGACCTGAACATACGGCGCCAGCCTTTGCGGGCGCGCTCTGGACACTGATATGACAACAGATACTGTGCCTGACAAGGCGCCCATTGTGGTGATAGGTTCCGGCCTTGCCGGTTATAACCTGGTGAAAGAACTGCGTAAGCTGGACGCGGACCAGCCAGTGCTGATGATTACCGCAGACGACGGCCGCAGCTACTCCAAGCCGATGTTATCCACGGGCTTCAGCAAAGATAAAAGCGCGGACCAGCTGGCCATGGCCAGTGCCGCCGATATGGCTGACCAGCTCAATATTGTTATCCGCACCAATACCCGGGTGACCAACATTGATGCTGCCGCTCACCGCGTGTTTATCGGCGAAGAGCCTGTGCCATACAGCAAACTGGTGCTGGCCTGGGGAGCCGGGGTGATTCGTCCTCGTCCGGAAGGCGATGCCGATGAACGCATTTTCTCGATTAATGATCTGCAGGACTACACCCGCTTCCGGGCTGCGGCAGAAGGAAAGAAAAAAGTGCTGGTCATGGGGGCCGGTCTGATCGGTATGGAGTACGCCAACGATCTCGCCAATGGGGGTTTTGAGGTGGATGTGGTGGCCCCGGGCGACCAGGTACTGCCTTCTCTGCTGCCCAAAGCGGCAGCCGATGCTGTTCAGAGCGGGCTGGAAGAATTGGGGGTACGTTTCCATACCGGTCCGCTGGTGACCCGCATTGTTAAGCAGGGCGATGGCGTCGTCGCGACCCTGAGCAATGGTGAAGACATCAGCGCCGATCTGGTGGTGTCTGCCATCGGCCTGCGGCCGCGCCTTGACCTGGCCGTCAAAGCCGGTCTGCAGGTTAATCACGGCGTGGTCACTGACCGCCGGTTGCAGACCTCTGCCGAAGATATTTATGCGTTGGGTGACTGCGCGGAGATCAACGGCCATGTACTGCTGTACGTGATGCCGTTAATGACCTCGGCCCGGGCGCTGGCCAAAACCCTCACCGGCAGTGCCACGGAAGTGGTATTTGGCCCCATGCCGGTGACCGTAAAAACCCCTGTGGTGCCGGTAGTTGTCGCGCCACCGGCGGATGAAAATGCGGGCCAGTGGCACATTGAAGCCGACGGGAAAGACGTTCAGGCCGAATTTCGGGCCGAAAACGGCGATTTACTGGGCTATGCTTTGACCGGAGCCAGGGTTATGAATAAAGTAGCACTCAACAAGGCGTTGCCTGCCATCATGCCCTGAGCAACCCGTTATTGTTAATACACCCCCCGCGGAACCGGGGGACAACACACAGCCCGATAAGGATAATTATCCATGCGTAAACCAGAACTGGCTGCGGCCATTGCTGAAAAAGCAGACCTGAGTAAAGAAAAAGCTGCAGAAGTGGTTACTGCTATTACTGATCAGATCGCCAAAGCCCTGAGCGAAGGCGATTCCGTCAGCCTGATCGGCTTCGGTACCTTCGAAGTCCGTGACCGTGCCGAACGTCAGGGTAAAAACCCACAGACCGGTGAGCCCATCACCATCGCTGCCGCGAAAGTACCTGCTTTCAAAGCCGGTAAGGCACTGAAAGAGGCAGTGCAATAAGCACGCCTGAGCTGCTGACCCGGGAATGGGTCACGCAGTTCGTCGTGGGCGAAGGGCTGTGCCCCTTCGCCCACCCGGTTTTAGATTCCCTCCGGATTGATGTATGCGACAGCACTGACCCTGAACAGGTCACGATGGTGTTTATGGCTTTGCTGCGTGAAGTCGCTGAAGCGGAGCCGGATACTCTGCCTACGGCACTGCTGGTGATTCCCGGACTGTTTGACGACTTTGACGACTATTGGAACTGGTCACTCATCTGTGACAATCTGCTGGTTCAGATGGGCTATGAAGGCCTGTTGCAGCTGGCGACTTTTCATCCCCACTATCTGTTTGATGGCGAAAATGCGGCGGACATGAGCCATTTTACCAACCGCTCCCCGTATCCCATGCTGCATATCATTCGCGAAGCTGACATTGAAGAAGCCCTTGCCAGTGTCGCGGAACCTGACAAAATCCCTCAGCGCAACCGGCGTCATATGCGCCGTTTAGGCAAACAAGGTCTTTTGCAAAAGATGCCGGCTCTGGCACAATCGCGCCTCTTTCAGGACGACCCGAACACCCAGGAGTCCTGAATCCTGTCCGCAAACCGAGGATTAACCATGTTCAAGTTCCGAATGCTGCTGTGGGCGCTCGCCCTGATGATGAAAAAAGCTGCCAGGAAAAACCCTGATTTCCGTAAACAACTGGAAGGTAAAAATTTTGCTTTTCAGCTACAGACCGTCGACGGTGCTATTGCCCGTCAGTTCACGGTGGCCGACAATGCCATCAGCAGCCGAGGTAAAGCCCATCAGGATCCGGCCTTTACCATCAGCTTCAAAGACGCCGAAACTGGTCTTAATATTCTGACTTCAAAAGATAAAAATGCCTTTATGAAAGGTATCCAGGATAAAGACATTACCATTGACGGCGATCTATCTCTGGTTATGTGGTTTCAGAGTGTCAGTAAGTATCTGAAACCGCGTAAGAAAAAATAACCCGGCGCATCGGCAGTGCGCATATGTGCCGGCTGACAGGAAGCCCGTATGAGTCTCACAGGTAAAATCCTGATTGCGATGGTGGCGGCGGTATTGCTGGGCAGTCTGACCCAGCAACTGCTGCAGAGTCCGGAACTGAATTCAGTACTGCGCTATATTCTCAATGACCTGCTCAGTCAGGGGTTGTTCCTGCTGGGCGGTAAAATCTTTGTTGCCAGCCTGAAAGTACTGGTGGTACCACTGGTGTTTGTGTCACTGGTGTGTGGTGTCTGTCATCTGCGCGATCAGAGTTCGCTGGGCTGGCTGAGTGCCAAAACCATTGGCCTGTACCTGATCACCACCGGGCTGGCTATCTCTGTGGCGCTGATACTGGCCACCTGGCTGAAACCCGGTGCCGGCGTCAATATGCCTCTGGATGCCGATTATACGCCGCCAGCCACCATGCCTCTGATTGATGTGCTGGTGAATATCTTTCCGACCAATCCTGTTGCAGCGATGGCGGAAGGCAACATGCTGCAGGTGATTGTCTTCGCACTCTTGATCGGCATCGCCATTGGCCGCAGCGGTGAATTCGGTGACCGTATCGGCGCTCATTTTAACGACTGGAATGAAGTGCTGATGAAGCTGGTGACCGTCCTGATGCACTTTGCTCCCTACGGCGTGTTCTGCCTGCTGTTCACCCTGTTCTCGCAGCAGGGGATCGGTAAAGTCGGCGATCTGCTGGTGTATATGCTGACGGTGGTGGGTGCTTTGCTGTTGCATGGGTTTGTGGTGTATCCACTGCTGCTGAAAAGCCTCTCCGGTCTGTCGCCTGTTATCTTTCTGCGCAAGATGCGCAATGCGCAGCTGTTCGCCTTCAGTACTGCCTCCAGCACCGCCACCGTACCGGTGACATTGCGTACGGTGGAAGAACGCATGGGCGTGAAAAACCGCGTAGCGGCCTTTGCTGTGCCGCTGGGCGCCACCATCAACATGGATGGCACGGCCATTATGCAGGGTGTGGCGACGGTGTTTATTGCTCAGGCATTCCAGCTGAATCTGGCGATGACGGATTATCTGCTGGTGATTATGACCGCCATGCTGGCGTCCATTGGCACCGCGGGTGTGCCCGGGGTGGGGCTGGTGACACTGGCACTGGTACTGCAGCAGGTGGGCCTGCCGCTGGAGGGCATCGCCCTGATCATTGGTGTTGACCGTATTCTCGATATGATGCGGACCGCGGTGAATATCACCGGCGATTCCATGGTGTCTGTGGTGGTGGCGAAGAGTGAAAAAGCCATCGATACTGATACCTATCAAAATCTGAAGGCGGGGGAACAGGAGTGATCTTAAGATCATGGCTGGCAGCAATGGTGCTGATGACAGGAGTCAGTGCGCAGGCGGCTGATAATCGACTACCGGCCGCTACCGGAGCGCCGGTTCTGTCCGCGCTTGCCGCGCAACAGAAAGATGGGCTGCAGCAAGACGGACAGCAAAAAGAAGGGCAGCAGGAAAGTGCCGCGCCGCAACCTGACCCGGCGCAGATTCAGGCCGACAATATCATCCGCATCTCGGGGCTGACCGGCCTCAGTGAACAGGCCAGGAATCTGGCTCAGCAAATCCTCAACGAACAGGCAGCCCCCATCGGTCAGCAATACGATGTGGTGGACCGGCTGGCGCAACAATGGGCACCGGCGGCATTACAGCAAACCCTTTCCAGTGTGCTGACTGCGAAACTGAATGACGCCCAGCGCACTCAGCTGGAACGTATCCTGTCCAGCGCGACTCTGGAAGCTGTACGCCACAAAGAACTGCAGGCCATCAGCCAGCAATCCGGCTCGGACTATCGCCGCTACATTGATCGTCTGCGCGCCAATCCGGTGGGGGAAGCGCGTCTGCAGCTTATCCGCCGGCTTGATCAGGCGATGCAGTTTTCCGCGCTGCTCAGTGCCACCCGGGAGCAGGTTTATCCCCAGCTGGAAGCCGTGATGACGGACTGGCAGCGCCCCGGTAACTGGCAGGCGGCGCTGGAGCAGGAGGTTCTGGAATTTCTGTTTTACGTTCACCGCTCAACGCCTAACCGTGAGCTGGAAAAAGTCATCGGTCTGTATACCCGTCCGGAAATGCAGTTATGGCTTTCCGGAGTGCAGAAACAACTCGCAGCCGGTTGATCCGGCGCGATAACGAACCATAAAAAAAGCCGCGGTTGCGGCTTTTTTTATGCCCTGTGCTCAGGGGCTTTTCAGCATATGCACCAGATCATTCAGGTCATCGATGCGGGTGAGAATATTCTGCGTGACCTCATCCACGGCATCGGCCTTCAGCCCCAGAGCATCCATCACAAAGAGTTCCGGGCGTTCGCGCGGGCCATCACCAAACCCATGGTGGCGCAGACTGCGGGTGGCGACATAAATCAGACGTGAATAATCGCAGTGTTCGCCATCATATTCCGGGTTATGTTGCTGACGGGTGGCAGACACCAGTTCGTCCGGCATCTTCCATTGCTGCAGCAGACAGGCGGATATCTGCTCACGGGTCATGCCCAGCAGATGACGTTCAATATAAAAGCGGTTGATGTGCGGGTTGGCCTCAATATGGCGGTTAACCAGTGAAAACTGTGGCGGAAATACATGCCCAAGCACCAGGAATCCGAAGTTGTGCAGCAGGCCGCACAGATAAGCCAGCCCCTGTGGCGGGCGGTAGCGGGCCGGCATCAGGCGTACCAGCTCTGTGCACAGGGTGGCGGTAACCACGGATTGTTGCCAGAAAGGCGAATAGCCATGCGGGCCTTCTTTGGGCACTGACAGGGTACGGCCCAGCGACAGTCCGAGAGCCAGATTAATGACCAGATCAAAGCCCAGCACCCGCAGTACCGCATCTTCCACGCTTTTGATTTCGCCCCGCACGCCGTAATAGGGCGAGCGGGCCCAGCTGACCACCTGGGCTGACATGGATGGGTCCATCTCAACCACTTCGGCCAGTGACTGGGTATCCGCGTTGGGATCAACGCGCAGCTCAATAATGCGCCGTGCTGTTTCCGGCAGCGGCGGCAGATCCAGGGTTTCAGACAGACGCTGCTGAATACGCAGGGGGGTGAACTGGCGGATGGCGGCATGCACATCATCCAGATCCTGCTGCAGATCGTTATAGTGAACATCGGTGAGCAGAGGCGCGGTGTAATTACCGGTGCGTGAGCTGCTGATCAGGTGCCGGAACTGTTCCGTGGGAATTTTAATCCAGGTGTGGTCTTCCCCGGTGACGATGAAGAGCTCTTCTTCGTTCAGCAGGTTGCTGTCAATCAGGCTTTCGAGCTGAGTTACCTGGGGCAGAGCGGGAAATTCAGACAGGCCGTGTTTGCTCTGCAGACGCGCCAGTTCATCGGAAGACAGAGCCGTAAACTGCCGGCCCAGCTGGTGCGCCAGCTGGTTAAGATCCAGAATACGATTGCCCGGTACAACCACCTGCACCTTGCCGATGTCATCCTTGAGAAAAATGACGTTGGCAACGCGGGCGGAGTAGGAGGCCGGGGGGTTACTCTGCATAAGTCTGAACAGGTCCTCGTCATCGGCAACGGAGTAGCTGATTTTCCAGTCATCCAGTACCTTCAATACGCTAGCTGGGATGGCCATAGCAATTCCATTGTGAGTATTACTGTGTCCGGTAAATATAGACGTTGGCGGAGCAGGCGGCCTGTTTTTTCACCATAAACAGCGCATCTGGGTACAAAATAATGAGACGGTGCCCGCCAGTTTTATCCACTCAAGCCGAGCGGTCTCTCCTGTCAGCGCCGGTCATAAGACAGCTGACACAGGACAGGGTTTATATGATAATGATTATCATCACTTTCAGACTCCCGGCGACATGAACCTCGACAGCTCCGTCATCCGCACCTACCTGCAGCTGCAGGCCGGCCACTTCAGCGACTACCTCAGCGCAGAGCAGAGCTATGCTGAGCAGCCATTGCTCAGTACGTCGCTCACGCGGGTCGCGGCAGCGCCTCTGATCAGTATCCGTACGGCGGCCATCGCCGCCGGTATCGCCACCGATTATTACTCTCTGATTGGCCTGCAGCGGGGGAGCGGTTACTGGATCAGCGAGCAGCGGCAGACGCCGCTGCAGGCCGGTGACCTGATTTTTATTCACGCCAGCGAGTCTTTTACCTTTCATTTTGACCGTCACTATGAAGTGGTCAGCTTCAATCTGCCGCGCTGGGTCGTCGACGATGTTCCGCCCCACGGTACTGTCTGGCCGGGGACGGGTGACAGCGATGGAACCGCACATGACCTGGTGTCTCTGATGGCCAGCCGTTACCGGCAAATGCAGCAGGGGGATTTCCGTTATCGCCAGAACACGGAGGCCCGTCTGTTAAGGGCGGTCGCCGTGATGGCCGCACAACAGACCCCGAAGCAGGACAGCCTGCAGCTGGTGCAGCAACTGATCCGCCAGCATGCCGCTGATGAAGCTCTTAACACCGACTGGCTGGTCAGGCGCTCCGGTTTTTCCCGCCGCTATCTGTTCAAACTCTTCAGTCAGCAGCCATGCAGCCTCAACCAGTTTATTTTCCGCACCCGGCTGGAACATGCTTATCTCGGGCTGACCGACCCGCAGGCACTGATACGGCCGGTTAATGATATTGCTCTGAGCAGTGGCTTTAAGAGCCAGGCTCATTTTTCCCGCCTGTTCCGGCAACACTTCTCTGTGGCACCCGGTGCCATCCGGCGCCAGCTGAAAGACACCATCGGACGCGACATTATTCACTACGGCTGAAAGTGCACTCTCAGACAAAAGTGCGCTTTACACATCTTTATAATCCATATGCAAAATATTCTCGTTTACAGGTAACTGACTGATGAATAACGCTTTGGATTATCCCTCCGTGACAGCTCTGTTGCTGTTATCCGCGGCATTGACGACCAGTGTGCAGGCCGCTGAGAACGGCACAGACAATGATGAAACCGTGGTCGATAATGTGGTGGTGTATGGCGCTGCCTATCGTTCAACCGGTACCAAGTCAGAGCTCGAACCACTGGAAACGCCGATGAGTTATGAGGTGTACGACCAGGCGTTATTGCAGCAGCGCCAGGCGGATTCGGTCAACAGTGCGCTGCGTTATGTGCCCGGGATTACCCCGGAAAGCCGTTCCACCGTGACCATTTTTGATCAGTACACCATCCGTGGTTTTGACAGCTACCGCAATTATTACGATGGCCTGCCGTTGCAGTACGACGGTCTGTGGAACCTGGCACCGCAGGTGGATGTGTATGCCACACAAAGTGTTGAAGTATTAAAAGGGCCGGCGTCTGTCCTGTATGGCTCCGCGCCTCCGGGCGGTATGGTCAACCAGACCGCGAAACAACCGCAGGGGACGCAGCAGACAGAGATCCGCCTGCGTGCCGGTGGCAATAACCTGCAGGAAATTGCCGCGGATACCACAGGGCCGCTGGCTGATGGTATTCAATACCGGGTCATTGCGCTCAGCCGCAGTGCGGATGGTCAGCAGAAAACCACCGAAGAAGAACGGCTGACGTTCGCACCGTCGGTAACCTTTGAGCTGGGGGAACGCACCAGCCTGAATCTGAATCTCTATTATCAGAAAGATCCGGATATGGTGCCGTCCACGCCATTACCGGCCACCGGGACACTCTATAGTGCGGGCTACGGTAAGCTCGACGCTGACGCTTATGCCGGCGATAAAAACTGGCAGGGCATGGAACGGGAAGTAACCATGCTGGGTTATAAATTCAGTCATGAATTCGCCAATGGCCTGAGTTTTCTGCAGAACTTCCGTTACACCAAAGGCGATGCCTACCAGAAAAATACCTACAACAACGGCCTGGATGGCGACGACCGTACCCTGCTGCGCAGTGCGTATTCGACGGATGAAACCATTGAAGGCTGGGTAATGGATAACCAGCTGGCGCTGACAGTGAATACCGGTGCTATTGAACATCGTGTACTGGTCGGGGTGGAATATCAGACGCTGAACAGTGATGTCTTTTACGCTGATACCTTAGGCAATAATACGCCGTCGCTGGACTTATCTGCGCCGGATTATAATCAGTTCGATCCGGCATCAATGCCTTTCGATTATTACACTCAGGATAACGACGTCAGTCAGAAACAACTGGGTTTTTATCTGCAGGATGAACTGCACCTGGATGCCTTAACTGTGATTGCCGGTCTGCGCCGTGATCACTATGAAAGTAATGATGACTCCGATTATGTATACGCCGGTTCGGCTTATCCGGGCGACGTGGATATTGATCAGCGGGCAACCAGCGGGCGTTTAGCGGCAATTTATACTCTGGCCAATGGCGTGGCGCCTTATATCGGTTATTCCGAATCCTTTGAACCTCAGTCTGGCACAGATACCAATACCGGCAGTGCGTTTGAACCAACCACAGCACAACAGTTAGAAGCCGGTGTTAAATTCCGTAATGCGGATAATTCGGTAACCTTTACCGGTGCGCTATACGATCTGAAAAAACAGGATGTGGTGGTTAATGATGTTGCCTTTGCCACTTACACCCAGACCGGGGAAGTGGAATCCAAAGGTGTGGAATTATCGCTGGTGGCTGATGTTACCCGTGATCTGACGCTGACGACTAATTACACTTATCAGAATGTGGAAGTGACGGATAATGAATTAAACACGTCGCTGGAAGGTAATCATCCGGTCTGGGTGGCTGATCAGCTGGCCTCTGTGTGGGCTGATTATCGCCTGGGTTATGAGTTGAATCTGGCCGGTGGTATCCGTTACGTCGGTGAAAGTCAGATGGACGCGGCCAACACAGATAGCGTGCCCGGCTACACTCTGCTGGATCTTGCCGCCAGCTGGCAGATCAATAATCTGCTGGAGTTAACAGCCAGCATCAGTAACCTGACGGATAAGCGCTATGTCGGTGCCTGCTATGATGCATCCAACTGCTGGATGGGCGCAGAACGCTCGGCTGAAGTCGGCCTTTACGCACGCTTTTAATTGCAGCCATCTATGCGCCGGACTTTATTTAAACTGCATTACTGGCTGGCACTGTCAGCCTGTATTCCGCTGTTACTGATCGTGATCACCGGCATGCTGCTGGTGTTCAAACAGCCTCTGGATGTTTTATTAATGCCGCAGACTGCGGCATTACCTTATTCTGAGGACAGTGATATACCGTCCCGCCAAAAGATAAATGATCTTATGGTGCAGATTGATCATAGCTTTCCGGATTATGACATCGGCAGCTGGGAATTATTTGATGATGGCTATGAGGCAGACCGGGTATATCTGATTCAACAGGGGACTTCTGACTGGTTTAAGGTTTATCTTGATCCTTATTCCGGTGAGATACTGAGCCAGCCACAGACGCTGACGCATTATTTAACCGACTGGTTACTGAATCTGCATTACACACTATTGCTCGATGGTGTGTTTGATCAGACGCCGCATCTGGGGTTAATCACAGGTTTGGTCTGTGCTCTTGCCATGACACTCATCGGTATTACCGGGCTGATTATTTATCGTCGTTTCTGGCGTCATTTTTTCTCTTTTAATCGTCGCGGAAAAGCCGTGGTAGTGACCCGGCGTTTACACCGGCTGATTGGTATCTGGAGTGCGCCTGTTCTGCTGCTGACCGGGATCACAGGTATTTATTTTAATACCGTGGAATATCTGGAGGAGCTGACTCACCATCACGAAGAGCAGCCAGCGCAGGCGGAAACAAGCGGGCGACTGTATAACACACAGCTGGATTTTGATCAGTTGCTGGCTGAGAGTGAAAATGCAATCGACGGGTTTGAAGCCACCTATATTTTATTTCCTTATGAACAAGATATGGGCATTACCTTTTACGGTGCAACGCCGGACAGGAATCCATTTGCCAGTGTGTACGGTTCGACGGTCAGCTTTGATGCCTTGTCGGGTGAAAAAACGCAGGTTTACGATATTCGTCACGGTGGTTTTATCTACCGTTTAATGGACAGTGTGCGCAGTATTCATTTCGGTGATTTTGCCGGCAATAGCAGCCGCGTTGTGTGGAGCGCCTCGGCGGCAGGAATGACCTTTTTAATCATCAGCGGTATATTTATGTTCAGTTACCGCAAGATGAAAAAAAAGCGCCGCCGTTAGTGTTTTCCGGGGAATTGTTTGGTGCGGGGGAATAAGGGAATTTGGTTCAACCCGGATTACACCGAGGCAAAACGCTCAGCGTCCCCCAGCCAGCGCTGAATCAGAGGTTCAACGGCGCGCGGATGCCGGGTCCAGATCTGTTGCGCCATATCCCGTACCTGGGGCAACAGATCCCCATCGCGCTGTAAATCCGCCACCCGCAGCATCTGCAGTCCGGTCTGGCGGGTGCCAAGCAGCTCGCCTGGTCCGCGGATCTGCAGATCCTGTTCAGCAATATAAAAACCATCCTGACTGTCGCGCATCACCTGAATGCGTTGCTTGCTGATAAAGGACAGCGGCGCTTTATACAGCAACACGCAATGGCTTTTGGCTGCACCCCGGCCAACCCGGCCGCGCAGCTGATGCAGTTGCGCCAGACCAAGACGCTCCGGATTTTCGATAATCATCAAACTGGCATTGGGGACATCGACGCCGACTTCAATGACGGTCGTGGCGACTAATAAATCCAGTTCATGCGCCTTAAAGCGTGCCATCACGGCGGCTTTTTCGGCGGCTTTCATGCGTCCGTGAACCAGACCAATACGCAGGTGGGGTAGTGCCTCAGCCAGCTCCTGTGCGGTGTTTTCAGCGGCCTGACACTGCAGCGCTTCGCTTTCTTCAATCAAGGTACAGACCCAGTAAGCCTGAGCGCCTTCACCACCACTGTCTTTGCTGGCGCAGGCGCTGTTGACGCGTTCAATCACTTCCGGCCGGCGCTGATCAGGGATAGCAACCGTGGTAATCGGACTGCGGCCGGGCGGGAGTTCATCGATGACCGAGGTATCCAGATCTGCATAGGCACTCATCGCCAGCGTGCGGGGAATCGGAGTGGCGGTCATAATTAACTGGTGCGGCTGTAATCCCTGTCGTTCCCCTTTTTCACGCAGTGATAAACGCTGGTGGACACCAAACCTGTGCTGTTCATCGATTATAATTAATCCGAGGCGGGCGAAGTGTACGTCGTCCTGAAACAGCGCGTGGGTTCCGACCACCAGTTGTGCGTCGCCGACGGCAATATCGGTTAATGATTTTTCCCGCGCTTTGCCTTTCACTTTGCCGGCCAGCCATCCCATCTGAATGCCCATCGGCTCAAACCAGGCGGCTAAATTCTGCAAATGTTGCTCAGCGAGAATTTCAGTCGGCGCCATCAGCGCCACCTGATAACCGGCTTCCAGCACATCGCAGGCGGCCATGGCGGCGACCAGAGTTTTACCCGAGCCCACATCCCCCTGAACTAATCTGAGCATGGGATAGGGTTGCTTTAAATCCTGTTCAATTTCTTCCGTGACCCTTTGTTGCGCTGCGGTGGGTGAAAAGGGCAGCTGCTGTAACAATTGCTGCCGCAATGAGCTCGCCGGTTGAATCGCCGGGGCTTTATCCGCCTGCACCTGAGCGCGGATTTTAAACAGCGATAATTGATGAGCGAGTAATTCTTCCAGAATTAATCGCCGCTGCGCCGGATGCTGACCGCTTTCCAGTAATTCGAGATGCGTATCGCGTGGCGGATTATGCAGAAATAACAGAGCGTCTTTTAACGTGGGTAAACGCCATTGTTGCAGCCATTCGGCCGGCAACATATCGGTCAGCGCCACTTCATCATTCTGCAGATGTTCCAGTGCCTGCTCGTGCAATAAACGCAGGCGCTGCTGACTGATGCCGTCCGTGGCGGGGTAGACCGGCGTCAAACTGGGTTCCAGTGGCAGGTCGACACCCTCTTCAAGAATGCGGTATTCCGGATGATAAAATTCCAGCCCGCTGGCGCCGCGCCTTGGTTCGCCATAACAGCGTACCGTGGTGCCATTGCTGAACTGTTTTTTCTGGGCGGCATTAAAATGGTAAAAACGCAGACTTACCACGCCGGTGTGATCCTGCACTTTCACCAGCAGGCTGCGGCGTTTGCCAAATAAAATGGTGGAGCCTTTGACTTCCCCCTGAATGACGGCAGGGGTCATCGGATGCACACCCCCGATAGGTGTGACCCGCGAGCGATCTTCATAGCGGAAGGGGAGGTGAAAATACAGATCCGCCAGGGTGCGGATCTGCAGTTTTTCCAGTTGGCCGGCCAGTTTCGGGCCGACCCCTTTGAGGTCCGTAAGCCGACTCAGCTGAGCCATGTTAAAGCCTCAGATCAGTGTGGTGTGTCGAGCCGGCAGCGGCCCGCGGTTTCCAGTAACAGGTCAATAGCCTGCCCGCGCGGGAAACTGGCACGCCACGCCAGGGCGACGGTGCGGTGTGGACCGGGCTGTTTAAAAGGTTTGGTGGTCACCAGAGTCTGATCCAGATTACTGACTGCCGATTCCGGCAGTACGGTAATGCCCAGTCCGGTGGCGACCATATGTTTCAGGGTTTCCAGTGAGCTGCCTTCCAGCACGCTGCCTAAACGGGTGTGGTGTTTACGGGTCAGTGCCGGGCAATATTCAAATACCTGATCGCGGAAACAGTGCCCTTCGCCCAGCATCAGCAGATCTTCATCGGCCAGCTGTTCTGCTTCGATCGTTTCCTGTTTGGTCCAGGGGTGATTTTTCGGCAGAACCACAACGAAGTTTTCATCGTACAGTGGCCGGGTCAGTACGTCTGGTTCGGTAAATGGCAGGGCCACAATAATGGCATCCAGTTCACCGTCTCTGAGCTGACGACGCAGAACGCCGGTGTAATTTTCTTCCAGATACAGGGGCATGGTGGGTGCCTGCTGATGAATCTGTGGCACCAGATGAGGGAACAGATAAGGCCCGATGGTGAAGATAGCCCCCAGCTTCATCGGTGAGCTGAGCTGATCTTTGCCGGAATTGGCGAGCTCTTTGATGGTGCGGGCTTCTTCCAGAACCCGCTGTGCCTGGGCGACAATGCGCTCGCCCAGCGGGGTCACGGAGACCGAGCTTTTAGAGCGTTCGAAGATGGCAATATCCAGCTCGCTTTCCAGCTTTTTAATGGCCACACTCAGGGTTGGCTGGCTGACAAAGCACTTCTCTGCCGCGCGGCCAAAGTGACGCTCCTGTGCCAGTGTGACTATGTATTTCAGTTCGGTAAGAGTCATAAGCGCCCCTGCTTATTGCCAGCCTGTATGATTTTAAGTGCTACGATTTAACATACCTATTGATGTTACCCGCATACAGGGGCTGGATAAACCCCAAAAGGCACGTAAGATGCGGTTATTGACGAAGCCCCTGATATTAAAATAAAAGGGGCGAACTTCAGAGCGCAGGAGGAAGTACTATGGCTCGTATTCTGATCGTGGGCGCAGGGGATATTGGCGGCCACCTGGCTGAACGCCTGATCGCGTCCGGACATGATGTGTGGGGGCTGCGGCGCTCGGACAAACCGCTGGCAGACGGCGTGACCCTGATACAGGCGGATGTGGCCGATCCTGAGACTCTGCAGTCATTACCGCCGGATCTGGATATTCTGGTCTACAGCGTGGCGTCACCGGCCTTCTCTAAAGAGGGCTATCACGAGTATTACTACAAAGGCCTGAAACATGTGCTGAAGGCACTGAAAGACCAGGATCTGAAACATACCTTTTTTGTCTCCAGCTCCAGTGTCTACCATCAGATGGATGGCGAATGGGTGGATGAGACATCAGACACCACGCCTGTGAGTTTTGCCGGCAAAGAAATGCTGGCCGCAGAGCAGGCCCTGCTGACTTACAAAGTGCCGGGTACCGTGGTGCGTTTTACCGGTATTTATGGTCCCGGACGCACACGCATGATCAAACAGGCGCAACGCGGTGGTCACTGCGATCCCGAGCCGCCGGTGTGGACCAACCGTATTCATCGTGACGACTGTGTTGGCGTACTGGACATGCTGGTCACCCGTGCAACCCGTGGTCAGGCACTGGACGATATCTATCTGGCCACCGATGACGAACCGGCCACCCTGTTTGACGTACTGGAATGGATGAAAGACCGCATCGGGGATGTGGAACCGGATCATGACGTGCCGGAGGCCACACGGCGGGCTAACCGCCGCTGCTCCAATAAACGCCTGCGGGATCTCGGCTATGAGTTTATCTATCCGACTTATCGGGACGGCTATGAAGACATGCTGATTGATATGGGGCTGGTGTAGCCGATCACGCCGCTGCGGCGTGTCAGCCGGCAATAAAAAAGTGCTCTGTTGAGCACTTTTTTATTGATTTACCGGACGCGGGCAGCAGATTAATCCAGCACCAGAACGGCTTCCATTTCCACACCGGCATCTTTCGGTAACTGAGCAACACCGACGGCTGCACGCGCCGGGTAAGGCTGTTGAAAATACTGCATCATGATTTCATTCACGGCAGCGAAGTTACCCAGATCAGTCAGATAAATATTCAGCTTGGCAATCTGCTGCAGTGAACCGCCGGCGGCTTCGCATACGGCCGTCAGGTTTTTAAATACCTGATGGGTCCGTGCTTCGATATCGCCGTCAATGATTTCCATGGTTTCAGGAACCAGCGGAATCTGACCGGACAGATACACGGTATTGCCTGTTTTGACTGCCTGGGAGTAAGGGCCAATAGCGGCGGGCGCTTTGTCAGTGTGGATAATTTCGCGGGCCATCGTCATTTCCTTTTAGCGGGCGCCTGTGGATCAGGCATTCATAAACGCCGGCAGAAACATCAGTTGCCGCCGGCCTGATTTCGGGTACGGACAATTTTGGTGACACCATGAATGGTACGCAAGCGGCGAATGGTGCGCGCCAGGTGTTTGCGTCCGTGAATGCTCAGTGACAGGTGGGTAACACTCAGACGGGCATCGCGTTCTTCGACGCTGATTTTTTCAATATTGGCTTCCGCCTGCGTCACCGCACTGGCCAGCTCGGCGATAATACCGCGGCGGTTTTCCAGATAGACTTTGAGGTCCACGGTAAATTCGCTGTCGATGTCTTTATCCCAGCTGAGAATGACGCATTTTTCCGGATTATCGCGGAAGTCTTCGACGTTTTTACAGTTCTCAGTGTGAATCACCAGACCGCGGCCGGAGCTGACGTAACCGATAATGGGATCGCCGGGTATCGGGCTGCAGCACTTGGCGAAATTCACCACCAGGCCTTCGGTGCCTTTAATGGCCAGCGGCGATTCCGGCACATTTTCCAGATCCACTTCGGTGCCTTTGTGGGCAACCAGCAGTCGCCGCGCCAGCAGAGGTGCCATACGGTTACCGGCGCCAATATCTTCAAGCAGATCGTCGAGGCTGGCCATACCGGTTTCTTTCAGCACCAGATCCACATGATCGGTATCGATATCGCTCAGGGTTTTTCCCAGACCGTCCAGTGCTTTGTTCAGCAGACGTTCACCCAGAGCCACGGATTCAGAGCGCCGCTGGCTCTTGAGATAATTACGGATGTTGGAGCGCGCCTTGCCGGTGACGACGAAATTGAGCCAGGCCGGATTGGGCTGGGCGCTGGGTGCCGTCACAATCTGCACCGTCTGGCCATTCTGCAGCTTGGCGCTCAGCGGCGCCAGCTGGCGGTTGATGCGGCAGGCTATGCAATGATTGCCGACATCGGTATGGACGGCATAGGCAAAGTCGATGGCCGTTGCCCCGTTGGGCAGTTCCATAATTTTGCCTTTGGGGGTGAACACGTAAATCTCGTCGGGGAAGAGATCGACTTTGACGTGTTCAACGAATTCGATCGGACTGCCGGCATTTTTCTGCAGCTCGAGCAGATTCTGCACCCATTGACGGGCACGCTGGGTACCACTGGTATGATCACCTTCGGCTTTGTACAGCCAGTGGGCGGCAATCCCGTGATTGGCCATGGCTTCCATTTCTTCCGTGCGGATCTGCATTTCGATCGGCAGACCGGCAATCCCGATCAGCGTTGTGTGCAGTGACTGGTAACCATTGGTTTTGGGAATGGCGATATAGTCTTTGAAACGCCCGGGAATCGGCTTATAGAGACTGTGCAGTGCCCCAAGAATACGGTAACAGGAATCAACGGAATCGCAGATAATGCGGAAACCGTAAACATCCATAATGTCGCTCAGGGATTTACGCTGATCGCGCATTTTGCTGTAGATGCTATACAGGTGTTTTTCCCGCCCCACCACCCGGACACCGTTAATGCCGGTTTCGGCCAGCCGTCCGCGTACCGCGGTAGCAATATTATTAACCACTTCGGAACGGTGGCCGCGGGCCGCCGCCACAGCTTTGCGGATCATTTCTGAGCGCATGGGATACATGGCTTCGAAACACAGATCTTCCATTTCCACCCGGATACTGTTGAGACCCAGACGGTTGGCAATGGGGGCGTAAATATCCAGGGTTTCTTTGGCAATGCGGCGGCGTTTTTCCGGGCGCAGGGAGCCCAGGGTACGCAGGTTGTGCAGACGGTCAGCCAGCTTAACCAGAATAACGCGGATGTCGCGGGCCATGGCCATGGCCATTTTCTGGAAGTTTTCTGCCTGCTGCTCTTCTTTGCTTTCGAAGTGGATGTGGGTCAGTTTGGAAACGCCATCCACCAGTTCGGTGACCACATCACCAAACTGCACTGCCAGAGCCGACTTGGGCACACCGGTATCTTCAATCACGTCATGCAGCATGGCGGCCATCAGACTCTGATGGTCGAGGTGCATGTCGGCGAGAATATCGGCCACGGCTAACGGGTGGATAATGTAAGGCTCACCGCTGCGGCGGCGCTGACCTTCGTGGGCCTGTTCGGCGTAGAAATAGGCGCGGCAGACCTGCTGAATCTGACTGGCGTTCAGATAATGGGAAAGCCGCTCCGATAAGGCATCTACTGTGGGCACTTAATATCTATCCCGCAGCAGTGATTAAAACTGCTGCTGTTCGGCCTGCTCCGCTGCAGCTTCCTGTGCCGCCATGGTGGCAGGGGTAACCAGGCTGTCTGCAATTTCGCGCAGGGCCAGAACGGTTGGTTTATCGTTTTCTTCGGCGACCAGAGGCTCGGCACCCTGTACCGCGATCTGACGGGCACGTTTGGTGGCCAGCATGACCAGCTCAAAGCGGTTATCAACGTTGGTTAAGCAATCTTCTACGGTTACGCGTGCCATGAAATTTCCTGTGGTACTGTCTGCTGTACGTGAATGACGACTGTTAACCGGGTTAACAGTGCATTAAACGGTTAAGGATCAACCATTTTAGCCTAACTGTGGGTAAAAAAAACAGCCTCTGTGTGGTGTCGCAGCGCGACACCCTCTGTTGCCGCCGGTAAGCAGCGGTTCAGCCGTCGCTCAGCAGGTTGCTGAGCACATCCTGATGACGCAGTTGCTGTGCTGCCAGACGGTGGCGGCGGGCAATCACAATGGCGCGCAGTTCTTCCACCGTGTTGTTGAAATTATCGTTGATGATGAGGTAATCGTACTCACCGTAGTGACTCATTTCTTTGCGCGCATCGCGCATGCGGCGTTCAATGGTCTGCTCATCGTCCTGACCGCGCTTCTGCAGGCGTTCGCGCAGCGCGCTGATGGAAGGCGGCGCAATAAAGACGCTGATGGTATCCGGCATCAGGCGGCGCACCTGTTCAGCGCCCTGCCAGTCAATTTCCAGAATCACATCGCGCCCGGCGGCGAGCTCGGATTCCACCCACTCCTGCGATGTGCCGTAGAAATTATCGAACACCTGCGCATGCTCCAGGAAGGCGCCGCGGTTGACCATCTGCTGAAATTCTTCCACCGGTACAAAGTGGTAATCTTTGCCATCGGTTTCGCCCGGACGCGGGGCGCGGGTGGTGTGGGAAACCGAGACACCGATATAGCCGGTGCTGTCCAGCAGGCCTTTTACCAGACTGGTTTTACCGGCGCCGGAAGGGGCTGAAAAAATAAAAAGGGTGCCGATCATGGAGGTGTTATCAGTCATGGAGCGCATTCCGCTGTTAGCCGTGATTGGATAACGCCCCATTATAAGCTATCCGCCTGCGTTCGGCTTCCCTGAATTCTGCGTTTGCCTGGCCGGCGCCGTGCTTTTATTGCATGGACAGCGCCGACGCCGGGGTGGCCGTGACCTGACGCATCAAGGCAAGCATCTCGGTAAAGTAGGGGTTCCAGGTCAGCCGCGCATGGTATTTGCCTTCTTCCTGATACCCCCAGGCGGAAAACCAGAATTCACTGCGCTGCCCGGGCACCGGCATGTCTTCCGGCTGGCCGTTATTCAGCAGGATGTAACTGCCGTCAGCCCCGGTGTAAGGATTAGACGGCGAGAACATCACGCTCAGATGGGAAAAATTACTGATGCGCTGTTGTGGCAGGTGGCTGTCAAATTGTGACACCCGGGGGTCGTTGCGCGCGCCTATGTCGTCACCACCGTACCAGATCAGGCGCGAGGCCGGGTGGGTAAAGGCTGTGTTGAACGCCTGCAATGTTCTGTGCGGCTGCAACACGCTGTCGTCTTCGCTGATGGTAATCAGTGCCGGGCGATCAAAGCCTTTTTCCTCCAGCAGTGCCTGCACATCTTTCACTGAGTGGTAATACAGGGCTGAGGCATTGGTGGTCAGAGATTCATAACGCAGGACATTGTCTTCCGGGTCCACATCAACCCAGTCCCAGAGATGGGAAGCAACCGGGCTGAGTGC
This sequence comes from Thalassolituus sp. UBA1087, assembly GCA_002314145.1. GTDB lineage: Bacteria > Pseudomonadota > Gammaproteobacteria > Pseudomonadales > Oceanobacteraceae > Venatoribacter. Next base: position 41,277 of record DCCG01000029.1, on the reverse strand, counting down.
CAGCAGCGATTGGCTGTTGGGATAAAAACCGGGGGAGAACAACATAAGTCCGGCCACATTGTGATGGTTAATGGCGTAACGGGTGACGAGATTACCGCCAGTGGAAAAACCGCCCAGCCAGAGTTCGTCCACCTGAGCGGCCAGTAACTCCGCATGATGGGCGACCACACCGGTCCAGTCCTGGTATTCCGCCAGCAGAGTGTCTGCCGGCCGGCTGCCGTGACCCGGCAGTAATACACTGCGCACCAGCCAGCCGTCTGCCGCCAGCGCATTGCCGACATCCCGCATATACCCCGGGCTGTCACCTAAGCCGTGTACCAGCAGAATCGCGCGGCGCTGTTCAGTGGCTTTCTGCGGTTGTATTTCGAACGGCGAATTCAGATCCGTTTCTCGTTGTTGATCGCTGCTGAGGCTGCTGAGAAAAACGCGGTGCTGTTTAATCCATTGCCGGGTTGTCCGTTCATATTCCGCAAAACTGCCCTGATCATAGCGTGGCAGAGTGTCAGCCGATGGCCTGAAGGCAGCTGAATCCGGCGGCGAAGCACAGGCACTGAGCAGCAGCGCCAGTGCGGTCAGTAACAGTGATGGCAACAGACGCAGATTATTCAATATTCTGTACCTGCTCAAAGAATAATAAATTAAAATCCTTTAAAAACAGATGTTTACATTATTTTTGCATCGATATTCGACCAGCACTACCCATTTTACTACCCATGGATAGAAACTTTATCTCTGATTGGCCCAATCGGTTACTACCCACGATTATAAACTGGGATAAGTGGGAAACTGGGAATTTCTGATCCTTTTCCGATTTACCAACACCTTGTCTCAACCGAAAAAACCTGCTGGCAAGTCTAGCAAGATCGGCACTCCCGATGCACCACTGCTGATACATCGAAGTTTGTACTGAAAGTACAAGCCATTGATTATATTGAATATTTTTTGATTTTCCTCTTGCGTATTTGAAACTTCGTGCAAGTATTTTAGAAAACGCAGGAGTTCAAAATGACCAAGTTGAAGACCATTTGTTTTGCTGTAACTACAGCCGCGCTCGCGGGTTGCGCTGCCACGCCTCGACACTATGACGACGAATCATCCCGCGCACTGAATCTGGCCCGTGCCGGCGGCGTCTACGATCAGGACCTGCGGGATTCACCAGACGGGACGCGCTCGTATCGAAAGGGTTTGTTGGTAAGCGCCCTTAACCTGGCCAGTCTGGCTACTTCACTAGATGCGCCGCTTCGTCATCTTACTGGCACCCAGACGCTGCTCTTCAATGCCACTGACATCATGATGACGCCGGACAACCCTTCGGCACGACCCAGCCTGATGGGCTGGATGCCGGAATCACTGGCGGCGAACGAGGATGACGCCTATGACCACTATATTGCCGTCGTGGATGAGGCCATCACCCAGGCCGCTAAATCGATGGCAATTACGGCAACGAAACTCACAAACGTGAAGACGCCGGAGATTGACGGGCACCCGCTCATGCTGTGGTCAGTAAAAGCCGAGCGATATGGCTGTACCGGCGATAACTGCGTCATCGCCTACAACATCCAACAGCCGAATCACTGGAAGACGCCAAGCTATGTCATCGGCGGTGAAGCTGCCAGTTACAACATCGCTGCCAACCACCCCGAGAAATACTCCCGACTGGTATTTCGGCAGTCCGGCCATGAACTCACCTTTCCTGTAGATGAATTCTATGGCGCTGTCAGCGCCGGCATGCCTCCTTGGATAGTGATGTACTTTCCACCGAACACCGTGATCCAGGACGGCGAGCCACTCCCCTATCCGGTGTTGTATGAACAGGGTCAACAGCTGATGTTCAGGGAGCCCGGCCATGAGTGACTGGCACGATGAACTTGAGTTGGCACTGCTGCCGCTGGAGGACCTGAGAGTCGATAGCGTCTACATGACTTTTGTGATCAGCAATGCCCTGAGCGAGCGAGGCATCTTCCATCAATGCCGGATCGGATACGCGGAGGACCGGCTGAGCCGCATGACCACTTCACCCCATTGCTGGGTCGAGCTCGAACAGGGCTGGTGTATCGACCTTCGGCTCAGACAGTGGCTGGGTGATGAGGACGACCTCCCTCATGGCGTATTCCAGCCATCCGACTACCCGCGAGTTCGATATCAAGGCACGGCGTTGCTGGTTCCACGCCTGGACGTGGAAGATTTGAAGGCGATGACGAATGAGGTCTACAGCAAGGTGAAACTGCCGTGGCTGCCCGGGCAAGCCGCAGCGGCCTGATCCCGGGCAAAACTTGCATTTTCTCAGGTTCTGGTAGCTTCGAAGTAAAGAACTATCGAGGACAAAGCCATGGTGAGAGTGGCAAAAATCGCAGCAGTGGGGCTCACCGGGATCGGCGTTGTGGAGCTCGCCTTTAGGGGTACCGAGGCAGCCCTTTACGCATGGTATCTATTGTTCGTGCTGTGGGTGGTCGTACTGTTCATTCGCTTCGCACTGGCCATAGTCGGTGCATACAAGACGTTTTTCGCCAAGGGACCCGATGGGGAAATGACGTTTCCTGAATTCGAGGAAAAGATGGCGTCGTTCAGTCGAGGCACTGGTGAGGCCGCAACCGGCGCGAGCAACAAGGCAACTTCCGGCAATGGGAGCAATGGCGGTACAGAGGGTTTCATCGATGACGACAGAATCAACCAGATTTATCGAGCGGACGATCCGTTCGGGGAGTTTTTCGATTACTGAAGTGGTTCTTTATGGGTACAGATCAGAGAAACCAGAGGTTCGAACCCGGTAACGGCCAACAGAACCACCTAAACCAGACCGGCCAGAGAGAACCACTTATAACAGACTGAGGAACCGACGATGTTTATTCGAGCCTACCTGCGGGCATCCACGCAGGAACAGAACGCGGAGCGAGCCCGGGAGTTACTGGTACAGTTCGCAGCCAACCACGGTCAGCGTATTGCCGCTTTCTACGTGGAGAACGTGTCCGGCGCTACCCTGCACCGCCCCGAGCTGATGAAACTGATCGCAGATTCTGGTGAGGGCGACATCATTCTGGTCGAACAAATTGATCGGCTGGCTCGCCTCAAACAGAGTGACTGGGACTCCCTCAAGCAAAAGCTGGCCGCCAAGCGGTTAGCCATCGTCTCCCCGGAATTACCGACCAGTTGGCTCGCCCTGGAAAAGAAGGACGACACCGGTTTCACCGACTCCATTCTACGAGCGGTCAACGCCATGATGCTTGACATGCTGGCTGCCGTGGCCCGCAAAGATTACGAAGACCGTCGGCGCCGGCAGTTCCAGGGCATCCATAAAGCAAAAACGGAGGGTAAGTACCAGGGGCGGCAGCCAGACCTGAAGCGCAGGCAACACATCGCCAGTCTTCTCAAGAGCGGCCACAGCTACAGCGAAATACAGGAGATGCTGAGCTGCTCCCGGCACTTGATTGCGTCTGTCGCCAAAGAACAAAGACAGGCCGATGCTGCGGCCTGAAACCAACAAAGTGCCCTGAAAGGGCAATCAACTATTGGAGACCTGAATATGCTGAACCTATCTGCCACACTGATTGCATTTCTGAGCTTTGTCGCGGTCGTACTTTTTATCTGCGTTATGGCCTACCGCAACGCCGATCGGCTGGAAGCGTTCCTGGAGCGAAAGTTCCGAAAAAGATCACCCCGACACAATGGCGATCTGAAATAAATTCGGGGCAAACCGGTGTTCTTGCCCAAAACGGGCAGTTTGAGAGCCGTGCCTACTGCGTCGTCCATGGCAGCATAATCGTGAAGTCGATATGAGGTTATGCACATGACGGACAAAACAGCCATGCTTCCCGAAAGCTTTCTATTTTTGCTGGAACAGGAAGAAAAGCGGAGGCAGCTGCGGGAGGACGCGGGGCTTCCGGCTCTCACAATACTGATCGACGCCGCTCACAGCGGTGGTGGCCAGGCCCGGCATATCCGGCGATTCCTGCTTGGCCTATATAACGCCAGTCACTGGCCATTCGAGCTGAACCGGCTGAGGGCCTTGGATGCCGAGCTGCAACAGGCTGCGTTGCAGGTTCTGGCGCTGGATTGGAATGGCCGGGAGGTTCACACCTATGTGCCGGGTGGTGACGAGCTGTTTCAGTCCTGGTGGGAGCGTGAATCAAAAGCGTGATAAATTTTCTGCCCTGTACAGGATTGAAACCTACCCAACCCCATATCGGGTGTTCTATCCCAGCACCAGGGAGCTGGGAAGATCCCTCGCTGTTCACGGCGACCTCGACACGGATACCGAGGTGACGGGTGACCATGCGGGACAGACCTACAGCCAGGGAGAAGCTGACGATAAGCTTTCACCAACGGAAAGACTCGTCATAGGCCGAACCTCCCCGGATTGGTCAGCCGATATGCCAGTAGGATATGCGCAGAGTTCTTATGAAACATTACTCAACTACACTTTCTATATTTTGTTTCTCAAACCAACTCTCAACCGTGTTCAGGGCTCCGGGAGAAAGCTGCTGGGTAAACAGAAGAGCGAGTCGTCTTTTTGGTCTAGAGCATGCAACGTAAAAAAGGTTTCTGTTATTTTCAAAAGTTGCGCGGTCCTTTTCGCTCAGCGTGTCCTGTTTGGGGACATTTTCGAGCATTTTCCCAAAATTGTATTTGTTCCAACCTCGACCAACTATGACCAGAACATTTTCGAACTCAGCACCTTTTACACCATGTTTCGTCTCGAATGGCGAATGCCCCTCAAGGTAGTTGGTAACGGATATAATCTCCTGATATGGAATATCATGAAGTTTCCGTACCTCCATCAGTGAACGAGGCATTTCTTCCCCATCTGATGGATCGAAAGTTTCGAGCCGCAGCTCTATCTTCTCCACTGCATCGGCAAGCCGGGGAATTCGGAATTCCCGCAAATGCGCAACTACATCGGCGACAGTGCCAGTCTGTCGGATTTCGAGTAGGCGCGTCATGGAGTCCGACCAATCCTTTTTGTCAGCGGCCTTTAGTAAATAGCTTTTACTCGCCCCCAGCGCCGCGAACATCTCTCCATACCGTTTTGCTGCAAAAGCTCGACAAGCGGGCTCCAAGTGATCGACAAAGAACGCGATATGGGCCTGCTCCTTCTTCGTGAAGGAATTATTGTCCCGAAAAACGCTTGCTAAACTGCTATAGCCCTGCTGTTTACCTAGCGCCCGGTGAGTGAGCATGAGGATCTTAGTCCTTTCGGCCGACAGGTCCCAACCTGCTTTGGTGAGGCGGCTCTTTACTTCGGAGATTGTGTTGTTGGCAGCATCGTCCGGCAAATCGCCGCCGTAATGTGGCCCCTTGAGCCTGATGCCCGGCCACTCGTTCGTATGGAATATACGCACCTCACCACGAACGTCTGGATCGAGGACGAACTGCTTGAGCTCCGGTCTCATACGGTTGAGACAATCGACAACGGCGGACGCAGACCGGAAATTGGCTTGCTTTCCTATCTCCGTTATCGTGGTGTCTACCAGCTCGCCGCAGCCATCTCCATAAATCTTTTGCCAGTGATCTCCGAAAAAGCCGAATAGCGGCGGCCCGCCCTTGCCAAAAAAATGTTCGCGTATCGCTGCAATCCAATCTGCATTTGTATCTTGGTATTCGTCGATCAGGATGACTGGATACCGGTAACGAAAGATGTTTCTGAACTTCTCATAGCCAAGCAATCGTATGGTCAGGGGTAGAACATCGTTGTGGTGAATCGAGATAGCCTCGTCCGTGATGCCGCGATAGCCAAGTGAATATTCAATCCTCCGAGATCCTGGGCCACCAGCTTCTTTAAGACGTTCTTCCCATGGATCGCTAGACCATCCTTCAAGCTCCTGCAAGTGAACGCGCAACTGAGACTGAAAGCCGGAAATTACAGACCAGCAGAAGGCATGGATGGTGTCGCAGTGAATAAGCGGGCTGCGATCGGTCCGTGCCTTGATTTCCTCCTTTGCGACATTTGTAAAAGTAATGCAAGCAATACGCTGATTGAGGCGTGGAAGGCGTTCGCCTTCCCGTTTGATGAGAAACTGCAATGCTTTGACCAGCGAATAGGTCTTACCAGCCCCGGCACCCGCCTCCAGCTTGAAACTATTCGACTTCTCGATGGCCTCGCGAACCGCAGTAAGTGCACGTTCGCTGGCTTCCTCGGCAGGTGATAACTCAGTGGGTTCAGTCATTGGCGGATTCCTCCGCAATATCCTCTGAGACAACAGTGGCTTCCGGTGGCACTGGGACGGTGGGTGGTGCTACGAAACCTCTGGCGAGCCAGGCAAGCCCGTCATTGATATATTTCGGAATGTTCCAGTCCGTATCGTCGATCGCGTATTGCAGAGCAAAAGCAGACTTCTTGAATGTTTCGGCTTTTGCAAGGGCGTCTCCGGCGAGGGCTTCGGGCGTGTCGCCGCTTACCCCGAATTTTGCGTCATTTGCCAGCAGAAAAGCATCCTCGAAAGTTCTGCCGCAGGGACCATCATTCACTTCCCGGCATTGGTACGCGATCCTAATGCGCCCTCTGATTTGTTCTTCATCGGATTTTTCAAGCAGATCATTGGGAACGTTGGGCCCACCGCCAAACCATGAATTGATACAGGCATTGCTGGTGGCGTTTGCTTCATGCACGAGACACTTTTTTCCTCCGACGTCAGTGACAGGGTCAAGGTCGGTTACGATGAGCGTTTGCAGCTCCAAGAAATTTAAAAGATCGAAGAACTTATGCGCATAGGCACCTCCAACCTCCATGATGGTTAAGTACTGACTGCGAAGCTTCCGTCCCGACGTGTCGGCTTTGTCTCGCTTTTTGATCATGATTGGCAACATGAGCCGCTCGCTGGTGCCTTCGATCAGTATCGCTTTGTCCGCAAAGAACAGATCGCAGCGCGTCAGGGTAAGATACTGGTGGAGGAACTTCTTGTCTTCGGGCTTAGTGCTAGACATTCCTCGGCGCAGGTCCTTGATTTTGGTATTCCAGATGGTCGACCTATCATTGGCCGGTGAAGGCAGGAAATACCGGATCGATTCAAAATGCGCTTCGTTTGCGATATGAGACGAGTGAGTCGAAACCAGGAACTGGACAGGCCACTCCGGATCCTTTTCATGTTCCTTGTTTAACTTTTCGACGATCGCGCCAATCTGGCGAATAAAAACTTCCTGCATCTGGGGATGCAAATGAGCTTCTGGTTCCTCAATAAAGACGATGTGGACTCCGGGGGCGTGGGCCTGCGCCCGGAATTCACGATAAAAACTGACTATCTGTAGCAAGATAAATATCAGGTTTCGCATACCAAGCCCGTTATAGGATTCGGGCAAAAGGACGCCGCTATCCCCTTCGTAGCGGATCTTTGTATGGTTCGTCAGAAGACGATGAACATCGAGTGACGTCTCTGTCGTCAGCACGGATCCACCCAATCCAGGGTAGCCAAAGGTTTGCAAAGTAGGTAACAATTGTTGCAATTGGCTGCGAAAATCGCTGTCGATAGTTTCTTGAATTGTGCGAACAGCTTCCTCAAGCTGTTCGGCTATTTTGCGCTCCTTCTCATCCGCGGTATCCAGTGATGCGTTATTGAACAATCCTTCCAGCACCTTGGCGAGAACATCGCTTTCCTTGGTGGTGATATCGTCAAGGCCACGCTGTGCGTTGATAAAGCCTGTTTTTAGCAAGGTCCTGACGGCGGCCTGAGAACTTTCTTTACGATTCGACGCATCATTAGGGTCTTCCGCCCAGACTTTAATGCCGTACAGATTGTGGATGCGCGCAGCGATTTCACGAAAGAACAGTTTCCGTGTCGCATCAGTGATTTCTTCAGGAAGTCCGTCGAACAGTCGGTTGATCGCTCCATCCATCGGCTCAAATCGCATTACAACGAGAGCTTCATCGCATGCCATATCAAGATCGACTATAAATTCGCCGAGTGGTCCAAGTCGCGGCTGTGCAGAGTTATAACGGAAGAACAAGCGCAGTTCGATAATTGGAAGAAGCGTGCGTATTTCTGATTCCTCCTTTCCTTCTCTCTCCGCCTTGAACGCTGCGCAGAACTCCTCATAACACTCGGTTGAGAAATCTTGAAGGTAAAATGTCGCATTCTTGTCCGATGTGAATCGCCGAATGACTTCGGATAGGGATGTTTTGCCGCTGTTGTTCCTTCCCACAATTACAGAAGTCTCGCTTTCAAGAAAAAGTTCAACATCCCGAAGAAGACGGAAGTTCTTTATCTGTACGCGGTTTAGTTGCATAGTGCCTCCGTAGCGCGGCGCCGAAAATCTCTCAGTTCACCTGAGTTAACGTTCCACCTTCTCAATGGATCGAATGGCAGCGACTTGGAACCACTGGGCGCGCCCTGAAAACCATTTGGTCAGTGATGCCGTTACGCTGCTCATGTTATTCCCCCTCAGTTCCATTCGGCTTTTGTTTAATAAACGTAACCTCAAAGGCTTTACTCGACCGAAACTGCTGCAACCGGTTGGCAAACGCGAAGGCTTCATTCATCTCGTAGTGCTGAAAGATGTCCAACCCCCGATCCAGTGAAATCTTCCAGCCGTGGTCTGTAACGATATGACGCGCGTGAATGGTGCCGCTTTCGTCAAACTCCCAGGTGAAGTCTATGCCCACGGTGCGAGCGGATTCCTGAATCTTTTCGAAACTCTCGTCTTGCAGATCACCCTTGAACTCGTCCCGGACGGTGACGAGGTGAACCGCCACTTCATCTTCCTCGGCCTTGTTCTTCACGATGGCTTCGAGAAACTCCATGAAATTGCGGATCTGGTAGAAAAGCCGGATGTAGGGGTCTGTAACAGTGATCCTGCTGGCTCCTTTCAGGTAAGCGCCAAACAAGCCGTCGAATGAGATGCCCTTCTGATTTTCCTGGAAGGTCAGGTGCTTTTCTTTCAGTACGGGCTCGGGGGCATTCGGCTCTTTGGACTCGATACCTTTAACGTCCGCTGTTGGCTCGGGTTCTACTCCCTCGTCATCAGTTGTCGAGACCGTCTGGTGGTAGTAGCCTGGGTACTCTTCCTCCTCAAGTGTTGTGACCAGTATTTCCTGGCCTTGTTGATCCTGATAGGAAAATCGGACTTCACCGTAGGTGGTGTCGATCCGCTGTAACTGGTCCTTGACCCGCTTTCGCCCCTCGATGGCAAAACGCAGTACTTCTTCAACCTCATCCCTGGTTGCTCCGCCCTGGGGGAACAGGATCTTCATCAAGCCGGAAAATGTCTTGTTGATACCGTCCCGGTCACGGGTCGAGATATCCGAAGAGAGGGTAAAGTACTCCCGGTACTGATCGGAATAATCGTAGTTCCGCATCGAGCGCAGGATTTCTGCAAGGTAGTCCACCACGAAGCCATAGCCGTCGGAGAACATCTCGCCCCGGATGATATCGACCTCCCACCCGGGGATGTAGAAGTGGATTCGGTCCAGAAAGGCAGAATCGTAGAACTTGTCCGGCAGCTCATCGAACAGGTCCGAATGCTTCAGCATGTAAGGCACGGTATGCCGGGTGTTCCCCACGAACACCATGGACGCCTCGGCGCCCAGGGTTTCCACGCCCCGGGAGAAGGACTTGTTGGCCATGTAGTTCTTCATGATGTCGACCAGTGCTTTATCGACGCGTTTCTGCTTGCCGGCGAACTCGTCGAAGGCCACGCAATCCCAGTAGCCCACCAGGCCGATCTTGCCGCTGGAGTTATTCACAAACAGCTTGGGTACGGTGACTTCACCACCCGATACCAGGATCCCATGGGGCGAGAATTCGGAGTAAACGTGGGATTTACCCGTCCCCTTGGGGCCAAGTTCAATAAGGTTGTAGTTCCGCTCGCAAAACGGAATCAAGCGGACCAGTTGGGTTAGCTTGCTGCGCCGTCCGAACATCTCCGGGTTAAAGCCGATACTCTGGATCAGCAGGTCAATCCACTCATCGGTGCTGAACTGCTGCCGCGCGGCAACGTAGGCGTCGTAGTCGAAGTGAGATAGCTGAATCGGCTTGAGGGTGGACAGAATCCAGGGGCTGACGTTCTGGTCTTCAGAAAATACGTATTCGATGTCCGCAATGCACCAGACGCCGCTTACCAGCAGTTTGGGGTGGGCCTTCACGGTCCCCGAATCCACCAATACCTTCTTGATTCCCAGGTTGGAGAACTGCGCCTCGTAGGCATCCGTCTTCTCATTCAGGGCCACGCTGATCTTGTCGATGACCTTGTAGCGCCCCTTTTCCTTGATATTAGAGCGCACCAATCCGGCTTCATTACGGTGGACATAGTGCTTGGCGAGAATCTCCTTGACCGTTTCAATCCCGGTCTGAATCGTGGCCTCATCGCTGGTGGCGCAGTACTGGCCAAGCAGATACTCCAGCACATATGAGGGGACGATGGCGTTGCCCTTGACCGTTTTCACCAGGTCTTTGCGCACCACCAACCCGGGGAAGTGTTCGTTGATCTTTTGGTCAAGCGTGCTCATTGGCTATAACCCTCAGAAATCAAAATCGCTGGTAAAGGACCGCCGCATCAAATACCTGAGCGACTTGTATTCCTTGTAGTGGGAGGTGCCGGCGTGCTGTTCTTCCAGCTTTAGGAAGACCTCCTGGCCGTTGGCCTCGTCCGCCTTGCGGCTGAGCACAAAGCGCACCTGAAGCTCCCGCTCGCGGGGATTCTCCGAGGTCAGGTCAAACGACAGTTCGTGACTGTCTGAAATCAACTCCCCTGACTGGGTATAAATCCCGGCCCGCAGACGGCGAGGCTGTACTTTCTCGGTAACCGGCCCGGACTGATACAAGGTGACGGCCAGTTGGCCGGACGTGATCACCGAGCTGGCCCCACGCAGGATGTCCACCTCAACGGCGCTGACATCACTCTGGCGCTTCTTGTTAACCTTCAGGACCGGAATCACAACCTCCTGAAGGGATGCGCCGCCATGCACAAAGCGGCTGCCAGAGCCTTTGAGGCGCAGCCGGTTGATGGACTTGGGAATCTGCACTTCCATGTCGCCATCCAGCCCAAGCTGCTCGGACGAGAAGTGATGGAACGCCGGAGAGGCGGACAGCCCCTTACCCAGCACGAACCGACGGTCCCGGTAGCGAATATCATCGCCAGAAACGGCATCGCCCAGGAAATCACTCTCATCCAGCTCACGGTTCTGGTAAATAAAGCCGTGGTCAGCGGTGATCAGCAGGTTATTGGCGTTGGCCGCCGTGAGCTTCTTGATCAGACGAATGAGGTCACCCAGGGTTTGTTCTGCGGCTTCAAAGGCCTGCCCCTCTGAATGCATCTTGTCGCCGGTGTGATCGATGCGGTTGTGGTAGATGTACAGCACATCATTACCCTTGAGCAGCTCCCGGCTGTCGTCCCGGTTGAGCTGCATAAAATCCTCCGCCTTAACGGCCTGGCCCCGCCCATCCAGGGCGGCCTGCAGGATTTTGGTACGGTTGACCGTGCCCTGTGAGCTTTGGCCATCCACCAGTACCGTGCCGGTATCGTTGTCGGCGATCGCCAAGGACTTGTTGGGCAGCAGCGCCGCCATACCGAGCTGCGTATAGCTGGGAAGGTTCGAGAGAGCCGGTTCGAGCTCCGCGCTGTAGCGATCTTCCTGCCGGATAAGGCCCAGCAGCTCATCACCAATCTCATAGCGCATGGCGTCGGAAATGATCACGCAAATCCGTTTGTCCTTCCGCAGGTACGGGCGAACCCAGTGGTCGAAAAAGGCTTTTTGCTGAACGACCGGATAGGCCTCCCAGCGCGGCGCGGCATCCACGTGAACCTGGAAGCCATCGCCCAGCTTGAGCAGGTAGTTGTTGGAATACAGGTTCTCCACCTGCTCACTGAGCTCGCCCATCAACGATGCCTGGCCGGACATACGCACATGATAGGTAAACTTGCGGTAGAGCTGATCCAGCTGGTACCAGGAGCGGCTGTATCGCTGGACGCCGTCTGAGAGGCTGTCCATGGTGAGACGAGCCTCACCGAGCATCTGGACAAAACGGGCCGCAAACTCAATGGCTTCATACAGGTGGCGGAACTCCCCGTACCAATGTCCCTGGCGCCGCTGCCGCACCCACAGTGCCACATCGCCGCTGGTGACCGTGCGGCCTACCACCGCCCGCACCAGGTCACTGATAATCTTCTGATCGATTAGCCGGAAGTAGTCCAGCTCAACCAGGTCCCGGAAGTCCCGTTTACCGAGATCCTGCTCAATGCCCAGCACCCCGGCACACTCGGCAGACAGGGTTTCAAACCCCTGCTCGAACTGCCGGCTGTCTTTCCAGCGTTTGAGGAACACCAGGGCATCGCCGGTCAGTTTGACCTCGCCATCGGTACCCATGGCGTAGCAGGACTTGAACAGCTCGATCACAAAGTCGCGCAGGCTGGGTTCACTGGCCTCATAGCCGTAGAAACGGGCCAGTTGCTCCCACAGGAAGCTATCCAGACCGCAACGCTCAATCAGCCGAATGCCATCATCGCGCTCTTCCGCCAGTTGCTGCAGCAGGGTTTCCACCACCGAGTCCATACGGGGCTCGCTACCGGCACACACGGCCAGCATCTTCAGGCGCAGCTGGCCGGCAGTGTCGTCCGATTTCAGGAACTTCTTCAACGCCTCCTTGCGCTTGATCGCCTGGAAAAACTCCGCGTGAGCCTGGGCCACCTCGGCAAACTCCAGGCCCAATTCCAGTTCGGATAGCCAGATGGCCACCTGGTCAGTCCGGAACTCGCCGTGGGCCAGCTGTACGTCCAGCAACCAGTTGTCCAGATCCTCTGGTTGCGGTCCTTCTTTGTACAGAAGAAACTTCTGGTCGGGTGACTCCCGCAGAACACGATATTTCAGGCCGTACTCGTTGTTGGCGATTTCCAGTTTCTCCACGTGCGGGATGGAAACCGTCTCGAAGTCACCGCGCAGCTCTTGCTTGGTGTCGTACCAGAAAATGATCCGGTGCTTATCAAACAGTCGCGTCAGAGCCGTTTGAATCTGGCTGCTCATGAGACCACCTCTTCCAGCTCTTCGTCTTCACTGTCAGCCACACTCTCCGCCGCCAACGGCGCGGACATGTAAACTCGGGATATCAAGCGCTGTTTTAGGGCTTCTCGCCTTGCCAGATAGAACGCCTTGAATGAAGTAAATTCCAAATCCACATTCTCGATGAGCAGATCACCAGGGGTCAGGTGCACATTCTGGTCAGAAAGCCATTCCTTCAAAGGGCGGTCTTTCTTCGCAAGGTTTTGCGAATGATTCAATAGGTGAAGATTGGGGATCGCATTCCAGTGGACTGGATTACGATAAAACGCCATCAAATGCTCGTCATCCTGTAAGAAGCTAGCTTTATTTAGCAATTTCTTGTCAAAAGCTGCCCTTGGGTGAAGGTGATCAATGTGAAATACCTCTGAAACGTTCATTTCCGGGAACAGCAAATGCAGTAACGCGCGGCAGCGCCCCTCTCCGTGCTGCGTTTCCAGCAGTTTATCGAGGGTTTCTTCATCGAAACGCAGATCCTTGTTCGTCGCTTTGTAACGCTCGATGATGGCGGGCAACGGGAAGGTATCGTCGGTGAGGTGTTTTACTAGAACATCCCTCATGCTGCTTAAAATGGAGTCAGCTTGACCGCCAAAGACCCCTTTCAACAGCGCCATGTAAAACCATTGGCTGATTACCGCACGTTGCTCATGGCATTTCGCCAGGTTATTAATTTTCCTGAAGAGTGGCTCTCCTGAAGAGCACTTCTTATACAAGTAGTAACAGATTGGAATAACAGCGTTTCTGGAGGTCAGGGATTGCGGCGTAATACCGAACCGCCGCACGAGGCGGAATGTTTCGGTAATACATTCTTTGATCTCGGGCCACTCTTGGTGGATTCGGGCAACCTGCTCGCCCTTGAAATTTCTCACTTTGAAACGGACATCGGCTTCCGTGAGCATCAAGCAGGTTTTCAACAACCAGTCACGCTCTATGTAGAAACCCATCTCCGTGTTCTGATGGATGTGCTGGGTCAAGTCGTCAAGTTCTTTCCGAAAATCTCCATCCCAGTGGGCAACGGCAATCGACATCAGAAGGTCAGAAAAGTCCAGCTTGGTGCCTCCGCTGTTGGTTCGGATAAATACATCTAAAACATGGTCGATTTGCTGACTGTTCTCATTGAAGTAGTGGATGATCCGCTGGGAACGAATGACGTCATAAACTTTCAGCAGTGTCTTTCGGGCAAAGGTATTTGTACTGAGTCCTCGTCGCTCGAGCTCTGGCATTACCACCTCCAAAAGCACATCATCGCTACTTTCGTGGTGTGGATACCTGAGTATTTCATGCATGCAAAGCCAGTGGTGGGCTGGGGTCTCTGCAGCCAATGAGTCTTTATATTGCCGATCTGTGAGGAATCGGAAGTTGTAATACATCAGCGATTCATCGTCTTCCGATTCCAGTGGTGCATTCAGGTCCAGATACAGCTTGCGGGGCGGCAACACCTTATCGTCGCGAGTGCTAGGCCACCAAACTCTTGGCTTCTTGTACGCATAGGTACCGCAGAGGCCGATATAGAGGGATGTAAGACGCTGCTGGCCATCGATGACGGCCCTGAAATCCTTATAACTCGCATTGGTTGGGACGTGAGGATTCTCCTCACTAAAACGTTGGCAGTAGGATTTCAGGAACTCGTAGAACTTGTAGTCGTTCTTGATGCCATCATCCTTGATTTCCCACATCATGAAGGTGTTGATGGGGTAGCCCCGCATGATGGAGTCGAACAGCACGCAGATCTGATGGCTGCTCCAGACAAATTTCCGCTGTATTGCCGGCAACAGATAGTCTCGTTGATTGATGGCATCAATCGCGTCTTTGATAGTAATGGCCTTTTCGTACTCACCTGCCATACCGACAGCTCCTTACTGCTTCAGGACAAGCCTGGAATTTTCTTCAAGGCGTCGCCAAATTTCGGATAATTGGCCTTCACCCCGTCATCGAGATCGATCTCCACCTGCTCGGTGGCCAGGGGATAAAGCACATCCCGCTCGTAGTCATCCAGCTCGGCAAGGATCCTGTTGATCTTCTCTATCTCTTTCAGGGCCTTGGTCTTATCACCCTGGGAGGCCCCGGCGCTGATACTGACGGCCTCCAGATGGTTCTTCCGGGCTTGCAGCTTTTCATCTTTGAAATCCCGCAGATACTCCAGCACCGTGCCCACGGTGTGTGGCTGGTAGCGATGCATGTAGATCAGCGCGTTGAATGAGCCCTTGGGAGAGGAGAACAGCCAATAGATGGGGCGCTTTTTGTAACGACGCACGTGATCGTTGTAGAAGTCCTTCAGGAAGTACTTGCGGATGTCCTTGCCCAGTGCCTGCTCGACAAAGCGGAGGTTTTCGTCATAGTGCTTTTCGCCAAAGGCGATGCGCAGGAATTCACGGAAACGCTCGGTGATGTCGTCAGTAAACCAGTCACCATCGAGCATGGGGATGACATTGTCATCATCCGCCGGGAAGCTCGGCTCTGGGATCTGCTTCAGGTAGTCCTCGATGGTCTCGCCCTGATTGGCCAGGACGAGACCCGGTTTGTCCAGCGCATAGCGACCGAACATGCAGCCCACGGCGTAGGAGACAAGCTCGCGCATGGTGTCGGCCAGCAGCAGCGCCTCCAGCTCGTCCTCGCTCTTGTCGCCGCCGTAGCGATAGTGCGGGTTGCAGGTCAGGGTGATTTCATTGAGGTCAACCTCTTCATCCAGCTCATCCTGCAGACCGTAGGCTTCAATAAAGATGCGGTTATTTTCTTGCTCCAGCCGCTGCATCTCCAGTGTCATCTCCCGCCAGTGTTCGCGGAGCTTCTGGTAGGTGGCCTTTAGAGCTGTCTGACGGTAGTCGGGATTTAGCACCGGAAGGATAGTGAAGTTCCAGGATGTTTCGTAGGAGTTCCAATCTTCACCCGAAAGATCCACCAAGGATTTAACGATGCCATCTACTGCGTTTTTATCAACGTCGACTAAAGGGATGCTTTGAATCTCACCGACGTTCATGTTGATCGTCGGATTCATCAATTTTGTAATGTATTCCGTTATTGGAGTATTTACCAAACCTAACAATAGAAATAGGTTTGTTTCGTTTTTTGGAAACAAAGTTGGAGCCGCGAGATTAAATATCTCGTCATTACTGACAATCCTAAATGACTGTTTTCCGGTTGTTATAAGCGTCCAACAAAAGCCTTTTTTCCACCATAAGTATTCTGGCAATATCCTAGCAACGCGGTCACTCCGATAATGTTTTCTCGCTGTCTCAGACCAATCAATTAGATTATCAACATTTCCATACCAACGGCGAAAACCACCGCCCTTTGGATGCTTAACCCATTTATTATCTACACCTATTGATGAAGCGTTAACTTCCCAGAGACATCTTAGGTATTTGTCGTTGTCACCTGTTTTTGTTTGACCATCTGAAATTGTTAGAGACTCAATCTTTGGTCTATTAAAAGCATCTTTGATCCGCTCACTCGCCCAATAGGCGAATGGACTTCCTGGTATTTTTTTGAAGTCGATAGCAGAAGCGAGATGGCAAATTTCTGGCATTTCGCCTTTTATAGCTTTGGCAAAAAGACGCATCTTTTCTTGTTCATTTCGTCCTTCAACTAGGCGAACATTTGAGGACTTGTAAGCCTTGTCAGAGGCGTTCTTCAGCACAAACGCAACCGTAGAAACAACTTCGCCTCCTATGCTGTCGAATGCACGCGGCCCCAAATGAGCTAATGAAATGAGAGTTTGTTGATTTAACAGCTTGGTTCGTAAATTTTCAAATGAAGTCAAGAACATCCAGCTTTGCATGGTTATCATTGCAACAAAAGAACTTGCAGTCCCAAGATCAAGATTGCGCTCAATAAACATCGCAAACAGATCCGATTTACTTGCCTTGTAATTGTCTTGAGCAAAAACCTTCAATCGGCCATTCATACCGCCCCCGCCCATATAGGGCGGATTAGCAATCACCACATGGTATTTGGGACTCAAGTAATCGGACTGTCGCAGGGCTTGCAGCACCTTCTGATGGGTCATGCTGATAAACAGCTGCCCGGAGACGTTCTTTGATTCCAGAATCCTGAACATACCCTCCACGTCGGTGACATCGGGACGAATCAGAGAGCCGAAGTTGTCGGCTTCTTCGAACTGGCGCAGGGTAGTTTGCAGCGGAGCGGTGAACAGATCACGCCCGACAAAGTCCATGTATTCCTTTAGCTCACCCTCGTCGAAGCGCACACTCTCCAGCACACAAATATTGGGCTGAACTGGCTTACGAAAGAACCGTCGCTGCTTGGCCCGTGCCTTCATTGTCAGTGCGAAGGCGGCCAGCTCGCCGGCACGCTCGTCGATCTCAATGCCGTACAGGTTATGGGTCAGAATCTTGGCCGGAATATCGGCAGGTTCGTAGCCTTCCTCCTCATAAATCGCATACAGCAGATCGAATGCATACGTCAGCATGTGTCCCGAGCCGCAGGCCGGGTCACAGATCTTGATCTCTTCCGGGCTATTGATCCGCAGGAAGTCGGTCTCTGGATCTTCCGGCTTGATGTAGTAATCCATCTGCTCGATCAAGCCGGAGTTGGGACGGTTGAGCATCCAGAGGCGTCCCAGAGAGTTTTCCACTAAATATCGGACAATCCAGTGCGGCGTGAACAGCTGGGTCGCCGCCGGGATATTCTCGGGAGTAACCTTCTTGTTCTTCTTGAGATCAGCAAATACTTGGTCTTTCTTCTCGGAGATATAGAACTGATACAGCCAGCCAATAACCTCGACATCTTCACAGGCATCCGGCGTCATGGCCTCGCGGGTATAGGCCAGGATTGAGTTGCCTGAGAGCAGATCATCCGGCATCAAAAGCTCGGTGTAGTCGTCAATACGCTCGAACAAGAACGGCATTGCGCTGTACCAGTAGTTACAGGCAGCTACGACCAGTAGGCGATAGGCTTCCCCCTGCGGATCCTGACTGGGTGTTTTGCCGTCCAGCAGAGCGAAGATCTTTTGACGGGTTGACTCCGACACCATTTCTTCATCGATATGGCCCATTTTGGCATCCGCCAGGATCTCGGGCTGAAACTGCCCCTCAGCAGGGGAAACAATGCCAATGCGGTTGTAACGATTCACGTCCATAAAACGCAGGGCGCAGAAGCGGTTGAACCAGATGTAGGCCACCCGCTCGATAACCTGCTCTTTGCCTTGGTCGGTTACCGCCTCTTCCAGCTTTTTAATCGCCTGTGGCCTTTCTCTCCGGGCGGGACTCTCATCGGCGAGTACTAGTTTGAGCTTGGCTGTAACCTGTTCGAGGAGGCTGCGGCGAGCGAATTGGGCGAATTTTTTAAGTTTCGATGTTTCCATGAATTAGGCTCCCGCACTTATTCTGCGGACGGTATGGGTTCCAAATTGTTTCTTGTACTGGTCCAGGTTGAGAATTACGCACGCCTGTGCAAACGGCAGAGACCAGTCTTTGTGATTCAACGGCAGGCAGCGGTGCAGCTGATCTTGTTTGGCGAGCAGCAATGCGGGATCGAGAGCGGCCATGGAAAGCAGGACGACATAATGAACTGGTTTTCCCACCTTACCGCTGAGGGCTCGGAACCAGAGGCTGTCTCTATACTTCCCGGCTAAATCCGGTATTAAATTGCCACTGACGAGCTTTTGTCTGAATGCTTCAGGATTGGCCGCGACAGGGTTGTCAGGGTCTTTTACTTCCACAAAAACGAAGCGATCCTCATACTCCGCAATAAAATCAACTCGCTTCATGGTGCTTTGCCCATGTAGTGCGTCGTCATCAAAGCGGACGGCATCAATCGCATCGCTGAAATCGAATTCCAGGTCATCCTCAGAGAGAAGAGTCATGTCTTACCCCCGAGCGAGCGCTTGATCTCTTCGTCATACAGATCATTGA
Organism: Thalassolituus sp. UBA1087; assembly: GCA_002314145.1. GTDB lineage: Bacteria > Pseudomonadota > Gammaproteobacteria > Pseudomonadales > Oceanobacteraceae > Venatoribacter. Next base: position 22,428 of record DCCG01000029.1, on the reverse strand, counting down.
ATGTGTTCGCTATGGCATTGTTATCCAGCTCTTTATAGCTATCCGCTGATTGAATAGTGACTTGGCCACCTTTGTTGACCAGTGCATGGAAGCGAATATGATCTCCCTGCCCTGGGCGGGCCAGGAGGTCAAACCATTTGAGCAGTACATAATCATGGGTGGCGAGAATGACCTGCTGGTTATTTCGAGCGAGCTCCAGAAGAACCTGAACAAGCAGCTTCATCAGCTTGGGGTTCATATTGGATTCTGGTTCGTCCCAGAACAGGGGGCCACTGGAACCAGGAGACAGCACGCCGTTACTTAGCAACCTGTGCAGAATACCGATCTTTCTGAAGCCTTCCGCTGTCATGCTGCTGGAGTACTGACGACCGCTTTCTGCGACGAACTCCGTCACGGTGGAGTCCTGATACGCTTGGGCGGACTTGGAATTGGTTCGTTTAGGAGAGGGCTTTTCCCGATATTCACCCGGCTGGAAGCAGAACCCGCCGTTTTCCCATTGATAGCGCCCACCAATAAGACTGACCAATTGCGGAATGATCGAATTCAACCTCGGATCTTCGTTGATTCGCGCGTCCAGGTCTTCATCACTGGATTTGGTCAGGGCCTTGGCAAGATCGACGTAGCCATCATCGAATATCAGCTCGACCGTTTTCTGGTCGTGAGTTTCGTCGGCCATGCCCTTGACCAGAGAGAGCACCTCTTTGGTTGGGATGAACACCGGCTCTGCTCGGTACTTGGCGTAGCTTTGTGAATTCTTGATCGAAAGCTCAGAGGAGTTGTTGAAAAAGGTCGCGTTGACCTTCTGCCCTTCTGCAAACTGTGCGGTTAAAGTGGCGTGTTCCCTGGCCCCATGGAGGTGCATCTTCCCGAGCTTGTTATCCAGCGGCATGAACAGGCGCAAAAACTTGGCAGTCAATGCCGCTTCGAGCTCGGCTTTACCGAGATCCGGCTTGCTCTTGAAAAACGATGCGCCGGCACAAAGCCCATAGGCCGCCTTGAGCAAGTGTGTTTTGCCGGTACCGTTTTCGCCAATGATCACGTTGATCTTGGATGAGAAATCGATGTCCAGATCACCGAATGACGTAAAGTTTTTGAGTTCAAGCCGGTCTATCATCATTACTTCCCGATTGTTCACTATCCCCTGATCCAGCACCCGGTCGGCCACTGCCCTCACTTGCACGCGGAAATACGCGCGGCGCTCGTATCCGCTCGTATTTTTCGTGCGCCGCACGTATTTTATCAGCTTCGCTCATATCGAGTCCCCTTCCCCTGGCCTACCGGGCGTATCACACCCTTGTCTTTCAAGCGGTTGAGCAGCCGAGTGGCTTGGAAAGGGCTGATATGGCACAGATCAGCGGCATCCGCTCGTTTGATGCTGCCGTGGGTATCGATGAAATTCAGCACCATCTGCTCCTGTTGGATGGCATCGAACCCCGCCTGGCGAACGTAGGCCGCCTTCTGTCCCGCCCCCCGGTAAACCTTGGCGCTCAGGGTGTAAGTGCGGCCCTTGCCGGTGCCGTGGGCTTCCACCATGCCTGCTTCCACCAGCTTTTCCAGGGTGCCCCGGACCACGGTTTCGGGCTTTTGCACGGATTTGGCCAGGTCCGCCGTTCTTAAGCGCCGCTCATTGCGCAGCCGGGACAGGATGATCAGGCTGTCGATGGGCATGGCGGCGCCGGTCTGTTCCTCACGCTCGACGATCATCCGCAGGAATTCGGCGTCCGCGTCCGCTGCGCTCATGCGCACGGAGACGGTGTGAGCGGACGACATGGAGTAGTCGGGGGCGGTGCGCCCGTAGCGGAGCATACCCTCGAAGATCCGGTCGATGCCTCGGCCAGTGCGTTCGGCCAGGCCAATGCGCTTGATGATGTCAGCCAGCAATGGGTTACGGGAGCGAGGGTCAGCCACCAGCAGGTTGTCCAGGTTGACGCCCTCCACAAAACCACCGGGATTGCTGATGCTCAGGCCGTCGTCGTCCAGTTTGACGTGCACGGCACCCAGGGCGCTGTAGTCGCGGTGAACCAGGGCGTTTACGAAGGCTTCCCGGAAGGCTCGACGGTCGAAGTTGGGGATGGGCACGCGAAACAGCCCGACCTGAATCTCCTCTTCCTCCACCCGGGCGCGGAACAGCACTTCGACCTCTTCAAACGTCTCCAGCAGCGGTTTGCGGTAGAACTCGTTGACCAGCACATCGGTACCGCGCAGCACCTGGAAGGCTACCTCGTGGGAGGGTAGGTGTTGCCGGAGCTGCATCTCACTCCCTAGCAGCAACAGGCCTGCAACCGTAGGGCGGCGCATGCCTCCCACGCTCACAGTCAGCCCCAGGGCGCCGTCCAGCTCATCATCCGCCAGGGGCATCAGGCTCTGGTCGCCACCGTACTTCTTGATGGCGTTGCGGATGCGGATGCGCTGAATCGGGTCCAGGTCCTCAACCGCGAGGTTTTCCACCGGCAAGGCCGAGGGGTCCGTTACCCCCAAGCTTGACTGGCGCTGAACAAACTCATGGGGGTAGAAGGGCACAGCCTCTGGAGTGCCGTCCATTCTCAGGCGCCGACGTTGCAGCAGGCCATCCGAAGTGGACACCAGCTGCCGGGACTTGGGCACCTGGATCCTGGCAATAGGTTGCCCGTCCAGCTCCAGGGACTCAACGCGCACAGCCAGCGAGGGAATGGTCTTGTTGGCAATCAGCGCGGGCAGGCCGGCGAGGTTGCGGTGATTGGCATGCAGCCCAGTCGGGGTGCCATCGTCTTCAACGCCCAGGAACAGGTCGCCGCCCTCGGTGTTGGCCAGGGCCACCACCGCAGCTACCAGATCCCGGTCCGGCAGGCTTTTGACGTCGCTTTTGAACTCGACGGCAAGGCTTTCGCCGCCGCGAATGAGCGCCTGGATTTCCTGTTCGGCTTCGTGCATGGCTATCCCCAACTTTGACCGATTAGACGGTTCGGCACGCTTAGATCTGGACCTTGCGGCCTTGCTGGACTTCAACCAGCAGGGCCTCGCGCAGGGCATTCAGATAGCGGTCCACATCCCCCTCGTCGGCCAGCCAGGCCTTGTCGAACGCGACACGGAGGTTGCGGGTGTGAACGTAGTCCGCGGGCGATTCCTTGATCTCGTGAGGCCCCCTGTCGTGCAGGTCTTCACTCTGCCCACCTGGGGGCTGATCGGGGTCGTCTGCCGGTGCTGATTTCTGATTGGCCAGCGCCACCATTTTGCCCAGCAGCTTCTGGTAGCCCTCTTCTTCAAAGTATCGGGTCCGGTCCTTGATCACGGCAATCAGGCGCTCCTGCCCGATATAATCGACCAGATCCCGGAACGGTTTGTTGAGCTCATCCTGGCGCGGCTCCGGCAGGGACTGATACTCATCCATGCTTTGCATGCGTTCTTGCATGGTCTTTAGGGACGTTTCTGCCTGGGAGCGGGTTTGCTGCACTTTCTCGTCGATGCGGCTCTGTAGACTGTCCAATTGGCCCTTCAGCTGCTGAATGCGATTTCCCTTGTAGCAGTTAGGGTCGTTCAGGATGGTGCGGATCTGCTCGATCTCATCCCCGGACACATAGATAAAGTTGGGCTCCTGGCTCTGCAGGAAGGACCGAGCCTGGTTGTAGATGTCTTTTTGTGAACCGCCCATAAACTTGCGGATGGGGTCGATGACATCCTCTTTCAGGCCCAGCAGCTGGTCTTCCTGCTTGCCCAATTCCGTCAGGTGCCAGGTGTAGGGCTTTCCGGCGACCTCTTTCAGCGTCTCCAGGGCCGGCTTCAAAGCATTGAGAAACGGGTACTGATCGACCTGCGCTATCCGCCGATCCAGGTCGTGGAACATGTCCTGAAAGGCTTCGCCAGCCTCTTTACCCAGGGCTTTGGCTTCGCTGCTGCGGGGCGGGCTGTCGAAGAAGTCCTCGTAGAACGACTTGAGGGCTCGGACCTGAGAGGCGGTGAACTCAATCTGTGGTTCCAGCACCACGTTGCCGTGGCCGTGAGTGTTGCGCAGGGCGCGCTCCAGCTCGCTGTCCTCCAGGATGTTACCGTCGAGACGAACCTCCACCTTGCCACGGGCACACAGGTTGGCCAGGGTGCAGAGAATCGCGGCGTAATACCAGCCGTAGGGTTTGCGTTCGAATTTTTCCAGCAAGCCCTTGAGGGTGGTACGGACACCGCCCCGGTTGTTGCTCTGAATGAACGCCAGCACTTCCTGCTCGGATTCCGCCAGGGCCGTGGCGTCGTTACCGAAAAGGCCATCGTCTGTACGGTTGAGGCAATTGTTGATGTCGTTTTCCGTGTAGGAAACGCCGCGCAACATGCGGAGGTTGGGGTAAGCCCGTGAAATCAGCTCATGGAAGCCCCGGATAATGCGGGTCTGGGGGTCCTCATTCGCCACTTCCACATCGGCGCCGCCAATGAGCAATTTGGACTTGCCAATGAGGGTCTGAACCTGCTGCCGGAGCCTGGCCTCGCGCTCACGGTTCTGGAAGCCTTTATCATTCAGGATCCGCTTGACAGCTTCCTGCTGGGTAACAGAGATATTCTGTTTGATGTACTTCTCGGTGCGCTTGAACATGAGCAGATCACGCACCAGGCGCTCGTCCGACGGCATGAGCACGAAGAGCTCGTCCGCCTTATAGGTTGAGGCTGTACGGAGCATTTGCTCATTGTCGGTATGCTCGTGGAACGGGCTGATGACATTGATCGAGAGTTCGTATTCACGCCCATGCAGACGATCATCCAGTTTGCGCGAATAGGAGTAGTCTTGCCCCTGGTTCTGGGAGGAGCCTGCGTCATAGCGGATTTTGCGCTGCTTGATGACAAAGTCGAAAACGATCTTTTCCAGCTCGTCAGCCACGTCCGATGATTCGACCTCTGTGTTCTTGATCTCCTGCTCGACGTCCTTTTCCTCGTCCGTCAGGTACTCGTACTGGTCGCCGTTGCGCTGTATGTAGGTCTGTTGCTCCAGAAGGCTCAGGGCCTCCTCGACCTTGGTGCGAAGTGCCGGCAGATCCTGATCGAAGGCATCCAGCATCAGCACGCAAAGGTTGCGCACCGTGGGCTTGAATTCCTTGACGTATTTGACCAGGAACAGGGCCTTCAGCAGACGAATGGCGAAGGCATTATCGAGGTGGTTCTCGGCCTGAATAATCGCCCGCTGTATTTGTGATTTCAGTGCAGAGCGGATGCCTTCAAACATCAGGTCAAAGGTGGCCAGTTGGCCCACCTCATGGTTGCCGATGTGGATGGCCACCTGCTGGAAAACCCCTAGCATGGAGCGCTCACCAACAGAGCTGTGCTTACCTTCAAAGGCGTTGTGCTGGGACAGATTCTGGATCGCCGATTGGAACAGCGCGAACTGGTAGGGGATAAAGGGATAACTGTGGATGAAGTGGTCGCGATCCCGGAAATTCCGATAGGTAGCCGAACCATCCGAAAAATCGAAGAGCGTTTTAAAATTATTGGATTGATCGTGGTAAAGATCTGACAGCTGGTTAACGCCCTCTTCGGTTTTGGTCAGCAGGCGCTTCTGGATCACTTCCGCTACATCGGCACTGGACAGTTTCATGCGGTTATTGAAACGCGCCTGAATTTTCGAGAAATCGTTACCTTGCTGCTTGCCCATTTCGCCAACCACGTTTTTCATCTCTTCCTGGGCGGTGACGATAATCCAGGCCCGGCCCCGACACTTAGTGGCGAGGCTCTCGGCAATGGTTTGCAGGTTGGTCATCAGCTTGGTGTTGTCGGCAATGTACTGGCCGACCTCGTCCACAAAAAAGTTCAGGCGGAACTCTTTGTGGCCACCCTCTTTTGCCTGCTTCTCGATATAGGCATTCACATTGTCCGCGAAGTCCTCAATTGAAACGCGGTATTCGCTGCGGTACTTGTCCAGAATGCCCGCTGCCGACTGCGGGTCGCCACTGGTCACAGCGGCGTAGGCTTTGGCAATATTCGGGCCTTCCAGAAGGGCTTGCTCCCGGCCTTTCTGCCAGGGGCGGCCGGCGATGGCCTCGTACTCGACTTTGAATTGTTCGTACAGGCCACGGCCGTCCAGATCGCGCTCAAACTGGGCAATGTGCCCTTGTTTGCCGTAGTAACCGCACATTTCGTCAAAGACTTTAACGAACACGGCCAGAAGCGCATCGATCTGGGTTTTGCTGATGACATCGGCTTTCTGATCGATGTTGAACAGAATGCTCTTCGCCGGAATTGAGACAGCTCGTTTCAGGTCGCCCCGGAGAATTTCATTCTCGCTGCATTTGGGAAGGAACAGGTCCAGGGTTGTAGCACCGTCCATCTCGCGGTTTTCAAGCAGAAGCGCCAGCATCTTAAGCAGGTGTGACTTACCCGAGCCGAAGAAGCCGGATACCCAGACCCCGTTCGCCCCTTCGTAGTTATTGTAGGCGTCCAGGAACTCTTCGAGACGCTTCTCGACTTCGTTGGTCAGTACGTATTCTTCAATTTCGAGGCGAAGACTGGCTTCATCGTCGGCTTTGATAACGCCTTCAATGGGGCGGTCAACGGGCTTTAGAAAAATATTCTTCAATGTCATTGTACTTTCCCTTAATGATTACGCCTCGAATCGTATCGTCCGCTCAGGCTTCGTAATGAAAGATGTTGAACGCACGGTAGTACTTGTCGTCATGCAACCTGCCGAACAGATCCAGCGATGCCCCGGTTTCCAGCGAGTGGGTATAGGAGCCCGGGAAGAACATCACCGTTGGCTGGTCTTTGGCGGTGCTCTGCAAGTTGTTGAGCACGTTATGGGAGCGTATGTAGGGGAAGACCTCGCCCACCCCTGAGAGAAACAGCACGTCAAACTCAACGGACTGGAGTTTTGCCGCAATAGCGGGCACCAAATGGGCTTCCGGGTCCAGCACTCCCTGTAGCAGCTCTTTCAGCTGATCCTTTGAGACTGTGGGCTCGAGCTCCAACACCTGCTCCCAGATGTCTCTTTCTTTCAAAATATCGACGGCCAGGTCGTACAGGTTGATGCTCAGAATCCGAATGCCCGCCTGCTCCAGCCGGTTAACCAACTGCCGCTGAAGACGCTCCATCTCGACCGCTTCTTCAGGCCGGTAGGGGCAGATGAAGAAAGGCACTTCATTACCCAGCCCCTGTTTGTTCAGGAATCGCTGGCCGGAAACCACGCTGAACAGGTGCTGTAGTCGCTCCTGCATCGGCATTTTGGCAATGTCCTTTCTCAAGCTGACATCCCCCTGATATCGGATTCATAGACTGGGAAGTAAAAAAACTCGTCAGGATTGTTCTGACGCAGCAACTCAACCAGCCTGGGGCTTAGCAGTATTGCGTTTATGGTTTTGTCTTTAGCTAACAACCCTACCTCCCGCATCATTCTGAACAGGACCTGCCGCAATTTATCGCGCGTTGAGGCGCTGGCATTATCCAGTTCGTCATGCCATTCCGATTTACGGTTATAGAAGGCGTCGAAATCCTCAAAGCTGAGATCCAACTTCATCGCTACAAACCGTTCGTGTAGCACTTCCACCGCGAAGTCCGCTATAAAGCGATAAAGGCGGCACACGGAAACCCACAGGAGATGTGCCTGGTCCTGGTGGTTTGCCTCGGCCAGGAAAGTCAGTTCGCTCTCGGTCAACGTCTTCAGGCGTGCAACCGCCTCTCTACAGGTGCGCTTTGCCGTGCTTTCCGTTCTGGCCTGTAGAAGGTTGTCATGTAGAGCTTGAGTCCGCACCTCATCCCAGTCACGGAGCGACAGGTACAGCTCGGCCAGCTTCACCGATTCGCGGTGATACAGGCTGCCGGACGTGAAGGAGATGCGATACCGGCCTTGGGTCATTCGGAACGCTCACCTTTGCTCGTCTCGGCGGCTCCTCCGCCCTTGACCCACTCATCTACTTCGACTTTTTTGAACTTCCAAAATCGCCCCATGCGGTGGGCGGGCATTGAGTGCTTGTCGATCCAGCGGTACACGGTGTCATTGCTGACACCGAGGTGCTTGCCTATTTCGTCTACGGATAACCAGCGATCTTCCATCTCGGCCATGTTTTCGCTTCCTATGGGCGATGGTGTTGCCGCCTCATCTGAGGCGGCATGGTTTCGTGGGCGGAGCAGCCCTACACTAGATTGACTGATCAATATATAGAGGTACCACGCCGCATTCAACCGATTTGACCCGGATAGACCAGCAAAGAACGGCGCATATAGCCATGTAAAATCTGGGCGACCCCATCAATAGCCCCACACAATCAACACCTGCGGTGTGAACGACAGGCCTTTTACCGCCAAAAGCCCTCATCTCTCCTCGCTGGAGCGGCTTGAACTCACGCTGGTAGCTTCCTTCAGTCCACGGAGGTGGTCCTCTAGATCTTTCAGAAGGCGCTCGCTTTTCCGCACGATTCGACAAAGCTCCGCCTGGTTGGCATTGAGCCTTCGCAACATCTCAAAACCGGTCTCAGTCTCCATGATGAGCGGTTGCTCCCAATCCTGGGCCCGCGTGAAGGCCGGTTTGTGGTAGCGATACTGACCTTCTTTGCGGATGTATTCACTGAACACCGAGCGGCCTTCACTACCCTTCTTCGGTACAAAGCGATTGTAGTACCAGGACAACTCCAGCTTTCTTTTCCGGAGTCGGACGCGGCAGCCGAAGTGCCCGGGATAGCCGGGTGTCTGGTCGGTACGATGCGCGACGTTGTGGGACCAGAAGTGATCACAGAGCCGCTGCGCCAGATAGCGATATCTGGCTTGCTCCACGTCTGCTTGTTGCTGAATCGCGGCCAGAAATTGGCGGCACTGCCTGATGGCGGCTTCGGTGCCGCGACGATGGTCCAAATTTTGGGCTCGGCTGACCGACTCCCACTCTTCGCAGATTTCCTGGTGAGTCATTCGTTTGCTCATGGCTGGCTCCTCGCTATGGATTTGCCAACAATCGTAATCCGTCGAGTGCTTTGAGCTGCCATGTGCTTTTGTCCTTTTTGGACACAAAGGCGGGGGCGGAGGCAGATTCCTTCCTCCAAGCCATGGGACCTTTCCAATTCCTGTCCACGTAACTATCTGATTTGGGACTTTGCCGCTGCGCTCCCGCGCGCCATGAAATAGCTCGCATGGGCTGAAGGATCCGCGTTCCATTATTCATTTGGGACCCTGGCCTCCCACCTCAGTGACAACACCGGTATCCGGAGGCTTGATGGAACCGGACTGACTGTCGTCGCTACAACAATTCCCACCGCTTCCTCGAGGCACTTACAAGGGGCTTGAAAGAGACCTTTTGGAGCCCCGGTGTGATGCGGGCACGTCCCGTGAAATAACAGGGTCTCGACAAGGCTTTTTGAGAGGCTGTTTTGATCACGTCCAGCATTGACTTTCACATGTGAAAGTCAGCGGGAGTTACCGCTTCATAAAATGATGCCGTGATGATGGCGGCTAGCGGAGACTGTTCACATTTTCGCCAGAATTTATCCAAAAACCGATGGCCGCCACATAGAAAGCGCCTAAACCCTAAAATTTATCCTTTAAATTCAGCGTTTTAATATCTTTTTCTCTTTGCGCCCAAATTGGCCAATTCCACGGTTCTGGTGTGAATTCAGGACTATTCATAATCACTCCTGACCGTTAAACAACGAATCAGGAGTGGATTATGCAACGACAGTATTTCAACGAGACGAACGAGCGTTTGCTCACCTATGAAGAGGTTTGTGCCGTCACCCAGCTTTCGCAAGCCACGCTTCGACGGTACGTGAAAGCCGGTCGTTTCCCTGCCCCCATAAAGCCAAGCCCGCAAGGAAGGGCCGTCAGGTTCCGGATTCAGGATGTTCGTGACTGGCTAGACCGGCTGTGACGGAGGCGCGAATGAAATATCAATTGAGAGACTCAGGGCTGTACTGCTACAGCTCTGAAGAGTGGCAGAGGGTTGGCGGGTGGATAGAGGTTGTTGCCCGAACCCGCCTCTCCAATAAAAAACACGGCCACGGCGCGCTGCTGCAGTGGAAAAATATGGACAACGTCCTGCTGCGCGAGGTGGTGTATGCGAGGACTCTGAACGGTGATAACGCTCGTCAGATACGAGAGCTGTTGGTGGACACCGGCTATCCCCTCGAACCCGGCAATATTAGCTGGACACGACTGCAGCGGTATTTGCTGGAGGAAATGGCAAAGGCGCCTCCGGCCACAACCGTCGACCGCAGCGGCTGGCATGGGCCTATTTTCGCGACGAGCAGCTGGACGGCAGGTCAGGCGGATGAGCAGCACCACTTTGTAGGGCAGCTATCGACCTCACCGTTGCTCCAGGAAAGCGGGTCTCTTCAAGACTGGCAGAATCAAGTGGGGAAGCTCTGTGGCGGCAACCCGCTGGCGATCCTCAGCGTCGGGGTGGCACTCGCGGCGCCCCTGCTAAAGCATGCGGAGCTTGAAAATGGGGCCTTTCACTTGGTTGGTAATAGCTCCACCGGGAAAACGACGTTGCTGCAGGTGGCCGCGAGTGTTTGTGGAGCACCAACGTTCGTGAGGAACTGGGTAGCGACTGCCAATGGCTTGGCAGCCGTCGCTGCTGAGCACAACGACATGTTGTTAGCGTTGGACGAGATTGGCCTGGCTCGGCCGGAAGATGTCGATGTGGCGACGTATCACATAATGACCGGTGCCAGTAAGCTGCGTGCGAATATCTCAGGGGATCTTGCTGAACAAACGCACTGGCGAACGCTGGCGTTAAGTACTGGTGAGGTATGGCTGTCGGAAGTGTTTCAGGATATAGGAAAGTCGGTTAAAGCCGGCCAAGAGAATCGTCTTGTCGAGATCCCCGTTTTTGGAAAATTTGGAGCCTTTGACGAGGTGCATGGCTTCAGCAGCCCCCAGGAGTTCGTGGACGCGTTGAAAAGCCGCACCAGGCACTACCATGGCACGCTGTTCCGGCACTGGCTTGAGCGTCTCACAGAAGATGTGGATGACTTGCCCGGCTATATCCAGAATGAGGTCGCCCGGTTGACGGACCAATGGAAGACCTCTCATATGGCTTCGCAAGTCCTCCGGGTGATCAGGCGGTTCGCACTGATCACCGCTGCTCTGTGCCTAGCCTGCCGGAACTATCTACTCCCCTGGTCGGAAGCGGAGTCAGTTCGAGCGGTACACCAAGCAGTTGGAGCCTGGCTTCGGAGCCGAGGTCACATCTTCAATTCGGAGGAGCACCGCATTTTGGCTCGCCTTCGCGATGCGATTTACAAATGGAATCACCGCCTCGTTGACATAGAGCGGGGGGATTACGGAAGAGCAATTGGTCTGCGACGCAAAGTGGCCGGTGAGACGCAGTGGCTGATACCCAAAAATACTCTGATCAAGGAGCTTGGCCTTCGTAGTCGATACACTCGGGAAATTGAGCCGCTTATCCAGAGAGATTTCATGGAAACCAATGAGCAGAGCCGTGGCACCATGAAAATCAAGCTGCGGGATCGATCGGAGCGTTTTTTCGCCCTGTGGCCTGATCGCATCAAGGCGTATTGGGAAGCGCTACCGGATGGAGATGGACTTTCCCAGTTTCCCACTATTCCCACTGGTGATTCGGGGGTAGAGGAGGATGATTGATAAAACCTTCAGTCCGCCTTCGGAAGAGGTGCGCACCAAGCTTCTGGCTCGTTCTGGACAGTGTGAGCGACTGGTCCGGGAGGGGGATCGCCGCGCGATTACCGGCGTCAGCCGAACTCAGTGGTGGACCTTGGAACGAAAGCGAGCGGCTCCGGCACGGCTCAAGCTAGGCTGCAACTCGGTGGCGTGGCGGTTATCGGATCTGTTGGCCTGGATTGAGCAACAAGGGGCCTGATGCGGGCATTAATAAAATGTCGACCTCGAGGCTGCTGGGAGCATGAAGCTGACGTTTATTAAATGCGCCATAGCTTAACTATGGCACCATACCGACGATCGCTCAACAATAGCAGAGTGGCTATAACTGTGAGGTGGAACTCTCTTGTTGTAAAGTATGATTCCACCAATGACATGCTGTTCGGGCTTGGTCTACGACTAAAATTCTAAGCCTGAGAAATAATCGTAAAAAACTCTAGCTGGAAACGATTTTTCTTAAGTTGTTTTGTATAGTGCTCTTTATTTCAAAGTAAGAAGATCCAGTATTTGATGACAAGTAGTGGAGTATCATATCAGCATCTGAAGGCAGAAGAACTTTACCATTATGCTTCGCAAACGGACCATCTGTTTCGAGTAGAATTCGATTTATTGGCAGCCACGAGATAATCTTCCTCCCTCTAGCGGAGTTAAGCATTGCGGGACCTATAGAAAAGTAGCAACCTATTTCTACAGCAGTATCTAACTGAGATTTCGTTCCTAAAAACCAATGAAGTATAGGGATTCCTGCCCTCGGATATTTTCTCAAACATGCCAATACGTCATTGACAGCATTTAAACTATGAATTGTCAGTATCTTGTTTGAATAATATTCACAGGATCGTAAAATATGATTAAAAACTATAAGTTGATCATCAAGATGTTCTTTGAACCCTTTTGAGCCATCAAGACCAATTTCACCGATATAGCGAGTCTTTTCTGCTAATTCATCGAATAGTGCCAACTCATTTTTTCTTTGGTGAGCCAACTGAGGGTGTAAACCTAAAGCTGTTTTACAATTTTTCAATCGCTCAGTGAGCCTGACCGTCCCTTCAAAGGCTGAAGGGACGGTGGTAACGGATAAAACATAAAAATTGCTACGTTGTATGTCGTCCAAAACCTCATCGAAGTCAGGATATAAATCGACATGACAATGCAGGTCCATCATGGCCTTTTTCTCGCATTAAGGAACGTTTCAACCTCAGCAAGGCCTCTCTTAATTGTAGACACTAATTCTTCACGAATGGCTGGATCCTGAGGAATAGGGCCTGATTTCCTAAGCCAAGATCGATAGTTTCCGGTTTGTTTCAGTCGAATTATTGCCGTTTGTACTGCTTGAAGGTCGTCTCTTGCCTCCTTTTCTTTTACCAGAGCATCTAAACGACGTGTTTTATATGGCGCATCAATACTAAAACCCGCTCGATGTACCGATGCTCTTCTAATAAGACACGGAACACAGTGCCCACATTGCTTATGCTCCCTATGCCAATGGCTGCACGAAACACTTAAAGGTACTGCTTTTTTTATCGCTGCCTGGTCAACGCATTCGGCGAGCATCTCTCCTTTTGTTTTAAATTGATAAGGATTAACGAATCTGACATGAAAGCCAGTGTCTTTTAGAAGCGACTCTAATCTACTCAAAAAATGAGGATGAGTAGTCCTGGTGCTATGGCTACCGATTCGTCTCCGAGTTAAAGGAGGGTTAACCGAAATGTAACCATTTTCTGGGACAATGATAGTATCAATACTGTCGTCACAGTTGGCGTTACGGAGAGCTGTCACTCCAAGAACAGCCATGGCAAGGAAGTTAAAGCTCCGTCCTCTCATACTGATATCAGTCTTGCCTTCCAAATTCTTCACGATATGTGGCGATATCGAGTAAGACAACTCCCCAAACGGCGGGGACAACAATGACTTTATCTTTTCTTGTTTGGCCCCATCGCCTCTATAGGCGTGACTTACCAGCAAAGGTTTTAGTCTTGACTTACCATTTAGAATGTCTACCGCACCAACAGCACTGTCCAGCCCCCCAGAAAATAGACAGACTGAGTTTAGCCCTATGAGAGACTTCGCCTTAGCTTTTGCCTGAACACTACTTTTTGGTTGAGGCATAGGCATTGTTGTTTTTTTAAACGTAAACTTCCATTGGTCTCCTGTCAGGAAGTTTAAAAGTGAACTTAGCTCTGGTTCAACAGAACTCCACATGCTTTCCTCAGTTACAGGTACATGCAAATGCATCTGTCTTGCCCAAGCATTTTCAGCTCTTTCCCTTTGCTCGAATGTGTCAGCAGCAGTGACGGCAGTAGCAATTGTGATTAAGTCAATTGCCTTCTCATCAATGTTTATTCCAAGACCTCTAACCGTTTGAAGCAACTGCTTTGAAGCCAAGCTGTGCCTGTTAGGATCATGAAGGTGCGTGTGAAAGAGCTGAACTGGATGACAATCTTCGGAATAATCAGGCAGATTCGCGGGATCATGATTAAAATAAAAATCAGTCATTAAAACTCTCCCACTCTTCTACTGTTAGCGCGATAGCTTCGGATTGTACTTTAGTAATGTTGTCTCTATTAATATCGCCTGGATTGCCGTGCGTCACCTTATCTAGCTGTTCTTGAGCAATAACTTTTATCAATTCTCTTAGTTCAACTTCCATTTGATGGTGCTTGCTGGCTGGTTCGACATGGAACCATGCCCTTCCCATACCTTCCACGACATCCTGAAAGATCAAATCTGTAAGATAACAGCCTATGGCCTCCTGAATAACCTCATCAGTAAAACTGCCTGGGTCAAATTCATCTGTATCTGGCAAGGCTTCTTCTAACGCATAGTCTAGAGCAATGCGCACAGCATCTGAATCCGCATTATCGGGAGCTAGGTGAGAGGCAATTCTATCAATAGCCTGGTCCGTGGATAGGCCACGGAGGTCTGCAAGTGATAAACTTTGATTATTAACGGTAACAGTGTCACCGCGCATTATGCCTAAAAAGCCGGAGCCAGCTGTAATACCACTTGCAAGCCTACGACTTGTACTCTTACCTCCGCCCGATCCTTTCCTTGAATAATTTTTTAGAGCACGCCTTAAGTCAGATGAACTGCCTCCTGACTGCGCATACTTGCCAAATGCTCGCCTAGCACTGGCAAATCTATTTGGCGGTGGGGCTGTTTGAATAGGGCCACCTATTTCTTGCTGTACCTTATCATTATCCACTTCATTAGTGTTTCCCTCTTCACCAGCCCCTTGCTCACTATCCGACTCTTCGGGCAATGTAGCAGGGGCATCGTCAGTGCCTGATGCGGGCTCCACTTGCACGGCGTCACCATGCTGTGCCCATGAAGGTATTAGTGGACTTTGACCATTTGGGCCGGTTGTTGATGCTGATGTCCCCATCTATTTGGTTCCTTCTAGTTCTTTTATTATTGGATTGAGCCATCGCTGTCTAGGCAATCCCTTTATAAAAGTGAGCAAGTTGGTGGCACATTTTCTATCTTGCTTTGCTAGCAGCACCGCACCATACATTCCCGCAGGCATTTCCCCCCAATCCCCGATAGCTCTGAAATTGTCTATTAGCCCGTCCATCACGGCTATGAATTCTTCTTTTGGTGTGTTTTTAATTGCATCAGCGTTCACTTTACTAACTCTAACTTTCTGCTTCATAAGCTGCCCAACAAGCTGTTGAGCGGCGCCGGACATTACCGAATTAACAATCCCCATCGGGATGCTCTCACGGCTAAGGTATGCAGCAGGAGTCAAATCCATATCAGTGAACTTAGGAGGGAGCCTTGACCATTTGTCAATAAAGCTCAAGTCTAGCTTCCACTCTTCTGGTAGCTGGATGCTTTCAAGCTCAATTTCAGGGTTTTCTAAGTCAGATAGAACTTTTGGATATCCTTCTTCCTTGTCAATTAGCTCATATAGTTTATTGGTTGCTTGCGTTCCTAGGCACCTTTCAAATAAAACAAGCTTGGTAATTGTTTTCTCATCTAACTGCATTCCCCTTCGATGAGCCGTTTTCTTGCGCATTCTGATTTGATTAAGAAGACGCTTTACAATACGAGGGTTTCCGTTAATGTTGGGAGATTCCGCAAGCAAAGGAGCTAGCTGTTCTGCTACAACGAATTTGCTCCTTAGTTCAGCTGCTTCATGAATCTCTTTACCATCAAGTAACTCATCAATCGTAATTTGAGGTTGCCTCCAGGACATTCTTAGTGATTCTTCGAGCAATCCTCTTAACACTTCTAGTTCGCTGTTTTCAATACCATGATCTTGAGCAATCAACATCATCAAATACGCTCTGACTTCCAATACCCCTGGTCTTGGAACGTGAACAGGTATTTGAATCAGCTTATCTAAGTAATCTGTTTGATGACGTTGTGTTGCACCCTTGTGGTATTCAGAAACCGCTAATCGGATCATGTCTTCGTCAGCGGCAATTACAAACGCAGTATTGGGTAAGAATAGGAAAAGCCTTATCGCCTCAAGAGTGGAAATAGCGTTGAACGGTGAACAGCGATCCAGGTTATCAACGTAAACAACTAGTGGTTTATTAAAATCCTCAAGAAGTTTGGAATAAGCTTCTCGAAAGTCTCTGATTTCTTTGGGTGGTGACATTAGCTTTTTAGGTTCGAGGAGATCCTTTTGTTTTTTTCCGATCTCCTTTGCCCCCTCTATGCCATCCTTGAAATCCTCAGCATCTCGTTCACCGTCTTCGCCACCACTGAAGAAGTTCATCAATCTTTGCATTGCGCCCATAGTAGGAACACCTGCCAGCGCAGCACCACCATCCATAAGCAGGCCCATCATACGTATTTTATTTATACGCCCGGCAAACTCTTTAGCTTTATCTGTAAGTCTCTTGTTGCCTTCGGCTTCCTTAATTAAGGTAGATGCGATAGTTTCAAGCAAAGCAGCTTTCGCATCGTCATAACCTTGGTATAACCACGCATCAAAATGTACTTGAATGTAGTCTTGATTTCTTTCTTCTAACGTTTTTTTGGTTAGCTCAAGAATTGTAGATTTACCGGCGCCCCAATCACCAAAGATCCCCACGCTAATGGGCAGAAGATGGTTTTCAGTTATCAGATCCTTTATTGACTCTGCTGTTTCATTGAAATTTAGGTAGTCAATATCTGATTCTTTATCTGGCCACATAATAGTCCTTTTTATTTCTATTGGGGCTTCGCTAGGCTGCACTCAAAATTAATAATGTTAATAAATTTTTCTTGCATTTAATTTACAGCGTTAATTATCAATATTAAACCGTTGAGATATTGCATTGCGTTCCAAAGCCACGCTCTAACGCTTAGTACGAAACTTGATTACTCTCCAAGGCTGCCTTCTCCTTTCACGATCGGTGCTAGCCATGCGCAAAGCGCCTCATGAGCTGTTCTCCGCTCCTCAAAGTACGCATGCTTGTTATAGACTCGGTCAGTCCGGTTGCCGGGTAGCTGATTCAGGCAGCGCTGAGCCAGATTGTCATCAAAACCGAGCTTGCCTAGCTTCGTCCGGGCCGTGCCACGCAGATCGTGGACGCGGCGTTTGTCGAATGAGAATAGCTTTTTCTCAAAGAGCTTCTTGAGCGCATGGTTAAGCGTATTCTCGCATACATGCGGAGTCCGTGCCTTTTTGCTGATCCTGCGAGCTGGAAATACCCACTCACTACCGCAGGAACGCACTTTCAGTTCATTCAGCCATTCCACTGCGGGCTCCGCTAAAGGAATATCGATGGCCCTTCTCTTTTTGGTCCTTTCCTCGGGCAGGTACCAGATACGGTTCTCCAGATCGAATTCCGACCAAGGTGCTGCCAAAAGCTCCATCTTTCTCGTACAAGTCGCTATCAGCAACGCACAGGCCAGGTAGTTCTCTCGACTGAACTGCGCCGGAATCACCCGGAGTTTGGTGAAGAACTCGGTGACTTCGTCTTCATTCATCGGGTAGTTGGCGGCCTTCTCCTCCCCGCCGGCGTCCCTGGGGCGGAATGGCGAGGCTGGATTGAACCTGGTGACGTCCAGTTTGATGCCATGATCAAACAGGTTCCTCAGCAGGCGCATCAAGTCATTTGAGAGGGTCGGGCGAGGCTTATTGTCGTCATAGCCATTGGCCACGTCGCGCAGGATTTCGCTGATATCCACTGGCCGGATCTTTTCCAGCTCCACCTTTCCGATGCGCCAGGCCACCTCGCGCTCGTACAGGCTCTTCTCTTTCTGGTGAGACGCGATTTCTCGCTTGCGAAGCTCGTAGTAGTCGGCGTACAGGTCGTTAAGCGTTTTGAAGGGGGTCTGATTAACCTTCTGCCGCTCTTGCACCGGATCCGCTCCCTCGCGCTTGATTGCCAGCCGCAGCCGAGCGGCCTCGTCACGGGCGTCGGCCAGTGACCAGTCGTCCACCTTGCCGATGGTGTATTCACGCCGGAGCTTGGTAGCTGGGGTGGTGTAGCGCAGCATCCAGTAAGCGTCGCCGCGCTTCGGGGTCATGAGGTAGAGGCCATTGTCGTCGGCATGCCGAACGGATGGCTTCTCTTTGATTAATTTCTTGACGGTTTTGTCGTGTAGCTTGCCCACCTTCCTGCCTCAAAACAAATTGGGGAGTACAATCTCGCCGACACAATATAGCGAGAAAATACTCCCCAATCTACTACCCATCACTACCCAAACTTGGTAGAACTTACACGAACACCATGACCGTCAAAATCACATAACTCTTTGATTTATAATGTTATGAAGAACAACGCCGAACACCAATGAACATCATTCAATGTTCTGTACCTGCTCGCGCATCTGTTCGATCAGTACTTTCAGATCCACCGCGGCCTGAGTAATGCCCGTGGTCAGGGACTTGGACGACAGAGTATTTGCTTCGCGGTTAAGCTCCTGCATCATAAAGTCCAGCCGCCGGCCGATGGGTTCGTCCTGTGTCAGAATTCTTTTGACTTCATTCACATGGGTATTCAGGCGGTCGAGTTCTTCGGCAACGTCGGCTTTCTGTGCCAGCATAACCATCTCGGTTTCCAGCCGCTCTTCATCCACCGTTACCGCCAGATCGTTAAAACGGTCGCGCAGTTGCTGACGCTGAGCCGCCAGTGCCTGTGGCAGCAGCTGCTGCACCTCTGCGACGATTTCTGAGATCCGTCCGATACGCTGCTGTATAAGACCGGCGAGATCTTCGCCTTCGCGCTGCCGGGTCGCTTTCAGCGCTGCCACGGCGTCGCTGAAGGCCGCCAATGCCTGCTGGCTGAGTTGTTTACTGTCTGTTTCTGCGGCACTGATCACCCCCGGCCACTGCAGCACTTCCAGAACATTCATGGCGTTGCCCGGCCCTATAATGGCGTGCACGGCATCAGCGGCAGCATTCAGCTCATACACCAGGTCTTCATTAATGCGCATCTGCCCCTGACTGGCCTGTGGGTGAAAGCGCAGGAAGCATTCGACCTTGCCGCGGTTAAGCTGCTTTTTCAGTTGTTCGCGCAGCGCCGGTTCCAGATCACGGAAAGCGTCCGGCAGGCGGAAATGGGGTTCCAGATAGCGGCTGTTGACCGACCGTATCTCCCAGGTGAAACGCCCCTCGGGGGATTCGGCGGTGCTGCGGGCAAAGGCCGTCATACTGAAAACCATAATGAATTTTCCTCCGGAAGTTTTGCCTTCATTGTAAGGCCTGAGGTTTTTTGCTGCCATGTCGCTATAATGCCGGGCTGACACATTCATCCGATGACAACAGGGATCCGATTATGAGACCAAGTGGCCGCGCCAACGATCAACTGCGCGACGTACGCATCACCCGCAATTACACCAAGCACGCTGAAGGTTCTGTGCTGGTGGAGTTCGGCGATACCAAAGTCATCTGTACCGCATCGGCCGATACCAGTGTGCCACCTTTTCTGCGCGGGAAAGGTCAGGGCTGGGTCACGGCGGAGTACGGTATGCTGCCGCGTTCGACCGGTTCACGCATGATCCGTGAAGCCGCCAAAGGCAAACAGCAGGGCCGTACGGTGGAAATTTCACGTCTGATCGGCCGCAGTCTGCGTGCCGCTGTTGACCTGGAAGCGCTGGGCGAAAACACCATCACCATCGACTGCGATGTGATTCAGGCTGACGGTGGTACCCGCACGGCGTCCATTACCGGCGCCTGTGTGGCATTAGCCGATGCCATTGCCTGGCTGAAAGCCAACGGCAAAATCAAAGGCGAACCGCTGAAGCAGATGATCGCCGCCGTGTCGGTGGGCATCTATAACGGTGAAGCCGTGCTGGATCTGGATTATGCCGAAGACTCCAGCGCCGAAACCGACCTCAATGTCATCATGACGGAGAAAGGCGGTTTTGTGGAAATCCAGGGTACCGCCGAAGGTGAAGCTTTTTCTCCGGATGAGCTGAACGCCATGCTGGCACTGGCACAGAAAGCGATTGCAGATTTATCCGCCGTACAGAAAAGCGCGCTGGAAAACTGAATTCCGCTGTTGCCGGCAATCGCCGCATAAAAAAAGCGCCAGTGGCGCTTTTTTTATGCCTTTTTAAGACAGATTTCAGTCTTCTTCAAACTCGTATTCCACCATCACGGCGGCATGATCACCGAATTTCAGGTTGGTATCGAGCTTGGCTTCCACCACATACTGGCGGATGTTAGGCGTACAGATCTGATAATCCTTACGCCAGCCATTGATATTGCGTCGCGCGCTTTCATCATCCGGCCACCAGGTAAACTGATTCTCACCAAAGTTCGCTTCACGGAAGGCATCCACGTAACCGGCGGGGCCGAACATCTGGTCGAAAAAAGCACGCTCTTCCGGCAGAAAGCCGGGCACGTCCTGATTATTCTGCCAGTCGGACAGATCAATGGTTTTGTGTGCTGCTTCGAAATTGCCGCAGAAAATAAACTCGCGGCGCTTACGCCGGGTTTTGATCAGATGATCGAGAAACTCTTTCTGGAACGCGAGTTTATCTTCTAAAGTATTGAAAGCGTCGACCGCAGGAAACAGCACCGACCCCACACTGACGTGATCAAAATCGGCCTGAATAAAACGGCCCTGCATATCGCATTGGGGAAACGCCAGCCCGGTCATAATGGCTTTCGGTGTTTCCCGGGTGAGGATGGCTACACCTGAGTAATCATCGGCTTCCGCGTCAAAGAAATAGGCGTTAAAGCCTTCCGGGTACAGAACGGAATCCGGTAACTGGTATTCTTTGGCTTTAAGATTCTGGATGGCGATGACATCAGCACCGGCTGTCTGCAGCCAGGTGTACAGCCCCTTCTCTACTGCTTGCTGAAGGCCGTCAACGTGTAAACTGATTATCCTCATACGTGGTTCCCAACTGGTGAAGCGTGTATCATACCGCATCCTCAGGAAAGCGGGTAAATCTGGCTGGTGTTGTGATGCCCGGGTTGTGCCGGCTGATCCCAGTATAGACTTCCCCTGCCATCTGCCCGGTTATTTCATCAGGTGCTGTATGCAAAGTTATCAGAAAGAATTTATTGAGTTCGCGATCGAACAGGGTGTTCTGAAATTCGGCGAATTCACCCTTAAGTCCGGACGCGTGAGTCCGTACTTTTTTAATGCGGGACTGTTCAACTCCGGCAAGGCGCTGGCAAAGCTGGGACGTTTTTACGCGGCCGCGCTGGAAGATTCCGCTACCGCATACGATGTGGTGTTTGGTCCTGCGTATAAGGGCATTCCGCTGGCCGCGTCGCTTTCTGTCGCACTGGCCGATCACTATGACAAAGATATGCCTTATGTGTTCAACCGTAAGGAAGCCAAAACCCATGGCGAAGGTGGTAGTCTCGTCGGTGCCGAGCTGAAAGGTCGCGTGCTGATTGTTGATGATGTTATCACTGCTGGTACCGCTATCCGCGAAGTCATGGCGATGATTGAGGCCGCTGAAGGCGCGCAACCGGCAGCGGCACTGATCGCCCTGGACCGTCAGGAAAAAGGTCAGGGTGAGTTGTCAGCCATTCAGGAAGTTGAACGCGATTTCGGCATGAAGGTGATCAGTATTGTCGGGCTGAACCAGGTGCTGGATTATGTGTCAGAGCAGCCCGAACTGAAGCAATATGCAGCGGCCATCAGTGCCTACCGGGATCAATACGGGGTTTCGTAATATGAGAGCAGTAGTTGGGATAGTGGCAATCAGCCTGGCTTTAGTGGCGGGTCCCGGCTATGCGAAGAAAATGTACCGTTTCAAAGTGGATGGAGCGGTGATCATCAAAGACTATGTGCCATCAGAATATTCACATCTGGGGTATGACGTTCTTAACAGCAAAGGCATGGTGATCGACCGTGTTGAACGGGCCCCGACGCCGGAAGAGCTGAAAGAGAAACGAGCGCAGGAAGCCCGTGCTGAAGCACGCCGCCAGGCGATGGAAAAGCGCAAAGAAGAAGACCGGCGCCTGTTACGTCTGTATGCCAGCCCGGAAGATGTGGAGCGCGCCCGCCAGCGCCGGGTAGAAGAAGTGAATTCCTATATCGGTCTGCAGCGCCGCCGTATTACGGAGTTGCAGGAAAAGCTGGAACGCTCAGAAGGGCAGGCTGCCAATATTGAGCGTAAGGGCCGCGAAGTTCCGGCGGATCTGCGGCTCGAAATTGCCCAGCTGCAGGCGGCCATCCGGGATGCGCAGAACACCATTAAAGATCGCCAGGAAGAGATGATTAAAATCACTCAGGAATACGCGTCGGAATACGAACGCATCCGTGTCCTGCAGGTATACCCGCCTGGTACGCTGGACAGCGAGGTCGACTACGAACGGGTTGATCAGGCTTTCAGCGGCCAATAATAAAAAAGCCAGACGCATGTCCCATTGGTGTCCCACAAATTTTTATTTAAACTTTCGCGAAAAACTCCAGGTCCCTTGTCCTCCTAGAGGGGCCTTACCCCTCTCGCCGG
>DCCG01000003.1 GCA_002314145.1 Thalassolituus sp. UBA1087 | reverse complement strand
TAAAAATTTGTGGGACAGTAGTGGCCTGCGGGCGCTTTTTTTTGGCTCCGCCACAGGGCGCTGATAACCTCAGTAAAACAACGTTAAAGACTATGAAAAAAGCGTTACTTATTTCGTTAAGCGTCACCGTTTTGCTGCTGACAGCGATTCGTCTGTGGCTTCCCGCCTACACTGAACGCACCATGAACCCGGTGACGGAACATCTGCCATGGCCGGTCAGTGATGAGGCTCAGGCACTCCACGACAGCCTGTTCATTGGTGACTGGCATGCCGACTCGCTCTTATGGGACCGCAATCTGCTTAAACGCAGTGACTATGGTCAGGTCGATTTTCCCCGTCTGCGGGCAGGCAATGTGGCGCTGCAGGTCTTTACCGCGGTTACCAAAAGTCCATCCGGCCTCAATTACCACGAAAATGACGCCTCCGCGCGGGATAATATTACTCTGATAGCGATCGGCCAGACCTGGCCACCAGCTACCTGGGGCAGCCTTTTTGAACGGGCACGCTATCAGGCCCGTAAGCTGGCCTCTTATGCTCAGCAGGCCCCGGATCAGGTAACAATGATTTATAGCCGCAATGATCTGGACGAGCTGATCCGGCAGCGGCAAAAAGGCAGCCGCATAACCGGAGCCCTGATGGGCATGGAAGGCGCCCACCCACTGGAAGGTAATATTGATAACCTCGACCGCCTGTATAACGCCGGATACCGGCTGCTGGGCATTACCCATTTTTTCGATAACGAACTGGGTGGGTCATTACATGGCGAAAGTGATCACGGCCTAACCGAATTCGGTATTCAGGTGGTGAAGCGTGCGGATCAGAAGCATATGGTGATCGACCTGGCCCACGCCTCTCCTGCGGTGGTCAACGACGTGCTGCGGCTGACCGATAGTCCGGTGATTCTCAGTCATACCGGCATCCATTCGGTGTGTCCGGTAAAACGCAATATCCGCGATAATCTGATGCAGAAAATCTCTCAGCATGGCGGCGTCATAGGTATCGGTTACTGGCATGACGTTACCTGCAATGAAACGCCGGAAGGCATTGTGCGCAGTATCCGTGCCGCCATCGATCTGGTGGGTGAAGACCATGTTTCCCTGGGTTCGGACTTTGACGGCACCATCCGCACCCTGTTTGATGCCTCGGAACTGGCCGCTCTGACCGATCAGATGCTGAAACAGAAGTTCAGCGAAACGGAAATCCGCAAAGTTATGGGAGATAACATGCTGCGGGTGCTGCACCAGACACTGCCACAGGAATAAAGCGACCTGGCTGCCGCAACGCCCTTCTTCATAGCAACGCACTTCTCCATAGCCGCTCTGAAGGCGGTTGGTCAGGCATTATTCATTGATCTGATGACTTGTCCTGTTGCATGAATACGGTCACTATTCGGCTATTAAGCGATTCAGCGAAGTAACACAGCCGACCATCAACAGCCGGGCATCAAAACGGTTACTGGCAGCGGAATCAATCATCTGACGGAGCAGGTCAACAATAATGGCAAGTTATCACTCTCTGATCACACTGGCGCTGACAACAGCGCTTATAGGCGGCTGTATCGCCTCCGATGACGATGATGATCTGAATGCACGGCACTACACCCTGCATACCGCAACCGATACCGTCAGCTCAGAAGGTGTTAAGACCACCCGTGTGCTGGATAACAGCTGGGATTACCGCTCAGAGTTAAGTGACTACAGCAACGACAGTGCTGCCAGCGTCGATTTCAATGATTATAAAGTGCTGCTGATAGATCTTGGACTACGCCCCAGTGGCGGTTATGCGATCCGCTTTGACGATGTGCGGGAGGAAGACGATTACGTACGGGTCGAATACACCCTGCTGACTCCTTCCAGTGACATCAACTGTCACTACACATCCGGTTATACAAATCCTTTTGTGTTTGAAGCCATTGAAACCCGCAAAGAAATTCTGGTATCGGAATCCATCGGTACCAACAGCTGTCCCCCCGATACTCAGTGACCAGCCCTCAATAACCAGCGCAGTATTAGCGACACCCTTTATGGTGTCACAGGCCTGACCGACAGCATCAGCATGGGTTAAGGCCTGATTGCGCCGTCCGGGTCCGCCCTGCTGTCAAGCGCCCTCAAAACCCGCTAGGATAAGATCAACTGATAACTTAGTGATTACAGGATCAGGATGCCTTACACACTGTTTATTCCCCTCTTGGCCCTCGCATTACTGCAGGCTTCTGTCACCATCGCAGACACCCTTACTCTGCCCGATGGTGGCGTATATAACGGCCGCTTACCGACGGTCTGCTGCACGGCGAAGGCCGTATCGACTGGCCTGGTGGCGCGTCATACACAGGCAGTTTTGAACATGGCTTAATGAGCGGTCAGGGCCACTACCGCCTGCCGGGTTCGTACCAATATCAGGGACAGTTTGCCGGCGGTCTGTTCAATGGCCCGGGAGTCATTGAGTTCGACGATGGCAGTCACTATGAAGGGGAATTTAAAAACGACCGGATGCATGGTGAAGGCATGTTTACCGATGCCAGTGGCATGATCTGCGAAGGTCAATTTGCGCAGGACGACTTCATTCAGGGCAGTTGTAAATATTCACAAGGCGGAATATACACCGGCTCATTCGAAAACTGGCTGTTGCAGGGTGAGGGAACGCTTGTGCGTAACGACGTTACCTGGCACGGCGAATTTCATCAGGGAGAGTTAAGCGGTACGGCTACCGTGACACAGTCAGACGGCACCCACTACGAGGGGGAAATTGAACACTGGACATACTCAGGTAGCGGCACTCTGACGATGGCCGATGGCAGCCTGTACAGCGGTGGTTTCAAAAACGGCCGCTATTCAGGCGAAGGCACCTTAACCACAGCAGAGGGGGAGGTTCAGTCCGGTGAATTTGCGCGCGGACGACTGAATGGCAAAGGCCGCATCGACTACCCCAATGGCGACTGGTTTGAAGGGCAATTCCGCTATGGTAAACCCTGGGGTCATGGCACTTCATACACAGCAGAGACCGAAACAGAAATAAGCGGTGACTGGCAGAACAAAACACTCATCGCCCGCAGTACAGATAAAGGCGTTGACTACCTGGGCTCTACCGTTGAACGTGCGCTTTACAATCAGCAGGCACTGTTGCAGAAACAGCTGGATGCTATCAAAGCAACCGATGCTGACGATATCAATCTTTACGTGTTGCTGGTTGCCGGCAATGGGCGCCAGGGCGTTTTCTACCGGGAAGCGGTCTACGCCGAAGCGTTATTTTCCCATCAATATCAGGCTGACGGCCGTATCCTCTCGTTAATTAACAGTCCGGAAACCGTCGACACAACCCCAATGGCAACGGTCACATCCATCGACCGGGCCATTCAGGCACTGGCCGAAAAAATGGATAAAGAAAACGATATCTTATTCGTTTATATGACCAGCCACGGCAGCGAAGATTTTCACCTACAGCTGAATCAGAACGGTCTGAACCTGCCCGGCCTTTCTGCGGATTACCTGGCACAGAGTTTAAACCAATCGGCCATACAACACCGTGTGGTGGTAATTTCAGCCTGCTATTCCGGTGGTTTTGTTGAACCCTTAGCAGGCCCTGAAACTCTGGTAATGACAGCCGCAGCCAGCGACAGAACGTCCTTTGGCTGCAGTGATGAAGCAGAATTCACCTATTTTGGCCGCGCTCTGCTGGAACAGGCATTGAATCAGACCAACGATTTCAGTCAGGGCTTTCATATTGCCTATGACCTGGTTGACGAATGGGAAAACGAAAAAGACTTCAGACACTCATTACCCCAGTTATCAGCGCCTGAACCGGTACTGAGTAAACTGGAAGACTGGTATAAGACCCTGCCGGAATTTCATGCTGAAAAGATCAGTCTGGGTGAAAAAATCCGTTGGTGGTGGCGCGAAAACGATCTGAATCCGGCTTCCGTCAAAAGGCAGCCTTAATTATTGCACTATCCGATGACAGCAATAACTGAAGCGTCTGAATTAATTCCGGTGGTAAAATAACACCAAAAACAATGCTGTTACATAAAAGGAAGTAACCATGCAGAGGTACAATTTTGAGTTATTTTCAGACTACTTTCAGATCTATCTGACAGATGAAATAAAAGGTGTTATTGATTTATTGCCATTGGCACCAGACGCAGCAAAGCTGCGTCGGCGATAACACGGTTACTTAACCGCAAAGCCCTGCTTTTCCAGAAACGCTTTCATAAACGGCCGTGCTTCTTTGGAGACAATACCGGAGATCTGTTCACTCCAGGTCATGACTTTATTCGCCCCCATACGCTCTTCGTAATAGTCGTGAACCACTTTGTCGTATTCTGCCAGGGTGACTTTATCCGGCTCAGCGTTATAGCTGTTCTCATGCAATACCAGAGATAACGGCAGACGCGGGCGCAGGGTCGGGTCCTGATCCGGTACACCAATACACATACCGAATAACGGAATCACATGCTGCGGTAAGTCCAGCAGATCCGTCACGCCCTGTGGGTTATTACGGATACCGCCCACAAACAGGCCGCCAAGCCCCATGGATTCGGCTGCGACCAGCGCGTTTTCTGCCATGATGGCCGTGTCTATGGCGCCAATTAACAGCTGCTCAGCAAAGCCCAGCTTCGCCTCGGGCGCTATGCTTTTATGGCGGTTAAAGTCTGCACACCACACCAGAAATTCCGGTGCCTGTCCGACCCATTTCTGGCCACCGGAAAACTCCATCAGTTTTTCGCGTTTTTCACTGTCAGTAATACGGATAACCGATGTGGCCTGTAAAAAACTGGAGGTTGATCCGGCCTGCCCGGCGAGCAGAATCTGTTCCAGCTGTTCCGCTGTTACCGGCTCATCCTTAAATTTACGAATGGAACGGTGTGACTTCAGTAATTCAATAACCTGATTCATAACATACTCCCGTTAGGTTTCAGCCTGTTCATGACTGCCATTAATTAAATCCGAGGACGACTTCCGCATTATCACCCTGCTGGGGCTTACACACGGTTACCCGTGGTGTCAGCGATTCATTCTGTGCGTTAATCCAGGCTTTCACTTCTGCTCCGCGCTGCTGCGCCAGTTCCGGCCAGTCATCACCGGCGCTTTCAGCTTCTGCGCTGCTGACAAACGGGCACACCTGTAATTCGAGCGATTGTTTATCTTCCATCAATCCGGCTACCTTTTGCAGGTTTTTCTGATGGTCTTCTGTCAGTGCGCTTGCACCGGTCTCGTACTGCAGTGCATCGAGACGGATTTCCATCAGATAATCACCGGCAAATGACGCCAGGTTAATCAGGGTGGTATAGGGTTGCAGCGCCTGCTTAAGGTAGTACATAGCGCCGGTTTTCAGCGCCAGCACAGATAATTGCTGGGTCAGGTCATTTAGGCCGACATCCGGATCGGTAAGGTCGCCGGAAACCGGAATGGTGACCCGCACATTACCGTTATCGTCACGCAGCAGATCCAGTGCGGTATCCACCGGCATGGAGATCTGTTTGCTGACACGGTCAATGGTTGCTTCATCCACCGGCACAAAACGGGAATTACGCAACAGGAGTTTAATTTCACCACTGAGCCGGGCTTTGTCGATCTGCACGTCAATGTCGGCTTCCAGCATGCCGCGTTCAAGGTGATACCCCATGGCATTGGCCAGATAACCGTTAAACGCGGTCAGGTCCAGCTGCGTTATCTTGCCTTTAATGCTGCCCTGCGGATACACCGCACCGTCACGCTGGTAAAGAGATAAGGCGGTATCCGCTTTTATGCGGTTGTATTCATCCAGACCGGCCAGCAGGTGGAGGTTAACAGCTTTATTAAGCGCTGGCTGACTGTTATCCAGTTGTCCGTTTATTTCACTGACCGTTAATTCATAAACAGACATCTGCGCCATCAGCGCGGGCGTCACCGAATCATCACGGAAATTCAATCGCGAAATAACAGAGGATTTTTCACTGGGGTCCGCTGTATCCGCTTCATCTTCGCCCGCCTTATCGGTACCGGACTGACCGTCAGCCGGTTGCGGAAGCGATGACAACTGCTGCAGACCATTCAGAATAAAGGCCAGCGTCTGCTGCTCTGTCTGCTGATCTCCGGGTTGTGTTTTTTGCTGCGCTTCTTGTTGTGATTCTTTTTGCGGATCTTTTTCCGGGTGCTGGGCCCCTGCCGCTGCCCCAGCCCCGTCAGCGGCAGACTCGTCAGCGGCGGCAGTCTCTGCCGGTTTATCCTCACCCGCCAGCGCTAACCCCTGCAGATGACCATCCGCCTGCTTATGCAGAGACACCATCAGGCTGTGAAAATCCTGCTCACCAAGTGTCAGTGATTGCGGGCTGAAGCTGAACGCCCCGGTGCGATAGTATTCCAGCGCGGCTAATGGCACAGCGGCGGAATCCGCTATCTCATCGCCAGCGCTGTTGTCAGAGCTTTGTGCGGCACCACCCTCTACCTGCAGATTCTGCATCACCAGCTGCTTAAATGCCTGCTCTTCCCGGGTCGCCTGAATACCATCCACAGCCAGTGAGCCCAGCACAGAATGAAAAGACTGATATACAACATCCAGACCGGAAAGCTGAAGGTCCCCGTGAAAGTCCGGCCGCGACAGATCATCCAGCAACTGGCCTTCGAGCTGAATATTCAGCTTCTGCAGCGTTGCTCTGGTATCGGACGCACCGTCGCGGACATCTGCTGCGGTCAGCGCCGTCGTCAGCGACACACTGGCCTGCGAAAATCCTTCACTGACATCCGCATCCAGTGTTATATCCAGCCCCGACAAAGCCGCGCGGATATCATCGTAAGAAATATCCGTATCCGACAGCCGGATGTTTCCCTGCCAGTGCGGTGCTGTCAGTGGTGTCGCCAGGCTGCCGTGAACAGACAGATTCAACGGCTGATTCACCGTTAACTGCGAGTCTGCCAGCGATGTCCGGGTCTCAACACTCAGCAACACCACGACATCGACCGGGGTTTCCTGCGTGGTGGTGAAATTATTCAGCTGAATTTTCTCAATTGTCAGGTTTCCGCTACTGGATTGCAGCGCACTGCCCGGCGCCGAACGGACATCCCACTGCAGACGATCGTTACTCAACAATAACTGATCAACCGATACCTGCCATGCGCTGGCGGCGGACGACTCACTGCGATTATCCATCGTCTGATTCTGCGCTTCAGCTTCCGGCGGAGTATTATCTTCAGGCTGTTTGTCTGTGCCGTCAGCGGCCGGAAAACGCAGCCCGGCAATCCGCACAACAGAAGATTCAGCATCACTGGCGGCAGACTGCTGTGGGCTGTCAGACGAGGCTGTTACTGACTGAGTATTTTGGGATTCTTTGGCGGCCGGTTCTTGCGCCGTTATTTCCGCTGATGTTTCTGATGTGAGCGCTGGTGACGCATCCGCCTGTGCAGCTGGCGGTTTTTCAGCAGCGTCCCCCAGCTGTACCTGTGGCGCTGCCCGCAGGCCGTCCAACTCCACAGAACCGATACTGAGATGCTGATCCAACAGTGCCCAGGGGTCCAGCGACAACACCAGACGATTAATTTCTGTCGAGCCTGTTCCCTGCTGAGGGTGTTCCAGTCTGACACCATCAAGGCGAAGATAGGTTTTAAACGGGGAGAACTGCCAGTCTTCCACCAACAACTGATATCCCTCCCCCTGTTTCTGATACCAGCGGTCGGCGGCGAATATTGCCACCGCCGGTGCCAGATATAACAGCACCAGAATAAGTGCCAGCAGGCAGGCCAGAAAAATGCTGAAGCGCCGCAGCCAGGTTGTCAAAGTTTTGTTATCAGCCATGTCGGTTATGTACAGTTCTCAGTTCATGGGTTCCATAGCGCATCACGTAAACCGCTGGCCCGTTTTACGCGGGCCATCACACCCTGCTGCCAACAGGCTTCGCCGGAAAACAGATGGAATTCTTTTTTGCCCCGGGTAATGGCTGTGTAAATCAGTTCCCGGGTAATAACGCTTTGCCAGAAATCCGGCAACAGCAGGCACAGCTTACCAAATTCGGAGCCCTGACTCTTATGTACCGTCATGGCAAAGGCTGTTTCATGGGCGGGCAGGCGCCCGGGCAGTAACCAGCGGATTCCCCCTTCCTGATCAGGAAAGGCCACCCGCAGCACAGCCTGATCACTATCACGGTCAGCACACGGCAGTGCAATCCCGATATCGCCGTTAAACAGGCCCAGGTCATAATCATTGCGGCTGATCATCACCGGCCGTCCGGCATACCAGCCGGACTGAGGGCCGCGGGTATTCAGTAATCCACGCTGACTTAACAGGGATTCAATGCGCTGATTCACCTGCTCCACCCCGTAAGGACCCTGCCGCAGCGCCACCAGCACCTGAAACTGATTAAAGGCTGCAAATACGGCCTCAGCCGTTGCCATCTGAGTGACAGCATCACAGAAATCCTTATAGCCGCGTAACACCGCCTGTTGCCAGGCCGCCTGTTGCCAATAGGGCGTCTGCTCGTCCAGTCCGTCAAAGGTGACTTCAGGAAAGCGATGAAACGCCCGCGCTGCTGCCTGCAGATCACTCTTATTCACGGCGGTAGCCAGGTGACCAATGCCACTGTCGGCATCAAAGCGGTGAGAAACATGCAATGACGCCACGGCGTTCTGAATCACGCCGCCGTCAGGCTCGCTGTATTGGCTGAGATCATAGCCGGTCAGAGACTGCAGTAATTGCGAGAACCCGGCGTCCGGGCCGTGCTGTACACCGGCGTCACATAAATCTGCCAATACACTACCGGCTTCAACCGACGCCAGCTGATCTTTATCACCCAGCAGAATTAAACGCGCCCCGGCGGCCAGCGCATTAAATAAGTGATACATCATCGGCAGATCCACCATTGAGGCTTCGTCCACCACCACGCAATCAAACGGCAAGGTATGGGTGCGGTGATAACGGAAGCCACCCGGTGTCCAGCCTAACAAGCGGTGCAGGGTATAACTTTCATCGGGTATTTTATCGGCACCGGGCAGATCCGCCGCATCTGTGGCCTGCTGTTTCGCCGCGCGGATTGACTCTGTCATGCGGGCGGCGGCTTTTCCTGTGGGGGCTGCCAGGGCAATCGTAAGATCCGGATTCTGACTGATCAGCGCCGACAATAAGCGCGTCACTGTGGTGGTTTTACCCGTGCCCGGGCCCCCGGTAATCACTGTAAAATTCAGCACACAGGCGGTGGCGGCCGCCACTTTCTGCCAGTCCGGCGCCGTTGCACTGAGCGTCTGTTGTGATGACGCCCCCGCTGCCGGCCGGGCAAACAGGTTATCCAGAACCGCCGCCAGTGATTGCTCTTTCTGTTCGCGGTCATCGCTGTGCCACGACGATGACAATTCAGCAGACAGTGACAGGCGGCGTTCAATTTCCTGTAATACACCCTGTTCGTAAAAATAGTAGCGCGCCAGATACAGACGTTCGCCACTTAATACCAGCGGCTGGTTAGCGTAACCCGATGCGCTGTCCTGCGCGTAAAACACGGTATGGCACTCTGCCAGCGTTGCAGCGACAGTGGAACCGAGCGCCTGCCAGTCACCTTCCAGCTCTGCCACCGGACACTCAGCCAACGGCAGACAAACCTGGCCTTTGCCCAACGCCGCACTGACCAGCTGCGCGGCAAAGCCGAGTATATAAAGTGATGTTGCTTGCGCCGCGCCGCCAGAATCGCTGGCAGCCTGACGTTCATAACGGACGATCTGACGCCCCAGCTGCAGGTCAATATCACGCATAACATCCGCAGGACGGATTAAAGGTTTCATACCACATCCTCCTCCTGCGCGGCACCCAACACCCTACGCCATAACTGCAACGCCTGTTCATCAACGCCGTGATAATACACCCCCGGGGGCTGACGGATAACGGCACCCGCGGGGGGCTGAGATTCCGTCTCAGCAGCCTGTGCGAACAGATCCCCCTGGCGGTTATCGTCTGCGCTATCCAGCACATCCGCAGCATCCGGCAGGTCACTGCTTTCCGCAAAACCGGATGCGGATAAAACGGAAGCGTCACAGGCGAACAAAGGCGCAGATGCCCCCAGATGCATCCCGCGCAGATAAAAATAATAAACGCCGCCAAGGTGCTGTTGCGGTGAATAATCCGGCAGACGCTGACGCAATAACTGATCCAGAGCTACCGTATAAATCCACGCCTGCAGATCGTATTGGTGATCCTGCATGGCCTGTTGCAGGGCCTGTGGCGAATAATCCTGCAGACGATACCCCAGATGATTGGATTTATAATCGGCCACGTAATAACGCCCGCGATAACAGAAAATCAGGTCAATAAAACCTTTCAGATAACCGGATAGCGGATCAAACTGAAAACGTCCGCTCTGTGTGGTGGAATTATCCGCCGGCAGCGCCAGCAGTGTATTAATCTGCTCTGCCCTTAAACCCGCCACCGGCAGATAAAATTCCATTTCGTCCAGTCGCTCTTCCGCCGCAATATCCTGCAGGGTAAATACGTCGCCCTGATCATTCATTAACGGGCTCTGCACCACCGAGGTTAACCACTGACACAGATCCGTCACCTGTTCAGGCCGTTCTTCAGACGGTTGCTCAGTTTGTTGTGCACCTGACGGTAACAGCGGCTCACCCTCAGCCTGCTCCCCTGCCCCGCGGTCAGCATCATCTGCCGATACTGCCAACAGGCCATAATGTTTCAGCTCTGCCGTTGTGATATCCGCCAGAAGGTCCGGGGCATGAAAATCCCAGTGCTCCAGAATGGCGTGCAGACAGGTACCGGCGTTTGCTCCGCGCACAAAAGTTAATGCCGGATGATCAGCATTAAAGTCTTCGTCCGGGGTGCCTGCAGTCTGTCCGGTCAGATAATAGAGCTCACTGTCAGCCACCAGAATATCCTGCGGACGCTCCGGCTCATCGGTACGCAGTACCCCTTCTTCGTAGGCAGAATCTTCATAATTTTCACCGCCATGAGCGGCCGTTAACTGGCTGTAACTGCTGACCCGCCAGTGATCCCAATGACTGTGCGCCAGCTGCGCAGCCCGGATCTGCGGCGTGTCATTAATAGACTGATGACGGGTCTGTTCCGTTTGCCACAGTGGCGGCGCCAGCATTTGCAAAGCCCCGGACTGGTTAATCCGTTGCTGCAATGCAGCCCAGTCCGGGTCCGGGTCCAGTTGCAATAAATATCCCAGAGCGGTTTCAGCAATGCGCGACTTTTTCTGTTTTTTATTCTGGCCATTCACCGCATCTGTCAGCCAGATAAAACAGCCCTGCACTGCGCGGGTAAGCGCCACATACAATAGCCGCAGGGACTCGGCCAGAGCATCCTGCTGCGCTGCCGCCCTGGCCTCATTATCCGGCGCCAGATCCAGCACCATAGCGTCGTGTTGCCCGGAAAAATATTGCGTATCGCTGCGCGCATCCGGCTGAAAACTGTCATCCCACAAATAGGGTAAAAACACCAAAGGATATTCCAGCCCTTTGGATTTATGGATGGTCACAATGGTAACCAGGTTGGCATCACTTTCCAGCCGCAACTGAGCCTCATCACCGGAACGTTCTTCGGAAAAAACCTGCTCACCGAACCAGCGCAGTAAGGCTTCGTGTCCGCGCAGTCGTCTTGATGCTGCCTGCAGTAATTCCCCCAGATGCATGATATTGGTAAGCCGCCGTTCACCATCATTGTGCCGGCGTAAACGTTCAGCCCGGCCGTCTTCTTCCAGCCATTGCATAACAGCAGCCATCACGCCGCGCCGGTTCCACAGCCGGTGATAAATAAAATTCTGCTCCAGCACATTTTCCCAGGCCTGTTCATTATTCAGCAGCTCATCCAGCTGCACCGCACTGTACCCCTGAGTACGGGTGGCCAGTGCGGTGCGCAGAGCACGCTCATCAGCCGGGTGGGCCACGGCCTGCAGCCAACAGAAAAGGTCCGCGGCTTCCTGGGAGTCGTAGACGCTGTCACGGGTCAGAAACACACTGCCGATGCCACAGGCCATCAGAGCTTCACGTATCCAGCCCGCCTGTTTACGGCTGCGTACCAGAACCGCAATATCTTTTGCCTGTACCGCGTTGTTACCGAGCTGTCCGGCACCCTGAATTAACGCATTAATGCGCTCTGCGCATTGTCGGGCAACAGCCCCCTGCGCCTGACTCCGTGAATATTCTTCGCCATCGAACCAGAGCTGCAATGGCGCCTGCGGTTCAGCACCGACCGAGAAGGCTTCAGAATCTGCTTTACCGGCAGCCTGCACCGTTACAAACGCAATATCGCTGTCATAGACAAACGGACTGCTGTGGGCGGAAAACAATTGGTTAACCCCATCAACCAGCTGAGAATGGCTGCGCCAGTTGGTCGCCAGGGTAAACCTCTGCTCATCGCTCAGCTGCCGGCGTGCCTTAATGTAAGTAAAAATATCGGCGCCGCGGAAACCATAAATAGCCTGCTTGGGATCGCCGATCATAATCAGGCCGTAGTCATCTGACGGTACCAGCTGCGATGTATCCCGCGCGTCCTGCGGGGCATTCAGACCACAGGGGGGATAAATACGGTTAAAAATATCGTATTGCTGCGGGTCGGTATCCTGAAATTCATCGATCATGGCCTGCGGATATTGGCGGCGGATATGAGCTGCCAGTTTTTCGCCCTGATGGCCGCGCAACGCCGTGGATAATAACCGCAGCAAATCATCCGGCGTCAGCGCACCGGCTTTTTCCAGCAGTTCAAAATAACGGGTTTTAATAACATCCAGCCAGGCGGCTTCAAGCATCAGGGTTAGTGCATCAGCACTGGCCAAAAAACGCTCCAGCTGATCAAACAGCGGATGTTGTGGTAATGCGCCGTCTTTCAGTTTAGTGGCCATGCCTGATGGCGTCAGACGGCTGAGGTTGTCCGGTGGCGGCAGATAAAATTCAGCGGAAAAATACGCCATCATCTGAGCAATCCAGTTAGGCGCATTTTTTTTACTGTAACTGCGTTTATCCAGCCCGGAGTCCTGAATAAGTGCTGCCAGATCCGCCTCGGAGGTATCAGCACAGAGGGCCGCTAACTGCTGAAATTCATGTTCTGCCTGTTGCCACAGCGCCTGCAGATCCTGAGATTCCAGTACCGGCAATATCATCATATCCGGCCGGCTGATGCGTGCACGTACTTTATTAAACAGAGCATCCGGGCCGGAATACTTACTTAATAAAAAACGTCCCTGCCCTTCGTTAAGCCCATAGGCCTGGGTCCGCCATACATCCTCGCACGCCTGCTGCAGATAACGCTCACTGTCGAGCACCAGTTCCGCATCAAATACCACGCCACTGTCAAAGGCGAACTGCCGGAGCATACGCTGACAGAAGCCGTGAATGGTATAAATAGCGGCCTCGTCCATTAACGCCAGGTTGGTCTGTAACCAGGGCAGTAACTGCTGACGGATATCGGTTTCGCTGCGCTTCTCTTTATCAGCAATCTCCTGCAGGTACTGATTTAAATGCGTGTCTTCGGCGGGCTGACCATTGTCCAGACGCAGCAGATCTTCCAGCGTTGAACGCAGCCGCTGACGGATACGCCCACGCAACTCTTCAGTGGCGGCACGGGTAAAGGTCACCACCAGAATCTGATCACACCCCAGCCGGGCATCAGTGCCCGCACTGGCGGAAAGACCATGACCAAGAATTAAACGGTTATACAGGCCCGTAATGGTGAAAGTTTTGCCGGTACCGGCGCTGGCTTCAATCAGTGATTGACCACGCAGGGGAAAATCCGGAATCGACAGCGTTTTCATACTGTCCCTCCTGTCTGATCATCCGCTTCAACAAAATCAGCCAGCATCTGCATTAAACCACCGTAGTCAGCCAGCCAGCCGGCCGGATCAGCAAGCAGCGTATGCTGACAAAAATCCGGCAGACAACGCTGCAGATACGGGGAAGCCAGCTCACCGAATTCAGCGTCCGCCAGTAGCGCCAGTTTTTTATTCAACGACTCGGCACAGGCATTGTCGTCATCCGGGTATTTTTCTGCACACGCCTGCTGAGCCTGCATCACACTCCATAAGGTATCGGGCAAATGTGGAAACGGCTGTTGCCAGATTTGCCAATACCACTGCAGGGCCAGAGCAATACATTCTTTTGCCCTTTGCTGAGACGGTGCCTGCAGACGCAACTGACGCAGATGCACTGACTGCTTTTCTTTCGCCAGCCCCAGCAGCACAGCATAACGGGTAGCACCCGGGTCAGCGGCTGCCGCCAGTACCAGATCCAGCCACACGGCCAATAAATGTCGCCCACGGATATCCCCTACCCAATGAAACAACAGAAATGCCGCGCTGTCGTCTGCTGTGGCAAAAGCGCTCTGTCTTTCTCCCTGAACCCGGGTGTCGTCAATCAGGGTTTCCAGCGGGCGGCTGTCCAGCGGCTTGTCACTCAATAGTGCGATCTGTTCCGCCAGCGGACGGGCATCGTCCACCAGCCCGGCGCTCCAGACATCGCCCAGTGCATTAACCGGCAGCTGACCTAACGCCTGCTGGCGGGTACTGAAATCCTGTTGATCACTGTGCCAGGGGCCTGCATCTGTACGGGATAAATCCGTCAGCGCCAGTTGCAGCCAGTCTTCTTTCAGCTGAAACAGTGACAGGCCCTGCAGAGTAAAAGGTTCTTCTGTTTCGTGCGCATGCCAGTAAATATCAAACGAGGCTTTCAAACGGCGTTTAACAAAAAATTTAACCGGGTCCAGCAGTGCCTGTTTAACGTCTTCCCAGGGCACCTGGCGGGTATCCAGCTCCGCCGGCAGCGGTAACGGCGCCGAAAAAAACGATTCCGCAGCGGAACCACCGGTGCTGGTTGTTTCACTCTCTGCGGCAGAATAAGCTGGCGTATTAGCCACCGCCGACCACACAGGCTGATAACTGATCACAGCACGGTCATCCGCCGCCGGATCAAACGTCAGCCGGTTGTAGGGTTGCAAAGGTAAGGCTTCGGTCAGCCAGGCCTGCATATTGCGGCGGCTCTGCTGATGCGGCAGGTGAATATCCTGTTGCAGACAATAACCGTCGCACAGGTAATCCTGTAATTCTGCCACCAGCACCGACGGCTGCAGTTCTGCATTTTCGCGCACATCACGGCCACGATAACTGATGTACAGATAATTCTGCGCAGAGCAGACAGCTTCCAGAAATAAATAACGGTCATCTTCACGACGTGAACGATCGCCACGCCGCGGCTGCCCACTGACCATTAAATCAAACCCAACCGGCGTCACCCGGCGCGGATAATCTTCATCATTCATCCCCAGCAGACAGACGGCCTTAAACGGAATTGAACGCATGGGCATCAGGGTACAGAAATTAACCGGACCGGCGAGAAAACGCTGCCAGCCGCCCTGCTGCCCCAGTTCATTCACAAACCAGCTGCGTACCACCACCGGGCTGAGGGTTTGCTGAAAACCAGACAGGGTTAATTCCTCATGCCAGCCGGTGATGGCATCGCGGATTTTTTGCAGCCCATACTGCTCGTCATCTTCAGCCAGATAAAAATCGTCGAGCATCTGCAGCAGAAGATCCACCCATTGAGCGGCCGTCTTTTCCTGGCCAGCCCGGGAAGCGCTGAATACGCTTTGCCAGTGCTCAAGGGTATCGATAAAGCGCATCAGGCGGCCCAGTAATTCGCCATCATTACCTTCCACGGCAGAGACCGGGAAATCGCCCTGAAAACCCTGTTGGCTGTCGGGCATGGCATACCCCAGTAACAGCTGACGCAAGCCTTTACGCCAGCTGTTCTGTTCAAAGGCCGGCAACCCCAGTTGCCGGCGCTGTTCTCCGTTCAGCCCCCAGCGGACCTGCGCGCGCGACAGCCAGTCACGCAGCGGGGCAAGGTCGTCTTCACTGATACCAAAACGATGACGGATGGCCGCCACATCGAGCCAGTCCTGCACTTCGGTAATCAGAAAGCGGCTGTCTGCCAGATTCAGCAAATTTAAAAAACTGTCGATTAACGGATCTTCCTGCGCCATGGACTGGTCGGCGATAGCCCAGGGAATACGATAGTCTTCTCCGCTGACAGTCCGGCCCCGGCTGCTGGCAAATACCGCATCAATATAGGGCGCGTACTGATCAATATCCGGCACCATCACCACAATATCGCGCGGTTTCAGCTCCGCATCATGATCAAGCCAGTGCAGTATCTGATCATATAAGCGCTGCACTTCCCGCAGCGGACTATGCCCGCTGACCAGGCGGATACTGCCATCATCGCGCTCAACCGGCTGTTTGAAGGTACTGCTGTCCAGTGCGGCGCCGGTAAATGCTGGTTGCTGACGGTCGATAAGATTCAGAATATCGTCCTGCAGGTACTGCAGCAGAGACGCTGGCTGACGTTCTACATAGGCTTCGATATCCACCATATTATCGGTTTGTCCGGCGGCCGTTTCATGCACCAGGGTTAAAAAATCACGGCCCAGGCGGCCCCAGGAAGCCAGCAGCGGATTACCGCGTTCAAGCAGTTCTGCGGCGTTTGGCTGTTGACGTAAAATGGTGCGGCGCTGTTTGTCACTGACGATATCGCCCCAGAAATTGCGGCACGGATTTAACAGAAAAAAGTGCACATCAATGGCCGGCGAAATGGCCTGTAATACCTGCCAGTAGCTGCCCGGTAATGCCGCAATACCAAACACAAATAAACGCCGTGGCAGCCCCTGCAGACGTTCAGGGTATTGCTTTACCAGAGTCTGCAGCTGATCAAGCAGCCGCGCCCGGTGGTCCAGCGAGTGTCCCAGCTCAGCACTGTCGGCGACCAGGGCGCGCCATACCACCGGTTGCCAGGGATGCGCGCTGACGTCACTGCCACGGATATCATCCACACCCAGTTCCCAGTTCAGCAACCAGTCAGGCCGGTACAGCAGATATTGGTCAAACACGTCAGCCACTGTCTGCGCCAGCTGATAGCACTTGAGGCCGTCGTGATCGCCCTCCAGGTAATGCCTGATGGCAACGCAGGCCGGATCCGACATCAGCTGTGGCAACAGACGCATCAGCTTCCAGGCCATGATCTGTTTATCGAAGTGAGACTGTTCCGGCAATTCCGGCTTGAGGCGGTTGAATACCTGCCAGATAAAACTCGACGGTAAAGGGAAATCAACCTGAGCAGCAATGCCCAGACCGTCAGCGAGCTGCAGCTTAAGCCAGTGCGCCATGCCCTGACTCTGTACCAGAATGGCTTCCTGTGCAAACGGCGACAAAGGCTCTGTGCGCATCTCGTTGAGCAGGATTTCCCGCAGAACTTCGAGATCGTTGGAATGGTACAGACGGAACATAGAGCCTCAGTGCCGGGACCGGAAAGGAAAGACTGAGGTTACCAGATATTGCGGCGCCTCTGAATAACGGACGCCGGCCCATGCCGGCGGTTATTGCAGACAGTTGTCGGTATTGTCTTTGCGACAAACATTCAGGCCGGTATAGATC
Organism: Thalassolituus sp. UBA1087; assembly: GCA_002314145.1. Classification (GTDB taxonomy): domain Bacteria; phylum Pseudomonadota; class Gammaproteobacteria; order Pseudomonadales; family Oceanobacteraceae; genus Venatoribacter. The sequence goes on along the minus strand of DCCG01000003.1, from coordinate 48,257 downwards.
ACCATATTCACCAGATCACCATTGGCCAGTTTATTCAGCATATCCAGCGTCTGGCGGCCTATGGCTTCAGGTTGCTGACCAACATTGACAGTGGCCAGGCCATCACGCAGGTAGGCTAACTGGTCAGGAACGGTATCGATGCCGGCGATGATCAGCTCACCGCTGGTGATGGCTTGCCGGTATGGGGCCAGAGCCTGACGGTATTCACCGGCCTGAAACTGAGCCCCGCCGCCGGTCAGCAGCATCGCATCCGGTTGTTCGACTTCAAGAAGACGCTGCAGCTGTAACACCGCGCGCCGGTAATCGCCCTGATGAAAAATCGGACAGCCGGGCATAAATTGCCAATGTGTGCGTGCCTGCATCACCGCCTGAATACCATTCACGCGGGCACTGTGGTTGGATGAGTCTGCCCGTTCTGACTGAATACAGTAACGTCCGCCCTGTGGCCGCAGCCGGTCCACTTCCAGCGCCAGACGTTTACCGAGCGCAAAATCATCGGTGCCCACGTAGGAATCCACCACAGAAAAATCAACCGGCACATCAAACGCAACTAACGGCCGGTTCCAGCTGGCCAGCTGATCACCCAGCATGGACTTTATCCATTCAGCCTTAACCGCAGAAAATGCAAGGCCATCAATATCCGTTTTCATCAGCGCTGATATCACATTGACCTGTTCACGGATATCCACCCGGTCGGTGGCAAACACCAGACAATGCACTCCCTGACGCTGTGCCTCATCCTCGCAGGCCTTACCTACCTGGGTAAAAAATGTGTCTTCACTTTTTGGTACCAGTACATAGACCTGCTCACCCTGTTGCTTCAGCTGCTCTATCTGTGTGAACAGCTTATCCAGCTGCGCGGCATAAAGCGGCCGCAACGGCAGAAACAGAATCAGCAATATGCCCACAACTCCGGCCATTAAGATCCTTGCCTTTAAGACCGCTGGCATTAAGGTTGCCACTCTTACCTGTTGCATATGGCCTCCTGAAACTGGCCTCCTCAAATAAGGATCACCAACTGCATCTGTGCCGGGAAATAATCAGACTGCGACCAGTATAGTTGCCGGACAATGGCATGACACTGGCCTGAGCTCATCTTTTAGACTGATTTTAACGGGGGAATAAAAGCTCAGAGCTAACCGGAGTGATTGACGGAAACGCTGATGGAGAGATTGGCTGGAGAGATTGGCTGAAGCCCTGATTGTGTGACCTGATTAACATCTTCAGACGGATGTGACACTTTTATTGAACTTTCTTTACAGAAGCCTCTCAGAAATGACTCACTTTCTATAAGCATGACTGAAGGAGCAAATAATGAAAGCACTGATCACTGCACTGACTGCAACTATGATGGCACTCGTAATGACAGCCTGCAGCGAGGAAAAAACTGAAACAGCCAGCCAGAAAGTGGAAAATGCTGCGGAAACAGTACAGGAGTCCGCTTCCGAAGCCTATGATGAAACGAAAGACACAGTTTCTGAGGCCGCTGAAAATACCGGCGAATATATTGAAGAAAAAAGCGATGACGTTTCAGATGCCACCAGCGATATGGCAACCGATGCAGGCAATGCAGTAGAAGATGCCTGTGAAGAAGCCAAAGAAACTGCTGGTGCTGACGACACTGACTGCTGATATTCAGCGTCTGGCAATAACCCGGTCAGGATGAACGGGTCATAAAAAGAGCGCCATTGGCGCTCTTTTTTTTAATTGGCGCTCTTTTTTTATCTGTAGGATTTTTATTCACCGAAACCCCACAGCGCTCATCGTCCCGGATTTAAATACCGGAAACAGATACTGAATCAGCGCTGAGCCGCCGCCCGGGCGCGGGCAGCATGCAATTTTTTATAACTGGCCAGCAGACGCTGATGTTTTTCCAGACCATCCAGGTTCATGTTGGTGGGTGTTAAACCATAAAAACGCAGCGAGCCATCCACTGACTGCAAAGCGGCGTCCAGACGCTCATCACCAAACATGCGACGGAAATTCATATCGTAATCCTGAATATCCATATCATCATCCAGCGTGACTTCCAGCACGCAATTCAGCGCCTGATAAAACAGTCCCCGCTCCACCGTATTATCATTAAACTGCAGGAACATCTCCGTCAGTTCTTTGGCTTCTTCGAGACGATTCACGGCCAGATAAATCAGCAGTTTGAGTTCGAGAACAGTCAACTGCCCCCAAACCGTATTGTCGTCAAATTCAACCCCGATTAAGGTGATGATATCGGTATAGTTATCCAGTTCGCTTTCTTCCAGGCGCTCCACCAGATCGTTTAAGCCTTCGTCATCAAGGCGATGCAGGTTAAGAATATCCTCGCGGAAATACAGGGCTTTATTGGTGTTATCCCAGATCAGGTCGTCGACCGGGTAAACTTCGGAATAATCGGGCACCAGAATACGGCAGGCCGGTGCCCCGAGATCATGATAGACAGCGACATACGATTCTTTGCCGATGTCTTCCAGAATATCAAACAGGGTATCGGCTTCCTGACGGTTGGAGTCTTCCCCATCACCGGAAAAATCCCATTCACAGAATTCGAAATCGGCTTTGGCACTGAAAAAGCGCCATGACACTAACCCGGTTGAGTCGATAAAGTGCTCGACGAAATTATTCGGCTCCTGCACTGCCTGACTTTCAAACGTCGGTTGCGGCACATCGTTCAGGCCTTCAAAGCTGCGCCCCTGCAGGAGTTCTGTCAGACTGCGCTCCAGCGCCACCTCAAAACTCGGGTGGGCGCCAAAAGACGCAAACACACCGCCGGTACGCGGATTCATCAGGGTGACACACATCACCGGAAACTGGCCGCCCATTGAGGCATCCTTGACCAGAACCGGGAACCCCTGCTCTTCCAGCCCCTGAATACCGGCGACGATGCCGGGATACTGGTTAAGCACCTCCGGTGGGACATCGGGCAGCGCAATTTCGTTTTCCAGAATTTCCCGTTTCACAGCACGTTCGAAAATTTCCGACAGACACTGCACCTGCGCTTCCTCAATGGTATTGCCGGCGCTCATACCATTACTGAGAAACAGGTTTTCAATCAGGTTGGAAGGGAAATACACAGTTTCACCATCCGAATGCCGGATAAAGGGCAGCGAACAGATGCCGCGCGCCACATTGCCGGAATTGGTATCAATCAGGTGCGAGCCCTGCAGCTCACCTTCCGGGTCATACACGCCGAGACAATAGTCGTCGAGAATACCTTCGGGTAATGCATCACCGGCGCCTGGTTGAAACCACTTTTCGTCGGGATAATGAACAAATTCGGCTGCGGCCAGTTGCTCACCGAAAAACTGATCGTTGTAAAAGAAATTGCAGTTCAGGCGCTCGATAAACTCACCTAATGCAGATGCCAGTGCGCTTTCTTTGCTGGCGCCTTTACCATTGGTAAAACACATCTGGGAGTCGGCATCGCGGATATGCAGCGACCACACATTGGGCACAATATTCCGCCACGAGGCAACTTCGATCTTCATGCCCAGACCGGCAAGAATCTCACTCATATTGGCGATGGTTTTTTCCAGCGGCAGATCTTTACCGGGAATAAAGGTTTCACCCTCGGTATCCGTACCCGTCGTCAGCAGTGCCTGAGCGTCATCATCCAGGTTGTCCACCGCCTCGATAACAAACTCCGGTCCGGTCTGAACCACTTTTTTAACGGTACAGCGCTCAATCGAACGCAGAATGCCCGTGCGGTCTTTCTCTGACAGATCTTCCGGCAGCTCAACCTGAATTTTAAATGTCTGGTTATAGCGGTTTTCCGGATCAACAATATTGTTCTGTGACAGACGGATATTTTCCGTCGGAATATCCCGTGCCAGACAATACACTTTCACAAAGTAAGCTGCACACATCGCCGATGACGCCAGAAAGTAATCGAACGGGCCCGGTGCCGAGCCATCCCCTTTGTAGCGGATGGGCTGATCAGCCACCACGCTGAAGTCGTCGAATTTGGCTTCAACCCGCAGGTTGTCGAGGAAGTTAACCTTAATTTGCATGCAGAGTACCGGATGATTGTTGTGTTGCAGGTGTTCTGAGACTGTTCCGGAACACCGGGGCGGCCATTATGCGGATTTTTATCGCTGTCGTCTCGCCCGGGCGGGCGGATAATCAGGCTGCGTCTGAATCAGAGCGCTGACCACAGGCGGCGATAGCCAACCACTGACTTAATGGATCGGAACTATCAGCATGATAGGCCAGCTTAATCATGCCAGCCAGCGGCATTACAAGACCATTTGTACAGGTTATTGTATAGACTTTGTATAGATATTTGGGTCTGCTATGTCACAACTGATACGCTTTGTTTATGCCAGCCGTTCTGTGCATACGCCTGCCAACGGCGCCGTTGACCCGGTTGTCGGTTCCATTCTTGCCCAATCCCGGCGGAATAACCCCAGAGAACAGATCAGCGGTGTGCTGTTTTTCGGCGACGGCTATTTCTTTCAGTGCCTGGAAGGCGAAGAATCAAAGGTCATTGCCACCTTTAACCGCATTCTGAAAGATGACCGCCATCAGGATGCGCGGGTGTTGATGCAGGAGGAAATCAGCGAACGTCTTTTCACCGACTGGTCAATGAAATACGTGCCTGCCGCCGAAGGGGTGCAGTCTCTGCTTAAAGAGAATGGCTATCGTCGTTTTACACCGTTTGAATTTTCCCCACATTTCATTAACACGCTGATCCGTTACTTTCAGCAACTTCAGCAAACGCCTTCGAGTGGGGCTGACGAGCCTCTTTTGCCCGGCCAGGCCAAACAACCGGCGGCGCAGAACGGAATATTGCACCGTATTGCTGCCAGACTGGGCTTCAGCTGAATGCATTCCTGATGCTTAACAACCCCCTGCCAATGCTTACGTTCAGCCGGTCGCGGTTATGTCGCGGTTATTAAGGGAACCTGTACCCGTCAGGCTGTCAGAACTATTAACAATGTGCTGGATTCATGAGCAGTACTCATAACAGCGATCAGCAGAACATCGCGGAAATATAAGGTCGTTATAAGAGACACTATGTTCATTCACAATTCCGATGGCAGGGGTATGGTTTTGTACTCAGCCTGCTACCATCAGCAAAGAACACTGAACGCATGGAGGCAGAGAGCTCCGGCCAACAGCTGTTAAACAGAATGCAAAACCATACATAAGCATCAACTGACAGCCGTCAGATGCGATGCACATTTCAGGTTGCACGGAATCTGCTGCAACCTTCAGCCGTGAGACTGACACCAAAGCCAACCGTGACACAGGCTTACAGTAAGCTAAACAGAATCATGAGGGAGAGCCATGAAACTTCATATCAATGATCAGACCTACGACGTCCAGACGGAAGACGATACCCCACTACTCTGGGTCATCCGTGATGACCTCGGCATGACGGGCACAAAATATGGCTGCGGTCTGGCTCAGTGTGGCGCCTGCTCAGTCATGGTCGACGGAGAAGTTGTACGCTCCTGTGTGACACCGGTCTCCAGTGTCAGCGGAAAACAGATCACCACCATTGAAGCCATCGAAAAGGATCAGGTCGGAAAAAAAGTCGTCGAAGCCTGGACTGATCATCAGGTACCTCAATGTGGTTATTGCCAGTCCGGTCAGGTCATGGCCGCGACTGCCCTGCTGAAATCCACTCCGGCGCCCAGCGAAGAGCAGATTAATGCCGCCATGATTAACCTCTGCCGCTGCGGAACCTACAACGCCATCCACGCCGCCATGGCAGGCCTGGCGACGGAAGTTAAAGTGACTACGGAAGCGGGAGAATAATCTGATGAATTCAATTGACGATAAACAGTTACCTGACACAGAAGAATTTTCTGAACAGCCGGTTAACGTCTCACGCCGTAAATTCTTATTATCCTCTGCCGGTCTGACAGCGGGTGCCTTTGTACTGGGGGTTGGCCTGCCGGCCGGCAATGCCCGCGCGGCTGCCGACAAAACCCGGGGCACCAAAGTCCCGGCGTTCCTGGAAATTCTGCCGGATAACCGGGTGCGCCTGCAGTCTTCTTTCGTTGAAGGCGGCCAGGGTATTTTTACTGCCATGGCCCAGATTGTGGGTGAAGAACTGGACGCTGATCCATCCACCTTTCTGGTGGAAGCTGCACCGGCCGGAGCCGACTATGTGGTTATGAGCAATGGTATGCGTATTACCGGCGGCAGTATGTCGGTCCGCATGAGCTATACAACTATGCGCCGCCTGGGGGCACTGGCGCGTAAAATGTTGCTGGAAGCCGGCGCTGTCGCGTTGAACGTACCGGTAAAAGAACTCACCACAGAGCCCGGCAAAGTGGTACACAGCAAAACCGGCCGCTCAGTTGCTTACGGCAAACTGGCCAGTGCTGCACTGGATATGCCGGTGCCTGATCCGGACAGTGTCACTCTGCGCGATAAAAAAGACTTCCGCTGGATCGGTAAAGGCATGGACCGTCTGGATGTGTACGACAAATCCACCGGTAAAGCAGAATATTCTATCGATGTTAAAGTCGACGGAATGCTGCACGCAGCCGTTCAGCATGCACCGCGTCTGGGGATGACGGTAAAACGCATCCGCAACCTTGAACAGGTTCAGAACATGAGCGGCGTACACTCAGTGCATGAACTGGAGGGGGCCGTTGCCGTGGTCGCTGAACGTTGGTGGCACGCCAAACGCGCCGTCGAAGGCGTATTAGTAGACTGGGCTGAAGCCACCTCAGAACCGGAAAACCCGGCAATGCGCCATATGCCGGCAGATTATTCCACCGACGGCCATGCGGAACTGCTGACCTCAAAAACCACCGCCAAAGGTGCCGAAGCCGAGGCCAATGGTGATGCCCGTTCCGTGCTGGATGCCGCAGAGGATGTACTGCATGCAACCTACCACACGCAGCATGTTCATCATGCGCAGCTTGAGCCGCCTTCCGCGCTGGCGAAATTCAATGACGACGGATCGCTGGATATCTGGATGCCAAACCAGGCGCAGGATGGATTTACCGGCCTGATTGCTAAGCAGACAGGACTGCCGAAAGAGAAAATCAATCTGCACTCTCCTCTGCTCGGTGGTTTCTTTGGCCGCCACTTTACTTACACAGCAGGCAGTCCGTATCCACAGGCCATTGAACTGGCACAGAAAACCGGCCGCCCGATCAAACTGATCTGGAGCCGCGAAGAAGAATTCCTGCGTGACACCATGCGTCCGATGGCAGCAGTAAAACTGCGTGCCACGCTGGACGCCAACGGCCTGCCAAAAGCGCTGGAAGCTGTCAGTGCAACAGAAGGCCCGAATGACGCCCTGTATGGCCACCAGGAAGGCAAAGCCGATAACGGTGCTGTCGAAGGTCTTTCCGGTAAATCATACAAAATAGAAAACATGCGGATTGCCCAGGAATATGTCAAAAACCCTGCCATGCAGGGCTACTGGCGCTCTGTGGGTCACTCCATGAATGATTTTGTGTATGAATGTTTTCTGGATGAAGTCGCCGACAAAGGCGGTATCGACCCTTATCAGCTGCGTCTGCAGTTGCTCAGTGATAACGAACGTCTGACCAACCTGCTGAATGCGGTAGTGGATTTATCCGGCGGCTGGAAACGGGGGCCGTTCACCGCAGAAGACGGTTCCAGACGCGCCCGCGGTATTGCCATGGCATCGCCATTCGGTTCTGAAACCGCATCCGTGGCTGAAGTCTCCATCGAAAATGGCGAAGTCCGTGTGCACAACATCTGGCAGGCCATGGACCCTGGCTCCATCGTTAACCCGGCCATTATCGAAGCGCAGATTAATTCTGCCGTCAGCCTTGGCCTGTCCGAGGTACTGATGGAAGAAACGGTTTATAAGAATGGCGAACCCACCGCGCGCAACTACGATATGTACCCGATTCTGCGCCCGGATCAGATGCCGGACGTGAAAGTAAAAATCATCGAAAGCGGTGCCAAAATGGGCGGCGTGGGCGAACCCGGCCTGCCTTCTGTGCCACCGGCCGTGGTCAATGCCGTGTCTCAGCTGATTGGCAAACGCATACGCAGTATGCCGCTGTCCCGTCATAACCTGAGCGCCTGACGGCAAACAAAGAAGCGCAAAAAAACGGTCACGGGGCAATCTTCCCCGTGACCACAAGCATTCTTTCTGACCCATTTAAGGACAGACGATGAAAAAATTTCTGATCGTAATAATCGCCCTGATCGTTATTGCCCTGGGCATGGCCTGGTATGGAACCAGCCTGCCGGCATCAACGTTCGACACTACTGATACTCAGGACCCGGCGCCGGCAGAGCTGATAGAAAAAGGCGAATACATCGCCCGTGCCGCTGACTGTGTCGCCTGCCACAGCACACCGGAAAGCAAACCCTTTGCCGGTGGTCTGGAAATGGCGACGCCGATGGGCATCATTTACGCCACCAATATTACCCCGGATAAAACCACCGGTATCGGTCATTACACACTGGCCGATTTTGAACGCGCTGTGCGTCAGGGCGTAACCCCTGAGGGCAAACGCCTGTATCCGGCAATGCCCTATCCTTCTTACGTCAAAATGACGGATGACGATATCGAGGCGCTGTTCGCCTACTTTAAATACGGCGTCGAGCCCGTGATGCAGGAAAATAAAGAATCGACTATTCCGTGGCCATTAAATATGCGCTGGCCGCTGGCGTACTGGAATATCGTTTTCACTGATGACGGTGTTTACCAACCAGACGAAACCAAAGACGACCTCTGGAACCGTGGCGCCTATCTGGTGCAGGCCGCCGGACACTGCGGCAGCTGTCACACAGAGCGCGGCATGGTTATGCAGGAAAAAGCTTTGGATGAAAGCAGTGACCTCTACCTCGCAGGGGCAACGCTGGATGGCTGGTACGCCCCGAGCCTGCGCAACGATCACAATATTGGTCTTGGCCGCTGGAGTGAAAGCGACGTGGTGGACTTCCTCAAACACGGACGTAACGAGCACGCCGTCGTGTATGGCTCCATGACAGATGCCTACAACAACTCGACTCAGTTCCTCACCGACAATGACCTGAAAGCCATGGCACATTATCTGAAATCCTTACCAGGCAATCCGCAACGGGACGGTGCGCCCTGGACATACGATGCCAGCACAGTAGAGCAGCTGAGTGTGGCGAACCGTTCGTCGGTTCCGGGAGCCAAACTCTACTATGACCGCTGCAGTGCCTGTCACGGTGTTGATGGTAAAGGCAAAGGCCAGTGGATTCCGCCACTAGCCGGCAGCGCTTCATCAATGGCATCAACAGCGGTTTCTTCTATCAACGCCACACTGAATGGTTCCGGCCGTGTGGTCAGCAATGGAGTACCGGATGCGTACCGCATGCCACCGTACCGTCAGCAGCTGGATGATGAAGAAATGGCTGAATTACTGACCTTTATCCGTACCGCCTGGGGCAATACCGGTGGCCCGGTGAGCAAGGAAGAAGTTGCTGAACTGCGGGCCGATACCGACCCGGCCAGCAGTGATGTGATTGTGTTGCAGATGCGTTAATCAACACATCGGCAACCTGAAGAAAAAAGCGCGTGTCTTTCGGGATACGCGCTTTTTTTATTTTTGCGCTTACTTTTAACAGCGCATACTTTTTAAAGTGCTAATTTCTGCCGCCATTATTTTTCAGATAATAAAGCGTGACAGATCTTCTTTCATTTTCTCACTGATTGTCATCAGTTCACCGGCCTGTTGCGCGCTCTGACTGCCGATGGCTGCCATCTCGGTGGCCGCTTCACTGATGGCGATGGAGTTATTATTGATCTCCATATTGACCGATGTCTGCTCTTCCGCCGCCGTTGCAATCTGGCCTGCCATATCACTGATGGTGCGCACCGCATTGCGGATTTCATCCAGACGTACGCTGGCCTGCTCCGCATCTTCCACACTGGTTTCCGTCAGTACCCGGCTATCGGCCATACTTTTGACCGCGGCCTGGGTGGCTTCCTGCAGTATGGTCATCATACGATGAATTTCTTCCGTCGACGCATGCGTGCGCTGCGATAGTTCGCGCACTTCATCCGCCACCACGGCAAAACCACGTCCCTGCTCACCGGCACGGGCGGCTTCAATAGCGGCATTCAGTGCCAACAGATTGGTTTGCTCGGCAATACCTGAAATCGTTGACACTATGCCGGTAATTTCCTGCACGTGCTCATTCAATGCTTCGATCTGCGTTGACGTTTTGCCAACCTCGCTGGACAGACGGGTAATACTTTCCTGACTCTTACGTACCTGCTGCTGCCCCTGAACACTCAGAGCAACGGCTTCCTCAGAGGTATTGGCGGCATTCGCAGCGTTACCGGCAATCTCCTGGGTGGCCTGTGTCATTTCATTCACGGCGGTAGCCACCATTTCTATTTCACTCTGCTGCTTATCAATGCGCTCAGCACTGCGGGCAGACAAAGCCTGTGTATTTCCGGCTTCCGTGACCAGTTCATCACCGATACCGGTCAACCTGCCGACAATGCCATGCATAAATTCCACAAACTGATTAAAGTTGCGGGCAAGCTCGCCAATTTCATCCCGCGACTTTGTTGTGATTCTCATTGTCAGATCACCACCGCCGGCGGCAATTTTCTCCAGCGCTGAAGACACTGTTTTCATATCCGCCAAAGCCCAGCGGATCAGAAAATACAGGCCGACACCACCGGACAGCAACAACAGAACGGCGCTGGCGATCATACTGACGGTGAGGTCATTGATGGGTTTATTGAGAACCTTATTGTTCATCACCAGCATGAAAATCCAGTCTGTATTCTCAACCGCATGAAAGTAGACCTGAGTATCCTGTGACGAAACACTCAGGTTCTGAGGCGTCGTATTCCTGATGGCACGCTGAAGAAAGGATGGGGTGAGTTCAGGACTGAGAACATCGGCGGTTTTAAGAATGCGGTTTTTATCAGGATGAACAGAAATAATACCGTCACGGTCAACCAACATGGCATAACCATCACCCAGTACTTTTAATGACAGCACGTCATCGATAATGCCCTGCAGATAATACAGCCCGCCAACGGCACCGTAAAAACGGCCATCAACCATCACAGGTGCGACAAAGTATATCGCGAGCTGGTTACCGGTTACGGCAATATCCGGCTTGGTAATAATAGGCTGCTTTGCTTCTTTGGCAGCCTTATACCAGGCTCTGACTCTCGGGTCGTAATCAGGTTTGGCCTCATCCAGTGCCGGGTCATGGCGATACATGGTACCGTCTTCCAGTCCGACAAAATCGAGATTATAGCCAGCAGAAGCTTTTGCCTGATTGAGAATTTCCAGCGCGTCATAGTGGTTCAGTTCACCTTCATCCTCAATCCGCCTGGAAAATGCATCCGCCATTGCCTCCATGGCATTAACTCTGTCCTCTGCCCAGGCGGACAGATAGCGTGAAAAGACTTTCGCCTGGCCCGTGATTTCCGAGTTAAGGGAATCGTTTGCGGAATCCTTCATCTGAACTATCGACATCCCTGTCAATATAATGGTCAAAACCAGCGCCACGAACAGTGCAGCGCCGGTCAGCTTTGTTTGCAGGGATATCTTCATGCAGCCTCCGATAATTAATAATTAAATCGTAGATGCAAAGCCTGTAAACAATCGTAAAGAAATAATAAGTAACGCTATTTGACCAAATTGGCATGCTGACTAACGTAGCAGATCCGCATTAACACCTAATCTGTACCAGTAATTTAACCAGACTGCCGGGGGTAGATTCCGGCTGCTGGCGGTAAAATATTTATAATAAAAATATCAATTAAATCTCATATTGCACTTCCTATTACATTTTATAGGTGCGCCCATTCTTATTATCCTGATAATCCTGAAGGGTGGAAAAATCGCGGTTACCGCCAGACTGATAGTACATCGTCATTTTTTCCAGACTGGCCAGACGCTGGTATTCTTCGTCCGGTTCATATTCCACGTCGTCAATGCCCTGCTGTTTCCATTCAGCCAGGACATCCTTATGAATCAACAGAACGTTGCGGTCTTTCAGTGCCACCGGCAGGATCGGCCGCTCACTGACGGGGAGATCCTTCAGCCTTAATTCAATGCGATCTGCGCGCAGTGCTTTATGAAACGTCAGTGCCGTAAAACCTGTGTGTTCATGACCGGCGGAATCAATCAGTGTCGCTTCGGTACGGGTAATGCCCAGAATGGGAGAGAAGCTCAGCTGGTCTGCCAGCTCAGTAGCAAACATCATGCTCTGATCCATTCCCCAACAGGAAGAGATCCGCGGTATGCGCAGAGGATTGTTGCCAATTTTACTCTGTAACGCCGGCAGAAATTCATCGTTCTTATTGTCAGCGCCTTCGGATTTAAAGACCAGCGGCTTATCACCCAGATACATCTGCGGCGTATCACGGCTTTCAGTCTGCGGCTGCCAGGTAAAATCATATTCACTCAGGTATCCAGTGCTTTCACCGTACTCAGGATGATCGTCACAGACATCGCCAACATGAATCACATGAAACGGCAGATAGTCTTTCAGAATGCCTTGTTCATCTAACATCGTCTGCGGTTCCTTAATTTAATGCGGCCAGTTGTTGTTCAATTTCTTCACGCATTGCAGTCATCGGATTGATATCTTCGATACTCAGATCTTTACGCGTCATAGACGCCGCCCTATCCGGGTTGATAGTTCCGGCCTGGCAGGCAGCATCCACATAAAGCGCAACACCAATGTCTTTCAATATGCTGGCTTTACGCCGCGGGTCAGCGGTCATCACTTTAATAAAACGCAACTGGCGGTCTTTGTTTTTCTCCATGCGGATCATCGGCAGGGGTTCACCGACATAAGGGTTATAATGTTCGTCATACAGTCTGTAACCTGCTGTATCGACATAAGGCCCGGTGATTTCTGCGTATTCAGCGTAAGAAATGTCTGCATTAATAAATCGCTGCAGAGTCTCTTTTACCAACTGACTCCGTTGCGTATACGTCAGCACCTTGTCTCGCAGGCGGAATATTTCATCATCCGTGACGGATTCCGCGACGATAACGATATTGTTTACGCCAATATACTCGCCGTCTTCATATTCTTTACCAATCGCGTCCATCAACACGACTTCAAGGTGATCACTGTGATGACGCAGAACGGCAAAGTCTGCACGTTCTGCATTGCGCTGCATCGTTTTTCCGGCTTTCATCGGGATATTGTATTCAGCTGGCTCGCCAGCATATAAAACCTGATCCCTGGCTAACATCGCCGCAAACGTCTGATAAGGGAAGCGCAATTGCGTTGCCGAGATTAAAATATCCGCCCAGTCATCAAACGGATAATCAAAATCCGGAAAACGCCGCCAGACATCACTGAAAAAACTCTGATAATGTGGCGGAAAAAGACGCGATAACCCCTCATTAAAGAACGTACGCATACGCATGTCACCGGCTGTACTGATGTAATCCCTGATATGTTTTTCATAGGCGTCGGCAGACTCATACCGGCTCATGCGCATATTGAAAACAAACTCATCGCCATAATGCATGGACGGCCGGTTAGTTAAAAACGCTTCTTTGGCTTCATCACTGGCAAAGCCTCTGAAGCCATCACGATACAGACGCGATAAGCACGACAGGGTTGCCTGAGGAGCCAGCGCCATAAACAGCTGGATCATTTGTGCAGAGGCTTCATGCGATCCTGCCTGCCTACGCCAGAAGCAAGCAGCCAGCAAAGCCAGCACCGGGTCGGATTCGAGCGCCTCATAAGCCGGCTGAACGTGAGAACGTGAGCTTTCATAGCCTTTCAGATCCAGCCTTGCGCGCATTGTTTCGAGCAGATCGGGATAAACAGAGTGATCGCCTTCCAGCCAGCGACGCAGTCCGGTCAGCAGCGCTTCGTTAGTTTGCTCTCCAGTGTCGCAGCCCTCATCAGCACCCTCATCCTCGTCTTCGTCTTCGTCCTCGTCGTAATCCTTGCCATTCACCAGAACTTCAGCAACATGGGTACAGATCTTATCGACGATGGCAGCGTCAAACCTGTCTTCAAGTGCTTCGGTGAATTCATCTTCTTCATCGCGGTCAAAATCCCAGGCCAGAAAAATGGCCGCCAGCAATAACTGTTCAGGATTTGCTTCCCAGTCCCAGAATTCCGGATTAACGACGTTGCGGTTTTCGTCGCGCAAGCGTTCAAGGCTCTTCAGGTTTTCATTATCGGCAAAGCGGTAATCTTCAAAAACTTCAATAATATTTTCCAGCTCTTCCTGTTGCGAGCCCGTCAGCCCGTCAGAAGTCGCTTCGGCTTCCAGTTGAAAACGCTGCTGGTATTCCTCTGCCGTCATAAAGGCAGTGTCTTCATCCTCAACCAGCTGAATATACATATCCCGCGTCAGTGGTGTCTGATCCAGAATATGCACAAAAATATCGATAATGCGCAGATAACATTCGCGACGCTGCGGTTGAGCGTCCTCTTCCTCTAACAGCTCATCGGAAACACAGGCCAGTACTTTATGCAGTTTGGAGTGGATATCAGACTGATGAGACACACCACGCAAGGTAAGATTCAGCCAGGTATAAAACATCGGCGCATACTGTTTGGCGTGCGCAAATACCAGTACCTGATCAAGATCAATCAGTGAGCCGTCCGCTTGCAGAGCCTCTCGCCCTTCTCCACTCAGCACGTATTGCCACAGTGCCTGTCCATTGGGCAGATTAAAAATAAAGGGCGCGATACTTTCCAGACCTTCGTCAACCTCAAACTCCAACAGAGTCTTTGCCATGGCCTGCCAGCTGCGGCCAGTGTCTGCCCCGGCTTTGCTTGAGTCAGCACTGACACCGGTACCAGAGGCAGTGCTCAGAATTGACGAAACTTTGCTGAACAGAGTACGGATCACGCCGTCTTTCTGTACGGCGGAGGCTGCGCCATCCGGGCCTGGCCCGTCGTCAGCCGCTGCCTTTGGCGGCATTCGTGACGCGTCGCTGATAGCACGGTAACGATCAATCCCCGGCCAGTGCGCCCGGTCGGTATAATCGTTAACGGCCACCGCTTCATCCTGCGCGGCGATAAGATCATTCAGCTGAATCAGACACCACTGGGCAGCCTCTTGTGCATTGCCTATCGGGTTATGACGGAATACAGAGACCCGGGCGTCTGGATATATCCGCGTCAGCTCTCCGGCCATAGCACTCGCCAGATCAACAGCATCGGCGGCATTCACATCAGCCGTGGTAAACCAGACGCCGGCCTGTTGCTTCAGCACATCCGTCAACTCTACCCCGTAATCAGACGCCGCTGACTGCAATGCCTGAAATACCTGGTCATTGTCAGCGTCTGCCCGGATCATAAAAAAGCAGGGATCGTCATAATCACCCAGCCGGCGGATCACGGACAAAATCTGATCATCCAATGGCGGGAGTACGGAAATTTCTCTTTCAGTCATAAAAGGTGGTGTTCTCTTCCGGATAAAAAAACGTACAGATACAATCTGGCACTGACTGGATAAGCAGCGCGGAAAAACGCTGCGGAAGATAACACACGGGACTACGTCAGACTGAAACGTATTGTAATAATACCGCCTTTTTTTGATGCAGCTCAGACGGTTAATACATGCTTTAATTGGTATATAGATATGATGATGCTGATTATATTTTTAAGGCACCCTTTTATTGCCACGTCTGCACACTCAGACACTCACCCAGATGATACCAATCACATTGCCTGTTCCACTGCCGTATCCGTCAGCAAAATACTGTGCGTTACTCTCTTCGCTGGCGAATCCTGCAAAACCGTTTTTGCCGCTGCACTGCAAGCCAGCGCAACAACCCAGCGGGTAACGGCAACGGGGTGTGATATGTGCAATTTTATTCATATATTTGTTCACCGCAGCCAAAAGCCCTGAGCCCGCATGAGTCGCACTCTCAACCTTCAACTCGATGGCATTATTCACCCTGCTCATCCCGTGCCGGTTTATCCATACGAAGAGCCTGATCCGGTGGTTCAAGCGGCACTCCCCGGACCGCCTGAATTCCATCGTTACACAGCAGAATAATCAGTTCCACCTGCATCCGGATTTCCCGGCCTGCGCCGGTACTGACCGCCGCTGAAATACGGCTTCATAAGCCATGATAGTTTGACAAACCTTTGCTCATTCACTGCTTATGTTGTCTGATTGCCATCAGCGCAATTGTTGTTTCGATACTTTGGTCACGCCGATTCTCGATATTTGAGTAAAAGCACGGTCCACGTTCTGCATATTGACGCCATTATGACGTACATGATGATTCTGCGGTGGAACTCCCAGCATCACATCATTTTCCTGTCCTGGCATCCATTGGCGGACATACAGGTCACACTTGTGGTGATTTGCACGGAATTCCACATAGGCGCAATCATTCGCCCCCTGAAAGGTTTTATACAGGTCATAGCCACTGATCTTCCCTGTGTAGTTTAATGCGTTAGCGAATTCTGTCAGTTCCTGTTTCCATTGCCCCTTCACGTCGTTCATGGCATAGCCGCGTTGGTTATTACCGACAAAGGATACACCATAGAGTCGATATGCCGGTGTGTTCAGTGCGCCAAGTTGCTGCAGAAAATGCCGGAAACGCGCCGCTCTCACGGAGAACGCTGCGGTAGCACTGCCACCATAATTATGATATCCGTAAATCCCCTGACTGGTCTGATACACAATAGCGTGACATCCCTGAATACTGGGAAAGCCCAGAGCCTGCCCATCAAATGCCATCTCATGTTCTCCTATAAATTTCATTTACCCTCCGACGTTCTGGCTGATGCATTATTGTTATCGCCGGAACATCCTTGCACAGCCATAACCGGGTCACAACCACAGCCCGGAGCATGCAGAGCATTTCATACTTATGGTGGAAGATGGCAGACGCTTATGACCTGATGCGCAAATTCACTCCGCCGGCAATCCGGTTTTATTCAGGTTATTTTCATGATCACCGGTATAAGTAACAACCCGGTTGCGGCCCTCACTTTTGGCTTGATACAGGGCCGCATCGGCTTGTTTAAAAAGCATCCCGGCACTCACATATCCCTCTGCATCCGTTCTCTTCGCTCCAGTTTTCTTTGCATCAGGCGCATAGGCGATACCGAAACTGGCGGATAAATGAATGGTTTCTCCGGCATAAGTAATCGTATGCCCGCTGATCGCGCTGCGCAGACGCTCGACCGCCTGTTGAATACTGTCGTGCTTTCCCTGAGTAAAAATAATACAGAACTCTTCGCCACCTATCCGTCCGACCTGATCAGATTCTCTCAGATTCTGCTGTGCCAACCGCGCTACCGCCTGCAGAACCTTATCTCCGGCATCATGACCATGGGTATCATTGATGCGTTTAAAATGGTCCATATCAAACATCGCCAACGCCAGAAACTGACCCTTATCCGCCGCCAGTTGAACACATTTTTTTAACTCATCGGAAATATAGCGACGGTTAAACAGCCCCGTGAGAGCATCTTTAAGCGCCATATCCTTCAGCTGGCGATTAACAGCATGAATACCTTCCAGGTGCCGGTCGGCTTCACGGGTAAAGGTAGCGTACATAATAATGGTGGTCAGAAAAATCAATACGCCACTGAAGTAAGCAATAATATCAGGGTAATCCCCTTCTATCGCCAGAATGGGTGCATGAGCATCAAACCATAGTTCCAGAAACAGCCACAGCGGCACGCCCACCAGAGTAAAAGCCCATTTACCCCAGCCAATTTCGTCGCGGAAAAAGATAAGCGACATGCCGACCCCCGGGATCAGATAATACTGAAACTGAAAACGCTCACCGAAGACAATCGCCAGTGCACAGATACTGATATAAGCCACCGACAAAAATACGATACGCGCAGCAATATGCTGACCGCGATAATTGAGGTAACAGGGAAGCATCATCACAAGACCAATGGCGCCGGCGACCAGTGATAAGTCATGATGCTCTGACACCGCCAGATCCAGCCCCACCATACTCAACACAAGCAGGCTATTGGCAATACACATGGCATTTAACAGGCGGATTTTGCCTGCCAGCCACAGGCCGGTTGCCGGGGTAATTCCCAGGTTAAGCAAGGATTTCAGGAGGAACAGCGGGGTAATCCGGTCAGCGTTAGTCACACTTTACACACTATCTGTTGGTCAGAGCTTAAATATAGACGATAAACAGGCAGATACCCGGATGCTCTGTTATTCAGTCCGGCACTGAGTCAGGTAAAGCCCGGCAAGATAAGCGCTGGCGGCGATGCCGAAGACCATCTCTCTGAGGCCTTATCCCTGAGCCCTATTCCTATCCCTATCCCTGAGAATGATGCCCTGAAAATGCTTCCCGGAGAGCGCTTCGCTCAGACTCAGGCCTGACTCACCGACGGGAGATTGATAAGCACTGAGCGCCCTGACAACGCCCGATCCGTGCCTGATCCGACAGGTTCGTAGAATCAGGCAATAATGCAAGAGCATCGCCATAACGCTTTTCAGCGCCCAGCCCGATAATAACCCTATACAAGAAGTTGACTGGCACTCACTAAAGCAGTCAACACCCGTCATAAACCGTTGCAACAGGAGGCTGATATGCCACTGACTCAGGAATGGGATAAAACCTTTGAACAAAGTGACAAGGTTGACCACCAGAAAGTAACTTTTAAGAACCGCTATGGCATTACCCTCGCGGCTGACCTTTACCTGCCCAAAGACGCTGCCAGTGAAGGCCTGCGTGCCATTGCCGTCAGCGGGCCTTACGGCGCCGTTAAAGAGCAGGCATCTGGCCTGTATGCTCAGACCATGGCCGAACGCGGTTATGTAACCCTGGCGTTCGACCCGTCCTACACAGGCGAAAGCGGCGGCGAACCGCGCAACCTGTCATCTCCGGAAATCAACACCGAAGATTTCAGCGCTGCTGTCGACTACCTGGGTACCCTGCCACAGGCAGACCGCAACAAAATTGGTGTAATAGGCATCTGCGGCTTCGGCGGTATGGCGCTGAACGCGGCCGCTGCTGACAAACGCATCAAGGCCACAGTTACGGCCAGCATGTACGATATGTCCCGCGTGATGGCGAAAGGCTATTTCGATTCCATGACCGACGAAGATCGCAGCAATCTGCTGGATCAGCTGGCCGAACAACGCTGGAGTGATGCCGAAAAAGGAGAAACTCAGCTGGGGCCACAAGGGCTGCCGAGCGAGCTGACCGGAGAAGAGCCAGAGTTTGTAGCGAACTATTTCGATTACTACAAAACACCACGTGGCTTCCATCCACGCTCCATTAACTCTAACAGTTCATGGACAGCGACCACGGCCCTGTCATTTATGAATATGCCTCTGCTGACCTACATTGCAGAGATTTCACCGCGTCCCATCCTGCTGATCGCCGGAGAAAATGCGCATTCACGCTACTTTACTGAAGATGCATTTGAAGCGGCCGGAGAAGCCAAAGAGAAGATGATTATTGATGGGCTCGTACACGTTGATCTGTACGATCAGGTGGATAAGATTCCATTCGATAAAATTGACAGCTTTATTGCCGATAACCTGGGGTAACCCGGGAATAGCCTCACCCCGGCCAATGCCGGGGTGATTCTGTCTTTAACCGGCTTATTATCAGATATGCCAGAGTGAATACCAGCCTTTATCAGGCATTCCTTTATATTGACCTGATGGGCGGCCAGATGAGCGGTTATATACGTTATTGGGTTTGACTTTGGTGTCCGTTAAAGCGGGGGAAGATCAGAGGGGATGCTATTTATTGAGGCCTTCCCTGCCATCGCCCGGGTTCTGCTTACCGGGTCAGACTCAGAGGATACACTCAGACTATGAAAATACTCAACAGTGAGAGGGAGAATGGCCAGTAAGGAAGGCTGTAAGGAAAAGCTGGCCGTGGTGGCCAGCGATAAGTCAGGGTTGGCCAGTCAGCGCGGCGAGCGGCCTTTTGGTTTGCGGCCTGAGCCTGCTTTATGTGCCGCTTTTGGCGATTGCCCGGTTTTTCCCTTGTGGGCAGAGGGCCGCCCGCCACCCGCTTTGGAAGCACTGCTTTTGGCTTTAAAACCCGGGCGCTGATGGCGTTTTGAGGGTGCATCTTCGGCCGGAATCAGGGCATTTGGCCCTTTGCCGATCAGATCGGTCCGCCCCATGGATCTGAGTTCGTCGCGCAGCATGTCCCAGTTTTTCGGGTCATGGTAGCGCAGGAAGGCTTTCTGAATACGGCGCTGCCTGATATCACGCGGCACGGTCATTTTTTTCGATTTATAACTCATCCGGTGCAGCGGATCGCGCTCCGAGTGGTACATGGCCGTCGCTAATGACATGGGCGACGGGTAAAAGGTCTGTACCTGATCCACGCGCATTTTATGCTTCTTGAGCCACAGGGCGAGGTTCATCATGTCTTTGTTTTCGGAACCTGGATGGGCAGCGATAAAGTAAGGCACCAGATACTGCTCTTTGCCGGCTTCTTTAGAGAACTTATCGAACATATGCTTGAAGCGGTCATAGGTGCCCATGCCGGGCTTCATCATTTTACTCAGTACGTTCTGTTCGGTGTGCTCCGGGGCAATTTTGAGCAGCCCGCCGACATGGTGGGTAACCAGCTCCCGCACGTATTCCGGATCTTCCACCGCCAGGTCATAACGCAGGCCGGACGCAATCGCGATGCGTTTAATGCCCGGCAGTTTACGTGCAGCCCGATAAAGCTCGGTTGTGGCTTTATGGCTGGTATTGAGGTTTTTACAGATGGTCGGGTACACACACGACAGGCGGCGGCAATTCTTAAGAATTGTTTCACTCTTACAGGTCAGGTGGTACATATTGGCCGTCGGGCCGCCGAGATCTGAAATGGTACCGGTGAAACCGGGCACTTTATCGCGGATTTCTTCAATCTCGTGAATGACAGATTCCTGCGAGCGGCTCTGGATAATACGCCCTTCGTGTTCGGTGATGGAGCAGAAGGTACAGCCGCCGAAACAGCCCCGCATAATATTGACGGAAAAGCGGATCATTTCGTAGGCGGGAATTCTGGCGTCGCCGTAGCTCGGGTGCGGTACGCGCTGATAAGCAAAGCCGAATACGGAATCCATTTCATCGGTTTCCAGCGGAATCGGCGGCGGGTTAACCCAGATTTCCTGATGGCCATGTTTCTGCACTAAAGGCCGCGCATTGTAGGGGTTGGATTCCTGGTGCAATACCCGTGATGCATGGGCGTACAGGGCGCTGTCATTACGGACTTTTTCAAATGAGGGCAAGCGGATGCAGGTTTTGGCCGGATCATGATCAACCTTCCGTTGCAGCGGCAGCGGAATAATTTTAACCGGCATCACGTCGTTATCAGCGGTTTCGTCTGCGCCGCCGTTATCAGAAGCACAGCTGTCGCTGTTGCTTTCTTTCATATCATAGGGATTAGGCAGCTGATCGATATGCCCCGGCCAGTCAATACGGCTGGAGTCGATTTCAGTCCAGCCTGTCGGCGTGGCATCGCGCACAATGGTGGTTCCGCGCAGGTCTTTGATATCGTCAATGGTACGCCCCTGACTGAGCGCGTGGGTCATTTCCACCAGCGCCCGCTCAGCATTGCCGTACAGCAGGATATCGGCTCCGGAATCAATCAACACTGAGCGGCGGACCTGATCACTCCAGTAATCGTACTGGGCAATACGACGCAGACTGGCTTCAATACCGCCAATCACAATCGGTACGTCTTTGTAGGCTTCACGGCATTTCTGCGAATACACGATCACCGCGCGGTCCGGGCGCTTACCCGGCTCACCGTGGGGCGTGTAAGCATCATCCGAGCGCACTTTCAGATCCGCAGTGTATTTGTTGATCAGCGAATCCATATTGCCGGCAGTGATGCCAAAATACAGATTCGGCTTACCCAACTTCATAAAATCATCGGGGTTGTTCCAGTCGGGCTGGGCGATAATTCCCACCCGGAAGCCCTGGGATTCCAGCAGACGGCCGAGCACAGCCATACCAAAGCTCGGATGATCCACATAGGCATCACCGCTGATAATAATAACGTCGCAGCTGTCCCAGCCGAGCACGTCCATTTCCTCCCGTGACATGGGCAAAAACGGCGCCGTGCCGAAGCATTCAGCCCAGTAAGGGTAATAAGAAAACAGATGTGGCGCTTGCGAATTCACGGTGAACCTCGGAATACTGAATGGTCAGGCGGAGCGGAACCGGGCATACCCCAGTTCAAAGGTCAGCCATTTTCCCAGAATCCCGCCGCAGACTGAAGCCCTGCCGCCGGCTTTTACACTGCCCATACCAGACAGACAGCTCACGATGATCCCTGCTGCCCGTTCACAGGGTGTAATACTGCGGCTCCAGCAACCGCTGAGAGGCCTGAGCCGGCGTGAGCGGCCGGCTGAACCAATAGCCCTGAACAAAGTGACATTCCATGGCTTTTAAGCAGGCGGCCTGCTCTTCGGTTTCCACGCCTTCGGCCAGCACTTCGATATTCAGCGCCTGCGCCATACTGATGATGGCCCGCACAATGGCGAGATCATCAGCATCGCCGGGAATATCCTGCACAAAGGAGGCATCAATTTTGAGCACATCAATGGGCAGTTGTTTGAGATACGCCAGCGAGGAATAGCCGGTGCCGAAATCATCAATCCAGACCGATATGCCCATCCGCCCCAGGCGGTTAAGCTGCTCTACCGAGTGTTCTATTTTTGTCATCAGAGCGCTTTCGGTGATTTCCAGCGCGATCATGCCCGGTGGAATTCGGTAAGACGACAACTGCCGATCAAGAAAACCGGCAAAATCCGGCTGCTCGACCTGAGCCGCCGATACGTTAATGGAAATACGGCCGGGATGCAGTCCGCGATCCAGCCACTGTCGTATCTGCGCCAGTATCTGATCAATCAGATAATGGCCCAGTTCATGTATAAGCCCACAGTCTTCCGCCAGATCAATAAAGGTACGCGGGGAGATAAACCCCTGCTGTGGGTGCTCCCAGCGAGCCAGCGCCTCGAACCCCACCTGCCGGCCAGTGTCACTGTCGACCACCGGCTGATAATTCAGGCTGATGCTGCCCTGACTGAGGGCTTTTTTCAGTTCTGCCAGCAAGGTAATTTTCTGAATCGCCGATACCGTCAGATCACTGGTATAAAAGGCAAAGCAATTTTTACCTGAGGCCTTGGCCATGTACATGGCGGCATCGGCATTGCGCATCAGCTCTTCGGGGGTTTGACCGTTCTGCGGATACATACTGATACCAATACTGACACCGGTGGATACCTCCTGCTGATTGATGACCACCGGCGCTTTCAGAGCTTCGATAATATGGTCAGCCACCGCCACCACCTGATGTTCATCGCTGAGGTTCTCCACCACCAGTGCGAATTCATCACCGCCCTGCCGCGCCAGGGTATCGCCCTCGCGTATACAGGCATTCAGACGGCGCGCCACATCGACCAACAATTCATCACCGGCTGAGTGGCCAAGACTGTCGTTGATACTTTTAAAATCATCAAGATCGAGAAACATCACGGCAACATGACGCCCGCTGCGCCCGGCGACATTCAGTGCGTGAGATAAACGGTCAGCGAATAACTCACGGTTAGGTAACAGCGTCAGCGGATCGGTAAAGGCTAAGTTATGCAGCTGGTGCAGGCGGAAGGACAAATTCTGATCGGCGCGCCGCAGCAGCAGATACAGAAACGCCGCTGCCACCAGAATCAGCACCACAATGCCGGCGTACACAATATAAGCTGTGGTCGCGACCTGATCACGGTAATGACTGACGTCGATAAAAAACTGGAAGTAACCAACGTCGCGGCCGCTCACATCCGGAAAGGATACCTGCCCGGTAAACCAGCTGCGCTCGTCAAAGGATGGCAACGGGCCTTTATAACCATCCGGGTTCTGATTCATATAAGGTTGCCAGCTGGCGGGTAATGAGCCGGATTCATTGATCAGCACCACATCGTTAAATGTCTGCCAGTCATGGCGGCGTCCGAGCATATCCATGCCCTCCTGCCAGTCCAATGCCCTGACCAGGCGCTTATAGATAAAGGCTGCCCAGTGCACCCCGGTGTCGCCAGTGGCCATGGCCGCGATGTCTTCCACCTCAGTGCCGAGCTCAATATAGCCCAGCACGTCCTGCCCGGTGCGCACCGGAGTTACCACGCGCAGCGTAAAGGTGCCCATCACGCCCAGCTCCATACCGCTGACGGTGGCCTGATTATCACGCGACCCCAGCGCCGTGATCCGGTTGATCTGGTCACCAAACCGGGCCGGACGGTGAAGCCGCGCGATATTGGTCAGATCCGGCGCATGGAAATAGAAATGGGTAATACCGAGCTGCCGGCGCAGATCCCGGTAGTAAGAAGCGAAGGCCTGCAGCAGCGCAGACCGGTTTTGCTGCTGTAACATGGCCTGCAGTTCCGGCCGCTCTGCGATAAGCTCTTCAATAGCGGTCAATGTATCCGACTGGCTTTCGATCGCCCGCCAGAGACGGAACTCCAGATCCGACAGCGTGGCTTCAGCCCGCTGCTCCACCGCGTAACTCTGCAGGTGGTTAAACAGCGCCGTCGTCACGGCCAGCAACAACAGACAAAACAGCACCAGCGGCATAAGAACAGCGCGCATCACGGGCCGTAATGACGGGTCGTAAACCACGGGCGGCGGCGACTTACCACCGGATCGGCGTGCTGGCATCGGATTCCCTGTTGTCGTTCTGTTGTGGCACCCGGGTGCCCGAATATTCCTGTTGATGAAGTTAAGCGCTTTACCGCTAAAACACAAATACCGGTACAGACCTGCACAACGAAGGCGCATTGACCCGTTTCGATGCACGTTTTTGGCATGAAATCCAACAGGAAACAATCACAATCAGTCCTGCGCGAAAACAAGCCAGAGATTTAAAAAAGCCCGTAAAACAGGCACCTGCGCTATAAAAATAATAATTGGCACGTTACTCGCTTTCGCTCAGGCAGTGTTAAAAGCATCGCCAATGGCGGCCGGTGCCCGACACATCACATGAATTCAAGCAAAGGCGCTTCGACGTTTATACGTCGTGGCGCCTTTTTTTTGTGCTTAAAAAAGGGGTAACAGGAATGACAGGACTCAACACCATTCGCCGCACACTGATCAAGAGTGCCCTCATACTGGCAACCGGTTTTTCCACACTGGGCCTGCCATCCGTATCAGCGGAAGAATGGGCGGAAAAAGAAGAACTGAAATTCGGCTTTATTAAACTGACCGATATGGCCCCGCTGGCCATTGCATACGAAAAAGGCTTTTTTGAAGACGAAGGCCTGTACGTCACACTGGAAGCCCAGGCCAACTGGAAAGTACTGCTTGACCGCGTGATTGATGGTCAGCTTGACGGTGCACACATGCTGGCCGGCCAGCCGCTTGGCGCCACCATTGGGTTCGGGACCCAGGCTCATATCATCACAGCGTTCAGCATGGACCTGAACGGTAATGGCATTACGGTTTCCAACGATATCTGGGAACAGATGAAGCCAAATATTCCTGAAGATAAAAATGGCAAACCAGTTCACCCGATTAAAGCCGATTACCTGAAGCTGGTTGTTGATCAATACAAAGCCGAAGGCAAAGCATTCAATATGGGCATGGTGTTTCCGGTGTCAACGCACAACTACGAGCTGCGTTACTGGCTGGCAGCCGGGGGTATTCACCCCGGCTACTACGCACCGCATAAAGGCGATTCATCCGGCCAGATTAATGCCGATGCCCTGCTCTCTGTGACCCCGCCACCCCAGATGCCGGCCACCCTCGAAGCCGGTACCATTTATGGCTATTGTGTCGGTGAGCCCTGGAACCAACAGGCTGTATTTAAAGGCATTGGTGTCCCTGTGATTACCGACTACGAAATCTGGAAAGATAACCCTGAGAAAGTATTCGGTGTCAGCAAAGAATGGGCTGACAAATACCCGATCACCCATAAAAAAGTGGTTAAAGCCATGATCCGGGCAGCGGAATGGCTGGACGCTGACAGTAATGCCAACCGT
This sequence comes from Thalassolituus sp. UBA1087, assembly GCA_002314145.1. Classification (GTDB taxonomy): domain Bacteria; phylum Pseudomonadota; class Gammaproteobacteria; order Pseudomonadales; family Oceanobacteraceae; genus Venatoribacter. The sequence continues at coordinate 22,394 of DCCG01000003.1, read as the reverse complement.
CCGGAAGCAGTGAAAATTCTGTCTAAATCTCAGTATGTGGGCGCGGACTATGAAGTTATCGCTAACTCCATGACCGGCACCTTTGAATATGAAAAAGGCGACAAGCGTGAGGTACCGGATTTCAACGTATTCTTCCGCTATAACGCTACTTACCCATACTACTCCGATGCCATCTGGTATCTGACTCAGATGCGTCGCTGGGGCCAGATTGCTGACGAAAAATCTGACGAGTGGTACATGGAAACCGCGAAGAAAGTTTACCGCCCGGATATCTACGCAGCCGCCGCAAAAGAGCTGATTGCCGAAGGTAAACTGGATGCTGAAGACTTCCCCGACTTTGCCACAGAAACCGGCTTTAAACCGCCTCAGACTGAGTTTATTGATGGCGTCACTTACGATGGCAGCAAACCAAACGAGTATCTGAAGAAATTTAAAATCGGCCTGAAAGGCGCAGACAAAATCTGACCCTGTTTCATCACCATAATCTCATAAACCTATTGCATCAAAAAAGTTGCCGGCATTCACCGGCCGGCAACTGACAGGAGTCTTTCATGAATATGTCGCTGTCGAACCTGCCATGGCTGGAACCTCTGGTTAAAATTGTCCGTGGGGATAACGTCAGCCAGAATGCCACCATCATTATAAAAACCATCGGTCTTCCGCTCGCCGGGATTCTGGTTTTTCTTCTGGTCTGGCATGCAGCTGCCAGTAATATCAATACTTCACTGGGGCAGTTTCCCGGCCCTGCCGATGTGGTTGAACAGTCCGGCAACCTGCTGCAGGAACATATCACCGAGCGGGAAAAGGCCGACGCTTTTTATATCCGTCAGGAAAAACGTAATGCCGCGCGGGTAAAAGTGGACCCGGACTATGTACCTAAAATCCGCGATTACACCGGCAAACCCACCTACATTGATCAGATTGGTACCAGCCTGATTACCGTGCTGAGTGGTTTTTTTCTGGCCTCACTGATTGCCGTGCCGTTAGGGATAGTGATTGGTCTGAGCGCCAACCTGTATTCTGCTTTTAACCCTATTATTCAGATATTCAAACCGGTATCGCCTCTGGCGTGGCTGCCGCTGGTAACCATGGTCGTAAGCGCACTGTATGTCACGGATGATCCTGCCGTAGCCAAATCCTTTGTTACATCAATGATTACCGTCATGCTGTGTTGCCTGTGGCCTACCGTCATTAATACAGCTGTGGGCGTTGCTTCCATCTCGCAGGATTTAAAAAACGTCAGTATGGTGCTGCGGCTGAACTATATAACGCACGTAATCAAAATTGTCCTGCCAGCATCCGTACCTATGATGTTTACCGGCCTGCGTCTTTCGTTAAGCATCGCCTGGATGGTGCTGATTGCAGCCGAAATGCTGGCGCAGAACCCAGGGCTGGGTAAATTCGTGTGGGACGAATTTCAGAATGGTTCGTCAGACTCGCTTGGCCGCATCATGGTCGCCGTGATCACCATTGGCATCATAGGCTTTGCGCTCGACCGCGTAATGCTGATTATTCAACGCTTTGTCTCCTGGGATAAAGCCGCAACCCTGCGTTAAGCCATCTGGAGAATATCTATGAAAACCTTACTTGAACTGACCCGGGTGGGCATTGAATTTAATACACCCAAAGGGGCTTTCCGCGCACTGCGTGACGTCGATCTGAAAATTAATCAGGGTGAATATATATCTTTGATCGGCCATTCCGGTTGCGGTAAATCCACCGTACTGAATATTGTCGCCGGACTATTGCAGGCGACGGAAGGCGGTGTTGTTCTGAATGGTAAAGAAGTGAATGAGCCGGGCCCGGAACGTGCGGTGGTCTTTCAGAATCATTCGCTGCTGCCCTGGCTGACGGCCTATGAGAATGTTGAGCTGGCCGTCAAACAGGTCTTTAAAGGCAAAAAGTCCAAAGCAGATATGAAAGCCTGGATTGAACACAACCTGGAACTGGTGCATATGACCCACGCCATGCATAAACGTCCGGATGAAATTTCCGGCGGCATGAAACAGCGCGTCGGTATTGCCCGGGCACTGGCGATGGAGCCAGACGTGCTGTTGATGGATGAGCCCTTTGGGGCTCTGGATGCACTCACCCGCGCGCACCTGCAGGACTCACTGATGGAAATTCAGAAAGATCTGAACAACACCGTCATTATGATTACCCATGATGTCGATGAAGCCGTACTGCTGTCTGACCGCATCGTGATGATGACCAACGGACCGGCAGCCACCATTGGCGAAATTCTTGACATAGAACTGGAGCGCCCGCGTAACCGTATCCAACTTGCGGATGACCCTCAGTATAACCACTACCGCCATCAGGTACTGAGCTTCCTGTACGAAAAACAAAAGAAAGCGGATGAATCGCCAGATAAAAGTCAGGCCTCTGCACAGGACAAGAGCATCGGTACTGACTCAGTAGCCCGTGATAAACGCGCCCAAAAAATAGCCTGATCACAGGCGCTGATTTTTAAAGACCACACCCATCATAAAGACAAAGGCTTCAGACAAGGAGAAAGCCATGAGAACGACAAAAACTCTATTAGCGGTAGCAATGGCTCTGGCAACAGGAGCTGCACCTCTGGGGGCTAACGCCTACGAAACGGAATACGGTAACGCCTACGCCGACATCAAACTGCGTTACGAATACGCTGACACAGACGACACAACCGACACAGCCGGCGGCTTAATCACCGATGCAGCGATCGGTTTTGAAACCAAAGATTACTCTGGCTTCAAAGTGCTGCTGGAGCAGGAAGTTATCGTGGCACTGATCGAAAAATACCGTACACCCTGGGGAGATGGTGACAGTGATTATGATGTGATCCCGGATGCTACCGGTAATGAGTGGAACCGTGCCCAGGTCAGCTTCAGTAAAGATGGCTTCGGTGCTGTTGTTGGTCGCCAGCGCATTATTCTGGACGATTCACGCTTTATCGGTAACGTAGGCTGGCGTGCCAACGAGCAGACCTTTGATGCAGCAACCGTTACTTACGCTAAAGACGCTCTGGCTGTTCACTACTCTTTCCTCGATAAAGTAAACCAGATCAGTGAAGCCCAGCTGGATGTATCTGACCACCTGATCAACGTCAGCTACAAAATCGGCACTGGCAAACTGACTGGTTTCGCTTACCTGATGGAAAACGATGATACCGAAGCCACCCGCGATACTTTCGGTGCACGTTATGCCGGCAGCAGCATGGCGGGGGAAACCAAAATTATATACTCAGGTAGCTTTGCAACTCAGAACTATGAAGCTGGCGCAACAGAAAATGATGCAACCTACCTGGCTCTCGAAGGTGGCGCTGTATTCTCTGGCGTAACCCTGGCACTGGGTAATGAAACTCTGGGCAGCGATGATGGCACCTATGCATTTGCATTTCCATACGGCACTAACCACAAGTTTAATGGCTGGGCAGATGCTTACCTGGGCGGTGCTGGTAATAACGGTCTGAGCGATACTTATGTGAAAGCAGCAGGTGTTGTATCCGATGTAAAACTGGTTGGTTTCTACCACACCTTCTCTCCGGTTGAAGGCAGTGCAGAACTGGGCAACGAATTTGATCTGCTGGCAGTTAAAAAGCTTGATGATACCTTTACCGTCGGTGCGAAAGCTGCTGTTTTCTCTGGCAGCGATATCAAACCTGATACCACTAAAATGTGGGCCTGGGTACAGGCCAAATTCTGATAGTCAGCTGATTATCTGAATACTGAAGGTGGTCTGCGGACCACCTTTATCTGGTTTTATAAGGCAGAACGTATGGGTAATAAAATACTGGTAATTATCGGCAACGGCATGGCCTCCAACCGCGTACTTGAGGAGCTTGGGCCAGAACATCCGTTTGCACAGATTGATATTCTCAGTGACGAAGCGATTACTCACTACAACCGCATTATGCTCTCCCCGCTGCTGGCGAAAGAAACCACACTGGATGCCATCACACCCCACTCTGGTGACTGGTATTCACAACACAGAATTAATATTCATCTGTCATGCCCGGTAACGGGTATAGACAGAAAAGAAAAAACCGTAAGCTGTGGCGATAAAATCTTTGCTTATGATGCATTAATTATCGCCACCGGTTCGCGCTCTTTTATCCCCAATATTCCCGGCAGTGACGCAGACAATGTGATTGGCTTCCGCACCATGACAGACGTGGATGTTATGGAAGAGCGTCTGCAAAACATGCAACACGTTACCGTCATCGGCGCCGGTTTATTGGGTGTGGAAGCGGCAACAGGTTTGCAGTCCCGCGGGGTGCAGACCACTCTGGTACACAGGAACCCGGTATTAATGAACCGCCAGCTGGATGCAATGGCTGCCGGTATATTAAATACAGAACTCGCACAGCGCGGCGTGGATGTCCGCACAGCGACCAGTCCGGTAGAGTTAATCAAAGACAGTAATCAGGTTACGCAGATTACACTGGAACACGATGGCCAGCGGCAGACGCTGGATACCGACCTGATCGTATTCGCCACCGGTATTCTGCCGAATAAAGAAATTGGTGAGCAGGCCGGACTGCTCTGTAGTCGCGGTATTCAGGTTAATGCACAGATGGTGACCTCTGACCCGGCCATTTTCTCTCTGGGAGAATGTTGCGAATTTGAGGGTAACACTTACGGTCTGGTTGCTCCGATCTGGGACCAGGCCAAAGTACTCGCCAACGAATTAAAAAACCGCTACAGCGATGAATCCCTGCCTGCAGACCTGCAGCAGGTCGCCAGTTACGAAGAAAAAACACACCTGACCAAACTGAAAGTTTCTGGCCTCGATATGCACAGCATCGGCCGCTTTGATATCGATGAATTTGATGCCGAAGAAGGCATCGAAATACTGCGCCTGTCTGATATCGACGACGGTATTTATAAAAAGCTGGTGTTAAAAAACAACCGGATTATAGGCGTCGTTTGTGTGGGTGATGTCGCCGACAGCTTCTGGTACCACCAGCTGATGACAGAGCAGACGGATATCACGCCGATACGCACCACCCTGCTGCTGGGTAAAGCCTGGTCGAAAGCTGGCTGAACATCGTATGGCCACGCATTGAGCACCGGTTTATACCCGCAGACACAGCCTCCACACCATAAGAATTGCCTCTGAACGAATTGCCGACAACCAAAAGTGATTTATTTCTGAAGCGGCTTTTTGAATCCGGAGCGGGACAAAAACATCGGGAACGTTTTTGCGTGAGCGCAGCGAATCCGCAGGATTCCCCACAGGGACGTGGGGAACAAACAAGTTGACCGCTATAAACGAAAAAACCCAGCCATAGGCTGGGTTTTAAAATCTGGAGCGGGAAACGTGATTAATCTGGCAGGCACCCTGCGGTCGGCGCCCGATCGCGACCCTCCGGGTCGCCCATAAAAAAAGCCAGTCTGATGAATCAAACTGGCTTTTCGAATCTGGAGCGGGAAACGTGATTAATCTGGCAGGCACCCTGCGGTCGGCGCCCGATCGCGACCCTCTGGGTCGCCCATAAAAAAAGCCAGTTCACTTTCGTAAACTGGCTTTTCGAATCTGGAGCGGGAAACGAGATTCGAACTCGCGACCCCAACCTTGGCAAGGTTGTGCTCTACCAACTGAGCTATTCCCGCATTTTGCGACCTGCATCTTACCAGATGAAGGTGGCATCCCCAAGGGGATTCGAACCCCTGTTACCGCCGTGAAAGGGCGGTGTCCTAGGCCTCTAGACGATGGGGACACATCGCTTTCAAGTGCTGCGCATTTTACTGCAGCCTTGTTGATTTGCAAGAACTTTTTTCTTTTAAATCAACAACTTCCTGATTGATCGTCTGATCTGATGCCGGTCATTTAAACAGCAGGCCTGGAGTGCTGATTAAAGATTGGAGCAGGACAAAAACGTCTGGAACGTTTTTGCGTGAGCGTAGCGAATCCGGAGGATTACCTACATGGATGTAGGTAACAAACGAGATTCCCTGCATGCACTCCAAAAATATTGGAGCGGGAAACGAGATTCGAACTCGCGACCCCAACCTTGGCAAGGTTGTGCTCTACCAACTGAGCTATTCCCGCACACAAAATGGCATCCCCAAGGGGATTCGAACCCCTGTTACCGCCGTGAAAGGGCGGTGTCCTAGGCCTCTAGACGATGGGGACGTCTCAATCAAGGAGCGCGAATTCTATTGAGGCTTTTATAGGTCGTCAAGCCCTCTATGTAAGATTTTTCCGACTACACTAAACATAGTGGTACAAATACCGGGCATCAGGGGCTCAACTAACACTATGTCTACACTCATGCTTGTCATTCTGGCGGTCTTAACTGCGGCCTGTGCCGTCGGTGCTCTGTGGTTTATGCGCTGGCAGGAGCAGAAACGCCTGGAACGGGCAAGAATGGCGGTAGAGCATGCGGATCGTATGGGGGAGCTCAGCCTCATCGGTGAAACTCTGGCCCCCTGGCTGAGCCAGAGCTGCAAGCAGTTTCTCGCCCATCAGATCCAGCATCATGCATCCCGGCTGCAGCACCTCGGCATCAAGGCCGATCAGCGCAGTAAGCGCGCACTGGAACATGCTGCGCAATGGCTGCAGGCCAGTAAACCCGCGCACCGCAAACTGCCGGCACAAAGTAAGCAGGCTCAGGAATTCCGCAACCTGCTGACCCTGTTGATTGAGTACATACGTGCCGAATACAAAAAACGCGAGATCAGCGCCACCGAAGCGCGGCCCCTGTTGACGGAAGCCAAGACGCTGAATATAAAAATTGCGGTGGCCGTGTTTGAGAGCAAGGCAGCAGCGGCGGAGAACTTAAATAACCACAGTCAGGCACTTCACTATCTGAAGAAAGCGGTGACGGCCCTGCAATCCATGAAAGAGATGCCGGGCGAATTGACGGATATCCTGAACGATCTGCAGGAACGCCAGCAACAACAGCTGACGCAACTGCAGAGCGGCAATGTCAGTAACCGGCTGGAATCCGCGGCGGAAAAACTGGCCGAAGACGACGACTCATGGAAGAAAAAACACTTCTGACGAGCCGGATCACCTAGGCCTGATCCAGCTGTTCGATCAGGGCGCTGAGTTCCTCTTTGATCTGCTCGCCCTGTGCAATGTCCAGCCCGGTGCGGCAGAGAATCTCCGCCGGCACTTTACTGGCCTGCTCACGCAGTTTCAGGCCGGCTTCCGTGAGGTTCACCTGCACTACCCGCTCATCCTGCGAAGAACGTCCGCGAACGACCAGGCCATTAACTTCCATACGCTTGAGCAATGGTGTCAGCGTGCCGGTATCCAGTAACAGCTTTTCACACAGAAATTTCACCGGCACCGGCAGACTGCCCTCCTCCTCTGCCTGCCAGAGCACCAGCAGCGCCAGATATTGCGGGTAGGTCAGTCCCAGTGCTTTCAGCAGCGGCTGATAAGCCTGAGTAATCAGGCGTGATAAGGTATAAACGCTGAAGCACAGCTGATTATCCAGGTGCAGTTCCGGGTATTCTTTTGCCAAACGTCAGTCTCCGGCGAGTAATGTCTCAATATCCGCCATTAATTTTTCCGGCTTGGTGGTGGGCGCGTAACGCTTCACGACTTCGCCTTTGCGGTTGATCAGGAACTTGGTGAAGTTCCATTTGATGGCTTTGCTGCCGAGTACCCCGGGAGCAGCCTGTTTCAGCTCATTATACAGCGGGGCAGCACCATCGCCATTCACTTCTGTTTTGGCAAACATCGGAAAGCTGACGCCATAGTTTTTCTGACAGAAAGCACCGATGGTGTCGTTATCGCCTTTTTCCTGATGCCCGAACTGATTGCAGGGAAAGCCCAACACCACCAGGCCCTGATCTTTGTACTGGCTGAACAGCTTTTCCAGCCCTTCATACTGATAGGTAAACCCGCACTCACTGGCAGTATTGACGATCAGGACTACCTGCCCCAGGTATTCACTGAGGTCCTGTTGTTGTCCATTCAGAAGTGGCATGGTGTGGTTGAGTACTGACATAGCGACGCTCCGGCTGTTTTTATACTAGGCAATTATATTGTCTGCAATATAACCTGCCTGACGAAAAAGACAACCCGGGCGCTACCGCCATGCCAGGCGGCTGGGTGGAATCCGGCTCAGGCCGGATCATCCTCCGGCTCAGGCTTCAGGTTAAGTGAGGCCGAATTAATGCAGTAGCGCAGGCCGGTTTCGTCCTGAGGACCATCCGGAAAGACGTGGCCCAGATGGGCATCACACTTATGGCAACGCACTTCGGTACGCACCATAAAGTGGCTGGTGTCCGTGTACTCATCAATCGCTTCTTCATTCAACGGCTTAAAAAAGCTTGGCCAGCCACAACCGGAATCGTATTTGGTATCGGACAAAAACAGCGGTTCACCACAGCACACACAGTGATACACCCCTTTGTCTTTAGTGTTCCAGTAGCGCCCGGTAAAGGCGCGTTCCGTGCCGGCTTCGCGGGTAATATGATAGGTTTCCGGGTCCAGTTCCGCGGCCCACTCGGCGTCTGTTTTTTCAACTTTCTTCATAAGGTATCTCTTCAGCCTCTGCGTGACTGTTTGCCGTATATTGTGCGTCGGGTTGTTTCGCAACGCAGCGCTTCCGGACTTTCAGAGCTAAGCTCTGAAGAGTATCATGCCCTCTTTTCCTTTCAATACAGGCAGTAAGGTCCCATGCAGGAAATTCTTAAATCCAACAAACTGGCGAATGTGTTTTACGATCTGCGTGGGCCGGTTCTGCAGGCGGCCAAGCGAATGGAAGATGAAGGGCACCGTATTCTTAAACTGAACATCGGTAACCCGAAACCTTTTGGTCTGGATGCGCCGGAAGAGATTATTCAGGACGTCATTTATAACCTGCCGGATTCCGAAGGTTATCAGGATTCCAAAGGCCTGTTCTCTGCCCGTAAAGCCATTATGCAATACGCTCAGCAGAAGAATATTCCCAACGTCGGTATTGAAGATATTATTCTCGGCAACGGCGTCAGTGAACTGATCGTGGCCAGCATGCAGGGCCTGCTGAACAATGGTGATGAAGTGCTGGTACCGGCGCCCGATTACCCGCTGTGGACCGGGGCCGTTGCCCTGTCCGGCGGCCGCCCGGTGCATTACACCTGTGATGAAGGCGCAGGCTGGATGCCGGACATCGATGATATGCGCAGCAAAATCACCGAAAAGACCCGCGCCCTGGTGTTAATTAACCCCAACAACCCGACTGGCGCCGTGTATCCGGAAGAAGTTCTGCTGCAGATGCTGGAAATCGCCCGGCAGAACGATCTGATCGTCTTTTCTGATGAGATTTACGACAAAATTCTGTTCGACGGCGTTGAGCACACTTCCACAGCCTCACTGGCCGATGACCTGCTCATCATCACCTTTAATGGCCTGTCGAAAAATTACCGTCTGGCCGGTTTCCGTTCCGGCTGGATGATTATCAGTGGTGCCAAACACCTGGCCCGGGATTATATCGAAGGCCTGGAAATGCTGGCGCAGATGCGCCTGTGCGCCAACGTGCCAGCCATGTACGCCATTCAGACGGCACTGGGCGGATATCAGAGTATTAACGACCTGGTACAGCCGGAAGGCCGCATCTGGCAACAGCGCAATATTGCCTATGAAATGCTGAATGAAATGCCGGGCGTCAGCTGCACCAAACCCCAGGGCGCGCTGTACTGCTTCCCCAAAGTGGATCTGAAAAAATTCAATATCCGCAATGACGAACGTATGGTGCTCGACTTACTGGAACAGCAACGCATTCTCGTGGTGCATGGCACCGCATTTAACTGGCCATATCCGGATCATTTCCGCGTAGTGTTCCTGCCGCGTCCGGAAGATCTGGATCTGGCAATGGAGAAAATGCATCGCTTTTTCTCCGGTTATAAACAGGCCTGACGGACGCTTATGCTGGATGTCCATATTGATGATTTTTACATGGATGTGGCGGCCACTCTGCTGAGTGGCTTCCGTCATTTTCCGCGCACCCAGACGCTGTTTATTGAAGACATCAGCGGACCCGATACCATGGATGAATTTGGCCTGCACAGTCCACGCCATCTGGCAGCGTTGGGCACGGTTCAGTGGTTGCAGGAGGAAGGCTTTATCCGCTTCAGCAATCTCAGCCGGCAGGAATCCGTGGATGATTTTGTCCTCACCAGCAAAGCCTTTACCTGCCTGATTGCCATGGCAGAACCTCAGTCTCTGAAAGGCCACACCGTGGGTGAATTTGATGCCGATAACACCCCGGTATTTCAGTTGCTGGAATTTGCCCGTCTGCAGGAAGATTCGCTGTGGACCGGCGAGTTGGTGCGGCGTTATTTTCTGACGGACGGAGCATAAAAAAGGCCGCTTATACGCGACCTTTCTGCGGTGACTCGCCTGCCGGCAGCCCTTCCCTTTTATTTCACCCGCACATCAAAGCCTGCCGCCGACAGCGTGGTATTCATATCATGGCATTTAGCCGGCACCCCGACCTTCAGCGTAGGAATATCACGGCGCAGCGGATAGTCTTTGCGCAGCTGGTCAAAGGTCGCCCGCAAGTCGTCAGCATGGCGCATGGCCGTGCGCATCACACCATCATCCACGCGGATTTCATAAGCCGCACGGATTGCCGTACGCAGCGCCTGATATAAAGGTACCTGATCGGAAAAATTCACCCGCTTCACGCCGGGCTCGGGTAAAAATTGTGCCAGCTTGCGACGGATCGGCAGGCCGAAATATTCGCACAGGCCCTGGTAAACGAACTCGGTACCGCGCATTTTGCCGTCCAGTGAATAACCGGCGATATGCGGCGTGGCCAGCATGCAGCGACGTAACAGAGCCAGATCAAGATGGGGCTCGTTCTCCCACACATCCAGAATGGCTTCAAAATCGAGATTGTTCTGCATATGGGCCAGCAACGCGGCGTTATCCACCACGGCACCGCGGCTGCTGTTAATCAGACAGGCATCCGGTTTCATCTGCTGCAGGCGGGCTTCATCAATCAGATGATACGTCGCATGTTCGCCTTCCCGGGTGAGCGGCGTGTGCAGGGTAACCACATCCGCACTGAGTGCTTCGTCCAGCGATACCAGTGCGCCAGCTTCCTCTTCGTCGCGGAAGGGGTCCACGGCCAGTACCCGGGTGCCCAGTGCTTCCAGCCGGGTGCGCAGTAATGAACCGACATTACCGATGCCAACGATCCCCACACTGAGATCATTAAAGCCCATGCCGCGCTGATCCAGCAGTACACTGACAGCGCTTAATACATAATCCACCACTGCCTGAGCATTACAGCCCGGTGCACTCTGAAAACCAATATTGCGCTCTTTCAGGTAATCCAGATCAATGTGGTCGGTGCCTATGGTGGCCGTCCCCACAAAACGTACCGCAGAACCATCCAGCAGCGCCTGATTCACTTTGGTGACTGAACGCACCAACAGGATATCGGCGTCCGCCAGATCCTCAGGCTGCATGGTGCGCCCTTCAACCCGGTGGATATCGCCAATTTCGGCAAAGAATTCGTTAACAAGCGGGATATTTTCGTCGGCAACAATGCGCACTGGCGTGTACCTGATGATGGATAAGCGGCCATTTTGGCAATTGTCACCGCCGATGACAATTGCCTCAGGTTGTTAAAGGTGTGATCCGATGATCCTGATCAGGCCAATTCAAGGCTCACAGTCACGCCATTGAGCGCCGCATTGCCGCTCAGCGCGTCTACCTGGCAGTCATCGGTGAGTTCATTACAGTTAACCCCGGGAGCAGACGCCGCCACCTGCAACCGCGCATCCGCCTGATGATGCCCCCAGCCATGAGGCAGACTGACCACGCCCGGCATCAGATCCGCGGTGATTTCTGCATCTGCCACCAGTTCACCTACCCGCGACCGTATCCGCACCTGTGCTCCCTCTGAAATACCGGCCTGCTCAGCATCCTGCGGATTGAGCATTAAGGTACAGCGGTTTTTCCCTTTGATCAGACGCTGACTGTTATGCAGCCAGGAATTATTGCAGCGGATATGGCGGCGGCCAATCAGGGTGAATTCCCCATGGCCCGGCACAGGCGGTGAAAGCGCAAGATTATTCACTGCCTGACAGTAGACTTCCGGCGTCAGTTGCACACGTTTGTCCTTATGGAACAGACGCTGCGGCATGCAGGGCTGCAGCTCGCCCAGGTCCAGACCGTGCGGAGATTTTTTTAACTTCTCCAGCGTCATCCGGTAAGGGCCGGATTTCAGTAATGTATTTAATATGCCGGACGGTTTCAGCAACCCCATCATGGTGTACATAAAGCGGTTTTCCAGACGCTTACCAAAACTGCCCCGATTGAGTTTTTTCGCCAGCGTGAGCAGGATTTGCCAGTCCTCGCGCACACTGTCTTTGCCCCATCGGCTGCGCTTGTATAAGGGTGGCGAATATTTGGCCACGTTGCGTACCGCCAGCAGATTGAAAATCAGATCGTAATGATCGCGTTCCAGCGGACTGCAGGGCGGCAGAATAATATCGGCATGGCGGCTGGTTTCGTTGATAAACATATCCACCGACACCATAAAATCCAGTGATTCAAAGGCACGGCTCAGCTGACCACTGTTGGGCGTCGACAGCAGAGGATTACCCGCCACCGTCAACATGGCTTTGATCTGCCCTTCGCCCGGCGTCAGAATTTCTTCGGCCATCACAGACACGGGTAATTCACCACCAAACTCCGGCAGGCCACGTACCCGGCTGCGGTATTTATCATAGTGGCCACGTTCGCCCTGCGCCGCGGTAACTTTCAGCAGATCCACCGCCGGGCGGGTAAACATAGCGCCGCCAGCACGGTCGAAATTACCGCTGACAATATTCAGTACATTAATCAGCCACTGGCATAACGCCCCGTGCGCCTGCACTGAAACGCCCATACGGCCGTAACACACGGCCGATTCTGCCGTCAGCCAGCTATTGGCCAGCTCACGCACCTGTTCGGCAGCAATGCCGGTGACAGCCTCTGTGTTTTCCGGTTTAAATTCTGCACACAGCGGCGCCAACGGTGCGCTGTCGATGTATTCCGGCAACGACGGCAGACGCTCAGATAATTCGTGCGTGAAGACATAAAGCAGTGACAACAACAGATAAACATCCTGCCCGGGACGCACAAACCAGTGTTCATCGGCCACGCCGGCGGTTTCCGTTTTGCGCGGGTCAATCACCAGAATGCGCCCGCCCCGTTCGCGGATACTCTTCAGCCGGTTTTTAATATCCGGTGCGGTCATCAGGCTGCCATTGGACGCCAGTGGATTACCGCCCATCACGATCAGAAAATCCGTACGGTCAATATCCGGCACAGGAATCTGCAGCTGATGGCCAAACATAAAATAACTGGCCATATGGTGCGGCAGCTGATCCACCGAGGTGGCGGAAAATTTATTACGTGAGCCGATGGCACGCAGCAACATAGGGCCAAACAATAAGTTGCCATAGTTATGCACATTCGGATTGCCGAGATAGCTGCCGACGGCATCACGGCCGTGGGCTTCCTGCACCCGTTGCAGCCCTTCTGCCGCTTCCGTTATGGCCTGTTGCCAGGAAATAGCTTGCCAGCCGGATGAGGTTTTCTTCAGCGGCTGCCGCAGGCGGTCTTCATCGTTATGGAGATCCTGCAATGCGGTGGCTTTCGGGCAGATATAACCGCGGCTGAAAGGATCATCCGGATCACCTTTGATCGACAGAATGTCGCCCTGTGGCGATTGTTGAATGCGGATGCCACAGGTGGCCTCACACAGGCTGCAGGTACGTAGGTGTGTTTTGCTGGTCATACAGTCCCTCTGGCTCTGCCTCTTGGCCGCTGATTCCTGGCTACTGAACAGCGGCTTTGGCCGGATTTATTCTTTCGACTGACTATACCGGTAACCGGATGGCAACAGGCACGCCTTATGTGCCAAAAAACGCCGGATCGGTCACCTTGCCCTTATCCCCCCTCGCTATTCAGAGAAGCACATAAGTCAGTCTGGCCCATCAATCAGGCAGCCACAGAACGGCAGCTATTGGCGGTAAATTGGCGGTAATACGGGAAACTCACTCTTGATAACCTGAAAAAATATCAGGCATCACAACCATCAATTTCATGAATGACGCATATCAGGGGGACTAATGATCCTCGAGGCGATAATTCCGGTATACTTGCGGCCTCCATAGGTGGGTAGTCCGGTTTCAGAGAGGCTGATCGTCTTTTTAACAACCTATCTGCCGAAGAAATAAACAATTGGCACTTGATCACAACGAAATCTACCCCCTCGTTGTTGAACTATAGTGCTGATACACCGCTAACAAGGCTTTGAGAGGGTCGCTAATGAGTCTGTATTCAGAATACCTGGAAGAAATTGAGGTTCGCAAAAAGGAACTGGGTCTACACCCAAAACCAATCGATAGCGCAGAACTGCTGTCTGAAATCATTGCCCAGATCAAAGATACCGGCAATGCCGAGCGCGAAGCCTCTCTGAACTTCTTTATCTACAACACTCTTCCAGGTACCACTCCTGCTGCAGGCGTTAAAGCTAAGTTTCTGAAAGATATCGTAACCGGTGCCGAAACCGTTGCCGAAATCTCTCCGGAATTCGCGTTAGAGCAACTGTCTCACATGAAGGGTGGCCCTTCTGTCGAAGCCCTGCTGGACATCGCCCTGTCTGACGATGCGAACGCTAAAGCTGCCGGTGAAGTTCTGAAAACTCAGGTATTCCTGTACGAAGCCGACACTGAGCGCTTGGAAGCTGCCTACAAAGAAGGCAACGCCATCGCCAAAGACATTCTGCAAAGCTACGCAAACGCTGAGTTCTTCACCAAGCTGGACGATATCCCGGAAAAAATTAAGGTCATCACCTACATCGCTGCTGAAGGTGATATCTCGACTGACCTGCTGTCGCCGGGCAACCAATCTCACTCCCGTGCTGACCGTGAACTGCACGGCCTGTGCATGATTTCCCCTGAAGCTCAGCAGGAAATCAAAAAAATGGGCGAAGAAAACCCGGACGCCAAAGTGATGCTGATCGCTGAGAAAGGCACCATGGGTGTGGGTTCTTCCCGTATGTCTGGTGTGAACAACGTGGCACTGTGGGCCGGTGAAAAAACCTCGCCATACATCCCGTTCATCAACAACCGCCCTGTGGTTGCCGGTACTAACGGTATCGCACCCATCTTCCTGACCACCGTTGGCGTAACCGGCGGTATCGGTCTGGACCTGAAAAACTGGGTACAGAAAAAAGACGCTAACGGCGACATCGTACGTGACGCCAACGGCGATCCGGTACTGGAAGAAGCCTACTCGGTTAAGACCGGCACCGTTCTGACCATCGACACCAAAGCCAAGAAGCTGCTCGACAGCGAAGGCAATGTGCTGACCGACGTATCTTCCGCTTTCACCCCACAAAAAGTGGAATTCATGAAAGCCGGCGGTTCTTACGCGGTTACTTTCGGCAAGCAGCTGCAGACCTTCGCTGCTAAAACTCTGGGTATTGAAGCACCGGCTGTTTACGCGCCTTCCAAAGAAATCTCTATCGAAGGCCAGGGCCTGACCGCTGTTGAGAAGATCTTCAACCGTAACGCGGTTGGTGTTAACTCCAAGACACCACTGCACACAGGTTCAGACGTTCGCGTTAAAGTGAACATTGTGGGTTCTCAGGACACGACTGGCCCTATGACCACTCAGGAACTGGAAGCCATGGCGGCTTCTACCATCTCGCCAAGCGTTGATGGTGCATTCCAGTCTGGTTGTCACACAGCGTCTGTATGGGATAACAAAGCCAAGGCCAACACGCCTAAGCTGATGGCATTTATGAACGCGTTCGGTGTGATCACTGCCCGTGATCCTAAGGGTGTTTACCCTCCAATGACCGACGTAATCCACAAAGTACTGAACGACATTACTGTGGACGACCGTGCCATCATTATCGGTGGTGACTCTCACACCCGTATGTCTAAAGGTGTCGCCTTCGGTGCGGACTCCGGTACGGTTGCTGTTGCACTGGCCACCGGTGAAGCTGCTATGCCGATCCCGGAATCTGTGAAAGTAACCTTCAAAGGCAACATGAAGCCGCACATGGACTTCCGTGACATCGTACACGCTACCCAGGCGCAGATGCTGAAGCAGTTCAACGGCGAAAACGTGTTCCAGGGTCGTGTCATCGAAGTACAGATCGGTACTCTGCTGGCTGACCAGGCCTTCACCTTCACCGACTGGACTGCAGAAATGAAAGCGAAAGCGTCTATCTGTATTTCTACCGATGAAACCCTGATCCAGTCTCTGGAACTGGCTAAGTCCCGTATCCAGATCATGATCAACAAAGGCATGGACAACGAAGCTGGCATGCTGCAGAAGCTGATCGGCCTGGCTGACAAGCGTATCGAAGAAGTTAAATCAGGCGAAGCGCCTGCGCTGGCTCCGGACGACAACGCTAAATACTACGCAGAAGTTGTGGTTGATCTGGACGCAATCGACGAACCAATGATTGCTGACCCGGACGTAAACAACGAAGACGTATCCAAGCGTTACACCCACGACGTGATCCGTCCGACTTCTTACTACGATGGCCGTCAGGTTGACCTGGGCTTCGTTGGTTCCTGTATGGTTCACAAAGGTGACATGCAGATCATCGCTGCCATGCTGCGTAACCTGGAGAAGAACGGTCCTATCACCTTTAAGGCTCCACTGGTTGTAGCGCCACCAACGTACAACATCGTTGACGAGCTGAAAGCCGAAGGCGACTGGGACATTCTGGCGAAATACGCCGGCTTCATCTTTGATGATACAAATCCAAAAGAAGCGGCCCGTACCAAGTACGAAAACAAACTGTACCTGGAACGCCCTGGATGTAACCTGTGTATGGGTAACCAGGAAAAAGCAGAACCCGGTGACACCGTACTGGCGACCTCTACCCGTCTGTTCCAGGGCCGTGTTGTAGAAGACAGCGCAGAGAAGAAAGGTGAATCTCTGCTGGGTTCTACCCCAATGGTTGTTCTGTCTACTATCCTGGGTCGCTTCCCGACTCTGGAAGAGTACAAAGCAGCGGTTGAAGGTATCAACCTGACTTCTTTTGCTCCACCGTCTGAAGACCTGGCTCGCCCAGCGATTCCTCTGAAAGCTGTTTGAGACGTACAGGATGTACTCGCCGAAGTTGTTCTACAACTCTCGGCATTTCCTACATCCATGTAAGTCATGCCGCGAAGGACATGGATGTCCGGGAGTGGCGATGCTTTTGAGGGAATTAGCCCACTGCCCTGACCTTCAGGCTCAGGCAGCGGGCTAAGCAAATAAAAAACCGGCACTCGTGAGAGGAGCCGGTTTTTTTGTGTCGATCAGAACGTCAGGTATTTTTCGGTGGATTAAAAATCAGACCCTAATTTGCCTATTGCTGACAAATCGAGTAATAGTTAATCTATTACCAACTTTATAGGGAAAATAGTCTATCCATGGGAAAAATTGATCTAGCCATCACGGAATATTCTGAGTGGGTAGTACGTAACTCCCTCTATTGGATGAGTTCACTTACAGAATGGAATTTAACAAAGTCAGATACTCATTGGTCTATTCACTTTCTTGCTTTGTCGGATGAGCTAGAGTGCGAGTTTCATCGCTTACTGAACGATTACTCGCTCAGAGAACAGTTGATGAAGTCGACGCAAGAAGCGAGAGATGACATTGCCAGTGCTGTTCTGAGAAGTATCGCGGCCAGGCTTTCGGCATGAGGCTCCTACCTTTCAACTTCGAGCCCATCAGCGTAGATACCGTGTTCATTAGTAACACCGGTGGATTTTCAGAGTCTTTGAGCCGTGAGTCGTTGACGGAGTTAATTTTCAAAGGATCATCATCAGACGACGATCTAAATCAAAGGCTCCTCTCGAAGCTATTCATAGCGGACACCACAAGCTACGCAACAGCCGAGCTGGCACTAGCATCCAGTACAAGCAAGAAGCTGACATCAGAGCTTCACTTCAATCCCATATTTATGATCGTACCAACTCTTCGGTGCGACCATACATGCTCCTATTGCCAAGTCAGTCGTGCCAATGAAGACGCACGTGGATTTGACTTAGATGTAGCACTCATCCCTAAAATCATCTCACAAATAAAAGCCCTAGGCAGACCACCTTACAAGATCGAGCTTCAAGGCGGCGAGCCCCTGCTGTGCTTCGATACAATTGAAAAGATTTACTTCAATGCAGAGAGAATACTAGGTGATGACTCATTTGAATTGGTGATAGCCACAACCCTATCACTACTGAATGACGACATCTTAGCGTGGGCAAAATGCAGAAACGTCCATTTCTCTACGTCTCTAGATGGAACAGAAATCGTCCATAACAAGAATCGAATTCTATCGACAAACGACTCTTACCTTCGCCTGAAGAAAGGCATCGAGTTAGTTCAAACAACAACCGGCAAAGATAGAGTGTCGACTGTAACAACGGTGACAGGAGAGCTACTAAAAGCTCCTGAAGACATCCTACAAGCACATTGTGATCTAGGCCTTCCGAATCTATTTGTACGGCCTATAAGTCCATACGGGTTCGCTAAAAAGGACCAGGACAGCGAATACTCTATCGCTCAGTACATGACTTTCTATGAGAGGCTATTCGATGCGATTTTAGAGCTCTGGAAAAGTGGAAAATCAGTCATCGAGCACTCGGCAGCAACTCACATCAAAAGAGTCTTCAACCCAGGTTTCAATAGCTACGCAGATTTGAAGTCACCAAGCGGTGTATTGCTTAATAGCTTCCTCTTTAACTACGACGGAAGGATCTACGGAAGCGATGAATTGCGTATGCTTCAGCGAATCTACAAGGATCAAGACTTCTCACTAGGCCATATAGAGGCCCCTGAAGTCACTAAAACCCTGTACTCACAGATAATCTCGAACTCATTCAATCAAGTGCTGCCTGGCTGCAACACTTGCGCTTACCAGCCATTTTGCGGGGCAGATCCTTGTAATGAAATCAGTCTTCAAGGTGAGTATATAGGGGATAAGACTCGCTCAAGATTTTGTAGTTACCACAAGGAAATGTTTACTTTCCTACTGAATCGCTGGTTCAAGTGTAGTGACAGTCAGTCCATGCTAAAGGAGTGGCTCTATGCTTAATGTTACACGTGAAGATAAGTTCACTATCCCATCGTTGACTGAACTTCCAAGTGGCTACTACATTTTGCAGAACAGTTCACATGCAAAATTAAACACTAGAGGGCTGCTAGAGAATATCATCGTCACTGATGAAATAGACTATATCTCAGAAGAGATTCCAGTGTTCTACCACCCAGAGGCCTCATCATTCTTCACTAGCGGTGATATAGCATTCATTTCATCCAAAGGGGTTCTACGCGTAGTTCTATCAAAGCTAGCAAACCACAATACACTCCTAGTAACAGAGAGATGTGACAACCGTTGTCTCTTTTGCTCTCAACCTCCAAAGGACCGCGATGACAGCTGGCTACTAAAGCAAGCAGCTATGGCTGCCTTAGAATTTGATTCAAAAGATTGCCTTGGAATCAGCGGTGGAGAGCCCCTGCTATACGGAGACTCTTTTTTAAACTTCCTCGACGTCTTGATTGAGAATAAAAACGAAAAGCCACTGCATGTTCTAACTAATGGCAGAAAACTGGCTAACACAGAGTTTGCTAAAGCACTTGCCGAAAGAAGCAAAAGCCTAAATATAACCTATGGAATCCCCCTTTATTCATCCATAGCCAGTATCCATAATCTACTTGTAGGTTCTCTCGGAGCCTTCAACGATACCTTAAAAGGCTTAGTCAACGCAGGAAATCTAGGCCTCAATATCGAGTTAAGGATCATTCCGACCAAAGACAATATTGATACTCTCGCTCAAACCGTTGAGCTAGTCAGCAGGTGCATATCTAACGTATCGCAGTTTTCAATTATGAATTTAGAGCCTACGGGATGGGCTAAGCATAACTGGGAAGCACTATACGTTAACCCAAAAATGTACCTATCAACGTTAGAAGAAGCCGTAGATGCCGCTCACCGAGCAAACATCCCAGCATACTTGTTCAACTATCCTATCTGTCATATATCAGACCGTCTTGAGCCACTAGCGCTGAAATCAATCTCTGACTGGAAAAACTACTATCCAGGCGAATGCCAACTTTGTATAAAAAAAGATCAGTGCACAGGATTCTTTACTTCATCTAAAGGAACATTCCACCAAAATCCAAGGAGGATTGTATGAAAAAACGTCTAAGCCTTGCTGCTCTGCTTCCAGGTTTCCTTTCACTTAATAGTTCAGAAACGCTAGCAAATACAGAGCCCTCTCCTAGCTATTCAGATCTAGACGATGTAATGATCGCTCCTTTAAATGCGGCGACTCCTATATACCTAGCAGGCCATCGTAGCCACTCATCTCATAGCAGCCACAGCTCACATAGATCAAGCTCTGGGGGTGGAAGTTACACGCCATCATATCCTACATACACTCCACCAGTGAGACGATCAGAACCTCTCAGCCAACCTTCAAATCCTTCATATACAGCTCCTGCTCAAAAGAAAGAAAAGAAGAAGGAAAAAGACCTCAACGACCGTGAAACAGTCATAATGCGAGTACAGCTCGCACTCAGAATCGAAGGCTATTACACGGGTCCAATTGACGGGAATATGGGGCCGATGACTAGGAACGCAATTGATAGATACAGAAAAGATCAGTTCCTTCCAGCAGCAGCTGGAATAGATGTTCGCCTTCTTAATGCGCTTGGAATTGCAGCACCATGATGCTGAAAACTTATAGAGTATTAGTAACGCTGTTTTGCGTAGCTTGGCTAACGAAACAAGTTATTCTCCCTAGCTATGGATACTTAGCCTACAAAGATTCATTCATTGAGCTATCCTCTAAGTGTGGTACAGCTATGGATGAGTCTTGGTTTGTATCCAAGTCTGGTCAGCAGGAGATCGTGAAATCAGCAGAAGTACACCTGATGATTTGCCATGAATATGACAAAGTCAGGAAAACTATGCTTTCTCTTGGTGTTTCTGAAAACATTCTGGCATTTTTGGGCCTAGAATCACTAGAAATACACCAAAGAACTGTTTCAGAAATCGCTGACCCACACCGTTTCACAGAACGGTGACGTCATGTTAGCTACAACCCACCCACATAAATAAAATATGAAACGGCTCCTCTACTGGCTACTACTACTTGCTCCATTTAAAGCTTTAGCTATAGATATAGATCAGCAGCTGGATCTGGTTATCAAGCTTTACGGTCTGTCATCTTTACCTGCTTCATGCCAGCCAAAGCCACTCTCTTCTGAAAAGGCCCCGCTATTAGAAGCAGGAGAAATCTTATTCAATAGCAGCATACTGAGTGGTGACAACGATACCTCATGTTCAGTCTGTCACCTCAATGACAAGCATCTAACAGATGGCCTCCCAATAGCAGCCGGTATAGGTCGGGACTCAGCTCACGGAAACGCCATCACATCAAGCACTGTTTTAGTTCCCAGGAATGCTTTCACGCTATTTGGAAGGGACTCTCCAGAATTCAATACGTTCTTTTGGGACGGAAAGGTATTAGAACAAGACGGTGAGATTTACTCTCCGATTGGGAATGGGTACAAACTGGGGTTTGAATCAGCGTTAGCTGTAGCCGCCATTTTACCTTTACTAGCACGTGATGAATTCTTAGGAAAACAGAGTTACTTCGATTCTACTGCTCACTTCGACTCAATTAACGAACAATACTATGACTCTAAGTTCCAAGCAGCCAACGGAGTAATTAGTAATATCCTTGCGAACCAAGATGATGCGAATATAAATGCACTCAAAGCCGCATTCACAAAGGCTGAAATCTACTCCCCTACTCTTGCTGATGTGGGTAATGCGTTAGCGTCATTCATCGGCAAACTGAATGATGCATGTCCAATCTCCTCATGGGAGAGCTACATACAAGGCAATACAGATGCGTTGTCAGAAGAGCAAAAACGTGGGGCCATCATTTTCTTCGGGAAAGGTCGCTGTTCCGGCTGTCATACAACCAATCTATTTAGTGACTTCCAGTACCATTCACTAGGGGTTCCTCAAGGTCAATTCGGCCCATACATCCACAGCCAAGACGTCGGACGAGCTGGAGTCACTTATCTCCCTGAAGATAGGTACAAGTTCCGCACTCCCCCACTGATTGGAGTTTCACTCACCGCTCCTTACGGGCATAACGGTATGTTTGCAGGACTGAGAGATATAGTTCAATTCCACATAAACCCAATCCCATTCCTCTCTACCTACCAATGGTCTGGAGAGAGGGAGAGGCTTACATATGGGAAACTGCTCTCGTCACGCAGCCCAATGCTCGGTTACATAACAATTGAAAGCGAAGAAGAGCTAGATGCCTTAATCGCATACTTGGAAGCTCTATGACCTCACACAATGCCCCTATCAGGATACCCACGTTAGCAGCACTATCAGCAGCACTATCAGGACATATATAGACGCTCCCTCG
>DCCG01000046.1 GCA_002314145.1 Thalassolituus sp. UBA1087 | reverse complement strand
TTTAAATAAAAATTTGTGGGACACCAGTGCGGCAGTGATCAGTTTTTTTTAAGGCTTTTAAAGAAAAGAGAAAGGAGGCCGAAGGAAGGAAAAAGAACACGGCAGGTCATCAGCTAACCAGCTTATTCTCCACGGCATAACGCACCAGATCCGCCACGCTACTGGCCTGCATTTTTTTCATCATCCGTACTTTATGAGTACTGACGGTTTTATTACTGATCACCAGCCGTTCAGCAATTTCATTCACGCTCAGCCCGGATACAAGCAGATTAAAAATTTCATATTCACGGTCCGACAGCTGGGTATGGGCGGGGGCTCCGTCCTGAGAGCTGAAAATAATCTGCTCTGCTAACAGAGAATCAATATAACGGCCACCGGAGGCGACACGGCGCACAGCATCAAGCAATTTTTCCGGATCACTGTCTTTTGTAATATATCCGTTGGCACCACTGCGCAATGCCCGCGCGGCGACCTGATATTCGTCATGCATACTGAGCACCAGTATGGGAATATCCGGCTCATGGGAACGGATACGGCTGATCAGGTCGGTGCCATTAATGCCCGGCATCGTCATATCCATCAGCAGCAGATCAAAGGTATTCTTTTCACGCAGCCTGCTCAGCACCTCACTGCCACAGGTTGCTTCTGCGGCAACCTGAACATCGCCTGCCAGTGACAATATTTGTTTGATACCACTGCGCACAATCGCATGGTCATCCGCAATCAAGACACAAATCATTCTGGTCTGCCAACATATGAGGTTTAACGGGGATACTGATGGATATTTCTGTGCCGCTGCCGGGCTCACTTTTCAGGCTGATATCGCCGCCCAGCGCCAGGCAGCGTTCTTTCATCCCTAATAACCCATAAGATTTCTGTTTTGTATGGCGCAGACCCGGTGTAAAGCCTTTGCCATTATCGCAGATGGTAATCAGCAGCTGATGCGCCTGTTGTACAAAGGCAACATTAACTTCAGTGGCGTCAGCATGGCGCATGATATTGGTAAAGGATTCCTGCAACAGGCGGAAAACCACATCCATGCGGGACTCATCCGGTAACGGCTTGTGATAATCGCCATGAATATGGCATTCCGCACCGGTATGTTCAGCCAGATCGCTGACCAGCCATTCCAGCGCCGCAGCAAATCCCATATCCAGAACCGCCGGCCGCAGATTTTTAGCCACACTGCGGACCGCGGCAATGGCCCGGTCAACGACATCCGTCATGTTCTTCAGCGTATGGGTATAATCTTCTCCCATATGCGGATATTTCAGCCGCAGAACGGCTACGTCCATGCGTAATGCGGTCAGTACCTGGCCCAGTTCATCATGGATATCCCGGGCAATCTGTTTTCTTTCCTGCTCGCGTATGACTTCCATTTCGGCCGCCATTTCACGCAGCAGGTTGCGTGACATAACGATCTCACGTTCCGCTTTTTTAGCCGCACTGATATCAAACACCATGCCTTCCCAGATAATATCGTCGCCATCACGGCGTGGCATGGCCCGTATCTGTACCCATTTTTCCTGGCCATCAGCAAATTGCAGGCGGCCATCCCAGTCCCACAGAGTTTCCTGCTCACCACACTGAGTCAGTGTTTGGCTAAAATGCTCCCGTTCCGGTTGGGGCACATACTGCAGAAACCCGTTCAGGCCGGTGGCTGTGTCATCGTCATAGCCAAAAAAGTCTTTGCCCCGCCGGCTGGTGTAAGTAAATTCCGTTTCCTGATTGTGAATATTTTTGCGCGCCTGAAAAACCAGCCCCGGCAGATTATTGGTTAACGTCTGCAGGCGTTGCTGACTTTGCTTCAGTTGATATTCAGCACGCCGGATACCGGTGACATCCAGGTTTGCCCCCCGCATGATAAAACCACCACTTTCACAGAGCTCAACCGATGCATTACTGAGAACAGACTTCTGCTGCCCGCCGGGAGTCGTCAGCCGGTATTCCACACGGAAGTCATCCCCTGTGCTGACCGAATGCCGGATAGCATCGCGTACCAGCGGTTGGTCCTCTTCATGAATCAGGCGGATAAAGTGTTCAGAAGCAGTATCAAAATGTCCCTTTTCTACCCCCGTCATTCGGTACATTTCATCCGACCACCAGATGATGTTATCAACCGCATTCCATTCCCAGGCGCCGACATTCGCCAGCCGCTCAGCTTCCTTGAGCCGGTTTTCCTGAATACGTAATGACGCTTCGGTGGCTTTCTGGATGGTGAGATCCTGATAATTGATAATCCAGTATTGCAATACACCGACATCATCTTTTACCACCGACAGGTTAACCAGTACCGGAAAAGAGCCCGACCCCTTGCGCAGGGCGTTCAGTTCACCACTGACGTGAATATCTGTTTGTGCCTGAGCCAGCATCTGCTTAAACACTGGCAGACTGTCCGCGGTCAGTAATTGATGCAGATCCTGCTGCTGCAGTTCTTCAGGCTGGTAACCGTGCATCAGGGCAAACGCCGGGTTGATCAGTTCCAGCTGACGCCCGTTATAAGTCAGCCCCACACCGGCGCCGGTGTTGTTGACGATATTTTCTCTCAGTTTCAGCGCTTCCATGGCCCGGCGACGCTCATCAATATCCAGTACCTGACCGACGATGCATTCAGGTTCGCCATGTTCATCGCGTAAAATCGTGGCATTCACCTGAACCCACACCAGCGTTCCGTCGCGGCGCACATAGCGTTTTTCCATCTGGTAACTGGCAACCTGGCCGGAACACAGGCGCTCGAGTTCTCGCCGTGTGACGGCCTGATCTTCACGATACGTGAAATCGGATATCTTTTGCCCGATCAGCTCACTTTCTTCGCAGCCCAGGGTCTGCGTCAGTTTGGGATTGGCCATAATGATGCGCGCATCCGGTGTGGCGATCAGTTTACCGACCGGTGCGTGATCATAGACGCGTTTAAAAAGAAGTTTGTTATTAAAATGCGCCAGCATGTCATGCTGGCCGGGTTCATGATTGGTAAGGCCGCCGATCAGATCCATACGCGCCAGCAGCTGGCGGTTGCACTGCCACTGACGCAGCAGTAATACACCCAGCACAACAACAGTAATAGCGCCGGCTTCCAGCAGCCATAAGACGGGATCTGTGTTCATTAAATTGACCGGACCTGATACTACTCATGATTAACTATCAGTAATTGTAGTCCGGATAACAAAATACACAGTTAGTTACAGAAGATTTAACCCGGATTTTTCCCTGTGTCAGGGATTTTCATCGGTAGCCGGTTCAATAGCGTCAAATAAATCCGCTTCTGCCCTGGCCTCTTCCGTCAGTTTTTTGTCCAGCTCTTTCTTAGCCCGTACCCCCAGCTTACGGAAGTTATCCGCCTGACTGAGCAGATTACCGCGCCCGCTCTTCATCGAGGTCCAGGCATCGTCATAGGATTTCTGCACGGTATTGAGCTGATTACCGACTTTTTCAAATTTCTCCACCACCAGCACCAGTTTGTCATAAACCTTACCGGCCTGGTCAGCGAGTTTCTCGGTACTTTTATTACGCCGTTCGATCGCCCAGATACTGGCCACGGTGCGCAGGGTGGCCAGCAGCGTGGTTGGCGTTACCACGACGATGCGTTGTTCAAACGCATCATTGAATAATTTTTCGTCCTGCTGAAAGGCGAGCATAAAAGCCGGCTCCACCGGCATAAACAGAAACACAAAATCCGGCGAGTTAATGCCCTGCAGCTGCTGATAAGCTTTTTCACTCAGACTGCGGATATGGTTGCGCACAGCATCAATATGACGTCTGGCGGCGGCATCACGCTGTGCGTCGTCTGCGGCATTCACATAGTCGGTGTAAGCGTTGAGCGACACCTTGGCATCCACCACGATGTGCTTACCTTCCGGCAGATTGATGATCACATCCGGGCGATAGCTTTTACCGCCGTCATCCTGATGCACCTGCTCGCGTACATATTCTTCATCTTTACGCAGCCCGGAACGCTCCAGTACGGTTTCCAGTACCATCTCGCCCCAGTTACCCTGCATTTTCTTTTCTCCCCGCAGAGCCGTGGTTAATGCGTGGGCTTCGGCGGTCATTTCCTGATTCAGTTTATGCAGGTTTTCAATCTGGGTTTTCAGCTGGGTGCGGTCTTTGGCATCCGCAACATAGACTTCATCAACTTTTTTACGCAGACCTTCCAGCTGATCTTTAAAAGGTGTCAGCAATGAATCCAGCCCTTTCTGACTCTGTTCGCTGAACTGGCGGTTCTTCTCTTCAAAAATCTTCTGCGATAAATGCTCAAACTCTTTCAGCATCTGTTCTTTGCTTTGCTGCAGCAGGCTGAGTTTTTCTTCTGCGCTGCGCTGTTCCTGCTGCCGCCCTTCCCGCTCGGTCGCCAGTTGCCGCTGTATTCCGCTCAGCTCCTGTTGCTGCTCCTGTAACTGTTCACGCAGCTGCTGTTGCTGTTGCTCCTGCTTTTGCGCCTGCTGCTGCAGGGCTTCTGCACGTTCCTGCCAGCGTACCTGTTCCAGCCGGGTCTGACTGAGTGTCTCCTGCAGCTGCTGGGTTTCTTCCGTCAGGGTCTGCAGTTTGTGTTCAGCATCGTGACGCTGTTGCTGCTCGGTCTGCAACTCATGTTCTGTCTGTGTCTGCGCCTGCTGCCAGCGCTGTTGACGCTGATATTGCAGTCCATAGGCCAGTAATCCGGTGCCGGCCACAGCAGCCAGCACAGACACCAGCAGGTAAGTCAGGGAATAATCTGTCATCAGAAATCGTATCCATATCTGTCGTGTTGTATCGGTTCAGAACGGCGCCTGTACAGTCACCATCAATTGCACAGATTCGGTATCATCTCTCAGGGTCATACGGCTGTATTCAAGGGTGATACCCTGTCCGCCGGCGCCTGCCGGATCAAGGCCAAAGCCGATGCCCAGGGTCGTCATCGGTGAACACTCTTCTTCTGACCATGATGATTCCAGCCCGGTAATAATCATGTCCCAGCACACCCGGCTGTAGCGGGCGTACGGGCTGACACTGTGCAGTGGCAGCCGCACCGTCACATCCGCCGCAAAGCCATAACCGTCCAGCTCCTGCTCCTGCGAACTGGTATTCACCTGCCGGTCACCCCAGATCCACATGCGCAGACCGGTACTCAGAAAAGGCAGCCAGCGTACACCGCCACCGGCAAACAGCGCTTCAGCAGCAATGGTGACGTCCTGATCCTGTTCATACACCGCCAGGGGCTGTTCAACATCCACCAGGGTGAGGCCGACAGCCGCCTCTGCATAACCTTCAATGGCCGCCACCGGGGCAGACAGAAGCAGCAGGATAAGCAACAGCGGGCCATAACCACGGCCCCGTGGGCCATGACGGCCGGAGGTGCAGGCTGGTGCCTGTATGTCTGTCATCAAAACGGAACCTGTGAATACCTGATCCGCTATTGTCTCTTCTGCTTAGCCTCTTGAATACTGTTTATACATACAATACTGTATATATAAACATATACAACCCAGAGACCGGTATGCCATTACCCCTTGATCAGGTCATTGCCAGCGGACAGGTCTGGCAGGGCCGCACTAACGCTGACTGTCAGCCTGAACACAGCGTCCTCGACACCGGCTTCCGTCGCCTGAATGAGGCCCTGCCCGGTCATGGCTGGCAGTCCGGACAGGTATGTGAAATTTATGCCCACAGCGGGCATGGCGAAGTGAGTCTGGTGCTGCCTGCCCTCGCCCGTCTCAGTCAGCAGCCACGCTGGATTCTGTGGGTCGGCAGTCCACACAGCGAAGGGGCAAAACTGCTGCCTCAGGCTGCGGCTCTGCAGCAGGCCGGCGTGGATATCCGCCGGGTTCTGCTGGTGCATCCCAAAGATGAACAACAGGCCATGTGGAGTCTGGAAGAAGGTCTGAAAAGCGGCCACTGCAGTGCCGTTCTGGGCTGGCCCGGCCAGCTTAATAAGCCTCATATCCGCCGTCTGCAGCTGGCCTGCAGCCGCCACCAGAGTTATTGCTGGCTCTGGCCCAGGATACCCTTCGATCCATCAGGCTCGCCTGCCGCCGTGCGTTTAGGTATTGAGCGCCGTTCGCCCACCGAGTTGTCGGTTGAATGCTACAAGCGTCGCGGGCTGTGGCCCGGCCAGCCCTTTACGCTGACTCTGCCGGATACTGCCAGCGGTAAAACCGCTCTGCCAGTGCACTCACTGCAGACCCAATAACGGTAAGCTGTGATGACTGCCCGCTGGATGTATCTGTTATTTCCGCAACTCTATCTGCAACAGGTGATCAGTCACCAGCCAGATCCGGAACCGCTGGCACGCCAGCCGGTTGCCCTGATCCTTCAGCATCAGCAGCGCCATATCTGGCAGTGCAACCGTGCAGCACAGGCCGCCGGGGTCGAGCAGGACATGCCTCTGAATACGGCCATGAGTCTGTGTCCGGCGCTCAGGCTGCTGCCTATGGACATGCAGCAACAACAGCAGATTCTTCATGCCAGAGCCCACTGGGCCGGACAGTTCAGTGCCTTTGTCAGTCCGGATCCGCCTCACGGACTGTGGCTGGAGATTGCCAGCATGCTGCGTCTGTTTCAGGGACCGGACGCCCTGTTGCATCAGATTCAGCAGGCGGCGGCGGATGAAGGCTGGCCACTGCAGCCGGGCATCGGCCAGACCCCGCTTATGGCCAGAATACGCGCCCACCTGAACCAGCCGTTTGTCAGTGACAACCGGGATTTACCCCTGCTGACACTGGCACAGCTGCAACAGGGTCTGCCGCTCACGCCGCCGCAGGTTTATCAGCTGCAGCGTCTGGGCATTCAGCGGCTACAGGATATCCAGCGGCTGCCGCTGAGTGGTCTGGCCAGCCGTCTGGGCGTTCCCTTCAGTCAGACCATACGCCGCTTACTGGGCATGGAGTCTCACCCTTTAGAGGCTTTTCACAGCGAAGAAATGTTTCAGCAACAGGTTAACTTTATCCATGAGGTGGAATACAGCAACGGACTGCTGTTTCCGCTGCAGCGCTTACTCAAACGCCTGAGTGAATTTCTGCAGCGTCGCCAGCTCAGCACCCGTCTGCTGGAATTGCAGCTGAGTCATCGCCAGCAGCCGGATACCGACTGGCAGATCCGTTTTGCACACAGTGAGCACCAGCACAGTCAGCTGGTGTTTATGCTGCGCCATTTTCTCGAG
The DNA here is from genome assembly GCA_002314145.1 of Thalassolituus sp. UBA1087. GTDB lineage: Bacteria > Pseudomonadota > Gammaproteobacteria > Pseudomonadales > Oceanobacteraceae > Venatoribacter. Next base: position 125,558 of record DCCG01000046.1, on the reverse strand, counting down.
AACCGCCGTTTATCCGCGCCAGTACAGAGTCTGGTGCTGCGGGTCACACAATTTACCCGGCGCAGCCGCGGACAGACCAATCTGCTGGCACCGGCCTCCGGATCATACGCCGGGGAAGACAGCACACAGGAAACCGGTCAACTGTTGAATCGCCTTTCAGCCCGTCTGCAACCCCAACAACTGCTGCGCCTGCACACCGAACCTGACCCCCGTCCGGAACAGGCCAGTCGCCTGATGCCCCACCAGGAAAAGAGCGAAAACATCGGCACAGGGGCTCTGCACCCGCACACAGGCCCGCGGCCGGTCTGGCTGCTGCCGGAACCCCGGCCCTGCCCCCGGCCACAGCAGATTATTGCCGGACCGGAACGCATCTGCAGCGGTTGGTGGGATGAGCAATCCATACGCCGTGACTATTATGTCTGCCAGCAGGACGGACAAATATTATGGCTGTTCCGCTCCCCCCGGGGCTGGTTTATCCACGGGGTCTTCGCCTGATGACATCGAATGGCAATGAACCCGGCAGCATTCCATACGCTGAGCTGCACTGTGTCAGTAATTTTTCGTTTCTGCGCGGTGCCTCCCACCCTCACGAACTGATACAGCAGGCGGTTGCGCTGGGCTATCAGGCACTGGCCATTACCGATGAATGTTCCCTCGCCGGGGTGGTACGCGCCTGGCAGGCGCTGCAGGATTTACAGCAGGAAACCGAAAACAATCCACAACTGAGCGAACAGTTACATCATTTCCGGCTGATTATTGGCAGTGAGTTTTATTGTGACCATCATCGCTTTGTGGTGCTGGTTACCGATAAAGCCGCTTACAGTGAACTCTGCCGTTTAATCAGCCAGACACGGCGCAGTGCAGACAAAGGCCATTACCATTTTGACCGGCAACAGTTGTTTCAGTTACAGCACTGCTTATTGCTGTGGCAACCTCAGCAGGCCTTTTACCATCACACCGAAGCGCAGGACTTTACTGCCGACCTTCTCAGGCATTTTAAAGACCGGATATGGTTGCTGACAGAGCGCATGCTGGATGCGGATGACAGCTGGCGTTTTGTTACTGCCAGCCACTTCGCTCAACAGTGGCAGATTCCCCTGACCTGCGCCGGTCAGGTGCATATGCATATTGCAGAACGACAGACATTACAGGATTGTCTCACCGCCATACGTCATAATCAGAGTATCGAACACTGCCGACCTTATTTATTTACCAACAATGAACGGCACCTGCGTTCATGGCATAAACTGCAGCATATTTATCCACCGGAATTATTGCAGAGTACTGTCGCCATTGCCCGGCGCTGTGAATTTAAGCTGGACGAAATCTGTTACCAATATCCTACCGATACCCTGCCTGACGGTCAGGATGCTGCCCGTTACCTGCGGCAACTGACAGAAGCCGGCTGCCGTAAACGTTTTCCACAAGGTGCCAGTGCTGAAATACTCGCCACCATTGATAAAGAATTACAACTGATCCGGGAAAAAGAATATGAGCATTACTTCCTGACCATTTACGATATCGTGCGCTTTGCCCGCAGTCAGCAGATTCTGTGTCAGGGGCGCGGTTCTGCGGCTAATTCCGTGGTTTGTTATTGCCTGGGAATCACCAATGTTAATCCGGCAGAAGTGAGCCTGTTATTTGAGCGTTTTATCTCCGCCGAGCGCCGGGAACCGCCGGATATCGACGTCGATTTTGAAAGTCAGCGGCGCGAAGAAGTCATCCAGTACATTTACCAGAAATATGGCCGGGACCGGGCGGCACTGGCCGCCACTGTGGTTTCTTACCGGCCTAAAAGTGCTTTACGTGATGTGGCACAGGCATTAGGCCTCGACCTGCTGGCACTGGAGCCTGTGCTGGCCAATTTTGGTTACCGCTACAAAAAAGAAACCTGGCTGGATGATCTGGTTGAGCAACGGGTCGCCAGGGGGGAAAAATTACAGCAACTGCAATATCTGGTGGGAGAAATTCTGAGATTTCCGCGGCATCTGTCCCAGCACGTCGGTGGCTTTGTGATAGCCCGCGACAAGCTTACCGATCTGGTCCCTATAGAAAATGCAGCCATGGCCGGGCGCACGGTTATTCAGTGGGATAAAGAAGATCTGGAAACACTGGGCTTAATGAAAGTGGATATTTTAAGCCTTGGTATGCTGTCGGCCATCCGCCGTTGTCTGCAACAGCTGAATATGACGTTGGCCGATATTCCCAGAGATGATCCGGCCACCTACGCCATGCTGCAGAAAGCCGACTCTGTGGGCGTGTTTCAGGTGGAAAGCCGCGCCCAGATGAATATGCTGCCCCGTCTGCGGCCGGAAAATTATTATGATCTGGTGGTACAGGTTTCTATCGTCCGTCCCGGTCCGATTCACGGCGATATGGTGCATCCCTATTTAAAGCGCCGCAATAAAGAAGAAGAACCCGATTACCCCATGGAGGCATTAAAACCCATCCTCAAACGCACGCTGGGTATCCCGTTATTTCAGGAACAGGTGATCGCCTTTGCCATGGTTGCTGCCGACTTTACTGCCGCCGAAGCGGATCTGCTGCGGCGTTCCATGGCCAGCTGGCGCAAGAAAGGTCATATGCAGAAACTGCAGCAACGGCTGCAGGATAATATGCTGAAAAATGGCTTCAGTCTGGCATACATTCAGCGTCTGCAGCGCCAGCTGCTGGGGTTTGGTGAATACGGTTTTCCGGAGTCCCATGCCGCCAGTTTTGCCCTGCTGGTGTACGCCAGTGCCTGGCTGAAATGTCATCACCCGGCGGTTTTCTGCGCCGCCATCCTGAACAGTCAGCCAATGGGCTTTTACAGCCCGGCGCAGCTGATTAACGACGCCCGCGCCCACGGGGTGGAGACTCTGCCGGTCAGCGTGGAATCCAGCCAATGGCAGCATACCGCTCAGACAGGCACAGAAAAGCCCTGGCTGCGGCTCGGGTTACGGCTGATTCATGGTCTGAGTGAAGACAGTGCCCAACGCATACTGGCAGCGCGCCAACAGGCTGCGTTTCAGGATATTAACGATTGCCGCCTGCGTGCCAGGCTCAGTCAGCGCGACAGCAACCGGCTGGCATCGGCCAATGCTTTTGGTGCTTTAAGCGATAACCGCTATCAGGCCCGCTGGGCAGTCAGTGAACCCTTACAGGCCGATTTACTGAGTCAGGCTCTGACCGACAGCCAATGGCAAAATGACAGTCTGTCGGCGCTTAACACACCGGATGAAACCGCCAATATGCTGGAAGATTACCAAAGCCTGGGGCTGACGCTTGGCCGCCACCCGATGGCCATTCTGCGCGAACAGGGCAAGCTGGGTAACAGTCTGCGGGCTGTTGACCTGCAACAGCAACCACATAATGATGAAGGTTTTGTCTGTGGTCTGGTCACCTGCCGGCAACGGCCGGGCACTGCTGCAGGGGTTACATTCGTCACGCTGGAAGATGAAAGCGGCAGCGTCAATCTGGTGGTGTGGCTGACCACGGCCGAAAAACAACTGAAAACCCTCACACAAGCGCGCATATTGCAGGCTTACGGCCGCATCGAAAAAGACAGCGCCTCCGGTATTACCCATGTGATTGCTTACCGGCTGCTGGACAGGAGCCAACTGCTGTCAGACCTTCACCCCTATTCACACAATTATCATTGAATACCTGATCACAGAGATTCAACAATTTCACTATCCTTTTCAGACTGTGTTGTCATTTCCTTAAACCCTGCTTATACGACGGATTTTATCCGGATTTTTTATACGTCTTTTTCAGTTATTGCCTTACCCGTTTTTACAAAAAACACTGCCCGAATGTAACGGTTCAGTGACTACCGGAATAAACAGCAATATTGTTTGAAAGCGCCTGAAAGCCAACTAAGCTGATCAAAAACAGAATAATGAAATACTGAATCTATTGATTTATTTATCATTTTAAAACCAGGAAGGTTTATGGCTAATAAGATCATGATCGCTGACGACAGCCTGTTTGCCCGTATGCTGGCCAAAGAAGCCGTCAGTAAAATTATGCCGGACGCTGAGTTTCTGGAAGCGACCTCAGGACAACAGGTTCTGGATGAGGCACGTAAAGAAAATTACGGGCTTGACTGGTATCTGCTGGACATGAATATGGAACTGCCGGACGGGCTGAATACCGCCCGCCAGCTGATTGAAGCCGGTGTCGCCCCCAACAGAATTGCTCTGGTCACCGGTAACCGCAGTCATGACCTGCAGGACGACGCATCAGGCATCCGGATTACCTATATTCAGAAAACCATTAATCCCGCTGACGTCGATAAATTTGTCGATCGTTTGCAGGCATTCTTTGCGTTAACGCAAACAGGAGCCTGATGATGACTCTGGATGCACAGACAGAAGCCCTTTCCCTCGATATTCTCGCAGAATCCCTCAATCTGGGGCTTGGCCATGTGATTGAAGAGCTGGCGGAAATTTCCGGCAGCCGTATTGAACTGCATGTGCCGGAAGTCAATATGATTCCCAAGCAGGAAGCTCTGGCCTTTACCGAAGTCATGCGCGATGCCGGTAAAGCCATTTTTGTACAGCAGGAATTTAATGGTGACATCGAAGGGGAAGCCCTGCTCTTCTTCAGTGAAGCTGAAAGCCTGAACCTGCTGAATGGCCTGCTGCCGGACAGTGATGAACAAAGAGTCGAATTTGCCGCCACCGAAGAAGAGATGCTGCTCGATCTGACCAATGTCGCGGTATCCGGTGTTATATACGCCCTGTCCAGTCTGTTAGGTATCACCATCACCACAGAATTGCCCGGCTGTGAATATGGTTACTTTGATGATATCCGCGAGGAAGCTGATTTCCTCGATGATACTGACGATATGATTCTTTTTCTGACCATCAGTTTTACGGTAGTGAAGAAAAACTCCACCGCCAAACTGATGTTCTTCCAGCCCAAACACACTCTGGCGAAGCTGTATGATTACATCAGCCAGAAGATGAATCTGGGATAAACCGGAATTTCATCGGGCCGCCCTGTGATTGAAAACCTGTATAAACACATCATTGATACCGTCAACGCCGGCATCATCGTTCTGAACCAGGATGGCTGTGTGGCGACCTGGAACAGCTGGATGGATAAACGTTCCGGACTGAAGGAGCCGGATGTCCGTGGCACCCCCTTGCTGGATGTATTCCCGGAACTGAAAGGCAGCCGTATAGACAGGTCCATCTATAAAGCTCTGGAGCTTAACTGTCCGTCCGTTTTATCCGCCAAACTGATTAACGCCTCTTTTCCGCTTTATAACGAATCCATCATCAGTAAAAAAAACCACCAGCGCATTATTCAGTCAATCCTGATAAAACCCCTGATATACGATAACCAGCAATGCTGTGTTATATCGATTTTTGATATCAGTTCTTCCGACCTGCGTGAGCGCGCATTACGTACTCAGTCCGCCATGTTGACCCAGCTGGTATCAGAACTGAAAGAAAAAGATTACGAGCTGAAAACCATTTTTGACAACACCCAGAATGCCATCGTTATCTTTGATAACAATGGTCTGATCCTTAATGCTAACCCGGCGGCAGAAGCCGTGATTGGCATTCCCAGAGAAGATCTTACTCAACGCTATATTTTCGAACACATTGACCAGCTTGATAAACATCTTTTTTCCGGCAGCCAGACCGAGTCTGATAATAAAATCCAGAATAACCTGCCGGATTATGGCCAGGAACAGGAGATGATATTACTGAATAAGCAGGGGCACCCGGTGCCTATCCAGGTATCCTTCAACATCATCCCCTACGATGACCAGTGCTGTCGCTACTATATTTTCTTCCGTGACATCACGGAACAGAAGAAAGCAGAAGAAAAACTCTACCGCATGGCCCGCTATGATTCAGTCACCGGCCTCTACAACCGTGCAACCTTCCTGGAAAAGCTGCAGGAAAGCGTGATTTTTCATCAGCGTGAAGGAAGAAACCTGTCGGTCTTTTTTATTGACCTGGACCGCTTCAAAAATGTAAACGATACATTGGGTCACAATGCCGGTGATGCGGTACTTAAAATGGTCGCCGAGCGCATCGGCAATATCTGCCGCAACTGCGATACGCTGGCCCGCTGGGCAGGTGATGAGTTTATTCTGCTGTTGGAAAATCAGACCCACCAGCGCTCTTCTATTACGGTCGCTGAAAAAATCATCCGCGCGTTTCAGCAGCCGTTTGCGATAAACAACACCGAAGTTTATGTGGGCTGCAGTATCGGTATTTCTCAGTTTCCTGACGATCAGACCAGTGCCGACGGACTGGTATCCAGTGCAGATCAGGCCATGTATCAGTCCAAACGGGAAGGCAAAGGTGTCTTCCGCTTTTTTACCCGCGCAATGAATGAAAAGATGATACAGCGCCTGAAAACAGAATCGGAATTACGCCAGGCGATTACGCAGGGCGAATTTATTCTGCAATACCAGCCACAGGTCGGCGTTATCCACGGCGATGTGGCCGGGGTTGAAGCGCTGGTACGCTGGCAACACCCGGAAAAAGGGCTGCTCGCACCGGATGAATTTATTGGTATCGCCGAAGACTGCGGGCTGATCAGCGATATCGGTGACTGGGTTATGCAGGAAGCCATATCCATGGCAGCGCAATGGGAAAAACGCAATGGTCAGCCCCTGATTATGAGTATCAACCTGTCACCCCGACAGTTTCTGGATGACGCCCTCACCGGCAAAGTCAAACGTTTACTGGATGCCGTCGGTCTGGATGCCAGCCACCTGGTACTGGAAATTACGGAAAATGATCTGATCAGCGATCGCCGTTCGGCCTATATTATTCTGGAATCACTGAAAGCTTTGGGAGTAAAAATTGCCATTGATGATTTCGGCACCGGCTATTCTTCGCTTGCCTATCTGCGCACGCTGCCGGTCGATATTTTAAAGATTGACCGTGAATTTGTCATAAATGCCACTGAAAACGAAACCGACAGCCACATCATTGCCGCCATTATTGATCTCGCCCATGCCCTGAAACTGGAAGTCATTGCCGAGGGAATCGAAAGCATTTCGCAACTGGAATTACTGAAAACACAACAATGTGATATGGCACAGGGCTACTATATCGGTAAGCCTATGGCGCTGGAACACCTGCAGGCCTGGCACAGCCGCCGCGACAAACTGCATTAAAACAAAGCAGTCTTCAGCAACAGTGCGGGTTTTAATCCGCCAATAACTGCATAAGATTGTCCACCATCCAGTCAGGTTCACTGGCACTGATTTCTTCACCGTGGTTGTAGCCATAGGTCACAGCCGCAGCACGGATGCCGGCGTTTTTCGCCGCCCGCATATCAGTGCGTGAATCACCGATCATCAGGGCATCGGCCGGAGCGACCGCCAGCGTTTCACACACGTGCAACAGCGGTATAGCAGACGGCTTTTTGTCTGCCAGATCATCCCCACAGACCAGCATGGCAAACTGATCGTGCCAGCCCAGCGATGCAATCAGAGGTTCAGTAAAGCGGCGCGATTTATTCGTCACCAGTGCCCTTGGCACACCACCGGCCGTCGCATTCAGCCAGGCATTAACGCCGGGATAAACACCACTGGCGTGGTGTACGGTGGCTTCATAGGCAGGATCAAAATACGTATGCGCCTCAGCCAGGAGATCATCGCTCAAGGCCTGAGCCTGCGTTTCATCGCCGTCAGCCAGAGCACGGCGCAGCAACATATTGAGCCCGTTACCCACCCAGTGACTGACGTTACGTTCACTGGTTACTTCCCGCCCCATGGCCGTGAGCATCACATTCACTGCCGTATGCAGATCCGGTACACTGTCGATCAGCGTACCATCCAGATCCAGCATAACCAGTTGCGGTCCGCTGTCACCATAAACAGTCTGAACAGCAGTATTCCAGCGAACCATTATTGTGCCGCCGCGATTTCTGCACGCATTTCGTCGATCACAGTGCGATAATCAGGGGCGTTAAAAATCGCCGATCCGGCGACAAACATATCGGCGCCGGCGGCGGCTATTTCGCGGATATTCGAGGCCTTAACACCACCATCTATTTCCAGCCGGATATCCCGCCCTGATGCGTTAATTTTCGCCCGCGCTTCACGCAGTTTATCCAGCGTACCGGGAATAAAAGACTGGCCACCGAATCCGGGGTTAACTGACATCAGCAGAACCATGTCGAGTTTATCCATGACGTAATCCATGTAATGCAGCGGGGTCGCCGGATTAAACACCAGCCCGGCTTTCAGGCCAGCGGATTTAATCAACTGCAGACTGCGGTCAATATGATCTGAGGCTTCCGGATGGAAAGTGATATAGCTGGCACCGGCTTCAATAAAATCCCCGATAATTCGATCCACCGGTTTTACCATCAGGTGCACATCGATCGGCGCCTGAATGCCATAATCACGCAGGGCTTTACACACCATAGGACCAATGGTCAGGTTAGGGACGTAGTGATTGTCCATCACGTCAAAGTGCACAACATCTGCGCCGGCTGCCAGTACCTGGTCGACTTCCTCCCCGAGACGGGCAAAATCGGCAGAGAGAATGGATGGCGCTATCAGAAAATCGTTTTCAGTGGTCATGAATCTGTCCGGCATTTTGAGATGCCGCGTATTGTACGCGGCCCCTCTCCCCGACTCCAGCCAGCGGAGCAGGAATAGCTTTTGCTTTATTACTGCTACTTCAAGTTTAAGCCAGAAAACTGACATTAATGACCGGATATCTTCCCCATACACCACGGCCAGAGCCGCAGAAACCTGCTGTCGGCGGCGATCAGCGACCTCTCCGCTGGCGACATCTTGCCGCACTGGTGATTGCACTGTGCAGTCTGTTACCGGTTTATGCCGCCGACGAAGACGAGGCGGCGGCTGAAACCACCAAAGAATCCGGGGACGGGAGCGCTCAGGCGCCAGAGACCGGTGATAGCGATGGCCAGCAACCCCCGGAGCCTCCCCCGCCCCGGGTTTTGCCGGATGTGGACAGCAAACGTCATCAGGGCGTTATTGAGTTTCTGCAGCTCAACGGGCGTGAATATGAGCAGGTACGCCTGGTGGCTGAAGAAAATGAATTTTACGGCCTGTTTATGCAGGAGCGGGCCGGGTTACCGCAGGGCGGTATTCTGATTCTGCATGATCAGGGGCAGCATGGGCACTGGCCGGAAATTGTTGCGCCCCTGCGCGAACAACTGCCGGATCATGGCTGGGCAACCCTGAGTATTGGCCTGCCCGATGCACCGCCGCCCGCCCGCCTGCCGCGCCCGGTTTACGACAGCGCCAGCACAGAGACGGAGAACGGCTCTGACTCTGACAGCGAAGAGACCCCAAGCGAAGACGGCGACGATACGCCGACAGAAACACTGACCAGTGACGCCGAAGACAGCAACGGTCTTCGTGCCGACGATGTCCCGCCAGCCGATGCGGAAGACCAGAACGATGACAATACAACGACAGGGAATGAGCCGGCCCTGCCACGACTGCAGGCCCTGCCCCCTTTACCGGAGCCGGAACCCGAACAGACAGAAAGCGCAGCGGAAGCGCAGGAAGACCCGGCCGATATCTATCGCCGCTCAATGCAGAGCCGTATCCGCCAGGGGGTGCAGTATCTCAATCAGCGTGGCCAGCTGAATATTGTCATTATCGCGTCTGGTGCCAGTGCCGGCTGGGCCGCTGATTTTATGCTGCAACGTCCGGATACGGTTCAGAACAATAACAACGAAGGCTCCGACCGGGGCTACACGCTGGTCATTATTGATGCCAAAGAATCGCCCTACGAACAGGTGCCATTGACGCAGAAACTCACCGGGCTGGATATTCCGCTGCTGGATCTGGTGACCGAGGAATCCGCTCAGCCTGACTGGCAGATTAAAGAGCGCGCCGGCGCCATGCGCCACCGCCAGCGGTCACAGTACCAGCAGATACGTATCCCGGTATTTTCCCAGCAGTACGATGACAGCAACCTGATATTGCGGCGCGTACGCGGCTGGCTGAGAACCCATGCAGCAGGCACAGAGTTATCACGCAAAAACTGAGGAAACGGCAAAAGCTTCTATACTTCAGCTGAAGCCAGTCCATAAACACAGGAACTGCCATGGCCACACCCATTTTTGTCACTGCTGCCAGTATTGCCGCCGAGCTTCATCAGGCCATGCTGGAAGCGAAAGGACTGGCGCTGACCGCTAAAAATGCCCGGGCACTGGCGGTGCGCGCCGGTTCCAAAACCGTTGGCTTTAAGGCTATTACGCATTTTATTGATGAGCTGGCTTCCGACATTATCCGGCAATCTCAATACATTAATGGCGTGTCAGAAACCCTGTCGCAACAGGCGGTGGCATTGTGGCGTGCAACCCTGGCGGCGGAGAAATTCGACTGGATTGCGCGCCAGCATGACAGCCACCTGAATTCGCTGCAGAACGCCATGCAGCGCAGCCACCGGCAACGCGAGGAGCTGTCCGCCACCCTGAACCGTGGCCTGCGCGAGCTGGAGCAGCAACTGGAAGAAGGTGATAAACATATCCGTACCGCCAACCTTATTGCCACGTCCAGCAAAGTGGAAGCCGCCTCGGCCGGTGATTTCCGTAATCAGCTGGAAGTCATTGCTCAGAATATTACCGACACGGCCGATAAAATCCGTACTCATCTGAGTAAGGCCCGTAACCTGCTTAATCAGAAGCAGAACTATGCCTGATACGGCGCTCTGAAAAATAAGGAAGACAGCATGCTGGCAACCACATTATATGAAGACGGTGATCATCAGTGGATCATGTTTGGCCGTGATCCGCACAAACCCGAGGGCATTATTGATACTAACCAATATATGGTGATCAGTGGTAACCAGGCGATGCTGCTCGACCCCGGCGGTATTGAATTATTTGCCCCTATGCTGTCAGCCGTTCTGAAATACGTTCCGGCAGAAAAAATTACCCATTTATTCGCTTCCCACCAGGACCCGGATATTATTTCCTCTCTCGGACTCTGGGATCAGGCACTTCCCAATGCCAGACTCTATTCCCCCTGGTTATGGGAGAGTTTTATCCGTCATTTTGGTATGGAACGCATTGAATACTGTGCACTGCCGGATGAGGGAGCCACTATTACTCTGGGGCGTATCCAGTTACAGTTTATTCCCGCGCATTACCTGCATTCCTCCGGTAATTTTCACGTCTACGATGCCAAAGCCGGTATCTTGATGAGTGGTGATGTGGGCGCCGCACTGGAGTCAACCGACGCGCCTCTGTGGGTGGATAACATGGACACTCATATTCCTAAAATGAAGAAATTCCACCAGCGTTGGATGCCATCCAATGAAGCCAAGCTTGACTGGATACGCCGCGTCCGTCAGTTAGATATTAATATTATGGCGCCACAACACGGACGCCTGTTTCAGCCTCCGCATATCAATGCCTTTCTGAACTGGTTTGAAGATCTGCCGGTCGGCGTTGCGATCCGCTGAGTCATGGCCATGCAAGACCAACCCGCAGACTGACACCCGCCACCGGAGAATAACAACGGGCGGTGGCCGTTTATTCCTATCAGTGCATCAGCATCGCGGCTGTCTGGCACTTATAACAGCCATCCACCCACGGTTGCCGCGGCAATCATAACCATCCAGATTGAAGAACTGCGTATATGCAGATTCTGCCATTCCTGCAGTTCTTCCGCGGCCTGCTCGCCATTCTCTGCTGCGCTGTGCCATTCCCGTGGTTCTCCATTGTGGGTTAGAGCACTGCTGCCAACGGTATGCAAAACGTCCGCGCTGACAATGCGCACTTTCCATAAAGATTTCTGCCACACAGGCAAGGCACGCATAAAGTTACCGGCCAGACAAAAGGTCAGCCCCAGCAGGCGCACCGGAATCCACTCCAGCCAGTGCAGATAACGCCAGGCTTTTTCATCACAGTCACTGGCCCGGGCATATTGCACCGTAAACCAGGCCAACAACACGCCGGCCACGTCAGCCACCATGTACCAGAACACCATCAGAAAAAAGTATTCAAACCAGCGATGCATCAGCGCTTTAATCACCTGACCATTCATTTCGTGCATATTTTCCGACACGGTCACTTCCGGCACCGATAAATGCTGCTCAGCACAATGATAAGCCCCCTGCGTATCGCCATCTTTCAGGTCATGCAGATATTCCTGTAAATGACGGTTGATGCCGGCGTGTGAAAGCACATAAAGCAGCAGCAGAATTTCCAGCGCAAATGCCAGCAGTCCCCAGAACAGGCTGTTGATCATCATAAAACCGGCAGTCAGCAACGCGGTGGGCACAAATACGATCAGGAGATATTTCAGATGGCGGGGAATCGCAGGAAACCAGCGGAAAGATTTCCACACCCCAAGCCAGCGGTTAAAAGTGCGGCTGCGGGTACTGCGCTGTGGCATGGGTAGCTGCTGCTGGGTAACCAGCACAATAAACAGTATCAGAAACTTCATTGTTGTCCCCCCTGACGCTGGCCCTGAGCCAGTCCGCCAAACAGTGTCTGCCAGTTAAATGCCGGTCCCGGATCGGTCTTACGTCCGGGTGCAATATGTTCGTGACCGGTGATCCGGTACGGACTCAGCGCCGGATAACAGGCCAGCAATTCAGCACAGACTCTGGTCAGAGCCTGGTACTGAGCATCGGTGTAAGGCACATGGTCTGTCCCTTCCAGCTCAATGCCAACCGAGTAGTCATTGCAGTTATCACGCCCCTGATAACTGGATTGCCCCGCATGCCAGGCGCGGTCATTAAAATTAACAAATTGTATAACCTGACCACTGCGTTCAATCAACAGGTGACTGGACACCTGCAGCTGAGCAATTTCGGTAAAATACGGATGCACTTGTGTATCCAGCTGGTTGCGGAAAAAATCCTGTATATAGCCCCCACCGAACTGCCCGGGAGGCAAACTGATGTTATGCACCACCAGTAATGATACGTCGCCGGCTTCGCCCGCTGGCCGGGGGCCGAAGTTCGGTGACGGACACCAGCTGGCTTCCACCAGTCTTCCATTCTTTATTGTCATCTTCAGCCTTTGCGCGGGCGATTTCCGGTTAACGCCATCATAAGCTTTATTATCACCGCCGTCAGGTTGACGCCTGACATGCCATTGGTCAACTTTGCGCCCTCGCCCGTTTGGCATCTGCCAACGGCAAAGATATAGTCAGCGACATCAAAGGTTTAAGACTGAGAACAGAAGGAATTGCCAATGGAAATGTTGAATAATCTGATCAGCCAGGTTAACGCGTTTGTCTGGGGGCCACCCATGCTGGGCATGCTGGGCGTGACCGGTGTGCTGTTAACCACCGGTATGGTCTTTATGCCCTGGCGTAAAATTGTCTATGCCTTTCGCCAGTTGTTTGCTAACCACGATGATTCCCACGACGGCGATGTAAAACCCTTTAATGCGCTTGCTACTGCGCTGTCAGCCACCGTCGGGACCGGGAATATCGCCGGGGTCGCAACGGCTATTGCTCTGGGTGGTCCCGGGGCGATTTTTTATATGTGGGTCATCGCCCTGTTTGGTATGGCGACCAAGTACGCGGAAGCCGTCTGTGCTGTTACCTACCGTGAAACCGACAGTCATGGGCGCTTCGTTGGCGGCCCTATGTACTATCTGCGCAATGGCGTGGGGGAGTTCGCGCCGGAAATGGGCAAAACCCTGGGTTTGCTGTTTGCCATTTTTGGTGCGGTCGCCGCTTTTGGTATCGGTAATGCCGTGCAGATCAATTCCATGGCCGCCGTACTGCATGACAGCTTCAGCCTGCCGACCTGGGCCACGGGTATTGTCGTCGCAGTGCTGGTAGGCTTTGTGGTTCTGGGCGGAATACGCCGCATCGGCGAAGTGGCGGGAAAATTAGTCCCTGCGATGATTGTACTTTATGTCGTGGCTGCTCTGATTATTCTGGCCATCAACATCGCTGAAATCCCCCATGCCATCGGTCTGATTTTTACCTACGCATTTGAGCCCGTCGCCGCTGTCGGTGGTTTTGCCGGTGCCGCCGTTGCAGCCGCAATCCGCTTTGGTGTCGCCCGTGGTGTTTTCTCTAATGAAGCCGGCTTAGGTTCCGCCGCGATTGCCCACGCCGCTGCCAAAACCAATAACCCGGTACGTCAGGGACTGATCGCTATGCTGGGTACATTTATTGATACCCTGATTGTCTGCACCATGACGGCACTGGTCATTCTGACCTCCGGCATGTGGACAGCAACAGGGGCCGATGGCAACGGCCTGACCGGCGCTATCCTGACTTCAGAAGCATTCTCGGCCACCATCACCGGCGGTAATTATGTCGTGACCCTGGCCCTGGTGGTGTTCGCGTTCACCACCATTCTTGGCTGGTCCTATTACGGTGAACGCTGCTGGCAATATCTGTTCAGTGAAAAAACGCTGATCATCTACCGCATTGCCTGGGTAGCTGCCGTACTGACCTTCGCAAATATGAAAGTTGATTTTGTCTGGAACCTGTCGGATACCCTGAACGGCCTGATGGCGATTCCTAACCTGATAGGTCTGCTGCTGCTGGCCCCTATGGTATTCAAAGTGACCCGCGAATACTTTGCCAGACAGCCGGATTAGGCATCCGCTCCCCGCTCAGCCGCCACAGCCAACGGGCGGCAAGAGCACAGAAAGCGAAAACAGGCCGGAGCAGAATACTGCTCCGGCTTTTTATTACCCGTTCCCGGCGCTGACATAAAACCCGGCGGCATCGGCAGCCATGCAGGGCTCTGCCTGTGCAGGGTTGAGCATTCCATGTAAAATGCCCGCCCTGTTCAGATCCAGCACAAGAGCTTACCCCCATGGAACTCAGCCTTTACCAGCAAGATATTTCTGACTCGGTCACCCGCGCTTTGCGTGAAGACGTCGGCGACGGTGACATTACCGCCCGGCTGATTCCGGCACAGGAGCAGGCCACGGCCCGTGTCATTACCCGGGAACGGGCGATTATTGCGGGCATTGCCTGGGTGGATGAAGTGTTCCGTCAGCTTGACCCCCAGGTCAGTGTTCACTGGCGTGTCAGCGAGGGGGAATGGACCGCACCGGATCAGACCCTGTTTGAACTACAGGGCAGCGCCCGCTCCCTGCTGACCGGCGAGCGCTGCGCGCTTAACTTTCTGCAGACCTTGTCCGGTACCGCCACGCGTTGCCGGCTTTATGCGGATGAGGTATCAGACACAGGGGTTAAATTGCTGGATACGCGAAAAACCATCCCGGGGCTGCGTATCGCCCAGAAATACGCCGTCGCGGTGGGTGGCTGCTTCAATCATCGTATCGGTCTGTTTGACGCATTTCTGATCAAAGAGAACCATATTATGGCCTGTGGTGGCATTACTCAGGCGGTGGCTCAGGCCCATCAGATCGCACCGGGTAAGCCTGTGGAAGTGGAAGTGGAAAATACGCAGCAACTGGATGAAGCCATCGACGCCGGCGCCGACATCATTATGCTCGACAACTTTACTCCGGCCCGGATGACAGAAGCCGTCGCCCATACGCGCAGCAAAAGCAGCGGCCGGGTCAAACTGGAAGCCTCCGGTGGTATCACCGATGCGACGCTGCGGGCCTATGCTGAAACCGGCGTGGACTATATTTCCATCGGCGCTCTGACAAAAGACTGCAAAGCCGTGGATTTGTCCATGCGGTTGACCTGAACAGAAAGCTATACAAAGCTTACAGAAGGCTACATTTTTTAGCCCTATATTGCAGGTGAACAGCGCGCTTAAAACGGCCCAGGGTGACAATATTTGTCACTATCTGACGCCAGTAGTTACGGTACTTCCAGCGGGGTTTCTGTCCCCGTTTAAAAACGTGACGCAGCACAAATAAACGGGCTTGCGCCAGTGAAATATCGTTGGCACACTCTTCGCACTGTCACTAAACTGACGTCGTGCTGATGGATATGCCAGAAGCATGAATAACTAAAATCTCATCCGAGAGTGGAGAAAGACTATGAAAGCTCAAAAAGGCTTTACCTTGATCGAACTGATGATCGTTATCGCGATCATCGGTATCCTGGCATCTGTTGCGATTCCACAGTACCAGACTTACACCATCCGTGCGGCCAGCGGCCCTGAACTGGTCGGTGCTGTACGTCCAATCCAGCTGGCGCTGTCAGAATACGCTGCTGTTAACCTCGACCTGCCTGAAGATGCGACAGAGCTGGTACAGTGGGAAACCGGTGAAGCTAACAACTGCCTGGGCCTGGTTCAGAACGTAACCTATGCCTACACATCTGATTCTGCTGGCGTTATTACAGCGACCACATACGCTGATGGTGCGACTCCTGATACTGCTTGCGCAGACACTGCCGGTCCTTCTGATGAGCCTTCACTGCAAGGTGCAACACTGGTTATCGATGCAGTATCCAACGGTAATGGCGCTGTAAGCTATAGCGTTAATGCAGGTTCCAGCACTATCCCTGCTAAATTCCTGCCGAACATTGGTGGTTAATTCTGAGATCAGCTGGTCTCGGAAATCAGTCTGACTGCCAAACGGATCAGATCTGATAAAGCGCCCGGCTCAGCCGGGCGTTTTTGTTTTTATTATCCCCTCCTCCTGCACCCGGACGCTTTTCTTTAAGCATTCCATCGACCTCTTTGATGCCCGTCTGATGCCGGCCAGTACTGGCGCTATTCATAAGCCTTTGGTATCGTTCTCAGGTTAAAAAACACTTTCCCGGAGACTTTGAATGGCGGTTTTAACCGGCTTACCACGACGTATCGTTGAGCAGAACCTGATCACCGCCCAACAGGCCCAGGAGATTCTGGAAAAATCCCGTCAGGATAAAAGCAGCTTTGTTGCTGCCGCAGTGGCATCCGGCCATATTAAGTCCAGGGATATTGCATTACTGGCGTCGGAAGAATTCGGCCTGCCAGTAATGGATATGGCCGCCTTTGATTTTGAGTTAATGCCCCAGGAACTGGTCAGTAAAGACCTGATTGAAAAACACCGGGCCCTGCCACTGTTCCAGCGTGGTAATCGTCTGTTTGTTGCCCAAAGTGATCCTTCTGCCATGATGGCGATTGATGAAATCAAATTTAATACCGGCATGACAGTGGAAGCTGTGCTGGTCGAAGAAGATAAACTGGCCCTGGCTGTCGACAAATTTCTGGCCGCCAATGACAGCGCCTTCGATGATCTGGACGGTGAGCTGGACGATGTCGACCTGGAAGACCCCAATGCCCGGGATAAAGAACAGGATACAGATAAAGACAGTGGTGATGACGCACCGATAGTGCGTTTTGTAAACAAAATGCTGTTGGACGCCATTAAAGGTGGCGCCTCGGATATCCATTTTGAGCCCTATGAAAAACGCTACCGTGTGCGTTACCGGACCGATGGTGTGCTGCACGAAGTGGCCAGCCCGCCGGTTAATCTGGCCGGTAAAATTGCTGCCCGTTTGAAGGTTATGTCGCAGATGGACATATCTGAGCGACGCATACCGCAGGATGGCCGTATCAAAATGAAGCTGTCCAAAAGTAAGGCCATCGATTTCCGGGTCAACACTCTCCCCACCCTGTGGGGCGAAAAGATTGTACTGCGTATTCTTGACCCCTCTTCCGCCAAACTGGGCATTGATATGCTGGGCTATGAGCCTGATCAGAAAGCCCTCTTTATGGAAGCTCTGGCCAAGCCACAGGGGATGATTCTGGTTACCGGCCCAACCGGTTCCGGTAAAACGGTTTCCCTCTACACCGGCCTGAATATTCTGAACGTTGAAGGCACCAATATTTCCACCGCCGAAGACCCGGTTGAAATCAACCTTGAAGGTATTAATCAGGTTAACGTGAATGCCAGAGTCGGGCTCGACTTCGCAGCCGCCCTGCGGTCTTTCCTGCGTCAGGATCCGGATGTGGTTATGGTGGGTGAGATCCGGGATATTGATACTGCCTCCATCGCCATCAAAGCGGCTCAGACCGGCCACTTAGTGTTATCCACACTGCACACCAACAGTGCCGCAGAAACACTGACCCGTCTGGCGAACATGGGGGTTCCGGCCTTCAACATTGCTACATCGGTCACTCTGATCATTGCGCAACGTCTGGCCCGCCGTCTGTGCCCGAGCTGCAAAGCTCCGGCTGAACTGCCGAGAGAGGCTCTGATTGAAGCAGGCTTTACCGAAGAGTTACTGAAAGAAGCAGAAATCTTTAAACCGGTGGGATGTGACCAGTGCAAACAAGGCTATAAAGGCCGTGTTGGTATTTATGAAGTAGTTAAAATTACTGACCCTATATCCCGTATTATCATGGAAGGAGGTAATTCTATTGAAATCTCTGATGCAGCAAGATCAGAAGGCTTTAACGAGTTAAGAACATCGGCACTGATGAAAGTGGCCCAGGGGGTCACCAGTCTCGAAGAAGCGAATCGGGTAACCACTGACTGATTCCTGGGCTATATCGGATAAAAAGGTAAAGATTCAGCATGGCCAGAAAAGAAACCAAAAGCGCATTTACCTGGGAAGGAACGAATCGCCGGGGTCAGACCGTCAAAGGGGAAATGTCCAGCGCCAACCCGGCAATGGTCAAAGCGCAGTTACGCAAGCAAGGTGTGAATCCCACCAAAGTGCGTAAGGTATCCCAACCCATTCTCGGTATGGGGGGAGGGGCAAAGAAAAAGAAAATCAAATCGACAGATATTACTTTTTTCACCCGCCAGATGGCGACCATGATTAAAGCGGGTGTGCCGCTGGTGCAGTCATTCGATATTGTCGCTGACGGCATTGATAATATTTCCATGAAAGAACTGGTGTTCGACATCCGTGACAGCGTATCGTCGGGTAACGACTTTGCCTCAGCACTAAAGCAGCATCCTGATTACTTTGATGATCTGACCTGTAACCTGATTGAATCCGGTGAGCAGGCAGGTGCCCTGGAAACCATGCTGGATAAAGTGGCTATCTACAAAGAAAAAACCGAAGCCTTAAAAGCTAAAATCAAAAAGGCATTGATGTACCCCATTATCACGTTGTTGGTTGCTGTGGTCGTAACCGCGATTCTGTTGATTAAAGTTGTTCCGACATTTCAGGAAATGTTCCAGAGCTTTGGTGCTGAACTCCCTGCTGCCACACAATTCGTTATTACCATTTCAGAATTCGTACAGGCTTATTATGTCCAGGCACTGGTCGTCTTTGCTGTACTGGGCGTTGCTTTCGCTCAGGCCATGAAACGTTCACCCACGTTTAAAGATAACTTTCAGGCCTTTATCTTAAAAGTCCCTGTTTTCGGTGACCTGATCCGTAAAGCATCTGTGGCCCGCTACGCCAGGGTATTATCAACAACCTTTGCAGCGGGTGTTCCTTTGGTGGAGGCACTGGATTCGGTGGCCGGCGCTGTTGGCAATGCCGTATATCGTGATGCCGTACTGAGAATCCGTGACGAAGTATCATCCGGTCAGCAAATGCACTTTGCAATGCGCTCAACAGAAGTCTTTCCTAATATGGTCGTTCAGATGACCAGTATCGGGGAAGAATCCGGTGCACTGGATGCCATGCTGGATAAAGCCGCGGGGTATTACGAAACCGAAGTTGATGATGCCGTCGATAATATGACTGCCATGATCGAGCCATTTATGATGGCCTTCCTTGGGGTTGTCATCGGCGGTCTGATCGTCGCTATGTACCTGCCGATTTTCCAGCTGGGGAACGTGGTTTAATGCAATTGTTCTCTCTGCTGGCAGATTCAACATTACTGGCGGCCATTTTTATTGTCATTATCAGCCTGCTCATCGGCAGTTTCCTCAATGTCGTCATTCTGCGCCTGCCAATCATGATGTTCCGGGAGTGGAAACGGGACGCAGCAGAAATGGATACCAGCCTGCCCAAACATCCGGCACTGGACGATCTGAATAAACCCTTTAACCTGATAAAGCCCGACTCTCATTGCCCGCAATGCGGTGCAAAAGTCCGTCCGTGGCAGAATATTCCGGTGATCAGCTGGTTACTGCTGAAGGGAAGATGCAAAGCCTGCGGCCAGCCGATCAGTGTCCGTTACCCGATTGTTGAACTTGCCACGGCGATACTCAGTGCTGCCCTGATTATTCAGTATCCCTGGGGATGGCCACTGGCCGCTATGCTGGTGTTCACCTGGCTGCTGCTGGCCATGTCTGTGATCGATATCGACTATCAGATACTGCCCGATTCCATGACTTTAGGCCTGCTGTGGCTGGGCCTGCTGGTGAATTCACAAGGTATGTTCACCGACCTCACCGATGCGGTGTACGGGGCAGCCTGTGGCTATCTGGCTCTGTGGAGCGTTTACTGGCTGTTTAAACTGGCAACCGGTAAGGAAGGCATGGGGTTCGGTGATTTCAAACTGCTGGCCGCGCTGGGAGCCTGGCTGGGTGTCAGCGCCCTGCCGGTTATTATCCTGTTATCTTCGGTGGTGGGCGCAGTCGTCGGCATAGCCGGTATTGCTGTTCTCGGCCGCGATAAAAACCTGCCGATCCCCTTCGGCCCTTACCTGGCTGCTGCTGGCTGGATTGCCGCCATGTGGGGGCAGGATCTGACCGCCTGGTATCTGGGTATACTCTGAGTTATGGCAGCGGTATCCACATGACCTGGGTTCTGGGATTGACCGGAGGTATCGGCAGCGGCAAAACCGCCGCGTCGGATTACCTGGCCGGCAAAGGCATCCGGGTGGTGGATGCTGACGTGGTCGCGCGCGAAGTGGTGCAGCCCGGAGAACCTGCCTGGCAGGCATTACGCGAACACTTCGGTGATCAGGTACTGTGCGCTGATCAGACGCTGAACCGCGCCTGGCTGCGCGAAAAAGTCTTCGCCGAACCTGATGAACGCCGTTGGCTGGAAAGCCAGACCCATCCCCGCATCCGGGAAAGCATTATCCGCCAGTTACAGGCTGCCCGTTCCCCTTATGCGGTTCTGGTATCGCCCCTGTTGTTCGAATCCGGCCAGCACAGGCTGACACAGCGCACATTGCTGATTGATGTCCCCTCAGAACTGCAGTTATCCAGAGCCTGTCAGCGCGATCAGGCTGATGAAATCCAGATCCGGCGGATTATCGCCGCCCAGATGCCGGCCGCAGAAAAACGCCGGCTGGCCGATGATATTGCTGATAACAGTCACACCCTGCAGCATCTTTATGCACAGTTAGATACACTGCACGACCAATACCTGCAAACAGCTGCCAATGGTTAACACCTTATGAAAGTTCAGTGCCCCACCTGCCAGAAAAGTCTCGAATGGACGCCCGACAATAAATACCGCCCTTTCTGCAGTGAACGCTGTAAATTGATTGATCTGGGAGAATGGGCCAGTGAAGGCCATGCGATTCCCGGCAAGTCTGTGGAAGAAGAAATGATGTCCGAAGACTGGAACGAACAGAAGCGCTGGGATAACTGATCAGGGCAATCGGTGGCCCTGGAAGCCACCAGCTCCGTTCAGTGAGCAGCGCTGTCCTGCCCGCGGATACGTTTAATCAGTGTAAAGCCTGCCACCAGTATCCCGCCTGCCACCAGCCCGGCAATCATATTAAACAACAGGGGTAACAGTGCCTGCCCGGTGGCCGCCAGCCAGCCTGACAAACCGTCCAGTAATTGACTGGTCAGGGCATGACTGAGATGCTCCAGTGCCGGCAAACCATGGGTCAGGATGCCTCCCCCCACTAAAAACATCGCAATAGTGCCGACCACGGACAGGAGTTTCATCAGCTTAGGGGCAGCCGCTAACAGGCCGCGACCCATAAACTGCTGCAGCCGGATCGCCACGCGGTCTCCTTCCCGCTCTGACAGCCACAGGCCAGCGTCATCCATTTTAACGATGGCTGCGACGATGCCATACACCCCCAGCGTAAATGCCAGCGCCAGCAGTGATACCACAATGACCCGGGTCAGCAGATCAGCATCGGCTACGGAACCCAGTACGATCACGATAATTTCAGCCGATAAAATAAAATCGGTACGGATAGCGCCGCGGATTTTTTCTTTTTCAAAGGCCAGCAGTTGTTGTGGAGATTTGACCAGAGCATTCTTGAGCTGCTTTTTTTCTTCCCGGGCAGCCGCCGGATGGAAAAACGTATGCAGTACCTTTTCCACACCTTCAAAACACAGAAAAGCACCGCCCAGCATCAGCAGAACCATCACCGCCTGCGGTAAAAAAGCACTGATCAATAATGCTGCAGGCACCAGAATCAGTTTATTTTTCAGTGAGCCTTTGGTGACAGCCCAAACCACGGGCAATTCCCGTTCGGCACGGATACCGGAAACCTGCTCCGCATTCAGCGCCAGATCATCGCCCAGTACCCCCGTGGTTTTCTTTGCCGCCAGTTTCGACATGGCTGCCACGTCATCAAGTACACTGGCGATATCATCTATAAGAGCAAGCAGGCTGGAGGCGGCCATAAATCGGATTCCGTCAATAAATCAGGCCGCACAATAACGCCGGCCGGCAAAGCCGTCCAGTGACGGCTTAACAGAACCGGCCGGTTATTGCGGTTTGCGCAATTCCGCCACTGTGTCCACACAGGCGCCGGAGGCAAAACATAACGTCAGAGGCAGAGAATCCGCTAACGGCTGTTGCAGTCTGAATAACATCAGATGAAGCCCCATCGGTTTCAGTAACACCTGACCGCCTGCGGGAATGGTCAGTGATTCAATCTGGCGCATTTTCATAACGCCGTCTTCATGTCTGTGCGTATGAATCTCGATTTTTCCGGCCCAGGGGGCGCTGGCGCTGACCAGGACAGCATCCTCTGCTGCCGTATTACGGACACTCATAAAAGCAGCACTCATATTGCGCCCGGGCACCGGCTCACGCACATAGGGATCGTCGATCAGAATGTCGGCGCTGGCCAGCGGTGACAGCAGCAGTGCAGTAAACATAGAGTACAGGGAAAAGCGGCGTGTTTGAGTCATCATCAGGTTCCGTATCGTATTGTTATAAGCAAGGATCAGGATCTGTGAATACTCATGAAACAGGCCCTGATGCGCAACCGGATTCTACCCTGAGTGCACCGCGGGGATAGCGGCAAAATGCCGCAATATCACTCAGAAGGTGGCTGCCATTGATGTGCATCACTCAGGGACAGGAGCGGCCGGCTGAAGTAGTAACCACTCATACCGTCCACGCCGGTTTGTCGCAACACGGCGACATCTGCGTTTTCTTCCACCCCTTCCCCCAGCACCAGCAGGTCGAGATTGTGGGCAATCTGCACCATCGACTGAATAAAGAATTTTCTGTCCTGCGCCTGATGCAGGCCACGGTTAAAACTGCCATCAATGCGTATATAGTCCAGCGGCAGTCGCTGCAGATAAGCAAATGCCATATTGCCGGTGCCCACCTGGTCCACACCGAGAGCGATCCGGAAGGGACGCAGCACCATAGCCAGCCTGGCCAGCGCGGCTTCGGCGCCGGGCAGTGCCGGTTCCGCCACTTCCAGAGCAAGATAACCGGCCAGCTCCGGAGATTCCGCTAACAGAGACTGCAGCTGGTGATGAAATTCGTCATCCAGTACCGACGCCGCCGACAGATTGACGCAATAACGCACATCGGGCCTGGGGGGCTGTTTCACCAGCTGACGGATAACCCGGGCAATAATCGCCAGATCATAACGCGCGGCCAGCTGATGCTGCTCCACCATTGGCCAGAAGCGCGCGGCTGAGATGATTTCATCCTGCCAGCTCAGCCGGGTCAGCACTTCATACTGCAGAATACGGTTATTACGATGACAGAGTACCGGCATAAATTGCAGTGACAGGGCATCAGAAGCCAGGGCTTCAGTCAGCAGGGTGCGCCACTCACCGGCCGTCCACTCTTTATCTGCGCTACTGCCGTCATACAGCTGTGCGGTGCTGTCCGGATGACGCTGAGCCTGACGCAGAGCCGCGTCAGCACAGCTCAGCGCATGAGAAGGATCATCCCGGCCGTTCTGCAGAAATACGCCGCCCAGGTGGAACACCAGCGCGTTGCGCTGGGTAAGAACACTGGTCAGCAGGTCACTGTGCACCTGATGCAGCAGTTCATCTGCCTGCAGGCTGTCAGAGCAAGGCAGGTAGACCGCAAAATCCGTCCCCGAGCGCCGCCCGGCAAAAGCCTGGGCCGACCCTGCGGTCGCTTCGCGGATCTGACTGCCCAGCAGCTGCAGCAGATCGTCCGCCGCCTGACGGCCTTCGTCCCGGTTAAACTCGGCCAGGCCGCCCAGCTGCAGCAGAACCAGCAGGCCACTGTGTTCTTCTTCGCGCTGCAGTATATGCGCCAGCCGTTCATCAAACCCGCGCCTGTTGAGAACACCGGTGAGCGGGTCCTGAAAAGATTCTTCACGCAGCTGTTCCGTCATGGCGGACTGTTCACTGAAGATGCTCTGTAACTTCAGCACCATTTTGTTCATTGCCAGCACCATACGGCGCAATTCCCGGGCGCGGGGAATATTCTCCTGCACCTGCCATTCGCGCTCACAGATCGCCAGCGCCTGTTTCTCGACCAGCAGCACTGGCCGGAACAGCCAGTTCAGCAACAGATGCAGCAGACCCAGCGATAACACAAGCACCCAGGCAAACCAGATCATTTCACTGCGGACCATGGCCCACAGATCACGGTAAGCAAAGTCAGTATGACTGGTCACAGTCACTGTCCCCAGCCGTTGCCATTGGCGCGTCACATCGGCCTGTGCCGGTGTCATATCAAAATCAACAGAGGCCATAAACCAGGCCGGAGCTGGTCGTGTCGCCAACGCTTCACGACTGCGGCGGTGGATGGCATCGCCGTTGACCGGATGAAATTCAATGGCAGAGAAAAAGCCGCGGTCAAACAACACGTCAATCAGACGGCTGAGCTGAACGGTATCCTGATCCGTCATCTGCGACATCGACAGCGCCAGCGACGTGGCCGCATCGTAAGCACGGGCATTCAGCTGCTGCTGGAAGTAATCACGGCCATTGCTGATGGTCAGAACCAGGTTGCCGGCCAGCAGGATCACCACCAGCAGACCGGTAAGCAATGAAAACTGTTGTCGCAGGGTCATGATGGCATCCTTTTATAAATCCATTCCGAGTTCATTCATGCGGATCCTCAGATCCGTCCACAGGTCCAGCTTATTCGGGTTGCCCATACGGATGCCCTCACCTTTCATACGTTCGAGCCACATGCCTTCACCGTTAAAACTGTATACAGGTGACAGATCCGGGCGTTCACTGGCCGGCAGTATTTTCCCGGTCAGATTATCCAACACATAAGGGATTGCATCCGGTTGCGGGAAATAGGTCAACACCATATGTGCCTGATTCAGCCGGATGGCCTTTACATACGTAATGCGCAGCTTATTGGTATCAACCCCCAACTGACGCAGAGAGTAATATTTGGCAATGACATAATCTTCGCAGTCACCGCCACGGGTTGCGATGGATTCGAACGGTGTGGCCCAGTAATCATCCTTCTGCCAGTGTTTCAGATCACTGACAAACGGAAAGGCATTGTTAATAAAGCGATTAACACCGATTAATTTTTCTTTTTCGCTGCTGCCACTTAACCGATGCAGTTCTTCCCGCCAGGCAGACACAGTATCACCGGCTTCCCTGCCATAGTCCTGGTAGGCGGCCGATATCAGCGTCTCCGGCACCCAGCGTTCCGCGTCCGCCAGCAACCCTGCCCGGACAGACACAATACAGAGCAACAACAACAGGGCCTTTTGCAACGGCTTATCAGCGTACCAGTCAGGGCATGAGTCCATCAGCGCAGGAAACCAGAAAACAACATCCCTTAAGCGTAGACGGCGCTGGCGATTGTCACGAACCCCAAACAACAATTATTTATATCAATAAAAGCACCGATCCGGCTCGGCCTTTTCAACGGGAAGAACCGCGGAACACTGCTATGCTTTAAGCATAACTGCTGAGAAGTACCCGCTATGACAGACAGCCTGTCTCCGGCTGACCGGATCAGACAACATTTTTCTCACCGCGTGATCAATCAGGTGCGTCAGATCATTGATCTGTGGCGCCAGCTTCCGGAGCGCGACTGGCAACCGGAAACACTCAGTGAGCTGATTCTGGCCACAGACAAACTTATCCGCTACGCCAAGCGCTTCGGGGCCGCCAAACACCAGAGTCTGGCGGTTGAACTGTCGCAGCTGCTGATGCGCATCGCCAATGGCAACAGCCCTGACAGCGAACTGCTGGAAGCCATTAATGCCATTATTATCGGCTTAAGCAAAACCGCTCTGCGGCATACCGATAAGCACTCGTCTGCGGCAATCATTCCGCATAAAAAACCTGTGTATATTGCTCTGCAGGACATTGACCAGGCCGTCACCATGGCAGAACAGATGCAGTACTTCGGCTACCGTCCGGAACTGCAGCGTACGCCCCATGACCTCACCCAGACACTGGAGCAACGACACCCGTCTGCCATTATTCTCGACCATGACTTTGGCTCCGGTGGCGAAGGCCTGAACATCGCCCGGCAATTGCAGGATACCCGTGAGACCCCACTGCCGGTTATCTTTACCTGGAAGGATGACCCTCCCTGCCTGCTGGAACAGATACAGGCGCTGCGCTGCGGCGGCGTGGCGTTTTTCGATGAAAATAACGTGCATGCCATCATCGGCCAGCTGGAATCCGAGCTGGATACCGCACCTGTGATTGCTCAGAAAATTCTGATTGTGGATGACTCCCGCACCCAGAGCATTCACGCAGAAAATATACTCAACAAAGCCGGCATGGTGACACAGGTGGTTAATGAGCCCCTGCAGGTCTTATCTGTGCTGCAAGCGTTTGCCCCGGATATTGTGCTGATGGATATGTACATGCCGGACTGTAATGGCATGGAGCTGTCGCGCATTATCCGCCAGCAGCCGGAATATTTTCATCTGCCAATTATTTATGTCTCCGGTGAAGAAGACAGAGACCGTCAGCTGGCGGCTATGGCCGAAGGCGGCGACGATTTTCTTACCAAACCCGTCAGCCCGCCGCATCTGGTTGCCACCATCAAAAACCGGGTCGCCCGGGCGCGCCAACTGCGTGATCTGATTGCCCGCGACAGCCTCACCGGTCTGCTCAACCATACCCATCTGCAGGAAGCACTGCAGCTGGCTATCCGTAACGCCTCGGATGATGTTCCCGTCAGTTTTGCCATGATCGATATCGATCATTTCAAACAGGTCAATGACCACTATGGTCACCCGGTCGGCGATGATGTCATCCGTAATCTGTCATTATTTCTGCGCCAGAGCCTGCGCAAGACCGACCCGATCGGCCGCTACGGCGGGGAAGAATTTGCCGTGGTTCTGATCGATGCCAATCTCGAACAGGCGGCTGCCGTCATGGATAAAATCCGCAAGAATTTTGCCCGCCTGATCCATGACCACAATGACCTCCGGGTCTCCTTCTCCTGCGGTGTCAGCCAATGGCAGGGGCAAAGCGTCAGCGAGCTGATTGCTGAAACTGATAAAGCACTGTACGAGGCAAAACATCAGGGCCGCAATCAGGTATGCACCGCCAGTTCACATAAATAGCACTTCATCCGGCATAAAACAGCGGAAAGCTGGACGATAGCGGGCTTTTTCGGCAAACTCGCGGGCTTTCGGGGCAATATCCGGCCCCATCCTTTCTTTGCAGGAACTCTGGCTATGGCGAGCATACTGGTACTTCAGGGCCCCAACCTTAATTTATTGGGCACCCGGGAACCTCATATCTACGGCAGCACCACACTGGCCGACCTGGAGCAGCAGCTGACAGCAGCTGCTGCCGCCGCCGGTCATGAGCTGCAACAGTTCCAGAGTAACGCAGAGCACGAGCTGATTAACCGTATTCACGCCGCGCGCAGCGATGGCACCGGTTTTATCATTATTAATCCGGCGGCCTTCACCCATACCAGTGTGGCTCTGCGTGATGCCTTATCCGGTGTTGCGATTCCGTTTATCGAGATTCATATCTCCAACGTGCATGCCCGCGAAGATTTCCGTCACCACTCTTACCTGAGCGATATCGCCACCGGCGTCATCGCCGGCCTCGGCACTCAGGGATATGATCTCGCACTGCGGGCGGCCATCAGCCACCTTGAACAAACACAGGGAGGTCAGGCCTGATGTCCTGGATGCAGGTTCGTTTTCATGCTGCCCGTGCGCAGGTAGAAGCCGTTGAAAATGCACTGCTCGGCGCCGGTGCACTGTCCGTTACCCTGCAGGATGACGCTGACCAGCCGATTCTGGAACCCGAACTGGGGACCACACCCATCTGGGATAAAACGGAAGTCATAGGTCTGTTTGACGCCAACCGCAACAGTGACGAACTGCTGGAGCAGATCCGCCTGTGCTTCGGTGCAGAAGGTGGCACAGAGCTGCCAGCGCACAAAACCGAACTGGTGGAAGACAAAGACTGGGTCCGCGCCTGGATGGACGACTACCATCCGATGCCCTTTGGTGAACGCCTGTGGGTCTGCCCGAGCTGGCGCGAACCACCACAGAAAGACGCGGTGAATCTGATGCTGGATCCGGGCCTTGCCTTCGGCACAGGGACGCACCCGACTACCGCCCTGTGCCTGAAATACCTTGACCGCGAAGTCAAAGGCGGAGAGCTGGTCGTCGATTACGGCTGTGGCTCCGGCATTCTGGGGATTGCCGCTCTGTTACTGGGGGCGCGCCACATGATAGGAACGGATATTGATCCCCAGGCACTGACTGCCACCCGTGACAATGCCGGCCGTAATGGCATCCGTGACGATCTGTATGAAATCTATCTGCCGGACAACACCCCGGATGTTCAGGCGGACATGACGGTTGCCAATATTCTTGCCGGCCCGCTGGTCTCTCTGGGGCCCCATATCGCTGCCCTGACCCGCAGCGGGGGCAAACTGGCCCTGTCCGGTCTGCTGGCAGAGCAGGCCGGGGAAGTGGCCGCGGCTTATAGCCAATGGTTCGATATGAATCCGCCGGAACAACAGGACGACTGGGTTGTCCTTACCGGGATTAAACGTTGAGGGAATAACATGGCTGTTCACGTGACCCGCTGCCCACACTGCCAGACCAGCTTTCGCGTACGCGACGAGCATCTCAGTGTCGCCAAAGGCATGGTGCGCTGCGGCTCCTGCCTGCAAGTATTCAGGGCAGCCGAACATTTTATTGATGCCCAGGCCGCCGCTCAGCCGGTTGCCGCGAACAAGCCTGCGGCCAGGCCAAAGCCCGCCCCTGCCCCACGCACAGTGCCGGACGATGATGACGATGATTTCGGTCTCATCCATGATGATATGGAAGACGATCCGATTCCGGAAAAGCTGGCCGACGATCCCTTTACCGATTTCAATCTGCGGGCGCCGGAAAAAAGTTCGCGCCCGAAACCCAGAGAAGATCTGGAAATCGACGAGTCGATCTTCAGCATCCGTAATGCCAGCAGTGATTCCCTGGACTTTCTCGACGCAGACAGCGACGACGACGGCAAAGCCCCGGCTGATGATGAATCCTGGGCGGCGGCGCTGCTGGAAGACAATGACGCCGGCAGTGTGGATACCGCCAGTATCCGGCTGGAAGGTAATGACGAATTCAACTATGACCTGCCGCCACCGGAAGACGATGATTTTCAGGGATTTCTGGACGACGATCAGGACGATCAGGCCTATTCACTGAACGGCG
The DNA here is from genome assembly GCA_002314145.1 of Thalassolituus sp. UBA1087. Taxonomy (GTDB): domain Bacteria; phylum Pseudomonadota; class Gammaproteobacteria; order Pseudomonadales; family Oceanobacteraceae; genus Venatoribacter. The sequence goes on along the minus strand of DCCG01000046.1, from coordinate 96,042 downwards.
ATGTCGATATGCCGTCCGAAGAACTGAAAATTGATCTGCCGCCAACCAGCCGCGTAGCCAGCCTGCAGGATGAACCACTGGATCTGGGCGAACGTCAGAAACGCCGTGTGCCATGGGGCTGGCTCAGTGGTGTGGTTTTGATGCTGCTGGTCGCCGCCGGGCAAACCTTCTATTTTAAATTCGATGAATGGTCGCGGACGCCACAATGGCGGCCATGGTACGCCAGTGCCTGTGAAATGGCCGGCTGCCAGCTGCCCAAAATACAGAACATTCATGACATGACCACGCAGAATCTGGTCGTCCGTTCGCACCCTACGCTGCAGAAAGCCCTGGTGGTCGACACCCTGCTGCTGAACAAAGCCAGTTATGAGCAACCCTTCCCCGATATCACCCTGATGTTCCGTGACCTGAACGACAATATGGTCGCCAGCCGCCGCTTTACCCCCGCCCAGTATCTGTCCGGGGAATTAGCCGGCCAGAGCGATATGCCGGTTATGACACCGGTCCATATTGCACTGGAGCTGGTTGATCCGGGCCCAGAGGCGGTCAGCTACTCCATCAGCCTGCAGGCTAACCAATAGGCTGTCAGCAGAAAACAAGCGGCAAATCAAGCCACAGAATTCACGTAAAACACAGCATAACCCCCTTTATTCAGGCGGGGGTTATGAGTATCATACCGCCACTTTTTTCAGCACATTTTTTAACCAGTAACGCATGCTATCAATCGGTCCTTACACACTACCCAATCCCGTAGTACTGGCACCGATGGCAGGGGTCACCGACCGTCCGTTCCGGCAACTGTGTCGCCGTCTGGGCGCCGGACTGGTGGTCGGAGAAATGGTATCCGCCAACGCCGACCTGCGGCATACGCGCAAATCGCAGCTGCGCCTCAACCATGATGGTGAGCCGGAGCCGATCGCGGTGCAGATTGTCGGCGGCGATCCTCAGATCCTGGCCGAAGGCGCGGCATTTAATGTCGCTAATGGCGCCCAGATTATCGACATCAACATGGGTTGTCCGGCCAAGAAAGTCTGCAACAAAGCTGCCGGTTCTGCGTTAATGAAAGATGAAGGTCTGGTGAAAGATATATTACAGGCGGTGGTCGGAGCCGTCGATGTGCCGGTATCCCTGAAGATCCGCACTGGCTGGGACCCGGCGCACAGAAACGGGCCGGCGATCGCCCGGATTGCAGAAGAAGCCGGCATTGTATCGCTGGCAGTACACGGGAGAACCCGGGCCTGTGGTTATAAAAACACCGTAGAGTACGACACTATCCGTACCATCAAAGACAGTGTCAGTATTCCGGTGTTTGCCAACGGCGACATTACCAGTGCCCGTAAAGCCGCCGATGTAATCCGTTACACCGGCGCCGATGGAGTGTTGATTGGCCGCGCGGCTCAGGGTCAGCCATGGATCTTCCGCGAAGTGGCGCACTTTCTGCGTACCGGCGAGGAATTGCCTGCGCCACCGGTTGAAGAAACAGAACAGATTCTGCTCAGCCACCTGCGGGATCTGCATGATTTCTATGGCGAATATCTGGGTGTACGTATCGCCCGTAAGCATGTCAGCTGGTATCTGCAGCGCCAGCACAACAGCAATGAATTCCGCAGCCGTTTTAACGGTCTGCAAAGTGCAGCCGAACAGACCCTGGCTGTGCAGCAATGGTTTGGTACCTGCCTGCAGTAACAGCAGTCTGCCACAACCACAGGAACAGACAGACAAGAGGGAGTTTTCATCATGAACACCGATATTTTGAACAGCGAAGCAACAGAAAGAAGGAAGGTTGACACAGTGACCGATTCAGCAGACACCCAGCATCATCTGCGCGCCCCATCCGAGCCGACCCAGACTCTGCGCGACAGCGTAGAAAAGGCTCTCCAGAACTACTTTGACCACCTGGACGGGCAACCGGTCGTTGATCTCTACGACATGGTACTTTCCGAAGTTGAAGCCCCGCTTCTGGAAACCGTTATGAAGTACACCCGCGACAACCAGACCAAAGCATCCGTGGTGCTGGGTCTCAACCGCGGCACCCTGCGTAAAAAACTCAAACAGTATGGAATGCTGTAAGTAACGACAGAGTAAACAGCGGCCGTGTGCCGCTTTTTCTTTTCAATGCACCCGGAAAATCGGACCCTATGAGCAATTTTATTCCAGCTAACGAAACTCCCGCGGATATTACTCCGGTACGCCGCGCTCTGATCAGCGTCTCCGACAAAAACGGCATCGTCGAATTTGCCAGCGCGCTGCACGCAGCCGGCGTTGAAATTCTGTCCACCGGTGGTACCTACAAACTTTTGCTTGAAAACCAGATCCCGGCGGTAGAAGTTTCTGATTACACCGGCTTCCCGGAAATGATGGACGGCCGCGTCAAAACCCTGCACCCGAAAATTCACGGCGGTGTACTGGGTCGTCGCGGTCAGGATGATGAGGTAATGACCGAGCACGGTATCAACCCGATTGATCTGGTCGTGGTGAACCTCTACCCATTCGCAGCAACCGTTGCCAAACCGGATTGTCACCTGCCACTGGCCATTGAAAACATCGACATCGGCGGACCAACCATGGTGCGTTCCGCAGCCAAAAACCACGCTTATGTTGGCATCGTGGTCAACACCGACGACTACAGCCTGGTACTGGAAGACCTCAAAAATCACAAAGGTCTGCAGTATAAAACCCGTTTTAATCTGGCGCTGAAAGCCTTTGAACACACCGCCGCATACGACGGTATGATCGCTAACTATCTGGGTACCATTGATCAGTCCGCTGACACTCTGAGCACGGATGAGCGCCTGACCTTTCCGCAGACGTTTAACAGCCAGTTTATCAAAACGCAGGACATGCGTTACGGCGAGAACCCGCACCAGAAAGCGGCTTTCTATGTGGAAGCCCATCCGGCTGAGGCGTCCATCGCCACCGCGAAACAATTGCAGGGGAAAGAGCTTTCCTACAACAACGTCGCGGATACCGATGCCGCACTGGAATGCGTTAAATCCTTCACCAAACCCGCCTGTGTGATCGTCAAGCACGCGAACCCATGTGGTGTTGCGGTTGTGCCGGAAGACGACGGCGGCATCCGCAAAGCTTATGACCTGGCCTTTGAAACCGATACCGAATCCGCTTTCGGCGGTATTATCGCCTTTAACCGCGAGCTGGATGCCGACACAGCCAAGGCCATTGTTGACCGCCAGTTTGTCGAAGTCATTATCGCACCGACCGTGACCCGCGAAGCCGCGGCCGTGGTCGAAGCCAAGAAGAATGTACGCCTGCTGGAATGTGGCCAATGGCCAGCCGAACGTGCTGCCGGTTTCGACTACAAGCGTGTTAATGGCGGTCTGCTGGTGCAGGACCGTGACAACGGCATGATCAGCACTGACGATCTGAAAGTGGTGACCAAACGCGCACCGAGCGAAAAAGAACTGCACGACCTGATCTTCGCCTGGAAAGTCGCCAAATTCGTGAAATCCAATGCCATTGTGTATGCCAAAAACCGCCAGACCGTCGGCGTCGGCGCCGGTCAGATGAGCCGCGTAAACTCTGCACGTATCGCAGCGATTAAAGCGGAACACGCTGGCCTTGCTGTTGAAGGTGCGGTAATGGCATCCGATGCCTTCTTCCCGTTCCGTGACGGTATCGACAACGCCGCGGCCAATGGCATTAAAGCCATTATTCAGCCGGGTGGTTCGATCCGTGATGAGGAAGTGATTGCCGCCGCTGATGAAGCCGGAATAGCAATGGTATTCACCAGCATGCGCCACTTCCGCCACTGATAACGGTCGGAGCTGTTGCGCTCGGTCTGGCGGTGTTAAAAACTCCTTCGGGATGCTCATGTACAAACCCGTACACTCCGCTCCCTCAGGAATTTTTGCCTGGCCAGACCTTCGCTCACGACACTCCGGGGCGCTGAAGGCATGACGCTTTCTGCCGCGAAGGCCGCTCCGGGGCGCTGAAAGCATAACGCTTTCTTACGCAAAAGACGCCACCAGGCGTTTAAGTAAAAATAAATTTAATGCAGTCAGGCGATTATTAACGGCCTGGCCAGAACCGGGAGATTAAATTCGTCAGAACAAGGCATAAATTGAGGAAAAAGCGGAGCTTAGTGCGCTAAGTGAGCATTTTGACGAAATTTATAACGCCGTGCTGGCGGATTTAAGACCCGGCAACAGGAAACGCTAACTATGAAGATATTGGTAATTGGTTCTGGTGGTCGTGAGCATGCCCTGGCCTGGAAAGCTCTCCAATCTCCGCTGGTTGAAAAAGTCTTCGTGGCGCCGGGCAACGCCGGTACCGCCATCGAAGACGGCATCGAAAACGTCGATATTGATGTCATGGATTTCGACGCTCTGCAGGCGTTCGCCGAAGACAACAGCATCGGCCTGACCATTGTTGGCCCGGAAGCACCGCTGGTTGATGGTGTAGTGAATCAGTTTGAAAGTGCTGGCCTGAAAATTTTCGGGCCAAGTAAAGGCGCTGCGCAGCTGGAAGGCTCCAAGGCTTTTACCAAAGATTTTCTTGCCCGTCAGAAAATCCCGACGGCTGAATATCAGAACTTCACCGAAGTCGAACCTGCGCTGGCTTATCTGAAAGAGAAAGGCGCACCGATTGTGGTCAAAGCCGATGGTCTGGCCGCCGGTAAGGGTGTCATCGTCGCCGAGACTCTGGAGCAGGCTGAAGAGGCCATTAAAGATATGTTGTCCGGCAATGCGTTTGGTGAAGCCGGCTGCCGTGTGGTGATTGAAGAATTTCTCACCGGCGAAGAAGCCTCTTTCATCGTCATGGTGGATGGCAAAAACATTCTGCCTATGGCCACCAGCCAGGATCACAAACGCGTTGGCGATAAGGACACCGGCCCGAACACCGGGGGCATGGGTGCCTACTCCCCTGCCCCTGTGGTCACTCAGGAAATCCACGACCGCATTATGCGCGAAGTGATTGTCCCTACGGTGGAAGGCATGGCGGCAGAAGGCAACGATTACACAGGTTTCCTGTATGCCGGTCTGATGATCGACGAAAGCGGTGCACCGAAAGTGATCGAATACAACTGCCGCTTTGGCGATCCGGAAACCCAGCCAATTATGCTGCGTATGCAATCTGATCTGGTGGCGCATTGTCTGGCGGCGCTGGAAGGAAAACTGGACACAGAAACCACGCAGTGGGATCCGCGCGCCTCCCTGGGTGTGGTACTGGCCGCCGGTGGTTACCCGGAGGCTTACGATAAAGGGGATGTCATTTCTCTGCCCCGGAATGACGGCACAGACCGGAAAGTATTTCACGCCGGAACCCGGCTGAATGACGCCGGTCAGGTTGTGACAGCCGGGGGACGGGTCCTGTGTGCCACAGCCCTTGGCAGGAATGTCAGTGAGGCTCAGGCTCAGGCTTATGAACTTGTGAAGCAGGTCAGCTGGAAAGGCATGTTCTGCCGCTCTGACATAGGGTATCGTGCTATTCAGCGCGAGCAAGACAACTGACAGGCGTTAACGCCGTTTAATCATGTGATGGGGAACAGCCAATGAGACGAGGAGCGAAGGCATACCTGATGGTATTCGGATGCCTGATGTTGCTGAGTCTGAAGGTGTTTGCCAACAACCCGGTGCTGTTGCCCAACACCTCGTTTGACTACCCCATCACCCCCTATATTTCGGTACTGGAAGATCCCACCGGCGAACTGGATATCACCACGATTCTCACCCGTGAGCAGCAGCTGAGATTCACTCCAAGCCATTCCCAGTCGCTGAAATTCGGCATTACCGATTCCGCATACTGGCTGCGGCTCAGTCTGACGAATCCTTATGGCAATGAACGGCGGGTTATCCTCAGCCTGTCGGGCAATGAGCTGGATAACGTTGATTTTTACGATATATCCACCACTGATACCTACCGGCATATCCGCCGTGGTGACCCCGCCCGAGCGTTACGCGGTGGATTTTCTCAGGCTCATCCGGTGGAGCTCATCATTCCGGCACAAAGCACCCGCAGTTTTCTGGTGCGGCTCCACTCCAATGGTATTCTGACCACCAACGTTCACTTGCTGAGTCTGGATCGCTTTTTAAGCAACGAACAGAAGATGTTCACGGTTCAGGGCATCAGTATGGGCTGGGTGTTAGCGACCCTGGCCTGGTTCATCTATATTTTCCGCCGTCGCCACCTGCTGATCGCCGCTTCTGCAGCGGGTTACTGTGTCACCATTGCCATTTTCCAGCCCGGTTGGATGGGGGTATTTCCCCTGCTCACCAGTATTTCCCCCGGCCAGTCCAACCTGATGGGAGAAGCCGCTCTGGCTTTGTCAGCGGTATTTCATACTCTGACGGTGCGCAATCTGGAATGGCAGGATAAATACGCCCGCCTGCTGAACCGCTGGCTGCTGGTGCTGGCCATGGTTCATATACCTGTTCTGATCATCACCATCGCTTTTTTTGCCTCTGCCACCATGCTGGTGGTTGCTACTCAGGTCACCGCCAACCTGTTTCTTATTGCGCTGGCCCTGGCTCTTGGCACCTCAGCCTACCCCAAAGCCCAGCGCTGGTTACTGAGCGGGGCGCTGATCGCCGGTTTCGGCGTGCTGATGGCTGTCCTCAGTACCTATAATTTCCTGTCTCTGGACACCTTCACCGAATGGGCGCCGCTGACCCTGCCGTTTATTGTGATCGGCAGTATGGTTCTTGCGGTCATGGCACGGCTGCGCACCCCGGCGGTGAGCCAGCAGAAAACACACCAGCCTCCGCTGCCGCCTACCCTGCTGTCGCAGATCAGCCATGAGCTGCGGACACCGATTAACGGCGTTATCGGTATGAATGAACTGCTCAGTGACACGCCGCTGAGTGCCGCCCAGCGGGAGTTCTCTGAAACCATTACGCTGGCCGGACGCGATCTGCTGCATATCGCCAATGAGATTTCAGATATGGCACGCCTGCGTAATAAAACGCTGGAACTGGAAATGCGGCCGTTCAACCTTTCCATGTTGCTTAATCAGGTGATGGCTCACTTTCAACAGGAAGCCACGCGTAAACAGGTCGAACTGGTTCTGGATATTGCTGAAGATCTGCCCGAACAGTTCCACGGTGACAGCAACCGCCTGCAAACCATGCTGCACAATCTGGTCAGCCACGCCCTAGCATACACCGAATACGGCGAATTGGCTCTGCATGCCAGCCCTTATGCCGACAACGTGGCCAGCGGCGTGCGTATTCAGCTGCAGCTGAGTAATACTCTGGTCAAACCGGAAGAGCTGAAGCATGCATTCCGTATTCTGCAGCAACAGAATGATGGTACGCCCACCGATCACGATCACTGGAGCCTGCTGGTTACCCGCCAGCTGATCGAAATTACCGGCGGCCATCTGGCGGTGGAAAGCATGACCGGCCAGGGCGCCTCTCTGACCCTTTGCCTGCCCATCAATGCGACCTACGCGGAACGCTCGACAACCCGCGATGACAGCCTGATTGGCCTGAAGATACTGATCGTGGATGACAATGCATCACTGCGCAGTGTGATTGAAAAACAGGTGCGGCGCTGGGGCATGCGTCCGGAGTCCACTTACAGCGGCAAAGAAGCACTGGCGATGCTGCGTAATCAGATCAATATCGGACAGCCTTTTGATGCCATTATCATCGACCATGATATGCCGGTGATGAATGGTCTGCAGCTTGCTGAACGTATTCAGAATGATGCCGATATCGAACCCAAACCCGCACGTCTGATGCTCACCGGCCTGAGTACCAGCGCAGTGGTAGAGGATGCGCGCCAGACTGGTATTCAGCAGGTCATCGCCAAACCGGCCAGTGGCGAGCGCCTGCGCCAGGCGCTGCTGGAACTGCGCTACCGCAAGCCAGCCGAAGAAGAACTTTAGTCAGCACTGACCGCCCGCTCTTTAGCCCAGGCCCGCAGGGCGGCCATGGGCTCAGCCATCACCACTGACAGCGGCCGGGTGCGCTGAATTTCCTGCAACAGCGTCTCTGTGCTGATACGGCCTGCTTCATCGCCGGCAATTGAAGCAGCATGCCAGCCGGACACCACCGCCTGCTCCAGCTCCGCCCCGGAAAACCCGTCACTGGCGTCCGCCAGCAGATCCAGGTCAAAGCGTTCAGGCTCAAGGCCACGTTTATGCATGTGAATACTGAGAATCTCCCGCCGGTTGTGAGCATCCGGCAGGTCGACGAAAAAGAGTTCATCCAGACGACCTTTACGCATCAGCTCCGGCGGCAGTGCTTTGATATTATTCGCGGTTGCCACCACAAACACCCGGCTGTCATGTTCATTCAGCCAGGTTAACAGTGTCCCCAGAATGCGCTGGCTGATGCCCGCGTCGTTGCTGTCAGTGCCCAGGCCTTTTTCGATTTCATCAATCCACAGTACACAGGGCGCCATGGTTTCTGCCAGCGTCAGCGCTTCGCGCAGATTGCGCTCGGTTTCACCGAAAAACTTGTTGTAGAGTGTGGCAAAATCCAGCCGTAACAACGGCAGCCCCCAGGAGCCGGCTACGGCTTTTGCGGCCAGGCTTTTGCCGCCGCCCTGCACACCAAACAGCAGCATGCCGCGCGGGCGCAATTTACGCTCTGCAGTCAGAAACGCCTGCTGGCGTTTGGCCAGCCAGTCTTTCATGGCATTAAGCCCGGCGACTTCATTAAACCGCGCGGTGTCATATTCGAAACTGATGATGCCCTCTTCCGCCAGCAGACTCATCTTCGCACGACTGACTTCCGGCACGTCATCCTGGGTAATGGCACCATCGTCAATGATGGCTCCGCGGATCAGACGCCGGGCATCAGAAAAAGTCAGGCCCTTCAGGTTAGCCACCAACTGCTCCAGGGTTTCGCTGTCTGCCTTTACCTTATGACCGGAATCCCGGGCATAACGCTGAGCTTCCTCTTTCACCAGCGCCATCAGCTGCCCTGAATCCGGTAATTTAAGGCTGAAGCGCGCAGCCAGCCGCTGAAGTTCGGCCGGGACTTTAAGCTCATGGCTGAGTAACACCAGCGTTTTTCCCTGCCGCTCATGCTGCAATGCAATGTCTTTTAACAGGCGCACGACCAGAGGCTCTTCCAGAAACGGATGCAGGTCGCAGAAAATAAACAGCCCCCCTTCCGGGCGCTCGCGCAGCAGACGCAGAGCATCCGTTGGCTGGTGAGTGTCACCTTTACTGACATCTTCACCAAAGCCCAGACGGCGCAGACCGTCGGTCAGTGTCCATTGCTGTAAGGCCAGTCCGCGGCGGATAGCCAGACGGGTAAATAATTCCAGCGCCCGGCTCTCCTCATGGCTTTCCACCAGCAGCAAGGGGATTCTGCGCTCCAGCAGCAGCTCAAGATCATTCAGGTCCTGCATAATGTCCTCCTGTTATTTTTCCATAATAACAGTGTTCCTCAACGCGACGCATTACCGTGCGTCGCACTTGATGTGGACGATGCACAGAGAATGGATATAGCTTAAAATGCAACAAAATCCGGAGGTGACTATGACTGAACACACAGCTGCGCAAGCACCCGCCCGCCGCTATTCTCTGTTCGATAAGCTGATCCAGAACGCCGACCAGGCCCTGCGTACCCTGGTACCGGGCGCAGCCCGGGAATACCGTCCCTCGCCCGCCGCCAGCCGTCCTTATCACGAACTCAGTGAACAGGAAGCCGGTCACGCTGCCGGGCTGATGCGTATTAACCACACCGGCGAAGTCTGTGCGCAGGCGCTGTATCAGGGGCAGGCACTGACGGCGAAACTGCCGGAAGTCCGTGACGCCATGGAAGAAGCGGCCCGTGAAGAAATTGACCATCTGGTATGGTGCGAAAACCGGGTGAAAGAGCTCGGCAGCTCAACCAGTGTGCTGAATCCGCTGTTTTACGGCATGTCATTCGCGATTGGTGCTGCCGCCGGCAAGGTGTCCGATAAAATGAGTCTGGGATTTGTCGCTGCGACGGAAGATCAGGTGTGCAAACATCTTTCGCAGCATATGACCAGCCTGCCGGTGCAGGACGAAAAAAGTAAAGCTGTGCTGCTGCAGATGCTGGAAGACGAAGCCAAACACGCCACCACCGCCCTCAACGCCGGCGGCCATAAGTTTCCGTTTCCGGTGAAGCTGGCTATGACGGCTGTTTCTAAAGTGATGACCAAATCCGTTTACCGGATGTAGTATTGACTGAACAGAAACAGTGCAGTGCACCGTTTCTGTTCAGCCTGGCGCCCATTCCTGGCTCAGCCTCCGCCTGAATCAGAACCTGCATTTATATTAACCCGTTATTGATAGATTTTTTCGCTGTACTACGGGCAAAAATATCGTCCTCTTTTACGCTGAGAGTAAAGGAGGCCGTATGAAAAAATCCCCTGAAAAACTTCCGTTGCTGGATCGCATCCGGCGCTTTTACCGCCTGCCCGATGACTATCCTGAACTCAACTGGACCCGGACCCGGCTTTACCGACGCCGTCTGGAGCAGGTAAAAAGTGGCTGGATTGTTACCGGCACCCTGATGCTGCTGAGTGGCAGTGTCGAAGTGGTTTGTGTACTGGGCGCCTTTGCCGGTTTTTTATCGCTGGCATTTCTCGACCCTGAGCAGGAATAATCCCCCCGGACGACAGGCACAAAAAAGCCCTCATAAAAAATGAGGGCTGTTTATTGTGCGCCTTAAAAACGCTGGCCTTACAGGCTCAGAATTTTTTCACCACGGGAGATGCCGGATACACCGGAGCGCACTGTTTCCAGTACACAGCCCGGACCAATCGCTTCAATAAAAGCTTCCAGCTTATCCGTTGTACCCGTCAGCTGAATGGTATACACGCTGGGCGAAACATCCACCACCTGACCGCGGAAAATATCCGCGGTGCGCTTAATTTCAGCACGCTGAGCACCCACGGCTTTCACCTTGATCAGCATCAGCTCACGCTCAATGTGTGCACCTTCAGACAGATCAACCAGTTTCACCACTTCAATCAGCTTATTCAGCTGCTTGGTGATCTGCTCAATCTTACGGTCATCGCCGTTGGTGGTCATGGTGAGACGCGACAGCGTGTTGTCTTCCGTCGGCGCGACGGTCAGGGTTTCAATGTTGTAACCGCGCTGTGCGAACAGACCCACAACCCGTGACAAAGCACCCGGCTCATTTTCCAGCAGAATAGAAATAATGTGTCTCATGATCAGGTCCGCTCCGTCTTGCTCAGCCACATATCACGCATGGAACCGGTCGGCACCTGCATCGGATACACGTGTTCATGTTCATCTACGGTAACGTCGAGGAACACAAGACGGTTATTGTACTTCCCAAAGGTATCTTCCATCGCCTGTGGCAGCTGACTGCGTTCTGTCACCCGGATGCCGACGTGACCATAGGACTCCACCAGCTTGACGAAATCAGGCAGCGATTCCATATAAGAGCTGGAGTGACGGCCTTCGTAATTCATGTCCTGCCACTGTCGAACCATGCCCAGTGAGCCGTTGTTCAGACACAGAATTTTCACCGGAATACCGTATTGCAGACAGGTGGAGAGCTCCTGAATATTCATCTGAATAGAGCCTTCACCGGTAACGCACACAACCATTTCATCGGGGAAGTTCATCTTCACCCCCATGGCCGCCGGAAAACCGAAGCCCATCGTGCCCAGACCACCGGAGTTGATCCAGCGGTTAGGCTTATCGAATTTATAGTACTGTGCAGCAAACATCTGGTGCTGACCCACATCCGAGGTGATATAAGCATCCCCGCGGGTGGCCTGCCACAGGCTTTCAATGACTTCCTGTGGCTTCATCAGACCATTGTCATTTTTCTCATAGCGCATGCCGTGACGCTGACGCCATTCGTTGATCTGCTTCCACCAGGCATCCAGTGCTTCGCTGTCCGGTGTTTCATCCGATTCGTCCAGCAGGGCTGTCATTTCATCCAGAACATTGCCCACCGGACCCACAATGGGGACATCGGCGATAATGGTTTTGGAGATGGATGACGGATCAATATCAATGTGAATGATCTTGGCATCCGGGCAGAACTTATCCGTCGCATTGGTCACGCGGTCATCAAAGCGTGCGCCGATGGCCAGGATGACATCCGCATGATGCATCGTCATGTTGGCTTCATAGCTGCCGTGCATGCCCAGCATGCCAACAAAACGCTCACCGGTTCCCGGATAGGCACCCAGCCCCATCAGGGTATTGGTGCAGGGAGCGTTGAGCCGGTCAACCAGCTGGCGCAACTTGTCGGAACTGCCATCGAGAATCACACCACCGCCGGAATAAATAACCGGACGCTTGGCTTTCAGTAACAGATCGACCGCTTTTTTGATCTGACCGGAATGACCGCGCTGCGGGGGCGTGTATGAACGCAGTTTGACCTTCTTCGGATAAGCGTATTCATAACGCTCATTCGGCATGGTCATATCTTTGGGAATATCAATCACCACCGGACCGGGACGGCCCGTGCTGGCAATATGAAACGCTTTTGCCACCAGCTCAGGAATATCTTCCGGGCGGGTCACTGCAAAACTGTGTTTCACGATCGGCCGTGACACACCCAGCATATCGGTTTCCTGGAAAGCATCATCGCCCACCAGAAAGCTCATCACCTGACCAGAGATGACGACCATAGGAACTGAATCGGTAAACGCCGTGGCAATACCTGTGATGGTATTGGTCGCGCCCGGACCTGATGTCACCATGACCACACCTGGCTTGCCGGTCGCACGAGCGTAGCCATCAGCCATGTGAGCAGCCGCTTGCTCGTGACGGACCAATACATGCTTTACGGCGCTCTGTCGGTACAGAGCATCATAGACGTGCAGCAGCGAGCCACCGGGGTAACCGTAAATGTATTCAACACCTGCTTCGTGCAGTGCACGAACCAGCATTTCTCCGCCGGAAAGTAATTCCACCGTACTATCCTCTTTCACATGCTCCACGGGGAGCTTGGGTATCTGTTTTCAATGCGATTTGAGCCAGAAACAACATAAAGGCTCTCTCAGGCTGGATGATTAACTTGTAGTTATTCATCAGAAGCTCGTTGCCTGGTCGAGGACGCCGAGTCTGAACCGGGCCGGAGATAACCGGACCCGAAGCTGTTATTGCCAGACGGCTATACACTGGTGGATGCGCGCCGGCTGGCAAAAGCGGCGTAATTCTAGCATTTTCGCTGTTTATGTCCAGTTGAAATGCGCTCTAAATCCTTGACAAATCACGTGGTTTTTACGAACGTGAAGCCCTGTTTACTACTCGGTGAGGCCTTACGGATGATAAATTTGAAATCCGTCACATCCTGCATAATGACGATGTTATTTTTCGTATCTTCCGTTGCCACCGCCGGTGATATTTATCGCTGGGTCGATGACAAAGGCCAGACTCATTTTGGCAGTCAACCACCGGGAGGCAGCTCACACAAAGCTGAACGGTACAATGTGAAAGTTCAGAAGCCCGGCAAAAATGCTGAGGCTTACAGTCTGCCTGCCTGGAAGTCCGGCGATGAAGAGGCAGCAGAAGGTGAAAAACCACAGGAGCAGAAACTGAGTAAGGACGAACGTCAGTCAAACTGCCGGCAGGCCAGACAATACAAACAAAGTATTACTAACAATTTCAGTCGCAAATTCGTACAGGAAGACGGCTCTATCGCTCCGCTGGATGATGCACAGCGCAAGCAGGAAATTGCCAAAGCCAACCAGCTGATTAAACAGTATTGTAACTGATCAGATATGTTGTCAGACCAGCCAGATAAGGCTGGCCTGACGCCCCGTCAGCCGGTCACGACGATAGGAATAAAAACGCTGCCGTTCGGTGTAAGTGCAGAAATCCCCCCCACAGATCTGAGACACGCCCGCATTACCGAGTTGCCAGCGTGCCAGCCCATAAAGATCCGCCAACAGCCGGTCTCCTTTGCCCTTGCGGAAACACTCATCCGGTGCCCCGGCAAACGCCCTGCGGACCTCCGGCCCCACTTCAAAAGCTGCCGGTCCAATGGCCGGACCGAGATACGCCCGCACGTCAGCGGGATCATCAAATACGGCCAGCGTATTCAGCAGCACGCCTGCGGCAAGACCACGCCAGCCGGCATGGGCAGCAGCCACCCGTGTGCCCTGTTGATTGCAGAATAAAACCGGCAGACAGTCTGCCGTGAGGACGGCACAGCCGAGGCCCGGCCGGCCAGAGAACTGAGCATCGGCGGTGTGGACCTGGCCGTCCCCAACGGCCTCAATCACGTCCGCCCCATGCACCTGATCCAGCCACTGAATCTCATCCAGCCCGGCCACAGCAGACACCAGGCGCCGGCGGTTTTCGGCAACGCTCAATGCATCATCACCGACGTGCGTCCCCAGATTGTTACTGTCATAAGGTGGCACAGATACACCACCACAGCGGGTAGTGACAAAGGCAGCAACGCCTGCCGGCAACGTCCAGTCGGGGACAAAACCGCCGGCAGCAGGCTGCTGATTACTCATCAGCATCCGCTTCCAGGGCGGCCAGTAAATCAACAAAGTCGTCCGGCAGCTCCACTTCCCACTCCATTGGTTCACCCGTCGCCGGATGCATCAGCCCAAGTTTGCGCGCGTGCAGCGCCTGACGTTTGAAGTTCAGTAACGTTTCACGCAGGGCCGGACCAATGCCTTTGGTCAGACGGGTACGGGCGGCGTATGCCGCATCCCCCACCAGCGGGTAGCCGATGTGTGCCATATGCACGCGGATCTGGTGAGTACGGCCGGTCTCAAGCTTCAGGCGGATATAGGTGTGTGTCGGAAATTTATGCAGCACCCGGTAATGAGTCACGGCTTCCTTACCGGTCGGCGTGACCGTCATCTTGGTACGTTGCGTGCCATGACGCCCGATGGGTTGATCCACTTTTCCCCCACCCGTCATAACGCCCTGCACAACGGCTTCATACTCCCGCCCCATGGAGCGATCCTGCAGCTGAGCCACCAGACTGGTCTGCGCCTGCAGTGTTTTGGCCACCACCATAAGCCCGGTAGTGTCTTTATCAAGCCGGTGTACGATACCTGCGCGGGGAATGTTCTCCAGCGCCGGGCAATGATGCAGCAGGCCATTCAGCAAAGTGCCTTCGTAATTGCCGGCCGCCGGGTGCACCACCAGCCCGGCCTGTTTATTCAGCACCAGGATGTCGTCATCTTCATAAACGATATCCAGCGGAATATCTTCCGCCTGCCAGTCTCCCTCGGCGGTCAGCTCAGCGTCTAGGGTCAGCGTTTCGCCCCCGGTGAGTTTGTCCCGGGCACGCAGTGTCTGCCCGTCCACCCTGAGCTGGCCGTCTTTAATCCATTGCTGCAGGCGCGAGCGGGAGTAATCCGGAAACAATTGGGCGGCAACCTGATCCAGGCGCTTATTACCCAGTTCGTATGGAACTTCTGCGTGTTGTGAAATCTGATGACTCATATGGCTCCG
Organism: Thalassolituus sp. UBA1087; assembly: GCA_002314145.1. Taxonomy (GTDB): domain Bacteria; phylum Pseudomonadota; class Gammaproteobacteria; order Pseudomonadales; family Oceanobacteraceae; genus Venatoribacter. The sequence continues at coordinate 80,690 of DCCG01000046.1, read as the reverse complement.
CTGGTAGACTGTCAGATGCGCCGGCTAACGCACAGCGTTTGGGGCTGTCGCAGGTCTGTGCTTTAATACGGCGCTTTGTGAAATTATATCGATATTCAGGTGCACACTCCATGAACACCCGCTGGTTGCTGGTTATTCTCGCCGTTCTGATCTCTGCCTGCTCTTCTGCGCCGCAAAAACCGGAAGAAAAAACCGAACAGACGTTCTATCAGGAAGCCCGGGATGCCCTGAACAACAAAAACTTCCTGATTGCCATTGATCGCCTGGAACAGCTGGAATCCCTGTATCCTTTCGGCCGCTATGCCGAACAGGCTCAGCTGGAGCTGATTTACGCCCATTATATGACGTCCGATATGGAAGCCGTACTGGCCGATACCGAGCGTTTTATCCGCCTGCACCCACTGCATGAACAGGTCGACTACGCTTATTATATGCGCGGGCTGGCAACCTATGAGATGAGTTTTGTGCTGGTCGAGCGCTATTTCGATAAAGAGACTGCGCGGCGCGATCCAACACCGCTGCAGGATGCGTTTAAGCATTTTTCAGAGTTACTGATCCGTTTCCCTGACAGCCCTTACACGGCAGACGCCAGAGCACGGATGATCTTTCTGCGTGAACGACTGGCCTCTCACGAAATTGAAATTGCCCGTTACTACATGAAACGACATGCCTATATGGCGGCCGCCAACCGCTGTACCGACGTGTTACTGCATTATCAGAAAACAGAGGCAGTGGCCGATGCCATGGCGATTCAGATCGAGGCCTACGAAGCACTGGGCATGCAGCAGGAAGCCAATCAGTCGCTGGCGCTGCTGAAACTGAACTACCCTGATCATCCGCAGCTGGAAGACGGGCGTTTTGTTAACTCAGGGCTGGCCATGGTTGACCGTCGTTCGTTCTGGAACATCATCAGTTTTGGTCTGCTGGATTCCGCTGAAGACTGAGATTGCTGTCAGTCACAGACAAAAAAGCCCGCCGGATGGCGGGCTTTTTTGTGACTGCAACAGGGTTTAAATACCCGCTTTCCAGCCATTGGTCACCGGGTAACGGCGATCACGTCCAAACCCCCGGGGAGTTACCCGTACACCGATAGGCGCCTGACGGCGTTTGTATTCGTTGATATCCACCAGTCTTACCACGCGCATTACATCCTCACGCTCATAGCCGGCGGCAATGATGGCTTCTGCGCTCATGTCCTGCTCAATATAACTTTCCAGAATAGCGTCCAGTACCGGGTATGGTGGCAGACTGTCTTCATCCACCTGATCCGGCGCAAGCTCCGCCGACGGCGGACGATCGATCACCCGCTGCGGAATGACCGGAGACAGACTGTTGCGATACTCCGCCAGAGCGAAGACATTGGTTTTATAGACGTCTTTTAATGCCCCATAACCACCGGCCATATCACCGTATAAGGTGGCATACCCCACCGCCATTTCACTTTTATTACCCGTGGTCAGCACCATATCACCGGTTTTATTAGACATTGCCATGAGCAGCACGCCGCGGCAGCGGGACTGCAGGTTTTCTTCCGTGGTGTCGGCAGCCAGGCCGTCGAATTCAGGCGCCAGAGCCGCCATAAATTCCCGGTACATGGGTTCGATGGAAATTGAACGGTATCTCACGCCCATAGTTTCTGCCTGCTCTGCGGCATCTTCACGGCTCATACCGGATGTATAAGTGAAAGGCATCATCACTGCTTTCACCCGTTCTGCTCCCAATGCATCCACCGCTACTGCCAGCGTCAGCGCCGAATCAATGCCACCGGACAGCCCGAGAATAACGCCCGGGAAACGGTTTTTATTAACGTAATCGCGCACGCCCACCACCAGTGCCTGGTAAAGACTGGCAAGCCGGCTTTCATGCGCCTCATGACTTTCTGACAGGGCCCGCAACTGGCTGCCGTCCCAGTCAACCATCCCCTGACTGGTTGCATAGGCCGGCATCTGCAACACAGTGTCACCGTTCCCCGACACGGCAAAGGATGCGCCGTCGAACACCAGTTCATCCTGACCACCGACCTGATTAACATAAATCAGCGGAATGCCATGCGCACGGGCATGATTCTGCAGTCTGGTAACCCGTTCTGTCTGCTTGCCGATATGGAACGGCGAGGCGTTGAGATTCAGTATTAATTCGGCTCCGGCCGCGGCGGCCTTCTCAACCGGTCCCGGAAACCAGACATCTTCACACACCGTCAGCGCTAATTTATGGCCAAACAATTCAATTACACAGGCTTGATCTCCGGCACAGAAATAACGTTCCTCATCAAATACCTGATAATTCGGCAGATGCTGTTTCGCATAATGAGCAACCTGTTTTCCTGCCCACCAGATACCGGCACAATTGTACAGTTTTCCATTTTCCCGCCACGGATAACCCACCGCAATCGCAATGTCGGATGAAGCATCCGCAATGCGCTGCAAGGCCGCTTCCACCCGCAACTGCAGGCTCGATCGCAGCAGCAGATCTTCCGGCGGATAACCTGTCAGGGCCAGTTCAGTGAAGACGATTAACCGGGCGCCTCCTGCAGCCGCCTCCCGGGCAGCCTGGATGATCAGATCGGTATTACCCTGAATATCACCAACCAGAAAGTTGTTCTGAGCCATAGCGATGCGAATGGGTGAATTTTGTGTGTTGGGCATGACGATAAGTTACCGTGAATCTGGAGTGGACTGATATCTGGCGCGACACCAGCAGCATGATATAGTTGCGCTGTATTGTCGGGAAAATCCCCGTCGGGCGCAATCTTTGTCCATTCATGTCCGGCAAGTCAGGAGTCTCTATTGGCCATCCGCTTAAAACCCACCGACCTGGTCGTCCACGGAAACCGGCTGCTGCGCCTGTATAGTTACTACTCACTGTTCCTGGCTTTGCTGCTGCTCATCGGCAACACACTGGATAAGCAAAACTCCATTGTCGGCGGCAGTAACCCCAGTGTTTTTCTGACCGGCGCAACCATTTATGTCATCGTCGCGGCCGTGTTTGCCGCCGTGGCAAACCGCCAGCCGGACCCACAGGTCGCCATCAGTTATGTATTTCTGGAAATCGCCATACTGTCAGCCCTGATGTATGCATCCGGTGGCCTGGAAAGTGGTTTTTCCAGCCTGATTCTTATCCCGGTCGCGGTTTCCAATCTGCTCGCGCCCGGCGTACTGGGCTTTGGGGTCGCGGCCTGGACCACGCTGTCCGTCTTTTATACACAGAATTACTGGGCAGAGGGTGAACTGACATATGATCTGATCAACAGCGGTTTATACGGCCTGCTGTGTTTTGTTATCGCCGGTATTACCCAGACGCTCTCGCGCCGCCTGAAAAGTGCATTGTCTCTGGCCACCGACCAGGCAACCCGGCTGCGTCGCCTGCAGCATTTCAGTCGCCAGGCGCTGCTCAGCCTGCCCAACGGGATTATCGCCTGCGATAAAAACGATGAGATTCTTTTTTTCAACAACAAAGCCATGGAATGGTTTGACCTGATTGAAGGGGAGAACCTGCCAGGGTTATTAAACGATGCCGGTGGCAATACCGTGATTGAAAGCGGCAGTGATAAATTACTCCTCAAACGGGTGCCTCTGAACGATTCAGAGCCCGGCGATTACCTGATTTATGTCGAAAACACCGAAATTATTTCGCAGGAAGCCCAGCACGTAAAACTCGCCTCTCTGGGACGCCTTACCGCCTCCATTGCCCATGAAATACGTAACCCGCTCAGTGCCCTGCGTCAGGCCTCACAACTGTTATCCGAAACACCTGAGTTGAAAGAGCCGGAAAAACAACTGACCCAGATTATCGAACAGCAATGTATGCGCATAAACCGCACCATTGAAGATGTTCTGTCTTTATCCCGTCGCAGCCAGTCTGCACTGGAAACGCTGCGGCTGGCGCCCTGGCTGCAGCATTTTGCCAAACAGCTGCGCAATGCCACTCAGGGAGAAAACTATAAGCTCAGTATTCTCTGCCCGGATGATATTCAGGTACGCTTTGACCCGGGACAACTGCAGCAGATTCTGCATAATTTATGTACCAATGGTCTGCGCTATGCCATCAAGGCCTCTGAAGACCGTGCAAGGCTTGCCATCATTGCCACAATATCGGACGTCAACAGTATCTATCTCGACATTATTGATAACGGCAACGGTGTGGCTGTCGAACAAAGGCCGCATCTGTTCGAACCTTTTTATACCACCGAACACAACGGAACGGGTCTGGGACTCTTCCTTTGCCGTGAACTGTGTGAAGCCAATCATGCAAGAATTCAGTATCATCCCATTCCAAACGGAACCTGCTTCCGTATTATTATGAAATCCGCATAACTGATGGACAGGCCTGTATGAGCAAGTATGCCGCGCTGATTATTGACGACGAACCGGACATCCGCACCCTGATTTCCATGACGCTGCAGCGCATGGAACTCGATTGCTACCAGGCCGCCAATGTCAGTGAAGCCCTGGCTCTGCTGAAAGAACGCCCCTACCATTTCTGCATTACCGATATGAAATTACCGGATGGTAATGGTCTCGACCTGATTGGTCTGTGTAATGCACAGCACCCGGATATGCCAGTGGCCATGATTACTGCCTATGGCAATATGGAACTTGCCGTCAACGCCTTAAAAGCCGGGGCATTTGACGTGGTGGCCAAACCGCTGGACACCGAGCGTTTGCGCGAGCTGGTGAAAGCCGCACTGCGTCTGACCAAAGTCCCCGCGAATATTGAAAACATCCCTTCCGCCGATGGACTGCTGGGGGATTCCGGCGGCATGCATCTGCTGAAGCAGAAAATCTATAAAGTCGCCCGCACTCAGGCACCTGTGTTTATTCAGGGCGAGTCCGGTACCGGTAAAGAACTGGTCGCACGCCTGATTCATCACCAGAGTGCGCGCATGGAGCAACCTTTTATTGCCGTTAACTGTGGTGCAATTCCGCGCGACCTGATGGAAAGTGAGTTCTTTGGTCATAACAAAGGCAGCTTTACCGGCGCACATTCGGATAAAGCCGGTTTTTTCCGCGCGGCCAACGGCGGCACCCTGTTTCTCGATGAAGTGGCTGAATTACCGCTGGAAATGCAGGCCAAACTGTTACGCGCCATTCAGGAACAATCCATAAGAGCGGTTGGTGCTGAGCAGGAAACCCCGGTTAATGTCCGTATTCTGTGTGCCAGCCATAAAGACCTCAGCGATATGGTGCAAAAAGAAGCGTTCCGTCAGGACCTGTACTTCCGCCTCAATGTGATTCAGATAGATGTTCCCCGGCTGGCCGATCGTAAAGAGGACATCCCCATGCTGATACGGCATTTTATCCGTAAGTATTCGCAGGAGTGGGATATGCCGGAAATTACCCTCGACCCGGATGCCTATCAGGCGTTGCTCGATTATTCCTTTCCCGGCAATGTACGCGAACTGGAGAATATACTGCAGCGGGCGGTCACGCTGGCGGAAGGCGACAGCATCACCCTCTCCGATCTGCACCTCAAGCCAGGTGGCGATCCCAGCCCGGTGCCCAAAGAAACAGCCGACCTGCGTATTGAGACCAACAATCTGGAAGCCTATCTGGAAAACATCGAACGTACAGCCATCACACAGGCACTGGAAGCCACCCGCTGGAATAAAACAGCGGCGGCGGAAAAGCTGGGCATCAGTTTCCGGGCACTGCGCTATCGCTGTAAAAAGCTGGGGATTGACTGAATATCGGTATTGAGAAATTTAAGGCACAATTCCGAGAGATTTTTGCCACCGCAGCATTAAAATAGTCCGGTAACTCACGTACGACAGGAGGTCGTTATGCGTTACCGGGCCATGGAAGGCTTTACTATCATCGAACTACTAACAACATTAACAGTAATAGGACTGACACTGACCTATGCTGTCCCCTTCCTCAATCAGACGCTGAACAGTCTGATCGCACGTCAGGACATCGCTGAGCTGAAACAGGCCATCGCCTCTGCCAGAGAGCAGGCAGTGCATCAGAGCCAACAGGTCACTCTCTGTCCGCTATCAGGTAATGCCTGCGATAACGACTGGAATGCCGAGCTTTCCATGTTTACTGATAATAACAATAACAGACAGCTGGATACCGGCGAAATCCTCATAAGACGTTATCGCCAGGCCCGCACTGAGGCGACACGCTCCTACACCGGGCGGGTGATCAGCTTCTCCCCCACCGGCTTTTCCGGCATCAATACCGGTTCCTTTGGCTACTGCCTGCGCTACGGCGACAGCACCGATGATGTGCGCTCGGATTCTCTTGTAATATCCAGACTGGGACGCATAAGGCCGGGTACGGACTCCGACGGGGACGGTATCTTTGAAACCGCCAGCCGGCGTAATATCCCCTGCCGGTAAGCAGACTGTGTGAAGACCAGCACACTTTTACACCGCTGTTTGCCAGCGGTCCAATCAACGCTACCGTTTATCCTGATCCCCTTTCTGTCTGCGCAATAATAATTAAAGTAATAGCTGGAGAAACCAGATAACAGGGGTTGATATGACAGCACGGGGAAACAAAGGTCAACATGGCTCAGCGCTGGTTATCAGCCTGGTTGTACTGACTGCAATCACACTGGTCGCTCTGGTGGCCATGCAGCGGTCTTCAACCCAGATCCGCATGATCAGTAACCTGCAGCATCAGCATGAAGTATCCAATGCCGCCCGCGGTACACTGAATTATGTATTTGAGCGGATGCGTGACAATACTGCCCTGCAAAACGGCATGCTCAACCAGGCTAAATCTATCTACAGGGACGCACTGGATAACGATCAGATCAATGAAGAACAAACAAATATTCCTTCGTTCAATCCTTTCCAGGAATTCGGCACTCAGCTGACTCAGCCGTCATTCTCATCGAAAATCATCCCCTCTTCCGGCCTGACAACATCGTTCAAGGCGCTCCCCGTACCGTCCGGAACCAGCTATTACCTGAAGTCAGCGCCGGGCTGTGGAAGCGCCTGTGACGCGATACCAGCGGCGATTACCACCAGTGCTCAGAGTAAAAACAACACAATTTCTGTAACTCAGCAGATCGGTATTCTGCGTTTGGTACCGGGGGGAGCCTGATGAGTTTTTATCTAACATATTCCGTAACAGGTTCAACAACAAATCCGGCAGGTGTCCTATGAAACTTTACTGGTTAACCATCATTGCATTCGGGCTTTTCAGCAGCCGCTTTGTTTATGCGGATGACACTGAAATTTATCGCAATACTAAAAACCGGATAAACCCTAACGTGGTTTTTCTGATTGATACGTCAGGGTCAATGGCATATGAAGCTGACAACAGCTCAGAGCCTGAGAATTACGAAGACAGCCGGCTGGAGATTGTCCAGAAATCAGCGGTCAACGCTATCTCACAACTGGATCCTTCCCTGCCTATCAATATCTCCATTATGAGATTTGATGAGACCTGGGACCGTTATGATGGTGCTTATGTTCTGCAACCCTTCATTGCAACGGATTCTGAAGCGGACAAAAATAAGCTCATCGACAGTATTAATTCCATGAGCCTGGATAATATTGGGGGCGGAACACCGATTACAGAAAGTATCTATGAGGCATATCTGTATATAACAGGTCAAAGCCCAAGATTTGGTGAAGTAAGAACAAGTTACCATGGCAACCTGGAAGCTATGAGTACTTATTTCAATTACTATGGTAGTCTGAATTATCAGAGGCGTTTTGTTAGTCGCCTGGGAAGTGCGGCTGACAGTATGAGTGGCGGAAAATATAAATCGCCGGTAGAAGCAACCTGTCAGAAAAATCATATCGTCCTGTTTACCGATGGATTGCCCTCATCTGACAATCAGGTTAATGGGTTTGTGAATGATAAAATGGATTATTCCAAATACCCCGATCTCCCCAATGATCTCAGCCGGCACTGTAACGGCAATGGTGGCTGTACCGATGAGCTCGCTTATTTTCTTCAGAATACTGATCATTTCAACGATGAGGATATTACGGGATCCGTTGACGTTAATGCTTCCGAAGTTAACCAGCCAATTTACGTACACACAGTGGGCGGTTTTTCAGGTGTCGGCGACGACGGTGAAGAATACCTGAATAATATTGCTAAATATGGCCATCCATTAAACCAGGAACACCTGAATGGTGATGGTACATCCAAACATTTTTATAAAGCCGATAATGAAACAGGCTTGACGGCTGCATTACTTAAAGTATTCGGCGGTATTGCCAACACAGCCGGTAACTTTGCGGCGCCAGTGGTTGCGGTTAACGCTTTCAACAGTCTGGAACATAGGGAAGAGCTGTACTATTCGGTATTCAAACCATCAGAAATGCCTGGCTGGTCAGGAAATATCAAGCGCTATAAAATGAACCATGACGGTATTATCCAGGACCAGGATTCAGTGGCAGCAATTGACCCTGCTACCGGATACTTTAAAGATTCAGCCAAAAGTTTCTGGACATCAGGCTCTCCCGATGGCGCCGATGTTCCTGCAGGAGGTATCGCACACAAGCTCACAGCTAACCGGGCCGTGTACACCAACCTTAAAGGTTTTGGCGCAATCAGGCAGAATGAAAACCGGATTCATGAAGATACCTCAGGTATAACAACCGCGATGCTGGATGACAATCTTCCTAACGGCACAAATCTGACGTCAGAAAACCGTAAATCTATTCTGCAATGGGGACGAGGCATTGATCCGACAACCGGCGCTGCCCGCCACACGTTAGCAGATCCACTGCATGGCAACCCGATGCTGGTATCTTACCGGAATACCAGTGGTAATATTTCTGACTTACTGTATACCGGAACGAATGTTGGTTACATCCATGCTTTTAAAACGGATTTGAATGATCCGGGTGAACTCTGGGCTTTTATGCCTAAAGAGCTACTGCCCAATCTGGCAGTCTATCAACGCGAAGAAGGTAATCTTCTGAAAGCCTACGGTATAGACGGTCCTTTGAGCACCCACCATGACGATAAAAACCGGGATGGTGTTGTTGATGCAGACGATACTATATTTCTGGCAGCGGGTATGCGCCGTGGCGGCCACAGCTATTATGCTTTGGATATATCCGAAGCTGATAACCCAAGGTTTGAAGCCCAGATTACCAGTGGGGATCCGGGGTTTGAAGAGCTGGGACAGACCTGGTCACGTATGCTGCCAGCAACCGTTATGTGGAAAGGTCAGGAAACCGAGGTGTTCTTTTTTGGTGGGGGTTATGATACCGATGAAGATAACGCAACCACCCGGATTACCCATGATGTGGGTAATGCCATTTATATGGTGAAAGCCAATAATGAAGGCAGCGGAAATATTTTCGATCTTTTATGGAAGGCCAATGGTAATTACAGCAGCCAACATGGTCTGTATTCTTCCGATATGACATCCAGTTTTGCCGGAGACCTGTCTCTGGTGGATAACAATGGTGACGGCACAGTGGACCTGATTTATGGAGCCGATGTTGGCGGTCGCATCTGGCGGTTTGATATTAAGGAAGGAAACTCTGGTCACAGTAATTTTGCAGAAGGCGGTGTCATCGCTGACTTTAATGATGGTACGGTTGCCGGAAATACACGTTTCTATACACAACCGGATGTCATTTATACCAATTACGGTCAGTTTGAATTTCCTAACCCTGATGATCCAGATAAACATATCTTCAAAAAACTTGCCCGCTATCAGATAGCTATTGGTTCAGGGTATCGTGCGGGACCACTGTCAACAGAAACTACTGATCATTTATTTGTTATTAATGATTTTGATATCAACAAAGCTCCCACAAATGGCTACCAATCTGTGGATATATCTGACTTAGCAAATCATGATTCCTTTGACTCGGCATCGCTGCAACAGAAACGAAATGGCTTCTATATTACATTGCAGGATCAGGGCGAAAAAATTCTCAGTACTACCCTGACAGTTAATGATGTTATCTATGCCCCGACGTTCAGGCCGAGCAATAACGCCATTGAAGTAGGCTGTGAACCCGATGCGGGTCAGGCACGTGTTCTGCTGATCAATCCTTATGAGGCTCCGGATACGACTGAGCGTAATGTACAGCAGATCGAACTTAATCAGGGCGGTATTGTTCCGAAACCTGTACTGGTATTCCCTCCTGCTAACCCAACAACAGGCGCATCATCTAAACCCGTTATTGCTATTGGTACTGAGATATTACCGGCAGAAGGTAACTTTACCATGTTCCGAAAAACCTATTGGCGGGAAGAGTAGTGTATGAAAAGCCAAAGCAATAGAGGCTTTACCATTATAGAGCTGATGATTGTTCTGATTATCATTGCAATAGCGGCAGCAGTGTCCGGGCCACTGCTGTCAGGCTTTTTGCCTAACAGAACCGCAGACAGACTATACCAGGAAATTGAACTCGATCTGCGCTATGCGCGTAGCCAGGCGGTAACAACCTCTGCTGAAATCAGTTTTGAACCACTCGATCAATGGAAAAGCGGCTGGCAGGTAATTAATGTTGCAAGCAATCAGGTCCTGAGAGAGCGGAGCCATAATTTAGCCGCCGGTACAGTCAACAGTGCGGACATTGATACCGGAAGCCCACTGACATTTGATATCAACGGGCGAACAAATGCAGATGCCAGCATTGTTATCAATGTGCCGGGATGCACAGGCAGAAGAGTCAGAACCCTGGCAGTAAACCGCATCGGCCAAATTCAGATCACAGGAGAAACCAAATGCCCATAAACCAGGTAAAAGGTTTCAGCATGATTGAAGTGTTGGTGACAATCGCCATCACCACCATTGGCTTACTGGGCATCAGTGCGATGCAACTAAAAGCGAACCAGGCGAGCCAGGATTCCGGCAACCGGTCTCAGGCGGTATGGATGCTGAAAGATCTGTCAGACAGAATGAATGCCAACAGCAATGGCTTAGCATTCTACGATACCGGCGGTAACTACAATTGTGCCAACCCGCCCAGAATGTGTGCAGCTTACTATGATGGCGGGGGCAAAGATCCGGACGATTGCACTAATCAGGAAATGGCTCAGTTCGACCTCTGGGATGTTGCCTGCTCCAGAGATTATACCCTTGACGGCGTCAACGTTCGTGAAAAGGCTGCCGAATTTATCAGCAACCCTGTACTTAATATCTCTGTCGACGTTCCCACAAACAGCGCAACGCTTTCAATGACCTGGGACGTACGGACATCCGGTACAAACGCCAGTGGTGATAAACTTTATATTATTGATGAAGATGCTGAAAACCGTACAGACACACTCGTCAGACAGGTGCAATTATGAATATTAAGCGCCATCAATCCGGTATGACATTAATCGAGCTGATGGTTGCAGCTGCGCTTGGTGTCATTATTTCTTATTTTATTATGAACATCATGGTAACCAGTGCCCGCAGTGCAGGGGTTGCAGAAGGCCTGGCTCAGGCTCAGGAAACCGGGCGTCTGGTGATGGCCTGGATGAGTGAGGAAGTGGCCATTGGTGGCTATAACAACGATTACCTCTCGGGCGCAAATGATGTCCCCGCTGTAGCCGAGCTGTGCGACGCCAGCAATGCAGCTCCTCCAGCAGCTGGTGGACATTGTACATTCAACGCGAATAACAATGTTACCGGCGGCGACAGACTGGCGATACAACGTACGCTTGGTGGACTTGACCCAGGTCCCAGAGATAGCCGGACCTGTACAGGCGAGGCTGTAGGGGCTGCTCTGATCGATGACCAGATTGAGGTAACGGATGTGTACTGGGTTCGTCCGAATACTGCTGATGCAGATGTAACCAATGACAATCAGCTCTGGTGTGTCACCTACGACAATAACGGTAATGTTCTGGGCACGGCGCAGTCCATCGCCAACGGTGTGGAAGGCATGCAGATATTATTAGGAATCGGTTCCGATTCCGGTGATGTTGAGCACTACGAAACGCCATCAGCAGCAACGGATTTTTCCCAGGTCGTTGCCCTGAGAATTGCCATCCTTACGCGGGACTTTTCCGGAACAACGCTTGATCCGGATAAGCGTACCTATGGTTTGCTCGATTCTGACCCGGTGACTTATGAAGATCAGGTCGCCCGTTACGTTCAGACAGGTACAATCTGGTTTCCCAATAAAAAAGCTATTTAATGGTATGAGTATGAAAAATGGATTCACCCTGATCGAGCTGCTGATCACTATGGCCATCATTGCTATCCTCGCAGTGATCGTCGTGCCCAATTATCAGAATTATACAATGCGGGCTAACCGCTCGGATGGTATTGAGTCGATGCAGCGACTGCTCGATGCGCAGGAACGCTACTACGCCGACAATATGGAATACGCTGACGATCTGACAGATCTTGGCGTAGCCAGCAGCAAAATGACAACCCCACAGGGCTTTTATGAAATTGAAGTGCGTCAGTGCACTGGCATGGGCTACAGCCAGTGCGTTGAGCTTTATGCCACGGCTCAGGGGAATCAGTCAGAAGATGGCGATCTGATTTTTAACTCCGCAGGAAAACAGGCCAGAAAGACCTCCGGAGGCAGTGAGGTTGACCTTTAATCAACCTCCTGCAAACGTAACTCTTTCGGCAACGAAAACACGACATTTTCCGGAATGCCCGCTAATTCCTGTGGGGCTTCGCCCCCCATGGCGACCAGGGCATCCACAACCTCTCTGACCAATACTTCCGGTGCGGAAGCGCCGGCAGTAATTCCCACTGTCTTGACACCATTCAGCCATTCCGGCTGTATTTCCGCCGCGCTGTCGATCAGGTGCGCTTTGGCTCCCATGCGTTCTCCCAGCTCACGCAGCCGGTTGGAGTTGGAACTGTTCGGCGAACCGACGACCAGCAACAGATCCGAATCAGAGGCCAGTGTCTTGACTGCATCCTGACGATTTTGTGTGGCATAGCAGATATCGTCTTTGCGCGGGCCTTCAATGTTCGGAAAGCGCAGACGCAGCGCATCAATCACCCGGGAGGTGTCATCCATCGACAGCGTCGTCTGAGTGACATAAGAAAGTCTGTCCGGGTTATTCACTTCCAGCGCCGCAGCATCCTGTTCATCTTCGACCAGATAAATGTGTCCGCCATTACTGTCATCGTACTGGCCCATGGTACCTTCCACTTCGGGATGACCTTTATGGCCGATCAGCACACACTCGCTGCCGTCACGGCTGTAACGGCTGACTTCCATATGCACTTTGGTCACCAGCGGACAAGTAGCATCAAACACCTGCAAACCTCGGTCGCGGGCATTTTTGCGCACCGCCTGAGAGACTCCGTGAGCTGAAAAAATAACAATACTGTTATCAGGTACTTCATCGAGCTCATCAACAAAGATTGCCCCACGCTCTCTCAGACCATTCACCACAAATTTGTTGTGCACGACTTCATGGCGTACATAAATGGGTGGCTCAAACAGGTCCAGCGCACGGTTAACAATATCAATGGCACGATCAACCCCCGCACAGAAGCCGCGGGGGTTAGCCAGCTTAATCTGCATCCTCTACCTCAAGGATCTGCACTTCAAAGGTAAGCGTTTTGCCGGCCAGCGGATGATTGAAATCTACCGTGACCCAGTCGCCGTTGATTTCACTGATAACACCAGGCAACTCAGCCCCCTGAGCATCGGCAAAAGATACCATCAGGCCGGGCGCCACCGGCATATCCACAGGAAAGTCGCTGCGCTTCATTTCCTGAGTATTCTGCGGGTTCGGTTGACCAAAGCCTTTTTCCGGCGGAATATCAAATTCCTTATGGTCACCACTGGCCATTCCGACCAGAAACTCTTCAAATCCCGGCAGCAGGTTGCCATCACCCATGGCGAATTTAGCCGGCATTTTTTCAAAGGTCGAATCCACTACCTGACCATCCGGGAGTTTGATTGCAAAGTGCATGCTGACTTTGCTGCCCTGTTTGATTTCAGTAATGCTCATTATTTTCTCTCTTCAGGCTGTTATGCCTGTTTCTTTTCCCGCTTAATTTCGCGCAGTACGTCCAGTGCCATCAACACAGCACCAATGGTAATCGCCGAGTCGGCAATATTAAACGCCGGAAAATAGGACTTTTCCCAATGGACCGATATAAAATCGACGACATGCCCATACACCAGCCGGTCAAACAGATTGCCAACAGCGCCCCCCAGAATCAGTGCCAGCGCACAGGGCAGCAGAATCTGTCCCCGCGGCAGACGTCTGAGCCAGACGATAAGCATCACACTGACACCAACTGAAATCGCTGTAAAGAACCAGCGCTGCCAACCACTCTGGTCGGCGAGAAAACTGAAGGCCGCACCAGGGTTATACAGCAGAGTAAAGTCGAGTACCGGCAAGAGTTTCACTGCCTGCCCGTAATTCAACATGGCTTCCGCCATCTGCTTGGTAACCAGATCGAGTACAAATACAACGACCGCCAGCCACACCCAGATCAGGGCAGAACCTGGTCTGCTCATCAGCCAAAACGACGGACTTCACCGTCGCCCTCAACGTTTTCGACACAACGGCCACACAGCGTCGGGTGCTGTTGATTCTGGCCAACGTCTTCGGTGTGATGCCAGCAACGCTCGCATTTTTCATGCTCAGAGGCTTTAACCATCACGCGCAGTGCATCCAGTTCAGTGGCATTCCCGGCATGTTCATCGAAGTCTTTCACTTCAGCGCCGGAAGTAATCAGAATAAAGCGCAGCTCATCATCCAGCTTTTCCAGCTGGGTTTTCAGTTCTGGCTGTGCATACAGCACCACTTCTGCGCTCAGGCTGGCGCCAATGGTTTTATCGCCACGGGCTTTTTCCAGTGCGCCGTTAACCGCTTCTTTAACCCGGATAATATCGGCCCAGAAAGCGTCATCGAACAGGCTCTTACCGGTATCCGGGAAATCTGCATACCATTCAGCCAACATGACGGACTCTTCACCACGATCCGGCAGACATGCCCAGATTTCCTCCGCGGTGAAAGACAGCACAGGGGCAATCCAGCGGCTCATCGCCTCGACCACATGGTACAGTGCCGTCTGCGCACTGCGGCGTGGCAAACCATCGGCTTTACAGGTGTACTGGCGGTCTTTAATAACATCCAGGTAAAAACCACCCAGTTCCGTCACACAGAAATTCATCAGTGTTTTGGTCAGGGTTTTAAAGTCGTAATCCAGATAACAGGCGACCACCTTGTCCTGCAGCTGACGGGTGTAATCCACCATCCAGGCATCCAGCGGCAGCAACTCATCGCCACTGACCATATCAGTCGCCGGATTAAAGCCATTAATGTTGGCCAACAGGAAGCGACAGGTATTACGCACCCGACGATAAGAGTCTGCGGTACGTTTCAGAATTTCATCTGAAACTGTCATTTCGCCACTGTAATCCGTGTCCGCTACCCACCAGCGCAGAATGTCACCACCCAGCTGGTTGATCACTTTTTGCGGTTCCACAGTATTGCCCAGAGACTTGGACATTTTGCGGCCTTCACCATCCACGGTGAAACCGTGCGTCAGTGCAGTTTTATATGGCGCGCTACCGTAAGCCGCCACACTGGTCAGCAGCGAACTCTGGAACCAGCCACGATGCTGATCAGAACCTTCCAGATACATTTCTGCCGGGAATTTCAGTTCATCGCGCTGACGCAGAACCGCGGTATGAGTCACACCAGAGTCGAACCACACGTCCAGAGTGTCCAGTACTTTCACATACTGATCCGCTTCGTCGCCCAACAGCTCAGAGGCTTCCAGATCAAACCAGGCATCAATGCCCTTTTCTTCGACTTTTGCTGCGACTTTTTCAATCAGCGCGGAAGAATCCGGATGCAGTTCACTGGTGTCTTTATGAACGAATAATGCGATCGGCACACCCCAGGTACGCTGGCGCGAAATACACCAGTCAGGACGATCCGTCATCATGCTTTCAATCCGGGCTTTACCCCAGCCCGGCCGCCATTCAACGGTATTCTCGACTTCATGCATGGCCTGCTCCAGCAGTCCATTCTGTTTCATGCTGATAAACCACTGCGGTGTCGCGCGGAAAATAATCGGCGATTTATGGCGCCAGCAATGCGGATAGCTGTGTTTGATATTTTCTTTTTTCAGCAGTGCGCCTTTTTCTGCCAGAATGCCGAGCACACGGAAATTGCCTTTATCTGCACTGCTAAGTCCGGACAATTCCAGCGCATCCAGCGCAGGCGTACTGATGAAATGACCGTCTCCACCCACCAGCATATCGTCTGAGTTAACGCCGAAACGTTTGGACACCACAAAGTCATCGGCACCGTGCATTGGCGCGGTATGAACAGAACCGGTACCGGAATCCGCGGTGACATGATCGCCGGTAATCACTGGCACGCGTTTTACACCACCATCTGGGGCCGGCATAAACGGATGCTGAACTGAAAATGGTGCCGCTTTGCTTTCGTCAATTTGTCCGAATGCAGCACCTTTGGCGGTGGCTATCACTTCGAAACCGTCTTCAGCAATACCGTAACGGTTCATGGCATCGCCAACCAGATCCGCAGCCAGCAGCAGAATTTCGTCCTGCTCTTTCAGTAATACCAGCGAATATTCCAGCGTTGGATGCACAGATACCGCTTCGTTAGCCGGCAGCGTCCACGGTGTAGTGGTCCAGATAACGATACTGATGGTTTTAGCCGCCAGAGACTCACCCGCACCAAAAGCTTTCAACAGCGCAGCGTTATCGTCAAAGGCGAATTTCACATCAATCGCGACGGATTTTTTATCGTGATATTCCACCTCGGCTTCAGCCAGTGCAGAACCACAGTCCGGGCACCAGTTAACCGGTTTAAACCCTTTGTGCAGGTGGCCATTATCGATGATGTTTCCGAGCGTACGGATGATGTCCGCTTCGAATTTAAAATCCATCGTCAGATAGGGGTTATCCCAGTCACCCAGCACCATCAGACGTTTAAAGTCGCGGCGCTGACCATCCACCTGTTCACTGGCATACGCACGGCACTGTTTACGGAATTCCGCCGCTGTTACCTTTTCACCGACCTTGCCGATTTTTTCTTCCACTTTGAGTTCAATCGGCAAGCCGTGACAATCCCAGCCCGGAACGTAGGGCGCATCTTTGCCGTCCAGTGTCTGCGACTTGATAATAATATCTTTCAGAATTTTATTGACTGCATGGCCGATATGAATGTTGCCGTTCGCATAAGGAGGGCCGTCGTGCAGAATAAACTGGTCACGACCGGCACGGGCAGCGCGGATTTTCTGATACAGACCGGTTTCTTCCCAGCGTTTCAGCATATCCGGTTCGCGTTTTGCCAGATTGCCACGCATCGGAAAATCCGTGTCTGGCAGGTTCAGCGTCGATTTGTACTGGCTTTCCACTTTATCGTTCATATTCAGTCACTTTTAATACATCGTGATTATCGCTCTGATATCAGTCATTCAGAGCTGAAAAATATTGCCGTGCGGCCTGCTTGTCGTTTTCGATTGCAGCCCGCAGAGCGTCGATACCATCAAACTTCTTTTCTTCGCGGATTTTGTGGGCAAATTCCACCGTCAGGTGACGGTGGTACAGGGAGCCGTCAAAATCAAACAGATGCACTTCCAGGGAGGGTTTGGCATCACCGGTCACCGTCGGTTTCACACCGATATTAGCGACCCCCTGATATTTCTCACCGCTCTCTTCTACCGTGGCATGTACGGCATAAACACCGGTCATCGGCAGCTTTTTGCGGTGTACCATCACATTGGCTGTGGGCGTATCCAGCAGCCGGCCCAGCTGACGGCCGTAAGCCACCCGCCCGGACATACGGTAACTGCGGTCGAGCATATGCGCCGCCCGCACCAGGTTGTTAGCCGCCAGTTCGGTACGGATACGGGTGCTGCTGATGCGTTCCGCATCCAGCTCATGGGTCGGCGTATCCTGCACTTCAAAGCCGTATTTATCACCAGCCTCACGCAACAGCTGGTAATCACCACGGCGGTCGCAGCCAAAGCGGAAGTCATCCCCCACGATCAGATGCTTGATCCCCAGCGCGGAAATCAGAATATCCTGGATAAAGGCATCGGCTGACATGGAACGCAATGCCTGATTGAAAGGCAGGCACAGAACATAGTCGACCTGCTGCGCTTTCAGATCCTGCAGTTTTTCGCGCAGATTAGCGAGGCGCGCCGGCGCCGCATCAGGGGCGAAAAACTCTTTTGGCTGAGGCTCAAACAGCATCACCAGCGTCGGCACCCCGCGACGTTCTGACACAGCTTTAAGCGAATGAATAATGCGCTGGTGGCCCAGATGCAGACCATCAAAGGTGCCTATGGTCGCAGCACAGCCTTTAAATTCTGCAGGAATGTTGTGAAGCCCACGCAGCAAGCGCATTGATTATCAACCTGGTCAAAAGAAAAGGCCGGATTATAGCTAACCTGCCCTTCAGGTAACAGCCATTTGGCCAGTCAGTGAACACTCACCTGCAGTCAGAAGACTGAGCCCCGCAGATGACGCAGACGCAGACCCGCCGCAACCAGCACCGAAAAGTAGACAGCAACACCGGATACCACGATCAGGGCCAGCCACAGCGAACGGTCCCAGCTGCTCCAGCTGAGCCATTGCGCGGTGTTACCCATCAACCAGAACATCACGCCGGACAGGGCAAGGTTCGCCAGCAACAGCTTGGCAATGAACATCAGCCAGCCCGGCTGATGGCGGTAAGCCCCGGTTTTGCGCAGCCCGCGGTAGAGCATAAACACGTTGTAATACGCCGACAGTGAGGTGGCCAGCGCCAGACCCACATGCTGCAGTGGAAACACCAGCGCCAGGTTCAGGAGCATATTCACCACCATCGCCTGAATACCGATTTTCACGGGGGTTCTGGTGTCCTGGCGGGCGTAATAACCTGGCGCCAGCACCTTGATCAGCATAAAGGCCAGCAGCCCGGAGCCGTAAGCCTGCAGACTCAGGGTCATTTTGCCAATATCGTAAGCCGTGATCTCGCCATGATAAAAAATCGTCGACATCAGCGGTGTCGCCAGCACCACCAGCGCCAGCGCTGCCGGCAATGCCAGCAGAAAGACCATACGCACCGCCCAGTCCAGCGTACGAGAGAATGCTTCGCCATCATTCGCTGCGTGTTTACCGGACAGGGATGGCAGAATGACCACCCCGATAGCGATAGCAAAGATGCCCAGCGGCAGGTTATTCAGCCGGTCCGAATAATACAGCCAACTGACGGAACCGCTCTCCAGAAATGACGCCAGCAGTGTATCCAGCAGCAGATTGATCTGACTGACGGATACGCCGAACAGGGCCGGTACCATAAGTTTACCGATCCGCCTGACGCCCTCGTCTTCACGGACACAGGTTGGCCGCACCAGAAGCCCCAGCCGGGCGACAAACGGCAACTGGAAAACCAGCTGCACCAGACCGGCGAGGAATACCCCCCAGGCCAGCGCATACAGAGGCTCGGCAAACCAGTCACTCATCACGACGGCGGCAGCGATCAGACATAGATTCAGCAACACAGGCGTAAACGCCGGTACCGCAAAACGGCCATAGGCATTGAGAACAGCGGACGCAAACGCCGTCAGAGAAATAAAGAGCAGATAAGGAAAGGTGATACGTAACAGATCACCGGTGAGGGCAAATTTGGCCGGATCATCCCGGAAGCCCGGGGAAAAAATCCATGGCAGGTAATCGGCAAACAGAATCGCCAGTACGGTCAGCCCCAGCAGCGCCAGTCCCAGCACGCCGGATACCCGAGAAATCAGCAGACGGACTTCATCCAGCGGCCGCAGGCGGCGGTATTCGCTCAGAACCGGAACAAAAGCAACGGAAAAAGCCCCTTCCGCAAACAGGCGGCGGAAAAAGTTGGGGATTTTGAAGGCGACAAAGAAAGCATCGGCGCGGGTACCGAAATACTGGGCGATCACCACATCACGCACCAGACCCAACACCCGGCTGAGCAAAGTCATCACACTGACGATGGAGGATGAGCGCAGCAGGCCCGGGCTTTTTTCAGCGGATGACTCAACCGGCGACTCGGCCATGTTCTGATTCCTGTCCCTTTAATATACGACCGCTGGGATCATACTCCCGGCCCAGAAACAGAAAAACCCGCCAAAGCGGGTTTTCTGTCGACTGAAGAGTGATCGGAGATCAGCCTTTCAGTGCGAATACCTTAGCGTTCAGACGGCTTTTGGTACGGGCAGCTGCATTTTTGTGCAGGATGCCTTTGTTTACCATCTTGTCGATATAAGGTTGAGCTTTTGTAAACGCAGCCTGGGCTTGCTCATAGTCGTTAGTCGCTACAGCAGATTGTACTTTTTTAATGTAAGTACGCACCATGGAGCGCAGAGCCACAGTACGGGCACGACGTTTGATAGCCTGACGGGCGCGTTTACGAGAACCAGCGGAATTTGCCACAGTCGGCTCCTCAAATTTGGTTATTCATTCATTCTGAGAGGGGCGGGATTATGCTGAAGCAGCCCGACCCTGTCAACTAAGGGCGCACATAATACAGGCTGCGCGCCAGCGATTCAATCTGTTGAAGTGCTAATCAGTCGATAATCACAGCTTCAAACGACTTAACCAGTTCATCCACCGCCTTCATCTGAGCCAGATAAGGCTCCAGCTTATCCAGCGGCAGCGCACAGGGGCCGTCACACTTGGCTTCGGCCGGGTTCGGGTGAGCCTCGAGGAACAGACCGGCGATGCCCAGCGCCATACCGGAGCGGGCCAGCTGGAATGCCTGCTGACGGCGTCCATCGGCGGAATCCGAACGGCCGCCCGGACGTTGCAGCGCGTGCGTGGCATCAAAGATCACCGGTGCCTGCTGCTTCATTTCGTCCATGCCCAGCATGTCCACCACCAGATTGTTGTAACCAAAGCAGGAACCGCGCTCGCACAACATCACGCGCTCATTACCGGCTTCAGCAAACTTTTTGATGATATGGCGCATTTCATGCGGCGCCAGGAACTGAGGCTTCTTCACATTAATGGCGGCACCGGTTTCTGCCATGGCCACCACCAGATCGGTCTGACGTGCAAGGAACGCCGGCAGCTGAATCACATCAACCACTTCCGCCACAGGCGCTGCCTGATAGGGCTCATGGACGTCTGTGATCAGAGGAACATTGAAGGTCTTTTTGATTTCTTCAAAAATCTTCAGGCCTTCTTCCATCCCCGGGCCACGGTAGGAATTGATGGAAGAGCGATTAGCCTTATCGAACGATGCCTTGAATACGTAGGGAATGCCCAGCTTTTCCGTCACTTTGACATAATGCTCACAGATGGACATGGCCAGATCGCGGCTTTCCAGCACATTCATGCCACCAAACAGAGTAAACGGTGCTTCATTGCTGACATCCAGCGCAGCGACTTTGACATTCTCGATCATGAGATTCCTCATTGTTATTACTTCAGGCAGGATTACAGGGGATACAGGATCGCCAGGTTATCCCGGTGAATCATTTCCGGCTCGGCAATATACCCCAGCGCCTGTTCCAGATCACGACTGGCGGTACGGATTATTTTTGCGGCGTCGGCATCATCATAGTTAACCAGACCTTTGGCCACCAGGTTGCTCTGCTCATCCACACAGGCAACGACCTGACCACGGTCGAAGCGCCCGCGCACCGCCGTTACCCCCACCGGCAGCAGACTGCGGCCGCCTTCACGCAGGGCTTTTATGGCACCGGCATCCAGCACCAGTTCCCCGTGAGTCTGTAAATGACCGGCAATCCATTGCTTACGCGCGGCAACCGGCTCTTCATCAGCCACCAGCAGTGTCCCTAGCGCCTCACCGGCATGAACACGGGCAATGACGTCATCTATGCGGCCACCCACAATAAGCGTATCAGCCCCTGAGCGTGAAGCCAGCCGCGCAGCTTTGACCTTGGTCAGCATGCCACCGCGCCCCAGCGTGCCGGCACCTCCGGCCATGGACAGGTAGCGTGAATCCGACGCCCGCCCTTCCGTGATCAGCTCAGCATCCGGTACGGAACGCGGGTCCGCTGTGTACAGACCGTCCTGATCCGTGAGAATGACCAGAATATCCGCCATGACGAGATTCGCCACTAATGCTCCCAGGGTGTCGTTATCGCCGAAACGGATTTCATCGGTCACAACGGTATCGTTTTCATTGACGATGGGCACGACCCCCAGCGTCAGCAGCTCACGCAGTGTGGTACGGGCATTCAGGTAACGCTTACGGTCACTGAGGTCATCGTGAGTCAGCAGAATCTGGGCGGTGGTACGCTGATGAGCAGCAAACGCGCTTTCATAGGCCTGAACCAGCCCCATCTGTCCGACGGCCGCAGCGGCCTGCAGTTTGTGTACTTCATCCGGACGCTGCTTCCAGCCCAGCCGGGTCATCCCCTCAGCCACGGACCCTGACGACACCAGCACAACTTCATGACCCTGATCCAGTAAATGAGCAATCTGATCAACCCAGTCACGCATACCATCGCGGTTCAGCCCCTGGCCATCATTGGTCAGCAGCGCACTGCCGATTTTAATCACCCAGCGCTTACGCTGCGCCAGCCCGGCACGGGAGGTTTTTGCTTCACCTGTCATTGTCTGTTCAGTTGCTCCGTCAGCAAACCATGGTTATTCGCGGGTGTAGATAACTTCCACATCGTAATCGTCATCATCGTCGTCATCCTGCTCCAGTTCACGCAACTGACGACGGCGCTCTGACAGCATTTCAATATGCTCCCGGGCTTCCTGCTCAACCTGCTCGCGCTCAGCCAGGATGCGCTCAGCAAATTCTTCGTCTTCTTCGGCACGCCGGCGACGCTCTTCGATGTACTGCATGATCTCACCGCACAGCGGATAGGTACCTTCTTTATTGATGGCGGCAATTTTAAACACCGGGCCGGTCCACTGCAGGCGACTGATCACATCCTGACAACGGGCCTCACGCTCATCTTCCGGGACCATATCCAGCTTGTTCAGCACCAGCCAGCGGTCACGCTGTGCCAGCCCCGGTGAAAACTGCTCCAGTTCATCGGCAATCGCCTGCACGGCCTCTGCCGGGTCCGTATCATCAAACGGCGCCATATCGACGATATGCAGCAACAGGTGGGTACGTACCAGGTGTTTAAGAAAGCGTGTGCCCAGCCCGGCGCCATCAGAAGCGCCGGGGATCAACCCGGGAATATCAGCCACCACAAAGCTGCGGTGATTCTCAATTTTTACCACGCCCAGGTTAGGAATCAGGGTGGTAAACGGATAATCCGCTACTTTTGGTTTGGCCGCCGAGACGGCACGGATAAAGGTCGACTTACCGGCATTCGGCAGCCCCAACAGCCCAACATCGGCCAGAACTTTGAGTTCCAGTTTAATGTTACGGGATTCGCCCGGCTGGCCCGGCTTGGTCTGTGTCGGTGCCTGATTGGTACTGGATTTATAACGGGTATTCCCCAGACCGTGAAAGCCGCCACGGGCGATCATCAGGCGCTGCCCGGGCTCGGTAATATCCCCCAGGGTTTCGCCGGTATCTTCATCAATGGCCGTGGTGCCCACCGGCACTTCCAGCACCAGATCTTCACCTTTGGCGCCGGTACAGTTACGGCTGGAGCCACCCTCACCGTTCTGCGCCTGATAATGCCGGGTGTAACGGTAATCGATCAGCGTATTAATGGATTCACTGGCTTCCAGAAAGACAGAACCGCCATCGCCGCCATCGCCGCCATCAGGACCACCTTTGGGAACAAACTTTTCCCGACGGAAGCTCAGGCAGCCATTACCGCCCTTGCCCGCCTGAACGGTAATGCGCGCTTCGTCGACAAATTTCATGTTCAACCTCGATCAGTGGTCATGATGACCTTATAAACAAACAAAAACGCCCCGACCTCAAAAAATTGGAGTCAGGGCGCCAGATAAGCGGTTTCAGCGGATTAAGAAGCTGGAACGATGCTTACGAATTTACGGTTCTGCGGGCCTTTCACTTCGAAAGTTACAGTGCCGTCAACGGTTGCGAACAGCGTGTGGTCACGACCGATTTTTACGTTAGAACCCGCGTGGAACTTAGTGCCACGCTGACGAACGATAATGTTACCGGCTTTCGCAGCCTGGCCGCCGAACAGTTTTACGCCAAGGCGTTTACTTTCGGAATCACGACCGTTACGGGTACTACCAGCAGCCTTTTTGTGTGCCATGGTGGTCTTCTCCTGTTCTGGGGTCTCTGCAACACTGCGGATGCGTTGATCTGGCCGATCCCCGGACCCCGGGATTACACGTTAGTTAGAGAACTCAGCCAGCAATGCTGGTGATTTTCAGCTCGGT
The DNA here is from genome assembly GCA_002314145.1 of Thalassolituus sp. UBA1087. GTDB lineage: Bacteria > Pseudomonadota > Gammaproteobacteria > Pseudomonadales > Oceanobacteraceae > Venatoribacter. The sequence goes on along the minus strand of DCCG01000046.1, from coordinate 56,539 downwards.
GAACCACTGACGGTGGCCCATTTGTTTCATGTGGTGCTTACGACGCTTGAATTTCAGGATCTTCACTTTCTTGTGACGACCGTGTGCAACCACTTCTGCAGTTACTTTAGCGCCTTCAACAACAGGTGCACCGATTTTAACATCGTCACCGTTACCGATCAGGAGTACTTTTTCCAGATCGACAGATTCGCCGGTCGCAACTTCCAGTTTTTCAACTTTCAGTGTCTGACCTTCTTCAACGCGGTATTGCTTACCGCCAGTCACTACTACAGCGTACATACTGTACTTCTCCGCTTTCAGCCTGCGTTCAGGCATGTTTATGGCTGCTTCTTTGACGACCTGCTTCTACTGGCAACGCTCTGGTTTCCATATGGCAGGGAGCAGAATTTCGGGGCGCGAGACTATACCCCAGTCCGGGACGTTACGCAACCGCGGGCAAGGCATCATTATAACCTTTATATTGCCTTTCCGCAGGACCGTCGTTGTCCCGCTGCCGCGCTGCGGCTAAACTTGCGGCCGACCCAATGACAGCCCGGTATAAGACCGGCTTCCGATAAGGCTGAATTGTTCATGCAGATCCAAGACATTCTCGCGGTTATCCGCGAGGAATTTCAGGCAGTTGACCATCTCATTCACCAGCAACTGGCCTCGCGCGTTCCTCTGGTGGAAAAAATTGCGGACTATATTGTTTCCAGTGGCGGTAAACGCATCCGTCCTCTGCTCGTGCTGATGACTGCCAGAGCATTCAGTGAGTGCGATGAGCGGGCAGTGAAACTGGCCACTGTGATTGAATTCCTGCACACCGCCACCCTTCTGCACGATGACGTGGTGGATACTTCCGATATGCGCCGCGGCAATCCCACCGCCAACGCCAAATGGGGTAACGCATCCAGCGTTCTGGTCGGTGATTTCCTCTACAGCCGCTCATTTGAAATGCTGGTCGAACTGGAATGCCTGCCGGTGATGCAGATTCTTGCTAAGGCCACCAGCGTGATCGCCGAGGGCGAAGTGCTGCAGCTGACCAATGTCAAAAACCCGGACACCACAGAACAGCAATATATGGATGTTATTCATGGTAAAACCGCCATGCTGTTTGAGGCCGCCACCTGGGGGATGGCCAGTTTGCTGCAGCGGTCACCCGCAGAACGTGAAGCCATGCGCATCTACGGGCGCGAACTTGGGTTAGCATTCCAGCTGATTGATGACGTCCTGGATTACGACGGCGATGCGGCGGCCATGGGTAAGAATGTCGGTGATGATCTGGCCGAAGGGAAACCTACCTTACCGCTGATTCACGCCATGGCCCATTGCAACGACGAACAGCGCAAACTGGTGCGCTCAGCCATCCGTAAAGGCGGGCTGGACGATATGACCGACGTGCTGAATGTGGTGCATGAATGGGGCTCAATCGACTATACCCGTAACAAAGCCGATGAATGCATCCGCCGGGCACGTCAGCAGCTGGACCTGCTGCCTTCCGGCGACGCCCGCTCGGCGCTGGATGCTCTGGCACTGATTGCCGTTGAGCGCAGTCAATAACAAACACAAAATTAACGAACAGGCATTCCAAGGAGCTTCTGGTGAAACTGCTGACATTAATGACTGGACTGATACTCAGCCTCAGTTCTTACGCCGGAGTTCTAGATTCTCTGGTCGGCAGTGAAGAGCCGGACTTTTTACCTGTCGATCAGGCGTTCCCGCTGGATTACGACGTCAGCCCCGGCCTGCTTACCGCCAGCTGGAACAGCGCCGACGGATATTATCTGTACCAGCACCGTATTTTCCTGACCCAGGGCGGGCAAACCGTCCAGCCATCGTATTTTTCCCTGCCCGGTAAGGAAAAAGAAGATGAAGCCTTCGGGCTGGTCACCGCCTACTACGGCGCCCTTGATGTTGAGTTTCAGCTCGCGACCCTGCAGCCGGGCGAAGCCGTGCTGCATTATCAGGGCTGTGCGGATGCCGGCCTGTGTTATCCGCCGCAACGCCAGACCATTCAGCTGACAGAGGCGGATCTGACGGCCGCAGACTCCCTCCTGCCGCAAACCCGAGCGGCTGATGCAGAACCCACGGCCGGCACAGCGGCGCAGACAAGCAGCCAGCCAGACAATGACAGCTGGTTTGCCAACCGCAGCTTTGCCGCCATTATCGGCCTGTTCTTTCTGCTTGGGTTAGGCCTGACATTCACGCCCTGTGTGCTGCCCATGGTGCCGATTCTGACCAGTGTCGTACTGGGTCAGGGCAACACCTCCGGCCGTAAAGGCTTTATTCTCTCCTCGGTTTACGTGCTCGGTATGGCCATCACCTACGCGCTGGCCGGACTGACGGTTGGTCTGCTGGGAGCCGGAGCCAATATCCAGGCCTGGATGCAGACCCCCTGGGTACTGATTCTGTTTGCGGTTCTGTTTGTCCTGCTGGCGCTGGCTATGTTCGGACTGTATGAGCTGCAACTGCCCGCCGGGCTGCGTAACCGCCTGAATGCCATGAGCCAGAAACAGAAAGGCGGCCAGGCGCTGAGTGTTTTTGTGATTGGTATTCTTTCCGCTCTGGTGGTGTCTCCCTGCGTCTCTGCTCCTCTGGCCGGCGCGCTGGTGTATATCTCCGCCACCGGCGATGCACTCACCGGATTTGCCGCCCTGCTGGCGCTGGGATTAGGTATGGGCGCACCACTGATTATTCTGGGCACCACAGGCGCATCGGTATTACCGAAAGCCGGAAACTGGATGAACCAAATTAAAATCTTCTTCGGTATTTTATTGCTGGCGGTGGCGGTCTGGCTGCTGAGCCGCATCTTACCGGGGACCATCAGTCTGTTGCTGTGGGCCATGCTGGCCATCATTTACGCTGTCGTACTGGGGGCTTTCGAGACCGCTGCCACGGGGCTGCAAAGAATGATCAAAGGCATTGCCTGGGTATTACTGCTGTACGGCGTCATGGCCCTGGCCGGCGTCCTGATGGGCAATACCAACCCGCTGCAGCCCCTGAAGCTGACGTCTCTGAGTAGCGCAGGTACAGCACAACCGGCACAGCACAGCCTGTTTTACCGCACCGATTCGGTCACCGATATCGAACAGAAAATAGCCGCGGCCAGCGGGCCTGTGATGCTCGACCTGTACGCCGACTGGTGCATCAGTTGTAAAGTCATGGAAGAAGAGATTTTTGCCCAGACAGATGTCCAGCAACGCCTGGGACATGTGATGTGGCTGCAGCTGGATGTCACGGCGAATTCAGACGACCAGATCGCCTTTATGCAGAGCCATGGCATTTTTGGCCCGCCCACCATTCTGTTTTTCCGTGACAACCTGGAAGTTCAGCCGATGAGAATCACCGGCGAATTGAGTAAAGACGAGTTCAATCAGCGCACCCAGGGGCTGTAAACACCCCTGAATGCAGCCTGCCCTCTCAGACCGCAGGCACCTGCTGAGAGATACAGTGCAGGTTGCCGCCTCCCAGCACAATATCCCGGGCTTCAATGCCGATAAGCTCATAATCCGGAAACGCTTCCTGCAGCACAGCCTGCGCTTCAGCGTCATTTTTATCATCCAGCAGGGGGTAAAAAATGGTCTGATTGGATATCAGAAAGTTCGCATAGGACGCCCCCAGACGCTCGCCTGCATGACGTGGAATATGTTCATCCGTGGTCAGCCCCTGTGCTTCCTCTTCCGTCATATACAGAGGACCCGGCAGCGGCATTTCATAGACTTTTATGGACCGGCCACGGGCGTCTTTTTCATCGCGCAGACAGGCCAGCGCGCGTTGTGAAATGGCATATTGCGGATCATCTTTATCATCACAAACGGTAAGAATCACTTCCCCCGGCCGCACAACGTGCAGAATGTTGTCGATATGGCCATTGGTTTCATCATTGAACAGTCCCTGAGGCAACCAGATGACTTTTTCCACCCCCAGATAATCGCGCATATTCTGCTCGATATCCTGCTTGCTCAGGTGCGGATTACGGCTTTCATGCAACAGGCATTCTTCAGTGGTGTACAGCGTTCCTTCACCATCCACGTGAATTGAGCCGCCTTCCAGTACGAAAGGCGCCTGATAAATATCGGTTTCCTCATGCACTGCCACGACGGACGCCACTTTATCGTCATCCGCCCACTCCGGGTACAGACCGTCAACGTCACCACCCCAGGCGTTGAATTGCCAGCTGATGGCGCGTTTTTCGCCGGCCTCGTTAACAACGAATGTCGGGCCCATGTCGCGCATCCAGGCATCGTTGTACTTCACCACAATGATCTTGACCTCTGCCGGCAACTGCGCCCGGGCGGAAGCCTCGCCACCAGCGGTCACCGCCACGGCCACGGGTGTGTGCTCTACCAGCCGGGTGATAAAACGGGCAAAAGCCGCCTGCGCCGGCGCGGCATCATTGCGCCAGTTATCACCACGTACCGGCCACGCCAGCCAGACCCGGGCCTGCGGCGTGTGTTCAGCCGGCATAAAGAAACCGTCCGCAAACGGCGTCGAGTTAATTAACATACGATTCCCCTGTTACTTCACCCGGCCGTCGAGAGTATTAATGACCTGATACTGGTCCGGACGGCGGTCACGGAACAGTCCCCAGCTCTGACGCTGTTCGCGCACAGCGTCCAGGTCAAAGGTATGCAGCAGAACGGTCTGACTGTCACGGTCGGCCTGTTGCACCACTTCACCACTGGCATCGCAGATAAACGAGGAGCCGAAGAAAGTGACACTCAGGTCGCGGTGCTGCGCGTCTTCTGTGCCGATGCGGTTGGAAGCGATCACCGGCATAATATTGGTTGCCGCATGGCCACACATGGCGTTACGCCAGGCCGGCATGCTGTCCATCTGTGGCTGACTCGGTTCGCTGCCGATGGCCGTCGGGAACAGCAGCATCTCAGCGCCCATCAACGCCATGGAGCGGGCCGTTTCCGGGAACCACTGGTCCCAGCAGATACCAACGCCCACTCTGCCGTAACGGGTATCCCAGACTTTAAACCCGGTGTCTCCCGGGCTGAAGTAGTACTTCTCCAGATAACCGTCACTGTCAGGAATATGCGTCTTGCGGTAAACGCCCAGCAGGCTGCCATCAGCGTCTATCATGGCAAGCGAATTGAAACGGGCCTGGCCGGCGCGCTCAAACCAGCTGAAGGGCAAGACCACCTGCAACTCTTTTGCCAGCGCCTGAAAGCGGGCAAAAGCCGGGTTTTCTTCCAGCGTGGAGGCCAGATTAAGGTAAGGTTCGTGAATTTCGATGCAGAAATAAGGAGCTTCGAATAATTCCTGAATCAGAATCACCTGCGCACCCTGACCGGCAGCGTCGCGGATCAGCTGCTCCGCTTTATTGAGATTGTCTTCTAATGTCCACGAGCAGCTCATCTGTGTCGCGGCAACGGTTACGTTTCTCATATTCATCTTCCTGGTTCGATGCTGCTATTAAAGTAACCTGTCAGCGGTAAATCTCTATCCCCCGGGGGGTACATAAACAAAAATAGTGCGCTTCTGTCGTCATTGCGCTTGAAACTTTATAACCGGGCACTTATATAGATAACAGACACGGATTTAAGAGAGATACAACATGCATTACACCTGCCCATCCTGCGGTGCCATTAACCGTATTCCGGAGGACAAACAGCATCAGCCGGGCGTCTGTGGCCGCTGCAAAGGCCCCTTATTCAGTGGCCAGCCGGTTGAGCTGAGTGATGGCGATTTTGGCCGTTTTATCAGTAAGAATGAGCTGCCGGTTATTGTCGATTTCTGGGCCAGCTGGTGTGGTCCGTGCAAAATGATGGCACCGGTCTTCGCTGAGGTCTGTGGCGAGATGCAGCATCAGGCGCGCTTTGCAAAGGTGAATACCGAGACGGCACAGCAGGTCAGCAGCCAGTATGGCATCCGCTCCATTCCCACCCTGATTCTGTTTCACCAGGGGCGCGAGATCGACCGACTGGCAGGTGCCCTGCCGGCACCACAGCTGAAGCAGTGGATCAGCCAGGCGTTAAGCAAAGCGTCATGAACGCTGGCCGGCGATAGCCTCCAATGTGGACATTACCGGCTGCAGCTGCCCGGTAATGTCCGCGCCTTCACGATAAATGGCGCTCAGTCTGGACACGTGATTGCCCACCAGGGATTTCAGATGAGCCTCCTGATCCGGGTCCAGATTAAGCAACAGGAGTTCTTCGCTCAGTTCCAGCTCCAGTTCGCTGACTTCCTCCCCGGCGCGGACGAAACGCTGATTCTGTTGCTGCTGCATCTGCAACAACGCCTGCTGAACATTGCTGAGCGCATCCAGCAGAGCATCCTGCTGAGCACAGCGCCGCTCGGAGTGCAGAGACGCCAGGCGCGCGTTAATGCCACTCATCAATACGCACAGGTGATCTTTGATGCGCCCGTAGCGCTTATCGTCTTCCCAGGGCGCATTTTTAACCAGCACCGACGCATGGGGGTAATTCACCACGATACGCCGTTCCATATCCATAATGCGTGTGCCTTCGCGGCAATTGCTTAACAGCGCAATTTCAAGCGGCCGCACCTCGGCCTGATGGGAATAATATTGAGGCGATTCGTCAGTCCAGTGGGCGACCACGGCATTCAGGCCGAGATTGCGCAAACTGGCAATTAACAGGGTGATGGCTTCCGATGCCGAAACCGAGGCGCCGGCCTGCTCAATAAAGCGACTGATCTCGCCCTGTTCGGCGGAATGAGTCATCGCCTCAAACGCCGTCAGCCGCGCTTCGTCAGCACTGCTGATCAGTTCCCGCTGAAAACGATTATTCGACACTGCGCGGCTGACTTTGGCTTTCAGTTCGTCGAGGTCGAACGGCTTGGAAATAAAATCATCGCCGCCGGCGGCATAACCTTTCAGACGGGCATTAAGATCGGTACTGGCAGAAATAAAAATGACCGGTGTACGACTGGTGGCTTCCTGCTGACGCAGGCGCCGGCACACTTCATAGCCACTGATTTCGGGCATCTGAATATCCAGCAGAATACATCCTGCACCGCCGGCGACAGCGGTCATAAATGTTTCATATTCCGCATACGCCTGCACGTTATAGTCCTGCAGTGCCTTTTCCGTCAGACGACGCGCCTGATGTTCATCATCCAGAATTACGACCCGGTGCGGCATGTCTTCTCCTGACACTTTTATCTATTTGATTTGAATCAAATATAGCAAATACCGGGCAAATGCCAGCGAACTGGCCTGATCTGTATCAAGGCGGAAAAAACAGTGCCAAGGCACTCTGAAACCACCTACCAAGGAGATAGCGCAATGACCATTGATAACCACAGCCTGCATAACGAATTCCCAGAAATGGCTGAGCAGATCCGGACCCTGAAAATGAAGGATCGTCACTTTGCCCGTCTGTTTGATGAATATCATGAAATAGACAAAGAAGTACGCCGCATTGAAGAAGATGTAGAAGCGGCCTCTGATGACCGTCTGGAAGGGCTGAAAATGCGTCGCCTGCATCTGAAAGACGACCTGTTCGCCATGCTGAAAGAAGCCTGACATAAACTTCAGTAAAAAAGCCCGCACGTTGCGGGCTTTTTTGTTTTATCTGCGCACGGCAGCCGTATCAGAAATTTTTACGCACGCCAAACAGGAAGGTCAGATCAGAATCGTCTTCGTCAGCGTCGTTCCCGAACGGCGTTTCGTCGGAGATGTAATCCGCCGCGATAAAGAAATCAACGTGGCCCAGTTCAGGAAAGTCCCGGGCCAGTTCTGCGCGCAGCGTCACGGCCGAATCATCGGCATCATCCGGTGCCCAGTAACCGGCTGCCAGATCAAGGTACAGACGGTAATCCAGGTTCTTTTCATAGCGTATTTCCGGATACCAGTATTTGCTTTTCACGCCGCGATACAGATCAATTGTCAGATCGCGTGCCGGGCTGGTTCCCAGTTTAAATTCCGTTTCATCCGCCATGCCGTCGGTCAGGAAGTTATACGTCAGCACTTCCATATCCAGATTAAATCCGCCATTGAAGCGCATGTTATAACCAAAGGTAACATCCATCTCCACCGGCAGCCCTTCTGACCCATCCGGCGTGTCAACGTTGGAAAACCAGACGCTGCCATAAGCATCGCCGTTTTTCACGTCGGCCCCACCCTGAACCGCCGGATCATGATCCGTCATCGTCAGGCCACGGAACAGATAATCAGACACAAGTGCGGCGTTGTAACTCACCTGAGCAGCCAATGCCGAAGAAGAAATAAGCAGAGCCGCCGGTACGGCGACCAGAGCTGAAGTTTTCATACATAATCTCGCTGGGTAAATTCGAGGCGTGACTATGGCACAACAGCTGTGAGAAAACCGTGAAAAACCTCTCTGCTTCAGGAAACGAGCTGTCTCAAACGCTGCTGTCAGGGCAAATGCGGAGTGTCAGGCCCCCATGTTGTGATAGAATATTGTTCAGATATTCATCCGTTAACCAGCGCCCTGTCCAGGGCTCTGCATGAGTACACTTGTATGAGTAAACATCCCGCCAGCGATTCTTCCACCTCTGATCCGCAGCCATCCATCCGCAGCGGTGAGAAATTCCGCAGCGAACATGGGTTTAATGCCATTAAAAACGGTATCCGTGCCCGTAAATCCGGCGCGGAAGAGGCTCCGCTCAGCCGCAAACCGGCCTGGTTGCGGGCCCAGATTCCTGGTGGTCAGCGTTTTGAAGCCGTAAAAACCAATGTCCGCGATCATAAGCTGAGTACGGTATGCGAAGAATCCCATTGCCCGAACATGGGAGAATGCTGGGCTAATGGTACTGCCACTATTATGGTCATGGGCTCGGTCTGTACCCGTGCCTGCAAATTCTGCGCGGTGGATACCGGTAACCCGCACGGCTGGCTGGACCAGGATGAACCCGCCAATACCGCTGAATCGGTTGAACTTATGGGCCTGCAGTACATTGTCTTAACCTCCGTCGACCGTGATGATCTGAACGACGGTGGCGCGGCCCATTACGCCGCCTGCGTCAGCGCGATCAAACAGCGTACGCCACAGGTAAAAGTCGAAGCACTGACCCCGGATTTCGACGGTGTCGAAGACCATGTTGCGCTGGTGGTCGACTCCGGACTGGATGTCTTTGCACAGAATGTGGAAACCGTTGAGCGGCTCACCCGCACAGTACGCGACCCGCGTGCCGGCTACCGTAAAACCCTGGATGTTCTGGCCTTTGCCAAGCGCCACAACCCGGACGTTATTACCAAGAGCTCGCTGATGGTGGGCATTGGTGAGACGGACGACGAAATTTATCAGGCCATGGACGATCTGCTGGCCGCTGGCGTCGATGTACTGACGCTGGGACAGTATCTGCGCCCCACCAAACATCACCTGCCGGTTGACCGTTACGTCACACCGGAACAGTTCAGCCGCTATCGTGAGATCGGGCTGGAAAAAGGCTTTATGGAAGTCGCCTCCGGACCACTGGTACGCTCCAGTTACCGCGCCGACAAGATGTTTAATAAAAATAATCTGGGTATTGAGCTGCCGGCGGTTCCCGGCGATGAGCCCCGCGCGGACAACCTGATTCCGGTCAAAACGGTCAACCCGTAAGCGGAACAGCCGCGAACCCAGCCCATAAAAAAGCCTGCTGTGAGCAGGCTTTTTTATGGGTATCTCATGTTATGGGTATCTCATGTTATGGGTATCTCATGTTATGGGTATCTCATGGTCCGGCAGGACGGTCGTCAGTCAGCAGCGCGGTCGTCTTCCAGCAATAACAGTAACTGCTGCTGCAGCTCCGATGCGACGTCATCCAGACTAACCGGCTGATCGGTTTCATCCCTGATCTGCGTCATCTGCATACCCGCGTAGCCACAGGGATTGATGCGATGGAAAGGTTCCAGATCCATATCCACGTTGAGGGCCAGCCCATGGAAAGAACGTCCATGACGGATACGCAGCCCCAGCGAGGCAATTTTACGCGCCCCGACATACACTCCCGGGGCATCATCCCTGGGATGGGCTTCGATCGACCAGCGCTTTAACGTGGCCACGATGGCCTGTTCAATAGCCGTCACCAGCGCCCGGGGGCCCCAGCCTTTGCGTTTAATATCGATCATCAGGTAGACCACCAGCTGTCCCGGGCCATGGTATGTCACCTGCCCGCCGCGATCCGCCTGCACCACCGGGATATCACCCGGCATAAGTACATGTTCGGCCTTACCGGCCTGCCCCTGAGTAAACACCCGCTCATGCTGGAGAAACCAGAGTTCATCATCCGTGTCCGGCTGGCGGTCAGCAGTAAACTGCAGCATATCTTCATAGACCGGCTGATACGGCTGCACACCCAGCTCACGGATTCGGGTCATCAGATCACCATATGTACGTAGTCATGGGCCATCAGATCTTTATGCAGGCTTTTCAGCTGATCGATACCGGTGGCGGTAATGTAAACGGTTATGGCGCGGAAACGGCCATTTTTACTGTCGCGCACCTGAATACGCTCAATATCAACATCCGGCGCATGGATACGTACGATATCCATAATCACAGCATCATAGTCGTCCTTCCCGTGGCCCAGCACTTTGACCGGGTAATTGGCGCAAGGGAATTCAATTTTGGGAGCTTCGGGCTGAGTCACAGCATTGACCTCTCTGAACTTCAGAGCCATATATGGTTTTAACCTGTGTGGAATTCAAGTGCCACCGGACTTTTGGTCAATCCGGTGGCAGGCCTGTTCTGAATGTCAGGCGAACAGTTTGGCAAAGAAGAGTTTGATACCGCCCCACAGGCGGCCGAAGAAGCCGGCTTCTTCCACCGCTGACAAGGCCACCAGTGGCCGCTCAGCCAATACTTCGCCGTCTTTGGAGATGGTTACACTGCCCAGCTGATCACCGGCAGCGACCGGCGCCTCAATAAACTCGTTGGTGGCGATGTTGACGTCCAGCTCTCCCTTCAGACCACGGGGTAATGTCAGGTAAAGCTGTTTTTCCACACCCAGTTCAACGCTGTCATCAGCACCCAGCCAGACACCCGCTGTCTGCAGCACTTCACCACCTTCATACAACTTACGGGTTTCGTAATAGCGGAAACCATAGGCCAGCAGCTTCTGAGTTTCCCGGGCTCGGGCTTCATCACTGCGGGTACCCATCACGACTGCGATCAGACGGGTATTGTCACGCACCGCCGACGCCGCCAGGCAATAACCGGCAGCCTGGGTATGGCCGGTTTTCAGGCCATCCACTGACGGGTCACGCCACAGCAACTTATTACGGTTGGGCTGGCGGATATCGTTAAATTCAAAATATTTCTCGGAATACAGACCATAGTAATGAGGATGATCATTAACGATATGCAGCGACAGTTTGGCTAAATCCCGGGCTGAGGTGTAATGCTCATCGGCCGGCCAGCCGGTGGCATTAACAAAATGTGTATTGTCCATACCAAAGCGTTCGGCATACTGATTCATCCAGCCTGCATAGGCTTCTTCCGAACCGGCAAAATATTCGGCCACCGCCACCGATGCATCATTGCCGGACTGCACAATAATACCGCGCAATAAATCGATCAGTTTTACTTCTTTGCCGACTTCGATGAACATTTTAGAGCCGCCCTTACGCCAGGCTTTTTCACTCACCGGCACCAGGGTGTTTTCTGTCACATTGCCCATTTCCAGCTCGTGTACGGCGATATAGCTGGTCATCATTTTCGTCAGACTGGCCGGCGGTAAGCGCTCATCTGCGTTATGTTCGACCAATACCCGGCCGCTTTCCGCATCCATCAGTATATAGGCTGATGCATCCAGATCCGGGGCTTTGGGCACGATCACCGCGGCCTGTGAAATAAAAGAAAAAAGAGTAAATACAGTAGCTAACAGAAGACGCATATCAGGGCTCAGAACCGTCATGTGGATACGGGCGCGCATTGTACCACGCTGAATGTTTTTTGCAGGCTGTAAAAGGCCGGCGATGGGAGAGACTGAATCCGGCGGCCGAAGTTCCCGGCCAGGCGGGAAACCCGGCCGGAAAACAGGCGTTTAATCAGAGACCTGCCGCACCAGAGAGGTTTCCCGTGGTGGGTGCAGCGTCACAAACGGATCAGCGTCCGCCAGAGGTTCGAAGCTGTGACGCAGACGGAAGGTGCTGTCCAGCCTGCGCATGCAGAGTGTCAGCCGTACCGTCAGCCAGCGATAATCGGCTTTGTTCCCGGTGTGAATAACCACCGATGCATCGTTATTCAGAATGGCCTCACAGACCGGCTGCAGAGTGTCAACGATATCGCGGTTACGGTTACTGAGCATGTCTTCTTTGACCGGATAACTGGCAATAGGCGCCGATTCTTCTTTGGCTTCTTCCCACAATTCGGTAATTTCAGCCACCGCCTGAGGGGCGGCTTTGCTGATATCAGCAGCTTTATTCGCAACTGGAGCCGGTGCCTTTTTCGCCTGATTCGCTGCCGCCAGACGTTGCTGCTGAGCGGCTTTTTCCGCTGCCACGGCTTCCGCCCGGCGCTGGCGCTCTTCCTGCTGACGACGCTGGCGGGCTTCTTCTGCCTGCTTTTTAGCCAGCGCAGCCTGGCGTCTTTCTTCTTCCGCTTTACGTTTGCGCTCCGCTTCCGCGCGGGCTTTTTCTTTTGCAGCCGCCGCCGCTAACTGACGCTGGCGTTCAAGCTCTGCCTGGCTTGGGCCACTTTTCGCAGCTTTTTCAGCCACCTGAGGCTTGCCCTGATAGACCTTATCCAGCTTTGCCTGGGTTTCTTCCAGCCCCGGCGTCAGGGCAGCCACCAACCAGACTTTGTCGAGATAGCCCTGAGCTTTAGTGTAATTTTTTGCCGCGATCGCACTTTCAGCCAACGCAACATAGGCCTCGCCCCATTGATACGTCAGCGGCACAATACGGTAATCAAAGGGATCTTCCGCCCGGAAACGGTCAATCTTTTCCAGGGCGTTATTGCCGGCGGGACTCGACAGTCGCTTGGCCGCGATGTCGGCTTTGATCTCCCCCAGAAGATCTTCATTGGCAGCCTGTGCCGGTGCGGTCAGAATGACACACAGCAACAGGACTTGAGGTATAAATCCTTTCATGGGAACAGCAGCTCTTCGTTGTTATCGTTTTAATCAGGCGCGATTTTTTTTATGGACCCCAATAAGTCATTTCTGATTTATTCCGGGGCTCCTTTGGGTAAAATGCAGAGTTTTGGCCTCAAATGTCAAGTTTCTTTAACCCGGAGTATCTGTATGTGGCTGCGTGCCGGCTCAGTTCTGTTTGCCCTCCCGGGCATCATTCTTCTTATTCTTTATGGTATCGAGATGTCTGCCATGACGGATTGTCTGCAAAGTGGCGGGCACTTCGACTTTGTTAATCAGGTATGCCGTGATACTGAGCAGCCTATCGTCAGCTATTACCAGCGTCATGCGGTGCTGGTGAATCTGCTGATGGCGGTGTCGGTCGCCGGGATGTTTGCCATGGTCTGGGGAATGCTGAAAAAAGGCATGGCCCACCCTAAACACGATTGATTGCCGCGCCCAAGCTGGCGCGGTATGGCTGACCCCCTGTCAGCCGCAACACTTCTTGAATTTTTTGCCACTGCCGCACGGGCACGGGTCATTGCGGCCCGGCGCCCAGCGGCGGATATCGGCTTTGCCATCCAGATAGCGCCAGTAGCCGTCCTCATCCAGCTGAAAGCGCGATGTTTCGGCCAGTTCATGATAACCGTCCTGATCCCGGAAGCGGGCACAGAAGCTCACCCTGCCTTCACGGCCCTGCTGCGAACTGCTGTTAACCAGCAGAGCGCACCATTGACGGTCATCGTCCAAAGTCAGTTGTGACGGCCGGGTCTGCGCAGCCCAGCTGCTCAGCAGATAGTCGCTATCCTGGCGCACAAACGCGCTGTAACGTGAACGCATCAGAGCTTCCGGCGTTGGCGCAGGCTTGCCCTGATGTAAGGGGCCACAGCAGTCCCGGTAACTTATACCCGAACCACAGGGGCAGAGGCTCACTGCAGGCCTCCGCTTCCGCCGGCTCCGTCATTCGCAGCGCCTTCGCGCACCATGGAGAAGAGTTTTTCAATGGCTTTCACCAGGGTGTCGCTGCGCTCTGGCGAGCCGAGAACCGCCATAAAATGCTGTCGCATTCCCGGCAGGGATAACAGATCGCCAACCAGCGCGTTGAAAGCGCCTTCGCCCTGCTCATTACGCGCCAGGCATTCGAGATAGTTGAGCAACAGATTGCCTCGCAGGTCCTGCCAGCAACGGCTGCCCATGGCGGCCAGCAGTTCAATGGAGTGCTTGGCCGGGTGTTGCAGTAACGCCTGCAGCAGCAGTATGCGCTGATCGGCATTAACACTCTGTGATAACGCCCGGGCAAAGGCCGCCAGATCACCGGCATTCGCTCCTTCCGCCACGACCGCTGACAAAGTGTCATTAATCACGGATGTCAGCGACTGGCCGGGCTGCTGGCTTTCCAGAAAGCCCAGTACTGCATTACGGGGAACAGACGGCATATGTGGCAGTGCGTTCTGCAGCAGCAGACTGTTGTTGTCTTCATTGAGGCGGGCAACCACTTCGGCCAGCCCCTGCAATCCCAGCTGTTGCCAGTTGTCCCAACCCATATCGCCGCTCAGATAGGCACGCGCAGTGCTGTAATACTGAGTAGCTGGCTGCCCCAGCGCCTGCAGAGCCTGAGCATGAAAATACGCCATACGGTTAGCGTCCGGCTTGTAACTGCAGGGCGCTTCGCCATGCTGCTGATCCGGTGCTGCTGCCACCTTCAGCCAGTGCTGCAGAAAAGCATCACGGGGGCCGGGCTGCAGGATGTTCTGCTCGTCCAGTGGTAACTTCAGAAACCAGATATTGTGCTGGCCGGGTTCATCCGGATTCCAGCTGAGAATCCCCAGCCATGCCTGCTTCAGGTAAGGTACCGGGTAAGGTTCGGACAGTGCTTCAAAGCGGGCAAAAAAATCGCCCGGAATTTCTTCAATTCGGCGCCCGAGATCAAACACCCGCATTTGCGCACCGCTTTTGGCTACCAGATCACCGATTGTCACTGCACATCCTCATCCGTCAATTTGCGCGGAGTTTATCAGTTTTTTCGCCCGCTTATGACCCGCTGGCAGGTAAAACGCGAACCTGAGAGCATTTTCGGTTATCCTGCGGATGACTTTCAGGAGGTAAATCATGGCTTTCGTATTTGCGCTGTTGGCAGGTTTTATTATTGGCGGTGGAGCGGTCGGTTATGTGCTCACCCAACGCTGGAAGGCACAGGTGCGCGATGCTGAAATCGCACTCACTGAGATTGCCGAACGTCATCAGCATGAAGAAGAGCAGAGCAAAGCCCTGAAGCAGGAACTGGCGGGCGTGAAATTTGAACTCAATCAGGCCCGTAATGCGCTGCGCGCCGCCACCGGTGATGACCGCACGGAACAATAATCATAAGTCACAGACGTCAGCGCTCTGAACGCCGCGACATCAGGCCACTGATGACAAATGCCAGTACGCAGACAACGGCAAAAATCACCATCATCCGGGTACCTGAGATGTGCTCCAGCGCCTCTCTGCCCAGCCAGTATACCGGCAGCAGCCAGGCTGCAGACCAGGCACAGGCCGACAGCACATTAACCCACCAGAAGCGTCCCACAGGCATTTCGCAAACCGCTGCGACGGCCGGAATCAGCGGCCGCAGCGGGCCGACAAAACGGCCGATGGCGATGCTGACAACCCCATAATCGTGAAAGAAACGGTAGCCACGCTGTAACCATTGGGGATGGTCCCGCAGCACAGGCCAATGGTGCAGCCCGCGGCGACTGGCACGGCCGATATGGAAACTGATGCCGTCGCCGGCCATGGCGCCCAGTGCACCGGCCAGCCACCACCAGCCCGGGCCCACACCGGCCGAGGCGGCGGCCAGCGTCAGCGCAACCAGCCCGGCAATTCCCGGCACCAGTAACCCCACGACCACCAGCGACTCCACCGCGGCCATCAGAAAAACCATCAACAGCAAAGCCAGCGGAGACTGCATCGCTGCCTGCAAAAATTCCGTCAACCGCTATACCTCCACTTCACATGTCAGGGCGTAGCCCTTATTCTGCGGCTTTCATAAAACAACAATAATTCTTTCTTATGACCTCTGATATCCGCTCTGCCCAGTCCGCTCCGGACACCTCCCGCATCAGTATCAGTGCTCACTATACCGGTTATGTCTGGTACCGGCATGGTCTGTCTGAGCAACAGTTTGTCACGCCGGCCGGGCGTTTCGCGGCGCTGGCACTGGCGCCGGTCAATGCGTTTCTGCGCCTGGTCGCCGGTGCCGATATTGATACGTTTCTGTTGCAGCGCCATCAGGTCATCGATCACCTGCTCACTGAGCTGATTGAAAAAGAAGGTGTCACCCAGGTGGTGGAAATCGCCGCCGGGCTTTCTCCCCGGGGTTATCGTCTGCGCCAGCGTTTCCCTCATATCCGGTATCTGGAGGCCGATCTGCCGGCCATGGCAGCACGCAAGGCGCAACTGCTGGCGACACTGGAAACCGGACCGGAACATCAGGTGTATGCCTGCAATATCCTGCAGCCAGAGGGGCCGGAGTCGATTCATTCACTGCTGAATAAACTGAATCCGGTGGAAAAGACGGTGATCGTCACCGAAGGTCTGGTGAATTATTTTGAACTGCCGGTCATACGCGCTGTATGGTCGCGCATTGCCAGCGGGTTAAAGCGTTTTTCCGGCGGCTATTACGTCACCGACCTGTATCCTGACTTCGCCGATCACCCGTCTTACCGTTACGTGAAGTTCGCCCAGAAACTGGTCGGCTTTTTCACCCGCGGCCAGTGGCCTCTGCATTATCCGTCGGATGACGCCATCCACGCCGGCTTCCGGCAGGACGGGTTTTCTCACACCGAAGTCCATGACCCGGCCGGTTTTTACGACACACTGGCACTGCCGCGGGCCCGGACCCGGACCCTGGTGCGTCTGATCCGCGCCGATGTGAACGACGACTGAACGCAACTTATTCACTGAACGCAGCGAGCTGCAGGCTGGCCCGCTTCTGCTTTTTCAGTTTTGATAGCAAACGTTTTTCCACATCGCGGGCGTCTTCACCCTGCAGTAAACCAACCGCCGCAGCACTGAGCGATATCTCTGCGAACGGCTTCCAGGTCTGCTGTTGTAAACTGCGTTTAATACGCTCCATCAGCACGATGGCACCGTCTTCGGCGCAGTGCGGCAGAATCAGCACAAACAGATCATCACCCAGGCGGAATACCTCATCGCCGGCGCGGATCATTTGCTGGGTGTTGGCGGTAAAGCGCGGCAGGAACTGAGACATCACCCGGTTACCGTGGATATCAATCAGCTGACGATAATCATCAATGGCGAGACCGATCAGACTGACACTCTGACGCGAATGTTCACTGCGGGCGATCTCGCGTTCCAGGGTATTAAAGAAATGCCGCCGGTTGTACGCCCCTGACGTCTGGTCTGTCAGTGCCAGGCGTTTCAGTGACCATATTTTCAACAGCATAAGATAAGCAAAGCACCAGGCCGACCCCAGTAACAGGGAATAATTGACGCCGGTGCGCAAGGCTCTGGCGAACCCGAAATCCACCCACAGCAGAACAACCATCAGCAGGGCAGTAACAATATTTACGATGGTGGCTGCCGTCAGCGGTAAAGCGAAATAGCTGAACAGAGGTAAAGCATACAGGTAATGCGTCATCAGCTCCGGATAACGGGGTAACTGGTATAAAGCCAGCCCCGCCAGCGTGATAATTAACGGGTAGTTAATGCGGGAGAAATGCTCCCGGTTACGGTTAATATAGATATAAATGCCGCTGAAAATGAATGCCGGAATGGCGATCGCATTACTCAACACCAGAGAATACAGTCCCTGCCGGTACTGATCGTACATCAGTATGGCAATGGCGATGGCTGCCAGCAGGTACACCAGCGTCTGCAATCTCGGCAGCAGCTCTTCCTGCGTCAGGTCATTCAGCATGATGCAACCCCTCCACAACACGGGCAATCAGGCTCCCGGCATCATCGTCAGGCTGGTATAACCCGCTGTGCAGCGGCAGGTTTTTCATTGTGCCGCTTTTTTCATTGTTCAGTTTTTGCCGCAGGACCGCCATCAGATCACTGGCATGCTGCAGATTGCTGTGCGGCATCATGATCACAAAGTCATCCGTATTCAGCCGGTAACAGGCATCATAGCGGCGCAGACACTGGCGCAGTTTCTTACCCAGATAGCCCAGCCGCTGCTCATATTCTTCTTCCTTCAGTCTGCTCCATTCCGGCGGCGTCGCCACCGCCACCAGACACAGATCACTGCGCTGACGGTCAGCCCGGGTCATTTCTTTATTCAGATCAAGATATAACTGATGTTCGTTATACACCTGGGTTACCGGATCGGTATTAACGATTTCTCCCAGTGCCCGGTTAGTGCGCTCATTGACCAGAGCGTACAT
Organism: Thalassolituus sp. UBA1087; assembly: GCA_002314145.1. GTDB lineage: Bacteria > Pseudomonadota > Gammaproteobacteria > Pseudomonadales > Oceanobacteraceae > Venatoribacter. Next base: position 38,177 of record DCCG01000046.1, on the reverse strand, counting down.
CACCGAAAAGGTAAAACAGGCCGCATAAGTAAACAGGACCTGCAGCCGGGTATAGCTGTTGAAATCATCCAGCACCAGAATCACCAGCGCCAGACTGTACAGCAGCGTAATGTAGCTGGCGGCGCGGAACGGAAACAGAAAATAAATATACACAGGCACCAGATAGACCCAGTGCACCACTTCCGCGCTCTGGTGCATTCCGAACAGGGTAAACACCAGCAACAGACCGGCCAGAATCCATTCCGGATAAGGTGACGAGCGTTTACGCCGGCGCAGCAACAGATAGCTGGCATACAGCACCAGAGCAAAGGAAAAAGCCGCTGCTATCAGGGCAAATTGTTTTTTATCTTCCAGCAGATCCAGCGTCGCAATCACACTGAGGCCCAGAGCCATCAGCAGCGAATAAAGTACCTTTACCTGCAGCATCACCAGATTGTGAAAATGTGTTTTTTCCATAAAAGGAAGAAATCCTGTCAGCCGGGCCATGTGCGGATGGCGTTATCCTGTACCTCTTGGTGTATACTAGCGCACTTTATCCGTTATTGAGTTCAGGCTTTACTGATGAACGTAGCTGAGTACATGCAGACTCTGGGACAGAACGCCCGCCAGGCGGCGCGTGCCATGGCCAGAGCCACCACTGAAGATAAAAACAATGCCCTGTCCGCGATCGCCGATATGATCAGCGAACAACGCGAACAGGTAAAGGCCGCCAACCAGCGCGATATGGCCCGGGGCCGCGAAAATGGCCTGGATGCCGCACTGCTGGACCGGCTCGAATTAACCGACGAGCGCATCGACACTATGCTCGAAGGTCTGCGTCAGGTCGCCGCACTGGCTGACCCGGTGGGTGAAATTACCGATCTGAAATATCGCCCCAGCGGCATTCAGGTAGGCAGGATGCGCGTACCACTGGGCGTTATCGGCATCATTTACGAAAGCCGCCCGAACGTTACCATTGAGGCTGCCTCGCTGTGTCTGAAATCCGGCAACGCCGCCATTCTGCGTGGCGGCTCTGAAGCCATCGAAGCCAATCAGGCGCTGGCAGCCTGCATCCGCGCCGGTCTGCAGGCCGCCGGTTTACCGGAAACCTGCGTACAGGTAGTGGAAACCACTGACCGTGATGCCGTTGGTCAGCTGATCACCATGCCCGACTATGTCGATGTGATTGTTCCCCGTGGCGGTAAAGGCCTGATTGAACGTATCAGCCGCGATGCCAAAGTCACCGTTATCAAACACCTGGATGGTATCTGCCACGTCTACATCGACCAATTTGCCGATAAAACCAAAGCCGTGAACATCGCGATTAATGCCAAAACGCACCGCTACGGAACCTGCAACACCATGGAAACTCTGCTGGTGCATCAGGCCGTAGCCAGCGATATTCTGCCCGAGCTGGCCGATGCCTATGGCGCCATTGGCGTTGAACTGCGCGGCTGCCCGCGTACGATGGATCTGCTGAAAGACATCCGTCAGGCCAGTGATGAAGACTGGGATACCGAATATCTGGCGCCGGTTCTGGCGATGAAAATCGTTGACAGTCCGGAAGAGGCCATGGATCACATCAATGATCATGGCTCACACCATACCGATGCCATCATCACCGAGAACTACACCCTGGCACGCCGTTTTCTGACCGAAGTCGATTCCAGCTCGGTCATGGTCAATGCTTCAACCCGCTTTGCTGATGGTTTTGAATACGGACTGGGGGCTGAAATCGGCATATCGACCGACAAAATCCACGCCCGCGGTCCGGTGGGGCTGGAAGGTCTGACGTCACAGAAGTACGTGGTGTTAGGTAACGGTGAAGTCCGTCAGTAAGCGCGACAAACGCTGGGCAATCCTGGGCGGCACCTTCGACCCGGTTCACATCGGTCATCTGCGCATTGCCGTGCAGCTGCGCGATCTGGGCTTTGAACAGGTCTTGCTGATTCCCAATCATGTGCCGCCCCACCGTCCACAGCCCCAGGCCAGTGGCAGCCAGCGTCTGGCCATGCTGGAACTGGCCTGCGCCCGCCTGGATGGCATCTGCACCAGCAGTATTGAACTGGAACGGGACGATCTGAGCTACAGTGCCATTACCGTTGAAGCTTTACACGACCTTTACCCGGACGTCGGCTTTACCTGGGTGATGGGACAGGATGCCTGGCAGGGCTTCGAACACTGGCACAAACCCGGCGAACTGCTCGACCAGGCCAACCTGCTGGTGATCAGCCGGCCCGGCGTACGTAATGTCAGTCACTGGCAGGAACAGCAGCTGGAACAAAGGGAATGCAATATTGACGAACTGCTGGCCGATGACGCCGGCCGCATTTGTCTGCACCACTGGCCGGAGCTGGATGTCTCAGCTTCCGACTTGCGCCGTGCCATCAAGCAGGGCGACAATGTAACCTTTCTGACGCCGGACGCGGTGCTGGAATATATTGATCAACAACAACTCTATCGATAGAAATTAATGCAAGCTGAGCAAATTAAAAATCTGGTAACTGAAGCGCTGGACGATATGAAAGCGCAGAACATCGTTACCCTCGACGTCCGCGGACGCACCTCCGTTACCGACTGGATGGTTATCGCCACCGGTACATCCAACCGCCATGTGGCGGCCGTCGCCGGCAACGTGGAAGAAAAAGTCAAAGAAGCCGGCCTGCGCCCGAACGGTACTGAAGGCCGTTCTGCCGCTGATTGGGTGTTGATTGATCTGGTCGACGTCGTCGTCCATGTCATGACGGATCAGGCGCGGCACTTTTACGATCTTGAACGCCTGTGGGGTGAACCGGACAGCGGAAGCGCAAAAGCATGAAACTGAGGCTGCTGGCCGTCGGACAAAAAATGCCCCAATGGGTGGAACAGGGCTTTGGCGAATACGCCAAGCGCCTGCCGTCGGACTGCAGCATTGAGCTGGTCGAAATTGCTCCGGGCCACCGTGGCAAAAACACCAGCAAAGACAAAGCCATGCAACAGGAGGCCGATGCCCTGCGCAAAGCCATCCGCCCGCAGGATCACGTTGTCGCGCTGGACGTCAAAGGTGCTTCCTGGACGACCGCGCAACTGGCCTCACAACTGGAAAACTGGCGCATGCAGGGCGGCGATATTGCACTGCTGGTCGGTGGTCCGGATGGTATGACGCCGGAAGTTCTGGCCCTCGCCAGGCAGCGCTGGTCGCTGTCAGCTCTGACCTTACCCCATCCACTGGTACGCGTGCTTGTGGCAGAGCAGCTGTACCGTGCCTGGAGCATTCTCCAGGGTCACCCTTACCATAAGTGAGGCTGGCTGATGTGGGAGCATTCATTCCGGGATAAAGCTGCCGAACACCGCCTCTTCCGTGCCCGTGCCATTACCTTAGCTGTGTTTGTACTGGCATTACTCAGTGTGCTGGCCTGGCGCATGACGTATCTGCAGATCACGCTGCACGAAAAATACAAAGACCTGTCCGAAAACAACCGTATTCAGCTGCGCCCTATTCCACCCAACCGCGGGCTTATCTATGACCGCAACGGCGTCCTGCTGGCGGAAAATATTCCCGCTTACAGCCTGACCCTGGTGCCCGAGCGCATCCATAATCTGGATGAAACCCTTGCTTTCCTGGATCAGCTGATCGGTCTCAGTGAACGGGATGTTGAACAGTTCGAGAAGCGCCGCAAAACCCGCCGGCGTCCGTATGAGCCTGTTGTACTGCGCCATAAACTGAGCGAAGAAGACATTGCCAAAGTCATGGTCAACCGCTTCTACCTGCCCGGTGTGGATGTCGAAGCCCAGCTGGTGCGTCATTATCCCCAGGGCGAATCCTTTGCCCATGCGCTGGGCTATGTTGGCCGTATCACCCAGCGTGAACAACAGCGCATCGACACTGATCCGGACAAAAAACGGAATTACAGTGCCACCCGGGTCATCGGTAAAATCGGTGTGGAAAAACAGTACGAGAGTGATCTGCACGGCAAGGTGGGCTACCAGAAAGTAGAGACCAATGCCCGTGGCCGCATTATCCGGGTGATTGAGCAACAGGACCCGGTGCCCGGCCAGGACATTACGCTCAATCTGGATTCGCGCCTGCAGAATCTGGCGCGTCGTAAAATGCAGGGCATGCGCGGCGCCTTAGTGGCCATTGAAGTGGCGACCGGGGGCATTGTCAGCCTCTACAGTAATCCGAGTTTTGATCCTAACCTGTTCGTCACCGGTATTTCCCACAAAAACTTTTCCGCCCTGCGCGACAATCCGGATCTGCCGTTGTTTGACCGCACCGTCCGTGGCCAGTACCCGCCGGCGTCGACACTCAAACCCTTTATTGGCCTTGCTGCACTGAACTCCGGCACCACCGACTGGCAGGAAACCATCAACGATCATGGCTGGTTTCAGCTGGAGAACGATGATCGTCTCTACCGTGACTGGAAACGCACCGGTCACGGTATCGTCGATATGGAACGTGCCATTGTGGAATCCTGCGATACTTTCTTTTATGAAATGGCAGTACGCACCGGGGTCGATTCCATCTCGCCCTTCCTCGCGCAGTTTGGTTTTGGCCGTGATATGACGGTCGATGTCATCAATGCCCTGCCCGGCCTGCTGCCCGACCGGGAGTGGAAAAAACAACGCCACGGCTCGTTCTGGTATGCCGGCGACACAGTGAACATGGGGATTGGTCAGGGCTATATGCTGGTCACGCCGCTGCAGTTGGCCACCGCCACATCGGTACTGGCCAATCATGGTATCTGGAAAGTGCCGCATCTCATTTATGCACACAACAACGAAGTGGATGACATAGCCCACGGTGATATTCCGGACATCCAGCTGAAAGACCCGGATGACTGGCAACGTATGAGCCATGCCATGGAAGAAGTGGTCTCAGGTTTACACGGCACGGCGCGGCGGCTGCTGCCGAATCTTAAATATCCGCTCGCCGGTAAAACCGGGACGGCTCAGGTAGTGGGTATCAAACAGGACGAGGAATACGATTCTGAAGCTCTGCGCGAACGCTTACGTGACCACGCCCTGTTTGTGGCCTTTGCGCCGGTGGAAAAACCTGAAATCGCCATTGCCGTTGTCATTGAAAATGGTGAATCCGCCGGCCGCACTGCCGGTCCTATCGCACAGAGTGTGATCAACGAATACCTGGGAGGCGCGGAAGGCTGATGGCCAGTACAGATTTCAGCCGCACCATGGGCAGCGGCGAACACCATTCAGGATTCGGCCGCAGTCAGGCCCTGTTCCGCCGCATTCACCTGGATCTGCCTCTGACGCTGTTGCTGCTGATACTGGCCGCCGGCGGTCTGCTGATTCTCTACAGTGGCAGTGGTCAGGAAATCAGCATGGTTAAGCGCCAGGCCATCCACTTTGCCATTGGTCTTGCCGTTATGGTATCGGCAGCCCAGATTCCGCCACGTATCTACCGCACCCTGGCGCCCTGGGCGTATCTGATCGGCGTCCTGGCACTGGTTGGCGTACTGGTCATTGGGGTCGGTGCCAAAGGCGCGCAGCGCTGGCTGGCGCTCCCCGGGTTGCCGCGTTTTCAGCCGTCAGAACTGGTTAAGCTGGCGCTGCCATTAACGGTCGCCTGGTACATGTCGCGTCATCCGGTACCGCCGAAATTCACTCATCTGCTGAAAGCCGTCATTATTATTGCCATCCCCACGGTTCTGATTCTCAAGCAACCGGACCTCGGCACCTCGATCCTGATTTTTACTTCCGGTGCGCTGGTACTGTTTTTTGCCGGTATGTCCTGGTGGTTAATTATTTCCTGCATCAGTCTGGTCGCCGCCTGCGCACCATTGATGTGGTTTTTTGTCATGCGTGAATATCAGAAGCAACGTGTTCTGACTTTTCTTAATCCGGAAAGTGATCCGCTGGGCTCCGGCTGGAACATCATTCAGTCCAAAACGGCCATCGGCTCAGGTGGTATTGATGGCAAAGGTTTTTTACAGGGCACCCAGTCACAACTGGAATTTCTGCCGGAAAGCCATACCGACTTTATTATCGCCGTACTGGCGGAAGAAATGGGACTGATCGGTGTACTGATTCTGCTCAGTGTTTACTTTCTGATTATTATGCGTTGCCTGTATTTATCGTCGCGCTGTGAAACTCTTTTTGGCCGTTTGTTGTCCGGTAGTTTATCTGTGACCTTCTTCATATATGTTTTTGTCAACATAGGTATGGTCAGTGGCATATTACCCGTGGTCGGCGTACCCTTACCTTTAGTGAGTTACGGGGGCACATCGGTAGTCAGTCTGCTGACCGCCTTTGGCGTATTGATGTCGATGGTCACTCACCGCCGGAGCTGATCCGGTAATCAGAATAACCAGGAAGATTCATGCATATTATGGGCAAAAAACTGATCGGCATTGGCAGCCTGTTACTCTTCACCGCATCGTCTGCTGTTGCAAATTATGATCAGCATTCTCGCACGGAAGAATTTATTGCTGAGGCCAGCAAAGAATATCAATTAAACCCGGATGAATTACGCCAATGGCTGTCGCAGGCGGAAAAAATGGATTCCGTACTGGAGGCCATTCAGCGTCCGGCAGAAAAAGTAAAACAATGGGATGAGTATCAGGACATATTCCTGACCAAAAAGCGCATCAAAGCCGGCAAAGCCTTTATGGAAAAACATGCCGGACTGCTGGCTGAGGCCGAAAAACAATACGGTGTCAGAAAAGAAATCATTGCCGCCATCATTGGTGTGGAAACCTACTACGGCACCCGCCAGGGTGGTTACAGAGTACTGGATTCCCTTTCCACCCTGGCTTTCGATTACCCCAAACGTCCGCTCTTCTGGCGCGAACTGAAAGCCTTTTTCTCACTGGCAGAAAAAGAAAATCTGGACCCGGCAGAAATCAAAGGCTCGTATGCAGGTGCTATGGGCTACGGACAGTTTATTCCCACCAGTTACCTGGCTTACGCCGTGGATGGCGACGGTGACGGCAAACGCGACCTGTGGGGCAACCCTGCGGATGCCATATTCAGTGTCGCCAACTACTTTAAACGCCATGGCTGGAAAGCCGGTGAAGCTGTGACTCAACGGGTAAGGGTCAGCGGTAACGACTACGAAGAAGTTATTAATGATCGCCTTAAACCCAAATGGACTGTGTCTGAACTGCAGGCCCTGGGCGTTGAGCCAACAGAACCGGTTGACGGCGACCACCCTGCTAATCTGATCCGTCTTTACGGTAAACATGGCGCCGAGTTCTGGCTGGGTGAATATAATTTTTACGTAATCACCCGCTACAACCACAGCCGCCTCTATGCGATGGCTGTTTATCAGCTCAGCGAGGCGCTTAAATGAGCAACCAGAGACGGCATCATGCCGCTCTGGTTAGTCTGACCGCTCTGCTGATAGCCGGCTGCAGTACGTCGCGTTATCAGCACGACCAGGATTTCACCCCGGCGCCGATCGCCGACACTCATACACTGCAGGAACCTGTCCCTAAAATCGAACCCCGCAGTGCCATGGGCAACCCCGTCAGCTACAAGGTGTTTGGTAAAGAATACCGGGTAATGGACACGGCTGTCGGTTATAAAGAACGGGGCATAGCCTCCTGGTACGGTATGAAATTTCATGGCCATCGCACATCGAATGGTGAAATTTACGACGTTTACCAGTTCACGGCCGCCCACAAAACCCTGCCATTGCCGTCTTATGTGCGTGTGACCCGGCTTGATAACGGCAAGTCTGTGATTGTGCGTGTTAATGACCGCGGCCCTTTCCACGATGGCCGCGTCATTGACCTGTCCTACGCTGCCGCAGTCAAACTTGGCATAAATAAACAGGGAACTGCGGAGGTGGAAGTGGAAGTCGTTCAGCCACCCCAGGACGGCAGTGTGCGCTGGATCCAGGTCAGTGCGTTATCGGATATCAAAGCGGCAGAAAAGCTGCAGCAGACACTGCAACGTGCCCTGATGCCACTGCGCTGGCCGGTCAGCATCACCACACCGGATACCCCACCGGACATTAAGCCGCTGCATAAAGTGCGCATTGGTCCGGTACCGGAAGGGGAATCCCTGGATGAGGTTCTGGCACGGCTGAAAGAAATGAATATTGACCAGCCATTGCTGTTGGCGGTCCACCAGCTCTGACTCAGTGCTTGCGGGATCAGGCCTGATCATTGCCGCCAGCGATGTTTCTGACAGACAAAAAAAAGGGCCGCAACCAAATAAGGAGGGCCCAGAGGCAAGGTACTCAGCGCAGAAAACAGGAGGGCCTTAGCCCAACAACAGCGTTAACCGTTGCCCCCGGTACCCTGTCAGTCCGGAGTAAACGACTGGCGATTACTCGCCAGTACCGTGTTTTTGCATGTCTTTCTTCACGGCCCAATAAACGCCGCCAAAAAAGGCACAGGTAAGGCCAACGATCAATAAACCGGAAATAACCACTTCATCCATAAACATAAGCATCACCTCTCATCACGTTGTGCCGGTTGTTGCGGATGACGCACCTCAGTGCGGGTTTTCCGTAGCCTGTCTGCTGTTTAAGTCATCGGGCTCGTCCGGCGTTGATGAGTTAACTGTAGCAAGCCTCCGGGGGGCAGAATTGACTCAAATCAAGTTAAAAATCGGCCTGTAACCCCATGAATACCAGGGTTGATTCAGGTCAAATAACCGTACTCTGCCAATGGTTAATGGTGCAAAGATTGCTCACAGAATGCGCCCGGGCATGCGGGTAATGGAGAAAGGACAGGGATAACAGGAAGAAATACGCCACTTTATCCACTTTGCCAATTGGTATTTGCTGCTGCGCAGGGCAAACTAATCCGCAGAACAAGGGAACTGCAGGATCATAAAGTGACTTTCTTACGTTTCACGCCAGGCCTGCTGGCCGCCACCCTGCTGCTGCCTGGCACAGCAATGGCAGAGAATCCGGACCAGGACCAGGCACAGGCCCCCGCACAAGACACGTCGTTAACCGATCCGTCCGATGCCGGACAGCTGCTTAACCGGCTGAATCAGCTGGTTGTGGCAGCCGATTACCCAGCGGCTTTCCGGCTGGCGACGGCAAACGCCGGCGGGTATGAAGGGCTGGAAGCATTTGACTTCTACTACGGCCTCAGCGCCCTGCAAACCGGCCACGCCGATCAGGCCGTCTTTGTATTTGAACGACTGGTGCAGGCGCACCCGGATCATCCGCGCTATCAGGCAGAACTGGGCCGCTGTTACTTCACGCTGGGCAACCTGGAAGAGGCAGAGCGTCTGCTGAGCCGGGTCAAACAGCAGAATCCACCGCCGGCGGTCGCTGCCACCGTTGACCAGTTTCTGGCTGCCATTGAACGTCAGCGTCAGCAGCAACAATCACAGGCCTATGCCCGTCTGACCCTGGCTGGCGGTTATGACTCCAACGTCAACAGCGCGACGGACCTTGAAGAAATTGAAATCCTGGCACTGGCACAGACGGTGACACTGAATGAAGCCTCCCGGGAGCAAAGCAGTCCGTATCTGCAGCTGCGCGCTCAGGGCGGTTATATGCAGCCCCTGACCCGCCGCAGTCGCTGGAACCTGCAGGCCGGCGTCAGCCGTAAAGACAACACCGACAGCAACGATTTCGATCTCGACAGCCTGTATATGAATGCTGACGTTCACTGGACCCGCGCGCGTCACACGCTGGGGCTGGCCGCGACTTTCCGCCATTACCGCTTTGGTGGTGAATCCCTGCTTAACGACAGTGGCATGAGTCTCTCCTGGCAGAGCCAGTACAACCGCGAACTGCGCACTTATTCAGACCTGAGTTATAACCTGCTGCGTAACCAGGCCGATGATGAGCTGGATCTCGCCCGCCTGCAGTGGCAGGCCGGCATCAATTACCGCCTCCAACGCTGGTCAGGTGATGTTGCCCTGCTGCTGGCGACCGACAGTCCGGAAAATGACTACCGTGGTCGGGATGCACTGGGATTGTCCGTGAGCGGCCAGTACAGTGCCACCACAACGGCTCAGCTTTACACCATACTGCAGTACCGCGATTACCGTTATCAGGACAGTCTGCCGCCAACCAATGCCTTTGCGGCCGGTGAAACCCGGGATGACAGTCTGCTGCAATGGGTCATTGGCAGCCGTTATCGCCTGACCCCGCAGTTCTCCGTCTACGGCCAGGCCAATCTGATGCGCTATAACAGCAATATCGATTTATACAGTTACGACCGTCATCTGGTGGAAGCCGGGCTGAGTCTGGCACTGTGAGGGAAATGACACATGATCCGATTAACAGGCATCAAAACACTTATTCTGCTCCCCCTGCTGTTGTTGGTTGTGCAGGTACAGGCACTGACCCGTTCCGGTCACGTTATCATGGTAAAAGGCGAAGCTAACGCTGTTTCCGCCGCAGGTGTCAGCCGTCCCCTTAAACGCCGGGATGCGGTGTATGAAACCGATACCATCGTCACCGGAGAGGCCAGCCGCATTCAGATCCGCTTTATCGATCAGGGATTACTGGCGCTGAAAGCCAACAGCGAACTGAAGATTCAGGCCTACCATCAGGCGACAGATGAAGGCGACGATCCCCAGGTTCTGCTGCAGCTGCTGGAGGGCGGCTTCCGCACACTCACCGGCAGTATCGGTAAAGGCAACCGCGAAGCCTACAAAGTCGAAACACCGGTGGCATCCATTGGGGTACGCGGCACGCTGTACAGCGTCCGGCTGCAACAGGATTCCCTGATTGCCGGTGTCTGGGAAGGCGGTATCCGTCTCTCCACCCCCATGGGCAATTATAATCTGGGCATGGATGCCGATTTCGCCTTCGGCATTATCAGCCGCGACGGCTTCGATGGTCTGTTACAACCACCGGCGGCGCTGGACGAAGCACCGGCTGCCAGTGCCCGCGATGATAACGCCCGGACAGAACGACAACAGCAGGCTGCCAGTATTATTGCCTCACTGCCGGACAGCGGCGATGACGTCACCTCAGAGCAGCTCAGCGAAGCACTGGATGCTTTGCAGGAAGCCGGCGTTGATGTCAGCCCTGAAACGGGCCTGATCACCCGGGAGGAACTCAGCGCCCTGCTGGCTTCACCGGAACGCGCGGTTGTCAGCTCGCCTCAACATGGCGCTGCCATTGCCCATATCATGGACGATGACAGCGGTAATCTGACCTTTGTCCGTCTCGACGGTGATACCCCGGACGGCGCCATCGACCGCACGGAACAGGGGCAAGGTGAACTGGCCACCAACATTAACCCGCCTTATGAGTCCAACATTCGCTGGGGCATCTGGAATGGCAGCAGTGAAACGCCGCTCAGCTACCAACAGGCCGCTGATGATGAGCCGGGAACTCTGACGGATACCTTCTATTGGGCGGTCGCCACACCGGTGAATATCAACGACTACACCAGCAATCTCACAGGTTCCCTGACCTTTGAAGCCTATGGTGCTTACCTGGGGGCTGATAACAACGGCAACCCGGTAAGCGCCACCTATGGCAGCATGCAGCTGGATCTGGCCTCTGGCGCCATCAGTACTGGCCAGCTGGGGGTAACGACCGGCGATGGCGAAACGTACGGTGGCAACTGGAATGTTAACTTCACCGGGGCACTGACCACCGAAAACGGCATCAGCCAAATCAGCACGGATATCTCAGACGGTACCTACTGGGATGCCCCGACCGGTGAAGAATTACAGGTCAATACCGAAGTCAGCTCCATCACAGCTATTCTGACCGCGCCGGATGCACAGCTGGAACAGACAACGCCCAATGCACTCAGCGCCTTTGACCTGAAATCAGAAACCAATGCCAGCATCACCGAAGAACAGCGTATCAATGGCCTGGTGATCTGGAACTCCTACCCCGGGGCTTTGACCGACCAGCAATAAGCAACGGCACAGAATCAATGTCAGGCGCCCCTGATCGCTCAGTCACAGGCAGCGTCAGGGAGCGTCACTGTGAACGGCGGCGCTACTTTTCCATATGACGGTATACCCCGTCCCAGGCGGCTGGCAGTGTCTGCCCCTGCAGTTCATCGATACGGGAACGGTATATGCGGTAAATGGCCGCCGGATAAGCCGCGCACAGCTGGTCAAAGGCAGCTGCAGCCCCGTGCCAGTCCTGTTGCCGGTACAGAGCTCTGGCATCAGCATACGCAGCCAGTTCGCTGGTCAGTTCTTCACTGGCTTCCGTATTCAGGCACAGAGGTTCAAACACATCCACCGCTTCTTCTTTGCCCTTCACCTGAATGCGGTCGATAAACCGGCAGGTATATTGCGGCGCTCTGTCGCGGGTGAATTCACTGATCATCACCCCGACACCATAAAATTTCGTCAGGCTTTCCAGCCGCGAGCCCAGATTCACGGCATCTCCCAGCACGGTATACGCGCGGCGATAGGAAGATCCCATATCCCCGACGTTCATTAAGCCGCTGTTGATTCCCACGCCGATGGCCACCGCTGGCCAGCCACGGGCAGTAAAAGTGGCGCTCAGGCGGGCCGTCACCTGCTGCATTTCAAGTGCCGCAGCAATGGCATGGGCTGCGTGATTGTCATCATCCAGAGGGGCGCCCCAGAACGCCATCACCATATCGCCCACGTACTTATCAATGGTCCCTTCATAATCAAAGATGACCCGGGTAACCGGCGTCAGGTAGCTGTTCAGAAACGCTTTCAGATCGGCCGCGGAGAATCCCTCGGATATCGCAGTAAAGCCACGGATATCACTGAACAACACCGACAGTTCTTTGCTTTCTCCGCTGAATTGATAGGCCTCCGGATCTTTCACCATACGATCAATATGCGCCGGCGGCACGTACTGATCGAACATGCCTTTCAACTGCCGGCGACTGCGGTTTTCCCGGGTAAAGCCCCAGGCCAGGTTCAGCATCGTCAGGGAGCCGGCAAGAATCACGGCGGCGGCCACCGGCAGATCCAGACGATAATTCACCCACAGCGCCAGGTTGCCCGCGACCAGCAGCCCGGCTACCAGCGTACTGATCAGTACCGCCGCCAGCGGCCCCAGCGACGGCAGCCAAAGTGACAGAAGCGCCCCGAGCAGCACCAGCACGGTCAATGTCGCTCCGGCCTCCCATTCCGGGCGGTAGGGAAAACCTTCATTCAGAAAAGCATCGATAATACTGGCGTGGACTTCCACTCCGGGATACTGAGTCTGCAATGGGGTTGTGCGCAGATCAGCCAGTCCCATGGCAGACGTGCCGATCAGTACAATCGCCCCTTCCAGCATACCGTCAGGGACATGCCCGTTCAGGACATCCGTGGCTGACAGGTAAGGAAATGTCCCGCGTCCGCCGCGGAACGGCACAATCACCTGTCCCGAGGCATCCGTGCGGGCAAAGACGCTACTGGTGCCGACGCCCCGTATGACTTCAACCTCTCCGACGGTGGCTTTTTCTAAATGGATATTGCGGTCAAACAGATAGGTCATCAGAGTGGCCAGGGCCAGCGACGGGTAGAGATCATGACCGTAACGTATCAGCAATGGCGCACGGCGCACCGCACCGTCTGCGTCGTTCAGCGTGGTTACGAAACCGGCGTCCGCTGCGGCCTGCTGCAATTGAGGTAAGGCCGCCGCGTAACCGGCCCGGGTTGTCACCACCAGCCGGTGACGCTCTTCAGCAGACAGCCGATACACTGGCGGTGGTAACTGGCCGACGCTGATGCCGGCTTCATCGAGGAAAAAGTAGCCCAGCACCACATCCATGGCCGGCAGACTCTGCGCCAGGCGACGATCGGCATCCACCCGTTGCCGCCAGCGCGGATCAATGACCTTGCCGGCCTCACTGCCAAGACGACGATGCAGCTCATCCACCGGGTTACGCTCCGCTTCCGACAGCACCACATCAAAGGCGGTGACCACAACGCCGGCAGCGGCCAGTCTGTCGGTCAGCTCAGCCAGTTTCAGCCGGCTCCAGGGCCAGCGCCCTTCAGCCGCCAGGGATTTCTCATCCACATCCACAATAATGATCGGCTGCTCACCCGGCGCCTCCGGCGCCATGGCGAGACCGGCAGCAAAACGCCAGTCATAAAACAGATAGTCGAGCCGCTGAATCCACTGCCCCATGCCTTGCGGGCTGAGCGATAACAGAATAATAATCGAGGTGATAATAATACCCGTGAGGCCGGGTAAACCCCGGCCAGACGAGAGAAACCTGAACATGAAGTGCTCCGCAGACATCCCTGTCGCAGCCTGCCAGGCAGCATGCAACAGTGGCTAATATCACTCTGTTGCCGCTATGACAGTACAAGAGTAACCCAGGTCTTATAGTAGCCTCAGGTCAGAGCCTGCGGCAACGCGGGAAGACAGCAGGCCGGCTTCTCTGTCTGCCGTGCCGCACGGGATTGGCATCAGGCGTTCACGATCTGCCCGCGATAGATGCGTTGTGAACGGGGTGTGCGCTCCGCGTCGTCGATCAGAATCTGGCTGCCGCGGTAAACGCGCTGCGCTTCTGTTTTGGCGGCCGGTGGCTCCTGGGTCGGCAGGAATTCCTCGATCAGCGACAGCAACCCGGCACTGACACCGCTCTTTACCAGGACCCGCAGATCCTGCTCCAGCGTATCGGAATCAAAGTGGATCACGTAGCCCTGCTCGTCTTTTGCCAGACGTTTTATTTTTTGCAGAAGAGCGATGTTATGGCGGTTAAATTCCATACGTTTCCCCCGGTTTTTAATGATTTATAAATCAACTACAGGGGGATTTAGCAATGGTTATACCATTCTGCTATCAGCACAGTGTAAAGCACTGCCAGAGCCCGCCAACTCTGACTGAATCAGGGATGAGAAGTATTCTCCAATGCTTTCCCAGCTGGCCGATTCTGCCTGCAGACGTGCACTCTGTCTCATATTTGCAACATTCTGGTTCAACAACTCACAGGCCGCGTGGATAAATGCTTCATCCTCCAGTGACGGGGCCAGCATACCGTTGTCGCCGTCGCGTATATGAATGGCCGCCGCCGCCTGAGGAAAGGCCACGACCGCAAGGCCGCTGGCCATGGCTTCCAGCGTTACCAGACCAAAGGTTTCAGTCTGACTGGGAAACAGAAAGACATCCGCCGAGGCAAAGTAACGTGCCAGCATGTCGCCGGTCTGCACCCCGGCAAATACAATCCGGGGGTATTGCTGCTGCAGCGACGCACGCATGGGGCCATCGCCCACCATCACCAGACGCACGTCCTCTCCCTGCGCAGTCAGCGACTGCCAGGCCTGAATGGCCAGCGGAATATTTTTTTCAGCGGCGATGCGTCCGACATAAAGAAGCACCCGGGTCTGTTCACTGGCCCGCCACTGATCGCGCAATGCCACTGAGCGGCGACGGGGATGAAACAGATGGCAATCCACACCGTGCGACAACACCTGTACATTATGAAATCCCTGCTCACGCAGATCACGGGCAATATCGGCGGCCGGCACAATGGTCATCGCCGTGCGGTTATGAAAACGACGCAGCCAGTTCAGGGTCAGGGTTTTGATCCAGCCCAGACCATAGAAGCTGCTGTAACGGTGAAAGTTGGTATGAAACGCACTGAGTACCGGCAGACCGCGCCGGCCGGCTTCTTTCAGCGCCGACATGCCGAGCGGACCTTCTGTGGCAATGTACACAATATCGGGCTGGAAGGTTTCCCATACCCGGCGGATTTTCCGCCGCGCCGGTAACCCCAGCTGCAGATCCGGATACATGGGAATGGTGACCCCACGGCACCAGACTTCACTATGTTCCGGCGTCCACTCCTGGCGCGGACGGGTGCGTATGATCTGAATACGGAAACGCTGAGGATCAAGCGCCCTCAGTAGCTGACGCAACGAATTGGCGACACCATTAACGTCAGGAACGTAGGTTTCAGTGACAATCGCTAAGCGGATTGGCTCTGTCCGTTCCGGTGCTGAACAAACGGGTATCATGATCTGAAAGGTACTCCGGGCACAATCGGCCCAGTGTGCCTTTCAGACCATGACAGTTTTATGAAGAACAGGTCCCCATGGGTGGATCAGGCTTCTTCTGACAGCTTCGACAGACGGTAGCGCAATTGTCTTGGTGTCAGACCAAGCACCTTCGCCGCCATGGTTTTATTGCCATTACACTTCTCGATGGCGGCACGGATCTCGCTCAGCTCATCGGCCTGCACACGCTGATAAGGGCGTGCGTACAGAGTTTTGAAGTTAGGCACCACCTGAGTGGCCAGTACGTGGGCGATCTGCGCTCCGAAGAAATTTACCAGCGCAAGATCCAGCTCACTGTTACGGGCGCGCAGATCCAGAACCATCACTGCCAGTACAGACTGACGCAGCATCAGGGGGACCAGCAGGCAACGGTCGGCTTTGCTGAGGCCGTCAACACTGGGATCAAAACGTTCCGGGCGTTCACTGCCCTCTTTGATCACCAGCCATTCACGGGATTCAAACTGACGACAGAGCGCGTGCTGTACAGCAAAGCTGTACACACCATTCGTCACGCCAGTAGAACAATATTGCGCTTTGAAGCGACTCGGGGAGTCAGGTAAGGCAACTGAGATATTGCCCAGACCGGTCTGATCTGCTACCAGCATCAGCAGTTGCTGAATGCTCTCGTCGTCGTGATAGCGACCTTCAAGAATTTCGGTGACACTTTGCAACCAGGCAGACGCACTAACGGCTGGGGCTGGCTGGCGGTAGTCCTGCATTTCGGCGATTTTATACATAGGCTGTTCCTCCTGAACTTATGTCTTCGCAAGGACCGTACCATGTTTATTTAACGCTCTTATTACGGGGATTTACGCCAGAACCCGAAGCTTTATTCTGTTCGTTCTACGACAAATGGCGCATTACATGCGCCATTTGTTAACAATGGAACCTGGGAAATGTTCCATAGCGGTGCAAATAATGATCAGGCTACGCCAGGATCATCATCCGGCAGATATTCTTTCTGCAACCAGTGAGCAAAACCACGACAGGCATCCTGGCTGGTAAGAATCCCGGCCAGCTTGTCATGGCGCATCACCAGCACGGCATTAATGCCCTGCTCAGCCATGCCCATTAACACCACATCCAGCCGGGTGTGCAGATCCACCTGCTTCAGCTGCCGCCGGCACAGATCCCCCGCCGTCAGCTCGCCGGCATCGGCCAGCGAATGCCCGGGCGTCTCCGCCAGGCGCAGGTCTTCCGTGGTCAGCAGACCCACTACCTGATTCTGATCATCCATCACAGGCAGATGGTGACAATCGTGCTCCTGCATCACCTCCGCAGCCTGAGTCAGCGGCAAGGCTTCCTCGACATGAACCGGAAAGGCAGTCATGACTTCTGCAAGGGTAGGCATATGGCGCATAAGACTTCTCCTTCAGAAAGGTTTCAGCACTCAGACGCCGATACGTCCGAGTGTATCCACGATCTGACGCAGAACGCCGGCCAGAGTGGGATGCTCCTGCTCAAACTGCACAGCCTGCTCCTGTACACGCTCGCTCAGATCAGCAGCTGAGTCTGCTTCGACATTGTCGATGTCTGTAGCAATTTTCTGCAACAGGGTTTGAGTTTCTTCATCCAGATCCGGATGTTGGCTGAGCGTATCGTGCAGGGTCTGCAACTGCTCTTTGAGTTTTTGCTCTGGCATTATCTAGCTCCTCTGTCAGAAGCGACAGTTTAGCAATTCAGGGACAGCCAGCGCCAACTTAAATCAATACAGAGCGTGGTAGGCAAAGCGCATCCGGCTTTCACTGGCCATGGCTTCCATCGCCCGCCGGTTGGCGTTATCACCAATGTACAGAAACTGTATCTGTTCAAGCCGTCTGGCCGTCAGTTCAGGCAGCGCCAGACGGACACTGTGCAGGATCGCGGTATGGCTGGCTGACACAGGCACCACCGCTGCTTCCATACCATCCAGCTGATCCAGCAGGCTGAGCAGCGCCGCGGCATTATCGGCTAACGGAGTGCGGGGGTTGATATAAATAAAGCACACCGGAACAGCACCGGTCAGTCCATTACGGGACATAAGATGCCAGACCAGCGGTAAGGTATCTTCAATCAGCTCGCTGATCTGAGGCGTGCAGCCCGCCAGACTCTGCTGATCGGCGTGCAGAGGCACATTGCTCAGCCAGGCACTGCCGCGCAGTCCTTTCATCAGGGATGGGGGCAAGCGGAATCCCGGACGGAAATCAGTAACAGGCAGAGCCCTTGCAGCAGTCATAACCACTCCTTGTAACCCCGGAAACGGGAAGTATTTCCAAGGTATAGTCAAGGAACGTGCCGCCTGCCAGCGGACTACGTCCACACTGTCCACTGACGACAATTTATCTCAGCCGAACGGCTCAGAGATCCATCACTTCCACGATCACGGTCTTGATCAGAAAACCGACTACGCCAAGCCCGAGGGCAAAGAAAAGCACGAACATACCGAATTTACCGGCATTCGAACGCTTGCCAAGATCGTAAACGATCCAGGCCATCAGTGTGATCAGCGCACCGATACCAACAAATAAAGAGATGGATTCAAACTGTTCTGCGTTCATGAATAGCTAACCTGCCGGATAAAGGGCCTGACGGGCAACGGCCAGACCTGAGATGGATTGATCAGTGCAACGCCATTCTGTGCTCAGAATCACGCCGGGTCGCGTATATTACTCAGGGCTGCAAACTCATACCAGCCCGGGTATGATGCGTTCCAGATAACGTATTAATAATAATAAAAGGCCTTCACCATGCTTCCCCGGACAACAATCCGTGCCCTGTCAGTGATCACCGTATTACTGGCTGCCACAGTATCTGTGCATATTTCTCCACTGCAGGCCCAGCCGGCAAACGCCGCTTCTGTGGTTGAGCGCAGCTTCTGCATCTTTGACCCTGTCGGCCGTAAAGGGCCGGTTTTCGATGCCATGCGCGATTATCAGACCAGCGCCTTATCGTGGGGAGTGCAGTTTGATCTGCAGGCTTATACCAGTGAAGCCGTCGCTCTGGCCGACTTCAATGCCGGCAAGTGTGACGCTGTGGGAGTGACCGGTACCCGGGTGCGCCCCTACAACACCTTCACCGCCAGCATAGAAGCATTGGGTGGCCTGCGCGATTATCAGCAGCTGCAGGCGCTGATCGGTATGCTCGCGGCTCCGCAGGCCGCCCCTTATATGCAACAGGATAATTATGAGATTGCCGGTATTATGCCGGGGGGCGCTGTATACGTATTTGTGCGGGATAAACGCATCAACTCGGTGGAAGCCGCTGCCGGCAAGCGCATCGCCACCCTGGATTACGATGCGGCATCGCGGGAGGTCGTCGATCATGTGGGCGCCACCATGGTGCCGTCTACCGTCGCTACCTTTGCGCCACGCTTTAACAATGGTGATGTGGATATTGCCTACGCCCCGGCCATCGCTTACGAGCCCTTTGAGATGTACAAAGGTCTGGGCCAGGACGGTGGCATTTATCGTTTCAGTCTGGCGCAGATGAATTTCCAGCTGGTGCTGCACAAGGACCGTTTTCCCGCCGCTTTTGCGCAACAAAGCCGTACCTATGCATTCGCCCACTTTGACGAAGCCATGGAGCATATCCGCCAGGCAGAAGCCGGTATTCCTGCTCATTACTGGCTTGACCTGCCACAGCAGATGGAAACCGACTATCAGGAAATGCTGCGGCAGATCCGCCTGTCACTGGCGCAGGAAGGAGTATACGATCAACGCATGCTGAAGCTGATGTTTCGTTTACGCTGCCGCGATAATCCCGGCCATTTCGAATGCGCTGAAAAGCAGGAGGGGTAAGTTAAAGAAGTCGGCATACGGTGTTACCTGCGCTGACGGCTTTGGACAACCCGGGGCCTTGAGTACAATAAGCGGCCGTTCTGACAGCTGAGAAAAACATCATGGCGGCGGATTTTGATTACTGCATTATTGGTGGCGGCGTCGTCGGGCTGGCCTCTGCCTGGTGTCTGAGCCAACACGGCAGCGTTCTGTTGCTGGAAAAGAATGCCCTGTTCGGCGCCGAAACCAGCAGCCGCAACAGCGAAGTTATTCATGCCGGATTGTATTACCCGCCCGGATCACTGAAAGAACAACTCTGCCTGCGCGGAAAAGCACTCCTGTATTCATTCTGTGAAACCTATGACGTGCCGCATAAAGCGATCGGCAAACTGATCGTTGCCCCGGATGAGCATAATCCCCGGCTCACGCAACTTTTCACAAAAGGACAACAACTGGGCATTCCGCTGCAACGGCTTGATCGCCGCGCATTGCAGCAAATGGAACCGGAGGTCGACGCACAGGCCGCTCTCTTTTCCCCCTCGACCGGCATTGTCGACAGTCATGCACTGATGCAGACCCTGGCTGCCCAGGCAGAACGCCACGGCGCCCTGCTGCAGCGCCATACCCGCTTTCTTAACGCCCGGCCAGAGCAGGGAATGTGGCGGATTCATACAGAGACAAGCGACGGTCCTTTCAGTCTCAGCGCCGCCACTCTGATCAACTGCGCCGGGCTGCATGCACAGGCAGTCGCCACCCGGATTGAACCTGTCGTGGCGCCGCTGGCACAACTCCGGCCCTGTCGTGGCCACTATTTCAGCTACCCTGGTGCTGCCCCTTTCTCGCACCTTATTTACCCACTGCCACCGGAAAACCTGACCGGACTGGGCATCCACGCAACTCTGGATCTCGGCGGCCAGGTGCGGTTTGGTCCGGATACTCAATATCTGGATAAAGACTGCATTGATGACTACCATGTCAGTAGTGCGCTGAAAAAAACCTTTGCCCAGGCCATCCAGCGTTATTTTCCCGCGCTCGATACAGACCGGCTGCACCCGGACTACGCCGGTATACGCCCAAAATTGCATGGCGCCGACCAGCCGGCGGCCGATTTTGATATCCGCCGCAGCCATGATTCTCCGCCGGCGATTCAGATGTTTGGCATTGAAAGCCCGGGATTAACGTCGTCTTTAGCCATTGGCGAGCGGTTAACAGAAATGATACAAAGACACTGACTTCCAATAAGAAAGAACCAGCCCAGGCAGATTCTGGCACTTGCGTTTCAGACATTAAAGGCCACGCGGCGGAACTTTCACAGTAACTGAGAAACTACAGTTTAAGTGGGCAAAACGTACCGGCTGTGAAATGTCGTTACGAATACTAACGATAAGTCTCTGATACGACACAAGCCATGCAGCCATGGCTGCTATTCTGAGAACAGTTGTTAATTAAAGCCAGATTTCTTCCGAGGGGTGTCACACATGAGCCAAGCATTGCCGGTCAGTTCTCCCGAAAATGCGACCGGCGACGTCAGCACTATCCTGTCTGATAAGGTCATGATTCCTATGGGATGTGATCATTGCGGGAAGGAAACAGATATCAGCCTGCATCTGTTGAAAAGTCAGCACTTCTATCTGTGCGAACACTGTAATACCACGCACCAGGTGTCAGCGACAGAGCTGCGCCTGATGCGTATGATGCTGGCCCGCCACGGCTATCACTTCGCCCTCTGAGGCTCAGCGCACCTGAGCCAGAAGATTCGGTAATAACAGCGACACATAGCGCCGGATGGTGCTTGAGAAACGCGTCAGGTCATCCGGCTCACCCATCAGCAACGCCCGGTATTCCAGCGAATGGAACAACGCCAGCAGAATTTCCGCATCGGCTTCCGGTTCCGGCGATTGCGCCACGCGCGAGAAGAATTCCACCGCCCGTTCAAACAGCACCTTGCGGTGTAATCTGGCCAGTTCACGGATGCGGCTGTTGACGATCGCTTCATAGCGGAAAGCCTGCTCTGCCACCAGCATATCGCGCTGGGTAACAATCTGCTCACGCATATACAGCGTCAGCTGCTCGACCATAAAGCTGATCAGCGCTTTCTGACCATCCGGGGTGGTAATATCCTGCCCGGCCATCGTGGTCATGGGCTGGTAGAACTGGTGGGTAAATTCATTGACGGTTGACAGCGCTTTCTCTGTATACAGAGTGAAAGTATCAACAATCAGCTCATCAATATCTTTAAAGTAATAGGTCGTGGCGGCCAGCGGAACACCCGCTTCTTTGGCAACGGCACGATGCCGGATGCCACGGACACCTTCACTGACGACAATGCGCAGTGCCGCCTCCAGAATAAGCCGCCGGCGCTGTTCGCTTTTTGCTCTGCTGGCCTTTCTTCCCTGATACTCTAATGGTTTGTCGTTCTCTGATGCTGCGGGACCGGCCACTGGCATTTTCTACTCCTGCACGTGCTGGTAACTGCTTTGATAAAATCATTATGCGCATTTGGCGACAGGTTTACATGGGCAATTCAGCCAAGATAGGCACCGCTCACAAAAAAACCAACCTGAAGGTGCATTTAGCCGCCAAAAATTGTACTTTAGTACAAGAATTATCCACCACTTGCTGATAATAATAAAAATAAACTGAAAAACACTAAAAAAGGTCCAAATTATGCGCTTTTCCACTGCATGCCGACGGGCGGTCGCCGTCATTTTTTGTACTGCCATGGCTCTGCCGGCCATGGCCGAAACCAGTGACTCAGACATTCGGATTAGTTTTATTCAAAACAGCCTTGACCTGACGGAACAACATTCCCGGAGCTGGCAATATGGCTGGCTGGGGCTTTTCAGTGCTGTGACGGCTGTCAATGGCATCGCTTACAGCCAGACGGAAGGAGAACACAACAAGTACGACCGGGTGGTGGGATTCACCACCAGCTTCTTAGGCGCCGCCGACATGCTGATGAACCCGATGCGCACGCATGAATATGCCGGTGCCCTGGAGTCAATGCCACAGCAGACGCCCGCCCAGCAAAGCGCCAAACTCCGCCAGGCGGAAAGCTGGCTGGCCGCCGCCGCCGCACGTGAACGTTATGAGCAGAGCTTTACCAGTCATGCCCTGTCCGCACTGGTCAACGGACTCGCCGGGCTGGCGGTTGCCTATGACGATAAACGCCCGGACGACGGCTGGATGACGTTTCTCTCTGGCGTGGTGGCGTCGGAAGTCAAAATCTATACCGCCCCGCAAACCATGATTGAGGCTGAACAGGCATACCGCAGCGGCAATTATCAGCAGGCGGCGGCAAAGTCTGACGCTCCCCACTGGGAAGTTGCCGCTTTCGGGCCCTATCTGAGCGCACAATACCGCTTCTGAACGGCTCTGGCACAGGCACTGCATAGTCCCCTTCAGAGAGGAGAACCGGACTATGCTCAGCGCCCTGACCAACTATCTGCAACATCAGCCTGCGGCCAATAACGACACCAGTGCACAGCAGGCAGCACCGGCATCGGCGACGCCGCTGGCAGACTCTGAGTCTGCTGAAACCACGGGGCTGTACGCTCCGTCACAACGGGCTTTGCTGGTCAGTGCCGTGGCCACGGATTTTGATGTTCATGCGCTGACCTCTGAGCAGACCTCGTCACTGCAGACGCAGTTACAACAGTATGGGCTGGTAACAGCCACCGATCTCAATGCCTTCTCACTGATCAACACTGCCCGCACAGAGCTGGGCGACGATGAAACGCTGGATGCCGTGGCAATTCTGGACGATGCCCGTAATCAGTTCAGTGAAAGAGGCACCGCTTATTCCGAGCGCCAGCAGATCATCCGCCTGAATACGCTGATGCATAACATCGCCTCGGCACGCATTCCGCAATAACGGGCAGCGCCAGGCTTATCCTTTCAGAGCCGCGGCCTGCCACGCCTGAAGCCAGAATAATGCGTCTTCATCCGGGGTAATGGTTTCCATGGCATTAATGGTCAGCCGCGCCACAGGCTGACTGCCCTGCAGTTCCAGAAAACGCTCTTCAAACAAGGCACCGGCCTGACAAAAGGTGGTGTCATAAGAGCTGTCTCCAAGACTGATAATGCCGAAAGGACGGCCATTCTGTAGTGGGAAGCGGGCTTCCAGATCAACGTAAAAAGGTATGATGTTGGCCGGTATATCACCCTGTCCGGTGGTGGCTGTGCAAATCAGCACAGCGTCACAGCCGCTGGCGTTCAGTCCTTCAACGTCCGGCGTCTCATCCTGAACCACAGTATGCCCCCACGCTTCTAACTGCGCTTTCACCGCCTGTCCGACAGCAATGGCGGTACCACTGACACTGCCTACAGCAAGATATACGACCGACATACACGACTCCGCAAAAAAGCGGCCATTATACGGAGAGACCAACCAGGTGTAACCTCAGCCACTGGCCTTCACAACGCTGATGGCAGAGCCTCAGGTACCGGACTGACTGAGACGATACTGATCAATATGTTGCACAATGGCATCGTATTCTTTTTCCAGTTCCTTCTGATTCCATTGCGTCAGGCGGCCGTGGGCGCGGCTCAGCTGACAGGCTTCCTGATAACAGCGCCGTACGGTATGACGGAGTTCAGACAAGGTGTTCAGTGTCAGCAAAGCAGACAGATCTCCAGTCCAGTCAACGTCACCGGCACCATGATCAAGCTGCCATTCACTGAGCAGCTGACGGAACAGAGGCAGAGGCTCACGCTCCGTTTTCACCGTTTTGAGCCCGGAGTTTTCCAGCGCCTGATCGATGCGTGCCAGCACCTCCAGCGGCGAAGGAATCTGTTTATCCGTCATCGCTAACCTCCAGAATATTAATAAACATCTCAGTGCGATTCTGCGCGGAGCTGCTTTACTTAAAAGAAGCATAGACCTGAGTCGATAATTTGCCCGGCAACTACCTATGAGCAACAGAAACAGCCCTTCCAATATGGACCTGGAAACCTTCCTGAACGGATTGATTCAGAAAATGTTTCCCGCCTGGTATGCCGCTCAGGCGGCAAAAGAAGCCCATCTTGGCAATATCGGCATACTGAATCCACACAGTTACCTCAGCCACCGCTGGCTGAGCCTGCATGCCGTTGCCAGCGCCGCCCAACAATCACTGGCCGGTCAGGGAGAAGAATGGAAACCCCTGTGTGGCTTTCTGGAAAAACTCATCACCGAGCGGGAATTCAACCGCACATTATCCGTCAGTGCCATTGATGGCGTGGAAAACAGTGCTCATGACGAGGACTGGCCCAATCTCTACAGTTGGGCAGAGCACGTAGGCAAAGACGTCCCCCATGATACCGCAGAGGATTTTGACCGCCTGCTGCATGAGGCTTTTCCCGCTGCCGATAAGCCTCACCGCATGGTCTACCGCGAATGGGACGGGCGTTATTATTGGATCAACAAAGGCGATTCAGCTGCGTTCGCCGGTCTGATTCTGTACGCCCATGACAAACAGCGTGATGCCAATATTAATGCCCTGATTAACGTTGAAAGCATTAACAACAAGGTGCTTGACCGTATCCACAGTGAGTTCTGGGTGTTACTGATGACCCGTGACAGCGCGACTGCTATTCATGAGTTACTGCAGCGCGCCGAATTACCGGCCGTCATTGCCGATTTTGAATGGCGGCGCAGTGATCTGGCGTTTCTGATCGCGCGCAAAAATAACCGCAAGCTGAACCAGATATTCCTGAACCTGCTGAATAAACGCTCCGGCCAGCATGTGCTTGAATTCGGCCGCTGGCTGGGACGCCACCACTTTCCTTTCCGCAATCATTAAGTGCGCTGGCGGCGCTATCTCACCCGATCCATTACGCCATGATTCCTGACCACTTGTCTCAAATTGACCAGTTCACACTTGATTTAACAAACAAGCCTGTCATTCTGTATTCAGGATACGCTGCCAACAGGCCACAGAAGCCTGCATAAAGGTAAGCAAATTTCATAACATAACAATAACGGTACTCAGATGATCCGAGGAACATGGAGTCTGACCGAACCACTGGTTCCGGTGAATATCCCGGCGACAATGATCCGGGTTGGCGGGCAAAGGGGAATAAGTGCTGACGCCCTGTTACAGGGTACAGGACTGACAGAAACACAACTGTCGGACCCATCCGCACGTCTTACTTATCAACAAATGATCGGACTGACAGAAAATCTGATCCGCCATTACCCCGACAGCAAGCTGGGGCTGGATCTTGGTACGTCCATCAATATCAACCAGCTGGGCATGTTGGGCTACGCCATACTCAGCTGTGCGGATCTGCGCAGCGCCGTACGCCTGGGCCTTAAATACCACAGTCTGGTCGATCCGGCGTTTACCTTTGAAATGGTTGAACAGCGCGACACCACGGCCATCCGGCTGACATCCCACATTCCCTATGAACCCATGTACCGCATGCTGTGCGATGTCTTTATCGGTATTTTTGTATCACTGGCCCGCTTTCTGTCAGGCCAGCCTCTGACGCCGAAAGAAGTGCATCTCAATCAACCGCGTCCGGACTATTGCGACGCTTACACAGAACTCACCGGTTGCCCGGTCCTGTTTGATCAGCCGCGCACGGAAATCATCCTGGACACCAGTCTGCTGGATACCCCGGTAGCCATGGCCGACACAGCAACAGCTGCGATGGCAGAAGCTCAGTGCGCCGATATTCTGGCCCGCATGGGGCCGAAAGAAGGCGTGGTTGCCAAGGTACGCCGCATACTGCTGAGTCATCCGGGTAGCTTTCCGCCGGTGGATGTGGTCGCCAGTCAACTGGCCACATCGACGCGCACACTGAGCCGCAGCCTGCAGGACGTCGGCACCTCGTATCAGAAAATCCTCGATGAAGTCCGTAAAGAGATGGCCATCGAGTACCTGCGCAATTCCAATTTACCGATTGAAGAACTGGCTGCTCTGGTGGGCTATTCGGACCCGTCTAATTTCCGCAAAGCCTTCCGCCGCTGGACCCAGCACGCCCCCTCTTACTATCGCGAAGAACGCAATCGCTGACCCTGTGGCCCGCGGGCCACAGGCTTTCCCACGCTTTTTGCTGATATTGGTCTGACTTCACCAGACTGTCACGGCGCTGCAAGATAACTGTCACATAGCATGCGCAAAGTATCACTCAGACAGTTAACCAGTGATGCTTTATGAGTCAGTCCGCCCTTAAGCGGGTCACCATAGTGACAGAAACCTTTGCCCCGGAAATTAACGGCGTTGCCAATACGCTGGGACACCTGGTGAATGGCCTGCGGGCCGGTGGTGTTAAGGTACAGCTTATCCGCCCTCATCAGGGGAAAGGCGATACCGATAACGGCCAGGCCGACGATCTTCTGCGCCTGCCGGGGCTGCCCATCCCGGGCTACGACAGCCTGCGCTTTGGTCTGCCGGTGTCCGACCGCATCACCAAAGCATTAAAAGCGTTCGCTCCTCAGGCCATCTATGTTGCCACCGAGGGCCCCATGGGCTGGGCCGCGGTGCGTGCCGCCCGCAAAGCCGGCATCCGCACCATCAGTGGTTTTCACACCAATTTTCATCAGTACATAGAACACTACCGGCTGGGCTGGCTGGAAGGTCTGGCGTACCGTTATCTGCGCCATTTCCACAACCGTACCGCGGCCACTCTGGTGCCCACCGGTATTCAGCGTAATCAGCTCAGCGGCCACGGCTTTCATAACGTGCATGTATTTTCCCGCGGGGTGGACAGCGCGCTCTTTTCTCCGCGCAAACGCAGTGATGCTCTGCGCGAGCAATGGGGCACACGTCCGGATGATGTCGTACTGCTGTACGTCGGCCGCATTGCCGCCGAAAAAAATCTTGAGCTGGCACTGGAAACCTATCGCCGCCTGCACGCTGCCGATGAGCGGGTGCGACTGGTGCTGGTGGGCGATGGCCCGCTGTTACCGGCTATCCGCGAGCAGCAGCCGGAAGTGATCTGCTGTGGCATGAAACGCGGAGAAGAACTCGCTGCACATTATGCCAGCGGCGATGTGTTTCTTTTCCCCAGCCTGACCGACACCTTCGGCAATGTGGTGACGGAAGCCATGGCCAGTGGTCTGGCCGTGGTGAGTTTTGATTACGCCGCCGGCCATGAACATATCCGTCATGCAGAAAACGGCATGCTCGCCGCGTTTGCCGACAGCGAACAGTTTATCGACGGCGCCGCCACACTGACGGACAGCCCCAATATGTTACGGACACTGCGCACCAACGCGCGAAACCATGCTCTGGCCATTGGCTGGGAGCGCATTGTTGAAGAATTCTCCCGCCATCTGGCAGGAGACCGGCAAGAGGATCTGACCCATGGACATGAGCAAAACGCTGCCAGCACGAAGCGCTCTGCTGTTCAGCAAAGCTGATCGCTTCGAACTGAACCTTTGCCAGCGCCTCAACGGCACCGGACGTTATACATCCGTCCGTCTTTTCTTTAAGGCGGTGAGCCGTCTCGGTGATGGGGTGTTCTGGTACACACTGGCGCTGTGCCTGCCACTGTTCATGGGCACTGCGGCGGCAGAAGCCATTGGCCACATGGCAGTGACCGGCCTCACCTGTGTACTGATATACAGTCAGCTGAAAAATCGCCTGGTACGTCAGCGCCCGTTTATTTCCTGGGATGCCATCAGTGCCCACACGGCACCACTGGATCTGTACAGCTTCCCTTCCGGGCATACGATGAATGCGGTCAACTTTGCGGTTCTTTTCTGCGTGTTTGTTCCGGCACTGTTCTGGCTGGTCGTGCCTTTCGCCATTCTGGTTGCTTTGTCACGGGTAATTCTGGGCATGCACTATCCGACCGATGTACTGGTCGGCGCTGCGCTGGGTCTGCTGATCAGTCAGACATCACTGATCCTCTGGCCGGCCGGTATGTTCAACGGCGTCCTCTGAAGCGCGCCGGCTATCCCGGCCACGCCACCGGGCAAGCGGCCCGCGCTCAGAACAGCGTCAGCTGATTCGGATCCACTTCCGGCAGCCGGCCACCGATTCCCAACAGGCGCACGGCTTTATTTTCCCGCTTTAACGCCAGCTGCAGTAAGCGGCTGAATCCCTCTGTGGTGGCTTCTTCATGACTGTCTGCCAGCGTGGTCTGAGTGAAATCAGCAAACTTCACTTTGACGAACGGCGCCAGCGCTGAGGTACGCCAGCCACTGCGCTCCACCCGCTCCTGCCAGCGTTCCCACAACTGCGGAATCTGCGCCAGGCAATGAGCTTCACCCGCCAGATCCTGAGCAAAGGTGCGTTCTACGCTGACCGACTTACGCAGCCGTTCATTGTTCAGCAGGCGGTGATCAATGCCGCGCGCACGCTCATACAGCATGGCACCGGTACGTCCGAAGGTGCGCACCAGTTCCATCAGCGGCCACTGACGGACGTCAGCACAGGTATGCAATTTATACAGCGTGAGTTTTTTTTCCATGGCCGGGCCGATACCCGGGATTTTTTTCAGTGGCAGCGCGGCGACAAACTCATCCACCTGCGCAGGGCGCACCACCCACTGGCCATCGGGTTTATTCCAGTCAGATGCAATTTTGGCGAGAAATTTATTCGGCGCGATACCGGCCGATACCGTGATTCCCAGTTCTTCTCTGACCCGTTGCCGGATTTCTTCAGCAATGGCTGTGGCATTCCGTTGTGGGGCAATTTCCAGATAGGCTTCATCCACAGACACCTGTTCCAGCTGCAGCGCATAATCGGCCAGGATGTCCATCAGGCGCGCCGACACATCACGGTAAAGCGCCATACGTCCGGGCAACAGCTTAAGATGAGGACAAAGCTTGCGGGCCTGGGCCGTCGCCATGGCGGAGCGTACGCCAAAAGCACGCGCCGGATAATTACAGGTGGCCACCACGCCACGGCGATCCGCTTCCCCCCCAATGGCGATGGGCACATCGCGTAAAGCCGGGTTTTCACGCATCTCAACCGATGCAAAAAAGCAGTCACAATCAATATGAATAACTTTGCGCTGTTGCTCTGCCACCAGTGTTGCGTCAGACGGACTGACGTCACCTGCGACATTATCAATGCGGGAAGCCTTCACCGGATTATTGAGATTCACGGGCCTGATCACCTGTGCTGTACTGGTTAAAAGTACTGTATATTCATACAGAAAAAGAATCAAGATACATGGCAGAATCCTGTCCACAATGGTAGCCTTAGCGCACTTTTACTGAGTTATAGTGATCTGAGGAAACTGTTGTGAGCGATTTTAATCAGGCAAAGGCCGATTTTTTACAGGCCATTGAACAAGACACCCACCGCTTTGCCGACACCCTGTCATTTATTGATACCTGGTTTGAATTTACCCCCACCGCTTTCCGCAACGGCAATGTCAGCAACAGCGCGGATCAGAACCAGGGCTCAGCCCGGGTCTTTGCGCTGGCAGAACGTCTGGCACTGAGTACAGAACAGACACTGCGCTGTTTTGGTGAACATTACCGGGATGTACTCGCCACACCGCAGGAAGATAATCACCATAATCTGCGCCGTGTTCAGGCAGAAGGCCTGAGTAATATCGAATTTGACCACTTCCCGCTGCAGGCCAGAGTCTGATATGGCCGCTGTCAGCCTGAAAGCCGGATCCGTTCCGCTGACCATACTGCAGTTCAGTACGTCCGATATCAGCGCCATAGAATCGGTACTGACGCAGAAAAAAAATGAAGCCCCTGCCCTGTTTACCAATCTGCCCTGCATTCTGGATCTGCAGGCGCTGGACGCTGACCAGCTGTCGATAGCGCAGTTAACCGGCCTCTGCCGGGCCAATGGTTTATTGCCCGTGGCGGTGCGCAACTGTGACCCATCCTGGCAAGCCCAGTGCGAAGAAGCCGGCCTTGCGGATCTGGGCAAGGCCAGCGCCCGTAAAACCAGTGCCGAAGCGCCGGCGGAAGCCACGCTCCCCAGCCGCAGTGTGAAAATTCATACCGGCAATATCCGCTCCGGCCAACAGCTGTTTACCGATGGCGATCTGATAATTCTCGGCATGGTCAGTGCCGGGGCTGAAGTACTCGCCACCGGTGATATCCACATTTATGGTGCGCTGCGCGGACGTGCCCTGGCCGGGGTTAAAGGTGAACAAAGTGCCGTTATTGGCTGTCAGCAGTTTGATGCAGAACTGGTCGCCATCGCCGGTCAGTACCGGTTGTTCGAAACGCCGCCGGATGAACATCAGAAAAGCGTTGTGATCAGTCTCACTGATGGTAACTTGAACATAGCCAGTGTTTGATAAATACTGCGCCACACATTGATATTTCAGGGAAATACGGCTTTGGCAAAAATAATTGTTGTCACCTCCGGTAAAGGCGGAGTGGGTAAAACCACCACCAGTGCAGCGTTTGCTGCCGCACTGGCAATGAAAGGACATAAAACCGTTGTTATCGATTTTGATGTAGGTCTGCGTAACCTCGATCTGGTGATGGGTTGTGAACGCCGCGTGGTCTACGATTTTGTCAACGTTGTTCAGGGCGAATCCTCCCTGAAACAATCGCTGATCAAAGACAAACGCCTCGATAACCTGTTTGTTCTGCCGGCTTCCCAGACACGGGATAAAGATGCCCTCACCCATGAGGGTGTTTCCAAAGTGCTGGATGAACTGGGCAAAGATTTCGACTACATCGTCTGCGATTCTCCTGCAGGCATTGAACACGGTGCTCAGATGGCGCTCTACTTTGCCGAAGAAGCAGTCATCGTCACCAACCCTGAAGTGTCTTCCGTACGTGACTCGGATCGTATTATCGGTATCCTGCAGAGCAAGTCGCGTATGGCTGAACAGGGCAAGAGTGTCAAAGAACACCTGCTGCTCACCCGCTACAATCCGGATCGCGTAGAGCGTGGCGAAATGTTGTCGGTCAATGATGTGGAAGACATTCTGGCGATTCCGCTGCTGGGCGTGATTCCCGAGTCGGAAGCGGTACTGAAAGCCTCCAACCAGGGCGTTCCTGTGGTGCATGACGCCGACAGCGATGCCGGCCAGGCCTACGCCGATGCCGTCGCCCGCTATCTGGGTGAAGACCTGCCCCACCGTTTTCTGGAAAAACAGAAAAAAGGCTTCCTGAAACGTGTCTTTGGGGGTTGATGTATGAGTTTAATGGACTATTTCCGCAAGGAGCAGAAAACCAGCGCATCCGTCGCCAGAGAACGCCTGCAGATTCTGGTTGCCCATGACCGGGCACGTAACAACGGCCCGGATTACCTGCCACAGATGCAGCAGGAATTGCTGGCCGTTATCCGCAAATACGTGCCGATCGGTGACGACGATATTAACGTCAGCCTGGAAAATCAGGGCAGTACATCCGTACTGGAGCTGAACGTTACCCTGCCTGACCAATGAAGCCCGGGAATGCTGCCGGCCAGCCGCACAGTCTGGCTCAGAAGGCCGGCCTTGTGCTCACGCTGGGCAGCTTTCTGCTACTCTGGCCCGGGGTCACCCAGCCTATTATGACGGTGGATGCCAGCCTCCGGATGTTTGGTATATCCACCAGCCTGTTTCACGAAACCCGTTCTGTCTGGCAAACCGTCAGCAAACTGCACGAACTGGATTACACGCTGGTCAGCGTGATGATCCTCTCTTTCTCAGTGATTATTCCGCTGCTCAAGCTGGCCCTGATTCTGACGGCCTGGTTCAGCCGCCAACCGGGGCTGTGGAAAGTAATCGCCGTGCTGGGCAAATGGTCGATGGCGGATGTCTTTGTCATCGCGATGCTGGTCGCGTTTTTTACCGCCCAGGCAACGGCCGAAGTGTCGGCAACCCTGCAGCCGGGCTTTTACTGGTTTCTGGGCTTTTGTCTGTGCTCCGTCACGGCCGGCATTCTGCTCGAAAAATCCCGTTCATAAACTAAACTCAGGGAACACCCTGTGAATGAACCGGATCTGTTATGAGCACACTTGCCCTGCACCATATTCTGCTGAAAAGCCCGCTACTGGCCAATGACGTTATGAAGGAACTGTCACTGGGCGCAGACTTTGCGGAGCTGGCCAGTGAATACTCGGCCTGTCCGTCCGCCAGACAGCAGGGCTTTGCCGGTTACCACAATACCGACCAGCTGCCGGCTGAGTTACTTAAAGCCCTGGCCGGCCATGATGACGAATCACTGTATTGTGGTCCGGTTAAAACGACGTTTGGTTATCACATACTGAAAGTAACGGATAAGCCCGAACGGACCCTGCTGGTCGACGAATAATCATTTCCCTGACTGTAGCCAGAGCCCGATAACGTCCATGGCACTGGCTTCATGGCTGGTCTGCATCAGCACACTGACCTGCTGGCAGATAACCTCCACACAACGGTCCGGCCAGTTGAAAATCAGCCGGGTTAACCCCTCTTCACCAGCCTCTGTATGCAGTCCGTATTCCAGTGCTTCACCTGGGTCTGAAGCGGATGTCAGCCAGGCGTCAGCGTCAAACTCTAACAGGCAGTACTGACGCGGTGCGGAGAGGAAATCTCTGGCGGTTTCATACACCAGACAAGGTAACCGGGAACTGCGGCCAGAGGGGAACAGGAAAGCCATTTCCGCTTCCTGATCTGTGGCGGGCAATGGCAGTGCTTCGTGCATTGTTTATCCGGCCTCCGGTGATGGACAGGGAAGATCGGCGAGCGCGCATATCAGCTGTAAAAACGCTTGGCAGGCACTGATGGCCGCGGTTTCATGCATTGTATGGTATCCCGTGGTGGGAATCTGCAGGGTTGTACCGTCAACCAGCCCACCGGAGGCAGCAATAATGCGCCCCATTTCCGTACTGCCCAGTGACTTTAACGGTTGCCCGGCAGCGGCCAGCTGTTCATTCTGCACACGGATATAATCATCCTTAAAGTGGTAACTGATACCAAGATTCCCGCACTGATCCGCCAGACGCGTGGTCAATGACTGGTTGAAAGCGGCATTGGCATCACTGTGCCGCAGTACCACCTGTTGTTGCTCCGCTGCGTCTGTATCCGGGTACGGGCTGGTATCCACCACCAGTAACTGGTTGGTTGAACCGCCAAAACGGCGGAACCACTCCAGCAGATAACGCCAGCTGCGGCCAGCCTCCTCCTGAGCGGTAAAAAACGCAGTGCCGGTAAATCCCAGTTCAAACAGAAAGACCAGAATGGCGGCGGTCAGCACATTATCCAGTTGCCCACTCAGGCGCCCGTTTTCCACCGCCAGCCGGTCACGGAATGCCACTGGCGTACCGGCCACCAGGTGGGCCATGTCCGATAATTCAAAAATCAGGTTGTTGCGCTGCGGGCAGATGTAAGCCGAGCGGATAGCCCCCTGGCCGCGATACGCGCCCGACCAGGGTTCATAGGCAAAGACATCTTCGCCGGTAAAACGGTCAACGATGGTCTTCATTAATTCTTCAGACACGGAATTACCCAGCAGATCAGATCGGCCACCGGACACAAAGGCAGCGTACTGAAATTCGTCCGGCCCGGTACAGATCAGCCCATGGCGATCAATGTGGGCTGATAACATCAGACTGTCAGGTTCTTTGCCCTGCGCCACCAGCAGACCTTCATACCAGGTTACGCGGGCGCCCCGCTCTTCCAGCTCACGCTGCAACACCCGGAAGAACGAATGCTCTGCACCGACTACTGACGGCGAGCGGATCAGGGCTTTTAAAATATCACTGAAGGCAGGCTGGCTGAGCATAGTATTGCTCCCGCATAGGTTATAAGGCCAGGACATGCTGCAGTCAGAAAGTCCTGGCTAAAAATAAACGGATGATACAACAGGCCTCAGAACAGCCCCTCAGACATCCGGATAATCAACATCATAACCCAGCATATCGCGCAATCTGGCCTGTTCAAGTATCCGCTCTGCCCGCCGGCGCTTTTTTTCGTAGTCGGCACTGCGGCCACGGGCTTTTATTTTTGCCTGACTGACGTCATCGAAATATTCGTCATTGTGGTGCTCTTTTCTGCTGCTCATTTCGTCCTTCCCGACATGATGCGGATATATTCATGCGCACATATTCACAGGGGACGCATCGTTTCACCGCCCGGCTGTCAGGTAAATCGAATTAATTTTCCGCCGGGGATAAAAATCTCTGATGGTCATGACAAGGCCGCCGTGCTGGTATATTATTAGCGCCACTCTTGGGGGAGTAATCTGCCGGCTGAGTTCAAGCAACCTGCCGGTCCCGCTGTCAACATAATTAAGCCTCAAGCTTATGGCACCGGGAACCCGGATCACTGCGATCCCGGTTCGATGAGACCTGAGACAGATACCGGAGTGACCAGGGCGGCATTCTGCTGTCTGTCTTTGGTTAAATATTCCGCCCGGAAAATGATTACATGACTGACCTGATCCATAGCCTGAGCCATACCCTCGCCGATTCGCCTTCTGCCGTTTCCACCCTGCTGACCTCCACAGTGATTGTTGCCGTTGCTGAAATAGGCGACAAAACCCAGCTACTTTCTCTGCTGCTGACCCTGCGCTTCCGTAACAAGCCCGCGATTGTCATGGGTATACTGCTCGCGACTCTGCTCAATCATGCGTTATCCGCCTGGCTGGGTGTATGGCTGGAACAGTCTCTGCAGCAATGGGCAGATGACCATCATATTGAATGGATATTAGCAGCCGGCTTCGCACTGATGGCGCTCTGGGTTCTGATTCCGGATAAAGAAGATGACGAAACCAATACCCATGAAGCATGGGGCGCTTTTCTGGCGACCTGTGCATTATTTTTTGTTGCCGAAATAGGCGACAAAACACAGGTCGCCACCGTACTGCTGGGCGCGGAATACAGCTCCGTTTTCTGGGTGACAGCAGGTACCACACTGGGAATGCTGGCGGCTAATATTCCGGTTATTTATTTTGGTGAGCGGCTGATGCGTCGTATGCCACTGCATCTGGCGCGTTATCTGACCAGCGCGCTGTTCCTGATATTGGCGGTGTCGGTGATCTGGGCGGGGTAACCCCCGCCCGGCATGCAGGATATTTTATCCACACCAGTAATATATTTCGTTTTTCTCAGTGCCTGAAATAGCGTAAAAACCGCTTCCCTTTTTTCAGGACGACAACATACCGTGAATCCCGTTCATGAGACGCTGGCGGATGCTGCTCAGTCAGCACTGTTCACTGATATTGCGGCTGACATCCGCCAGCAGGGTTATTCTGTACAACGGGATGCGGTTCCCGTGCGTCTTTCATCCGGATTGCTGTATCGTCTCGCCAATATGGACACAGACGAATTTCAGCGGGCCGGTACCGGCCGCCTTCAGGACCATCAGCTGAATGCATTTGTGCGGCGTGACCGCATCCACTGGTTAACTAACGATAACCCGCATGAACAATCCTGGCTGACTTTTGCATATAATCTGCAACAGTTTCTCAACCGGGAACTGTTTCTTGGATTATTCAGTTACGAATGCCACTTTGCACACTACCGGCCGGGGGATTTTTATAAAAAACATCAGGATGCTTTTAAAGGTCAGGCCAACCGTATTCTGACCACCGTGCTCTACCTGAATCCCGATTGGCAAACCCGGCACCATGGCGAGCTGGTTATGTATCACGGTCATGGAGAACAGCCGGAACTGACCAGGGTCCTCCCCAGGTTCGGCACCCTGGTTGTTTTCTTAAGTGAAGAATTTCCTCACGAGGTACTGGCCGCAGAACGTGACCGCTACAGTATCGCCGGCTGGTACCGTCTCAACAGCAGCCATTATTTACGTTCAGACCCTCCGG
Source organism: Thalassolituus sp. UBA1087 (assembly GCA_002314145.1). GTDB lineage: Bacteria > Pseudomonadota > Gammaproteobacteria > Pseudomonadales > Oceanobacteraceae > Venatoribacter. The sequence goes on along the minus strand of DCCG01000046.1, from coordinate 1,922 downwards.
CCTGAGGCCCCTCTTTCAACTGTCAGACAGTCGCGGCCGGGGGACACCCGGCTGCCTTAATAATATTTATATCAATACTAAACCCAGCTATTCAGGTTGCTTAAAACGGACTCTCAACTAATCTGAATGAGTAACCGCGCCACGCGGTATTTCCTGATTTAACGACCGGAGGTCTGAATGAAGTGGTCTGACCTTAGCCTGGCTAAAAAACTGATTACACCCATTGCCGTACTGGTAATACTGCTTGCAGTATTATCTTATGTTCAGCTCAGTGCATTACAGAGTATTACAAAAGACTATGGCCATATTAACAACGAATATCTGCCTGCACTGCAGCTGGTACTGAATGCGGACCGTGATCTGTATCAGGCCCAGATCGCCGAACGTACTCTGGCGCTCGGCACCATGGAAGAACTGTTTGTCGAAATGCATAAAGAAAACCTTGATCAGGTACAGGAACGCCTGACCCGTCTGCAGACTCTGGATATTTCTGACGAAACCAAACAGCTGGCTCAGGATTTTCTGCAGGCATTTAATGAATGGCGCCCGAAAACTGAACAACTTGTCGACCGCTCAATGAAAGGTTTTATTTCCGTTACGGCCGCTGCGGAAATCAGTACTACCAGTCTGGAACAGGAATTCGAAGCTATCCGCGAAATCCTCGACAGCCTGGGTGAAAATATCGGCAAAGAAGCTGCGCGTCTGACCGAAAGTGCACAGGCGGCAAAAGCAGCCACCATGACAACGATTTTCACACTGTTACTGGTCGCGCTGGTTATTGCTGTTGTGGTCGCTGTGTTTTTCCCGCGCCTGATTACCGGCCCGGTCAATCAACTCAGTGCCGTGCTCGGCCAGATGGCGGAAGGCAAAGGCGATCTCACCATCCGCATGCCGGACCTGGGCAAAGACGAGATCGGTGTCATGAGTCACAATTTCAACCGCTTTATCAGTGGCATGCAGCAGATGATCGGTACAATTCAGCAGGTAGCCAACGGCCTGAGCTCAACCAGTGATGGTCTGAAAAGCACGGCCAACGACAGCCAGCGCATCAGCACAGATTACGCCGGACTGATGGATACCGTGGCCACGGCCAACCATGAAATGGGTCTGGCCATTGAAGAAGTCTCATCCAATACACAACAGGTATCGGACGAAGCGAAAACCGCTGATAAAACAGCCACGGAAGTCAGTGGACAGTTCCGCCATGCGATGGCAGAAATTCAGGCGCTGGCCGACAATGTTAATCATTCCGGCGAAGTTATTCAGGAACTGGTGGCAGAAACCACCAATATTGCCTCGGTACTTGATGTCATCAAAGGTATTGCAGAGCAAACCAACCTGCTGGCATTGAACGCCGCCATTGAAGCAGCACGGGCCGGTGAACAGGGCCGTGGATTCGCGGTTGTTGCTGATGAAGTACGTACCCTGGCCAGTAAGACACAGCAGTCCACCGGCGATATTAACGTGATGATTGAAAAGCTCCGCGCCGGTGTTAACCGCGCTGTGGAAACCATGAATCAGAGTCAGGAAAAAGCCGTTAAAACGGTCGAGTACGCCACTCAGTCTGAAGAGAATATCAGCGCTGTCTCCGACCTTATGGTCAGTATCAGTGACCGTATTCTGCAGGTCGCTTCCGCCATTGAAGAACAGACCTCCGTTATTAATAACATCAACTCCAACCTGACCAGCGCCAAAGACCTCAGCAGTCAGGGCTCCCAAAGTACCGATTCCATTGCCCGGGCCGTGGACGAACTGCATTCACAGTCCGCCAGCCTGAAACAGGAAGTATCGAGCTTTACCCTCTGACACACCGGCGGTGCATTCGGAGAAACAAAAACCGGGCTTTGGCCCGCTGTTGTCCCACAATTTTTTATTTGAACTTTTGTGAGAACTTCAAAGCCCCTTGTCCTCATAGAGGGGCC